>JALHLV010000016.1 GCA_022844405.1 Sphingomonadales bacterium | reverse complement strand
AACAGCGCACCGCTCTCTAAATCCTCGCCCCGCATCCCGGAAACTCCCTATCCGTACCCGGATAGGGAATCATCTCCGCATCCCCAAGGCGAGACACTTTTTCAGCAGCCTGCTAGAGGTAGCAGGCTCACTAGCCGGGGAAACGATGGCCGACGACGCCGTGGATCGGGATTCGGATATCAGCTATGCGCAGTTTCGGGCGCTCGCGAATTCCATGCCCAATCTGGCTTGGATGGCACATCCGGACGGCTGGGTCTTCTGGTACAATCAGCGATGGTACGACTATACCGGGACCACCCCCGAGGAGATGGCCGGTTGGGGCTGGCAGTCCGTGCATCACCCCGACACCTTGCCCGGGATGCTGGAAAAATGGACCCACGCCGTTTCCCAGGGCGAATTCTTCGAGATGATTTTTCCGCTGCGGGCCTCGGACGGCAGCTACCGGCAGTTTCTGACGCGGGTTGAGCCGCTGCGTGAAAACGGCGTGATCGTCGGATGGTACGGCACGAACACCGACGTGACCGAGCAGGAGCAGGCGCGTGAGCGGCTGCAGTTGCTGATCAACGAACTGAATCACCGCGTCAAGAACACCCTGGCCACCATTCAATCGATCGCCGCGCAGACCTTCGGCGAGATCAAGCCGGATTCGGCCAAGACGTTCGAGAAGCGTATCCTGGCGCTCGCCGCTGTGCATGACGTGCTGACGCGCGAGAACTGGCGGGACGCGCCGCTCGGCGATCTCGTCGACTCGGCGATCGCCCATGCCGGCAAGGACAATTTCGATCTCTCGGGTCCCGAGATCAGGGTTTCCCCGCAGACCGCCTCCAACCTGTCGATGACGCTGCACGAACTATGCACCAACGCCATCAAGCATGGCGCCCTGTCGGTCCCGGGCGGACGGGTGTCGCTCACCTGGTCGGTGGAACGCGGCCAGAGGGGACGACAGCTGAACCTCCGCTGGGAGGAGCATGGCGGCCCGAAGGTTTCGCCTCCCGCGAAAAAGGGGTTCGGCCTGCGGCTGATCGAGCGGGCCATGGCGGGCGGCGCCGACTCTTCCATCGCGCTGCGGTTCGAGCCCGGCGGTCTCGTATTCACGGTCCAGCTTCCGCTTGCGGTCGACGTGCTGGAATGACGAACCTTCGCGTTCTGATCGTCGAGGACGAGGCCATCGTGGCCATGCTGCTGGAAGCGTACCTTGAGGAGCTGGGCTGCACGGTCGTCGCCATCGCGACCAATGTGCAGCAGGCCATACGGCTCGCGACCGAGGAGGTGTTCGACCTGGCGTTTCTGGACGTCAACCTGAACGGACAGAAAGCCCACGCGCTGCCGGGGGTCCTCAACCGTCGCGGCAAACCGTTCGCCTTCGTCACGGGATACGGCCAACATGGCGTCCTGAGCGCGTATGCCGATGCGCCGCTGGTCTCAAAGCCATTCAGCAAGGACATGATCAGCGACGTACTCGAGTTGTTCCGGCAACCCTGAGCCTGCCGTGTTTGGTCGTCTTTGGTGTTCTGGCGATTGCAACCCCTGTGGCCGCGGGTGACTGAAGTCTACAGGTAGCGCCGCTCGAAACGCCGGCTGAGGCTGGTCAGTACTTCATAGGAGATCAAGCCGGCGGCATCGGCAGCCGCGTCGAGCGACAAATCGGGGCCGATCAGCTCTACCAGGGCGCCGGGCGCAGTCATGCCGAGGGGCGCGTCGGTCACGTCGAGGGCGATGAGGTCCATGGATACCCGCCCCGCGAACGGTACGATCACGCCAGCAACGGAAGCCTTGCCCCGGCCACTTGCCGACGTCGGCCAGCCGTCGGCGTAACCGGCGGCGATTACCGCCAGCCGGGTCGGGCGCGTGGTGGTGAAGGTGGCGTCGTAGCCGACCGTCTCGCCGGTATCCACAAGCCGCTCCTGCAGGATGCGGGCGCACAGCCTGACCACCGGCTGCATGGGGTTGGGCCAGCCCTCGACCGGGTTGCCGCCATAGAGGGCGATGCCGACGCGGGCCAGATCGAAGCAGTAATCCTCGCCGAGCAGCAGGCCGGCCGAATTGGCGAGGCTTGCCTGCGCGCCGGGGAACAGCGCACGGATCTGCCGGAAGCGCTGCAACTGGCGGGCGTTCAGCGGGTGCTGCGGCTGACGGGCGCAGGCCAGATGGCTCATGACCACGGAAATCCGGACATTGTCGGGCGGCGCCGCGGCCAGCTTCCCGGCGTCGGCCAGGGTCATGCCGAGCCGGTTCATGCCGGTGTCCACATGGATCATGGCTTCGCCGCGCTCGCCCGCGCGGCCGCAGGCGCCGTTCCAGCGGCGGACCTGCTCGAGGTCATTGAGCACGGGCGTCAGCCTGCTGTCCCGGACGGCCGCCTCGTCGCCCGCCATCAGTCCGTTGAGCACGGCGATTTCGGCTTGCGGCAGCATGCGCCGGAGCGTCACGCCCTCGTCCATGGTGGCGACGAAGAACCGCGTGCAGCCGGCGTCCCACAGCGCCTTGCCCACCCTGCCCGCGCCCAGGCCATAGGCGTCGGCCTTGACCGCGGCGGCCACCTTGGCGCCATGGGCCTGCGCCCGCATCAGCCGCCAATTGCCGGCGAGCGCCGCGAGGTCGATCTCGATCACGCCGGCGGGCGGCGCCGCCGCGATGTTCTGGGGATATGAAAACGCCATGCTCGACAGGTAGCGTGCGGCTCCCCGTTGCACAATAGTGGCCTGCGGCGCACGAGCGCTATTCCCCGGCACGGGCCGAGACAATAGAGTTGCGGGAGCGCGGGAATCGCCTAATGTGGCGGCCGAACCGGCCGGTAACAACCGTCCGCACACAATCAGCGAAAGGGATGCACATGAAACTGGGAATTCTTCTGGGCTACTCCGGTGGCCGCATGGACCTGGGCGTCGAGACAGTCAAGCTGGCCGAGAGCCTGGGCTACGACAGCGCCTGGACCGCCGAAGCCTATGGTTCGGACGCGGTGACGCCCGCCGCCTGGGTGCTGGCGCAGACGACCAAGATCAAGGTCGGCACCTCGATCATGCAGATTCCGGCCCGCACGCCCGCCTGCGCCGCCATGACCGCCATGACGCTGCAGGAATTGTCGAACGGCCGCTTCATCCTGGGCCTTGGTCCGTCCGGCCCGCAGGTCGCCGAGGGCTGGCACGGCGTGCCCTATGGCAAGCCCATGGTGAAGGTGAAGGAATATGTCGAGATCGTCCGCCAGATCCTGAAGCGCGAGAAGCCGCTGGAGTTCCACGGCGAGGAATACCGCATCCCCTATGACGGTCCCGGCGCCACCGGCCTCGGCAAGCCGCTGAAGAGCATCCTGCACGGCGACCCGAACATGCCGATCTACACCGCGGCGATCACACCCGCCGGCATCCGCGCCTCGGCCGAGGTGGCCGACGGCTTCTTCCCGATCTGGATGAACCCGGAACGCTTCGACGTGTTCAAGGACGACATCGACAAGGGCCTCGCCAAGGCCGGAAACAGCAAGACGCTGGCCGACTTCGACGTGGCGCCGTTCGTCAACGTGGTGATGGGCGACGACATCGACGAATGCCGCAACAAGGTTCGTCCCGGCATGGCGCTGTATATCGGCGGCATGGGCGCGCGGTCGAAGAACTTCTACAACGACTACGCCAAGCGCCTGGGCTTCGTCGACGAGGCCGTGAAGATCCAGGACCTGTTCCTGTCCGGCCAGAAGGCCGAGGCCGCCGCCGCCATCCCTGACGCGATGGTCGACGCGGTCGCGCTGTGCGGTCCCAAGGAGCGGATCAAGGAGCGCCTCGCGCCGTGGAAGGAAGCGGCCAGGAAGAAGCACGTCGGCTCCATGCTGATCGGCCGCACCTCGCCCGAGGCGCTGAAGGTGATCGCGGAGACGATGCTGTAGGCTGGTGCAGGCCTAAACTCTATCCGTGTCCCTGAGCTTGTCGAAGGGCCTTGCTCGAACGCTGATGCGAGGCCCTTCGACAAGCTCAGGGACACGGTAAAGTTTAGCCGTTGCCCATATAGGCCATCCCTTAAGCCGCCAGCGGCTTCACCACTGGCGTGCCGGACGACCAGTCGATGCGGCGGACCGGGTCGGTCTTGCCGTCCCAGGTGTCGGCGCCTTCCTTGATGATCGCGAACATCTTCTCGATCAGTTCGCTCCGGTACATGAGCTGCATCATCACCCCGGGCTGGTCGACGGAGTCGATGTAGGCGTGCTGGTCGCCATAGGTCTGGCGCACCTCGAAGTTCATGTTCTTGCGCTTCAGCTCGTCCAGCTTCTCCTGGATGGTTCCCTCGCAGAACACCGCCAGGTGCTGCAGGCCGCCTTGCGGATGCTCCTTCAAATATTCGCTGTAGATGCTGGGCACCGGGCCGATGGGTTCGATCACCTCGATCTGCTGGTCGCCCGAATAGGCGAACCCCGCCTTCAGCTCCAGCTTCACCGGTTTGCCGCCCAACTCGCCGGGGAATTCCTTGAGGTGCTCCATATAGAACGGCCCGATGCCGCGGGCGATCCAGTGCTTCATCGCCGCGTCGATGTCCGGCACCACATAACCCTGCTGCAGGACCGCGCCGAATACATTGCTCATGACAAGTCTCCCGGTTTCAGTGTGGGCGGATCGTAGACCCTTCGGACGGCGGCTGGCAACGCCCGCCAGCCCAACACAGACGTTGCATTCCTGTGACGAGGGCTTATCTTCTGGCGATCGTTGGCCGAGCGCCTCGATCCCGCGTGGACCCTGCCCCTTTGGCCCTTTAACACCCGTCTTTTTCGCCCGAGAGCAGCTGCCTGAATGACCCACCGTTCCGCCCTTCACGCCGTCGCCTGCATCCTGGCCGTCACCATGGCCGTCATGGTCCCTCTCGACGGCGCGAACGCCCAGCCCAAGCCGAAGGCCAAGAAGGAAGAACCGCTGCCGGTTCAGCTTCAGTCCCAGTGCACCTGGCCGGGCCAGCGGATCATCCACTCGCTGCTGCGCGACGACACCGTCGCCGCCAAGGATCATCTGGGCTTCTACGAAAAGTTCGGCTGTCCGGCCGACCACCTGACCAAGGCGTTCGCCTGCGCGGTCGACGCACCGGCCGGGGCGAACCGGCCGCGGGCCGAAATCCTGGTGACCAATTGCTGGGAAACCCTGTCGCCGACCCGCGCGACCGAGGAAGCCGCGGACGCCGCCGCCAAGCCCGGGCGCAAGCAGGCCAAATAGGTGGCGACCGGCCCTGCCCTTGCCGTCTTTGTCTTGATCCAATGAACCAGCGGGTTCAGCATCCGCTTGGACTCAACGCGGATACGGTCGTGCAGCGCCATAGGTTTCCTCACTGATGCGCAACATCTTCCTGGCCATCGTGATCGGCGCCCTGCTGCAAGCCTGGGCCTGGTTCGAATCCTACGACACGTCCGATCCGCCGGAGGTCACCGCCCGGGTGCAGTCGGTCTCGCTCGACGTCGGCGGCCCGAAAGCGGCGACGGCCCCGATCACCCAGTCGGAGCTTGACCGGGTGGGCGGCATGCTCGACCGGGTCAAGACCGTCTCATCGACCGTGCGCCTCTATGCCTCGACGGGCCTGGCGGCGGAGGTGCCGCGGCTGGCTGACGAGCGCGACATCGCGGTCGTCCTCGGCATCTGGCTCGGCCGGGACGACAACAACAACCGCAAGGAAATCGAATCGGCGCTCTACCTGGCGAACCATTATCCCAATGTCCGCGCCATCGTGGTCGGCAACGAAACCATCCTGCGCAACGAGTGGGGCACGACGGCCCAGGACAAGACGCCGTCGGTCAAGGAGCTGATCAAGTACCTGCGCGAACTTCGCCGGCGCAGCCGCGTGCCGATCACCACCGGCGAAACCTGGGACATCTGGGTCGCCCATCCGGAGCTCGTCAGGGAAGTCGACTTCATCTCGGCCCATATCCTGCCCTATTGGGAGATGATCCCGGCCGATACCGCCATCGAGTTCACGATGGAGAAATACGACCGCCTGAAGCGCACCTTCCCGGGCAAGCGCATCGTCATCATGGAGTTCGGCTGGCCCAGCCAGGGCTATAACCGGCAGCGGTCGGTGCCCACCGCCACCAACCAGGCCGAGCTGATCCGCAATTTCCTGATCGAGGCCGACCAGCGCGACGCCGAATACAATTTGATGGAAGCCTACGACCAGCCGTGGAAGACCAACGAGGGCACGGTCGGCCCGTATTGGGGTCTGTTCGACGCCTCGGGCAAGGCCAAGTTCATGCTGCAGGGCGAGGTGAAGGACCAGAATCACGGACGGACCGCCGCCATCGGCTTGATTCTGGGAGCGCTGCTGACGGCCATCGCCATCGGCCGGCGGCGAACGGCGTTCGGCCATGCGCTGGCCGTCTCGCTGTCCGCCCAGGCGCTGGGCGCCGGCATGGCGTTGGCGCTGGTCTATCCGTTCGATAACTACCTGAACACCGGCTCGACCATCGCCTGGGTGATCGGTTTCATCCTGATGTTCCCGCTGACCGCCATGACCCTGCTGAAGATCGACGAGGTGGCCGAGGTAACCGTCGGCAACCGGCCGATCCGGTTGCTGCCGCACCACATCAAGCCGCCGGCCAGTTTCCACTATCCCAAGGTGTCGGTCCAGGTGCCGGCCTACCGCGAGAACCCGGCCATGCTCAACGAAACGCTGAGCAGCCTGGCGAAGCTGGATTACCCGGACTACGAAGTCATGGTGATCATCAACAACACGCCGGACGAGGCCCATTGGGGTCCGGTCGAGACGCACTGCAAGACCCTGGGGCCGCGCTTCAAGTTTCTCAATCTGCAGGACGTGAAGGGCTTCAAGGCCGGCGCGCTGACGCTCGCCATGGACGAGGTGTCGCCCGACGCCACCATCCTGGCGCTGATCGATGCCGACTATGTGGTCGACAAGGATTGGCTCAAGGATCTGGTCCCCGCCTTCGCCGACCCGAAGATCGCCTTCGTCCAGGCGCCGCAGGACCACCGCGACGGCCCGGAATCCGCGTTCAAGACCGCTATCAACAGCGAGTATGCCGGGTTTTTCGACATCGGCATGGTGCAGCGGAACGAGCGCAACGCGCTGATCGCCCACGGCACCATGCTGCTGATCCGGCGCTCGGCCTTCGACGAGGTTGGCGGCTGGTCGACGGCCACCATCACCGAGGACACCGAGCTGGGCCTGCGCCTGCTGGAAGCGGGCTACGAGGGCACCTATACCGCCCGCCGCTACGGCTGGGGCCTGCTGCCAGACACCTTCGAGGCGTTCAAGACCCAGCGGCATCGCTGGGCCTATGGCGCCATGCAGATCATCCGCAAGCACGCCCATTTCATGAAACCCTCGACGCCGGGGCTGAACTACCGGCAGAAGAGCCAGTACATCGCCGGCTGGAGCTACTGGATCTCGGACGCATTCGGCGTGCTGACCGCGTTCCTCAACCTGTTCTGGGTGCCGATGATCATCTGGGCCGAGCTGATGATCCCCATGCTGCCGTTCACCGTGCCGATCCTGGTGGCGTTCGGCGTCAACCTGCTGCATTGCGGCATGCTGTACGTCACCCGGGTGAAGATTCCGCCGCACCGCATCCTGGGCGCGGCGGCGGCGGCCATGAGCCTGCAGTTCACGGTGGCGCACGCGGTGGGCCGCGGCCTGATCAGCGACGCACTGCCGTTCAAGGTCACCGCCAAGGGTGGCGGCGGCAAGACGGGCAAGGGACCGAGCCCGATCCGCTTCGAATCCATCGTCGGCGTGCTGCTGCTGGTGGGCGCGGCCAGCCTGTTCTACATAAACCGGGAAAACCAGGCGACGGAGATGTACGTCTTCGCCGCGACGCTGATCGTCCAGAGCCTGCCGTTCCTGGCCGCCCCGCTGCTCTACGGCCTCGAGCGGGCGCACGCCTACTCGAAGGGCAATCCGGACGACGCCGCAGCTCAGCCGGTCGAGCCCGACGTACCGATGCCCGAGGCCAAGGCGGCGTAACGGCTTCCTTAAACCGGGCGCTTCGGCTAAACCCTTCCGGCCCGCCAATTCCGCTGACAGGCCACAGTAATGCATCGCATCGCCGCCCTTCCCGCGCTCCTCATCGCCGCCGCCATTTCCTGGTTCCTGTGGTCGTGGCTGGGGCGGCCCATCGACATCGTCGACGTACCGCGCGGCCACCTGCAGTGCCTGTCCTACACGCCCGCGACGAACAAGGCCTCGCCGCTCAACGCCAGGGATGGCCTGTTCCCGGTACCCGACGGCATGGTCGAGCGCGACCTGAAAATCCTGTCGCGATACACCGACTGCATCCGCACCTATTCCATGCTGGGCGACCAGGGCAAGACCATGAAGGCGGCCCACGACGCCGGCATCGAGGTGATGGTCGGCATCTGGATCGGCGCCGAGGACCGGCGCAACGAGCTGGAGATCAACCGGGCGCTGGAGCTGGCGCACCAGTATCCCGAGAGCGTCCGCGCCATCGTCGTCGGCAACGAGGTGATGCTGCGCCGGGAGATGACCAGCGAGCGCCTGGCGGGGATCATCCGCTCGGTCAAGGCGCGCACCAGCCTGCCGGTCACCTATGCGGACATCTACGAGTTCTGGCGGCGCAACCCGGCGCTCGCCGATGCCGTCGACGTGGTGACGGTTCATGTGCTGCCCTACTGGGACGACCCGCATCCGGTAACCATCGACCAGGTGCAGGCCCATGCGCGCGGCATCATCGAAGATACCCAGGCGCTGTTCCCGGGCAAGGCCATCCAGATCGGCGAGATCGGCTGGCCATCCGCCGGGCGCACCCGTTCGGGCGCCGCGCCGACGCTGGTGAACGAGGCGCGGTTCGTGCGCGAGTTCGCCGCCCAGGCGGAAGCCATCGGCGTGCCGTACAATCTGATCGAGGCTATCGACCAGCCGTGGAAGCGTATGCCGGAAGGCACCGTCGGCGGCTACTGGGGCATCCTCGACAAGGACCGGAACCTGAAATTCCCGCTGACCGGGCCGGTGAGCGAATGGCCGCAATGGCGGCTGGCGGCCGCGTTCACCGCCGCCGTCTCGTTGCTCGCCTTCGCCTGGGCGCTGCAGTGGGGCAAGCCGATCAAGGCGGTCCGCTGGCTCGGCCTCGGCATCACCGCGCCCGCCGTCGGCGCGACGTGGTGGGCGCTCGGCGCGCAGCTTTCCATGATCGTACTGAACAACTGGTGGGGCTGGGCGTGGATCAGCCTGCTGATGCTGATCGCCGTGGTCGGCGGCGCGCTGCTGATCTATGCGGTCGCCGGCGGGAAAAACGTGCCCAAGCCGGCCGGCTTCGACGGCGTGCTGGACGCGGTCCGCACCCGCCGCTTCAACGGCTCGCGGATTATCGGCGCCTATCACTGGGCGGTGATGCTGCCCGCCGCCGTGCTCGCTGTCTCCATGGCCATCGACGGCCGCCACAGGGATTTCCTGCAGCTCGCCTTCTGGCTGCCGGCCGCCGCGTTCCTGCTGCTCCACATCCAGCCGTCGACGCGCGAGCGGTCGGACGAATCGCAGCCCGAGGAAGGCTGGATCGCGCTGTTGATCCTGATCGCCGGCCCGTTCGCCATCGACCATGTCATCAATGTGGAGGCATGCATCTGGGCGGCGACCTGCGTCGTGCTGTCGGTACCGTGGCTTGGCTTCGCGTGGAGGGAGATGGTCCGCGTCGGCCGGGCGTTCCGCGGCCAAGGCGTCACCGCGGCCTAACGCGCCCGGATCAGGCAGATCAGCGCCAGGATCGCCGCCGGCACCGACATGGTGTTGTTGTAGAGGATCATGCCCAGGCCCGCGGCGATCATCGCGAAAATGGCGATCCAGCGTGCGCTTCTGGCGCCGCCTTTGGCGAGCACCGCAATGGCCAGCACCGCCAGCAGCAGCGACAGCCAGCCGAAGCCGTTCCATTCGGTGAACATGATGAAGCCGGTGCGCAGCGGGCACCACCACGGATCGCCGCGCTCGCAGGCTGCGCCCATGGCCTCGGGCTCGACGAACCGGTAGCGGATGGCATAGCCGGCGGCGACGCTAAGCGCGCAGACGATCACGCCGCCGACGGCGCGCGCGTCGCCCCAAAGCGCCGCCACGCCGCCGCGCGTTGTTTCGCCTTGTCCTGCCGCCATTTCCGCGTCCTTTGAGCCGGTTCGCCGTGGATGCGCATGGTTACGGGCCACGCCTGCCCCGGTCAACCATTCCTGAGGGCAACGGACGTTTGACCACGCTGGCCGATGCCGCCATTGTGTCGTCCGGGAACGACGCGAGGGAGATGATCGCCATGTATCTGAAATGGTCCGAGGAAAAGCGCCTGCACGAGATCATCGCGCGCGACGAGATCATGCAGCTTGTCCAGAACTACATGCGCGCCCAAGACCGGCTCGACCCGAAGCTGCACCGCTCGGTGTTCTTCGACGACGCATGGCTGTCCTACGGCATCTACGAGGGCGGGCCGGACGGCTTCGTCGAATTCGCGCAGAACGCGCTGCGCCCGCACAAGGCGAACCATCACTTCATCGGCCAGGTGCAGATCGACGTCGACGGCCTGGAAGCGTTCGGCGAGGTGTATTACCAGGCCCATCACCGCATCGTCGAGGACGGCAAGGAATACGACCTGTTCGTCAGCGGGCGGTATGTGGACCGCTACGAATGCCGCTTCGGGGTGTGGAAGATCGCCTATCGCAGCGAGCTGGTCGACTGGGTCCGCAAGGACGAGGCGGCCGACGCCTTCTTCAAGGACAGCAAGATGATCCCGGGCGCGCGCAAGCCCGCCGATCCGCTCTATCACCGCGACAAGATGCGCAAGCCGAAGGGGAAGTAAGCACCCCTCACCCTGCCCTCTCCCCGGCGGGGAGAGGTGACGATACGGCTCGGACTTTCCCTTCTCCCCGCCGGGGAGAAGGTGGCGCGAAGCGCCGGATGAGGGGACGCCGCGCAAGCGGCCAATGACGTCTCAACCTGGGTAGACGGGGAATAGCCCATGAGCGAGTTCATCAAGACCAGCATCGACGAGCGCGGCATCGCCACGCTGCTGATCGACCGCAACGAGCGGCGCAACGCCATGTCGTTCGACATGCTGCGCGCCTTCATCGAGACCGTTGGCCGGCTGGGCGAAGATACATCGGTCCGCGTATTGGTGGTCACCGGCGGCGACCAGGGCTCGTTCTGCGCGGGCACCGACCTGTCGGACCTGGACTCGGTGCCCGGCAAGGACCGCGGCCTGCGCGGCACGGCGCAAGAAAGCGGCAAATGGTGGCCGCTGCTGAAATGCCCCAAGCCGGTGATCGGCGCCATCGACGGCCCCGCCGTCGGCATGGGCGCCGAATACACCAGCCAGTGCGACGTGCGCATCGCCACCCCGCGCGCCCGCTTCGCCTGGAACTTCGTCCATCGCGGGCTGGTGCCCGACACCGGCGCCGGCACCTGGCTGCTGCCGCGCCTGCTCGGCCCGCAAAAGGCGCTGCAGCTGCTCTATTCGGGCGATTTTCTGTCTGCCGAGGAAGCTTATGCCATCGGCTACGTATCGCAGCTGGTCGAGCCGGAGAACTTGCTGGCCGCTGCCTATGCCGAAGCCGAGAAGTACCTGAAGGGCTCGCCCTTCGCCCTCACCCGCATCAAGGCGCTGGTTTACGAGGGGCTGGAGCGGTCGGCGGCCGACCACATGGCGGCGCATACCGTGGCGCTGAAGGACTGCTTCGGCTCCAACGACCACCACGAAGGCGTGCGGTCGTTCCTGGAGAAGCGCGCGCCCCGATTCACCGGGACCTGAAAACTCAACCACGGCGCGTCGGCTATCGACCAATGCCAGCCGCCACCGCCGGAACCACGCTATGCCCGCACAACCCGACCTGATCCTGCTGGGCGTCCTGCTGATCGGCGTGGGCCTGTTCAGCGGCGTGATCTCGGGGCTGCTGGGCGTGGGCGGCGGCATCGTCATCGTACCGGCGCTCTATCACGTGTTCTCGTATCTGGACATCGATCCGTCTATCCGCATGCATCTGGCGGTCGGCACGTCGCTCGCCACCATCATCCCGACCTCGATCCGTTCGGTGCGTGGCCACCACAAGCGCGGCGCGGTCGACATGGCACTGATGCGGCAATGGGCCGTACCGCTGGGCATTGGCGTGCTGATCGGCACGGGGCTTGCCGTGTTCGCCAAGGGCCGCGAACTCACCCTGGTGTTCGCCACGGTGGCGCTGATCGTCGCCGTGCAGATGACGGCCGTGCGTCACGACTGGAAGCTGCGCGAGACGGTGCCCGGCGGCTTCCTGGGCGCGCTGCCGCCCGTGGGCATCGGCGCGTTCTCGGCCATGATGGGCATCGGCGGCGGCACGCTGGCCGTGCCGACGCTGTCCATGCTCGGCGTGCCGATCCACCGGGCGGTGGCGACGGCGTCGGGCTTCGGGCTGATCATCTCCATTCCCGGCACCATCGGTTTCATCATCGCCGGCTGGGGTCATCCGCTGCTGCCGCTGCCCTGGTATCTGGGCTATGTTAGCCTGCTCGGCTTCGTGGTGCTGGTGCCGGCGACGCTGCTGTCGGTGCCGTGGGGCGTGGCGCTCGCCCACTGGCTGAAGCCGCAGCCGCTGCGCTGGGCGTTCGCCGGGTTCCTCGCGCTGACCTCGGCGCGGATGTTCCGGGACCTGTTCGGCTAACCATTCAGCGCCAGTTCCATCATGTTGGCGTCGATGGCATAGACCGCCGCCTGGGTGACAAAGCGGAAACGGCCATAGTCGCCATCGACCGGGAACGAGCCGCGCACGCCGCCCGACTGGTCGGCGTCGGCGGTGGCCGGCAGGGTGCGGCGGATGAAGCGGTTGGCCGCCTTCGCCGCCAACAGGAACGCCGGGTCCTTGGTGGCCTCGAACAGCAGCATCCAACACATGGCGGCCTGCGCGTCGCCCGACAGGCCGCTCCAGTCCGCCGCCGATTCCCACTGGTCGTTGAGTCGGCCCGGCAGCGAGCCGTCGCCACGCCGCTGCACGGCGACCAGTGCCCAGCCGGCCATGACCGCTGCGTCCAAGTGCCGTAGCACATGGCCAAGGCGATACGCCTCGAGGAAGCCTCGGATCGCCGTGCCGATCATCACCGTGAGCGGCCGCGTCGCGTCGTCGGTGCAGCAATTGGCCAGCCAGCCGTTCCGGTGCTGCTGCCCCAGCGCCCAACGCAGATTGGCCAGCGCCGCAGCGCCGAAACCCTGATCGGGCAATAGCGCGTCGGCCTCCAGCAGCGCCCAGGCGGTCTGGGTGTCATGGGCGCGCTCACCGAGCCAGCTTCCGTCGCCGTTCTGCGCCGCCACGAGCCAGCGCGCGGCCCGGGACGCGGCGTCGCCAGCCCCGGCGACCGCGCCGTTTCCGGCGATCAGCCCCAGCAGGGTCTGGCCGGTGGCGAACGGCGCCGAGGCGTCGCCGCCCGCCGCCGCGAAGCCGCCATCGGGGCGCTGGACGCCGCACAGCCATTCGAGGCCCCAGGTGGCGCGTTGCCGGCTGGAATGGTCGCCCCAACGGTCGGCCGCGCGCAGCAGGGTGCGCGCCGCGAGGCCGGTGGTACCGGGACAGGAGGCGCCCCATCCGGTGGTCAGATCGAAGTGCCCAGAGAAGCCGCCTTCGCCCGCGGCCGAGCGGTCCTGCGCGCGTCCGAGCCACGCCAGCATGGCGTTGACCGCCGGTTCGGCGCCCGGATCGTGCGCGGGCAGCCCGCGCCGGTCCGCGCGCTGCAACCGCCGCGCCGGCGCCGGCAAGGTCAGCCATTCCCAGGTCCGGCTCAACCCTGCGCGCATGGGACCATCGGCGGGATTGCTAATCGAGCGGGCCGGCCGGTTCGTCCGGCGGCTGGTTGCGATGCTCGCGCATGGCCTGAACCGCGACGACTGGCAACAGGACGGCATAGATCGCCGCCAGGCCCACATAGGTGGCCCAGAACGACGAAGCCAGGAGCGCGGCCAGGATCACGGCGCCGACCAGCAGCGGCAGCACCAGATGACGGTTGATCCGGATATGCTTGGTCGAGAGCGTCGGCACACGGCTGACCATCATCAGCGCGAGCACGGCCATATAGACCGCGCACGCCTCGGGTTCGCGGAAGAAATCGGATTCGGTATGGAACGACAGCGCGAACGGCACCAGCGCGAGACCGGCTGCCGCCGGCGCGGGCATGCCCATGAAATGGCGGTGCACGGTGCCGTCCTCGGCGGCGCTCTGGTCCATGATGTTGAAGCGCGCGAGCCGCAGGGCGCAGCATACGACGTAGAGAAGCGCCACCGCCCAGCCAAGGCGCGGCACGTCCTGCAAGGTCCAGAAATACAGCACGATGGCAGGCGCGACGCCGAAACAGATCACGTCGGAGAGAGAATCCAGCTCGGCGCCGAACTTGGAGGTGCCCTTGATCAACCGAGCCACCCGGCCATCCAGCAGGTCGAACAGGCTGGCGAGCAGGATCGCGATCACTGCCGCCTCCCAGCGGTCCAGAAATGCGTAGCGGATCGAGCTGACGCCCGAGCACAGCGCCAGCACGGTCAACACCGTGGGCGCGAGCGCCCTGACCGGCACGACCGGCGGCAATCGCCGATGCAGCGGCGCATTCATGGTCAGCGGACCTCGCCATGTTGCGGCGGATCGACCGCCTTCTCGTCGGCCAGGATGGTTTCGCCGGCGACCGCCTTCTGGCCGACGACCACCATGGGTGACATGCCCGCATCCAGATAAACATCGACGCGGCTGCCGAAGCGGATGATGCCGATCCGCGCGCCGGTCTTCAACATGTCCCCGGGCGCGACCTTGCAGACGATGCGCCGCGCCACGAGCCCGGCGATCTGCACGAACGCCACGTCCTTGCCGGTGACCGTCGTCATGCGCAGCGCCATGCGCTCGTTGTCCTCGCTGGCCTTGTCCAGGGTGGCATTGAGGAACAGGCCGGGGCTGTAGACCTTCCTGGTGATCGTGCCGTCGCAGGGCGACCGGTTCACATGGCAGTCGAACACGTTCATGAAGATGGCGATGCGCAGGCGCGGTTCGGGGCCCATCTCCAGTTCCGGCGGCGGCGGCGCCGGCCGGATCGAGACCACGAGACCGTCGGCCGGGCTGATCACCAGGCCCTCGCGCACCGGCGTCGTCCGGTCCGGGTCACGGAAGAAATAGACGCACCAAACGGTCAGCACGAAGGCGATCAGGCCGAGCGGCGCCCAGGCCCACATCAGCAGCAGCGTCACCACGGCGAAGATGGCGATGTAGGGGTAGCCCTCCCGGTGGATCGGGACGAATACGGACTTGATGCTGTCCAGGATATTGTGGTTTTCCATGGCCTCGCCTTTTCCGCCATTGTCCGGCAATTAGTAGTCCGCCGCCAGCGTTTCCAGCTTTTCCGCCGCGGCGACGGCCTCCTGCTGGCGCTGCCACATGATGGCGTAGAGGCCGCCCGGCAACGCGAGAAGCGCCGCATGCGTTCCGCGTTCGGCGATCCGGCCGTGTTCGAGCACGATGATCTCGTCGGCATCGACCACCGTCGACAGCCGGTGCGCGATGACCAGCGTCGTGCGGTCGCGCGACACGCTCTTCAGCGCCTCCTGGATTTCCTTTTCCGTATTGGTGTCGAGCGCCGAGGTCGCCTCGTCCAGGATCAGGATCGGCGGATTCTTCATGATGGTGCGGGCGATGGCGATGCGCTGCTTCTCGCCGCCCGACACCTTGAGCCCGCGCTCGCCCACATTGGTCTCGTAACCCATCGGCAGCGAGGTGATGAAGTCGTCGATCGCCGCCATCCGCGCCGCCTCGCGCACCTCCTCGAACGGCGCCTCGGGCCGGCCATAGCCGATGTTGTAGCCGATGGTGTCGTTGAACAGCACCGTATCCTGCGGCACGATGCCGATGGCGCGGCGCAGGCTGGTCTGGGTGACCTCGGCGATGTTCTGGCCGTCGATGCGGATGGCGCCGCCGGTGACGTCATAGAACCGGTAGAGCAGCCGCGAGATGGTCGACTTGCCCGCGCCGCTATGGCCGACGATGGCGACCGTGTGCCCGGCGGGGACGGTAAAGCTGACGTCGAACAGGATCTGCCGGTCGGGCTTGTAGTGGAACGACACGTTGTCGAAAACGATTTCACCGCCGGCGGTGATCAACGCCATCGCGTCCGGCTTGTCCTCGACCTCGCGCGGCTCGCCCAGCAGGTCGAACATGGCCTCCATGTCGATCAGCGACTGGCGCATCTCGCGGTAGACGAAGCCCAGGAAGTTGAGCGGCAGGAACAACTGCACCAGCAGCATGTTGACGAACACGAAATCGTCGATGCCATGACGGCCCGAGGCCATGTCCCAGGCCGACATCAACATCACCACCGCCAGGCCGGCCGAAATGATGGTGGCCTGGCCGGTATTGAGCAGCGACAGGCTGCTCTGGTTCAGCACCGCGGCCCGCTCGTAGCGTTGCATGGCCTTGTCGAACCGGCGGGCTTCGTGCTCCTCGTTGTTGAAGTACTTCACCGTCTCGTAGTTCAGCAGGCTGTCGACGGCCTTGGTGTTGGCCTCGGTATCCTGGCGGTTCATCTCGCGGCGCAGCTTGAGCCGCAGCTCGGTTATGCCGAAGGTGAAGGCCACGTAGAGGACGATGGAGGCGACGGTCGCCGCGGCATAGCGCCAGTCCAGCACGCCCCACATGATGGCGGCGACGAAGCCGATCTCCAGGATCGTGGGGATGATGTTGAAGATCATGAAGCGCAGGGCAAAGTCGATGCCCTGGGTGCCGCGCTCGATGACCCGGCTGAGGCCGCCGGTGCGCCGGTCCAGGTGGAACCGCATCGACAGCGCGTGGATGTGGCGGAACACCCGAAGCGCCACGCGGCGCAACGCCTGCTGGCCGACCTTGGCGAAGATCATGTCGCGCAGTTCGCCCAGCGACGGCGCCAGCATCCTGGCGATGCCGTAGCCGAGGATGAGGAAGACGGGAATGGCGAAGGCTGGGGAGCCGACGATGCCGCCCTGCGACGTCAGACTGGCGACGACCTCCTTGTAGATCAGCGGTATGCCGACGGTCAGGCCCTTCGACGCCGCCAGCAGCACCAGCGCGATCACCACCCGCGCCTTCATGTCCGGCTCGCCTGCCGGCCAGAGATAGGGCAGCAGGGTCTTCACCGTCTTCCAGTGATGGCGCTGGCCGCGCGGTAGTCGGTCGTCGGGATCGGCGTTCATGGCGGCTGTATAGCACAGGCCACGGCCCTTGAGGCCAGCACCAACGAAACAGGGCCTGTCGACGTCAGGGGCAACTTCCGATGTCTCACCCTGCACCCTGTCCTGTCAGACGGCGAATCCTATTGTGCACTTTGGGACGCACAGGCCGGCCTCCGGGTTAAAAAAACCTGATCCCGATTATTTGTGAACAGGCTATTAATGGCCAAGTGTATATTGTGCTTACTGGAGTTCTATTAATTTTTAATATTTCAATTTCATGGGAACATATGGATATACCACACGTTTATTTTGCTCGGAGCGGCTGATCGAGCCGTAGAAAACTCGCCGTCATCCGTGCACAGCAGACCAACATTGGAGATTGATATGTTGAAAAAGACACTGGTTGCCACCGCGCTCGTTCTCGGCGCGTCCATCATGGTTGCCGCGCCGGCCAGCGCGGTGCCCGGCTACGCGGTCGACCGGCTCGACGTCAAGGCCGGCCCGGACTACGACTACCCGACCGTCGCCTATGCCCGCAGCGGCGCTCGGATCGAGATCAATGGCTGCCTGCGCGATTGGTCGTGGTGCGACGTCAGCACCAACCGCGGACGCGGCTGGGTGCTCGGCGAAGACGTCCAGGCCGAACGCTCGGGCCGTCGAGTCGCCTATGGTTCACCCTGGGGCGTGTCGGTGGTCCAGTTCAACGTCGGCAGCTATTGGGACTCCAACTACAAGGGCCGCGGCTTCTACCGCGACCGGGAAAACTGGAGCCGCCGCGGGAACCACAGCAGCGATTACGGCCACAACGACCACGACGGCCGCGACCGTGACGGCGACGGCCGCGACCACGACCGTGATCGCCCGAGGCGGTAATGGCTGACTGATCGCGCAAGTCCACCGGGCCGGTGAGGGAGACCCTGGTTCGCTCAGGGTCTCCCGTTACCGAAGCGGAACCGACGCGCGCGCATCGACGTTCAATGTCTGCGTGGGCCGGAAGAAAACGGCTCACGGGGAAAACTCAAAATGTTCTTGGAGAGACACATGTTTCGCAAGTCTATCGCCGCCGCGGTGCTTGTCGCCGGTGCGGCATTCGTGCCGGCCGCGGCCCAGGCTGCGACGGGCTTTACGGTCGAACCGACCGAACTGCGCGCGGGTCCGGACTACGATTATCCGGCAATCCGGACAATCCGAAACGACCGGCGCGTGGAAATCTATGGCTGCCTGAACGACTGGAGCTTCTGCGACGTTGGCTACCGCTCCGATCGCGGCTGGGTCGACGCCAGCGACATCGTCGTCGACTACCGCAGCCGGCGCATGGGCCTGGTGGACGCCGGCCCCTATGTGGGCATCGGCTTCCTTTCGTTCAGCTTCGGCAACTATTGGGACAGCTACTATCGAGGCCGGCCGTTCTATCACGACCGTGGCCGCTGGGAGCGCCACTATCACGATAGCTGGCGGAGCAGCTGGGGCCCGCGCCGCGACCGCGACTGGAACGACCGCCACCGGGATCGTAACTGGAACGACCGGGACCGTCGCGGTGACCGCGACTGGAACGACCGGGACCGCGATCACCGTGACGGCGACCGCCGCGACGGACGCAGCCGGACCGACAACGACAGGCGGGACGGTGATCGCCGCGACAATGATCGCCGCGATAACGACAACCGCACCTCGTACCGCGGTGCACCCAACAATCCCGCTGTGACCGCACCCACGCCGCAGCCGCGGCCGGGCTTGAGCGAGCGCGGCGACCGCCGTCGCGACGCCGACCGCCGCGACAACGACCGGTCGTCGAACAGGGACCGGACGGCCCCCGCCGCGACCCAGACCCCGCGGGCGGCTCCCAGCCCGCAGGCAACGACCACGCCGTCCCGGCCCGCCATGGACAATGACCGGCCGAACCGTGGCACGGGCGCCGAGCGCTCCAACCGCGCGGTCGCCGAACGCCCGGACCGTCCTGACACCCGGGCCGCGGGCGAGCGCCGCGAGCGTCCGCACGAGGCACCCGCGCAAAAGCGCGAGGACCGGGAGCCGCGCCAGAAGCGGGCGCCGACCGATCCCAACCCGGCGGACGAGGACAACCGTCCAGGCCGCTAGGGTCCAAGCAGCGAACACGAACGGACGAGGCCCCGGTTCACCGGGGCCTCGTTGCATGTGAGGGGTTAGAAGTCGGTGCCGGGCTTGAGAATGCCGGGCACCTTGATGGCGTCGCCGTCGTCGGGTGCGGCGACACCCTGATCGGTCCGGAATACCTGGCTGTAGCGCATCACGCCGCCCGCCCGGCGCCGCACCACGTGCCACACCGCCGGGTCCGGCATCACCGCCGCGGCCGCGCGGCCCGCATCCACGGCCATGGTGATCGCCGGGTTGAACGCCTGGTCGACGTCGAGCACCACGGCATTTCCGGGTCCGATCTCCTCGAGCCGGATGCTGTGCCGTGCGGCGTTGACCGCCGGTAGAGTCAAGCTCCAGACGCCGTCGTCGCCCGCCTTGACCGTACCGGCCGGGCGGCCGTCGAGGTAGACGTTGACATCGTTGCCGGCGCCGGCCCGGCCGGCCAGCACGGTCCGGCCGGCGCCGTCGAAATCGGCCACGTCGATGCCCAGCGCGAGGGTCGGCCTGAGTTGGCCGGGGCGCTGCAGGACACGGCCCGGCGCCTCGCCCTGGCGTGGCAGCATTACCGCCAGCACGCCATCCTCCGTTTGAGGCTTCTTGCCGCCCTTGGCGGTCTTGAGCTCCGGCCCCCTACCTGGCGGCGGCGGCACCGCGACGACGGCAACGCCGGCCGACCGGGTTTCCCGGCCGGCACCATCCGTGGTGATCAGGCTGAGGATGTGGGTGCCTGGCTCCAGCGCCGTTCCGAGCACGATCTCCCACGCGCCGGCGCCGGAGGCACGGGACTTGCCGATGGAACGCCCTTCGGACATGACGTCGACGAAGCCGTTTGGCGGAGCGCTGCCGGCGATCACGCCCATGCCTTCCCGGCTGAGCCGGATCAGCTCGAACTCCACCGGCGCCGGTTTGGCCTCGCCGTTCGCCGTCGCCGGCGTGGCGGGCTGCTTCGAGCCCAGCAGGGCAAAGCCGGTGCCACCGGCGAGGACCAGGGCGATCAGGACGAGGATGGCACGGTTGCGCACGGGACTGCTTCCGGAACGAGACGCGTCGGAGACCGGCGCGGATCGGCGCCCAGTGTTGAGTTGGGGCGCCGTCGGGGCCGGATCAGGTTTGACGCACCTTATGCGGCAGCCGCTGGTGCGCCGCAACGGAATCCTCCTATAAGGAACCTATCGCACCACGCGGCTTCCAGGAACGCCCATGTCCCGCCCCCAATCCATCTGCGTGTTCTGCGGATCGCGCCGCGGCTCGGACCCGGCACTGGCCGAGGCCGCCGCCGACCTGGGACGCACGCTAGCGGAGAATGGCATCGCCCTGGTCTATGGCGCGGGCGGCGTCGGCCTGATGGACGTGGTGGCGCAGGCGGCACTGGACGCGGGCGGCAGGGTCACCGGCGTCATGCCCCGGCACCTGGCGCGCAAGGAACTGCTGAAGGAGGGGCTGACCGAGTTGCACATCGTCGACAGCATGCACGACCGCAAGCGGATGATGTTCGAGTTGTCGGACGCCTTCGTCGCCCTGCCGGGCGGCATCGGCACCCTGGAGGAGACGGTGGAGATCCTGAGCTGGCGCCAGATCGGCATCCACGACAAGCCGATCGTGCTGCTCAACGTCGGCGGCGCATGGGACCATTTCGAGGCGCTGATGCGCGACCGGGTCGAGGCCGGGTTCTGCGCGCCATCGGACCTGGAGCTGTACGAGATCGTCGACCGGGTCGACCTGCTGCTGCCGGCGCTGGACGCGGCGAGGCCGCCCAGATTTCCCGGCTTCGCCGACTGGACCTGACCGGGCGCGGCGCCGCATTCCAGCCATCCTGAAATAGGCCGGTACCGCGCTTTTCCAGGCGGTACGCCAGTGCTATGGTGCCGCGGCTTTTGCGTCCCGTTCACGCGCGCTCGGAGAGGAACAAGAAAAATGGCGAAGATCAAAGTCAAGAACCCCGTGGTCGACCTGGACGGCGACGAAATGACGCGGATCATCTGGAGCTTCATCAAGGAGCGTCTGATCCTTCCCTACCTGGACATCGATCTGAAATATTTCGATCTGGGGATGGAGCACCGCGACGCAACCGATGACCAGGTGACGATCGACGCCGCCAACGCCATCAAGCGGTACGGCGTGGGCGTGAAGTGCGCGACCATCACCCCAGACGAGGCGCGCGTCGAAGAATTCAAGCTGAAGAAGATGTGGAAGTCGCCCAACGGCACCATCCGCAACATCCTGGGCGGCACCGTGTTCCGCGAGCCGATCGTCTGCACCAACATCCCGCGCCTGGTGCCGGGCTGGACCAAGCCGATCGTCATCGGCCGCCATGCCTTCGGCGACCAGTACCGTGCCACCGACTTCAAGGTGCCCGGCCCCGGCAAGCTGACCATGAAGTTCCAGCCCGACGGCGGCGGCGCGCCGATCGAATACGAGGTGTTCCAGTTCCCCAGTTCCGGCGTGGCCATGGGCATGTACAACCTCGACGACAGCATCAGGGACTTCGCCCGCGCCTGCCTGAACTATGGCCTGGACCGCAAGTGGCCGGTGTACCTGTCGACCAAAAACACCATCCTCAAGGCCTATGACGGCCGTTTCAAGGACCTGTTCCAGGGCGTTTTCGACGAGGAATTCGCCACCCGGTTCAAGGACGCCGGCATCGCCTACGAGCACCGCCTGATCGACGACATGGTCGCTTCGGCGCTGAAGTGGGACGGTGCGTTCGTCTGGGCCTGCAAGAACTATGACGGCGACGTGCAGTCCGACACCGTGGCGCAGGGCTTCGGCTCGCTCGGCATGATGAGCTCGGTGCTGCTGACGCCGGACGGCAAGACCTGCGAGGCCGAAGCCGCGCACGGCACGGTCACCCGCCACTACCGCCAGCACCAGCGCGGCGAAAAGACATCGACCAACCCGGTCGCGTCGATCTTCGCCTGGACCCGCGGGCTCGCCCACCGCGGCAAGCTCGACGACACACCCGACGTGGTGCGTTTCGCGGAGACGCTGGAGAAGGTGTGTGTCGATGCGATCCAGGCCGGCCACATGACCAAGGACCTGGCGATCCTGGTCAGCCCCGACCAGGCATGGCTGACCACCGAAGACTTCCTCGCCAAGCTGGACCAGGACCTGCAGAAGGCACTGGCGTAAGCTTCAGGCCGGAAATTCAGCCGGGCGGCGCGGGCGACCGGGCCGCCCTTTTCCGTGTTCGGGAAGGAAGATCAACGGCCGAGCTGGTGCATGGCGCGTTCGATGGCGCGGCGGGCGCGGGCGATCTCGCGCTCGTCCAGCAGCGACTCGCCGTCGGCGCCCACGGCGCCCAGCCGGTCGGAAGCCATCCGGAGGATGGCGCGGCCGATGTCCGGGCTTTCCGTGATCAGGTGCAGGAAGTCGGACTTCCGGAGCATCATCAGCTGGCACCGCGACCGGGCCGTCGCGGTGAAGTTCCGCTGCCGGTCGGACAACAGGCCCAGCTCGCCGAAGAACTCGCCCGATCCCATGTTGAGTCGCTGCCGGCCGGTGGCGATCTCGACCTCGCCCGACAGGATGATGAACATGCCGTCGGCCTCGTCGCCCTGCCGGGCAATGACGTCCCGGGGCGAGAAGATGCGCGCCTTGAGCAGCGCCGCGATCCGCGCCAGCGGCAGCGGCCCCAGGTCGGCAAAGACCGGCACCTGGCCGAGCACGTCCTTGTTGACGATGAACTCGCGCTGCCGGATCTCGGCGGCGAAACCGGAGGCGAGGATGCCGACCGGCAGCGCGAACATGCCGAGTCCACAGACCATGACGAAACCGCCGAAGGCGCGCCCGGGCGTGGTGATCGGCGCCATGTCGCCATAACCCACCGTGGTGAGCGTTGCCACGGCCCACCACATGGAATGGGGGATGCTGGCGAACACACCGGGCTGCGCCTCGTGTTCCAGATAGTAGATGATGGTCGCCGAGAACACCATGAGCCCCAGCATGATGACCGCCGCCGCCAGCAGCGCGCGCCGTTCGGCATAGAACACGCGGCCCAGGGTGGCGAGCGCGGGCGAATAGCGGAACAGCTTGAACAGCCGCACCAGCCGGAACACCCGCAGGATGCGCAGGTCCAGGTAGAGGCCCAGATAGAACGGCAGGATCGCCAGCAGGTCGATCAGACCGTAGGGTGACACGATGTAGCGCAGGCGCGCCCGCCACGGTTTGTTGCGCGCGTAGTGGAGGTGCATGTCGGCGATCCAGACCCGCGCGGCGTATTCGATGGTGAACACCACGATGGAGAACAGATCGAAGGCGCTGAACAGCGCCTCGTTCCCGGCATAGACCTGGGGCGACGTCTCGAACACCACCGCCGCGACGTTGAGCAGAATCATCCCGACGATGAAGTAGTCGCACGCCGTCGATACGTCGTCGTCGATGGCGCTGATCTCGAGAATCTCGAACAGCCGGCGCCGGAACTTCCTGGTTTCCGGCGACCGGTTCATTCGGTCAGGCCGCCGCCGCCACGGCCGCCTCGATGGCGGCGAGCGCTTCTTGCGCCTTGTCCACATCGGGGCCGCCAGCCTGGGCCATGTCGGGCCGTCCGCCGCCGCCCTTGCCGCCCAGTGCCTCGGCGCCGGCGCGGACCAGGTCGACCGCGTTGATGCGACCGGTGAGATCGTCGGTGACGCCAACGGCCACCGACGCCTTGCCGTCGGCCACGGCGACGAACGCCGCGATTCCCGAACCTAGGGATTTCTTCGCCTCGTCGATCAGGCCGCGCAGATCCCTGGCGGAGACGCCATCGAGCGTGCGGGCGATCATCCTGACCGCGCCGACCGCACGGATGCCATCTTCAGCCCCGCGGGCGGTGCCGCCGCCCATGGCAAGCGCCTTCTTGGCGTCGGACAGCTCCTTCTCCAGCCTGCGGCGCTCCGCCATCAGCGCTGCGATGCGCTCGGGCAGTTCGGCCGGCGACGCCTTCACCGCCGCGGCGGCCAGGCCCAGCAGGCGCTCCTGCTCGTTGACGTGGATGACGGCGCCGGCGCCGGTCATTGCCTCGATGCGGCGGACGCCGGCCGAGACCGCGCCCTGGCCGACGATCTTGAACAGGCCGATGTCGCCGGTGCGGCGCACATGGGTGCCGCCGCAAAGCTCGACCGAGTAGTTCGGACGCGACGGCTCGTCGCCGAGGCCCATGCCGACGACCCGGACCTCGTCGCCGTACTTCTCGCCGAACAGGGCGAGCGCCCCGGCCTTCACCGCGTCGTCGGGCGTCATGAGCCTCGTGGTGACCTCGACGTTGCGGCGGACCTGCCGGTTGACCTTGTCCTCGACCAGTGCGATTTGCTCAGGCGTCAGCGGCGCCTGGTGCGAGATGTCGAAGCGCAGCCGCTCGGGCGCGACCAGCGAGCCCTTCTGGGTGACGTGCGGACCCAGCACCTGCCGCAGCGCCTCATGGGCCAGATGGGTGGCCGAATGGTTGGCGCGCAGCCTGTCGCGCCGGTCGGCGTCGACGTGCATCTGAACCACGTCACCGACCCTCACCGGGCCGGCATGGACGGTGCCCACATGCACGTGGAGGGCGCCCAGCATCTTGCGTGTGTCGATGACCTCGACCGTGCCGGTCTCGGCGGCGAGCGAGCCGGTGTCGCCCATCTGGCCGCCGGACTCGCCGTAGAACGGCGTCTGGTTGGCGACGATGGAGACTTCCTGGCCGGGCTCGGCCACCTCGACCGGCTTGCCGTCGCGGACGATGGCGACGATCTTGCCTTCGGCGTCGGTGGCGTCGTAGCCGAGGAATTCGGTGGCGCCGTGTTCCTCGCGGATCTCGAACCACAGCGATTCGGTGGCGGTCTCGCCTGAGCCGGCCCAGGCCTTGCGTGCCTCGGCGCGCTGGTGGGCCATGGCGGCGACGAACCCCTCGTGCTCGACCGACAGGTTCTGGGCACGCAGCGCATCCTCGGTCAGGTCGAGCGGGAAGCCGTAGGTGTCATAGAGCTTGAACGCCACCTCGCCCGGCAGCCGCGCGCCGGAGGGCAGCTTCTGCAGTTCCTCGTCAAGCAGGCGCAAACCGCGTTCCAGGGTGACGCGGAAGCGGGTTTCCTCCAGCCGGAAGGTTTCGGTGATCAGCGGCTGGGCCCGGTTCAGCTCCGGATAGGCCTGGCCCATCTCGGTGACCAGCGCCGGCACCAGCCGGTACATCAGCGGGTCCTGCGCGCCCAGCAAGTGGGCATGGCGCATGGCCCGGCGCATGATCCGGCGCAGTACGTAGCCGCGCCCCTCGTTGGACGGCAGCACGCCGTCGGCGACCAGGAACGAGCAGGCGCGCAGATGATCGGCGATGACCCGGTGCGAGACTTTCTGGGCGCCGTCGGGATCGGTGCCGGTGGCCTCCGCCGATGCCTCGATCAGCACCCGCAGCAAGTCGGTGTCGTAGTTGTCGTGCACCCCCTGGAGGACGGCGGTGACCCGCTCCAGGCCGGCGCCGGTGTCGATGCTGGGCTTGGGCAGGCTGATACGCTCGGTGGGCGTCACCTGCTCGAACTGCATGAACACCAGGTTCCAGATCTCGACGAAGCGATCGCCGTTCTCGTCGGGCGAACCCGGCGGGCCGCCGAAGATGTGGGCACCATGGTCGTAGAAGATTTCCGAGCACGGGCCGCAGGGACCGGTGTCGCCCATGGACCAGAAATTGTCCGACGTGGCGATGCGGATGATTCGGTCGTCGGACAGGCCGGCGATCCTGCGCCACAAGCCGGCGGCTTCCTCGTCCTCATGATAGACGGTGACGACCAGCCGCTTCGGATCGATGGCGAAGTCCTTCGTCAGCAGGGTCCAGGCGAACTCGATGGCCTCGGGCTTGAAGTAATCGCCGAACGAGAAGTTGCCGAGCATCTCGAAGAAGGTGTGGTGGCGCGCCGTGTAGCCCACATTATCGAGGTCGTTGTGCTTGCCGCCGGCGCGGACACATTTCTGGCTGGACGCCGCGCGGACATAGTCGCGCGTCTCGTTGCCGGTGAACACGTTCTTGAACGGCACCATGCCGGCATTGGTGAACATCAGGGTGGGATCGTTGTGCGGCACGAGCGGCGCCGACGCCACGGCGGTGTGGCCGTTGCGCACGAAGAAATCCAGAAACGCTCGCCTGATCTCGTTGGCGCTCTTCACGTCCGTCCTGTCCCCTTACCCAAACCGGCAAGTGCCGGGCGTTTCGCTTTTAGCGTCTGGGCTTAACCCTGTCCAGCGCACCCGCGAGACCACTCCCATGCGCCAGAAATGGAATGACCGGCACGAAGGCCGCGCCGGTCAAAGGTCAGATAGGCCGGTGTGGCGTCAGAGCGAGCCATCCCCCTCGTCGCCCGCGGCGTCCTCGTCGGGGCCGCCGGTGATGGCGGCGGCGATGATGCCCGCATTGCCGCGGATCGCCTTCTCGATGGCGTTCGCCATGTCCGGGTTGGCGCGCAGGAACTCCTTGGCGTTCTCGCGGCCCTGGCCGATGCGCTGGCTGTCGTAGGAGAACCACGAGCCCGACTTCTCGACGATACCGGCCTTGACGCCCAGATCGACCAGCTCGCCCATCTTGGAGATGCCCTCGCCATACATGATGTCGAATTCCACCGTGCGGAACGGCGGCGCCACCTTGTTCTTGACCACCTTCACCCGGGTCTGGTTGCCGACCACCTCTTCCTTGTCCTTGATCTGGCCGATGCGGCGAATGTCGAGGCGGACCGAGGCATAGAACTTCAGGGCGTTGCCGCCGGTGGTGGTTTCCGGGCTGCCGAACATGACGCCGATCTTCATGCGGATCTGGTTGATGAAGATGACCATGCAGTTGGAGCGGGAGATGGACCCGGTGAGCTTGCGCAGCGCCTGGCTCATCAGCCGCGCCTGCAGGCCCACATGCGAATCGCCCATCTCGCCTTCCAGCTCGGCGCGCGGCGTCAGCGCGGCCACGCTGTCGATGACCAGCACGCCGACCGCGCCCGAGCGCACCAGCGTGTCGGCGATCTCGAGCGCCTGCTCGCCCGTGTCGGGCTGGGAAATCAGCAGCTCAGGCACGTCGCAGCCCAGCTTGCGCGCATAGTTGGGATCGAGCGCGTGCTCGGCGTCGATGAACGCGGCGATGCCGCCGCGCTTTTGCACCTCGGCCACCACATGCAGCGCCAGCGTGGTCTTGCCCGAGCTTTCCGGGCCGTAGATCTCGATGATGCGGCCCTTGGGCAGGCCGCCGATGCCGAGCGCGATGTCGAGGCCCAGCGAGCCGGTCGGGACGGACTCGACGTCGACCGAGGCTTCCTTCTGCCCCAGCTTCATCACCGAACCCTTGCCGAACGCGCGTTCGATCTGGCTCAGCGCCGCGTCCAGAGCTTTCTGCTTGTCCATGGTATCCCGATTGATGAGCTGAAGAGTGGCCGACATGGCTTGATCCCTCTGTTATTCCACACGCCTATGATCGATTCAACGAGCGATATGTACCTGTTTTGTTCTCATCGCGCAAGCATTTTCTAAATATCGGTTTTTGCTGACGTATTTCCGCGATGTTCGCATTATGTCCGGGAACGCGCCTGGCGGGTGCATACGCACGGCACAAAAGAAAAGGCCGGTCCTGAGACCGGCCCTTCTGACCTTACCTCTCCCCAAGGCGTCAGTCGTCTCGGTGCACGCGCTCCTTGCGCTCGTGCGCTTCCTGCGCCTCGAGCGTCATGGTCGCGACCGGACGCGCCTCCAGCCGCTTCAGGCCGATGGGCTCGCCGGTGACTTCGCAATAGCCGTATTCGCCGGTCTCGATCCGCCGCAGCGCCGCGTCGATCTTGGAAATCAGCTTGCGCTGGCGGTCACGGGTGCGCAGCTCCAGCGACCAGTCGGTCTCGGTGGAGGCGCGGTCGGCGAGGTCGGGTTCCTGGATGCCGCCTTCCTGGAGCTGGTCCAGGGTCTCGCGGCTCTCGCGGAGAATCTCCGCCTTCCAGTCCAGCAGCTTCTTCTTGAAGTAGGCCAGCTGGGTGGGATTCATGAATTCTTCGTCGGCTGAGGGCTCGTACCCCTCGGGGAGTCTTATGCCGTTGGCCTTGTGACCGGAGACCGGAGAGTCTTTTTGATCCACAACCTTGTCCACGTGGTCTAACCCCGCCCATGCCGTTGATGGAGGCCCAGTAAGCGGCCAGACATATACTCAACGTCAAAAAGCGCTGCAACCGCTTTTACGCACCGGCTCGGGATAGGCATGCAGATTTGACACCTTGACAAACCCCGCATCGGAAGGTGCGCGGTCCCACCGGTTGCACGCTGGCACGGGCCTTCTTCGCCGCGTCGGTCCTTATTTCTTGATCCCCCCTGCACGCACGCCTAATTTGCGGGGCAACAACAGCTTTCATCCGGAAACGAGTCCATGAAATTCAAAGGCACCGACAGCTACATCGCCACCCAGGATCTGAAGGTGGCGGTGAACGCGGCGATCACCCTGCAGCGTCCGCTGCTGATCAAGGGCGAGCCGGGCACCGGCAAGACCGTGCTGGCCATCGAGGTGGCGAAGGCGCTGAACAAGCCGCTGATCCAGTGGCACATCAAGTCGACCACCAAGGCGCAGCAGGGCCTTTATGAATACGACGCCGTGTCGCGCCTGCGCGACAGCCAGCTCGGCGACGCCAAGGTACACGACATCTCCAACTACATCATCAAGGGCAAGCTGTGGGACGCCTTCACCGGCGACGAATCCCCGGTGCTGCTGATCGACGAGATCGACAAGGCCGACATCGAGTTCCCGAACGACCTGCTGCTCGAACTCGACCGCATGGAGTTCTTCGTCTACGAGACCCAGGAGCGCGTCGTCGCCATCAACCGGCCGATCGTGATCATTACCTCGAACAACGAGAAGGAACTGCCGGACGCGTTCCTGCGCCGCTGTTTCTTCCACTACATCCAGTTCCCTGATCCGGACACGATGAAGGAAATCATCGACGTCCACTTCCCGGACATCCAGAAGAAGCTGGTCAGCGAGGCGCTGCGCATCTTCTACGAGATTCGCGAGGTGCCCGGCCTGAAGAAGAAGCCGTCCACGTCCGAGCTGCTCGATTGGCTGAAGCTGCTGATGGCCGAGGACATGACGCCGGAGATGCTGCGCGAGCGCGATCCCAACAAGCTGATCCCGCCGCTGCACGGCGCGCTGCTGAAGAACGAGCAGGACGTGCACCTGTTCGAGCGCCTGGCTTTCCTCAGCCGGCGGCAGAGCTAAGTTAATACAAGCGGCCCCGCGGCGCGGGGCCTACCGGGACGCCGACCATGTTCACGAACTTCTTCTACGAGCTGAAGGAAGCGAAGGTTCCCGTCACCCTGCGGGAATACCTGACCCTGCTGGAGGCGCTCGACAAGGGCGTCGCCGACTACAAGGTCGAGGACTTCTACTACCTGTCCCGCGCCGTCCTGGTGAAGGACGAGAAGAACCTGGACAAGTTCGACCGGGTGTTCGGCAAGTGCTTCGAGGGCATCGAATTCACCGGCGACGCCGAGAAGATCGACATCCCCGAGGACTGGCTGAAGCAGCTCGTGGAGAAATTCTTCACCGAGGAGGAGAAGGCCGCGCTCGAGGCCATGGACTGGGACGAGCTGATGGAAACCCTCAAGAAGCGCATGGAAGAGCAGAAGGCGCGGCACGAGGGCGGCAACAAGTGGATCGGCACGTCCGGCACCTCGCCCTATGGCGCCTATGGCTACAATCCGGCGGGCGTGCGCATCGGCCAGAAGGAAAGCCGCAACCAGAAGGCGGTCAAGGTCTGGGACAAGCGCGAGTTCAGGAACCTCGACGACAACGTCGAGCTCGGCACCCGCAACATCAAGGTGGCGCTGCGCCGCCTGCGCCGCTGGGCGCGCGAGGGCAATGCCGACGAGCTGGATCTGCCGGACACGGTGCGCGCCACCGCCAAGAACGCCGGTTACCTGGACCTGAAGATGGTGCCCGAGCGGCACAACAACGTGAAGGTGCTGCTGTTCTTCGACGTCGGCGGCTCCATGGACCCGCATATCCGCGTCTGCCAGGAGCTGTTCTCGGCCGCCCGGTCCGAGTTCAAGAACATGGAGTATTTCTACTTCCACAATTGCGTGTACGAGGAGGTCTGGCAAGACAACGTCCGCCGCCGGGCCGACAAGATCAACACCTTCCAGCTGCTGCACACCTACCCGCACGACTACAAGGTCATCTTCGTCGGCGACGCCACCATGAGCCCCTACGAGATCGTCCATCCGGGCGGCTCGGTGGAGCATTGGAACGAGGAGGCCGGCGAGGTCTGGATGCACCGCATCCTCGACGTCTATCACAAGGCGGTCTGGCTCAATCCCGTGCCCGAGGGCTATTGGGAAACCTCGCCGTCCGTGCGCCTGATGAAGCAGATCATGAGCCACCGCATGTTTCCCATGACCCTTGCGGGTCTGGAGAACGCGATGAAGGCGCTAAGCCGCTAAGCTGACGTTCCGGACGTAGGCCGCGCAACGCCGCTCCGCCTATGCAGGGCGGAGGACGTCGACGCCGAATATCCAGCCGTGGAAATACAGGATCAGGGCATAGACCGCGACACCGGCCGCGATCTTGCCCCAACCGATCTCGCCCATCTTCAGGGTGTTGCGGCCCTGGATGATGGCGACGAACGGCGTGCGCGATGTCTTCGCGGCGAACTTCGCCCAGCCTTCCGGGTCGCGCTTTTGCCGCTTGGCATCGATATTGGCCATGCCGACCACCGAAACCAGCAGGAACGTGCCGAAGAAGACCAGCGATCCCAGGTCGCCGTTGGTCAGCACATGCGCCACGGCCCACAGGGTGACGCCGACCAGGAAGGGGTGCCGGGTGACGCGCACGATCCCCTGCGCCGGCTCCGCCTGGGCGAGCAGGGCTTCCTGCTGCATGGCGGTGGGGTTTTTCGTGGCAACGCCGACGACGACGCAGATCAGCGCCAGGAAGACCAGGATCAGGGCGATGCCGTGACCGGCAGGGCCCAGGTTCCACAGATACCGGGAGCCGGCTTCCGAGACGTGGTTGTAGCTCATCGCCATCCACACGATGGCGCCCAGCGAGGCCACCGCGAACAGGCCGCGATAGACCTTCTCGCCGATGGCGCCAGTGAGGACGCCGCGTAGGCCGGTCCCCGATATCAGCGAATGGATCAGAAAGAACAAGGCGCAGGCGGCGATCAGGCTGGTCATGGCTTTCTCCCCTCGATGCGGCAAGACGGCGTCCGGCACCGCTCGTCGCCACTATTGCCCCTGCCGCCGGGCATTTCATCCGAATTTCACACGCGCCGGTGCACGAGGACCGGGCGCCGCCGCACGGGCAGCTGGCTACAGTAACGCCGCGATGCTAACAGCGTATCGCCAGAAATCCCGCTGAGTATCGGAAATCATTAGACTTCGCCGATTGACCGGCGGCCGAGGTTGGAGGAAAATCGCGGCTCGGACGCGATGGAGGACAAGTGGCGCAGGTCGATGTCGACGCGGCGAACGTAAGGATCGTCCAGGGTCAACTGGCGGCGGCCAGCGCGGCACGCGCCGACGCGCCTTCTGCCCCAGCACCGCCCGCGTCGGCGCGCCCGCTGCTGACCGGCGCCGGCGCCGTCTCCATCGTGTGGCTGATCCTGTGCGCCCTCTACCTGGTTGCGCGCGACGCATCGGTCCATCTGACGCTCGAGCAGGGCATTCTCTACGGCATGGCCGCGGTGTTGCCGATCATGGCCGTCTGGCTGCTGGCGATCAGCCTGATCCAGATGCGGGCGTTGACCCGCACCAGCCGGCTGATCGACGACAGCCTCATCGCCATGACCTATCCGGGCGAGGACGCGCAGCAGCGGGTGGCCGGACTGGTCCGGACCCTCAAGTCCCAGGCCGCCGAACTGGCCAAGGCCAGCGACATGGCGCGCGACCGGACCGAGGCCATGGAAAGGGTGCTGCGCCGCCAGATGGAAACGCTGGCCGAGGCTTCGGCCAGCGTCGACAAGGGCAGCGGCGAGGCGAGCGCCGTGCTGACGGCGCAGGCCACGGCACTCGACGGCGCGCTCGAGGCGCTGCGCCAGCGCGCCAATGGCATCGAGACCGCCATCGCCGGCGCGGCCGAGACGCTGTCGCGCATCTCGACCCAGTCGCTGGAGAACACCCGCTCGGCCCAGACCGCGCTCGCCAACCGTTCCGAGGACCTGTTGAGCGCCGCCGAACGCGCGGCGCGTCGCACCGAGGCGATCAGCGAGACCTATGTGGGCATCGTCGGCCGGCTCGACGAGGCGACCGGCAGGGCGGCGCGGCAGATCGACGAGATCAACCTGGGCTACGAGAGCCAGGCGCAGGCCATGCTGACGGCAGGCGATGCGCTGGCGGCGAAAATGCGCGACATCACCGAACTGGCGCGCCGGGAAGTGGCCGCCATCGAGGATGCCGGTGACCGGACCCGGGATCGGGCGGACCGGATGGAACAGACGGTCGCTGCCCATGGCAAGCGGTTGAACGGCCTCGCCAACGAGACCAAGGCCTGGATCGCCCAGACCGCCGATCACTTCACCCTGCAGGCCGAGTTCATGAAGAACCTGTCGGCCGAGGCGCTGCAGGGGCTCAACAACGGCATCGGCGACGCGGTCAGCAAGGTCGACGACGCGGGACGCCGCTTCATGTCGCTCACCTCCTCACTGCAGGCGCGCAGCGGCGAGGCGACCAGCTTCATGGACCAGTCCGGCGACAGGCTGCGCCAGACCGCCCAACAGATCACGTCCGAATGGCAGACCGCCGCCGCCGCCGCCACGGAACTGGCGAGCCAGTCGGCCAGCGCCTTCCGCGACCGCGCCGCCGAAATGGAGAAGGCCGCCGGCAGCGCGGCCGAGGGGATCGCCGAGGCGTCGCGCGCCATGGGCGAGAAGGTAGGCGCCGACGCCACCGGCATGACGCAGGCCATGGAGGCCGCCATGGCCCGGGCCGAGGCGCTGCGGCAGTCGCTGCGCGAGGCGTCTGGCGACATCGGCACGGCATCGACCGAGGCGGCCGGGTCGCTGGACCGGGCGCGCGACCTGCTGGCCGAACAGATCGGGCGGCTGGAAGCGGCATCGGACGCCGCCGCGACGCGCACCAAGGCGCTGGGCAACGAGTTCGCCGCCCAGGCGCAGCGGTTCTCCGGCACCATCGACCAGACCGAAACCAGCATCTCGTCGCTGCGCCAGACCGTGGACGGCACCGTCAACATGCTGCGGACACTGGCCGACGAGATCGCCGAGAAATCCCGCGTGCTGGACGAATCCGTGACCAGCGGCTCGGGCGCCATCGCCCGGGTCATGCAGGAAGCGCTCGCCGAGGCCAAGCAGGTCGAGGCGGCGCTCGGCGCGGCGGCAAGCGGTTTGACCCAGGCCACGGAAGGCACCCGCGGGCGCATCAACGACGCCACCACCGACATGCTGGAGCAGATCCGGCAACTGCAGGCCGCGTCGGCGGACGGGCTGCGCGAGCTGGCCGCGGCATCGGCGGGAATCGGACAGAACGCCGCGGCGCTGGGCGAAAGCAGCGAGACCGCCGCCCAGCGGCTGGAGAGGCTCAACGACGTCCTGAAGCAGCATGACGGCGCGGCGCAGGCGGCGAGCGGCAATGCGCTGGCGCGGATGGCGGCGGCCGGCCAGGCGATCGATGCCGCGGGCCAGCGGCTGAGCGCCGCCGCCGGCGATGCCGCCGGCCAGATCGGCCGCTCGGCGGATACAATCGATGCGCGCAGCCACCAGGTCAGGCAAGCGGCGGATGACGCCGTGGGCAGCGTCGCCCGGACCGGCGACGCGCTCGAAGCCAACGCCGCGCGCATCGCCGAATTCGCCCGCGAGGCCGAGCAGTTCCGTACCCGCGCCGACGCGCTGATCGAAGGCGCCCGCGCACTGGCGAGCGCCGCGGGCCAGGCTCGCGAAAGCGTCGGTCAGACGGACGACATGGTCCGTGAGCGCGCCGACCGGCTGCTGGCCCTCGCCGAAAGCCTGGGCCAGCGGCTGACGTCCATGGAGGATTTGGAACGCAAGACGACCGGCGCCGCGTTCGCCCGCACCGCGAGCAAGGTGATGGAGACGCTGGGAACGCTGTCCATCGACCTCAACCGCGTCGCCAACGCCGACATACCCGAAAAAGTGTGGCGCCAGTATCGCAGCGGCGATACCCAGGCCTTCGCCCGGCATATCGTCAAGGCCAGCAGCCTGGGCTGGAACCGCCAGATTTCCGGCCGGTTCGAGAGCGATTCGCGGTTCCGCGAGAACGTGATGACGTTCATCGCCCACTTCGAGGGCCTGGTGCACCAGTCCATGGACAGCGAGCACACCGACACACTGTCGGCGTCGCTGCTGTCATCGGACATGGGCAAGCTCTACGTGGTGCTGGCCAGGGCCATCAACCGGCTGCAGTAAGTTCCCCATCCCCATGGAGCAGGACAGGAACCCTACCCCAGCTCCGGCTCGTCCGGCATCAGCGGCGCGACCAGCAGCTTGTCGATGCGCAGGCCATCCATGTCGACCACCTCGAAGCGGTGGCGGCCGAAGGTGAAGTGCTCGCCCGCACCCGGCAGGTGGCCGAACTCGTTGATGGCGAAGCCGGCGATGGTGTGGAAGTCGCCCTTGCCGCGCAGCTTGCGGATGTTGGTGCGGTCCTCGAACTCGTCGACCGGCATGGTGCCGTCGACCAGCCACGAGCCGTCGTCGCGCCGCACCAGCATGGGAGAGCCTTCCTGGCCGCGCTCCGGCAGTTCGCCGGCGATGGCCTCGAGCACGTCGGTGACGCTGACCACGCCCTCCAGGCTGGAATACTCGTCGATCACCACGCCGATGTGGATGCCTTCGCGCTGGAAACGCTCCAGCAGCGCCAGGACGGGGGTGCGGTCGGGCACCACCAGCGGCGGGGTCATGATGTCGCGCAGCGAAAACTGCTGGCCGCGCAACGCCAGTGGCAGCAGATCCTTGGTCTGCAGGAAACCGACGGGCTTGTCGACGACGCCCTCGCACACCAGCAGGCGCGAGTGGCGGTGCTCCTCGATGGCCGCCAGGATACCGTCGGTGCCCGCGTCCACGTCGATCCAGGCGACATCGACGCGCGGCGTCATGATCGCCATCACCGAGCGGTCGGCGAGGCGCAGGACGCCTTCGATCATCTCCTTCTCGCGCGGCACGAAGATGCCTTCGCGGGTGCCTTCGGCGATCAGCGACTTGACCTCGTCCTCGGTGATGGCCGACTGCTTCTCATGGGCCAGTCCGATCACACGCAGGATGAAGTCGGTGGATCCCTTGAGCAGCCACACCGCCGGCGCGGCGATACGGGCAAGGACCTGCATGGGCCGTGACACGACCACGGCGATCCGTTCGGCATTGGCCATGGCGATGCGCTTGGGAACCAGCTCGCCCAACACCAGCGTCACATAGGTGATGCACGACACCACCAGGATGATGGCGACGGTGCCGCCCTGGTTCTGTATCACCTCGTACTGGTTCAGCCAGATACCGAAACGCTCGGCCAGCGTGGCGCCGCTGACCGCGCCGGCCAGGATGCCGACCAGCGTGATGCCGATCTGGACGCTGGACAGGAAGCGGCTCGGATCCTCGATCAGCTTCAGCGCGGCGCGCGCGCCGCGGCTGCCCCGATTGGACAGATCCTTCAGCCGGGCGCTGCGCGAAGACACGACCGCCAGCTCCGACATGGACAGGACGCCGTTGATCAGCGTCAGGAGAAGCACGAAGAGAAGCTCGAAATACAGCATTGGCTCGCGATGACCCCGGTTCGGACGGCCCGTCACCCGCGGGCCCTTGCGATGATGTACCGGATAGACGGGCGAAAAGCGAGAATCGCTCGGGCCGGGTGCCCGGAACAGGCCGATGCGGGCCGACGTTGGGGGGGAACGCAACCGGTTCGATTGGACGATGCGGTTCGCCCTCCTAACTGTTATCAGTACCTTCAAACGACGCCGACATTGCGGAGAAACGACGAGATGAAGACGCTCAGAGGCCTGATCCTTGTGCTCGTGGCGACATTCGCGCTGCCGTCCCTGCCCGCCGCGGCGCAGGGAACCAACCCGGCGGGCGCGTTCGTGCAGAAGCTGGCCGACGACACCATCAGCCTGCTGAAATCCCAGACCAAAGGCGCCGCGCGCGACCAGGCGTTCCGCGACCTGATGGCCAAGGGTATCGACGTGGAGTTCCTCGGCAAGCAGGCGCTGGCGCGCTACTGGAGGACCGCGACGGAGGCCGAGCGCCAGCAGTACACGACCATCTTCGACGACTACATGCTGCGCACCATCACCTCGCGCCTCGCCCGCTTCGAGCAGGAGACGGTGAAGGTCACCGGCACCACCAAGGGGCCGAAGGACGATACCATCGTGGCCAGCCAGGTGATCGGCAAGGGCGAGCCGATCCAGATGGACTGGCAGGTGCGTTCCATGGCCGGCGGCCTGAAGATCATCGACGTGAAGATCGAGGGCATCAGCATGCTGATCACCACCCGCGAGGAGTTCGGCGGCATCGTTTCCCAGAAGGGCATGGCCGGCCTGCTCGACGCCATGAAGGGCAAGATCGAGGTGATGAAGGCCCAGTCGGCGGCGGCCTACAAGTAGCCCTCCGCCGACACCCGGCCCTAGAAGCTTGCGCCGATGGAAACCGTGACGCCGAACGGGGCGCCGGGACTGATGTTGTTGTTGTTGTGCGCGTTCACGTAGTAGCGCTCGCCGAGCAGGTTCTCGATGTTGACCTGCGCGGTGATGGCGTCGGTGATGTCGAAGAACAGGGCCGCGTCGACCCGGGTGAAGCCCGGCAGCGCCACCAGATTGTCGGTCGCGGCGAACCGCCTGGTCTGATGGATGACGCCCAGGCCGACGCCCAGCCAGTCCAGGATGTCGTAGCGGTTCCAGACTGACAAATTGTGCCTGGGCAGGTTGGCGAGCCACGCGCCGGCCGGCACGGTCGCCGAAATCGGCTTGGTGAACCTGCCGTTCTGATAGGCGTAGGCGACGATGACGCTCCAGTCGGGCGTGATGCTGCCGGATGCGCCGAACTCGAACCCCTTGCTGCGCTGGGCGCCGGCGAGGATCGAGCGCGTCGGATCCAGCGGGTCGGGGATCACCACATTGGTGCGGTCCAGCCGATAGAGCGCGGCGGTAAGCTGCAGGTCGGGCGACGCGTCCCACTTCACGCCGACCTCGTAGCTGTCGAATTTTTCCGGGGCGAGCGCAGCGCTGGTGACCGTCAGCGACGACAATTGCTCGCCGGAGCGCGGCAGATAGGTGCGGCTGTAGCTGGCATAGAGCGACAGGCGCTCGATCGGCTTGAAGATCAGGCTGGCGCGTGGCGACCAGAGATCGTCGTTGGTGTTCAGCTCCTGGCCGTTGCTGTTGTTGAGGAAGAACATGTCGAAGTTGTCGTAGCGGATGCCGACGACGGCCTCGAACATGGACGAGAACTCGATCTGGTCCTGCAGGTAGACGCCGACGAATCTGGCCACGCTGTGGTTGTCGTTGTTCCCCGCGGCCGCACGAAAGAAAACCTGAGCATCCACGTTGGGACTGGCCGTCGGAACCAGGATCGAGGTCGCGGTCGATGTGGGCGAGCCGAAGAAGCCGGTCAGGCGGCGGTTGTCGTTCTCCTGCCGGCCGAGTTCGACGCCGGCCAACAACGTGTGACTGATCGACCCCGTCTCGAGTTTCCAGATCAGGTCGGTCTGGTTGATGAAGCTGTCGCGTCGCGTCGTGTCGTTATATGCCAACAGCGAGACGGACGTACCGGCGGTGTTGACGGCGCCGGGGTATATGTTCTGGTAGAATTTTTCCACGCTCGAATAGCGGAACCGGTTGCGGACCGTGAGCACGTCACTGAACTGGTGCTCGATGGCCACGTTGACCGCATCCACGGCGGCGGTCGACCGGCTTTCCTGCGGATCGCCGAAGAAGGTGGAGCGCTTCGTCTCGAACGGCAGCCCCTGATAGGACGGGATACCGCGGTCCGCGGTGCGCTGGTCGTCGAAATGCTCGTAGCCGACCTGCAGCAGCGTGCGATCGCCCAGCCTGAACGACGCCGTCGGATTCAGCCCCCAGCGCTCGTACTTCACGTCGTCGCGGAAGCTCTCCGCGTTGTGATAGAGGCCGGTCAGGCGCAGCGACACCGCATCGCTCACCGGCTGGTTCAGGTCGATGGTGCCGCGCCACAGCTCGTGGCTGCCCGCCTGGACGCGCAGTTCGCGGCCGGCGTCCCAGTTGGCCTGCTTGCTGACGCGATTGATCACGCCGCCGACGCCGCCGCGGCCGAAGATCATTGCATTCGGTCCGCGGAAGATTTCCACCCGCTCGATGTTGTACAGGTCGCGGAAATACTGGACGTCGTCCCGGATGCCATCGACGAAGAAGTCGGCGGTGGAGCTGTTGCCGCGGAAGACCGGCGTATCGCGGTTGCCCTCGCCCTGTGCGAAGCCGAGGCCCGGCGTGTACCGGACGGCCTCGGCCATGCTGGTGACCGCCTGGTCCCTGATCTGGTCCTGGTTGACCACCGAGACGGATTGGGGAACATCGAGCAGCGGCGTATCGGTCTTGGTCGCCGTGGTCGTCCGGGCGGCCTTGTAGCCCTTGTCGGCCGGGGGCTGAATGCTGAACGCATCGCCTTCGACCCGCACCGGCCCCAGCACCACCGGACCGCCGGCCGGCGCGGTTTCCTGCCCCTGCGCGGGCATGGCGGCGACCGTCAGCCCGAAGGCCGCGGCGGCAAGGGCACGGTGAGACACACGCCCCATCCCTTCTCGTTCGAAACGCTTCCTCATCCTTATGCCCTTCTTGGCTTGCATGGCGGTCGTTACCACCGGCGGGGAAACCGTCCGCGGTTGCAGATGCAACTGCGAATGATTCCTAATAGTGACCGGCACCTTGCACAGCGCCCGAACATCCGTCAAGAAAAAATGCGAACGATTTGCAATAGCGTCTGTAGCCGCCGGAAACCAGCGGCACCGACGACGTCAGGGAAGCAATGGAAAGACGCTCAGACGACCTGCCAGCGGCAGGCGCAGGCGAGCTGCTGGGCGGTGTTGTCGATGGCCGCCAGGCAGGCATCGGCCCGCTCGGGAATGTAGACCTCGAAGCGGGTCACGTAATCGGCGCCGACGCCGGCGCCGGGGAGCCGCGCGGAGTTCATGCGGACGATGTTGGCGTCGTAGTCCTGGAACGCTTCGGTGAGGCGGGCGACCAGCCCGGGGCGGTCGCCGCCGACCACGTCGATGACATGGGTGATGCGGGCGTTCGCGGCAGGGGTGGCGGCGTGGACGAACGGCGTCACCGACACCTCGGCGCCAACGAGTTGCGGCAGCGACCGGAGTTCACCGGCGATGTCGTCGAGACGCAGATCGCCGGGCAGCTCGCAGACGGCGTTGAACTCGAAGCCGGTGCCGAGCACCGCGAAATTGGTGTCGGCCAGATTGGCGCCCAGGTCGAACAGCCGGGCGGTCACCGCCGAGATCAGCCCCACCCGGTCTGGGCCGGTCATGGACACATAGGCAAGCTGGCTCCTCGGCATCGCTCTCCCCTGCGATCGTGGCGACCCCGGCGTGACTCGAACACGCAACATCCTGCTTAGAAGGCAGGTGCTCTATCCTGTTGAGCTACGGGGTCCGATATGGTTCAGGCAGACCTGGTCTGCCGCGTGTATTTGAAGTTGTCGGCATAGGCCTTGATTCTCAGCGTGCGCGCCTGCGGCTCCTGCACCCGGTACGCCAGCCCATGCTTCTCGGCATAGGCGACCGCTTCCTCCTGGGTGTCGAAAGTCAGCCGCACCTGGCGCGAGGTGTCGTCCGAGCTGGTATAGCCCATCAGGTCGTCGATGCGCTTGGCGCGCTGCGGCTCATAGACCAGCAGCCATTTGCGGGTGTTCGCCCAGCCCGACTGCATGGCGTTCCTGGCCGGCTTGAAGATCGTTGCCTGCATACCCTATCGTCCTGCATTCGTTCTGGTCGGGGTGGCCGGATTCGAACCGACGACATCCTGCTCCCAAAGCAGGCACTCTACCAGACTGAGCTACACCCCGGAAATCTCAGGCGAGGAGATACACGAACTGCCGCCCCGCCTCAAGGCCGCGGGCGGCTACCAGGTCTCTGGGTCCGAATCGTATCCCAACCGCACCATCAGGTCGCCGTTGCGGGGATCATTCAGGATGTGTTCCAGTTCGTCATAGCGCTGTCGCCAGCGCTGCGGCGCCGGCTTGACCGTGGCGAGCTGCAGCGGCAGCTCGTTTTCCGCCGCGTAGGACAGGCCCTCGTCCATGCCGACGCCGAACCAGTCGGCGATCCGGGCAAGCGTGCCGGCCTTCCTGTGCGGGTTGTCGAGGAAGTCCTCGCCATGCACCCGGATGGAGTCCGCCCGCTGCGCCGGATGGGCCTCCAGCCACGCCAGGATGGTTTCGTGGCAGGTGCGCCAATGCGCGGCGGCGATGTCGACGGGCTTGCTCGCCCGGTGCGCCTGCCAGCCCGGGAACAGCCCGAACTTCCACCAGTGCCGGCCCCACTCCGGAAATTTGTCCGAGTAGCCAGGAATCGCCAGGTCGCCGTCGACGATGTGCGCCGCCCAGAAGCCCGCATGCATCCACCCGTCATACATGCCGTTGGCGCTGCCGGCGACGCTGCGCGTCAGGTGCATGACCCGCATCCGCGCCGACGGGAACAGCGCCGACAGGAACGGCATGCGGAAGGTGTTGGCGACGGTCTTCATCACCAGCGGCTTGCCGCGCAGGTCGGCGGCCGTTGCGCGCCGCCAGGGCCGGATGGTGATCAGCGGCGGCATCTCGACGAAGCGGCCCGACGGCAGCGTGACGACCACGGGCGCCTCGGGCATCAGGTCGCGGATCATGGCCGCGTCGATGTCGTAGAGATACGGGTTCAGCGCCGGATAGGCCGGACGCAGCCGCCGGATCAGCAGGGCGTGGAACAGCTTGGGATCGCGGAACTCGCCGTCGGCCCAGCCGAAATCGCGCACGGCCTCGTCGAGCGCGACATTGGTGGCCGAGCGCACGTGGTCGAGAGCGAAGGCGATGTCGGGCCACTGCATGGACAGCCGGATCGCCAGGTCGACGGCGAACTGGTCGCGGTCGGCCTGCCCTTCGAGCCGCTCGAGCGCATAGCCGCATTCCTGGGCCAGGTAGGGCTCCAGCCATGGCGCGACGGAAGCCTGGTGCGCTTCCAGCGCATCGGTGTCGCCGCTGACCGGATAGCGCAGGTCGGTCATGCCGAGAAACGGCGTAATCGCGCCCTGGAAATTCATCACCTGGTCGGTCCGGCGCAGCACCGACGCCAGCAGGCTGGAGCCGGAGCGCGGACTGCTCAGCACCATCGCGATCTCGCGGACCGAGCCCAGGAAGCCTTCCTCCACCGGCCGGTTGTAGGCCGACTCGCGCAGTTTCGCGATGCGCGCCGCGGCGTCGGAAAACTCGAAATCCCGACCGATTGCCTGCGCTCTCACCGTCATTTACTCACGTTCCTTGCTGCGTCTCGCCGGGTTTTTTCCTGGCCGGCAGGTAGACTTCAATAACCCGGGCGATCATCACATCCCGGATCGCCCGCCGGTCGGCTCCCGCAGCCCTCAGCGTGCCGAGTGGGAGGCGGGTTTGACCCGCGCCGAGCACGACGCGGATTTCCGCCGACTCTTGCGTGCTTTCGAGCCATACGGCGCGGCCACCTCCGGCCAGGTGCGTCCGGACGGCATCATCCGCCGAGCCGGGGCAAACCAGGAAAAGTTTATCCGCCGGCAGTTCCGACTTGAGTATCCCGAAAGCCGGATCGCCCACCTCAAGCAGCAGCCCCTTGCGGATATGCGGCGCGACGAGCTTGCGGCAGAGCTCGAACGCTTCCGCGGACGGCCGCGGATCGTTGGTCAGGACGACGAAATCCAGGTCCTCCGTCGGCAGCCCCTGAGCGACCACCCGCGACGGATCGGCGACCACGACGGCGGCAGCGGCGAACCGGCCCATGACGACACTCTCGCAGGCGCTCGCCAGCGATCCTTGCCCGCCGGCAATACGTGACGAACCGAGCCATACGCCGGTGGACGACGCGACGACCGCCGGCTGCACGCGTTGCTCCATGGCATGCCGGATGCACTCGCCCAGCGAGCGCGCTTGCACGCTCGTGGAATCGCCGCTCAGCAGGAGGACCCACGGCACGCGCCCGCTACTGCCCATATAGTCGCGCAGCACATCGTTGTAGAGGGTCGGATTCAGGTCGTTGTCGAGCTGCGGCTGGGCGTTGATCTCGAGGACCGCCGACTGCAAGCCGGTCCATGATTTTGAAATGTCGGGCGAGATATAGTCGACGCCGGCAAAGTCCAGCCCGAGCAGGTCGACGACGCGCAGCAGCATGGCCTCGTTGTCCGGGTGCAACGTGCCGTGAATATCCTTCGTCGTACCGCCCGTCGAAACATTCGAGCGCCGCCGAAGCGGCACGAATTGCCCCGCCGGGGGAACCGTTTCCTCGGTCATTCCCATATCGACGAGAAGTTCCCGCGCCTCGTCGTCGAGTTCGAGCAGGAAGCGACCGCGCTCCAGTCTGCGCCGCTGCGACTGCGGATCGTCCTTCTTCATTTCGACCAAGGCTCGAACGTCGCTGACCCCATCGCCGTCTACCCCGCCGGGCCGCCGCACGGTGGTCTTGACGATCCGGCCGTTGTAGATCGTAACGCGGTAGTCGTTGCCGGCGACGAAGGCCTCGACAAGCACGTTATTCGAAACTTTTCGGGCCTTCCTGTATGCAGACCTCACCGCCGCTTCGGTCATCAGCCCCGCCGACACACCGGCGCCGCCGTCCGCGTCGGCGGGCTTGACCACCGTCGGAAACCCGGTCTTGCGGGCGAGGGTGACCGCATGATCCTCGGATTTGGCCGCGGTATGCTGGACGGTCGGAAAGCCGGCCTGACGCAGGGCCGAGGCCGACTGCGTCTTGTTGCGGGCGATGGCGACGCCGATCGGACTGACAGCATCGGTGATCGTGCTCAGCATGCGCTTGAGCCTGATGCCCTCGCCAAGCAGCAGCATGTCGCGGAAGAACAGCGTGAACGGAATCCGCTCGTGGTAGGCGGCCTCGCATATCCGGTAAGTATTGACGCCGGTCGGCACGTGCGGGCCGAGCTTGCCGACTATTTCGTCTACCTGCGCGGACACGGCATCGAGCGCCGCGGCGGTCTCACCCTTCGCGGCCGCATCGGCAAAGGCGTTGACCAGTCCGATTGCCCAGGCAAGCGCCAGCCGGGTCGCTTCGACATCGACATAGGGCACGAGAACGCCAACCGATAGCCTGCCACCCTTGCCTGGGCTGGGAGACAGCGGAATGGGCTGCGCGAACACAGGAATGCGTGCGCGGCGCTGAAGCGACAGCACCCAGTGCGCCAGATCGAGGAACGACAACTGGTCGCCCGCCGCGAACGCGGCAACGCTGTCGCTGTCCGCCAGACAGGACCGGACTTTTTCCGCGAGAGCCCTCATGTCCCCGCCCGACGGAAAATCTGTGGCGGGCGCCTGGTCGGCCTTGGCTAGCAATCCCCGCTGCCTGATGCCGAAACCAAAGCCGAGACGCTTGAGTTCCTTGAGTTCAAGGAGCGGCATGAAGACGCATGTCCTGATTTTCCCCTCCGCTCCTCCAAATGCCCTGCGGCCCCGGCGGAACGATCTGCGAGCAGGCTCGCGACTTGGCCCATTGGGCGCCAGTAAACAGGCCAATGATTCCCAGCGTCAAGTGCCGCGATCTTCCGCGAAGCCCGCTGGCGATGAATAGTCACGGATCAGGCGACTCTCAGGGTGGTGCGGTCAACGGCCGTGACAGCGGCTCGTAGAGCACACGGTCGCCCACCTCGATACCCAGACGGGCGCTGGCGCCGGCGTTGAGTTCGAGGACCGCGCGGGTGGGACCGTCCGCCGGAATCGGCTCCAGCGAGAACGGCGTCGTGCCCCGGGCGATGTTCATCACCCTGCCGGCGTCGTCGATGAACAGGATGTCGAGGGACAGCATCGTGTTCTTCATCCAGAACGCCACCGGACGAACTTCCTGGAAGATGAACAGCATGCCTTCCTTCTCGGGCATGGATCTGCGGAACATCAGTCCTGTCTGGCGCGTCACGTCGGTATCGGCCACCTGGACCCGGACCACCACGGAACCTTTGCCTGTCTCCACTGTCAGCGGCGCCAGCGGCAGGGACTGGGCGACGCCGGTATGGGGCGGGTCCGCCGAGAAGGCGCCGGCCGCGTCACCCCACAGAAGCAGCAGCCCGCATAGCCCTGCCGCCACGATCCGCGACGCATCCCTCATTCGCCGCCACTCCCCTCGAGCACGCGGCGTGCGAGCTGATAGGAGAATCCTGCCCGGGCAAAGGCGGCCAGGTCCTTGCGGCGCCGGTCGTCGCCCGTGCCGGCAGCGCCGTAGGGGCCGAGCCGCTTGCGACGGGCAAAGGCGAGCGCCGCGTCGAGGTCCGGATCCTCGGAGTCGGCCGACAACGCCGCGACCGCGCCGGCCGCGACATCCGCGGTCACGCCTTTGGCCACCAGCGCCGACCGGATCACCCGCCGCGGCTTGCCGCGCCGCAGCAGCGCGCCGGCGCGCACCCGCGCGAAGGCGTCGTCGTCGAGCAGGCCGAGGGCGACGAACCGGTCGGTGATGCCGTCGATCCATTGCTGCGCCGTGGCGCGCTCGACACCATCCGCCAGGCCGCGGCGCTCGACCTTGCGCCACAGCACATCCTTGAAGTTGCCGACGCTCGAGGCAAAGCGCGCCAGATAATATGCGGCGGCGCGCTCCAGGTAGGCTTCGCTGGCGTACCGGCGCGGCACGCGGCGGCTATTGTCGCCTGGCGCAGGGTGGGCCTGCTTCCTGGACTCTTGCCTTTCCAGCGGTTTCCCCTTATGAACCGGCGCCCTCGCCCTTGCGGGCACCGAGTATGGCAAATTTTTGAACCCGCTGCGCCCAAAAATGAGCTACGCTTCCGCCGTTCGGACACGAACGCGAAACGGTGGAAATGACTTGAGCTTTCGAAGGAAAGTGCTCCGTTACGACTGACACGACGGACCAAGGAAGACCGATACACCCGAATATGCTGACACCTTTACCGACGGATGATCCCGGCCTGCCCCGGCGCATGGCCGACTTCGCCACTTTGGTCGACGCGCTGGACTATGCAGCGCAGGGCGCCCGGGGGTTCAACTTCTATTCGGCGCGCGGCGAACTGGTCGACGTCCTGAGCTTCAGCGACCTGCGCGACCGCGCGCTGGCCACGGCGCGCCGGCTGATCACCGCCGGCCTGGAACGCGGCTGCCGCGTGGCGCTGATCGCCGACACGACCCCGGACTTCATCACCGCCTTCTTCGGCTGCCAGTACGCCGGCCTGCTGCCGGTGCCGCTGCCGCTGCCGACCTCGTTCGGCGGCAAGGACGGCTACGTCGAGCAACTCGGCAAGCAGATGGCGAGCTGCCACGCCGCCGCCGCCATCGCGCCCACCGGCATGTCGGACCTGCTGGTACAGGCCGCCGACGGGCTGGGCATGAAGCTGGTGGTGACCGCGGAGGAATTGCTGGCGCTGCCTGAAGGCGCTCCGGATCTGCGGCCGCAGGGTCCCGGCGACATCTGCTACCTGCAATACTCCTCGGGCAGCACCCGCTTCCCGCACGGCGTCGCGGTGACCCAGACGTCGGTGATGTCAAACTGCCACGGCAACGGCGTGCACGGCATCGAGGTGCGCGATGGCGACCGGATGATGTCGTGGCTGCCCTTCTACCATGACATGGGCCTGGTCGGCGCCATGCTGACCCTGGTCGCGGTGCAGGTCACCGCCGACTATCTGCCGACCGAGTTCTTCGCCCGGCGCCCGCTGTTGTGGCTGGAGCTGATCAGCCGCAACAGGGCGACGATCAGCTACAGCCCGACCTTCGGCTACGAGCTGTGCGCCCGCCGGGCCAAGCCCGAACAGGTCGCCGAGCTGGACCTGAGTTCCTGGCGCGTCGCCGGCCTGGGCGCCGAGATGATCCGCGCCGATTCCATGCGCGAGTTCAGCCGCACCTTCGCGTCCGCCGGGTTCAACGACAAGGCGTTCCTGTCCAGCTACGGGCTGGCCGAATGCACGCTGGCGGTGAGCTTCATGCCCATCGACAGCGGCATCGAGGTCGATCTCGTCGACGAGAGCTTGCTGGCGGCGGAGCACCGGGCCGTGCCGGCGACCGCCGACACCGCCAAGACCCGGGAAGTGGTCAATTGCGGCATCCCCATGCCGGAATACGACCTCGATATCCGTGACGAGAACGGCGACACGGTGGGCGAGCGCAGCGTCGGCAAGATCTATGTGCGCGGCCCGTCGGTGATGTCGGGCTATTTCAACGACCCGGAAGGCACCCGCAACGTGCTGGACGGCGAAGGCTGGCTCGACACCGGCGACATGGGCTACATGATCGGCCCGGCGCTCTACATCGTCGGACGCGCCAAGGATCTGATCATCCTGAACGGCCGCAACCACTGGCCGCAGGACATCGAATGGACCGTCGAGCAGATCGACGGTCTGCGCTCGGGCGACAGCGCCGCCATCTCGGTGCCGGGACGGGGCAACGAGGAAGTGGCCATGATCCTGGTCCAGCCGCGCGTCAGCGAGCTGGAGGAGCGTCGCAAGCTGGTCGACGAGATCAAGCGGCGGGTGCAGAAGGACGTGGGCATCGCCTGCCGCGTGGCGCTGGTGAAGCCGCGCAGCCTGCCACGCACCTCCTCGGGCAAGCTGAGCCGGGTAAAGGCGCGCGCCAACTTCATGTCCGGCCTGCTGGAGCCGCTCGAAGGGAGCGATCCCTATCCCTGGGAAGACGCCGCGCCGCTGAAGGCCGCCGCTGGGGAGTGACCCCATGACCGGACCCGCCAGACGCGTCGCGCTGACCGGGCCGACGGGTTTCGTCGGCGCCGCGGTGCTGGACGAACTTCTGAAGCAGGGCTTTCTGGTTTCCGCGCTGACCCGCCGCGCGCAGCCGGCCCGTGACGGTGTCACCTGGGTTTCCGGCGGCCTGACCGACGAACCGGCCCTTGGCACGTTGGTCGCCGGCGCGGACGCCGTCATCCATGTGGCCGGGCTGATCAAGGCGCGGCGCCGGGCCGAGTTCTTCGCCGTCAACAAGGGCGGCACCGCGCGGTTGATCGCCGCGCTGGGCGGACGCAAGGCGCGTTTCATCCACCTGTCGTCCCTCGCCGCCCGGGAACCTGCCCTGTCCGGCTACGCGGCCAGCAAGGCCGCGGCGGAAGTGCTGGTACAGGCATCGCCGGGCCTCGACTGGACCATCCTGCGCCCGCCGGCGGTCTACGGTCCCGGCGACCGGGAAACGCTGGTGTTCTTCAAGGCCGCGCGCCGCCGCCGCCCGTTCCTGCCCGGCGGCCCGCGTCATCGCACTTCGCTGGTGCATGTGGCGGACCTGGCCGCCGCCATCGTCGCCGCCATCGCCCTGCCCGGCCTTTCGGGCCGGACCGCCGAGGTCCATGACGGGGCGGCCGACGGCTACAGCTTCGCCGAGGTGCTGGGCATGATCGGCGGCGGCCCCGGCCAGCCTCGGCCGGTCTTCGTGCCGGGCGGCCTGCTGCGGGCGGCGGGCGGCGCCGTCTGGCTGGCCAGCCTGGCCACCGGCGGCGTACCGATGCTGACGCCGGGAAAAGCGCGCGAGCTCGCCCATCCGGACTGGGTCTGCCGCGACCCCACCCTTGCCGAGGCCGGCTGGCGGGCATCGATTCCGGCGTCGCGCGGCCTCGCCGAGACCCGCGCCTGGTATGAGGCCCATGGCGACCTGCCCTGAGCCTATTCGCGGGTTGGGCTTCATCCGGGCCAGTGCTATAACCCGCGCTCCGGACAATTGCAGGCAGGCCGACCCTTCATGAGCAACGCGCTGGACGAGATCGTCACCCTGATCGCGCCCCTCAATCGCAAGGGTGTGGCGGTAACGCCGTCGAGCACTTTTGCCACCGATCTGGAGTGGGATTCGCTGACCGTGATGGACTTCGTCGCCGAGATGGAAGACCACTTCGACATCATCATCCCGCTCAACCTGCTGCCTGACCTGGAGACCGTCGGCCAGGTCGCCGACGCGGTCAACACCCTGATCGAGAAGAAGAATGGCTGACCTGTTCGACAAATTCGACCCGATGATCCGGGCTCGCGAGGCGCTGGGTTTCGAGGACACCAGCCCCATCGACGTCGTCATGGAGCAGATCATCTCGCCCACCGAGGCGGTGATCAAGGGCAAGCGGACGATCCTGGCCGGCACCAACAACTATCTGGGCCTGACCTTCGACCCGCGCTGCATCCAGGCGGCGCACGAGGCGCTCGACGCGGCCGGCACGGGCACGACGGGCTCGCGGGTGCTGAACGGCACCTATACCGGCCACAAGGCGTTGGAAGCCGCCATCGCGAACCTCTACGGCGCGCAGCACTGCATGGTGTTCAGCACCGGCTTCCTCGCCAACATGGCGAGCATCGGCACCATCGCCGGCAAGGACGACGTCATCGTCATCGACGCCGACAGCCACGCCAGCATCTACGACGCCTGCAAGATGTCCGACGCCACCATCGTCCGCTTCAAGCACAACGACGCCGACGACCTGGACAAACGGCTGCGCCGCCTGGGCACCGGCGCCAACGTGCTGATCGTCATCGAGGGCCTCTATTCCATGCTGGGCGACAAGGCGCCCATGAAGGAACTGGTCGAGGTCAAGAACCGGCACGGCGCGTCCCTGATGGTGGACGAAGCCCACTCCCTCGGCGTGTTCGGCGAGACCGGCTGCGGCGTGGTGCAGGAAGCCGGCGTCATGCACGACGTCGAGTTCGTCGTCGGCACCTTCAGCAAGAGCGTCGGCACCATCGGCGGCTATTGCGTGTCGAACCATCCCAAGTTCGAGATCCTGCGCCTTGCCGCGCGCCCCTACATGTTCACCGCCTCGCTGCCGCCGTCGGTGGTCGCCTCGGCGCTGAAGGCGATCGAGATCCTGGGCTCCGAGCCGCAGCACCGCGAGAAGCTGTGGCGCAACGCCCGGCAGCTCCACGAAGGCCTCACCCGCGCCGGCTTCAACCTGGGCGCGGCGCCCAGCCCGGTGGTCGCCGTGAAGATCGACGACCGCGACATGGCGGTGCGGCTTTGGGAGCAGCTGCTGAACAACGGCGTCTACGTCAACCTGGCCATGCCGCCGGCCACGCCGCAGGGCCTGAACCTGCTGCGCTGCAGCCTCAGCGCCGCCCATACCGAGGAACAGGTCAAGACGATCGTGGATACGTTCGAGCGCCTGGCGCGGTCGAACAGTGTGCTCAGCCAGCCGGCGGCCTAGCGGAACCCACCCTTGCGCCGCGCCTTCCGGAGCAGCACCAGGCCGCCGATGATCGGATGGCGCCGGTGCCACGGCTTGATCGGGATTTCCACGCCGGAATGGCGGCGCATCTTCCACGCCAGGTAGTCGAGCCCACCGGTGAAGGTGAAGGCGCCCTTGATCAGCCGCAGCAGGCTGAGCGTCTTGCCCTGCAACCGCCTTGTGCGCCACCGGCGCATCTCCTGCCGGCCGCGCGACGGCGGCACGGTGGTCCGCAAATATCCGTGCTCGTCCACCTCCACCTGGATGCCGCCTGCCCGCATGGCCGGGACCGCCAGGTCGCGGTAACGGTCGGGATAGTCGCGGAAGATCTCGCCGCCCTTGGTGGCCGCATTCTCTGATCGGAGCTCGGCTCCATAGGTCATCTGGAACACATGCGACCAAAGCTCGTCGGGCGTGAACGGCGACGGATGGACCGGCACCACCACCGAGACCGCCGTGATCACCGCTTGGGCAACGGCTTCGGCCACATAGCCGGCGGTGCGCGGGTCGCGCACCCAGGCCAGCGCGCAGGGCTGGGCGAAGCGGGCCCAGAAGCTGGGGTTGAGGCAATCCAGGCTCATGGACTCGACGAAACCGTCGGTCGACATCAGCGCGTATTTGATGCGCACCATGCGGCCGTCGAACGGCGTCTCCCGGTAGAACACGTTGGGCGGCAGGACGCGGTTGAAGAAACCCAGCAGCGCGCTGCCGTTCGCTTCGGCGAGGTCGTCGGCCAACACATAGAAATCCAGGATCTTGTCGTCGTCCGAGCCCGTGCGCAGGCACGAGCCGTAGAACAGGATCGCCGACGCGCCGGGATGGGCGGCGAGCAGATCCTTCGTGGCGGCCTCGGCGGCGGGAAAGAGCGGCTGGTACAGTTCGACCAGGACCCGGTCCATGACTGTCCGGAAATCCTCGCCCTCGCCGGTCATTCGTCTTTCAGCCTGACGAAGGTGAAGGGCGGAGTCGCCTCCAGCGTCACCGGATGGGCGGGATCGGGCACGAAGAACTCGCCGTCGAGCGTCACCGGGCTGGTGGTGCGAATCTCGACGCCGTGCAGGCGGCGGCGGACCAGACCGCGCACCGGTTTGGCCGACGGACGGCCGAACAGAAATGTCCAGGCGGCGCGCGCCGCGGCCGGGACGGTGTATTCGATGCTGGTGTAGCGCAGCGCACCCTCGCCCACCGCCGAGGCCGACGACAGGCCCAGGATCAGCCGGTTGAGCGTGGTCACCAGCACGATCATGTAGGCTTTCGCCTCCGGCGGGCTGTCGCCGAAATTCACGTGCATGGGTTCGGCCCGCATGGGCGCGTTCGCCCCCTTGAACGGCCACGCCGCGTTGGCGACCAGGTAAACGATGGCGATGGCATGCGACAGGAAATTGGGCATGCCCAGCGGATAGATCACGTTGCGGGTGAACTCGATGCCGCGGACGATGGTCGCGGCGCCGAAGAACGCGCCATACACCGGGGCCGCGTCCGGTTTCACCTGCAGCCGGATGAACGGCAGGTCGACGGTCTTGAGCCTGCCGTTCAACGCGCCGTCGATCACGTCGCGCAGGCACTCACTGGGCGTACCGTACATGCCGAGCGCCTCGGCCACCATGTTGGTGCGGCCGCCGGGCAGGATGGCGATCACTGGCGGGTCAGGAAAGATGTCGTGGTTCATCAGCGCGGTGACGCCGAGCTGCAGAGTACCGTCGCCGCCGCTCAGAATGAGCAACTTGACTCCCTGCGCCGCAAAGTCGCGCAGGATGTGCTCCATGTCGTCGATATGGGAAAGCTCTCGGTAGGCGACGCCGGCATAACCCGCGACCACCTGCCGGAACTCCTGCAACATCTTGTTCATCCGGGTACTGCCCGGATTGCTGATGACGCCGATTTCTTCGAGTGTCACCGGAACCTGTTCCAAGTGGCTGGAAAGGCGCGAACTTAGGCAGCAATTGGTTCCGGGTCAAACGACAAGCGACGGAATGCTCAATAGCGGAGGCTGATCGTCAGCTCCGTGGTCGCGTCGCCCGCGGTGAACGCCGCGGCCTTGTGCGAGGCCGGGCCGAACGCGCCGGCCCTGGCGTCGTTGGAGAAGCCGTAGCCCTCGCCGGCGAAGCCGTATTTCCCGTTGGCGTTCTCGTCGTGATACAGGCCGACGGCGTAGACGCGCTTGCCATAGGGCAGCGGCATGCAGATTTCCATGCGGCCCTGTCGGGCAGGCACGTCGAAGCGGATCAGCTTGCCGCCCTTCTTGCCCACCCACTGCTCGGGGTCGGGACCGTGCAGACTGAGCCTGATGTTGCCCTCGGCATTGCGCACATTGGGCACGATCACCCGGATGCGCGGCCCGGTATCCGCCGGATCGCACCAGCCGAGCGGCTTGGACGGATCGATCCGCCCGGCGACCGCGTCCAGCGCCTTGCCCGAAAGCTGCAGGCCCTGAAGGCGCTCGGGGACGGGGACGCGCTGCTCGTCGCCGGCGCGGGCGGTGCCGGCCGCCAGAACGGCACATGTCGCCGCCACGGCGGTGAACCAGCGGTGCCGTCGCGACGTTGATGCCAAGTCTCGTCTCCCTGCTGCATGCATGGTCATAGCGCGCGTCATCCTAAGGCGCGAGGATGAACCTAGGCCGAACGGCCGGGCGCGGGAATTGTTCGCTACAGAATTCGTTTGCAATCAACGGGGGGCACTCTTTACTTGAAACCGCTGCCGCGTGATCGCATGGCGCCGCGTCGGTCGATCCATGCGCATCCGCCGAAAGGACTGCCCGACCGTGTTCAGAAAGGTCGACATCTACATCCTGCGCCAGGTGATGACGCCGCTGCTGATGACCGTCGGCGTGTCGGCCATGCTGCTGCTGCTGGAAAAAATGTTGCGCCTGTTCGACCTGGTGGCCAACCAGGGCGGCCCGGTCGGCGTGGTGTTCAGGATGCTGGGCAACCTGATTCCGCAGTATATCGGCCTCGCCTTGCCGCTGGGCTTCCTGCTCGGCGTGCTGCTTGCCTTCCGCAAGCTGACCAACAACAGCGAACTCGAGGCGCTGCAGGCCGGCGGCCTTGGCCTGTTCCGGCTGATGCGCGGGCCCATCGCGCTGTCCGGCGTGCTGATGATCATCAACCTGGCGCTGCTGGGCTTCATCCAGCCGCGCGCGTTCTATACCTACCAGAGCCTGCTGTTCGACCTGACGTCGGGCGCCTTCGGCACCAGCATCCGGCCCGGCGAGTACAGCTATCTGGGCGACGGTTTCACCCTGCGGATCGAGAAGGCCCATGATGGCGGCCAGCGCCTCGAGGGCATCTTCGCCCAGAAGGAACGCCCGGATGGCCACGTCTCGACGATCACCGCACGGGAAGGCTCGTTCCTCGCCACGCCCGACGGCCGCACCGTGCTGATGCGGCTGCGCGAGGGCGTGATCGTCGATGTCGAGCCGCGCAAGCCGGCGCCGCGGGTGTTCACCTTCACCCAGCACGACTATCCGTTCGAGATGCCGCAGATCGCCGCCTTCCGCGCCCGCGGCAACAAGGAGCGCGAACTGACCCTGCCCGAGCTGTGGTCGCAGTCGCACAGCGCGAGCAACCCGCGTGAGGCGCGCACCTACATGTCGGCGTTCTTCGACCGCATCCTGCGCTCGCTGACCATCCTGATCCTGCCGTTCATGGCGGTGGGCCTGGGCGTGGGCGCCAAGCGGCAGCAGAAGCAGCTCGGCCTGGTCGTCGGCGTCATCCTGCTGCTGACCTTGCACAAGACGCTGGAGTTCGGCACCGCGGCGGCCAGCCTGGGCGAAAGCTCGGGGCTCGTCGGCCTGTTCATGCCTTTCGTGGTGTTCGTGGGATTGTCCGGATTCTTCTTCTATACGACGGCGTTCCGGGTCGGCATAAGGCCGCTGGCCTGGATCGAGAACGGCTGGGACACGCTGATCGGCTCGGTGCAGAAGATCAGCTTCTTCCGGCCCAAGAAGGATGGGGCTGAGGGCCAGCCGGCATGACCAGACTGCAGCAACACAGCTCGTCGATCCCCGTCCTTCTGGAATACATCGCCAAGATGTTCCTGGTGCGCTTCCTGGTGCTGCTGTTCGGCATCGCCATCATCATGCAGGCCCTCGACGTGCTGTCGGAAAGCGGCGACATCCTGGAGCCGGCCGGCGCGGGCATGGACTCGATCTGGCGCTTCACGGTGCTGCGCTTCCCACAGATGGTGTCCAACGTCATCGGCTTCTCGGCGCTGCTCGCCACGCTGATCACCTGCACCACGCTCGCGCAGAGCAGCGAAATCGCGGTAATGCAGTCGAGCGGCGTGTCGTCGTTCAAGATCATCTTTCCGATGATGGGCGTATGCGCCGTCGCGGCGGTGTTCCACTTCGCCATGAACGAGACCATCGTCGCCCAATCCAACGACGAGTACGGGCGCTGGCGCGCCAGCGGCTTCGCCGTCGGCGACGTGACGTTGCCACCGTCCAAGTCCGACGCCTGGGCGATCGAGGGCGACACCCGCGTGCGGGCGCAGGCGGTGGCCCGCGACGGCACCATCCTCGACAAGGTGACGCTGTACAAGCTGGACGGCGGCGGCCGGATCAAGCACATCACTTCGGCCAACTTCGCCGCCTATTCCAACGGTCAGTGGACCATGTTCGACGTGACCCGGTTCAACGTCGACGAGATGAAGGTCACCGCGACGCCGCGCATGACCTGGGACACGAAAATCCCGCCGGCCCGCTTCCGTGCGCTGTCCATCGACCCCGAAACCGTGCCGATCGGCCGGCTGGCGAACGCCGTCGGCCAGCTCAAGGGCGAAGGCATGAGCGTCAGCAAGCTGACCGCCTGGCTGCACCACAAGGTTTCCGGGCCGCTCGGCACTATCCTGATGCCGCTGCTGGGCGCCATGGCGGCGTTCGGCGTCCAGCGGTCGGGCACCATGTTCCTGCGGGTGATCGGCGGCATGGCGTTCGGCTTCAGCTATTTCGTGGTCGATAATCTGCTGCTCGCCGTCGGCCAGTTCGGCACCGTCCCGCCGGTGCTGGCGGCCTGGACGCCGCTGTTCCTGTTCTTCTTCCTCGGAACCTCCGTATTGTTCTACACGGAGGCATAGCGCTTCCATGTCCTCGGCGCCGCCAGGCCCCTCCACCAAGGCAGTGATGGCACGCGGCGCCGGACTCGCGCTGCTGGGCCGGAGCGGCGCGCTGATCGAGCTGTTCAGCTTCTTCCTGTTCACCCAGATGTACGGTTCGCAGACCTTCGGTCTGTTCATGACGATGTGGGGCCTGGTGCAGGGCCTCGCCATCCTGTCCGACTTCGGCATGACCATGGCGCTGCAGCGCTTCATTCCCGGCGCCAAGAACGAGGTGGCCGCGGGCCGGGTGCTGAAATACGCGGTCAACACCACCCTCACCTTCTCGTGCCTGATCGCGCTGGGCATGTTCCTGGCGGCGCCGGCGCTGGCCGGCGTGATCAACGCCAACGAGCGGGATTCGGCCCATCTGGTCACGATCATCCAGATCTACGCGCTGGCGGTGCCGCTTTGGTCGATGATCGAGGTCGCGACCGGCGCGATCCGCGCCCGCAGCATCTTCGGGCCCGAGGTGAAGGTGCGGATTTTCTACGAACAGGGCTTCCGGCTGATCTTCGGTGTGCTGTTCTGGGTGATCGGCATCGTATCGCTCGGACTGTTCATCTCGCACCTGATCGGCCTCGCGGTCACCGCGGCTTTCGCCTTCCGGCTGGTGCACAAGCATTACGGCCTCGGTCACCTCGTCGCCAGGACCGGTCTGGGCCACGCGCTGGGCAAGGAAATGGTGGCGTACTCGTCGAGCATGATGCTGCCCAACTTCGCCAAGAAGTGGCATTCGTGGCTGCCGGTGATCTTCCTCAACGTCATGCTGCCGGGCGCGCGCGGCGCCGAGGCTGCGGGCGTCTACGCCGCTGCGCGCAAGCTGGTCAGCGTGCTCAACGTGTTCCGCGAGAGCTTCGAATACGTCCTCGCCCCGCTCGCCTCGGCCAACAGCGGCAAGGACGACCGGGCCAATTTGCGCGAGATGCTGGCCTTCGCCACCCGCGTCTCGGTGCCCGCCTTCATTCCGCTGGCGACGCTGGTCATCTGCTACCGGCACGAATTGCTGCGCCAGAGCGGATCGGAGTTTGTCGCCGGCGCCGGCGCGCTGCTGATCCTGGTGATCGGCCGGAGTCTCGAGGTGACCTGGGGGCCGTCCACCTCGATCCTCGCCATGATCGGCAAGTACCGGATTCCGTTCCTCAATGCGGCGGCGGGTGTCGCCGTGACGGCGCTGCTGGCGTTCCTGCTGATCCCGCATCCGGAATATTTCGGCGGCGGACTGCGCGGCAGCATGGTGGCGGCGGCCATCGCCGCGGCGGGCGGCATCAACGTGTCGGCGGTGCTGGGCGTCCTGCAGGTACGCTACATATACGGCCTCAAGCCCTATGACCGCCGCCTGTTCCGGCCCCTCGCCGTGTCGGCCGGCATTTCGCTGGCCATGGCGCTGCTGTTCGACCTGACCGAGGGCATGTGGCGCACCGGCTATTTCGTCCTGGGCCTCTTGACCCTGATCGTCGCCATGCTGGCTCTCGTGCGGTTCGGCTTCACCCGCGAGGACGCCGAGCTCGTCGTGCCGAAAAAACTCGCCCGGCGCCTGCCCTTCCTGCTGCGCAGGTGAGCCTTCCGGTGTTTCGGGTTGGATATTGCCGCCGGTGAGACTATTTTCCGCCCGTCCGTGCTATAGTGCGGGCAGCGGACAGGCTATCTGGGACGATACCTATCGTGATCAAGCTCGGTTTCTGGAGTCGGCGGCGTCATCACCTCGACAAGATGACGCTGAGGGAGTTGGTGAAGGCCTATTTCCAGTACTACGCCATCCAGGCCTATATCGTCGTCGCCATCGCCGGCTACGCCTGGTCGCTGACGGCGGGCGCGCCGCTGGCCGGGCTTGCCTGGACCGGTCTGGCCGCGATCCTGATCTATCCGCTCGCCTGGTACGGCATTCACCGCTTCATCCTGCACGGCAACTGGCTGGCGAAGACGCCACTGACCGCGCCGGTGTGGAAGCGCATCCATTACGATCACCACCAGGACCCGCACGACCTGCACATCCTGTTCGGGGCGCTCTACACCACGCTGCCGACGGTGGCGATCGTCACCATGCCGGTGGGCTACTACTTCGCGGGCTGGCCAGGTGCCGCGTTCGGCCTGGCGACCGGCTGCGTCATCACCTGCTTCTACGAGTTCTGCCACTGCATCGAGCATCTGTCCTACAAGCCGAAGAACCCGATCCTGGTGCGCATGAAGCAGCTGCACATGGCGCATCATTTCCACAACGAGCAGGGCAATTTCGGCATCACCAACTTCCTGTGGGACCGGGTGTTCGCCACGCTCTACACCAACGAGCGGCGGCCGCCCAAGAGCGCCACCGTGTTCAACTTGGGCTACGACGACGCCATGGCGGCGCGCTATCCGTGGGTGGCGGAACTGTCGGGCGGCGTGGCCAAGGGCACGCCGCGCGACCGCCGACGCGACGCGGCCTGAGCTCCATGAGCTTCGGCGAGGGCGGCGTTCAGGTCGCCGAGGTCACCACCAAGGCCGACCTTGAAACCTTCATCAATGTTCCCTGGGTGATCTACGGGGGCGATCCCTACTGGGTGCCGCCGCTGCGCTTCGAGCGGCGCGACGTTCTGGACAGGGACAAGAATCCCTACTTCCAGCACGCCGAGGCCGCCTATTTCGTCGCCCGCATGGACGGCAGACCCGTCGGCCGGATCAGCGCCCAGGTCGACCAGCTCGCCCAGGTGCATCAGAGGCCGGGCACCGGCCATTTCGGCTTCCTCGACGCGGTCGACGACCCGCTGGTGTTCGACGCCCTGTTCGAGGCCGCCGAAAGCTGGCTGCGCGCGCGCGGCATGACCTGTGTGCTAGGGCCGTTCAGCCTGTCGATCAACGAGGAATCCGGCCTGCTGGTCGAAGGCTTCGACGAGCCGCCAAGGGTGATGATGGGCCATGCCCGCCCCTATTACGGCGAGCATGTCGAAGAGCTGGGCTATGCCAAGGTCCAGGACATGTGGGCCTACGACCTGAACATCACCCACGAGTTCCCCGCGAACGTGCAGCGCATCCTCGATAAGGCGCGCAAGCAGGACAAGCTGACGCTTCGCCGGATGCGCAAGAAGGACTTCGCGAACGAGCTGAAGATCATCATCGACATCTTCAACGACGCCTGGCGCGACAACTGGGGCTTCATCCCCATGACCGACGCCGAGATCGACAAGATGGGCAAGGACCTGAAGCCGTTCATCAAGGAACAGGGCTGCATGATCGCCGAATGGGACGGCGTGCCCGCCGCCTTCATGCTGACCGTGCCCGACATCAACCAGGCCGCCGCCGACCTGGACGGCAACATGCTGCCGCTCGGCTGGGCCAGGCTGGCGTGGCGCCTGCTGGTCAAGTCGCCCACCCGCTGCCGCGTGCCGCTGATGGGCGTGCGCCAGCAGTTCCAGGGCACGCTCGCCGGCGCCTCGATGGCGCTGCTGATGATCGAGGAAATCCGCAAGGCGACAGTCAAGGAGGTCGGCTACCGCCGCGCCGAGCTGTCATGGATCCTGGAGAGCAACGTGCCGATGCAGCGGATTCTGGAGATGATCCTGTGCCGGCACTACAAGACCTACAGGATGTACGAGAAGGTGCTGTAAGCGCTACAGCGTCGTCCCGACCACGCCGCCTTCGACCAGCATGGCCGCGCCCGTCGTCGCCGAGGCCTGCGGCGAGCAGACATAGACGATCATGTTGGCCACCTCCTCGGGCGTCGCGAAGCGGTGGAGCAGCGAGGTGGGCTTGTTGGCCTTGAGGAATCCGGCGCCGATCTCCTCCGGCGTCACGCCCTGTTTCTTCGCCACCGCGTCGAGGAAGCCGCCGACGGCCCGCGACGTGGTTGGGCCGGGCAATACCGAGTTGACGGTGACGCCGGTGCCGGCCGCCGCCTCGGCGAGGCCGCGGGCGAGCGCGATCTGGGCCATCTTGGTGGTGCCGTAATGGACCATGTCCTTCGGCACCCGCTGCGCCGATTCCGACGAGATGAAGACGATGCGGCCCCAGTCGCGCGCCAGCATGCCGCGCATATAGGCGCGCGACAGGCGCACACCCGACATGACGTTGGTTTCCCAGTAGCGATTCCACTCGTCATCGGCCAAGTCGAGGAACGGCGTGGCCGAGAAGGTCGCCACGTTGTTGACCAGGATGTCCACGTCCTTAACCGCCGCGATCAGCGCCTCGCAGCCTGCGGCGCCGGAGACATCGGCGGCGACGCCGTCGACGCTCACGCCCGGAAACGCGACCTTGATCTCGGCGACCGCGCCGTCAACGGCGGCCCGGGTGCGTCCGTTGACGATCACCCGCGCGCCGGCACCGGCCAGTCCCTCGATGGTCGCCCGGCCGATGCCGGCGGTCGAGCCGGTTACCAGCGCGGTCTTGCCGCTGAGGTCTATGCGCATGGTCGTCCTCCCCTTCTCCCCGTTTCAGCAGTCAGAGCGCTGATGCGATATCCGTCGTCGTGAAATCGTTCCCCACATAGAGTAGCGGCGCGTTCAATACCTTCGCCAATGCATAGGAAAAGCAATCGCCATAGTTCAGCGCGCCTCCATGACCCATCCCGCGCCCAAACTCAAGTCGCGCACGCAATGCGATTCTCGCCTGAGCGTGATCCACCGGCTCCAATTCGATGCCGAAGGTGGAAATGTGCCTTTCCAAATCGGTAATCGCGGCTGGCCGATCAGTGATCCTTCGGCCTGCCAGAACCGAACCGACTTCCACATAGGAAGCAGTAGACATTTTCCGGGCATCCGCAGGTTCAACGAGAAGCCGCCTCACCAATTCAGGCGCCCTGGGTTCTCCGAAGAAAATGGCTGCGACCGCCGAGGAATCTACGACGATCATGCGCAATCGCCCCAACCCTCGTCCCATTCCTCCTTGGTCACCGGGCTGCAGTCATAATTTACCCGCATCCGCGCAGCGTGATCGAGCAGCCGCTGCACTTCCTCAGGGTCCGCCTGGCGCGCCTTGCGTTCCAGCTCCAGCCGCTGGGCGAGCGCCTTGGTAACCGCTTCCGTCATCGTCTCGCCCGTCAGCTGCGCGAGTTCTCGCGCCAGCCGGTCGGCGGTTTCGGTCTTGATACTGAGTGCCATGGGGAACCCTTTCTAGAAACACCTTCTAGATAGCACGATTTCCAAGGCTTCAACAGCGACGGCAAAACTTCAGTACGCCCCGCCCAGCTTCGAATGATCCCAGCTGATCGTCTTCACCGGGGTGAAGCGGATGATCACCCGCTTGCGCGCCGCCTGGCGGATGCCCTCCATCTCCTCGGCGGGGAAATCGTTCTTCGACGGGTCGCGCTGACGGCGGATATTCATCATGGTTTCGACGACGAAATCGTTGTCGTCGATGATCTCGGCGGTGGTCTCGGCCATCATGGACTGCAGCTCGGCATAGTCGTGGCCGGCCTCGATCAGCATCGCCGCCTTGGGGTCGCGCCGCAGGTTCACCACCTTCTGGCTGGCGCCGTAGGTGGAGACCAGAAAGCGGCCCTGCTCGTCGTAGTAAAAGAACATCGGCATGGGATGCGGAAACCCATGCGGGCCGTTGGAGACGATGATCAGCGTGTGCTCGCGCAGGATGAACGCCTTCAGCTCGTCCGGCGTCATGGTGATCTGGTCGCGCCTCGATGCCATGGTCTGCTCCATCTCGTTGAGTTCCGGCAGGTATACGACAGAACCGAAAGCCGCTCCAACCGCTACGCGCGCCGCGATCCCATAAACGCGCCGCAGACGGCGAGCAGGCCGAAGACGGGCATCAGCAGCGCATGCGGCGAGTCCATCGCGGCCAGCGTCAGCCCGCTGATCAGGCACCACGCCAACGGCAGAACGAGCAGCGGCCACGCACCGCGTCCCGAGGCAAGCAGCAGCACGGCGATGGTGGCGGACGCCGTCGGATCGGGCGCGATAGCGAACAGCTCGGCGCCGGTCCAGGGCCGGCCGCCCAGCGGGCCGGCCAGCGGTTGCAGGACCAGCGCGACCGCCAGCAGCAGGATGGCGAGCCGGCCGGCCGCGTCATCGGACAGGGCAAAGCGCGGCGGGTCGCGTCGCAGCGCCAGCCAGGCCAGCAACGCGCCCTGTGCAAAGAACAGCCACGCCAACCAGACCGCGGCCGGGAGAACGGTGGTGTATCGCTCCAGCAGAAAAACCCAGCCGACGAACAGCCATGCCGCGGCAAGGATGGCGGCAATGGCCCGGCCCTGCCACGGCGGTTGCCGCCACAGCAGCACGGCGATGGCGGCGGCGGCCAGGCCCGCAAGAAGCTGCGCCGGCCACACCGCCGCGTTATGCAGCTCGAAAAGCCGGCAATAGGTGTCCGGCGTGAACATCAGGAAATCGGAAAGGCTGTAGGACAGCCAGTCTGCCATCACAGGTCCGCCACATAGGCCGCCATGCGGCGGCGCGTCGCCTCGTCGGGCTGCGGCCCCCGCATGGCGCCCATGTTCTCCTCCAGATGGTCGATGCGGCTGGTCGCCGGGATCGCGCAGGTGACCGCCGGATGGGAAGTGATGAACTTCAGCAGGAACTGGGCCCAGTTGGCGCAGCCGATCTCGGCCGCCCAGGGCGGCAGCGTGTGGCGCTTCACGTCGTCGATCAGCGCGCCCTGGCGGAACGGCCGGTTGATGATCACGGCCATGCCCTTCTCCCGCGCCAGCGGCAGGATGCGCTGCTCGACCTCGCGGTCGAGCACGTTGTAGCTGACCTGGATGAAGTCCAGGTCGTGCCTGCGCATCACGTCCTCGAACTCGTCGTGGCGCCGGCCATGCGAGGTAGTGATGCCGATATAGCGGACCTTCCGCTCCTGCTTCATGCGCTGGAGAGTGCGGAGATGGTCCTCCCACGACAACAGGTTATGAATCTGCAGCAGGTTGAAATAGGGCACCTGCCAGTAGCGGCGGGACTGCTCGATCTGCGCGGGGCCTTCGCTGCCCGGCGAGGTCCACACCTTGTCGGCCGAAAACACCGTGCGCTGCTTCCCAAGCCTGGCGAGCGCATGGCCGATGGTCGCCTGCGACGAGCCGTACATGGGCGAGCTGTCGATCACCGTGCCGCCCAGTGCGAAGAACCGGGCGATGACGGCGGCGCAGCGGTCCAACGCCTCGCGGTCGTCGCCCACGTTGAAGGTCTGCCAGCTTCCCAGGCCGATAGCCGGCAGCGTCTCGGCGGCGCCGGGAATGGGCTTTCTCAATAACGGCTCGCCCTGTGCGAAGCCGCGCGCGGGAGCCAGCGCAACGGCGCCCAACGCGCCCAGGCCGGCAAGCACCGCGCGCCGGTCGATCTCATGCATAGCCAGTCTCCCTCTCCGGATGTGCAAACCCTGCGAGGGATATAGTGCATCGGCAATCATCCAGAAGTGAGATACCGGATCGCCGCGTCGCGCTCGAACAGGTAGAGCAGCACGCGGAGCGCCTCGCCGCGCGACGACTTCAGTTCCGGGTCGTCCTTCACGATCGCCACCGCGTCCTCGCGCGCGAGGCGCAGCAGGTCGCCGTGCACTTCAACATCGGCCAAACGGAATTCCGGCAATCCGCTTTGCCTGGTGCCGAGCAGCTCGCCCGCGCCGCGCAGCCGCAGATCCTCCTCGGCGATAACGAAGCCGTCGTCGGTGTCGCGGATCACCTTGAGGCGCTGCTGGGCGGTGTCCGACAGCGGCGACCCGTAGAGCAGGATGCAGGACGAGCGTGCCGTGCCGCGCCCGACGCGGCCGCGAAGCTGGTGAAGCTGGGCGAGACCGAAGCGCTCGGCGTGCTCGATCACCATGATGCTGGCGCCCGGCACATCGACGCCGACCTCGATCACGCTGGTCGCCACCAGGATCGCCAGCGCGCCGGTGGCGAAGCGTTCCATCACCGCGTCCTTCTCCGCCGCCTTCATTCTGCCATGCAAAAGCCCCACTTCGTCACCGAAACGCCGCCGCAGCGCCGCGAAGCGCTGCTCGGCGGCGGCCACGTCGAGCACCTCGGATTCCTCGACCAGCGGGCAAACCCAGTAGGCCTGCGCGCCGCGCTCGACCGCCCGGTGCAGTCCGGCGACGACCTCATCGAGGCGCGTCGCGGGAATCGCCCTTGTGTCGATCGGCGTGCGGCCAGGCGGCTTCTCGGCCAGGCGCGACACGTCCATGTCGCCATAGGTGGTGAGCGTCAGGGTGCGCGGGATCGGCGTCGCGGTCATCACCAGCACGTCGACCGGGCCGCCGCCCTTGGCCGACAGGGTGAGGCGCTGGTGGACGCCGAAGCGGTGCTGTTCGTCGATCACCGCCACCGCCAGGTCGTTGTAGGTCACGTCCTCCTGCAGCAGCGCGTGGGTGCCGATGATCATCTGCGCCGCGCCCGATGCCAGCTCGGCCAGCAGCGCCTCGCGCGCCTTGCCCTTGTCGCGGCCGGTCAGCAGCCGGAGCTGGACGCCGAGCCGGTCGGCATAGGGGCGGATGGTCTCGTAATGCTGGCGCGCGAGGATTTCGGTGGGCGCGAGCAGCGCGGCCTGGGCGCCCTCCTCGACGGCCGTCAGCATGGCGTGCAGCGCGACGACGGTCTTGCCGCTGCCGACGTCGCCCTGCAGCAGGCGCAGCATCCGGTCCGGCGAGGCCATGTCGGCGAGGATTTCGCCGATGGCGGTGTTCTGCGCGCCGGTCAACTCGTAGGGCAGCAGCGTTGCCAGCATCGCCCGGAGCATGCCGGTCCCCTTCAGCGGCCTCCCCCTGGCGCGCCGCATGCGGGTGCGCACCAGCGCCAGCGCGAGCTGGTTGGCGAGCAGTTCGTCATAGGCGAGCCGCTGGCGCGCCCTTGCATTCGGATCCAGGTCGGACGCCGCTTCCGGGCTGTGCGCCGTCCTGAGCGCCTCGGCCCACGCCACCCAGCCACCGCGCGACAGCGTCGCCTTGCCGAGCCACTCGGGAAGCGCCGGCACGGTCAGGAGCGCCGCGCGAACCGCCTTGGTGAGGAGCTTGGGCGACAGGCCGGCGGTCAACGGATAGACCGGCTCGACGATCTGGATACCGGCCTTTTCCTCGGGACGGACGATGTAGTCGGGATGGCTCATCTGGCGCCCGCCGTTGAATTCCTCGACGGTGCCGCTGACGACGCGGGTGGCGCCTTCCGGCAATATGCGGCGCAGGTAGTCGTCGCGGGCGCTGAAGAAAACGAGCGCGATGAAGCCGGTGTCGTCGCTGCACAGCACCCGGTAGGGGCTGCGCGCGTTGCCGGGGCTCTCGTGCCGGTCCACCCGCACCGTCAGGGTCACCACCTGCCCGATGGGCGCCTCGGCAACCTTGGGCGAGAAGCGCCGGTCGATCAGGCCGGTGGGCAGATGCCAGCACAGGTCGATGACCTTGTCGCCCGCCACCTTTTCCACCAGTCTGGCCATGCGCGGACCCACGCCGGAGATCGACGTGACGGGTTTGAACAGCGGAAACAGGACCTCGGGACGCACGGCAGCCTTCCGGGTGCTGACAGACGGGTGCGGAAACATTATATCGGGGGCCGCGAAGGGAGCGAGCGCCATGACCGAGACCCTCGACGTTACGCGCAAGAAATTGCGCTTCCGTGCCTGGCACCGGGGCACCAAGGAAGCCGACCTGATGATGGGCCGGTTCGCCGACGCTTATCTGCCACAGTTCGGCGCCGTGGAGCTCGACCAGTTCTCGGCGCTGCTCGAGGAACAGGATCTGGACGTCTATGGCTGGGTGATCGGCCGTGATCCGGTTCCCGCGGCGCATCGAACCAGGGTGATGGATCTGCTTCGGGCATTCGATTTCACCGTCGAGGGATTGCGGTGAACCCACGCGTTCTCGAAATGGCGGGCCGGCTGACGCTGTGCGGCGTCCCCGAAGGCGCCGATGCCCTGATCATCGCCGAGGTGGCGCGTGCCCGTGCCGCCGAGGGCGCGCTGGGCGGCGTGCTGCACGTGGCCCGCGACGACGCGCGCCTGGCTGCGCTGGCCGACGCGCTGGCATTCTTCGCCCCCGAGATCGAGATCGTCACTTTGCCGGCCTGGGATTGCCTGCCCTACGACCGTATCTCGCCCAATCCGGTGCTGTGCGCCCGGCGCATGGAAACACTGTCGCTGCTGGCCGGACCGACGGCGAAGGGCCGCGTGATCCTGACCACCGTCAACGCCGCCAGCCAGCGCCTGCCGCCGCGCGACGTGCTGCGCCGGAACAGCCTGATCGCCCGAATCGGCGATACCGTGAAAAGCGACGATCTGGTGAAGTTCCTGACCGAGAATGGCTATGTCCGCTCCAGCACGGTCAGCGAGGCCGGCGAGTTCGCGGTACGCGGCGGCCTGATCGACATTTTCCCGGCCGGCGCAGAGGAGCCGATCCGCCTCGACTTCTTCGGCGACACGCTGGACGGCATAAGGCGCTTCGACCCGCTGAACCAGCTCACCACGGGCAAGGACCAGCGCTTCCGGCTGGTACCGGTGAGCGAGACGCCGCTCGACGAGGCCTCCATCGCCCGATTCCGCGCCGGCTACCGCGAGATGTTCGGCGCCGTGACCGGCGGCGATCCGCTCTACGAGGCGGTCAGCGAGGGACGGAAGTACCAGGGCATGGAGCACTGGCTGCCGCTGTTCTACGCGCATCTGGATACGGTGTTCGACTATCTGCCCGACGCCTTCGTCAGCCTGGACCATCTGGCCGACGAATCCTTTACTTCACGCCGCGAGATGGTCGACGACTACTACAAGGCGCGCAGCGAGCAGGCCCAGCAGCGCGGCGAGAGCCGCTATCATCCGCTGCCGCCGGACCGGCTCTATCTGACCGCGGACGAATGGAACAGGCGGCTGGAGCAACAGGACGCCCGCGCCTTCAGCGCTTACCAGCTTCCGGAAGCAGCCAATGTGGTCGATTACGGCGCGCGACGTGGCCGCGACTTCGCGCCCGAGCGCAACCTGCGCGAGGTCAATGTCTACGACGCGCTGCGCCAGCACCTGATCGACCTGGTCGGCGACGGCAAACGGGTGCTGATCGCCTCCTATTCGGAAGGCTCGCGCGAGCGGCTGGGTCTGGTCATGGCCGATCACGGCATGACGGCCAGCAAGCGCATCGACCACTGGTCCGAGGTGGCCACGCTGCCGAAGAATTTCGCCGGGCTCACCGTGCTGCGGCTGGAGCACGGCTTCGAGACCGCCGACCTGGCGCTGGTCACCGAACAGGACATCCTCGGCGACCGGCTGATCCGCAAGCCGAAGCGGTCGCGCCGGGCCGAGAACTTCATCGCCGAGGCATCGTCACTGAACGAGGGCGACTATGTCGTGCATCTGGACCACGGCATCGGCCGCTACGAGGGGCTGAAAACCATCGAGGTGTCGGGCGCGCCGCACGACTGCGTGATGATCGTCTATGCGGGCGGCGACAAGCTGTTCGTGCCGGTCGAGAACATCGACGTGCTGTCGCGCTACGGCTCCGAGGATGCCGTCGTCCAGCTCGACAGGCTGGGTGGACAGGCCTGGCAGAGCCGCAAGGCCGCGCTCAAGCAACGGCTGAAGGACATGGCCGACGAGCTGATGAAGGTGGCCGCCCTGCGCGAGCTGCGCGTGGCGCCCAAGCTGCTGCCGCCGCAGGGCCTCTATGACGAGTTCTGTGCCCGTTTCCCCTACCAGGAGACCGACGACCAGCTCCGCGCCATCGACGACGTGGTCCACGACCTGGTCGAGGGCAAGCCCATGGACCGGCTGATCTGCGGCGACGTGGGCTTCGGCAAGACCGAGGTGGCGCTGCGCAGCGCCTTCATCGCCGCGCTGGAAGGCCGGCAGGTCGCGGTGATCGCACCGACCACGCTGCTGGTGCGCCAGCACTTCAAGTCGTTCACCGAGCGCTTCGCCGGCCTGCCGGTGCACATCGAGCAGCTCTCTCGTCTGGTCAGTGACAAGCACGCCAAGCTGGTGAAGAAAAACCTGACCAGCGGGCATGTCGACATCGTCATCGGCACCCATGCGCTGCTCGGGAAGGGCATCAAGTTCAAGGATCTGGCGCTGCTTGTCATCGACGAGGAGCAGCATTTCGGCGTGCGCCACAAGGAGCGGCTGAAGCAGCTCCGCGAGGACGTGCATGTGCTGACGCTGACCGCGACGCCGATCCCGCGCACCCTGCAGCTCGCCATGAGCGGCCTGCGGGGCCTGAGCATCATCGCCACGCCGCCGGTGGACCGGCTGGCGGTGCGCACCTTCGTCATGCCGATGGATCCGCTGTCGGTGCGCGAGGCGCTGCTGCGCGAGCACTACCGCGGCGGTCAGTCCTATTATGTGTGCCCGCGCATCGCCGACCTGGCGGAGATCGAGAAATTCCTGAAGGAGGACGTGCCCGAGGTGAAGTTTGCCGTGGCGCACGGCCAGATGCCGTCGGAACAGCTCGAGGACGTGATGAACGCGTTCTACGACAACCGCTTCGACGTGCTGCTGTCGACGACGATCATCGAATCCGGCATCGACATTCCGACCGTCAACACCATGATCATCCACCGCGCCGACCAGTTCGGCCTGGCCCAGCTCTACCAGCTGCGCGGGCGGATCGGGCGGTCGAAGCTGCGCGCCTACGCCTATCTGACCGTGCCGCCGGGCAGGACCTTGACCAAAGGCGCGGAAAAACGCCTCAAGGTGCTGCAATCGCTGGATGAACTGGGCGCCGGATTCACTCTGGCGAGCCACGATCTCGATATCCGGGGCGCCGGCAATCTGCTGGGCGAGGAGCAGTCCGGCCACATCAGGGAAGTGGGCGTAGAGCTCTACCAGCACCTGCTGGAGGAAGCCGTCGCCCGCGCGCGTTCCGACCAGACCGGCGACGTGGCGCTCGACGAGGAATGGTCGGCGGCGGTCAATCTGGGCACCGCCGTGCTGATCCCGGAGAACTACGTGGCCGACCTAGGCATCCGGCTGGGCCTGTACCGCCGTATCGCCCAGCTTCGCACGCCCGAGGAGATCGAAAGCCTGGCGGGCGAGATGATCGACCGCTTCGGCAGCCTGCCCGCCGAAGTGGAAAGCCTGCTGAAGATCGTGTCCATCAAGCAGCTCTGCCAGCAGGCCGGGGTTGCCAAGCTGGACGCCGGCCCGCGCGGCGCCACGGTCAGCTTCCACAACGCGTCGTTCAGCAATCCCGGTGGGTTGGTGGAGTTCCTTTCGAAGCAATCCGGCACCGCCAAGCTGCGCCCCGACCACACGCTGGTGCTGATGCGCGACTGGGCCGACGACAAGAAACGCGTCCGCGGCGCGCTCGACTTGGTCAAGGCGCTGGCTGGGATCGCGGCCAAGGCGGCTTAGTTTTTGCCCTCTCTCGATCAATTTTTTTTTGTTTGTCATCCCAGCGAAAGCCGGGACCTTGTTCTTGTGCAAGGATAACCATATCCGTGTCCCTGAGCTTGTCGAAGGGCCTTGCACCGGTGCTGATGCAAAGCCCTTCGACAAGCTCAGGGACACGGTGAAATTTGAGATCGGCATCTCTGGGTCCCGGCCTTCGCCGGGATGACGAGTATTTTTCGGTAGCTATCGAGTTTATAAAACCATTTGCATGAAGATTAGCGTCAACCACCGCCCAAATTTCTGGCCGACTTCCGGCATCCGCGCGACCTCCTCAAACCCCAAGGCCCGGTGCAGTGAGATGCTGGCCGTGTTCTCGTCCGCGATGCCGCCAACTAGCACATGAACGCTGTTCGTTCTTGCCCGCTCGATGAGCGCCGCTAGCAGTTTTCGCCCGATGCCGGTGCCACGAACCGACGTATCCACATAGACCGAATGCTCCATCGTATCGCGGTATCCCGCGTGCGGCCTGAACTCGCCGTAGCTGGCATAGCCGACCACCCGTCCGTCGAACCGCGCCACCAGCACCGGCCAGCCCTTCAGGCGCTTCAGTTCGAACCACGCGTCCATCCAGTCTTGTGTGCGCAGCTCGTCGTACCAGACTGCCGTGGTGGTCTCGATCGCCTCGTTGAGGATGGCGGCGATGGCCGGCAGGTCATCGGTGGTCGCGTCATCGATCTTCACCTCCATGCGAAACCCTCCCGCCGAAACCCCTTAAATCCTGCCGGTATCCTGCTATATAAGGAACCGTGATGGGAACAGGGAACCGGCCTTGATCGACCCCTTCGGGCGGCACATCAGTTATCTCCGCGTATCGGTGACCGACCGGTGCGACTTCCGCTGCGTCTATTGCATGGCGGAGGACATGACGTTCCTGCCCAAATCGGACGTGCTGTCGCTCGAGGAACTGGATCGGCTGTGCACCGCGTTCATCGCCAAGGGCGTGCGCAAGCTGCGGCTGACCGGCGGCGAGCCGCTGGTGCGGCGCGACATCATGACCCTGATCCGTTCGCTGGGCCGCCACCTGCGGACAGGCGCGCTCGACGAACTGACCCTCACCACCAATGGCAGCCAACTGGCGAAATATGCCGGTGACCTGGTCGAGGCCGGCATCAAGCGGATCAACGTCTCGGTCGACACGCTCGATGCGGAAAAATTCACCCGCATCACCCGCTGGGGCAAGCTGGAGCAGGTGCAGGACGGCCTGCGCGCGGCGAAGGACGCCGGGCTGAAGATCAAGATCAACACCGTGGCGCTGCGGGACGTGAACGACGGCGAGGTATTCGACCTGCTCGGCTGGGCCGGGCGGGAAGGCTTCGACCTGACGTTCATCGAGACCATGCCGCTGGGCGAGGTGGACGTTGCCCGGGTGGACAATTACCTGCCGCTGTCGCTGGTCAAGGCGCAGATCGGCCAGCGCTATACCATGCTGGAGTCGACCCACACGACCGGCGGTCCCGCCCGCTATGTGACTCTCGCCGAGACCGCCCAGCGCGTCGGCTTCATCACACCGCTCACCCACAATTTCTGCGAATCCTGCAACCGGGTGCGGGTCACCTGCACCGGCATGCTCTATATGTGCCTGGGCCAGGACGATTCGGCGGATTTGCGCGCCGCACTGCGCGCCGATGCCGACGACACGGCCCTCAACGACGCCATCGACGAGGCGATCGGACGGAAACCGAAAGGTCATGATTTCGTGATAGACCGGCGGCGCCAGAAGCCGGCCGTATCGCGCCATATGAGCGTGACGGGCGGCTAGAGTCCGTCCCGCCGTCCGAAAGCCCCATGTCGCAGCTCCGCATCGCGTTCGCCGCCAACCCCACGCCCAAGGCGCAGGCCATCCTGCGGAGCCTGTCGGCGCGCTACAACAGCGTGCCGCTGGACCAGGCGGACGTGATCGTCGCGCTGGGCGGCGACGGCTTCATGCTGCGCACTCTGCACAGCGTGCTCGAGCACGGTCTGCCGGTCTACGGCATGAACGCCGGCTCGCTGGGCTTCCTGATGAACGACTATGTCGAGGACGGACTGCTGGAGCGCATCGCGGCGGCCGAGCTGGTCGAACTGCATCCGCTGCGGATGCGGGCGCACGCAATCGACGGGTCGTACACCGAGGCGCTCGCCATCAACGAGGTCTCGCTGCTGCGTCAGACCTACCAGGCGGCCAAACTGGCCATCCACATAGACGGCAAGCCGCGCATGGCCGAGCTGGTGTGCGACGGCGTGCTGGTCGCCACGCCCGCCGGCAGCACGGCTTACAATCTGTCGGCGCATGGACCCATTGTGCCGATCGATTCCGACATCCTGTGCCTCACCCCGATCAGCGCGTTCCGCCCACGCCGCTGGCGCGGCGCGCTGCTGCCGCACGACGCCCATGTGGCGTTCATCGTCGACGATCCCCAGGAGCGACCGGTCAGCGCGACCGCCGACAATCTGGAGGTGCGCGACGTGTCGAGGGTCGAGGTGCAGGAAGACCGCAACCTGACCCTTCGCCTGCTCTACGACCCCGGCCACAACCTGGCCGAACGCATCCTGGCCGAGCAGTTCGAGGCCTAGCGTCTGCGCCCAGCGCTGCGATCTGCGCCGAGGAATAGCACCAGCGGCAGCCAAAGCAGGCAGAGCAGGCCCTGCGCGTAGTACGGGCCGGCCCAGCCGGGCATGCCGCCGATCGGCAGGCCCTGCTTGAAGAAGTCGACGAACGGGATCGACAGCCACCAGCCCGCCGCGACCAGCAACGCCATCAGGATGCCGGCGATGACGTTGCGGGTGAGGCCCAGCGCCCGGGCACAGATCGGCAAGGCCAGGCCGGCGGCGAATCCGGAGAGCGCCAGCGCCGCCATGCCGCCGGCATAGTCGTTCGCCAGCTCGGCGAACCCGTACAGCCCGGCGAGGGACAGGAGCAGCGCCAACGACAGCACCGGCCTTGTCACGCCGGGCGCGGCGCTCATGCCGACGGCCGCGCCCATCGCGTAGCCCGCCGGGAACGCCGCCAGCAGAAACCTTTCGTCCACGCCACCAGGCGACCACAACTCGCGGAGCCCGTCGATCAACGGTATTGCACCGGTCGCGGTGAGGTGCAGGATCAGGAAGGCCGGCAGGACGACAAGCAACTTTTTCCAGACGGACACCGTTCACTCCCCCAAGCGCGCCGGTTGCCTCGGCGAAGGTGACAGGCTGGCGCAAGAACCCGCGATTGTCAAAATGCGGGGCACCCACGTGGGCTTTGCGGCGGCGGCGCCCTGCCCCTATATTCCGTGCGGCGGCGCCCCCGTGCCGCCCATGCTCAGGAGGCCACCCGGTTGAAATCCGTTATCGCCGCGCTGTTGATCGCGGCCGTGTTCTCTGCCGGTGCCCGCGCCGAGGCGTCGGTGACGCCCGGTTCGGCACAGGCGGTCGTCGACGAACTGCAGACCGGCATGCTCGGCATCATGAAGCAGACCAGCGGCCAGCCGTTCGAGACGCGGGTCGAGGCGCTGTGCCCGATGCTCGAGGCCAGGATGGACGTGAAACTGCAGAGCGCCATGGCGATCGGCCGCAGTGTCTGGGACAGCTGGAGCGACGACCAGCGCACCACCTATGTGGGCAAGTTCAAGCAGTATCTGTGCGCGATCTACGCCAGCCGCTTCAAGTCCTTCACCGGCCAGACCCTGGCGGTGACCGGCGAACGGCCGGGTCCCTCGGGCTCGGTGATCGTCAACAGCGAGGTGCGCATTCCGCAGGAGGCCTCGATCCCGATCGACTATGTGATGCGCAAGACCGGCGACGCCTGGAAGGTGTCGGACCTCTATCTCGGCGGGCGGATCAGCGAGGTGGCGCTGCGCCGCTCCGAATTCGCGGGCGTGCTGCGCTCCCAGGGCTTCGACGGCCTGATGGCCGCCATCGCAGCCAAGACCAAGGCACAGGGCAACAAGGCGGGCTATTGACCGCGATCAATTGCCCGTTAGCCCCGGCGTGCCATCGTGACTTATACTGTGGCGATACAGCCGCACAACCGGGAGAAGGTCATGGCGATCAGGAACATTCTGTTTCATGCGTTCGAAGGACAGGCCGGCAAGTCGGTCGAGGACGTGGCGTTTGCCCTGGCCGAAACCCATAGCGCCAGCCTGACCGCGCTGAACGTGGTCGACAACATGCCCATTCCGTCCTACGTCGTTCCCTACGTGCCCGCGAACCTGGCGGAAAGCTATGTGGACGAGGCGCGCGCCGCCGCCCGCGAGATCGAGGCGCGCGTGAAGGCGCGCGAGACGGCAACCGGCATCCGCACCGAATGGCGCTACCGCGAAGGCGACGTCCGCGCGGTGTTCGCCCAGCACGCTCATTACACGGATCTGGTCGTGGTGGCTCAGGGGAACGGCGACGACGTACCTGTCGGGCCCGCGAGCAACCTGCCGGGCGACCTGGTGCTGAGCGCCGGCCGGCCCGTGCTGGTGGTGCCGTGGCGCGGCGCGTCGGCCGTCGGCAAGCGGGTGATCATCGGCTGGAACAGCAGCAAGGAAGCGACGCGCGCGCTCAACGACGCCTTGCCGATCCTGGCGAAGGCCGATGCGGTGAAGGTGCTGACCGTCGGCGGCGATGAGAGCCGCCATATCCCGGGCGCCGAGATCGCCCAACATCTGGCGCGGCACGGCGTGAAGGCCGAGGCCGACCACATGCCGGACTTCGACGGCCCGGCGGCGGACGCGCTGGTTCTCGAAGCCAAGGACTTCGGCGCCGACCTGCTGGTTTGCGGCGCGTGGGGCCACTCCCGCATGCTGGAAACCGTCCTGGGCGGCGTCACCCGCGACCTGCTGCGCGGCATGGAGCTGCCCCTGCTGCTGGCGCACTAGCCCCCATCACGCCAGCGTCAGTACGGTCCGAACCGTCGTCGCGTCCGCGCCCCGGTCCAGGCGGAAACCCAAGCGGGCCGCCAGATCGAGCATGGCGCCGTTGTCGGCCAGGACGTCGCCCCACAACTGCCCGGTGCCGCGTGCCCGGGCATAGGCGATCAGCTTCTCCATCAACAACTGGCCGAGCCCGGCGCCCTTGACGTCGGAGCGGACGATGATCGCATACTCGGCCCGCTCGTTATCGGGATCGGCGATAGCGCGCACCACGCCCAGCGTCTCCGACGCGCCGCCGCTTTGTCGCGTCGCGATGAAGCACATCTCGCGGTCGTAATCGATCTGGGTGAAGCGGGCGAGCGTGTCGTGGTCCGGCGACTTCACCACCGCGAAGAAACGGAACCGCACATCCTCGAGTTCCAGATGGCGGAAGAACTCGGCGTGGGCCGCTTCGTCCTCGGGACGGATCGGCCGCAGCAGCACGGTCTCGCCGCCGCCGAGCCTGACCTCCTCCTCCAGGCCATCCGGATAGGGCCGGATGGCGAGGCGCGTGACGCCGGGGGCGGCGGCGCGGACGACGACGCGTGCATCGAGCGCGGTCACGCCCCTGTCGTCGGCAAGCAGCGGATTGATGTCGAGCTCGGCGACCTCGGGAAAGTCGATCACGAGCTGCGCCAGCTTCAGCAGCACCAGCCGGATCGCGTCCATGTCGGCGCGCGGCCGGTCGCGGTAGCCTTCGAGCAGGCGCGAGACCCGCGTCGCGGCAATGAGCCGCCCGGCAATGGCCATGTTGAGCGGCGGCAACGCCACGGCGCGGTCGCGGATCACCTCGACGGCGGTGCCGCCGTGGCCGAACATGATGACCGGGCCGAACACCTCGTCGGCAAAGCAGCCGGCCAGCAGCTCGTGGGCCGTCGGGCGGGTCACCATCTGCTGCACGGTGAAGCCGTCCAGCGTGGCGTCGGGGCGAATCTCGGCCACCCGCGCGGCAATGGTCTCGACCGCCGTCCGCACCGCTTCGGCGGACTTCAGGTTGAGTGCCACGCCACCCACATCGGACTTGTGGCTGATGTCGCGCGACAGGATCTTGACCACGACCGGATAGCCCATGCCGTCGGCGAGGCGTACCGCTTCGGCCGCGTCGCGGGCGATGCGGGTGACGACGATGGGGATTTCGTAGGCGTCCAGCACCTCCTTGGCCTCGACTTCGGTCAGCAGGCTGCGGCCATCGGCGAGCGCGGTGTCGATCACCGACCTGGCGCGCTTCTGGTCGGGCCTGAAGTGTTCGGGGCTGGCGGACGGGGTCTCGTACAGCAGCGACTGGAGCTTGCGGTAGCCGCTGAGCTGGCTGAACGCGCTGATCGCCGCGCCGGGGGTATCGAAGGACGGAATGCCGGCGGATGTCAGAGCCTCGCGGGCGGCCGCGACCACCTTGCCGCCCATCCAGTTGGCCAGCACGGTCTTGCCGGCGCCGTCGAGCTTTTCCACGACGCCGCGCGCCACCTCGTCGCTCGAGGTGATGCCGGTCGGCGCGTGCATGACCAAAAGCGCGTCGGCCTCGGGCGCCGCCAGCAGCACGTCGAGCGCATCGCCATAGCGGGCGCCCGGCGCGTCGCCGATGATGTCGACCGGATTGGCCCGTGACCAGGTCGGCGGCAGCACCTTGTCCAGCGCCGCGACCGTCGCCGCGGAGAGTTCGGCGAGCGCGCCGCCGCGGGCGGCCAGCGCGTCGGCCGCCATCACGCCCAGCCCGCCGCCATTGGTGAGGATCACCAGACCGTCGCCCTGCGGCCGGCGCGCGCGGGCCAGGGTCTCGACCGCCTCGAACAGTTCCTCGGTGGTGTCGACCCGCAGCACGCCGCCGCGCTCCAGCGCCGCCGAATAGACGTCGTCGCGGCCGGCCAGCGCGCCGGTGTGGGACGCGGCAGCCTTCGCGCCCTGGGAGAAACGGCCGGCCTTGATGGCGATGATCGGCTTGGCCCGCGAGGCCGCGCGGCACGCGGAGAGGAACTTGCGGGCGTCGGTCACCGACTCGATGTAGAGCAGGATCGAGCGGGTTCCCGGATCCTGCGCCAGGTAGTCGATCACGTCGCCGAAATCCACGTCGGCGCCGTTGCCGAGCGAGACGAAATGGGAAAAACCGATGCCGCGCGCCGCCGCCCAGTCCAGCACGGCCGTGCACAGCGCGCCCGACTGGGAGACGAAGGCGATGTCGCCGGCGCCGAGCGTGCCCGGCGCGAAGCTGGCATTGAGGCCGATTCCCGGCACCAGCAGACCGACGCAGTTGTGGCCCAGGATGCGAAGCAGGTGCGGCCGGGCAGCGTTCAGCATGGCCTTGCGGTCGACGCCGGCGGTGATGACCACCGCCGCCTTCGTGCCCTTCTCGCCGAGGCCGGCGATCAGGTCGGGAACCGTGGACGCCGGTGTACAGATGACGGCCAGGTCCGGCGCCTCGGGCAGGCTGGCGACGTCCGGGTAACAGGTCCGGCCGAAAAGGCTGCCACGCCTGGGATTGACAGGCCAGACGGCGCCGCCGAAACCACCGGCGAGCATGTTTCGCATGACCACCTCGCCGACCGCCGAGGGCCGGTCGGTAGCGCCGATCACGGCCACGGATGCGGGACGGAACAGCTTTTCCAGATTGCGAACGGACATGACGCTCCCTTCAATATCGCGGCATGCTATCGGCGATCCGTAGCATTTGCATGACACCGACGCCGGAGCGGCGCGAGCGTTCCCGGAGGCGATCAGACGTCGGGCGGACGGTCGTAGAAGTCGATGCGCATTTTCACCGGTCCCAGCAGCGCGACGAAGTGCGGCTGCCCCGGCAGCAAGAGGCCCGGCGTTTCCGGGTCGAGTTCGACGTCCCGGGACGGATCGAGATAGGTCAGCCGCAGCCTGCCTTCGATGACCCGGATGACGCCCCAGACACCGGCCTTGGTGTCATGCCGGGCGCGGAGCGCCGCCGGGAGCGTGTTTTCATCGAAAACCGGTGTGGAGCGGTAGGGTTGGACTGACATGACACCCTGGATATTCGGCTACCTAGTGGTCGCCGATGATGTGGCGGCGCTTGACGGTGCGCACGAACGGGATCATCGCGTCGTCGCCGCGGTGCTCGCCGTCGTGGATGCGGCGGCGGGCGATCTCGATGATCAGCCGGGTGATGTTGGGCAGGTCGAGGCTCTGGGCCTCCTTCAGCTTCACCCAGTTGAGGTTCAGCAGCTCGCCGCTGCCGGCGATGTCGCCGCGCAGATGGTCGGCGTCGACCATCAGGAAGCGGGTGTCGAAGCGGCGCGGCCGGCCCGGCGGCGTGATCGCGCGGGCGATGTATTCCAGCTTGTCGAGCGCCGGCACGAAACCGCTGGCGTAGAACGGCTTCCAGTGGGGCGAGCCGGTGCGGACCGGCGCGTGCTCGGCGCCCAGGATCATGCCGGCTTCCTCGAAGGTCTCGCGCACCGCCGCCATGGCGAGCGCCCGCGAGCGGCTGGGCGAAGCGCCGCGCTCCAGCTTGGCCGCCACGTCGGGCCGCAGATCGATGGGCCGCGGCACCAGCGCGTCGGCGCGATCGACCCGGCCGCCGGGGAAGACGTATTTGTTCGGCATGAAGGCGTGCCGGGCGCTGCGCACGCCCATCAGCACTTCCTCGCCGCCGCGGATGATCAGCAGCGTCGCCGCGTCCTTGGGCTTCAGCTTGTAGGCCTCGACCGGCTTTTCCTCAGTCACGGGATATCTCCATCACGATGCGGCCGGCCACGGTGCGGCCGGCGATCGCATCGAACGCGTCGATCAGGCCCTCGAACGGCATGACGGCGTGCACATGGGGATGGAATACGCCGTCATTGGCCATGCGCATGATGTCCTCGGTGACCTTGCGGCCGCCCTCGGGGTTCTGGCGGCCGTACTCGCCGGCGCGCACGCCGATCACCGAGAACTGCTTGATCAGCGGATAGTTCACCGGCAGCGACGGGATACGGCCACTGGTGAAACCGATGATCAGGATGCGCCCGAAGGTGGCGATGCAGCGGATCGACTCGTCGAACACGTCGCCGCCGACCGGATCGTAGATCACGTCGGCGCCCTTGCCGCCGGTCAGCTCCTTGACCCTGTCGCGGAAGCGCGGCGTCTCGCGGTAGTTGATGACGTGGTCGGCGCCCATTCTCTTTACGATCTTGAGCCGCTTGTCGTCGCCGCCGGTGCCGATGACGGTGCAGCCCAGGATCTTGCCCAGTTCGACCGCCGCCAGGCCGACGCCACCAGAGGCCGCATGAACCAGCAACGTCTCGCCCTTCCGGATCTGGCCGCGGGTGACGATGCCCACCCAGGCGGTGCGGTAGGCGCTGCCGAAGGACGCGCCGGTGTACCAGTCGAACGGCGCGGGCAGGTGATGCAGGCCATTCTGGTCGGCGACGACGAGTTCGGCATAAGCGCCGGTGCGGACTCCGCCCATCACCTTGTCGCCCAGCTTGAAGCGGGTGACGCCGTCACCGAGCGCCAACACCTCGCCGGCGCATTCGCCGCCGGGGATGAAGGGCGTGGGGTATTTGTGCTGGTGCAGGCCTTGGACCTGCAGCATCTCGACGAAGGTGACGCAGGCCGCGCGCGGCCGGATCAGCACCTGTCCCGGACCCGGAACCGGGTCGGGGACGGTGTCGATCACGACATCATGATAGTCGCTGTAGGCGCGACAGACCCAGGCGCGCATGGCGCTGGCTTACTCGGCGGCGTATTTCGCGATATTGGACTTGAGCTGCTTGCGCATCACCCGGCGCATCATCGGCTCGAACTCGTCGAGCGTCATGGTCGGATAGTTCGGATCGAACGCCGGCATGTCGTACTTGTCGATGAATTCCTTGGTGTACTCGTAGTACGGGCTGTCGATGAACTTGTCGCGCCGGTTCTTGTCCAGGCCGACGAACTCGTAATAGTAGTAGCCTTGAAAGTCGGTGTGGTTCTCCAGCATCCAGCGATTTGCCTCGGAGATGAACGGCTTCAGGATCGCCGCCGCCACCGCGCCGTGCGCATAGGTGCCGAGGGTGTCGCCGATGTCGTGCAGCAGCGCGCAGACGACATATTCCTCGTCCTTGCCGTCGCGGTAGGCGCGGGTCGCGGTCTGCAGGCTGTGGGTCAGGCGATCGACCTGGAAGCCGCCGAAATCGCCGTCGAGCAGCTTCATGTGCTCGATGACACGGTCGACGACGCCGCTGGCCATCTTCATGTATTCGCGGCCGATGATTTCCCAATCCTCGGCGGTGCCTTCGTCCATGCGCGTGAACTGCGACAGTTCCTGCGACTCTGAGTGATCCGTCATGTTCCCGTTCCCTAACTGGTTCAAGCGCCCGCTGTGAGGACGATCTTACCCTCGGCCTCGCGATTGACAAACAGGTTCAGGGCTTCCCTGGCCTGATCGAGCGGCATACGCCGGGATATATGGGGCTTGAGCTTGCCCTGGCGATACAAATCGACGATTTCCTCGATCGCCTGCTGGCTCTTCTCCGGCTCCTCCTGCTTGAAGCGGCCGTAGAATACGCCGACGATGGCGCAGCCCTTCAGCAGCGCCAGGTTGGCCGGCGCGCTGGGAATCCGGCCGCTGGCAAAGCCGATGACGAGGATGCGGCCGTTCCAGTTCACGCAGCGCAGCGCCTGGTCGAAATAGTCGCCGCCGACCGCGTCATAGATCACGTCGGCGCCACGGCCTCCAGTCAGTTCCTTGACCGTCTCCTTGTACTCTCCCTCGGCGTAGTTGATCAGGTGGTCGGCACCCGACTCCTTCGCGATCTTCAGCTTGGCGCCGCTCGAGGCGGCGGCGATCACCGTCGCGCCCAGCGCCTTGCCGATCTGCACCGCCGCGAGGCCGACGCCGCCCGCTGCGCCCAGCACCAGCAGCGTCTCGCCCCTCTGCAAATTCGCGCGGTGGACGAGCGCGTGATAGGACGTGCCGAAATTGGTCAGGAAGCCGGCGGCCTCGGCGAAATCCATGCCCGACGGGAACTTCACGCAGCGGTCGGCCGGCGCGACGATCTCCTCGCAGAAGCTGCCCCAGCTGGTCAGCGCCAGCACATGATCGCCCACCGCGAAACCGGTCACGTCGCTGGCCACCTCGGTGACGACGCCGGCGGCCTCGCCGCCCGGGATGAACGGCATGGGCGGCTTGAACTGGTAGGTGCCCTTGATGATCAGCGTGTCCTGGAAGTTCACCCCGGCGGCGCGGACCTGCACGCGCACATGGCCCGGCTTCATTTCCGGCGCCGGCAGATCGACCAGCTTCAGGACGTCAGGCGACCCATATTCGTCGCAAAGCACAGCTTTCATTTGCCGCTTTCCCCGTTCGGTTTGGCATCCGGACGCCACAATACAGTCACGCCTGCACGTTGCAAGCCTGCGATGGCGAGAGCGTCGACCGCTTGCAATCAGTCCCCTCGCGCCGCATTATTGATCGAACGACCAACCGATGCGGTGCGGACCGCATCGCCTGTACATATACGGGGAAACTGAACCATGACCGAGACGATCAGCCATCCGATGGCCATGAACGGCAAGGATCCGCGCAACCTGCGCGGCGACCTGATCACGCCCGAGCGCTACTATTCGCGCGAGTGGATGCAGCGCGAATGGGATCACCTCTGGACCAAGGTCTGGCACATCGCCGGCCGCCAGAACGAGATCAAGGAGCCGGGCGACTACATCGTGCACAACTTCATGCACGAGTCCGTCATCACCGCCAAGCAGGCTGACGGCAGCCTGAAGGGCTTCTACAACGCCTGCGGCCACCGGGCCCAGAAGCTGGTGCGCGAGAGCGGCTCGCAGGACAGCTGGACCTGCCCGTATCACGGCTGGAAGTGGAGCATCGACGGCAGCCTGCTGGACGCGTGTGATCGCGACGATTTCCCGCAGGGCGATCCGGTCGACAAGATCCGCCTGATCGACGTGAGGGTCGACACCTGGGGCGGCTTCGTCTGGTACACCATGGACAACGAGGCGCCGCCGCTGCTGAAGTACCTTGAGCCGCTGCCCGAGATCTACAGGAACCATCCGTTCGAGACGCTGGTGCGCATCCGCCAGGTGCGCGTGGCGCTCAACACCAACTGGAAGTTCTCGGGCGACAATTTCAACGAGTCCTATCACACCCGCACCGCCCATCCGCAGGTGCCGGCGGTGATCGACCAGGACCATTTCACCTCGCGCTACGAGATGTTCCCGATGGGACATGCGCGGATCATCCAGATGGGCCGGCCCTCTCTCCGGGATCGCGTGCCCGAGGGCAAGGATCATCCCTACAAGGCCACGCTGCGCTTCTGGGGCATCGATCCCGACCAGTATCCGGACTACGAGACCATGGCGATGCAGGGCTGGCTCGACTTGAAGGCGGCCAAGCGCAAGCAGTGGAAGGAAAAGGGCTTCCTGCAGTACGAGCACATGTCCGACGAGGACCTGACCGAAAGCCCGTTCGGCGTGCTGTTCCCCAACATCGCGTTCGGCGCGGCGCCCGACGGCATGTCGTTCTTCCGCTGGGAGCCGCATCCGAGCGATCCGGAGAAGTGCTATTTCGACTACTGGATGATGGCCTATCCCATCGAGGGAAAGACCGAATACGTCCACCGCACCGCCTCGAAGCCCTACGAATTCAAGGAAGCCGAGCTGGAGGTCCGCGACTATGACGGTGGCCGCGGCGTCATGGATCTGGAGGACACGGTGGTGTTCCAGGACTGGGGCCTGACCGAAGGCCAGCAGGCCGGCTGGCGCTCGCGCGGCTACCAGGAGCCGTACCTGGCCGCGCAGGAAACCCGGGTGCGGCGCTTCCACGAAGTGCTGCACGACTATCTGGACGGCAAGCCGCCAGGGCGGTGAGACCCCCTCATCCGGCGCTTCGCGCCACCTTCTCCCACAAGGGGAGAAGGGTAAAACACTGATCTTGCTTGGTTAATCCCCTCTCCCCTTGTGGGAGAGGGTTAGGGTGAGGGGTATGCCGCAGCCGGCACCGCCTTACGCCATGATCGCTTCGATCAGCCGCGGTCCCTTCCCGGCCAGCGCCTTCTCCAGCTCTCGCGCCAATCCTTCCACCGTGTCGACGGCGACCGACGGCACGCCGAAGCCCTCGCCGATCTTGACCCAGTCGAGAAACGGCTTGTCGAGGCCGGCCATGGAGCGCGCGATCGGCCCCGGCTCGGTCACGCCGGCGCGCAGCAACTCGACGTTGAGGATGTTGTAGCTCCGATTGGCGCCGATGATCGTGACCACGTCCAGATTCTCGCGGGCCTGGGTCCAGAACGCCTGCACCGAATAGGCGCCGCAGCCGTCGGACTGGAAGTTGATCACCTTCCTGTCCGGGCAGGCGATGGCCGCGCCGGTCGCCGCGCCAGGTCCTTCGCCAATGGCGCCGCCGGTCAGCATCAGGTGCGAGAAGCGCGGCGCGTATCTGGATGCCTCGAAATAGTGGACGCCGACTGTCAGCGCCTCGTCCATCATGATGCAGTTCTCCGGTTGCAGCCGGGCGATAACGGCGGCGACCGACTGCGCGTCCAGATGGCCGGTCGGCATGTCGGGCAACGCGCCATGGACCGGCTCGGGCTCGTCAGGCGCCCTCACTTCCCCGGCCAGCGCCCGCAGCGCGCCGACGGAATCCTCGCGCGGCGTGGCGAGCAGGATGGTCTGCGCCTCAGTGGTCACGTGGCTTGGAATGCCCGGATAGCCGAAGAACGCCACCGGCCGCCGCGTGCCGGCGACGATGACATGATCGTAGCGCCGCAGGAGTTCGATGGCCTGGTCGGGGAAATACGGGATCTTCGCAACGTAAGGCAGGCCGCCGCCCCGCTCCATGCGGGCGAAGAAGCTGTCGGCCAGCAGATCGGCGCCGGTCGCCGAGGCGATCCGGCCGGCCAGCATCACACCCTCCTCGGACAGCGCCTCGGCGCCCAGCAGGATGGCGCAGCGTCCGGCCTTCAGCGCCTTGGCCGCGCGGATGACGTTGTCCGAGAAAAAGGTCTTCACCGGATCGGGCCGGCGCGCCGGGATCGCCTCGCCCGCGTCGCCGAGCTGGGAATCGTGCGGCACGATCAATGTGGCGATGCGGCCGCCGTTCTGCCTGGCGCCCTCGACCGCGTCGGCCAGGTCCATAGCAACGGTGGTCGCGCCCAGATTCTCCTTCACATAGTCGCTGACGGTGCAGGCGATCCCTTCGATGTGGGTGGCGAGCAGCGGATCGGCCGGCAGGTGCCAGGTGGCATGCTCGCCGATCACGTTGAGTACCGGCGTGAAGGCGCGCCGTGCGTTGTGCAGGTTGGTGAGGCCGTTGGCGAGGCCCGGCCCCAGATGGAGCAGGCACATGGCGGGCTTGCGGGTCATGCGGCCATAGCCGTCGGCCGCGCCGGTGGCGACATTCTCGTGCAGGCAGAGGACGCCGCGCAGGCCGGGCACCGAATCGAGCGCCAGCACCAGCGGCATCTCGGTCGTGCCCGGATTGGCGAAACAGACCTCGACGCCTTCGCTGACGGCGGCGGCGACCAGTGCTTGCGCACCGTTCATGTGGCGGCTCCCCTTGGCAAGAAGACCGACTGTAGCCGCGAGGTGGGTAGTTTCAAATGATTAAGCCCGCCGACACGGGGAGGAGTCGGCGGGCTCGCTCAGGAGACGTCATGGCTGACGTCACGGGGATATCGAATTCGCCTTTTCCGGCGGTCGGGGCTCTGGTGACGGGGAGCGCATGATCCTCTTTCGGGGTCAATCCGTCACCAGTGCCGCCCAGCCGGAACTTGCGAGTGTCTCTCAACTGAAGACAGATGTAGCTCAGTTAAGAATCGCTTGCAACAGATATTTTGCGATTCATTCGCAAAATAGTTGTGGGATCCCGGCCGCTTTGCGGCGCCCCCTCATCCGGCGCTTCGCGCCACCTTCTCCCACGGCGGGGAGAAGGGTTTCAGGGTGCGTCGCATATCCCTTCGCCCCTTGTGGGAGAAGGTGGGCGCCCGCAGGGCGGCCGGATGAGGGGACGCCGCGAAGCGGCCCACTTCCTATCGCGCGAGATTAAAGATGCCTCAGCGCGTCCGGATCGAACTCGTAGCCCATGGCGACCAGCCCCTCTTCCAGGAAATCGCCGAGCTGCGGGGTGCCGATCAGGTAGTCGGCGGTAGAGTTGACGGCTTCGTCGCGGGCGGTTTCGACGGCTTCCTCCCAGTCCTCGGCGTCGTAGGTGCCGCGGCCGATCCACATCAGCGCAACCAGCTCGTGGCCGGCGTCCTCGTCGAGGTCCTCGATGGCCTCGCGCAGCTCCTGGTAAGTGGGATCGTCGGCGAAGTCCTCGAGGATGATGGCGTCGCCGTCATCGGCCTCGTCGGAAGCCGGTTTCTCGTCGACGGGCTCGACCTTGGCGTCGAACTCGCGGGCCTTGACGATGATGTAGGAAACGACCTCGACGCTCAGCGACTCCATGGCACCCTCCAACCGCGCACGGGACGGTAAATAGGTGTGCCGCGCCAAGGTTCCAGACTGAACCGGTCAGATGACGGGATCGTCGAGCAGATGGCTGCCGTCGCGGGATTCGACCTCGACGACCCACAGGTCAGGATCGAATTTCACCTGCCGGGCGATGAAGGCGTCCGCCTCGACGTCAGGCACCGGATCCGCACCGGTGGCGCGCAGCCATGCGCGGTTGCCATCCATGTCGACGGTGCGCTCGAACACGGTCGAGCCGATGCCGTGCTGGTAGAGCTTGATCAGCACCGTTCCCGCCGTGTCGTCGCCGTGGCGGACGACCATGGCGGGAATGGTCCGGATCTCGCACAGGCGGATATAGGCCTGGACCCAGAATTTGGCGTTGAGACGCGGCTGGCTCAGAGCTCGACCTCGTGCAATCTCTGGACCTGCGGCGCGCCGTCGACCACGCCGCCGAGGCGCGGCAGGACCGCGGCCACATGCGGCGTGTCGCGGTGCGCCTGGAGCGCCGCCTCGTTCTCGTAGATCTCGATCATGATGAATTCGAGCGGGTCCTCGGTGCGGAACAGCTTGTAGACGACGGTTCCCGGCTCGTTGGCCTCGACCACGCCGCTCATGGTGCGGCCGACGGCGGCGAATTCCATTTCCTTGCCCGGCTTGACCCGGACCGTGACGATCTGTGCGAACATGATGCTTCCCCTTCCTACGCGTCGGCGATCTTCAGCAGCAGCTTGCCGTCGTGGCTGCCGGTGAACAGCTTGTTGAACACGTCCGGTGCGTTCTCGAGACCGTCCCGGACGTCGACCTTGAACTTCAGCCTGCCGGCCTTGATCCAGTCGTTGATCTGCTGGTAGCCGGGCATGGCGCGGTGCATGTAATCGGACACCAGCAGACCTTCCACATGGGCGCGCTTGACCAGGATGTTCCACATGTTGCGCGGGCCGGGCGGCGGGTCGTGGGTGTCGTTGTAGGCCGAGATCATGCCGCAGATGGCGATGCGGGCGCCCAGCGCCATGTTGTCCATGGCCGCCTCCAGCGTCGGGCCGCCGACATTCTCGAAATAGACGTCGAAACCGCCCGGAAAATGCTTCCTGATCTCGGCCGAGAGGTCCTTCGTCGCGCGGTAGTCGATGGCGGCGTCGAAGCCCAGTTCCTCGGTGAGCCAGCGGCATTTGTCGGCGCCGCCGGCGATGCCGACCACCTTGCAACCCTTGATCTTGCCCATCTGGCCGACCAGCGAGCCAACGCCGCCCGCCGCGCCCGACACCAGCAAATTCTCACCGTCCTTCAGCCGGCCGACCTCGAACAGCCCGTAATAGGCGGTGGCGCCAACGGCGCCCAGCGGATGCAGGTAGGTGGTGAGGTCATGGCCCCATTCGACCGGCACCGGCCCCACGTAACCCGGCCTGCAAACCACGTAATCGGCCCACGCGCCGAGGCCGGAGACGATCTGGCCGACGGGATGGGCGTCGACGTTGGACTTGACCACCCTGCCCAGCACCACCGAGCGCACCGGCGTGCCGAGCGGGATCGGCGGCATGTAGTTGCCCCCGGCGTCCATCCAGCCGCGAATCGCCGGGTCCATGGCGGCGTAGAGCACGCGGACGACGAACTCGCCGGGGCCGGGTTCCGGCACCGGGCTCTCGCGCCATTGGTAGTCGCTCGGCTTCGGCTCGCCCTGCGGGCGCTGCACCAGCAGCCATTCGCGGTTGATGTCGGCCATCATTCCCTCCCTGAAATGTCGGTCATCAATAAGGAATGGGTTTGCCGTTGTCGATGATCACCCGCTCCTCCCCGAGCCAGATCGGCGAGCGGGCGAAGTCGATGAACCGCGCCTCGTCCTCGACCGCCTCGGCCATGGCGGCCTGCGCCGCCGGATCCTGCATCCGCTCCTGCAGGAACTCCAGGCTGGGCCACCACGCCTCGGCGACGCCGTCATAGGGCTCGGGCGCGCCGCGGTCGTCGACGAACAGCTTGTTGAGCGGGTTGTCGGACGTGTGGGTCTGCACGTAGCGGACCATGCCGATGTGCTGCATCAGCCGCTGGCCGAGCCGTCCGTGGTTCTCGTACCAGTAGCGCTGGAATTCCTCGCGGGTCAGATGCGCCTGACGGCGGAGGCAGAAGGTGAGCTTGAGCATGACGTTCCCCGTTTGCCATGTTGGCGTTGCCCGCCAGTATGCGCCACTATGCAGCGAACCGTCATCAGGGGAGAGATCGATGGCAATGCCGAGCGAGCGCAAGATTTTCCAGAACGCGTGGGTCGTCGACGACCTCATGGCCGCCTGCAACCGCTGGATCAAGTTCTACGGCGTCGGGCCGTTCTACGTCACCCAGAACCTGACCATCGGCAACGTGCAGTACCGCGGCGCGCCGGGCGAGCTGCGGATGTCGGTCGGACTCGCCCAGGCCGGCGACGTGCAGATCGAGCTGATCGAGCAGCACAGCGACAGCAACAGCGCCTACCGCGACATGTACAAGAAGGGCCAGCACGGCTTCCACCATTGCTGCGTCTGGAGCAGCGACTATGACAGCGACATGAAGGCCTATCCGGCGGCCGGCTATCCGGCGACGACCTATGGCGGCGGCGACGGCAGCGCGCCGCGCTTTGCGTATTTCGACGCGCGCAAGGACTTCGACATCTTCCTCGAGATCGTCGAGCCCAACGACGCCATCCTCGCCGCGTTCAAGCGGGTGCGCGAGGCGGCCGAGAGCTGGGACGGCAAGACCGATCCCATCCGCATCAACCAGCCCGACGGCAGCTACAAGGTTCCCTGACATGAGCATGGGCAAGCGCGCCGTCTGGGCCGGCCTCGACGGCTACACCGCGGCGCAAGCCGCCGCCTTCGCGCAGCGGCTCGAGGGCTGGGGCTACGATACACTGTGGATTCCGGAAGGGCTGGGCCGCGAGCCGCTGTCGCTGGCGGCGTGGCTGCTGGCGAACACGAAAACCCTGACCGTCGCCACCGGCATCACCAACATCTACGGCCGCGACGCGCGCACCACGAAGGTCGCGCAGATGGCGCTCAACGAGCAGTCCGGCGGGCGTTTCCTGCTGGGGCTGGGCGTGTCGCACAAGCCGCTGGTCGAAGGCTTCCGCGGCCACAGCTACGGCAAGCCCATCGCCGCCATGACCGACTATCTCGATGCCATGGCGCAGGTCCAGTACATGGCGCCCGCGCCGGCCAATACGCCGAAAACGGTGATCGCGGCGCTGGGGCCGAAGATGCTGGAGGTGGCGCGCGACAAGTCCGACGGCGCGCATCCTTACTTGGTGCCTCCCGAGCACACGGCGGAAGCCCGCCGCATCCTGGGACCCGGCAAGCTGCTGTGCCCCGAGCAGAAGGTGGTGCTGGAAGCCGATCCGGCGAAGGCGCGCGACATTGCCAGGAAGGGCATCGCCATCTATCTGGGCCTGCCGAATTACCGCAACAACCTGCTGCGGCTGGGATTTTCGGACGCGGATATGGACGGCGGCGGCTCGGACCGGCTGGTCGATGCCATCGTGGCCTGGGGTGACGCGGCGACGATCCAGAAGCGCATCCAAGCCCATCTGGACGCTGGCGCGGACCAGGTGTGCATCCAGGCGTTGAGTGACGATGGACGGGCCGATGAAACGGCGCTCCAGGCGCTGGCGACGGGCTAACATTAACCGTCATCCCGGCGAAGGCCGGGACCCAGTCTTGGCGAGTACGTTGTGCGCTACGCGCTGGTATTTCGTAAGAAGAGGTCTGGGTCCCGGCCTTCGCCGGGATGACGGCTAGAGTATTACCTGCTCCGCGTGACGCTCACCGGTGTCGCGGCGCCGGAGCGGAAGGGTTCCTGCAGCAGGATCATGTCGGGTTCCTCGGCGTCGGTCTTGACGGTCTGCTGGTTGGGACCCTGCACGGCGACGGGCTGGACCGTCTTCGCCCGCTTCGCGCTCGTGCCGGTGGGGTTCGTGGCGGTGGGGTGGCTCTGGGCGTGCGCCGCGGCGGCGATCAGCGCGAAGCCCAGCACGCTGGCCAGCACGAGACAGGAACGCACGGTCGAATCGGTGGTCATGGTGTCGTCCTCAGGCGGATAACCTCGGACGCAGACGATGTGACGCTCCGGTTGAACGGCGCATGAACGATCGCCATCAGATGCGCCGCTCCATGCCGGCCCAGTAAGGTTCGCGCAGCTTGCGCTTGAAGATCTTGCCGGAGTCCTCGCGCGGCAGCTCGGCGGTGAATTCGATTACCCTCGGCACCTTGTAGCCGGCCAGCCGGTCACGCAGGAACGCTCTGATGCCGCCGGTGTCGAGCGACCCGCCCTGCTCGGGCTCCACATAGGCGCACAGGGTTTCTCCGAACTCGGCGTCCGGGATGCCGAACACGGCGCAGTCGCGCACGCCGGGCATGGTGATCAGCGCCGCCTCGACCTCGGCCGGATAGATGTTCACGCCGCCGGAGATCACCATTTCGATCTTGCGGTCGCACAGGAACAGGTAGCCGTCCTCGTCGACATAACCGATGTCGCCGATGCACACGAGATTGTCGCGGCCGATCTCGCCGCGCTTCTCGTCGAGGCCGTGATAGGTGAAGTCGGGCATGCCCTCCATCCACACATAGACCTCACCGATCCCGCCGGGCGGCAACGGCTTGCCGGCCTCGTCGAAGATGCTGATGCGGGCGCCGGTGATCGCCTTGCCGACCGTGCCGGGCTTGCGCAGCGCGTCGTCGCTGTTGGCCGTGGTGATCAGGCCGATCTCGGTGCCGCCGAAATACTCGTTGATGACCGGGCCGAGCCACTCGATCATCCGCCGCTTCACGTCGGGCGAGCAGGGCGCGGCGCCGTGGGTGATCCACTCCAGCGACGAGGTGTCGTAGCGCGCCTTGACCTCGTCGGGCAGCGCCAGCAGGCGCACGAACATGGTCGGCACCATCACCGCATGGGTGATGCGGTGGCGCTCCACCTGGCGCAGGAAGTCCTCGGCGTCGAAGCGCGGCTGCAGCACCGTGTAGCTGCCCATGCCGGCGGATGCGTTGGCATAGCCGTTGGGCGCGGAATGGTATAGCGGGCCGGTGACCAGCACGCGGTGATGGGTGCCGGTGAAGCCCCAGGCTTCGGACGCGGTGCGGATCATCAGGCCCATGACCTGCTGGATGTCGACGACGCCGCGCTTGACGCCCTTGGGCTTGCCGGTGGTGCCCGAGGTGTAGAACATGGCGCCGCGCGAGGCCATGGATGGGTTGGCGATGGGCGGCAGCGACGCGAGCCAGTTGTCCCAGTCCATCGCCCCGGCGGGCACCGCGGCGCGTTGGGCCGGTATGCCGTAGGCGGCGGCAACCTCGGGCGGCGTCGCGACGACGATGACGTCGACACCTTTGGGCACCGCGCCATCGACCTGCGGCAGCAGGTCGGCGTGGACGACCAGCGCCCGCGCCTGCGAATCGCGCAGGATGTAGCCAACCTCCTCGCCCTTGAAATGCCAGTTGATGGGGACGGCATAGGCGCCGGCGAAGGTGGCGCCGCGGCTCGCCTCGAAGAACGTGAAATCGTTGCGGAGCATGACCGCCACGCCGCTGTCGGCTCCGACGCCCATGGCCTGGAAGCCCGACGCCGCGCGCAGGGCGTTCTGGTTGATCTCGTCGTGCGGCCGCATCCGTTCGCCGCTGTAGATGGCGGTCATGCTTGCATCCCGTTCGTCGTCCCTGTGGCTCGTGATAGGCGAAAGCGCGGCCGTTTCCAAGCCGCGACAAGGCCCAGGGGAAAAATAATTACCATCCGGAAACCAACTTTAGGAAAATTATTGGAAACCTTTCCCGTCCGCCGGTCAAGTCCTGCCCGGCCGGGCGATGACGGGTGCCTTTCCAACCTCCGAGCAACCTTGTATCAGGAACCGGAACAGGGACGACAATGGGGACAGCCATGGAAGACTCGACGCCCATCCTGATTGGCGGCGGACAGTTCACGGAAAAGGGCGTCGCTCCCGACAAGGCCCATCCGCCCATGGGCATCGCCGCCGAGGCCGCCAAGGCCGCCATGGCGGACACCGGACTGGGCGCGGCGCTGGCGCCGCACATCTGTACCCTGGCAATGATCCGCATTTTTCCTGATTCGACCAACAGGCCGCGGGTCACGCACGGTTTCGGCCGCGCCGAGAACCCGCCGCGCGCGGTCGCCCGGCGCATCGGCGCCAACCCGCGCAACGCCATTTACACCCAGGTCGGCGGCAACACGCCGCAGAAGCTGGTCAGCGAGATGTGCGAGCGGATCGCCGCCGGCGACGTCAGCATGGCACTGATCGCCGGCGCCGAGGCGATCCAGACCACCAAGGACGCCATGCGCCTGGGCATCACGCTGGACTGGCAGGAGGAGGACGAAGGCTCGCTGGAGGATCGCGGCATCGGCGCGGGTTTCATCACGCCGCACGAGTTCGCCCACGGCATCGGCATCCCGATCCAGACCTACCCGCTGTTCGAGAACGCCATCCGCGGCCGGCAGGGCCACACGGTCGACCAGCATCTGCGCGCCATGGGCGCACTGTTCGCGCCGTTCACCCAGGTGGCGGCGGACAATCCCTATGCGTTCTACGGCACGGCGCGCACCGCCGAGGAACTGGCGACTCCGACCGGATCGAACCGCTATATCAGCTTCCCCTATCCGAAATGGATGAACGCCATGGACGGCGTCAACCAGGGCTCGGCGGTGATCATGACCTCGGTGGGCAAGGCGCGCGAGCTGGGCATTCCGCAGGACAAGTGGGTGTTCGTCCACGGCGTCGGCGAGGCGGTCGAGAAGCTGATCAGCGTCCGTCAGCGGCTCGACCGCGCGCCGGCCATGCAGCTCAGCGGCCGCAAGGCACTCGACATGGCGGGCATCGGCATCGGCGACGTGGACTTCATCGATCTCTATAGCTGCTTCCCGTCGGCGGTCGAGGTGGCCTGCGACGAGCTTGGCCTGGCCTATGACGACAGACGCGGCCTGACCGTGACCGGCGGCCTGCCGTTCTTCGGCGGCCCGGGCAATTCCTATTCATTGAACGCCATCGCCGCCATGCTGCCGACGCTGCGCGCAAGACCGGGTTCCTACGGCCTGATCGGCGCCAATGGCGGCTATCTCAGCAAGCAGGCCACCGGCATCTATTCGACGACGACGACGCAAGGGCGCTGGGCGCGGGAGAACCCGTCGTCCTACCAGGGCGAAATCGATTCCCTGCCCGACGTGCCGTTCACCGAGACCCCGGCAGGCAACGCGACCATCGAGACCTACACGGTGGTTTTCGGCAAGACCGGGCCGGAACGCGGCATCATCATCGGCCGGCAGGCGGACGGCATGCGGTTCGTCGCCAACACGCCGGCCGATGCGGAAACGCTGAACGGGCTGATGGACAAGGACAGTTTGGGCCGACCCGGAAGCGTCACAAGCAACGACGGACGAAATGTTTTCGTGCCCGGTTGATTCTGCGCAATACGCTGCCGCCCGATCCGGCTAGGATGGCGTCCATGAGCAGAATACTGAAAACGTCGAGTTGGATCCTGGGGCTATCGATGCTCGCCACACTCGGCGCGCGTGCGGATGACGCCAAGGACGCGCTGGCGCCGGGTGTCGAAACCTATCCGCTGGCTCAAAAGGGCGCGGATCTGGCGCGCATCTGGTGCAATGCCTGTCATGTCACCGGCGTCGCGGCGCCGGAAAGCGGCATGGACGCCGCGCCGCCCTTCGTCGCGTTGTCACCGATGGTCGCCGCCAATCCGGACCACTACCGGACTTTCCTGACGCGGCCTCACGGCCCGATGAAGGAGATATCGCTGAGCCGCGAGGAAATCGAGGCGGTGATGGCCTTTATCTCCTCGTTGTCGGACCAGCCAGCCGGCAAATAGCGCCGTTGATCAGAAGCTGTGCGCCTGCGCGCGGGCCGCGAACTGGTTGGCGATGGCGAAGAAGCCGTCGACGGTTTCGTCGATGATCTGCTTCACCGGCTTGACCTCGTGGATCAGGCCGATACCTTGGCCGGCGAGGCCCAGGCTGGCTTCCATGTCACCGCCGAAATACAGATCGAGGATCGAGCCGAAGCCCTTCGAGCGGTCCATGATGCCGGCTTCGGCGATGGCCAGGGAGCGTTCGGTTTTCAGCGCGCGAACGCAGGGCGTCGATTTCTTGTTCAGCACCACGGTGCCGGTCTCGTCGCCGTCGACGATGGCCTGCTTGAAGTTCCGGTGCACCGGGCTCTCCAGCGAGCTGACGAAGCGGGTGCCCATCTGGATGCCCTCGGCGCCAGAGGCGAACGCCGCCGCCATGCCGCGGCCGTCGACGATGGCGCCAGCCGCCACCATCGGAATGTCGCTCTTCTCGCGGATGCTCTGCAGCAGCACCGCGAGCGAAACCTCTTCCGGGTTCTTGTAGCCGCCGCCCTCGGCGCCCTCGACCACCAGGCCGTCGACACCGGCGGCGACCGCCTTCATGGCCATCGCCGCGGTTGGCACCGCGTGATAGACGACCAGGCCGCCCTTCTTCAGCTTGTCGATGTACTTGGCCGGGCTGCCGGCCGAGGTGGTGACGAACTTCACGCCCTCGTCGATCACCATGTCGACCATGCGCTCGTCGCGCAGGAACAGCAGCGCCAGGTTCACGCCGAACGGCTTGTCGGTGAGCGTCCGCATCTTGCGGATCTCCTCCATGCACTGCTCCATCTCGCCCGACGAGGTTTCGATGATGCCCAGCGCGCCGGCGTTCGACACGGCCGAGGCAAGCTGCGAGCGGGCGATCCATCCCATGGGTGACTGGATGATCGGGTATTTGGTGCCGAGGTGTTCGAGGACGCGGTTCATGTCGGTGGCTTCCCTGAGAGTGAATTTCTACGGGCTTTTTTTAGGCCGCCTATCGTGCATAGTGAGCGGGCTAAATCAACGGAGAACAGTCACGCATGAAGGCCCTATTCGACATCGCGGGCAAGGTGGCGCTGGTCACCGGCGGATCGAGCGGCATCGGCAAGATGATCGCCACGGGCTTCGCGACCAACGGCGCCAGGACCTACATCGCCTCGCGCAAGCTGGCGGTCTGCGAGGAGGTTGCCGAGGAGCTGTCCAAGGTCGGCACCTGCATTCCGCTGCAGGCGGACCTGTCGACACATGCCGGCGTTGTCGCGCTGGCAGACCGGATGAAGGAACTGGAGCCCAAGCTCGACGTGCTGGTGAACAATTCGGGCGCGGCCTGGGGCGCGCCGTTCGACGAATTTCCCGAGAGCGGCTGGGACAAGGTCTACGCCATGAACGTCAAGGCGCCGTTCTTCCTGATCCAGCAGCTGCGCGCGGCGCTGAAGGCGGCGGCCAGCGCCGAGCGGCCGTCCAAGGTGATCAACATCGCCTCGATCAACGGCCTGACCGTGCCGGACATGGATACCTATTCCTATTCGTCGTCGAAGGCGGCGCTGATCCACCTGACCCGCGTGCTGGCGAAGGCGCTGGCCAAGGACCACATCCGCGTCAACGCCATCGCGCCCGGCCCCTTCCCGAGCAAGATGATGGCCGAGACCATCGAAAAGACCCGCGACAAGATCCTGGCGCGGGTGCCGGCGCACCGGCTGGGCGAGCAGGAGGACGCGGCGGGCGTCGCCATCTTCCTTGCCTCGCGGGCCAGCGACTACGTCCACGGCGCCGTCATCCCGATGGATGGCGGCTCCTCGACCACGGTGTAACACCATGGACCTGAACTTCAGCCGGGAAGACGTTGCGTTCCGCGACGAGGTGCGGCGGTTCCTCGATCAGAACCTGACCGACGAGCTGCGCCACGCGGCAAAAACCCAGACCGCCATCTTCGCCGAGTTCGAGCCCACCATGCGCTGGCACAAGGTGCTGCACGACAAGGGCTGGATCGCGCCGTCCTGGCCGAAGGAGCATGGCGGCACCGGCTGGAGCATCCCGCAGCGCTACCTGTTCAACAAGGAAATGACCGAGGCCCACGCGCCCAAGCCGCTGCCCAACGGGCTAGGCATGGTCGGGCCGGTGATCATCAAGTTCGGCACGCCTGCGCAGCAGCAGAAGTACCTGCCGCGAATCCTGTCGGGCGACGACTATTGGGCGCAGGGCTATTCGGAACCGGGTGCGGGCTCGGACCTGGCCTCGCTGCGCACCAAGGCGGTGAGCGACGGCGACCACTATGTCATCAACGGCTCGAAGATCTGGACCACCTACGCGCAATATGCCCAGCGCATGTTCTGCCTGGTGCGCACCAGCGACCGGGGCAAGGCGCAGGAAGGCATCAGCTTCCTGCTGTTCGACATGGATACGCCCGGCATCAAGGTGGAGCCGATTATCACCCTGGGCGGCGACCACGAGGTCAACCAGGTGTTTTTCGACGATGTGCGCGTGCCCAAGTCCGGTCTGATCGGCCAGGAGAACATGGGCTGGACCTATGCCAAGTACCTGCTGGAATGGGAGCGCGGCGCCGGCGCCTGGGCGCCGCGGCTGATCGCCGACCTGACGCATCTGCGCCGGATGGCGGCCAGCGAGCGCTCGGACGGCGACCGCCTCGCCGACGACCGGACCTTCTCCGCCCGGCTCGACGAGGCCGAGGTGGAGCTGATGGCGCTGGAGATGATCGAGCTGCGCATCATGTCGGCGCTGTCGAAGGGCGGCTCGCCCGGACCGGAAGCATCGATGATCAAGGTCCGTGGCTCGGAAGCCATGCAGAAGGTGACGACCCTGACCATGGAAGCGGTCGGCTACTACGCCGCGCCGTTCACCATCCACGACGCGCGCCAGCACAACCAGCAGCCCATCGGGCCGGACTATGCGCCGCCCGCCGCCCCCCATTACCTCAACGCCCGCGCCGGTTCGATCTATGCGGGGACCAACGAGGTGCAGCGGGACATTATGGCCAAGCTGGTGCTCGGGCTGTGATCGAGGAAATAAAAAGCACTGCTGCCGAAAATCGCTATGCGGCAGGTGGGCTTACCATTATGCTCACCGCACCACGAACAACATCGATCGAGCCGTGACCACTCAGGAAAACGCATCCTTGGCCCGCGACGCGCGCCGGCACCAGACCAAGAAAAGCATCGCGACCCGGAACAGCATCCTGGACGCGACCATTCAGTGCTTCCTGGAACTCGGCTACCACCGCACCACGACCACCGAGATCGCCAAGCGCGCCAATGTGACGCGCGGCGCGGTCCAATACTATTTCCCCACGACGCCCGACGTGCTGCGCGCCTCCATCGACCACATGATCGACCAGTGGATCGAGACCTATGCCGAGGAGCTTCGCAAGATGCCGGCCCAGGAGAAACGGCTGCAGGGCGGCGTCGATATCTACTGGCGCTTCGTCCAGAATCCGCTGTTCGTCGCCTGGCAGGAGCTGCAGGCGGCCGGCCGCACCGATCCGGAACTGCGCGAGATCGTCAAGGAAGCCGGCAAGCGCTATGACGAGCGCCGGCTGGAACTGGGCCGCGAGGTCTATGGCGAGATCGCTTCGGTCGACGACCCAAACTTCGCCGTCGCCCGCGACCTGCTGCGGGTGTCGCTGGAAGGCCTGTCCGTCGCCGAGTTCGGCCACGACAAGTCCGAGCGCCAGCAGGCGGTGATCAACCTGCTCAAGCGCGTCATGGGCCGGATGATCGGCGGGAAGTAGTTCCCGCATTCCCACCTCATCAGCCGTCATCCCGGCGAAGGTGTTGTGTCCCGGAAGGTTAGCCAAGATTTCGGCAGGTGCCTTGTGTCCGAGGCATCGCAGTCTGGTTCGATTGTAGTCCCTGACGAAGGTGTGGATGAAGTC
>JALHLV010000015.1 GCA_022844405.1 Sphingomonadales bacterium | reverse complement strand
GGCGCCGCCGACGCGGCGGAGGTCGCGGCGCTGCGGCTCGCGCTCGCCAAGCGCGAATGGCTGCTCGAGACCCTGGAGCGCCAGCGCGCCATGGCGCCCGCCGTCGCCGGCATCCCCCGGCGCGAGAACCTGGGTTCGGACGAGTTCCTGGAACGCTACTACGCCGTCAACCGGCCGGTGATCCTGGTGGGCGAGATGGCCGGCTGGCCGGCCCTCGACCGCTGGACGCCCGACTATCTGAAGACGAGGGTCGGCGCCGCGCCCGTCGAGTACCAGGGCGGCCGGACCGGTAACGAACGGTTCGAGATGGAGAAGGACCGCCACCGGCGCGAAGGCCCGTTCGACGCCTTCATGGATCAGATCCAGGGAGCGGCGGGTAACGACGCCTACATCACCGCCTATAATTCGGCGAAAAATCGCCAGGCGCTGTCGCCGCTGTTCGACGATATGGGATATCTGGACAAGTTCCTCACGCGGAACCGGCCGGACGCCGAGGGCATGATGTGGATCGGCCCGGCCGGCACCACCACGTCGCTGCATCACGACCTGACCAACAACTTCATCGGCCAGCTGGTGGGGCGCAAGCGGCTGCAGGTGCTGCCGGCGTCCGAGGTGGGCAAGGTCTACAACCAGACCCATGTCTTCAGCCGCATCCCGGACCTGGAGGACCCCAGCCTCGACGCGGCGCGCTGGCCCCGCCTGCCCGGCGCCCATGTCTATGAGGTCATCCTGGAGCCCGGCGAAATCCTGTTCATGCCGCTGGCGTGGTGGCACCAGGTCAAGGCGCTAGAGTTCAGCGTGACCGTGACCTGGACCAACTTCCGCTGGCCCAACGACGGCTACACGGCCTATCCCCAGGGATAAGCTACCGCTTGGTTACGCAATACTGTTGCGATCGGGCGACGGTCGCGAAGATTTTGCGAACCAGCGGGGCGAGTAGGCCCGATATGGATTGACTCGCTTCGAACCCCCGGGCGACAAGCGAGCGTCGCCGAATAATCGTATGCCTTGTTTGCCTCAGGGGGCTTCATGCTTAAGAGTGTTGTCAATGGTGTCATTTTCGCGTCGCTGCTGGCGTTGCCGGCTTGTGGAGGCGGCACGGCCGTAACACCGCCTCCGACGCCAACACCCACGCCGACGCCCGCGCCCACCCCGACGCCTACCCCGACGCCCACCCCGACGCCCACCCCGACGCCTACCCCGACGCCGACGCCTACGCCTACGCCCACGCCCACACCGACACCTACGCCGACACCGACGCCCACGCCCACGCCGACGCCTACCCCAACGCCAACGCCGGTTAACCAATCGCTGTCCAACCTGACGGTGAACGAGACATTCGCGGCACTGTCGGTCGAGATGCACTTCAACGTGACCGGCGCCAACAAGGCCACCGGCACGTCGAGCAGCATCGAAAACTTCTCGGGCGGAAACACCGTCACCTACAACGTCGCGGCGGACAGTTTCGCTGTCGCGGTGTCTCATCCGTCGCTGTCCTTCAGCGAGACCTTCGCGCCGGCCAACATCGCCCCTTCGAGCAACACGACGCTGACGGTCTATGAAAAGAACGCGGGCGACCGCGTGTTCATCATGCTGAATCCGGACGATCCCGAACTCGATCTCAGCTATGTCACGTTTGGAAACTGGACCAACGTCAACAGGCCCGACAGCAGTCTGGGCAGCGGTTTCGTGGTGTTCGGGGTGCGGACGCCGGCCAGCGCGGTGCCGGGGACCGGATCGGCAACCTATGGCGGCGAAACCATCGGCACGATGACCGACAGCGGCGGCACGATCTACACGATCAGCGGCTTCGGCACGCTGACCGCCAATTTCGGCGCGGGCACGGTGAACGGCGACTTCACCAAGACAGCCAAGTTCAACGTGCTGACGACCTCGACGACACCGTGGCGCGACTTCACCACCACCGGCACCATCAGCGGCAACACCTTCAGCGGCAACGCGGCCACCAAGGACGGCCGGCTGTCGGGCACCCATCAGGGCGGCTTCTTCGGCCCCGCCGCCGACGAGATCGGCGGCGTCTACCGCCTGACCGGCGGCGGCGAACAGGCCACCGGTTCGTTCGTGGGCAAGAAGTAGGGGAGGGGGGGGGGACGATGGCGGTGAGGCGAAGGGCTACTCGGGTGGTATTGCGCGGCGTCGCACTGGCCCTGACGTTGTCGATGATGATGCCGTTGCCTTCCGCCCTTGCGGACTGTCAACCCGACAGTGTGGTCGATGGAGCGGAAGTGGTTTGCGCCGGAACCGATACCGACGGCCTCAATGCGGGCCAGGGCACCAGGGGCGTAACAATCACCATCGAAGACGCCGCGACGGTCGAGGCTCCTGATACCACCATCCTGTTCGGGTCCGAAACGACTGTGGTCAACAACGGCTTAGTGAGGTCCGGGAACGACTATGCCCTCTACGGCTATGCTGACGGCCGGGTAGTCAATAACGGATCTCTTGTTCTGGAATCGACGTACTCATCCGAGTTCACGGGAGATGCCGTGGTCCGGTTTCTCGGGAGCGAGGGTGTGGTCGAGAACTATGGACTGATTTCGGCGAGCGGCACCGGCATCCGGACCACGCTGGCGGGCGTCGCGCTCACCAGCAATTCCCAATTCCTCAATTCCGGAGACGTCATTGTGGACGTCACCGAAGGCGAGGATGGAAGTTCGGGCTACGGCGCATACATCAGTATCGGCAGTTACATCCGCAATATGGGGCTGATTCGCGTCTCCGCCACCGACGTGCCGGCGTCGCTCACCGGCCTGTATTCGGGCGGCTATTCTGTTTTCGCGCTGGTCAACGACGGCGACATCGAGGTCGTGCTCGGGGGAACCCAGACCTTCTTCGGGCCGCTCCGCGTCAAGGGAATCGACATGGGACCGCAACAGTCGGTCTTCAACAACGGCTCCATCGCCGCCTCAACCAACGCTCCGGGGGGACGCGCCTACGGAATCTTCGGCAGCCCGGACATATTCCGGAACACCGGTTCGGTGGTCGTCGAGGCGAGCGATGAGGCCGGTCTCTCCTATGGCATCTTCTATGTTTTGCCACCCTTCTATTTCCAGGACTCGCCTGGGGAGATAGTCAACTCCGGCACTATCGACGCCGATATCGCCATCTACGCCAACGGCTACCAGCAATACCTCAACAACACCGGAACCATTCGCGGCGATATCGTGCTTCTGGGCGGCGACGACTTGGTTGACCTCGGAGACGGCTCGACTATCGAAGGCGATATCGACGCTGGCGACGGCATGGATTCGTTCACCAGTCAGGGCCATGGTTCAATCAGCGGCAGGATCGCGGGTCTGGAGAATTTTACCGTCACCGGCGGCGAACTCGCCCTGGCGTTGGAAGACGGCTCCGACTTCGGGACGATGAGCATTGATGCCGGGATTGTGCACCTGTCGGGTGCGGTGACCGGCGATATTGCGATCGCCAGCGGCGCCAGCCTCGACGGCACTGCGTCGATCACTGGCGACATCCAGAACGCTGGCATCTTGGCGCCCGGCAATTCCGTCGGCACCATGACCGTGAACGGCGACTACACCCAGGCTGCTGTGGGTGAACTGTTCGTGGAACTGGGCACGGTATCTGGCGATAGGCTGGACGTTGCCGGCGCGGCGGCGCTTGACGGTGTCCTCGCCACGGCGCTTCAAGGCAACGATCCCGAGGCGCTGGAGGGTAGATCCTATACGGTCGTTTCAGCCGGCGGCATAAGCGGGGAGTTCGACAACACGGGCACCGTTGAACAGGGTTTCTGGACGCTCGCGATCGCGCGTGCCGGCAACGCCGTGACCGTAACCATCGTCGATGTCGATACGCCACTGGGGGCAAGCGAGCCGGTCACCGCCGCGCTGGCAAGCGCGTTGAACCAGACGTCGCCGGCGATCCAGTCGCAGCTTTCCGACGGCCAGCAGACCTCGCTCGACTACGACAGCATGGGCGACTGGGAGAGCACGGCGGCCTCGTTCAATGGCAACTGGAACGCGCTGGGTGACCGCACGCCTGCCGTGTCCCTGCCGAAGACCGGCAGCGCCGAGTTCGAGGGCACGACCAAGGGCGAACTGACCGAGACCGGTTCACCCGAAGCGTTCGTGGTCGAGGGTAACGTGATGCTGACGGCGGATTTCGCCAGGGGGCTGGTGAACGCCGACTTCACCGGCATGGAGAAGATCGACCGAGATGGCGTCGCTTCGGCCTGGGTCGATTTCCGTGCCCGGATGTCGATCGCCGACGGCACCAGCGAGTTCGCGGGTACCGCCGGCAGCGACGACGGCGTCTGGAACGGCGAGGCGCGGGGCGGCTTCTTCGGCGACGACGACGGCATGCCCGGCCACGCCGCCGGCCTGTGGTCGATCTCCAGCCCGCTCGGCCGAGCGCTCGGCGGCTTCACGGCAAGGCGGCAATAGGCGATGGGCATTTCAGCACTGCATGCGGGGTTTGCGATCATCGAGCGCGGGAGCGTTTCTTCGGGCAGAGCATCGAGGTTTTCGGAGAAGTCATCGCATCTTGCTGCCCAAAGGCATGAGGTCTTTGCAAACTCGAACCTGCGTCTTTCCCGCAGATGTCTGTGTAGCGCCTTTGCATTGCTGGCCGCGAGTACGTTCGATGCCCATGCAGCATGCATTCCCAGCGCTGTGTCCGACGGGCAAACCGTTACTTGTTCGGGGGTCGATGAGCAGGGGGTGGGAACCGGTGGGGAAACCGGTGTCTCAGTCACGATCCTCGAAGGGGCGACTGTCGATGACAATGTGGATTTCCGTGCTTCGGTCGACCTGGGCACCGGGGCAACTGTCGTTAATCAGGGCACGATCCTGGGTGATCGGGGCATTGCGGCGGATGCGTCCAGCAAGATCACCAATCTCGGCGCCATCGATATCCAGGAAGGCTCGTCACCTTACGGGATCGACGTCGGCAAAGGCTCCACGGTCATCAACGAGGGCACCATAATCGTCGAGGGCTCCGGGTCCGATCCCTTTGGTGTTGGCATGATGGAAGGCTCGACCCTCATCAACAACGGCAGGATCGAGGTCAGCGGCAGGCTCGTGCCGCGGGGAGTCCAAAGCTGGAGCGCCGGGGGCACCGTCATCGAGAACTATGGCGAAATCGTCTCGATCGGCACCGCCGGGGCCTATAAGGTGATTGGCGTCGGCGTGAACAGCTACGACACCCTGCTGAACGAGGGCCTGATCAGGGCCGAGAACATGCAGTCCGGCGCCACGGTGACGGCGGTCGCGGGCGGCGCAAACCGGACAATCACCAACAATGACCGGATCGAGGCCGTGGCCGACGGCCCGGCTTACGGCTTCGAGGGAAATTCCGACGACAAGGTCGTCAACAACGGGAAGATCGAGGTTAGCTCGGTCAGCAGCTTCGCCGTCGGCATCCTGGAAGCCTACGGCATCGACCTGATGAACACCGGGGACATCGTCGTCACGGGAGCGACGGATGCAGTTGGCGTGCATGTCGGCGGCGGGAGCCACCTGATCAATAAAGGGAACATCACCGCCGACGGCAAGCAAACCTCCTATGGCTTTTACCTGTGGGGAGATGGCGCTCTCTCGTTCTCGGGCAGCGTGGAACTGGATAACGCCGGTACTATCAAGGCGGATGTGGCCATCGTTACCGTTGCCAACACCGACTCCATGGTCGAGCCAGCCGCGATCATCGTGAACAGCGGCAAGATCGAAGGCGACATCGTGCTGGGCGATCCTGCCGATACGCTTACCAACAAGGCCGGCGGCGTGATCCTGGGGCATATCGATCTGGGCCTCGGCAAGAACCTGCTGGTCAATGAGGCCGAAGCCCTGATCTCCGCGCAAGCGACAGCGGTGGACGCGGGCAAGGACAGCGGCAACGTCATTCGCAATGCCGGGCGCATCGTTTCCTCGGACGGCGTGGCCGTCATCGTGGCGGACGGGAACGGTGTTCTGAACGAAGGGACGATCGAGACCAACGGCACGAAGGGTATCGGCATCGTCGCGGGTAACTCGAACACCATGTTCCTCGGCACCGACGGCTGGTCCGGCATCACCAATGTCGGCGAGATAGACGCTGGCTTCACCGGAATCGCCGTGGGCAACGACAATACGGTTCGCAACTACGGGACGATCAGTTCCAAGGGAGTGGGAATCGCCGCTGGTGAGCTGAATTTCGTCCTCAACCAGGGCACGATCGAGATTCTGGATGGGGGATTGGCCGCCATCAGCGCGGGAGCGGGCAACGCCATCCGCAATGAGGGAACGATCAAGTCCGCCGGCGACGGCATCGTTACCGGGAGCGGCGCATCCAACACCGGCTCGATAACCGCTGCGGGCGATGCGATCAGGGTGGACGGGAGTGCCGGCGGCTATGTCACCAATGCCGGCTACATCACGGCTCCCACGGCCTACCGTGGAAGCGGCGGCGATGACAGGTTCGGCAACACGTGGTCCCTCCAGGGCGACATCATCCTGCTCGAGGGCAACGACACCCTCGACCTCGGCGACCGCTCCGTTACCAAAGGTGATATCGACGGAGGTACCGGCAACGACATCATCACCACCAATGGCGATGTTGTCCTTTCCGGTTTGGTGCAGGACATCGAGGGAATGGGTGTCACGGGTGGCACGGCGCGCCTCGACCTGAAAGCCGGTTCCACGATCGATAGGACCGTTATCAACGCTGGTGCGGGCATCCTGCTGAACGGTGAGCTTTCCGGCACGGTGGAGATCGACGAGTTCGGAGAACTGTCGGGGTCCGCTACGGTGACCGGGAGTGTCACCAATGCGGGCATCGTTTCGCCGGGTAATTCAATCGGGACCCTTGCGATCGATGGAACCTACACGCAAGGCTCCACGGGAGAGTTGTTCGTGGAGCTTGACGGCACGGCGGCGGACAAGCTGGCCGTCACCGGCGAGGCCACCCTCGATGGAGCGCTGACCACCGGCCTCGTGGCGCGGGATCTGAGCACGCTGGAGGGCAAGTCATACACCGTCCTGACGGCGGGCAGCATCGCCGGTGCGCTTGACACGGCGGGCATCGTCCAGCAGGGCTTCTGGACGCTCGATGTGCAGCAGACCGGTACGGCGGTCACGGTGACGGTGGTGGATGTCGACGTGACCATTGGCGCCAGCGTGCCGTTCACGACCTCGCTCTCGAACGCCGTCGCTGGGGCGGCCGCGTCGCAGACGCAGGGTGGCGGCATCGTCTTCGAGGGTGGCGGGAACAATCCGCTTCCGATCGGCGACCAGCAGTCCACCTCGCTCGACTACGACAGCATGGGCGATTGGGAAAGCACGGCGGCGGCCTACATGGGTGGCTTTGATGGAATAGGCGCAAGGACCCCGACGGCGGCGATGCCGAAGACGGGCAGCGCCGAGTTCGAAGGCACCACCAAGGGCGAGTTGACCGGGACCGGTTCCCCCGAGGCGTTCGTGGTCGAGGGCAATGTGATGCTGACGGCCGATTTCGCCAGGGGGCTGGTGAATGCCGACTTCACCGGCATGGAGAAGATCGACCGAGATGGCGTCGCTTCGGCCTGGGTCGATTTCCGTGCCCGCATGTCGATCGCCGACGGCACCAGCGAGTTCGCGGGCACGGCGGGCACCGACGACGGGGTGTGGAACGGCGAGGCGCGGGGCGGTTTCTTCGGCGACGACGACGGCATGCCCGGCCATGCGGCGGGCCTGTGGTCGATCTCCAGCCCGCTCGGCCGCGCGCTGGGCGGCTTTACGGCGAGGCGGCAATGAACGCCGGCGCATGAAGGCTGTAGGCTATGGCGCGGTCCTGCGCGGGCTGGCGATCCTGGCGGTGCTGGTCGCGCCAGCGCCGGCTCTCGCCGAAGAAGCGCCGCCGGCGGATGCCGCCGGGGTTTCCGTGCCGCTCGACCGGCTGCCCGAGGTGATGACGCCGGCAGAGGTCGTCGAGGTGGCCAAGCGGCTGATCCTGGCGGGCCAGACCGACCCGGCGCGGCGGCTGCTGGAGCGCATCCAGCCGTTGGCGCCCGATCCCATCGAGGTGCGCTTCCTGCTGGGCACCGTCGCCCTGGCCGAGAAGCGCCATGCCGACGCGGTGAAGATCTACCGCGACATTCTTACCGAGCAGCCAGGGCTGACCCGCGTGCGTCTGGAGCTGGCGCGCGCGCTGTTCCTCAACGAGGAGGACGAGGCCGCCGAGCATCACTTCCACCTGGCGCTGGCCGCCCAGCCGCCGGGGCCGGTGGCCGACAACATCAAAGCCTTTCTCGACGCCATCCGGGCACGCAAGGACTTCCGCTGGACGGTGGGGCTCTCGGTGGCGCCCGACACCAACATCAACGTGGCACCCGAGGACGAGCGCGTCGACCTGTTCGGCCTGCCCTTCGTGCTCGATGACGACGCGCGGCGCAAATCGGGCGTCGGCTTCGTCGCCTCGGGCGGGGCGGAGTATTCGCCCAATCTCAGCCAGCGGACCAAGCTGGAGAGCAACGTGTTTGTTCGTCACTCGGAGTACAAGGGCTCCCAGTTTGACGACACGCTGGTGTCGGCCGCCATCGGCCCCTCGTTCCGCTGGTCCCGCACGACCATCTCGGCGCAGGCCACCGGCTATTACCGCTGGTACGGCCACCAGGCCTACAACCGCAGCATCGGCGCGCAGTTGAACTGGGAACAGGACGTGGCGCGGCGCTGGCGGGTGTCGGCGACGGCCGGCTACCAGCAGGTCGATTACCTGCTCAACGACGACCTCGACGGGCCGCTTTATTCCTTCATCGCCGCGGTCACCTACGGCCTCAGCAGCCGGTCCTACCTGCGCGGCGTGTTCGCGGTGAACTACGAGCGGGCCGACGCGGTTTCCCTGCGCAACACCGAGTGGCGCTATGGCCTGGGCTATTACCGGGAATTCGGCTGGGGCATCATCGCCTACCTGCAGCCGGAGATCACCTTCAACCCTTACAAGGGTGTCCAGCCGGCGTTCAACCGGCGCCGCAATGATACCGAGTTCCGCGTCGGGCTGTCGCTGATCAAACGCGACATCAACCTGTGGGGCTTTTCGCCCGAGGTGCGCTACACGTTCGTCAAGAACCACTCGAGCATCGACTTCTACGACTACGACCGCCACCGGGTGGAAATCGGCGTGTCGCGGAAGTTCTGAGCGGCTGGCACCCGGAGAGGCTCGGGTCAGCGGCGCCCGAAAGCCTGAAATGCGTCCTGTGCCTGATGCAAGATCCTCAGAATGCTGACGTGATCCGGCTCGACCCGGTAGAAGACGATGTGCCTGCCGGAGAGCCGGCTGCGGATGTCTGCCCGAAGATCACTGCGTATCCGTCCCCTGTCCGGATGGTTGGCGAGATCATGAAACACCTGGTCAAGATTGCGCAGATAAACCGCCGTCGCAGCCTTTCCCCAGCGCTCCCGGCTTTGCCGATAGATGTCGCGAAGGTCGGTTTCGGCCTCGATTGTTAGCCGGAACGCGCCCACTTAATCGCCGAACTCTCGTTCCATCTCGGCGATGATCTGATCGACCGACTTCGCGCTGTAGCGGCCCGCGTCTGCATCGGCGATGCCCTTGTCGACCTCGTCGAGCAATGCCCGATGCTGGGCCTCGAGATATCGCAGCGCCTCGAGGCCCGCACGCACCACATCGTCCTCGGACGCATACTGGCCGCTGCGGATTTTCTCGGCGATGAAGTCTCGCAAGGCGCGCGGAAGCATCTGGTTCATGGGGCTATTCCAATCGATCAGCCATCATAGCACAAGGCCGCCTTAGCCCGCGATATCCGCCCGCTACGGGTTCAGCCGCCCCAGGATCGACACCGAGCACACGTTCCGGTTCGGGATGCCGCCGAGGTTGTGCGTCAGGCCCATCACCGGGTCCTTCAGCTGCCTGGAACCCGCGCGGCCGTTGATCTGGGTGTAGACCTCGTAGGCCATGCGCAGGCCCGAGGCGCCGATCGGGTGGCCGAAGCACTTCAGGCCGCCGTCGATCTGGCAGGGCACCTCGCCGTCGGCGTCGTACTTGCCGTTGAGGATGTCCTTGTAGCCCTGGCCTTCCTTCGACAGGCCAAGGTCCTCCATCACCACCAGCTCGGTGATCGAGAAGCAGTCATGCACCTCGGTCATCGACAGCTCCTTCAGCGGGTCCTTGATGCCGGCTTCGGCATAGGCGCGCTGGGCGGCCATCCGCGTGGTCATGGTGTAGGAGCCGTCCCACGAATTGTGGCTCATCTCGACGCCGTTGGAGGCGGCGAGCTGCAGCGCCTTTACCACCACCGGGTTGTCGAAGCCCATCTCGCGGGCCTTCTCCGGCGTGGTGACGATGGCGCAGGCGGCGCCGTCGGACACGCCGCAGCAGTCGAACAGGCCGAGCGGGAACGACACCATGGGCGCGTTCAGGATCTTGTCCATGTCGACGACGGACTGCAGATGCGCCTTGGGGTTCTTGGCGCCGTTCTGGTGGCTCTTCCACGACACATGGGCCATGGCGCGCTTCAGGTCGGGCATGTCCACGCCGTGCTTGGCCGAATAGGCGCTGGCGAGCTGGGCGAACGAGCCGGGCGCCGTGGAATTCGGCTGCCACAGATCCTCGAACGTGCCCTTGGTGCGCTCGGGCAGGCCGCCGTAACCGGTGTCCTTCAGCTTCTCGACGCCCAGCGCCATGGCGATGTCGCAGGCGCCGGCGGCGACCGCATAGACCGCGCCGCGCAGCGCCTCGGTGCCGGTGGCGCAGAGGTTCTCGACCCGGGTCACCGGGATGTTGGGCAGGCGCAGCGCCTGCGACAGCGGGATCGCCGACTTGCCGACGTTCTGCTCGTCGAAGAACACGCCGAGCCATGCCATCTGGATGTCTTCCTTGGCGATGGCCGCGTCGGCGAGGGCCTCGGTATAGGCCTCCAGCATCAAATCGTCGGGGCTGGCGTCCCAGCGCTCGCCGAACTTGGAGCAGCCCATGCCGATGATCGCCACCTTGTCACGAATGCCAGCCATCTCTCTGTCCTTTCGTCTTGTCCATACGCGCCTTCAGCCGGTTCAGGCTGCGGGAGCCGCTTTCCAGAAATAGCGGCGGAAACCGCGCTTGTCGTCGAAGTCCTTGATGCGGAAAACCATCCGGACCTTGCTGCCGACCGAGATCGTGCCGGAATCGAAATCCGTCAGGTCCATATAGATGTTCCCGCCTTCGTTGAAACCGATATTACCATATTGCAGCGGCGGATTCGGCGAATAGGCCAGGTTGTCCTCGGTAAAGGTCTTCACCGCCGCTTCCAGGTCGGCGAACGGATGGTCGATTTGGGTGCCGATGGCCTGGCAGTTCGGGTTCACGCACACATTGCTCTTGGGGAACTGCACCGTGCCGCATTGGGTGCACTTGCCGCCCAGGAACGAGGTGATCGAATCCCGCTTGCGGTAGGCCGTGCTCTGGGCGGTGCGGTTGTCGCGCTCGGCGCGGATGCCCCATTCATAGTCGATCTGGCCGTTGAACGACAGGAAGCGCTGGTAGTTGTTGTCCTCGGCGCCGCGGGCGAGCTGGCCGGTCACGCCGCTGCGCTTCGGAAGCTGCTTCAGCGCGTCGGTGGTCTCGAAGATCAGCGCGTCGGCGCCCTGGCCGAAGCCGATCACCATGATCTTCTGGCCCGGCTGCGCTTCCTCCAGCGCGTGCACCAGCATCAGCAGCGGGTGGGCGACGCCGGCCTCGCCGATCTCGCGGTTCAGATTGCTGCGCACCGCCTCGGCCTTCACGCCGATGCGCTTGGCCTGGCGCGCGTCGAGGCCGTTCTGGGTCGCGGGCATGATGAAGTGGTCGATGTCGGCGGCGGCGATACCCGCTTTCGTGAGTGCCTGTTTGGCCGCCTCGGGCACGATCAGGTCGTAGCCCATGTCGCGGATCCAGCGCTCTTCCAGGTTGTAGTCGTATTCGGCGTTCGCCGAGCGGTAGTGGTCGACCAGGTCGCGGGCCAGCGAGTGCGAGCCGAGGAACCGGGCGATCACGTTTTCGGTGCCCAGCAGCAGCGCGGCGGCGCCGTCGCCCAGCTGCATCTCCTGGGCGCTGCCCGGCTTGGCGATGCGGTGGTCGGCGGCGAGGACCAGCGCGTTGCCGCCGGCCTTCAGCGCCTTGATCAGCGCCGTGGTGCCGGCGCGCTGGGTGGCGGTGACATCGATGGATTCCGAATTCTCGTCCAGCGTCAGCGCCGCCAGCACGATGCCGGCATTGTGCCGGTCGGCGAAGGGCAGGGTGGTCGACGCCAGGGTGACGCTGTCGACGGTGGCGCGGTCGATGCCGGTCAGGCAGTCGCGCCCGGCCTCGACGGCCATGGTGACCGTGTCCTCGTCCCAGTTGCACATGGCCTTGGCGCCCTTGCCCATGCCCTTCAGCGCCGGGTTCATCCAGGCATTGGCGGCGGCGATGGCCGCCCGGTTCAGGCGGCGCTTGGGCAGGTACGCGCCATAGGCGGTGATGCCGACAGAGGTCATGAGGGTCGTTCCCCGTTAGAGCCGGAAGGTGGCGGTAGTCTTAGCGGGGTGGGGGCGGGGGTTCAAGCGGCGCGGCACCATTGAGCGGATAGTCCGAGCAAGATGCGACGTGACCGCGATTTGCCAATTATTTCAGGTGATCGGTTTCGACGTCTGCCAGGCGCTGGTCGGACCGGGTGTGTAGGCTTGGACCACCGTAGGTCCTTGGAGGTGCTACACCAGAGAGCTTAGCTACGAGGCCAAGCCGCTCGATTGTTGTAATTAGATGCGGTGAGCGAGCTTCGCATTCCCAGATTGTGATCACCCTCCATCCAAGGTGCTCAAGCTTTTCGGTATTGCGCCTGTCGCGTTCTCGGTTGTTGTCAAACTTGGCTTGCCAGTAATCCGGACGGGACTTCGGAACGTGGGCAACCGCACAGCCTTCGTGAGCGTGCCAGAAGCAGCCATGGACGAAGACCACTGTCCGATCTCGAGGTAAAACAACATCCGGTTTGCCGGGTAAATGCTTCTGGTGGAGGCGGAACCGGCGACCTGCTGCATGCAGAGCCCGTCGGACCTGGATCTCTGGCTTAGTGTCTTTGCCACGAAATCGGGCCATGAGCGCGCGGCGTGCTTCAGGATCAAGAATCGACATTCTATTCCATTCGGATAATCTCGTTGAGATGACCAGCACCCAACACTTCCGCGTTAGCTCGCACCTCAAGGATATCATTGGCCGAGACCTCGTTACGAACGAGTTCGTTGCCGTTTTTGAGCTGGTCAAAAACTCCTTCGATGCTGGTGCACACCGTGTCGACATCGTCTTCGACAACAATCTTGGCGAAATTTGGATCGTGGACGACGGCAAAGGAATGGATGAAGCCGGTATTAAAGATCGCTGGTTGTTCGTCGCCTACTCCGCAAAGGCTGATGGCACCGAGACTGAAAGTGCATCAGGCGATTACCGAGATCGGATCAAGCCAGCAGGGCAGTTTGCCGGAAGCAAGGGTATAGGTCGCTTTTCCTGCGATACGCTTGGTGGACTACTGAAGATGTACACTCGGACGTCGCGACGCGTGCCCACGCAGGTTTTGAGCGTCGAGTGGCGCAAATTTGAGCTCGATAGCAAGACGCTTTTCCAGCGAATTGGCGTTGAACTGGAACAGGCCGACAGCTTTCCCGAAGATGCGCCCGTTGAGATGCCACGCGGTGCTGGGACTGTGCTCAGGATCAGCGACCTCCGGAGTGAGTGGGGATACGATAATATAGACAAGCTTCGGAAGTATCTTGGTAAGTTAATAGATCCATTCGGTACGACAGAAGATACTCCAGTACACATTAAGATCATTGACGAATCATTGAATAATGATGAATTAAAAAGTCTTGTAGGTCCTATTGGGAACGACATTCGGGATCTACTTTCGGAAAAAACAACTAGAATATTGGTCGATATTGACAGAGGTTTTATTCGGACTCAATTATTCGACAGAGGAATACCAATATACCGAATTAAGGAAATTAATAATTATAAAGGACTAAATGGTTCCACCATTAAGGCTGAGATATTTTACCTTAATCGTGCCGCCAAGCACAATTTTACCATACAGATGGGTGTTCGAGCGGTAGAGTTTGGTAGTATTTTTCTGTTCTTGAACGGTTTCCGTATCTTCCCGATTGGAGAGGAAAACGACGATACCCTCGGATTAAATCGAAGGAAGCAGCAAGGAAGCTCGCGTTACCTGGGCACCAGAGACGTACTTGGTCGGGTTGACGTCACTGCTCCGGCCGGAATGTTCCGCGAAGCTTCCAGCCGCGACGCTGGCTTGATCGAAGATGTTAGGGTTCGAGACCTTTATGAGGCGATTCTACGCAAAGCGGTCATTCGCCTTGAAAGGTTCGTCGTAGGCGTCATGTGGCCCGACAAAGCGGACCAAGTGCGGGAGGACGCCAGCGGACTTGAGCAGATGCCAACCAGAGGGCGCGCGGCACAATTAGTAGCCCAACTGGCAGCAAACACTGCTGTAGATATCGAGTACTATCATCCAAGCATAGTGGACATATTCGATGCAGAGGCATCAGCTCTCGATAAAGCTCTAGAATCGCTTGTGTCAATTGCGGAGAGCCAAGGCGATCAAGCGCTCTTAGGTAGGGTCGAGGCTGCACGCGCTCGACAAGCTGCTCTGGAAGAGGCCGAACGGGAGGCCATAAGGGCCGCCCAACAGGCCCGTAAGGCTACAGAACGAGCAAACGAGCGCATCGCATTGCTCGAGCGGCAGGCAACCTACCTTGCGTCGACCCAGGACATGACTGCCGAGCAGATGGCTTTGCTACTTCACCAAGTCTTGATTTACGCTGGGCACATCGGCGCCGCACTTGATCGAGGTCTTGCAAATCTTCGTGAAGCGACGGAAGCCGCCCGGGAAATAGTTAGTGGCGGTGACGGCGAGGACCTGGTCTCGGCGGCCGCGGCCGCCAGGCACCACACTAAGCTAGCGATGGAAGATCTTGAGTATATTCATCTTGAGAACGATCGTTTGATGGCAGTTGCACGTTTCGCCTCGAATGCACGGTTCAATCTAGAAACGGATTTACTCAAAGGCGACATCGTTGAATTTCTCGACGAGTATGTAAATCAGGTGAGGGTGGATCGGGACGGTGTGGAGTCGGTGAATTTTGAAACCAACGGACTAACACAGCCGGCAAAGTTCCCGCCCGTGGATATCGTCGTGATCGTCGATAACCTCATGGACAACGCGCGTAAGCACGGGGCAAGACATGTGAGACTGGAGGCAAGACGAAATCGCCGTGGGAGGATTGAAGTTAAAGTATCCGACGATGGCTGGGGGATGAACGAAGATCAGGTTGATTCTCTGAAATTGTTTGATAAAGGTTACACCTCGACTGAGGGTGGGACTGGGCTGGGGCTTTTTCACGTCCGCCAGGTGCTCCATAAGATGGGTGGAGATATTATATTAGATCCAGAGCGTCAGCGTGGGCGCGTCGATCTGGTCATTACCTTGCCGGGGGAAGGAAAATGAGTTTGTATTTGGGCATTTGTTGGATTGAAGATCAGGCTCATGAAGCAGAAATTGATCGTGTCGAAATAGCGGTAAGAAATGCAGGATTCGAACCACTCATCGAAAGAATTGAGACGGCCGACGAAATACGAGAATTCGCAAAGCGACAAAACCATCATCAAGACTTTGACCTGATTCTGTTGGATCTTAATCTTGGTGATGGGCTACGCGGGGATGAGCTTGCTTCGCAAGTCCGTTCTGCCTTCAGATCTACGACGATACTATTTTACAGCGCGGAAGATGAGAGCACGCTTCGTACACGCATCGCCGAGCAACGTGTCGAGGGCGTTTATTGTATCAATCGGGATCGGTTAGCTGCTCGGGTTGAAGAATTGGTCGGGCACCTTTCTCCCTCTCTTAACCGTTTGTCGTCCATGCGGGGTTTGGCCGCCCGGATAGTTGCCGAATGCGATCAGGAATTTCGGGCAATCTTAATGAAGTTAGGAGGGGAGGACACTGCAAACGAAATCGTCGTAAGCCTACGTAACCGTGTAGTGGAAGCTGCTGGCGTGCAAGTTCAGTCGGTGGAGAAACTCGAAACCCTTCAAGAACTGCTCGCAAGCCACTATGTCCATAGTGCAGCGTTATTCAACGAGGTAAAGGATCGCGCCACAAAGCGAGGCGGTGATGAGTTACTCGCCATCGTGCGGAACTTGAAGAAAAATTTCCTTAGCCAAGTCATTAATCGCCGCAATACGCTAGCACACGCGCTAGAAGAGCGAACCAACACTGGTTGGCATATCGTCCGTGACGGGGGAGATCCTGTCACGGTAGCCGACTTCACGAGATACCGTCGCGAGTTCGCGACTCAACTTGGGAAAGTGCGTCGTGTTCGAGACATACTCATCGGCGAGTAGGTCCATCAGAACCTCGCCGATTGCTTCGGCGAACAGCGGAGGGACCGCATTTCCTACCTGAGTGTAGCGCGGACAGCCGTCTTTTCGCCGAGGCCCTCCTGTAGTGTATGGCCCCTTAAAGGAGAACCAATCCGGAAAGGACTGGATGCGGGCGAGTTCGCGTACGCTCATGGTGCGCGGGTCGTTATAATGAATCAGGTCGTCTGGCAGTGTCGTGACTGTTGGGGCGGGTAAGGTGGCCGAAAGTGGTGTGGTCGATCGCTTGCCAATACCCAAACGGCGGCGATCTGCGGGGGAAATGCAGCGGCCCTTCTCGCATTTATCTAGAATGAGGCCCATACGTTCCGCGACTTCCTGGGTGTGCCGCGCTAGGCGACGATCGCTGGGCTGCCCGATGCTACCGTCGCGCATCAGCTGCTGGTATGGCGTCAGTGATTCCGGGTCCGTGCGAATGATACCAGGGTAACCTGGTGCCTCCCACCTCGCATCGTGTGAGATATTAGGGTCAACGACTAAGTCCGACAAAGCGTCGGAAGCAGAAGTTTCGCTGGGACCCAGACCTCGTGTCACAAGGAACTTGTGTCGAGTTGTCCTAAGCCGCTCCAAGGGGTTAATGCCGAGTAAACTTCCTCGTCGTGCGGCGATGCAGATATAGCGTGGTCGGCGCTGCGGAACTCCCCAGCTTGAAGCTACGAGCACGTCAGCCCAAGTATCGTAACCTAGTGAAGAAAGCCGTTGGCGCGTCGCGAAAGCGTACGTATTGCCCCCCGCATGAGGCATCGATTGAAATCCGCGAACATTTTCGAGAAGGACGAGCCGAGGTTGAACTAGCTCGACAATGTCCAGATAGGCCTCAACCATTTGGCTTCTGGGGTCGTCTGGATCACGGCGACCATTTGTGGAAAAGCCTTGGCAGGGAGGCCCACCCGCAACTAGGTCTACCGTGCCCGCCATTTCTGCAAGTTCGGAACCATACTTGGCTACAAGCTCGACCACGTCAGTTGGGCCTACCGGCAACCAGACAGGCCAGTTCATGCCGATCAGCGGATTGTCGATTAGGTTGTGGCGGTAGGATTCGAAGGCATGCTGGTGCGCTTCGATGCCCATAATGCCTCGAAACCCGGCCATGTGAAGGCCAAGGGACATTCCGCCGCAGCCGGCAAACAAATCAATGCAGGTTGGTGCCATATGTATAATTTGCCCCGTCTCCCCCGCGATGTCCAGGACATCAGTCATAGTACTTTGCAAGCTGTGGGGGCCGGGCGTGGCCGGGGCGCCGTTCACCCCGCCGGCGCCAACGCCGCAATCGCTCTGACGCTTTCCTCCCTCGGCGTCCCGCTCGTCCCGAACAGATAGGTCTCGCCCGTCGGCCCACCCGGCCCATGCGCGATCACGTTCAGGACCGCCTGGGCCAGATCCTCCGGCTTCATGGCGCGGTCGGCCAGGTCGGGGGCTTCGCCGCGCAGCATGGGGGTGTCGGTGGCGCCGAAGCACAGGCCGTTGACGCGGATGTTGTCGGTCTTCAGCTCGGCGGCCAGCACCGCCGTCAGGCGCCACTGGGCGAACTTGGCGCAGTCGTAGCCCAGGCCGCGGCGGCCGGTGAGGTAGTGGCCTTCCTTCACATGCTCGGTGATCAGGTTGACGATGTTGCCGCCGCCCGCCGCGCGCAGGGCCGGGACCACGGCGCTGGAGCAGTTGAAGCTGCCGAGGGTGCAGGAGCTGATGGCCTGCTCGAACTGGGCAGTCTGGCTGTCATAGGTGCCTTCGCGCAGCGACGAATTGTCCCAGAAGGCCGCGTTGTTCACCAGCAGGTCGACGCGGCCGAATTCGCGCAGCACCAGCGCCATGGCGAGGCGCACCTGCTGCCGGTCGCCCACGTCGCAGGTCACCGGCAGGCAGTCGCCGCCCGCGCCCTGGACGAGGCCGGCGGTCTCCGCGTTGTTGGCGCTGTCGATATCCAGCGCCGCGACCTTCGCGCCCTGCCGCGCCAGGGCGAGGCAGATGCCGCGCCCGATGCCGGTGGCGGCGCCGGTGACGACGGCGACCTTGCCGTTCAGCATGATCCTGTCTCCTTGGGTCAGGTGGTCTGGACGATGCCGCTGGTGTCGAGCCGGAGCGTCATGTCGTAGATCTGCCAGCCGTCCTTGCCGCGGCGGACCTTCGACAGATAGGTGCCGAGGAAGTAGTACACCGAACCATCGGCATTCTTGTGCCAGGCGTTCAGGTAGCTTTCCAGCGTGCCCTGGTCGCCGTTCACCTCGGCCAGCTGGGTGCCGATGAGGTGCTGGGTACCGATGTAGTCCTTCAGGGCGTTCTCGGCCACGGCCGCCCAGCCGTCGGGGCCGTCGGCGACGAAATCGTTGCCGGTGTTGGCGGTGCGCACCTTGGCATCGGGCGTGAAGATGCGGTGGTAGATGCGCCGGCCTTCCTCGCGCAGCTCGGCCGTCTTCTGGCCGAGCTTGTCGGTGGCCTTGGCATAGAGCCGCTGCAGATATTCGATATCGTGCTTGTCGGCGGCGGTTTCGGCGCGTCGATCGGACATGTGGTCTCCCCCGGTTCGTGGTGTGTAACGGTCCCGCGCAACAGCCTATTCGCTATCGCCGCGCCGGGGAAGCGGCCTCGGCGGCTTATTGGTCCGCCGCTCGAGCAACCACGCCCATTGTCACCCCGGCGAAGGCCCATAGGCGTCGATTTAACGCGCGAGCTTACCCTCTCCTTTGTCATCCCCGCCAAGCGAAGCGCGCGCGGGGACCCATGTCGACCCGGGGCTCGCAACTTTCACGTGGAGACATGGGTCCCCGATCGCAAGTCTCGCAGCCGCGAACCTGCCGGTTCGCGGGCTCGACTAGCGTCGGGGATGACAACTTTAGAGAGTGCGACCGCTAAATTGACTCCTATGGGAACAAGTCCGGGGCGACAAGGGAGAAGGACGGCGACACTGCCCCGCCGTCGGCCTGCCGGAGCCGGGCATTCTGAAGGCTGGAACAAGCGCGCCGGCTGCGCTAACGTCCTCGCCCGAAAACATTCATCCATGAAGGGGAGATTCCGATGAGCGTCGCCGAGGACATCCTGAAAATCCAGATGCTGCCCCAGCGCTATGCCGACGCGGTGATGCGCCACAATGCCGACGACTGGTCGGCCACCTGGGCGAAGGACGGCGAGTGGTACCTGCGCGAGGAGCCGGTGCGCGGGCGCGACGAGATCCGCAAGGTGTGGGAAGGGGCCATGGCCGGCTTCCCGTTCGCCGTGTTCCTGGTGCAGCCGGCCATCGTCGAGGTGAACGGCGACAAGGGCACCTGCCGCTCCTACGTCACCGAAATCCTCGGCACCAACGACGGCACCTCGTTCCGTGTCTATGGCTGCTACAACGACGAGGTCGTGCGCGAGGACGGCGAGTGGAAGTTCAAGTCGCGCCGGTATGCGCGGCTCTACCAGGGCCCGGTCGACCTGAGCGGCCAGAAGTTCGATTATTCGTAGGCCGCAAACGCTCTCCCTCGCCCTCTGGGAGAGGGAGGGGCCCGCGGCCGAAGGCCGTGGGAGGGTGAGGGGACATAACCTGCGTCATTGAACGTATGACCGATAAATTCTAGCATCGGACGACAGTTTGCCTCCGATCAACGGGGAGAAGGGGCCATGAGCCGCACCGTATTCCGCAATGCCAACCTGCTGGACGGGGATAACCCGTCGCGGCCCAACGCCACCATCGTCGTCGAGGGCGAGCGCATCACCGAGGTGACCTCGGGCGCGGTGGCGCCGCGCGCCGGCGACACGGTCGTCGACCTGCATGGCATGACGCTGATGCCGGGCATGGTCAGCGGCCATTACCACGCGGCCTACAGCGTCGGCGGCGACAAGGTGCCGATGGGCGCGCCGCCGACCCAGCTGGCGCTCTACGCGCTCGCCAACGTCCAGAAGGCGCTGCGCGCCGGCTACACCAGCGTGGTCGGCGCGGGCACGTTCCACGACGTGGACGGCCGGCTGGCCGAGGCGATCGACAGCGGCGTGGTCACCGGGCCGCGGCTGATCCCGTCGAGCCGGGCGCTGTCGCCCAAGGTGACCGAGGACGAGCCGGCCGAGGGCGTGCCCTGGGTAAAGTGCTGGGGTCCGGACGACTTCCGCGACGCGGCGATCCGCGAGATCGAACGCGGCGCGAAAATCGTCAAGCTGTTCGCCGCGCAGGGCCACGCCATGCGCAGCTGCCGCGAGATGACCTATGACGAGCTCAAGGCCGCCTCGGACGCGGCGCACGCGCGCGGCGCGCGCACGCGGGCGCATGTCTGCGGCGCCGCCCAGGTGATGAAGTGCATCGAGGCCGGCGTCGACATCATCGACCATGCGGACTGGATGGACGACGAGGTGATCGAGGCGCTGATCGCGGGCAACAGGTTCGTGCTGCCCAGCATGTACACGCCCTGGCTGTCGTCGGCCGACCCGACCAGTGACGGCGCCGAGTATTACGACAAGGAAGACTTCGAGTACATGCGGGCGAAGGTGCCGGTCGCCAACGCGCGCGGCGTGAAGTTCGTTCCCGGCGACGATTTCGGCTTCTTCGACATGGCGCCGCACGGCGACTATTCGAAGGAGCTGGCCTGCTATGTGGAGCAGGTCGGCATCAGCCCGCTCGACGCAATCCGCTGGGCCACCAAGTTCGGCGGCGAGATGACCGGCATCCCGGACCTGGGCACCATCGAGGCCGGCAAGCTGGCCGACATGGTGATCGTCGACGGCGACCCGTCGGTCGACATCAACATCCTGCAGGATCAGGCGCGGATCATCGCGGTGATCAAGGGCGGCGCGGTGGTCAGCGGCGCTCTGCCCGTCGCGCGGCGGGCGATGGCGGCCGAGTAGAGGAACCGCTTCGCGGTTCCCCCTAGCCCTCTCCCCGGCGGGGCGAGGGGACTATGCTGGAGCCACGGCACCCTCGAACCCTTCTCCCCGCCGGGGAGAAGGTGGCGCGCAGCGCCGGATGAGGGTGCGCCGCGCAAGCGGCACGGGGGCTACTCCCCGACGAAATTCAGCTCGATCTTCACGCCGTCCGGATCGTCGATATAGAGCTGCTTGATCTTGAAGTCGGCGACGATGTTCTGGCCCGGCTCGTAGCCGGCCTTCACCAGCCGCTCCTTGACCTCGTCGAAGCCCTTGCAGCGGAAGGCGATGTGGTCGATGGGGCCGCTGGTGCCGCCGCGCGCGTTGTCCATCGCCATGATATGCACCACCGGCCGGCCTTCCAGATACATCCAGGCGCCGGGGAAGCCGAAGTCGGGCCTGGGGCCGTTCTCCATGCCCAGCACCTCGCTGTAGAAGCGGATGCAGTCGTCGAGATGCCGTGTGTTGAGCGTCACGTGGTCGAGCAGCTGAACGTTCATGATGCCTTCTCCCCTTGTGCGCCCATTCTAGCCGCTGGGCGCGGCCGCGCCATAGCTAGATGATCCGCTGCGCCCGCAGATCGGCGATCTCGCTCTCGCCATAGCCCAGTTGCTTCATGATCTCGTCGGTGTGCTGGCCCAGCGACGGCGCGCTTTCGGCCATGACGCCCGGCGTCTTCGACAGGCGGAAGGGCGGGCCGGCGACCGGCGCGGTGACGTCGGCGCCGCGCACCTTCATGGGGTAGAGGTCGCCCATGGCCTGCACCTGCGGGTCGGCCAGCACCTGCGGCGGCGTCAGCACCGGGCCGGCCGGCACGCCGAACTCCTCGCAGGCGGCGATGGCTTCCTCGGTGGTCCGTTCGGCGCACCACTGCGCCATGCGCGCGCCGATCACCGTGCCGTTGTCGCCGCGGGCCTGGTCGGACCGGAAGCGCGGATCGTTCACCCAAATGTCCTCCTCGCCCATCATCCGGGCCCAGCGGGCGAACAGCGCGTCGCCGACGGTATGGGTGAGGATGTGACCGTCGCTGGTCTTGAAAATGTCCGACGGCGCCGAGGTCTGCACCCGGTTGGCGCTGGGCTGGCGGTTGATGTTCAGCACCGCCTGCTCGGACAGCAGGCCGTTCATCAGCGTCATGCCGGTGCGCAGCAGCGCGCCGCCGACCTCCTGGCCTTCGCCCGTCGCCCGGTGGTGCATGATGGCGGCCAGCGTGCCGAAGGCGGTCGACAGCGCCGTGCCGAAATCCACCCACGGCGCGTTCGACTTCACCGGGTTGCCGATGGTGCCGGTGAACCACGCCGAGCCCGACATCACCTGGCCGATGCCGTCGAAGCCGCCGCGGTTGGCATAGGGGCCGGTGGGGCCGAAGGTCGAGATGCTGGCGAGGATGATGTCCGGCTTGACCTGCACCAGGGAGTCATAGTCCAGGCCCAGCGACTTCATGGCCGGCATCGGCAGGTTGGCGACCACGACATCGGCGGTCCGCACCAGCTTCTTCACGATCTCGCGCCCCTCGGGCTTGGCCGGGTTCAGCGTCACGGATTTCTTGTTGACGCCGATCTGCATGAACATGCTGCCGTCGCCTTCCGAGCCGTCCTCGTTCCAGTACAGCGGATAGACATAGCGGTCCTCGCCGCCGTCGATCTTCTCCACCCGGATCACCTCGGCGCCCAGATAGCCCAGCATGGTGGCGCAGTACGGCCCGGCGATGTAGCGGCCGAAATCCAGCACCCGAACGCCGTCCAGCACTCCCGGCATGTCGCTCTCCCGTTTCCCTGAAATTTGTCGCCGCACTATGCAAGATGCCCCTACGCTAGGGCCAGCACGAATCGAAACGGGAACGACCATGCCGCTCTATGCCATCGGGGACCATCGGCCCACGCTCGAAAGCGACGACATCTGGGTCGCGCCCAGCGCCGACGTGATGGGACAGGTGGTGCTGAAGAAGGGCGCCAACATCTGGTTCAACGCCACCCTGCGCGGCGACGACAACGTCATCACCATCGGCGAGGACAGCAACGTGCAGGACGGCGCCGTCATTCACGTCGACCCGCGTTTTCCCTGCACCGTCGGGCGCAACGTCACCATCGGCCACATGGCCATGGTCCATGGCTGCACCATCGGCGACAACAGCCTGATCGGCATCGGGTCGGTGATCCTCGACGGTGCGAAAATCGGCTCGAACACGCTGATCGGCGCCAACACGCTGATCGGCAACAACAAGGAAATCCCCGACGGCGTCCTGGTGCTCGGCGCGCCCGGCAAGGTGATCCGCCAGCTGACCGACGACGACTTCCGCATGCTGGAATTCTCCGCGCGGATGTATGCCGAGAAGGGCCGCAAATTTCGTCAGACGCTGAAGGTGGTGGGGCGACTCTAGAATGTGAGCCTATTCCTTGCTCGCATTCTCCACTTCCTTGATGATTTTTTGGAGAAGTTCCAAATATTCGTTCGACGTTTCTACAAACTCTCTGTGAGAATCTATCATTTTCCTTCTTGCGACTGCCATTTCTGGCGAAAAGTCTCTGCCATCTTCGATTGATGAGGCGAGATCAAGTATTTTACTGTTGGTTGAGAACATCGAATCCATCAAAGTATTAACCAATAATCGGTGATTTTCCGAAATCGGTCGCGCATCAAAAGACATGACTCCTAGCGAAATTATCAAAGTCTGACAATTTACAAATTTCTCAAAATCTTCTCGATACTTGGGTAAGCCGCTCCGTATTATATCCGATGTGCTGTTGAAGTGGTCAATAAATATTTTATTGTGTCGGATGTCTTGTTCGCGGCTTAACCGAGCGCGTTGAGGCTCAGGGGCGTTAATGACGGATCGAACTTCAAGAGTCATTTTCTGAAGCGTGGGTGTGAATGCGCCCGTTTGCTCCGCGATAATGCCGGCAAATTCAATCATATCGTGTATATACTCATTCGATTGATCCCGGGTATGTTTTAAGGACGCCATAACTGCTTTAGATAATGCGATTGGGTCGGTACCGCGCGCCGAGGGGCGATACCCGGCGGCCGCCGTGTTTATGGCTGTGGAATTGTTGTGAGCATACCTCTTGGCAATATGAGACAGATGATTGGTAAGCTGATAGCGGAAAGATTCCTTGTTTTTAAACTGTCCATACAAAATACCTACATTGGAAAGTGATGATCGAAATTCAAAGATTTTTCTCTCTTCTTCAATATTGATCTCAGATTGAGATATTTTTTGGTCTTTGAAATAAAATAGAATATCTGGGTGCCCATGCTCGATAAATCTGGTATGCGCTAGGGTAAATTCTTCTACGGTCCCTGATGGTGCTCGAAGGGTGGGTGATCCAAATCGACGTCCCATCATGCCAATAAACACGTCGTAATTTTCGCTAATCTGTTGATTGATGACGTCTTGCGCATCTTTCCCAATGCCCGGCGTGACGTGGGTCTCCCATTTGATCAAATTGAAGCTTATGCCGATGCTTGTTCGCCACATTAAATTTACATGTGCAAGAACATTTTCGACTAGTTTGCGTTCCACTTTCAAATCGCTCGGAGAGGCGAGAAAGACGTCTAGGATCGTCTCAGACCGAGGCATTTATTCTCTCCAATGGCTAGGATTCCTATGTTAAGCGGAATAAGAATGCTCGCAAGTCGGTACAGAATAGAGCTGGCCGCTCCAGCGCAGCGAAATGTCCGCCATGCGGCGGACTGGTCATGTGAATCACGTTGGCATAGCCCTTCTCGAGATAGCTCCGCGGCGGGATCGGCGACAGCTCGCCGGGAAAATCCGCGAAGCCGGCCGGCACCATGACCTTCTCGCCGGGCGGCATCACCGAGTTGCCGCTGTCGCGCACCGCTCGGTATTGCCAGGCCGCCGTATTGAAGGTGCGACTGGTCAGGTAGATCATCACGTTGGCCAGGATCTGGTCCATGGAAAACACCGGATCGTCGCTCCCGGTGCCGCCGCGGTCGCCCCAGGCCTGCATCTTCTCGGCGATCCAGGCGGCCTGGCCGACGGGGCTGTCCATCATGGCGTAGGAGAGCGACTGGGGCTTGGTGGACTGCAGCACCATGTAGCCGAACCGGCCCTCGCCGCGGCGGGCGGCCTCGCGGGCCCAGTCCTTCTCTTCCTGGGTGTCCAGCCGGGCAACGCCGACGCCGAAGATGTTGCGGAAGTCGCCGCCAGGCCGCAGGCCGAACATGTTCATGTGGATGGCTTTGCAGGCGCCGCCTTTGTCCGTGCCGTGGTCGAAGCCCATCCAGGCGGCGATCGAACCGCCCCAGTCGCCGCCCTGCGCCACGTAGGAAGTGTAGCCGAGGACGTCGGTCATCAGCCCGTTCATGACGCGGGCCTGCTCGCGCGGATCGACCGGCGAGGGCGGCTTGCCGGAATAGCCGTAGCCGACCAGCGACGGCACGATCACGTCGCGGCCGTCCTCGGTGCTGCCGCCGAAGCGTTCCGGATGGGCGAGGCGCTCGATGCACTCCAGGAATTCGAGATAGGACCCCGGCCAACCATGCAGCAGGATCAATGGGGTCGGGTGCGATCCTGATCCTCTTTCATGGATGAAGTGGATCGGGATGCCGTCCACATCCGCCTTGAATTGGGGGAACCGGTTCAGGCTGGCCTCGGCCTTGCGCCAGTCGAACCCGTTCAGCCAGTAATCGCACAGCGCCCGCATATAGGTGCCGTTGGCGCCGTACTGCCAGCCCGCGTCCACCGGTTCCTCGAACCATTCATAGTCGCGCACCCGCGACATGATGCGGTCGATGTCGCGCGGCGGGATATCGACGGTGAAGGGATGCATCAACTCAACCTTGTCTGTCATCCCGGCGAAGGCCTGGACCCAGGGGATCGTAGGGCTCTGCTCTTTCCCGTTCTGGGTCCCGGCCTCCGCCGGGATGACGAGATATTTTAAATTCTTAGCCCCAGTTCCTCAGAAATTCCCGCAGGTCATCCAGGAAGATCTCCGCCTGCTCGAACGCGGCGAAGTGGCCGCCTTTCGGCTGCTCCTTCCAGTGGACCACGTTATACGCCTTCTCGGCGTAGGAGCGTGGCGGCACCGGCGCGATCTCGCGTGGATAGGAGGCGACGCCGGTCGGCACCTCGCAGCGCTTGCCGGGCGGGAAGGCGAAGCCGCCTTCGGTGCCGACGCCGTAATACTGCCAGGCCGCGGTGTTGAACCGGCGCGTCACCACATAGAGCATGATGTTCGTCAGCAGCTTGTCCTTGCTGTAGACGTTCTCGATGTGGCCGCCTTCCTTGCCCTCGTTCGACAGGTCGGACCAGGTGTGGAACTTCTCGGTCAGCCACGCCGCCACGCCCACCGGGCTGTCCATCATGGCATAGGACAGCGATTGCGGCTTGGTGCCCTGGACCATGAAATAGCCGCGCTCGACCGCCATGCGTGCTTCGGCGCGCGCCGCCCACGCCTTTTCCTCGGCGGTCTCGGGCGCGGCCGCGGTGCCAAGCAGGGCCTGGGTGTTGCCGCCCGGGCGGACGCCGATCAGGTTCATGTGGATCGACTTCACCGCGCCGCCCTTGTCCGCGCCATGGTCGAAGCCCAGCCAGCCGGCGATCAGCGCGCCCCAGTCGCCGCCCTGGACCACGTAGGATTTGTAGCCCAGCAACCTGGTCATCAGGCCGTCCATGAACACGGCCTGGGCGCGCGGTCCGATGGGTTTGGGCGGCGGGCCGGAGAAGCCGTAGCCCACCAGCGACGGGATGATCACGTCGCGGCCGTCCTCGGCCTTGCCGCCATACCGTTCCGGGTGGGCGAGGGGACCGGTCAGGTGCAGCAGCTCGAAATACGAGCCCGGCCAGCCATGCAGCAGGATCAGCGGCTGGTTTTTCGGGTTCGAGCCGCGCTCGTGCACGAAGTGGATGTCGATGCCGTCCACATTGGCCTTGAACTGGGGCCATTCGTTGAGCCTGGCCTCGGCCGCGCGCCAGTCGTACTGGTTCAGCCAGTAGTCGGTCAGCTCGCGCAGGTAGGCCTGGTTGCAGCCATATGCCCAGCCGGCGTCGACCGGCTCCTCGAACCATTCATAGTCGCGGATGCGGCGCTTGATGCGGTCGAGCTCATAGTCCGGGACATCGACCCGGAACGGCGTCACGGCAGTCACGTTTCACGTCCTCCCCAGGAATTTCGGCACAGGATCGCGCCGACCTTAGCAGAATTTCCCGGAGCGCCGGAAGAATCGCGCCGGCAAATAATCAGGCCTGCAGTTTTTGATTCTGGTGACGCCGGGCGCGCCGTGCTAAGGCACGCTCCGCTCTCGATCCCTCTCCAGAAATTCAGGGCGTCCCTATCAATCCCGGCCGGCGACCGGACCGGCGGCAGCAGGCAGCGCGTGATCAAGGCAGGCAGAGTGTCGGGCAGGTGGTTGACGGTGCAGCTGATCGCCGTTTCGGCGCTCGGCCCGTTCGGCATGCACCTGATCATTCCAGCCATCGCGCCGATCAAGGAATATTTCGACATTCCCGCGTCGACCGCCGCGCTGCTGGTCAGCGCCACCCTGGGCGGCATCGCCATCTCGACGCTGTTCTTCGGCCTGCTGGCGGACCGCTTCGGCCGCCGGCCCATGCTGATGATCGGCGTCGCCTGCTTCGTCGTCGGCAGCCTGATGGGCACGTTCGGCGAGACCGCCGGGCTGGTCATCGCGGGCCGGGTGGTTCAGGGGATCGGCGGTTCGGCGGGCATCGTCATCTCGCGCGCCGTGATCCGCGATCTGCACAGCCACGACAAAGCCACCAGCATTCTCGCCTACCTGACCATGGTCGTCATGGTGGCGCCGATCATGGCGCCGGCGTTCTCCGGATTTCTGGTGCACAGCTTCGGCTGGCGCATGGTGTTCGAGGTGTCGGGCGCGCTGGGTTTCGGCGTGCTGCTTTGGCTGGTGGCCAGGTTCCCCGAGACGCTCAAGGATCCGATCCCGCTGCCTGACTTCATCTCGCTGATACGCGCCTATCTCAGCGTGCTGCGCTCGCCGGCGTTCGTGCTCTACACCATGGTCGGCTCGTTCATCATGGTGTCGTTCTTCGGCATGATGAGCGGTGTGCCCTATGTGGCGCAGGAAGCCTGGAACATCGCACCCGACCAGCTCGGCTTCTACCTGGGCGCGGGCGGACTGGGCATGATGGCGAGCGCGTTCATCACCGCCCGCGTCGCCGAGACCGTCGATCACGACAGCCTGCTGATGATCGGCTTCGCGGTGATCGGCGTCGGCGTCACCACGTCGGTCGTCCTGTTCGCGGCGGGCATCAACCACCCGCTGTGCCTCTTCGGGCCGGCGGTGATCAACGGCTTCGGCGCGGGCTTCGTGCTGCCGACGTCGACGGCGCGCGCCCTGTCGGCGTCGCCGCGCATGACCGGCACCGCCGCCGGCATGATGACCTTCCTGCAGTTCGCCTTCGGCACCGTCGCGGCGCAGGCCCAGGGATCGTTCGACCATTCCACCGTCTGGCCGGTGCTCGGTTTCATCATCGCCGGCAACGGCCTGTCGGCGCTTTTCGCCTTCAGGGCCATCGCGAGCCGCAAGCGACTGAGCGCACCCTGACCACAGCGTCAACGCCGGCTTGCCTTGTTTCGCATCAGCGGTTATGTCATCCGCAAGATCGCCACCGGAGAAGCATGATGTCCGAAGGGACCTATTATCCCGTCGCCAAGACGGCCGACATCGAGCAGGGCAAGTGCAAGGCCTTCCACATCGACGGCCATGACGTCCTGATCGCGCGCACCAAGACCGACGACTTCTACGCCGTCGAGAATCTGTGTTCGCATGCCGATGCCGCGCTGGAAGGCGGCCGCATCCGCGGCAACCACATCATGTGCCCGCTGCACGGCGCCCGCTTCAGCCTGATCGACGGCAGCTTCGGTCCGCCCGCCTGGGCGCCGATCAAGACCTACACGCTCCGCGTCGAGGGTGACCAGGTCGAGGTGCTGATCACCGGACCGCTGGAGAAGAAAGCCCGCGGCGCCATGGGGATGTTCTGACCGCTGAGGTCGCTCACCAGGGAACCCGGTTCCCGTCCCAGCCGATGAACTGACCGGACGTCGCCAGCGAGGCGTTGGCGATCACCTGCTTGAGCCCGGCGATGCTCTCGGCCGGCTTCAGCGGTGCCGTCGCCCCGCCCATGTCGGTCTCGACCCAGCCGGGATGCAGCGACATCACGGTGATGCCCTGGCCGCGCAGTTCCATGGCCAGCGTGCTCATGACGAAGTTCACCGCCGCCTTGGTCGAGCCATAGGCCAGATGCCCGCCCGGCGGCTCGCCGATGGACCCCATGGAACTGGACACGGTGAAGATCTTCTTCTCTGTCGACTTGGCCACGTTGCCGATAAGCGCCTCGATCACCCTGAGCGGTGCCATGGTGTTGATGGCAAAGGCATGTTCCCAGCCGTCATACTCCATGCTGCCGAAGGCCTGGGCCTGCATGCCGCCCTGGGCGAAATTCTTCAGGCCATAGGTGCCGGCGTTGTTGACCAGCACGTCGATAGGGTGATCGTCCAGGTCCTGCGCCAGCGCCTGGATCGACTCCGGATCGCCAAGCGATAGGGCATGGATACTCACCCGGCCGCCGGATTTCCCGGCGATCTGGCGCAACTCGGCGGCGGTGCCGGGATCGCGGCAGCAGGCGTAGGCTCGCCAGCCATCGGCGGCATACTGTCTGACGAATTCGAGGCCCAGGCCTCTGTTCGCGCCCGTCACCAGGATGCTCGGCATGCTCGTCCTCCCTGATTGTGCCGCGCGGGATGATAGCGGAAGCGCCACGCGCCGTCGCGCGCGGCGTCTTGCTGCCCGGGCCGGAACGACACTATATTGAAACCGACGCTGCCGAGAAGTGGACCGACCATGACCGTGATGGATACGGGCAACACGCTGACCATCGACACCCGGGCCGAGGAGCTCTACAGCCCCGCGTTCTGGCATACCCACTTCCCGAAGCTGAGCATCAATACACACCTTCAGTCCTGGGACAGGGACACCGGCGTGCTGCCGTCCGACACCCGCCGGCTACTCACCGAGCGGATGCTGGAGGAGGGCTATTTCCAGGACCGCAACGAGACCTTCGCCAGATATGCGCCGCTGCTGGCAGAGGCGGTATTCACCTGCAAGACGCTGGATATTCCGCCGGCCTTCATCTTCCTGTTCGACGAGACCTGGAAGTGCTTCTACTCGCTGACCCCCATGCTCACCCACTTCCTGGGCAAGGACTACAGGGTGCTGCCCGACTTCTGGACCTGGCACGTGGACCCGGCCCAGGGCGAGGCGGGCTGGCGGCCGCACCGCGACAAGGGCCGCCAGGCGCTCGGACCCGACAACGTGCCCCTGTCGCTGACGGTATGGGCGCCGCTGACCGAGGCGCACCCGCAGAACGGTTGCATGTATATCCTCCCCGCCAACCGCGACCCGGTCTACGGCACCGAGCGCGAGAAGGACTGGAAGGTCGAGTTGCCGCTCATCCGGGCGCTGCCGGGCGTGCCTGGTGAGTATTTCTGCTGGAACCAGGCGGTGCTGCACTGGGGCAGTGCCACCACGCGCTTTGCCAAGCACCCGCGTCTCAGCATGGCGCTGGAATTCCAGCGCGGCGATATGAAGGCCTTCAACACCCCGCTGATCCAGCCGTTCACGAACCTGAGGTTCGAGGACCGGCTGAAGCTCGTCGGCAAGCAGATCCTCCAGTACAAGCACATGTACCCGCTGGCGGCGCGCTTCGAGCAGCTCGCCCAGCGGCTGGTGGGGTAGCACCAGCACCCATCACCACGAAGGCGGGGCAACCGCCGGCCTGCGTGAGCACCATTCGCGGTAGAGACCTGCCAGTTCCGCCGGCAGATCGGCCCCGAACTTTTCATCCAGCGGGTATTGCGGCATCGCGACGTAGACGGCGTCGAGGAGTGCCATGCCCTGCTTCTGGTCCTTGAGACGCTTGAGCGAGTCGCGCTTGCCTTGCCGTGACAGCCACAGTTTTTGCAGGGCGAACCAGCGCGGGTCCGGCGCCACGATACGGGCAGGGGCGCTGTCGCGGCAAACAACTACCCGATCGACACGACGTCCGTTTAGAAGCCATTCCTGCTCGGGCAGGGCTACCGGCTTGGGCCGATCGAGGGCGGACATGGTGCTGGCCCGCGACGGCGCGACCAGGATTTCCACCTCGTAGGCCTTGGCGTTGCGTGCCTGAAACGTGCGCTCGGTATTGATCGTGAAGGTTTTGTCCACGGCTTTCAGCATCTTCCAGACGACCTCGCCGTCGCGTTCGGCCTCGAGCGCGGACCACGCCATATCAAAATCTTGGGTTTCATCGGGCGCTTCGCGAATAAAGCCGCCCGCTTCCACGGCATAGGCGACCATTGCGTTGGTACCCACGACCAGCAGGTGGCTGCCGAGTAATCGTCGGCGATCAGCTTCGCGCAGGATTGCACCGGCGGCGTCGGACAGCATCGGAACGCGCAAGGCCCGGCAGAGTCTGGCGGTTTCATCCAGGACCGGGCGGCTCGCGTCCCGGCGCGCTTTCGTCTCGGTCTTGCGCGCGTGGTAGGCCGAGAACCTTGCCTCGTTCTCGGGTGACCAAGGCCCAAGGCTCCGACCGTTACCGCTGCGATCGTATATCTCGTAGAGGTAGCTCCGGCCGGCGACCTCCTTGCGTCGCAAGTCATAGGGCAGGTCGGCAAGAATCCGTTCTGCCTCTATCCACACCCGATAGTGTTGATCGAGGTTGATCAGACAGCGAGCCTGCTCATCTGAAAAAATGTCGAGGGCTGGCACGATATTTATCCCACATTTATCGGTATTGTAAAAATGTGGGATAAATATCGCGGAATCAAGTCATATGGTCCCTCCTGAACCCGGCCATGGGCTCTGCCTGCTCCTGGACGATGGGGATACCTTCGCCCAAGAGCATTTGCATCTGCCCGGCGCGTGCCTATAGTGCGCGCCAAATCCGACGTGCAACGAAGAGCCAGCCGACATGGATCTGACCTATACGGGCGAAGACCTTGCGTTCCAGGACGAGGTGCGTGCTTTCCTGAAGGAAAACCTCACCGACGACATCAGGCGTGCCACCGAGAAGACGACCACCGTGTTCGTCGAGAAGGACGTCGCCGGAAAGTGGCAGAAGAAGCTCCATGAAAAGGGCTGGCTCGCCTATTTCTGGCCGAAGGAGTATGGCGGCACCGGCTGGACCGCCACCCAGCGCTACATCTTCCAGCAGGAATGCGCCCTTGCCGGCGCTCCGGGCATCATCCCCATGGGCATCCGCTATGTGGGCCCGGTGATCTTCACCTTCGGCACCCAGGCGCAGAAGGACTTCTTCCTGCCGAAGATCCTCAATGGCGAGCACTACTGGTGCCAGGGTTATTCCGAGCCGGGCGCCGGTTCGGACCTGGCCTCGCTGAAGATGCGCGCGGTGCGCGACGGCGGCGACTACGTGCTGAACGGCTCCAAGATCTGGACCACCCACGCCCATCACGCCGACTGGATCTTCTGCCTGGTGCGCACCGACAACACCGGCAAGAAGCAGGAGGGCATCACGTTCCTGCTGATCGACCTGAAGACGCCCGGCATCAAGATCGACCCGATCATCACCATGGGCCTCGACCACGAGGTCAACCAGGTGTTCTTCGACGACGTGCGCGTGCCGGTCGGGAACCGGGTCGGCGAGGAGAACCAGGGCTGGGAATACGCCAAGTTCCTGCTGGAATTCGAGCGCGGCGGCGGATCGTCCGGCGGCCTGAAGGCGGGCTTCGCCAAGCTGAAGGCCGTGGTGTCGTCGCAGCTCAACGGCCTGGAACCCCTGGTCCGCGACCCGCGCTTAGCCGCCGAGCTGGCATCGATCGAGGTCGGCGTGATGGCGCAGGAGATCACTGAACTACGCATGATGTCGAAGCTGGCCGCCGGCCAGCCGCCGGGCGCCGAATCCTCGATCATGAAGTCCACTTCGGTCGATTTGGGCCAGCGCATGAGCGAACTGATGGTCGAGGCGCTGGACTACTACGCCACGCCGATGCCGGCGGGCGGCCGTCCGCTCTACGAGATCAACGACTGGCTGCCCGGTCCCGACTACGCGCCGCCGGCCATCGGCACCTATCTCAACAGGCGGGCCTCGTCGATCTTCGGCGGATCGAACGAAGTGCAGCGCGACATCATCGCCAAACTCGTCCTGCGGTTGTAGACTGGCTCTCATATCGAGGGGGTCGATACCGGAGGGACGTTGATGAGCGCCGCGCGCAGCCATGTGGATTTGCTGAAATTCCTCTATGGCCGGCGCGCCGTGGGCGATATCGATCCGTTTCTGAATATCGTCTCCGACGACGTCGAGTGGTGCTCCATCGGCCAGCCCGGCGGGCTGCCGTGGTCGGGTACCTGGACGGGAAAATCAGGCGTCGTCGCGTTCTTCGAGGCGGTCGCCGGGGCGGTGGACGTGGTCGCGTTCGACCTGCTCGATCACATGGCCGACGACGAGCAGATCGCCTTCCTGTGCAAGGTCAGCTTCCGCGCGAAAGGCTCGAGCCGCCTCCACGAGGTGCAGAAGGTGGATATCTTCACCTTCCGCGACGACAAGGTCGTCAAGTTCTGGGAAGTGTTCCAGCTCCAGCCGGTGATCGCCAGCCTCCAGCCAGGCGCGTGACCGCCGCACCAACGCCATCACCGTGAGACGGGGTTATTTCTCCCCCGCGATATACCGGTCCAGCTCCGCATGGAAATGCCGCAGGCGCTGTTCCTGCTCGCTGAAACGCGGCCCCTTGAAGGCGCGCGAGCTCAGGCCCTGTTGCACCACCGGCACCAGCACCGAATCCTGCTGCAGCACGAAGCCCAGGCCCGGTTCGCCGTGCCTGATGTGCTGGCGCTCCGGGCGGGTGTTGCCGGTGCAGTCGGTGCCGTCCTCGACGCCCATATAGACCGGCGGTGTGGCGTTCTCGACCGGCTGCAGGATCACCTGCACGTCGTAGACGAAGCTTTCGGGATCACGCGGATCGGGCCGGAAGCGCTGGAACAGGAAGCCTTCGGGGTGGATGTTCAGGGTGACGTTGGGGAAGATGAAATAGGCCCAGTCGTCGGTCGCCTGGTTCTCGACCAGCCCGTCGAACCATTTGCCGGCCTTGGCATAGGCCGGAATCTTGTGCCGCTGGATCGCCTTGCGCACGTCGCCGGCCTTGCCGTTGAAAGTCTCGGAATCCATGCCGGCGTCCTCCAGCATCATCTTCAGGCCGTCATTGACGGTTTCCTGGTCCTCGACGCGCGGGCTGACGGACGCGAACTCCATCAGCATGCGGCTCATGCCGTTCTCCATCAGGTCCCATTGCTGGTAGTAGTCGTCGTAGAACGGCAGGATTTCGGAGTGGATCGCGTGAACGTGGTAGCTCTCGAGGAACGCGTCGAGCGCCACCTTCCAGTTGGCCGGCCAGCGCGTCTGCACGTCCTTGACCACCACCATGTCCTCGAAATGGAAGGGCGCGAGCTGGGCGGGAACGGAGCCGAGGAATTCCTCCAGGCTCCGTGAAGGATTGGCGTCCAGGTTGATGAAGACGAAGCCGCCCCACTGGTCCAGCGCCACAGGCGACAGCCCCGGATTGTCGCGGATAACCGGGTCGCGGAAGGTGTCGCGGTCGGTGATGCGGTTGAGGCTGCCGTCGATGTTCCACTGCCAGGAATGGAAGGCGCAGGTGAAGTGTTCGGCATGGCCGAAATCGGCCATCACCAGCCGGTTGCCGCGGTGGTGGCAGACATTGTGGAACGCCCGGATGCCGTCATTTCCCGCCGCGGCGCGCACGACGATCAGGCTCTGGTTGCCGATGTCGAATTTGAACCAGTCGCCCACGTTGGGAATGTCCGAGGCGCGGCCGGCGATCAACCACGCCCGCGTCCACATCCGCTCCCATTCGGCCTGCGCGAACCCGGGATCGTAGTACCGGCTGGGCTCGATCAGTCCGGTGCCGTTGTCGATATAGGGAAACTTGCGCTCGGGCGCGTTGCCGCCGGCATCCGGGTTGATCCGCCAGCCGGTCTCGTGGTCGTAGGACCGTTCGGAAAAACTGCTGAACTTCATGATCTCCCGCGTCCTCCCCAGGCCCGCTACCGGTCGGTATCCTAGCGTGACCCGGACGTGACTGCTAGGCTCCCCGAGAACCAGGGGAGGCACCATGAGCTTTGACGACAAGCGCGCCGAGCTGCGCCGCCGGACGGAAAAGGCGAAGGCCATGGGCTCGCCGCGCATCCTCGCCGGCATGGCGGAAAGCGGCCTGCTCAATGCGCGCCAGCGGGTCGACGCGCTGCTCGACGCGGGCAGCTTCCACGAGATCGGCCTGCTGGCCGTCGCCGACCGGCCGGAGATACGCGACAAGACGCCGGCCGACAGCGTCGTCGGCGGGTTCGGCGAGATCGACGGGCGGCGTGTGGGCGTCTGCGCCTCGGACTTCTCCGTGCTCGGCGCGTCGTCGGCGGCCATCGCCGGCAAGAAGCACGGCTACGTCAAGAAGTCGGCCCAGCGCTCGGGCTTTCCGCTGATCGAGCTGGGGGAATGCTCGGGCTCGCGCATCCCGGACGCCATGGGCGCGCGCGGCATGGCCGATACAATCACCGGCTTCGCCGGCGGCAGCTACCAGAAGGGCAGGGTCGTGCCGTGGGTGTCGGCGATCCTGGGTCAGAGCTTCGGCGGGTCGACCTGGCAGGCGATGGTTTCGGACTTCGTGGTGATGCGCAAGGGCGCGATCATGGGCGTGGCCTCGCCGCGGGTGACCGAGCTGGCGATCAGCGAGCCGGTCGATCCCGAGGAGCTGGGCGGCTGGCGCGTCCATGCCCAGCAGACCGGCATGATCGATGCCGTCGCCGAAACCGATGCCGACGCGCTCCACATCATCCGCCGGTTCCTGTCCTATCTGCCCTCCAACAACCGCGAGCCGCCGCCCGACGCGCCCGTGCCCGAAGGCTCGGGCGCGGACCAGGAACGGCTGCTCGAGGTGGTCCCCGAACAGCGCACCAGGGTCTACGACATGCGCAAGGCGATCGAGATCATCGCCGACACGGGTTCGTGGTTTCCGCTGAAAGACAGCTTCGCCAAGGTGGCGGTGACCGGTTTTGCCCGCATCGGCGGCAAGAGCGTCGGCATCGTCGCGTCCAATCCCCTGTTCAAGGGCGGCGCGTTCGACGCCGAGGGCTGCGACAAGGTGCTGCCGTTCATCGTGCTGTGCGACAGCTTCAACGTGCCGCTGGTGTTCCTCGCGGACACGCCCGGATTCTTCATCGGCCGCGCCGGCGAGAAGGAGAAGTTGGGCGCGAAAATCATGAACTGGATCCTGGCGCTCGACCAGGTGACCGTGCCGACGGTCACGGTGATCCTGCGCAAAGCGTTCGGCATGGCCCTGCACAACATGTTCGTCGGCCGCGCCAGCGAAACCGCCTGCTGGCCCGGTGCCGAGATCAGCTTCATGGACCCGGCGACGGCGGTGAACGTGGTCTATGGAGTCAAATACGAGGACGACCCGGAAAAATTCGGCGCCATGCTGGACGCGGTCTCCGGCGAAACCTCCGCCTTCGACTTCGCCGAGGCGTTCGCGACGCAGACGGTGATCGATCCGGTCGAGACGCGGGACTTCATCATCCGCGCGCTGGCCGCGCATGCGAGGCCGGGTGGCGTCGGGGAGCACCGGCTGGCGAATTGGCCGGTGAAGTTTTAGAGCCGACTTCCCAACCCCCTCAGCCGTCATCCCGCCGAAGGGCGGGATCCAGGCTTGACAATCAACGCGCGGTCCTGCGCGGTTGACCTGATTTCCTGGTCTGGCTTCCAGCCTTCGCAGGAACGACGAACAACGTGAGGGCGGCACCTTATTCGGCTATGTTTAAGCGATTAATCACAGCCGTTGCCAGACTATGCTCAAGTCGGAAAAGTCTTTTGCCGTTTACATCATGGCCAACAAGCGCAACGGCACGCTTTACATCGGCGTCGCCAGCGACCTCGTGAAGCGTGTATTCCAACATAAGCAGGGCACCGTCGACGGCTTCACCAAGAAGTACAAATGTCACATGCTGGTCTGGTACGAACAGCACGCTCGCGCCGAAACCGCCATCTATCGGGAGAAACAACTCAAGGAATGGAACCGCCTCTGGAAGCTGCGGATCATCGAGGAGATGAATCCTGAGTGGCGAGATTTATCGGCTGACTTCACGGCTTGATTGCCCAGTCTGGATCCCGCCCTACGGCGGGATGACGGCTGAAGGGGTGGCTACTCGGCGCTTAAATGCCGCAACGCCTCGCCGTCTTCCTCCCAATTCGCACCATCGAACGATTCTACAGTCACCTTCGTGAACATCGACCGGTCCACGCACCGCAGGTTCACCGAAAAACCATCCGGATTGGACCTCGGCACATAGAACGACTTCACGCCACAATGCTTGCAGAACAGGTGCTTCGCCGTGCCGGTGTTGAACGTATAGGTCGTCAGCGCGTCCTGCCCCTGCAGCAGCCGGAAGCGCGAGGCCGGCACGATCAGGTGCAGGTAGCCGGTCATCCGGCACAGCGAGCAGTTGCAGTCCTGCACCGTCACTTCGGTCGGCGCGTCCACCTCGAACACCACCGCGCCGCAGTGGCAGCCGCCCCTGTGTGTCGTCATCTCCGTCATGCGTCGTTCCTTACGGCTGGGACGGGAGTATAGTGCGGCCCATGAACGTCTCAATGGCCGAACCCATCGCTCCCGACCTGTCCGCCCTCGCGGCACGCTTCCGCCAGGTGTTGCCGCTTGAGTGCGTCGTCACCGACGCCGTCTCCCGCAAGCCGTTTGAGACCGATGCGCAGACCATGCACCGGCAGATGCCGGGGATCGTCGTGCTGCCGGAAACCGTGGCGCAGGTCGCCGAGGTGCTGAAGCTGTGCCGGGACTTCGGCGTGCCGGTGGTGCCGCGCGGCGCGGGGACCGGGCTTTCCGGCGGGGCCACGCCGGTGCCGGGCGGCGTCCTGCTCGCCATGACCAAGTTCAACCGCATCCTCGACGTCGATTACGCCAACCGCTGCGTCGTCGCCCAGCCGGGCGTGACCAATCTGGGGATCACCAAGGCGGTGGAGGACGACGGGTTCTACTACGCGCCGGATCCGTCCAGCCAGATCGCCTGCACCATCGGCGGCAACGTGGCGCAGAATTCGGGCGGGGTGCACTGCCTGAAATACGGCCTGACGGTGAACAACATCCTGGGCGTCGAGCTGGTGACTATGGATGGCGAAGTGCTGCGCATCGGCGGCAAGCACCTGGACCCGGAAGGCTATGACCTTCTCAGCATCATCACCGGCTCGGAAGGCCTGCTGGGCGTGATCACCGAGGTCACCGTCCGCATCCTGCCCAAGCCCGAGACGGTCCGCGCCCTGCTGGTATCGTTCAACAGCATCGAGGCGGGCGGCGCCTGCGTCGCCGACGTCATCGCCTCGGGGATCATCCCGGCCGGCATGGAGATGATGGACCGCATCACCATCGACGCGGTCGAGGAATATTGCGCGCCGGGTTATCCGGCGGACGCCGCCGCCATCCTGATCTGCGAACTGGACGGCCCGGCCGCCGAGGTCGACTATTTGATCGGGCAGGTGACCGCCATTGCGACCCGGAACGGTGCCATCGGCGTGCGCGCGTCGCAGTCCGAGGAGGAGCGGCTGCTGTTCTGGCTGGGGCGCAAGTCGGCGTTTCCGGCGGCGGCCAAGATGAAGCCCGACTACTACGTGCTCGACGGCACCATCCCGCGCAACAAGCTGGCGCCCGTGCTGGCGCGGATCGGCGAGATGTCGCGCGCCTCGGGGCTGACCATCGCCAACGTGTTCCATGTGGGCGACGGCAATCTGCATCCGCTGATCCTCTACGACGCCAACGTGCCCGGCGAGATGGAGGCGGCCGAACACCTGGGCCACGATATCCTGCGGCTGTGCGTCTCGGTCGGCGGCGTTCTGACCGGCGAACATGGCGTCGGCACCGAAAAACGCGATCTGATGCCGGAAATGTTCACCGATCTGGACATGCAGCAGCAGCAGCGGCTGAAATGCGCGTTCGACCCCGGACAGCACCTCAATCCGGGCAAGGTTTTCCCCACGCTGCACCGCTGCGCGGAGCTGGGTGCAATGCACATTCACAGGGGAAGAACGGCATTTCCGGAGCTACCGCGGTTTTGAAACAGAAAATCACAAATATTTCGTAACCCATTTGTAAGACTTGTATATTACTCTGCAGTGCCGCCGGACTGCAGAGTTATCCACTGCAGTTTTTGGCATGCTTTGGCTTGTGCAGTGCGGCAAAACGCGGTCTTATCGGGGCATGACGAGCACATACAAACCCACCGACGAGAAGGAACTGGCCGAGCTGATCTCCTGGGCGTCGGCCGAGGCGCGGCCGCTGGAGCTGGTCGGCAGCGGCACCAAGCGCGGTTTGGGCTGCCCGGTCAGGATCAACGGCCACGGCATCCCGGCGAAGGTCGACCTGTCGGGCATTGCCGGCGTCGTGTTCTACGAGCCGGAGGAACTGGTCGTCTCGGTCCGGCCGGGGACGCCGCTGGAAGAAGTCAACCGGATGCTGGCCGAGCGTAACCAGATGCTGGCCTTCGAGCCGCTGGACTGGGGCTGGCTGCTGTCGGGCGAGAGCAAGGCCGGCACCATCGGCGGCGCCATTTCGGTCGGCAGCTCCGGCCCGCGCCGGGTGAAGGCGGGCGCGGCGCGCGACTTCGTGCTGGGGGCGCACGCGGTCAACGGCCGCGGCGAATGCTTCAAGTCGGGCGGCCGGGTGGTCAAGAACGTCACCGGCTACGACCTGCACAAGCTGATGACCGGCGCCTACGGCACGCTGGGCGCGTTCACCGAGATCACCCTGAAGGTGCTGCCCGCGCCCGAGAAGACCTACACGCTGCTGATCCATGGCCTGAAGCCCGAGCGCGCCGTCGAGGCGCTGACAGCGGCGGCCAACAGCGCCTTCGAGGTGTCGGGCCTCGCCCATGTGCCCGCCGCCGAGGCGGCGCGGTCGCAGGTATCCCATGTGAGCCGCGCCGACCGCGCGATCACCGCCATCCGCGTCGAAGGCCATGGCGTGTCGGTGATGCATCGCATGGAGGCGCTGAAGAAGCTGCTGGCCCCATTTGGTCCGCTCGACGAGTTGCACAGCATGAACTCGGGCCGCTTCTGGACCGAGCTCCGCGACGCTTGGCTGCTGCCACCTGATCACCAGCTGGTCTGGCGCGTCTCCGTGCCGCCGACCAGCGGTGCCGAGATCGTGGCGGCCTCGGGCGCCGATTCCTGGCTGATGGACTGGGCCGGCGGCCTGGTCTGGCTCGGCTACGAGTCGGCCGCGCTCGGGCAGGGCGCCCGTATCCGCGCCGCCATGACCGGGGGCGGCCACGCGCTGCTGGTCCGCGCGCCGGAGACCGTGCGCCGCGAGGAGGCCGTGTTCCAGCCGCAGGCGGAAGGGCTTGCCAAACTGTCGGCGCGTGTTAAGGCTGGGTTCGATCCCAGCGGCATCTTCAACCCCGGCCGGATGGGAGCTGTTTCACTGCCCGGCGCGGCCTGATGCGGACACTCTTTTCCGACGACCAGATGACGGACCCGCACCTGCGGGAGGCCGAAAAAGCGCTGCGCACCTGCGTCCATTGCGGCTTCTGCCTGCCGCAGTGCCCGACCTACACCCTGCTCGGCGACGAACTCGACAGCCCGCGCGGGCGCATCTACCTGATCAAGGAGATGCTGGAAGGCGGCAAGCCCGCCGACGCGAACACCGTGCTGCATGTAGACCGCTGCCTGTCGTGCCTGTCGTGCCAGGCCGGCTGCCCGTCGGGCGTCAACTACATGCACCTGATCGACACCGCCCGGGCGCATATCGAGAATACCTACACGAGGCCGCTGCCAGATCGGCTGACCCGCCGGATGCTGGGCTGGCTGCTGCCGCGCCCGGGTCTGTTCGGCTGGGCACTGCGGCTGGCGAAGCTGGCGCGTCCCGTGGCCGATCTGCTTCCACGCCGGCTGCGCGCCATGGTGATGACCGCGCCCGATGGGCCCATCGGCGAGAAGCTGGACCATGACCGGCGCGTGGCGGCGCAGGGCGAGCGGCGCGCCCGCGTCGGCCTGCTGATCGGTTGCGTGCAGCAGGCCGTTGGCCCGGAGATCAATGACGCCACCATCCGGCTGCTGACCCGCCACGGCTGCGAGGTGGTGATCCTGCACGAAGCCTATTGCTGCGGCGCCATCACCCATCATCTCGGGCAGGAAGCGTCGACCCTTGCGCGGGCGAGGGCGAATGTCGCGGCCTGGGAGAAGGAGCTGGACGGCGAGGGGCTCGATGCCATCATCGCCAACGCCTCGGGCTGCGGCACCATGCTGAAGGACTACGGTTTCGTGCTGGCGGGCGACGTGGCCTGGGCCGCGCGCGGCGAGCGCATCGCCGCATTGAGCCGCGACGTGTCGGAATTCCTCGCCGTCGAAGGCGTGACACCTGTGCAGTCGCCGCCGGGCCTGCGCGTGGCCTATCAGTCGGCGTGCTCGCTGCAGCACGGCCAGAAAGTCACGCGCCAGCCCGTCAGTCTGCTGCGCCAGGCGGGTTTTACGGTGGTGGAGCCGAAGGAAGCCAATTTGTGCTGCGGCTCGGCCGGCACCTACAGCCTGCTGCAGGACGAGATCGCCGGACAGTTGCGTGACCGCAAGCTGGAGCGCCTAGCCGACACCGCGCCGCAGGTCATCGCCAGCGGCAATATCGGCTGCATCACCCAGCTGCGCGGCGGCGCGTCCGTGCCCGTCGTGCACACCGTCGAACTGCTGGACTGGGCCACCGGAGGCCCGAAGCCGAGGGGACTGTAACCATGCGCGCAATCGTCGCCGTCCTGTTCCTCGTGATTTTCGCCACCGCCGCATCCGCCGCCGACCGCTGGATGACCCTGCCCGAGCCGCCGCCCATGCCGAAACCGGTGGAAAGCGGCTATGCGCCGGTGGGCGGCATCCAGATGTATTACGCCGTCTTTGGCGAAGGCGCGCCCATCCTGCTGATCCATGGCGGCCTGTCGCACGCCGACGTCTGGGCGAACCAGGTGCCGGCGCTGGTCGCCGCCGGCCACAAGGTGATCGTCGCCGACAGCCGCGGCCATGGCCGCTCGACCCGCACCGCCGAGCCATTTGGCTACCACCTGATGGCGTCCGATTATCTGGCGCTGCTCGACCACCTGAAGATCGGCAAGGTGGCGCTCATCGGCTGGAGCGATGGCGGCATTGTCGGCCTCGACATCGCCATGAACCACCCTGAACGGCTGACCAGGCTGTTCGCGCAGGCGGCCAACGTCACCACCGACGGCGTGTTTCCCGACCTGGACAAGCATCCGGTGTTTGGCGCCTTCATGCAGCGCATGCGCGCTGACTATGACCGGCTGCACGCGAACTCCAGCAGGCAACGCGGCGAGCAACCCACCCCATCCGACTACGATGCCTTCATGGAGCAGATCGGCCACATGTGGGCGAGCCAGCCGAGCTGGACGGCAGCGCAGCTCGCGTCCATCAAGGCGCCGACCGCCATCGTCATCGGCGATCGCGATGAAGCGATCAGCCGCGCCCACACCGACTACATGGCGAAGACCATCCCCGGCGCAAAGCTGGTCATCCTTCCCCAGGTCAGCCACTTCGCCATGCTACAGGACCCGGACGGCTACACCACGGCCGTGCTGGACTTCATCGGCGGCAAGTGAGGCTGGCGCGGCTTTGGCCGCCATGCATACTGTCTGTCCAGAACGCTCAGGGGAGGAAAAATGACCGGCCGCTATCAGGTCATCGGTTCGCTGTCGTCGCCGTTTTCGGTGAAGATGCGGGCGATCATGCGCTACCGCCGCCTGCCTCACGACTGGATCCTCAACACCAGGGAGGTCCAGGAGCGCACCAAGCACATCAAGCCGCCGATCATTCCCAAGGTGCATTTCCCCGAGGAGCCCGACGACGTCTGGCACGTCGATTCGAGTCCGATGGCATACTTGCTGGAAGAGAGGCACGGCGAGCGTTCGATCCTGCCGGACGATCCGGCCCACGCCTTCCTGGCGCACCTGCTGGAGGATTTCGGCGACGAGTGGGGCACCAAGATGATGTTCCACTACCGCTGGGTCGGCGAGGACAAGGGTGGCGATACTGACTACGTCGCCCACCTGATGCTCTATCCGGGCACCGGGCCGTCGAGCGACGAGGCGTTGCGCGAGACCGCGCAGAAGTTCCGCGACTGGCAGGTGCCGCTATGGCCGGTCGCCGGCATCGAGCCCCAGAACGTGCCGCTGATCGAGAGCATGTTCGGCCGCATCGTCAGCGCCTGGGACCTGGTGCTGCGCGACCAGAATTTCCTGTTCGGCTCGCGGCCGTCGCTGGGCGATTTCGGCTTCTATGGCCAGCTCTACCAGTGCTTCTGGAACCCGGCATCGTTCAAGGTGATGATCCAGCAGTCCAGGCGCATGGTGCCGTGGCTGACCATCATCGACGACGCATCGGGCGTGGAGGGCGAGTGGATCGCGCCGGACGCGCCGCTCTGCGATGGGGTCCGGGAACTGCTCTGGCTGGCGGGCGCGGTCTATCTGCCCTATCTGGACGCCACCCTGCGCGCCATCGAGGCCGGCGAGGAGCGGTTGCAGATCCAAGTACTCGGCGGCATGATCCATTCCCAGAAGCCGATGAAGTACCACGCGCGCTGCCTGCAGGTGATGCGCGAAAAGCTGGCGGCGCTGCCCGAGGCCGACCGCCGGAAGGTGCAACTTCTGCTCGAGGGCACTGACGCCTGGCGCTATCTGGTGGTGTGACGGGGATGAAGCCCACGCTCGAGACGGAACGGCTGATCCTGCGTCCGCAGGCCGAAAGCGACACCGTCGAACTGATGGCCATGAGCATGGACCCGCAGGTCATGGAGTTCATCGGCTACGGTGCCATGACCTTGCAGGAATCCGAGGAGCTGACCCAGGAAACCCTGGAGATGGAGGGTCCTCTGGGCCGCTGGATCGTGACCGAGCGCGACACTGGCCAGTTCCTCGGCTGGGTGGTGCTGACGCACCTCGACGGCAGCGAGGACATCGAGGTCGGCTACGGATTCAAGGTGCTGGCGTGGGGCAGGGGCTTCGCGACAGAGGCGACCAGGCGCCTGCTACGCTACGGTTTCGAGGATCTGGGCCTGAAGGAGATTGTCGCGGTCAGCCGGCCGGAGAACGCCGCCTCGCACAAGGTGCTGGAAAAGGCCGGCCTGCGGCGGCGTGGCCTGCGCGACGCGTTCGGCCTGCGCGGCCTCTACTACTTCGTCGCCCGCGCCGGCGCACCGGTGGCGTAAAACACCCCTCTTTTTCTTGTTATCCCGGCGGAGGCCGGGACCCAGCGGGGTACCGCGCCAACTTCACGGATAGGGCTTTACCTGCGTTGGACCTGGGCCCCGGCCTCCGCCGGGAGGACAAGGTTATTTATGGTTTGAAGCTGTTCAGGGTTTGAACCGCATCCACAACCCATATGCCAAGCTACCAACAACCATGGCGGCGACGAACACGTAGACCTTGGTGAGCCCAAAGGCGAGGCCGGTCAGGGCTGGGCCGGGGCAGAAGCCCGCGAGACCCCAGCCGATGCCGAACATCACCGCGCCGGCGACCAGTTTGGGATCGATGTCGCGGCGGGTCGGGATCTCGAACTTCGCGGCCAGCAGCGGCCGGGCCGAGCGCTTCACCAGCAGGAATCCGGCGGCGAACACCGCGACACCGGCGGCCATCACCAGCAGCAGGCTCGGGTCCCATTGCCCGGTCACGTCGAGGAAGCCCAGCACCTTGGCCGGGTTGACCATGCCGGAGACGGCGAGGCCGGCGCCGAAGATCAGGCCGCACAACAGCGGTACCAGAAGACGTCCCATGATCAGCTCCCGATGATGTGGCGGGTGACGAACACCGTCACCATGGCGACGCCGACGAAGATGCAGGTCGCGACGATACCGCGCGGCGACAGGCGTCCCACGCCGCAGATGCCATGGCCGCTGGTGCAGCCCGATCCGACCCGCGTGCCGATGCCCACCAGCAGACCCGCCGCGATCAGCAACGGCGTGTCCGCCTCGATGGCGATGGCCGAGACATCGCCCAGATAGACGAAGCCGAGCCCGGCCAGCATGAGCCCGGCGATGAAGGCGAGCCGCCACGTGGTGTCGCCTGAAGCCGGCGGCAGCAGGCCGCCGAGGATGCCGCTGACGCCGGCGATGCGGCCGGTGAGCAGCAGCAGCAGCGCCGACGCCAGGCCGATCAGCGCGCCGCCGATCAGCGCCGGGATCGGCGTGAAGTTGACTATGTCCATCGTTGCCTCCTCAAATCGCCGATCCGTATGGATCGGCATAGAGCCGTTCCCTCAGGTATTTCACCGCGTCGTGGGTCGACAGGAAAACCCGGCCTGGCGCCAGGTCCGCGATGAAGGAGGTCCTTTGCAACCGGTCCATGACCGGACCCTTGACCTCGGCGAGGTGGAGCGTGACGCCGGCTTCATGCAGGGTCCCGCGCAATTCCTCCAGCGTTTCGAGCGCGCTCGCATCGACGAGGCTGACCGAGCTGCAGATCAGCACCACGTCGGTGATCTCGGGGTTCGCGGCCACTTCCGCCCGCAGGCTGTCCTCGAGATAGCCGGCGTTCGGGAAGTAGAGATTTTCGTCGATCCGGAACAGCAGGACGGCCGGGTCGGTCCGCACCTTGTGCCGCCTGACGTTGCGGTAGTGCTCGGTGTCGCCGACCTGGCCAACGACCGCGAAATGGGGACGGCTGCTCCGCCACAGATACAGCAGCAGCGACAGGGCCATGCCGGTAACGATGCCGCTTTCGACCCCGACGATCAGCACGATCAGGAACGTCACGCCCTGGGCGATGAAATCCGCCTTGTTGTACTGCCAGGTGCGGCGGAAACTCCGCGCATCGATGAGCTGGACGACGGCGACGACGATGGTCGCGGCCAGCACCGCCTGCGGCAGGTAATGGAACAGCGGCGTCAGGAACAGGACCGAGACCGCCAGCAGCAGCGCGGTCAGGATGGAGGCGAGCGGGGTATTCGCGCCGGCGGCGAAGTTCACCATCGACCGGGCGAAACCGCCCGCCACCGGGCTGGCGCCGGTGAAGGCGGCGGCGATGTTCGCCGCGCCCAGCCCGACCAGCTCCTGGTCGGCGTCCACCTTCTGTCGCCGCTTGGCCGCCAGCGCCTTGGCGACCGACACGCTTTCAAGATAGCTCACGAACGCGATCAGCGCCGCCGCCGGCAGCAGCGCCTGCCAGACTCCCGTGTCCGCGCTCGGCAGGGTCAGGGGCGGCAGACCGCTGGGAATCGCGCCGACGATGGCCACCGAGGACGTCTCGGCGAGCCGCCAGCCCGCGGTGACGGCGATGCCGAGGACCACCGCCAGCAGCGGGCTCGACCGGGTGATGAACTGGGCGGCGAGCGGCGGCACTTTCAACCGCGACAGCAGCGCGGCGAGCGGACCGCGCATGATCACGAGGATCGCCAGTGCGCCCCCGCCGATCGCCAGCGTCGCCATGTTGGTCTCGCCCGCATGGCGGATCACGTTGACCACCGTTACGACGGACTCGCCGCGTGGAATGTCGATGCCCAGCAGGTGCTTGAGCTGGCTGATCACGATCAGGACGGCGGCGGCGCTGGTAAAGCCGGAGATCACCGGATGGCTCAGGAAGTTCACCAGGAAACCGGCGCGCACCATGCCCAGGATCAGCAGGATCAACCCGATCAGCAGCGACAGCACGAGAGCGTTGGCCACGTAAGACGCGCTGCCAGGGGCCGACAGCGCGGACAGCGCCGTCGCCGTCATCAGCGAGGCGATGGCGACCGGTCCGACGGCGAGCGCCCGGCTCGATCCGAAGATGCCGTAGAGGATCGGCGGCGCGATGCTGGCGTACAACCCGACCTGCGGCGGCAGGCCGGCGAGCATCGCATAGGCCATGGCCTGCGGCACCAGCATGATCGCCGTGATCAGCCCGGCGGTCAGGTCGCCGGGCAGATCGCGCGCGGAATAGGCGCGTCCCCAGGACAGGATCGGGATGTAGCGCGCCAGCCCGACCATCACCGGTCCGCCGGTTTGCAGAACACCGCATAAAGTGCCTCGATCACCGGCAGGATCTCGGTCCGCGCCAGCGAGTAGCGGACGGAGGTTCCGTCGCGCCGCGCGGCCACCAGTCCCTCTGCCTTCAGCCGGGCAAGGTGCTGCGACAGCGTCGACTGGCGCATGCCCAGCAGACCGGCCAGTTCGCCGACCGGCCTCTCGGCCTGGGATAACTGACACAGCACGAGCAGCCGTTGCGGGTGGGCGATCGAGCGCAGGAATTCGCAGGCGCGGCCTGCGTTCGCCGTCATGTTGTCTAGGGTGAGATCGGGATTAACATTCATACATACGAATATACAAATATATTGGATTGAAGGACCAGGAAATTGATTGTCCGCTCGAGATTACCTGCGGACGCCTGGACCTGTTGGCTTGCGGCGGGACCGGCGCATGATTATGTTCGCGGCCACAACGGCATCACGACCCGGTAGCGCACAGAATGTTCAGAGGTTCGATCACGGCGCTGATCACCCCGTTCAAGGACGGACAGGTCGATCAGGCGGCGTTCCAGGCTTTCGTCGAATGGCAGATCGGCGAGGGCACGCAAGGGCTCGTGCCGGTGGGCACGACCGGCGAGTCGCCGACCCTGAGCCATGACGAGCACAAGCGGGTGGTGGAGCTGTGCATCGAGGCCGCCGGCGGCCGCGTGCCGGTGATGGCGGGATCGGGCTCCAACAGCACCGAGGAAGCCATCGCGCTGACGCGCCACGCCAAGCATGCCGGCGCCGACGCCGCGCTGGTGGTCACGCCCTACTACAACAAGCCGACCCAGGAAGGCCTCTTCGCTCATTTCAAGGCGATCGCCGGGGCCGTCGACATCCCGATCTTCATCTACAACATCCCTGGCCGGTCGGTGGTCAACATGTCCGTCGAGATCATGGCCCGCCTCGCCGAGCTGCCCAACATCGTCGGCGTGAAGGACGCCACCGGCGACCTGACTCGCCCCAGCCTACAGCGGCTGAAGTGCGGCGCCGGCTTCATCCAGCTTTCCGGCGAGGACGGCACCGCGCTGGGCTTCAATGCCCATGGCGGCGTCGGCTGCATATCGGTGGCCGCCAACGTGGCGCCGCGCCTGGTGTCGCAGTTCCAGAACGCCACCTTGCAGGGGAACTACGCCGCGGCGCTCGAGCTGCAGGACAAGCTGATGCCGCTGCACAGCGCGCTGTTCGTCGAGACCAGCCCGTCGCCGGTGAAGTACGCGGCGAGCCTGCTGGGCAAGTGCCGCGAGGACGTGCGCCTGCCGCTGGTGCAGGTGACCGACTCCACCCGTCAGATCGTGCGCGCGGCGATGGACCATGCCGGGCTGCTCTGATGGCCAAGAAGAAGGAAGAGCCAGTCCGCAAGCTCGTCGCCGAGAACCGTAAGGCGCGCTACAACTATTTCATCGAGGAAACGCTCGAGGCCGGCATCATGCTGCAGGGCTCCGAGGTGAAGTCGCTACGGCTGGGCCAGTCCAACATCGCCGAGTCCTATGCCGAGGCCAAGGACGGCGAGATGTTCCTGGTGAACGCCTATATCCCCGAATACAACCAGGCCAGCTACATGAACCACGAGACGCGGCGGCCGCGTAAGCTGCTGCTGCGCCGCCGCGAGATCGAAAAGCTGTCCCAGGCGATCCGCCGCAGCGGCATGACCGTGGTGCCGCTGAAGCTCTATTTCAACGACAAGGGCCGCGCCAAGCTGGAGCTGGGCCTCGCCAAGGGCAAGAACGTGGTCGACAAGCGCGAGACCGAAAAAGCCCGCGACTGGCAAAAGCAGAAAGCCCGGCTGATGCGGGCGCGGGGGTAGGGCGCCCTGCATTTGTATCGGTCATGGCGTCTGCCGGCGCGCCATCATGCGTGCCTCCGGGCCGTATCCGGCCAGCTTCGTCGTCAGCGCCGGATCCTCGACATAATCGAAGCCGTGCCGTAGCCAGAACGCGGCGGCGTCATAGACGGCGATCAGCGACACGTTGGGCAGGCCGGCGGCGGCGGCATGGGTGATCAGCTTGCGGGCGATGGCCGAGCCGGCACCCGTCCGCCGCGACGGCGGCAGCAGCGCCAGGTCGTGAATGTAATAGGTCGAGGCGTCCTCGGGCATGCGTTCGACCAGCGTGTTCAGCGGCGGAGGCCGCAGATAATGCCACGGATGGCTGATCACGTAGCCGGCCGGCTTACCGTCCACCTCCAGCATGAAGCACCCCTTCGGATAAAGGCGCTGGCGTTCGGCGAAGACGAAGGCGTGCTCGGGCAACGCGACGTGGATCGCCGCCGCGATGGCATCGACGGCGGCAATGTCGGCTGGCGTCATGGGCCGCCATTTGGCGTCGGTCATGTCTCGTTCCTGCTGCGCATGCCTCACATACCTCAATTCGGCGTGTAACCGTCAGCGGGGAAATGGCGATATAACAGGGCGACCCAAACGGAGGCGCGGCATGGCGGACGAGGACGGCATCGAGATGTATGGCGAGATCAAGCAGAAGCTGATCCGCCGCAAGCAGGAATGGGCGCGGGACGGCCGCCTGCTCACCGGCAGCCAGGCCATGGAGGACCGGACCCGGCGCCTGCCGCCGGGCCAGCGGCTGACGAAGGACTGGCCGGTGCTCGACCTGGGCGTCCAGCCGGAGGTGCCGCTCGACAAGTGGAAGCTGGTGGTCGACGGCTTGGTCGAGAAGCCGCTGGAATGGAACTGGCGGGACTTCATCAGCCAGCCGGTGTTCGAGGATGTGTCCGACATCCACTGCGTCACCACCTGGTCGCGCTACGACAACCACTGGGAAGGCGTCAGCACCGGCCATATTCTGGAGTTGGTCCGGCCCAAGGCCGACGCCCGGCACATCATCATGCATTCCTATGACGGCTACACCACCAACGTGACGCTGGAGGCCTTTGCCGCGCCCGACGCGCTGCTCGCCCACCGCTGGGAAGGCCAGCCGATCCCGCGCCAGCATGGCGGGCCAGTGCGGCTGGTGATCCCGCAATACTATTTCTGGAAGTCGCCCAAGTGGATAAGACGCATCGAGATATCGGCCCGTGACAAGCCGGGCTTCTGGGAAGTGCGTGGCTACAACAATGTCGGCGACCCATGGAAGGAAGAGCGGTATTCGTGAGGGCTCAGGCGAGCGCGAAGTCCCGCGCCGCCGTCATCACCTCGACGAACATCGTCTCGGTCAGCCGGCCCGTGTTGGTGTTGTAGCGGCTGCAATGATAGCTGTCGAACAGCCGCAGGCCGCCGGGCAGGGTGTGCGGCGCGCCGTGGCCGAACGGGTAGTCCTTCAGCCTGCCGCCGCGGGAGCGCACCACGCTTTCGTGGGCGATGCGGCCCAGCGCGACGATGGCGCGGGCCGACGGGAGCGCGTCGAGTTGCCCCGTCAGGAACGGCCGGCAGGCGGCGATTTCCTCGGGCAGCGGCTTGTTGGCGGGCGGCAGGCAGCGCACCGCATTGGTGATCAGGCACCCGACGAGCGTCAGGCTGTCCTGCGGATCGGCGCGGTATTCGCCGGTCGCCAGTCCCAGCTTCAGCAGGGTCCTGTAGAGCAGGTCGCCCGCATAGTCGCCAGTGAACGGACGTCCGGTGCGGTTGGCGCCGTTGAGGCCCGGCGCCAGGCCGACGATGACCAGCCGTGCCGCCGGGTCGCCGAACGACGGCACCGGCGCATTGAACCAGGCGGGATGCTGTTCACGAAGTGACAGGCGCAGTCCTACAAGCCTGGGACAGAGAGGACAGTCCCTGGATGGGCCGGAGGCTGCGCCTGTCGGCATGTGAGTGTGTCCGAGCGAACGCTCAGACGCGCACGTCCACATCCTCGGCCGCCGGTGCCGCGGCATGCTCGCGGGCGGCGCGGTTGGCCTGCGACTGGGCGCGGGCAGCCGGATCGCGGGCGATCACCGGCGCCAGGTCGGCCAGCTCGATGAAGCTGTCGGCCTGACGGCGAAGCTCGTCCGCTACCATGGCCGGCTGGGTCTGCAGCGTGCTGACGACCGAGACGCGCTTGCCGCGCCGCTGCACCGCCTCGATCAGGCGGCGGAAGTCGCCGTCGCCGGAGAACAGGACGATGTGGTCGAGATGGTCGGACAGGCTCATGATGTCCACCGCGATCTCGATGTCCATGTTGCCCTTGATCTTCCGTCGTCCGGTGGAATCGATGTATTCCTTCGCCGGCTTGGTGACGACGGTGAAGCCGTTGTAGTCGAGCCAGTCGACCAGCGGCCGCAGCGGCGAGAAGTCCTGGTCCTCCAGGATCGCCGTGTAGTAGAGCGCCCGCACAAGGTGACCCTTGCTCGAGAACTCGTTGAGCAATGCCCGATAGTCGATGTCGAAACCCAGCGTCCGCGCCGCGGCGAACAGGTTCGAGCCATCGATGAACAGGGCAATGCGCTCGCTTGGATAGAAGATCATGATAAATGCCACTCCTGCAAAATAGCGTCTTCTTGGCTGATGCGTGGTACGCGCCGAAAAGCCGGACAGACTTCTCGAACAGAAAAAATATGCGCGCCCAGCCAGCTTTGGAAGTGTAATTTTGACAATCCGGTCGGAGTCTCGCGCGATTGTGACATGTAAGACCAACGCCATCTACATCGCCCTCGGGGCCAATCTGCCGTCGGAGCACGGCGCGCCGGAGGCGACGCTCGAAGCCGCGCTGGCGGCAATCCGCGCCGCGGGCGTAACGCTCGAGGCGCGGTCGCCATGGTATGCGACCGCGCCGGTGCCGCGTTCGGACCAGCCTGACTATGTCAACGGCGTCGCGCGTGTCGGTACCCAACTCGGGCCAGCCGACCTGCTGGCGCTGCTGCACCGGATCGAGAATGGGCTCGGCCGGGTGCGCCTGAAGCGTAACGAATCCAGGGTCGTCGACCTGGACCTCATCGACTATCGCGGCGTGGTGACCGGGCCGGGCGGCGACGGGCTGGTGTTGCCCCATCCGCGCGCCCATCTGCGTGGCTTCGTGCTGCTGCCGTTGAAGGACGTGGCGCCCGATTGGCGTCATCCGGATACCGGCAGGACCATCGACGCGCTGATAGCTGAGTTGTCCGATCTGAATGACGTCAGGCGGCTGTAAATGTTGCTTTTGGCATATTATGTCCCTATGTAACGGTCCTTCGTCCCGGCAAGCGTATCCAGGAGTGGCTTGATGGCCCGCGTTACCGTTGAAGATTGCGTGCAGAAGGTTCCCAGCCGCTTCGAGCTCGTGCTGCTCGCCGCGCAGCGCGCCCGCGAGATTTCCTCCGGCGCGCCGCTCACCATCGACCGCGACAACGACAAGGATCCGGTCGTCGCCCTGCGCGAGATCGCCGACGGCACCATCACCCCGGAAGAGCTGCGCGAAGCCCGCATCCGCACCATGCAGCGCTACGTCGAACGCGACGAGCCCGAGGAAGACGAACTGAGCCTGGAATTCGCCGGCCGCCAGCTTTCGGCCGTGCATGAGGAACTGACGGCCGACAACCTCCACAAGGTGTTCTCCGACATCATCGGAGATGAGGTCGAGCAGGAGATGAACATCGACGGCGCTGACGGCCTGGATGCTGACGGAGACGAAGACCTCTAGAATCCGGCATATCGCTGACCGGACACCGCTGAAAGCAACGGCATGATCCGGCAGTACGAGCTTGTCGAGCGCGTTCGCGCCTACGATCCCAATGTGGACGAAAAACTGCTGGACCGCGCCTATGTGTTCTCCATGAGGGCGCACGGCGCGCAAAAGCGTGCGTCGGGCGATCCCTACTTCCTGCATCCCCTCGAAGTCGCCGGCATCCTGACCGACATGCGGCTCGACGACGCCACCATCGTCACCGGCCTGCTGCACGACACGCTGGAGGACACGGTCGCCACCTATGACGAGGTGGAAGCCCTGTTCGGCGTCGAGGTCGCGCAGCTCGTCGACGGCGTCACCAAGCTGTCGAAGCTGGAGCTGTCGTCCGAGGACGCCAAGCAGGCCGAAAACTTCCGCAAGTTCGTGCTGGCGATGTCCAAGGACATCCGCGTGCTGCTGGTCAAGCTGGCGGACCGGCTGCACAACATGCGCACGCTCCACTTCATCAAGAACGCCGACAAGCGCCGCCGCATCGCGCTGGAGACCGTCGAGATCTATGCGCCGCTGGCGGAGCGCATCGGCATGCAGGCGATGAAGACCGAGCTGGAGGACCTGGCGTTCCTCTACCTCAACCCGGACGCCCGCGAGTCCATCGTGGCGCGGCTGACCTTCCTCACCGAGAAGGCCGGCAACGTCCAGGGCCGCATCACCCACGAGCTGCACGAGCGGCTGCAGCGCGCCGGCATCAAGGCCGAGGTGTTCGGCCGGCAGAAGCAGCCCTATTCGATCTGGCGCAAGATGCAGCGCGACAACGTCAGCTTCGAGCAGCTCTCGGACGTGATGGCCTTCCGCGTCATCGTCGAGGACGACGATGCCTGCTACCGGGCCCTGGGCGTGACGCATGGCGAGTGGCGCGCGGTGCCGGGACGGTTCAAGGACTACAACTCCAACCCCAAGCCGAACAACTACCGCTCGCTCCACACCACCGTGCTGGGTCCGGAGCGGCAGCGCATCGAGATCCAGATCCGCACCCGCGACATGCATGCCATCGCCACCTATGGCGTCGCGGCGCACTGGCGCTACAAGCAGGATGCCCAGAAGCTCGACGGCAGCCAGTTCGGCTGGCTGCGGCACATGATGGAGATGCTCGAGAACGCCGAGAGTCCCGAGGAATTCCTCGAGCACACCAAGATCGACCTCTACAGCGACCAGGTGTTCTGCTTCACGCCCAAGGGCGACCTGATCACCCTGCCGCGCGGCGCCACGCCGATCGACTTCGCCTATATGGTGCACACCGACGTGGGCCATACCACGGTCGGCGCCAAGGTCAACGGCACCATGGTGCCGCTGTCGACCCAGCTCAACAATGGCGACCAGGTGGAGATCGTCCGGTCGAAGGCGCAGACGCCGTCACCGGCCTGGGAAACGCTGGCGGTCTCCGGCCGCGCCCGTGCCGCCATTCGCCGCTTCCTGCGCTCGCAGGGGCGCGGCGAGTACCTTGAGCTCGGCCAGAAGCTGGTCGAGCGCGCCTTCATCCGTGCCGGCTATAACCTGCACGACCAGAATCTGGAGCCCGCCAGCAAGGCACTGGGCCACAAGACCGTCGACGACCTGCTGATCGAGGTGGGACGCGGCAACATCACCGTGCGCCAGGTGCTGGAGGCCGAGTTCCCGGGCGAGAAGAACCGCCGCGACCGGCGCCGCAAGGGCGACGATCCGCTGCCCGGCGATGGTCCCTCCGCGATCCCGGTCAGCGGCGTCAATCCGGGCGTGGCCATGACGCTGGGCGCCTGCTGCCATCCGGTGCCGGGCGACCGCATCGTCGGCGTGGTGACGCCGGGCAAGGGCGTGGTGGTGCACACCATCGATTGCGAGGCGCTGGGCGCCGCCACCGAGGATCCGGACGCCTGGCTCAACCTGTCGTGGGAGCCCGACGCGGCGCGCCACGGCTATCACCTGGCGGCCATCGAGGTGCGATCACAGAACGAACCCGGCGCACTGGGCAAGATCTCCACCCTGATCGGCAAGAACCATGGCAACATCACCAATTTGAAGCTCACCGAGCGGGGCATGAAGGTGGTCACCATGCTGATCGATCTTGAGGTGCAGGACGTCAAGCACCTGACCGAGATCATCGCGGCGCTGCGCACGCTGACCGTCGTCGAGACCGTCGAACGGGTACGGAGCTAGGCGTGGTCGAGCACATCCGCCTCGGCGTGAACGTGGATCACGTGGCGACGCTGCGCAACGCGCGCGGCGGCGTCCACCCCGATCCGGTCGAGGCGGCCCGCCTGGCGGCCGCGGCCGGCGCGGACGGCATTACCGCCCATCTGCGCGAAGATCGCCGCCACATCCGCGACGTCGACATGCGCGGGCTGAAGGATGTGGGCCTGCCGCTCAACTTCGAGATGGCGGCGACCGACGAGATGCTGGCGATCGCCTCCGACATCCTGCCGCATGCCTGCTGCCTGGTGCCGGAAAAGCGCCAGGAGCTGACCACCGAGGGCGGGCTTGCGGTCCATGCCGGCATGAACCATTTGAAGCCCTACGTGGCGCGGCTTCAGGAGCAAGGCATCCGCGTATCGCTGTTCGTCGATCCGGACATCCGTGAGGTGGAGGCCGCCCGCATGGTCGGCGCCGACATCGTCGAACTGCATGCCGGGCCCTACACCAAGGCGACCGGCGCCGAGCGGCAGCGCGAACTGGAGCGCATCCGGAAGGCCGTGGCCCTGGCGCGGCGCCTCGGGCTCGAATGCCACGCGGGCCACGGCCTCAATTTCGAGACCGTCGAGGCGGTGGCGGCGATCCCCGGCGTGGTCGAACTCAACATCGGCCACTTCATCATCGGCGAGGCCATTTTCCTCGGCCTGGAGCCCGTGATCCGGCGGATGCGCGCCCTGATGGACGCGGGACGGCGGAGCATCGCATGATAGTTCTGGGACTGGGCAACGACCTGATCGACATCCGGCGGGTGGAGAAATCGCTGCACCGTTTCGGCCAGCGCTTCGTCGACCGGGTGTTCACCGAGATCGAGCAGAAGAAGTCGGACGGCCGCATGAACCGCGCCGCCAGCTACGCCAAGCGCTTCGCCGCCAAGGAAGCCTGCTCCAAGGCGCTCGGCACCGGCATCAGACGCGGCGTTCACTGGCGCACCATGGGTGTGGTAAACCTGCCGTCGGGCCGCCCGACCATGGAACTGACGGGCGGCGCCAAGGTCCGTCTGGAGCAGATGACGCCGCCGGGCATGGTGGCGCAGCTGCACCTGACCATCACCGACGACTTCCCGCTGGCCCAGGCCATCGTGCTGATCACCGCCGTCCCGGCCGACTATGCCGGTCTGTTGAAATAGCCTGTCCACGCGATCCGCGAGAAAGCCAACATGTCAGAGCCGCTGAGCGAAACCACGACCGGCGAAGAGACCAAGCCGGCGAAAGCCAAGGAGAAGTCGGCGTTCTCCGAGTTCGTCTCGACCATCGTCGTGGCGGTGCTGATCGCGCTTGCCTTCCGCACCGTCGCCTATGAGCCGTTCAACATCCCCTCCGGCTCCATGTATCCGACCCTGTGGATCGGCGACTATCTGCTGGTGTCGAAGTTCTCCTACGGCTACAGCCAGCATTCGCTGCCGATGAGCGCCATCCCGTTCAAGGGCCGCGTCCTGGAAAGCCAGGTCACGCGCGGCGACGTGGCGGTGTTCAAGCGCCCCTACGACAACAAGACCGACTTCATCAAGCGCATTGTCGGCCTGCCCGGCGACAAGATCGAGATGATCGACGGCGGGCTCCACATCAACGACCAGCCTGTCAAGCGCCAACAGGTCGAGGACTTCACCATGGGCGAGACCGGCGTCGAGGGCGGCAACCTGACCTACCGGCAGATGCGCGAGACGCTGCCCAGCGGCGTCAGCTACAACACCCTCGACTGCGCTTATTTTCCGGGCACCCGCGATTGCATGCAGTCCATGGCCGACAACGCCGGGCCGTTCCTGGTGCCGGATGGCCACTATTTCGCCATGGGCGACAACCGCGACAATTCCGCCGACAGCCGCTTCCCGACGCAGACCGGGGTCGGCTTCCTGCCGGCCGAGAATCTGGTCGGCCGGGCCGACATCCTGTTTTTCTCCACCTGCGGCCAGTATTGCGACGCGCCGCTGTGGAAGCCGTGGAACTGGTTCGGCGCCATCCGCTACGGCCGCTTCTTCAACCTGATCGGGTGATGTCGAACGGCCTGGAGGATATCTACGCGCTGCTCGGCTACAAATTTGCCGATCCCTCCTTGCTGGAGCAGGCGCTGACCCATCCGTCCTGCACCGGCGTGCCCAACTACCAGCGGCTGGAGTTCATCGGCGACCGGGTGCTGGGCGCGATCATCGCCCAGCGGCTCTACCGCGACTATCCGAGCTTCAAGGAAGGCGAGCTGGCGATCCGCTTCAACGAGCTGGTGCGCAAGGAAACGCTCGCCCAGATCCTGCTGCGGCTCGGCCTCGACCGGTATGTGCGCTTGTCGACCGGCGAGGAAGACAATGGCGGACGGGAGAAACCGGCGATCCTGGCCGACTGCTGCGAGGCGGTGATCGGCGCCATGTTCATGGACTCCGGCTTCGCGGCGGCGCATGACTTCGTCGAGAAGCACTGGCACGACCTCGTCGCCGGCGTGGCGCTGAAGGACAAGGATCCCAAGACCCTGCTGCAGGAATGGGCGCAGGGTCGCGGCATGGCGGCGCCGTCCTACCGCGAGATTTCCCGCGAAGGGCCGCCGCACGAGCCCGAATTCACCGTCGGCGTCACCGTCGGCAGGAAGCATGAAGCCACGGGCAAGGGCGCGTCCAAGCGCGTGGCGGAACAGTCGGCGGCACGAAGCCTGCTCGACAGACTGAACGGAACGGAATGACCGAACGACAGACACGATGTGGCTTTGTCGCGCTGCTGGGCGCGCCGAACGCCGGCAAGTCGACGCTGCTCAACGCGCTGGTGGGGCAGAAGATATCCATCGTCACCCAGAAGGTGCAGACCACGCGCACCCGCATCCGCGGCATCGCCATCGAGGGCGATGCGCAGCTCGTCTATGTGGACACGCCCGGCATCTTCGCGCCCAAGCGGCGCCTCGACCGCGCCATGGTCGCCGCTGCCTGGGGCGCGGCCGACGCCGACGTGGTCTGCCTGCTGGTCGACGCCAAGAAGCGGATCGATCCGGAAGTTCGCCTGGTGCTGGATGGGCTCAAGGACACCGGCCGCAAGGCGGTGTTGCTGTTGACCAAGATCGACCTAGTGCCCCGGGAATCGCTGCTGTCGCTGGCCGACGAACTGAACCAGACCGGCCTGTTCACCCATGTGTTCATGATCGCGGCCCCCAAGGGCGACGGCGTCGGCGACCTGAAGAAATTCTTCGCGGACAGCGCGCCGGCCGGTCCCTGGCTCTATCCCGAGGACCAGCTCTCCGACATCCCCATGCGGCTGATGGGCGCCGAGGTCACCCGCGAGAAGCTGTTCCTGCGGGTGCACCAGGAATTGCCCTACGCGGCCACGGTCGAGACCGAAAGCTGGGAAGAGCGCAAGGACGGCTCGGTGACAGTGCACCAGGTGATCTTCGTCGAGCGCGACAGCCAGAAGCCCATCGTCATTGGCAAGGGCGGTCAGACCATCAAGGAGATCGGCGAGGCGGCGCGGCGCGAGCTGGAACAGATCATGGACCGCAAGGTGCACCTGTTCCTCAACGTCAAGGTCCGCAAGGGCTGGGGCGACGAGCGCGAGCGCTACCGCGAGATGGGTCTCGACTACAGCGATTGAGGGCCGATGGAGTGGACGGATGAAGCTCTGGTCCTTGGCGCCGCCAAGCACGGCGAATCCTCCGTCATCGTCGAGCTGCTGACCCGCTCGCACGGCCGCCACAAGGGACTGGTGCGCGGCGGATCGGGCGGCCGCATGCGCGGCGTGATGCAGGCCGGCAACCGCGTCGCCGTCACCTGGCGCGGCCGGCTCTCCGAGCATCTCGGCACCGCGACGCTGGAGCTGATCGACGCCAACGCGGCATCCGTCCTGTCCGATCCACCCCGATTGCTGGCGCTGGCCTCGCTGTGCGCCGTGGCCTCGACCGCGTTGCCTGAGCGCGAGGCTCATCCGGAAGTGTTTCTGGGCGCCCTGCCGGTCATCGCGCTGCTGCGCGACGACGGCACCGACATAGCCCACATCGCCGCCGCGCTGGTCTACTGGGAGCTGGGCGTGCTCGGCGCGCTCGGCTACGGCCTCGACCTGACGTCCTGCGCCGTCACCGGCCAGACCGACGACCTCGCCTACGTCTCGCCGCGCACCGGCCGCGCCGTCAGCCGGGCAGGGGCGGGCGACTACGCCGAGCGCCTGTTGCCGCTGCCGGTGCTAACCGATCCGACGCTCGAGGGCATGGTCGCCGGCTTCGACCTGACGGGGTATTTCCTCGAGCGCAACATCTACGTCCCCAGCAAGATGCGCTTGCCGCCCGCACGCGACAGGTTCGTTGCGCTGTTGAGGCGCTAACTACCAATGTAGTCATGGGGTGCGCGGGGCAGGCCAGCACGTGGCTCTTGAGCTAGCCGCATGGCCGCTCTCCGGCAATCTTCTGCCAATTACGTAGGTGGTGGGTAACGTACGACATTTGGCGCTTGGAGCCGTCGCGGCAGCGGATTTCAATAACTCCTTCGAGCCGAGCGATCGAAACGAACAAGCCACTCGGCAGAGCATGAAGGCGCTGAACTTCGACATTGTTTGTAAGGACCACGCTAGTAATCTGCCCGGTTGTGTCGATCACGGCTACCGTGCTCATGACCTCGAAAATGAGCCACAAGAGGGCCGCGCCTACGAAACCGCCTATCACCCAGGATCTGATTTTCAACCAATCCCCCAACGGTCATCGGTCGAGGATGCACGGGATTGTAACGACCGGCTTCTCTCGTAACGCCCCAACAATCGACGGCAAAGTTCGCATAAGCCAGCCATTTTTGCTTCGGTTGGCTTAAATCAGTATATCCCCTCCGCGTGCGCGGGCATGACGATAATGAATGAGGATAGGTTGGGAAAACCCACATCATCTGGTAGCGAATAACGCCCGTCCTGCTATATTCGGCGTATGAATGAACTGACCCCTCCGGCGGCCGGCGGCGACAACATCCGCGACGTGCCCTTTGGCGATGCGCTCAGCGAGCGCTACCTGTCCTATGCCCTGTCGACGATCATGGCGCGCTCGCTGCCTGACGTGCGCGACGGGCTGAAGCCGGTGCACCGGCGGCTGCTGTTCGCCATGCAGCAGCTGCGGCTCGATCCGAACTCCGGCTACAAGAAATGCGCCCGCGTCGTCGGCGACGTCATGGGCAAGTTCCACCCGCATGGCGACCAGTCGATCTACGACGCGCTGGTGCGCCTGGCGCAGGATTTCGCCGTCCGCTATCCGCTGATCGACGGGCAGGGCAATTTCGGCAACATCGACGGCGATAACGCCGCCGCCATGCGCTACACCGAATCGCGGCTGACCCATGTGGGCGAGGCGCTGCTCGAGGGCCTCGACCAGGACGCCATCGATTTCCGCCCGACCTATGACGGCCTCGACGAGGAGCCGCTCGTCCTGCCGGCCGGCTTCCCGAACCTGCTGGCCAATGGCTCGCAGGGCATCGCCGTCGGCATGGCGACCAGCATCCCGCCGCACAATGTGGACGAACTCAGCCTCGCCATGCAGCACCTGCTGGCCCATCCGGGCGCGACCGTCGCCGAACTGCTGGTGCATGTGAAGGGGCCGGATTTCCCGACCGGCGGCATCTGCGTCGAGCCGGCCGACAGCATCGCCCGCGCCTACGAGACCGGCCGCGGCGGCTTCCGGCTGCGCGCCAAATGGGAGATCGAGGACCAGGGCCGCGGCACCTACCAGATCGTGGTCACGGAAATCCCGTACCAGGTGCAGAAGTCCAAGCTGATCGAGAAGATCGCCGAGCTCATCAACAACCGCAAGCTGACCGCGCTGCTTGCCGACGTGCGCGACGAGTCGACCGACAAGGTCCGCGTCGTGCTGGAGCCGCGCGCACGCTCGGTCGATGCCGCGGTGCTGATGGAAAGCCTGTTCCGGCTGACCGAGCTGGAGACCCGCGTTCCGCTCAACCTCAACGTACTCGACAAGGACCAGGTGCCCAGGGTCATGTCGCTGAAGGAGGCGCTGCAGGCCTATCTCGATCACCGCATCGAGGTGCTGGTCCGGCGGTCGCGGTTCCGGCTGGGCAACATCGAACGGCGCATGGAGATCCTGCGCGGCTACATGATCGTGTTCCTCAACCTCGACGAGCTGATCGCCATCATCCGCCGCGAGGACGAGCCCAGGCCGGTGATCATGGCGCATTTCGAGCTGACCGAGGTGCAGGCCGAGGCGATCCTCAACATGCGGCTGCGCGCCCTGCGCCGGCTGGAGGAAGAGGGCATCCTCAAGGAATATTCCGGGCTGGAGGCCGAGCAGGCCGAGCTGGCCGCGCTGATCGACAGCCCGTCGAAGCAGCGCCTCGCGATCCGGCTGGAGCTGGACGCGCTGCGCAAGCGCTTCGGCAAGGATACCGTGCTGGGCGCGCGCCGCACCCTGTTCGGCGAGGCGGCCGCCGTCGACATGGCGACGCCTGAGGCGTTGATCGAGAAGGAGCCGGTGACGGTGATCCTGTCCAGGATGGGCTGGATCCGCGCCATGAAGGGTCATGTCGACAAGTCGGCCGAGATCAAGTTCAAGGACGGCGACGGGCCCGCCTTCCAGGTCCACGCCCAGACCACCGACAAGCTGCTGCTGTTCGCCTCGAATGGCCGCTTCTACACCCTGGGCTGCGACAAGCTACCCGGGGGGCGCGGCATGGGCGAGCCGGTGAGGCTGATGATCGACCTGCCGGCGACCGACGACGTGATCGTGGCCATGACCTACACGCCGGGGGCCAGGCTGCTGGTCGCCAGCTCCGACGGGCGCGGCTTTATCGTCGACGCCGACGGCGCGCTCGCCCAGACCAGGAACGGCAAGCAGGTGCTGAACGTCGAGGGCAAGGTGAAGGCGAAGATCTGTGTGCCGGCGGTGGGCGACACGGTCGCCGTCGTCGGCGACAACCGCAAGCTGCTGATCTTCCCGCGCGACCAGCTGCCCGAGATGGCGCGCGGCCGCGGCCTGACCCTGCAGAAATACAAGGACGGCGGCCTCGCCGACGCCAAGATATTCACCCTCGCCGATGGCCTCACCTGGGCCTCGGGCGACCGCACCCGGACCGAGACCAACCTGCTCGACTGGACCGGCACCCGCGCGCAGGCCGGCCGCATGGTGCCGCGCGGTTTCGCATCGAGCGGCAAGTTCAGTTAGGGCGTTGTCGCGTCGCGCGGCACCGCCCGCAGCTCGCTCGCGCTTTCCAGGCAGACGCTGCGGAGCTGGTTCGGGCGCTCGGCCTCCAGCGGGCAGACTTCCCACTTGCCGTTCACTTCGCGCGGATTGGTGGCGAGGAGCTCGCGCAGCTTTTCGGGCAGCGCCACGCTCTCGGGATCTGCGCCGGTGCCACGCAGGCCGTAGAGCTGCTTGGTGCCGACCGGCCAGAGGCGCAGCGACGGACTGCCGCTATACACCGCCAGCGGGCCGTAGAAGGTCATGCACTTGCCGACGACCTTGGGGCTGGTCTTGCAGGCCGGGGCGTCAGCGGCCATGGCGGCGCCGACGAAGAGGGATGAGGCGATCAGCGCGGTCGCGAGCAGTTTCAACATGGGCGAGGTCTCCGGCGGTTCAGAGTCTCATCTTACGCCAGGCGTCGTCGGCGTACATCTCCAGCGGCTGGAATTTCGCCTTATAGGCCATCTTGTCCGATCCTGAAATCCAGTAGCCCAGATAGACATAGGGCAACCCCAGCTTCCGCGCCCATTCGATGTGCGACAGGATCATGTGGGTGCCCAGGCTCCGGTCCGCCGCGCCCGGATCGTAGAAGCTGTAGATCATCGACACGCCGTCATCGAGCACGTCGCTCAGGCAGGTGCCGATCAGCGGGTCGCGCGGGTCGAGCGGATCGAGCAGGCGGCGGCGGTATTCGACCAGATAGGTGCTGACCGGGGTCTCCTCGACCATGGTCGCGTAGTCCATGGCGGTCATGCCGGCCATGCCGCCGTTCGAATGGCGCGAGTTCAGATAGGCGGTGAGCAGTTCGAACTGTTCCAGCGTGGCGTGGGCCGGCACCGGCGTCTGCGTCAGGTCGCCGTTGCGGCGGGCGATGCGGCGCATGGTGCGGTTGGGCACGAAATCCTTCACCGGGATGCGCACCGAGATGCAGGCGTGGCAACCGTCGCAGGCCGGCTTGTACGCGACTTTCTGCGACCGGCGGAACCCGACCTTCGACAGGCTGTCGTTCAGCTCCTGCGCGTGCGGTTCCTTCAACTCGGTGAAGATCTTCTGTTCCAGACGCCCCGGCAGGTACGGGCACGCGGACGGCACCGTGAGGTAGAACCTGGGAAAGCGGATGAACTGGTCGGTCACGTCGTCGCTTCATTACAGGAAGATGTCGTCAAGCATGGCATGAAGCCATGGAAGGTCAATGGGGGTTGTGGTGACCATTATTCAATCATTGCGACAGGAGCCGCTTCGCGGCTACCCCTCACCCTAACCCTCTCCCACAAGGGGAGAGGGGGCTATATTATTGATGACGTTAACACTTTTCCCTCTCCCCTCGTGGGAGAGGGTAGGGTGAGGGGGCCTTTCTCGTCGCCCCAGTATCGCTTCCGGACAAGGCGAAACGCTACCGCGCCAGCTTCTCGGCCACTTCCTCGGCGAAGTAGGTGAGGATGCCGTCGGCGCCGGCGCGCTTGAACGCCAGCAGGCTCTCGACGATCACCCGGTCCCGGTCTAGCCAGCCGTTCTGGATGGCGCCGGCGATCATGGCGTATTCGCCCGACACCTGGTAGGCGAAGGTCGGCACGCCGAACTCGCGCTTCACCCGGTGGACGATGTCGAGATACGGCATGCCCGGCTTCACCATCACCATGTCGGCGCCCTCGGCGATGTCGAGGGCGACCTCGCGGAGCGCCTCGTCGCCGTTGGCCGGGTCCATCTGGTAGGTCTTCTTCGACGCCTTGCCGAGCGACGACGACGAACCGATGGCGTCGCGGAACGGGCCGTAGAACGCCGAGGCGTATTTGGCCGCGTAGGCCATGATCTGCACGTTCTGGAAACCGGCGGCGTCGAGCGCCCGACGGATGGCGCCGATGCGGCCGTCCATCATGTCGCTGGGCGCGATGATGTCGCAGCCGGCGCGGGCCTGCACCAGCGCCTGCTGCACCAGCATCTCGACCGATGCGTCGTTGGCGATCTCGTCGTTGACCAGCAGGCCGTCATGGCCGTGGTCGGTGTAGGGATCGAGCGCCACGTCGCAGAGGATGCCGATGTCGGGCACCTGCGCCTTGATGGCGCGCACCGCGCGGCAGATGAGGTTGTCGGGGTTGAGCGCCTCGCGGGCGTCGGCGGTCTTCAGTTCGATCGGTGTCTGCGGGAACAGCGCGATCACCGGGATGCCCAGGTTCGCCGCCTTGGCTGCCGCGTCCACCGCCATGTCGATGCTCAGCCGGTTGACGCCCGGCATGGACGCGACCGGATCGCGCAGCCCTTCGCCGTCCTGCACGAACAGCGGCCAGATCAGGTCGTCGACCGTCAGCACGGTCTCGGCCACCAGCCGGCGCGACCAATCCGTCCTCCGGTTGCGGCGCATGCGGGTCGTCGGAAAGCTCGGGGAGGCGGGTCGGCCGGTCATCGGTGTCCGTCAGGTGCGGCCCAAGAGCAGGGCCTGGTTCTTTTTCAGGAGGTCGGTGAGAAAATCGCACACCGCTTCCACCCGCGCAACATGGCGCAGGTCTTCATGCACCACCAGCCAGAACTCGCGCTTGATCTCCACGTCGCCCCGCAGCACGCGGACGAAGTTGGGGTCGGGCTCGGCGGCGAAGCAGTGCAGGAAAGCCAGCCCCAGGCCCGACAGCGCTGCGTTGAAGTGGGCGACGACGCTGGTCGATTCGAACACGATATGCGGCTCCCTGACGACGTCGTCGAGAAAGCGGAGCTGGGGCAGGGTGACCAAATCGTCGATGTACCAGATCAGATCGTGGTCATCGAGGTCGCGTTTCGAGCGGATCGGCCGCTTCTTGCGCAGGTATGAGGGCGTCGCGTAGAGCCCGAGCGCATAGTCCGCCAGCTTCCATGCGATCAGCCGGCCGGACTGGGGACGCGACAGGGTGATGGCGAGGTCGGCCTCGCGGCGCGACAGATCCAGCAGCGGTGTACTCGCCACCAGCTCGACCCTGATGCCGGGATGGCGTTCGCGCAGCTTTCCGATGTGCTTGGCGAGGAATTCGATGGCCAGTCCCTCGGTCGCGGCCATGCGCACCGTGCCGGTCAGCGTTGCGTCCTCGCCCGACACGTCTTCGTACAGTTTGATCGACTGGGCCTCGATCCGCTCGGCATAGGCGAGCAGCGCGGTGCCGGCCTTGGTCGGCACGTAGCCGCGCGGCGTCCGGTCGAAGAGTCGGGTATTCAAGGTTTTTTCGAGTGCGGCCACGCGCCGCGCCACCGTCGTGTGGTCGACTTGCAAGGCGCGTGCCGCGGCGGCCAGACGGCCGCGCCTGGACAGTTCGAGCACGTAACGCAAATCATCCCAATTGAACATGCGCGGACCCGTTTTCTGTGGATTTTTGCAGGGGTTCGGCGAGCAATTTCGCATGGCCCCGCAAATATGTCTTGTGTAGAGTCTGCGCCGTAATTTCGGGTGACGTGCACCCACGAAGCATGCGGCCGGTTTCGGAGAGGACCTGCCGCTCAAACGGGAGAACGCAGTTGGCTACACAGATGTCGCAGTTGGTTTCCGATACGGAGCTGTCGCCCGCCCAGGAAATCGCCGCCCTCGTCGAGCGCTCGCGCAAGGCGCAGGCGCAGATCGAGAATTACACCCAGGCGCAGGTCGACGCGCTGATCCGCGCCATGGTGTGGGCCGTCGCGAAACCCGGCGTCGCCGAGAAGATCGCGCAGTTTACCGTGGACGAGACCCAGCTGGGCAACTACGACGGCAAGTACCTCAAGATCTTCCGCAAGACCCGCGCCACCCTGATGGACATCATCGACGACAAGTCGGTGGGCATCCTGGAAGAAGACAAAGAGCGCAACATCATCAAGATCGCCAAGCCGGTCGGCGTCATCGGCGCCCTGGCCCCGTCGACCAATCCGGAAGCGACCCCGGTGATCAAGGCGATCCACGCCGTGAAGGGCCGCAACTCCATCATCGTGGCGCCGCATCCGCGCGCCAAGCTGACCAACAAGATGATCTGCGACCTGATGCGCGAGGCGATCGTCGCCATGGGCGCGCCGGCCGATCTGGTCATCGGCATCGACACGCCGACGCTGGAAAAGACCAACGAGCTGATGAAGCAATGCGACCGCATCCTGGCCACCGGCGGCGGCGCCATGGTCACCGCGGCCTATTCGTCGGGCACGCCGGCCTTGGGCGTGGGCGTGGGCAACGCGGTCATCACCGTCGACGACACCGCCGACCTGGATGACGCGGCCGAGAAGATCCGCATCTCCAAGACCCTTGACCTGGCGGCCTCGTGTTCGTCGGACAACTCGGTCGTGCTGGTCGACAAGATCTACGACCAGATGGTCGCCAAGCTCGAAGGCAAGGGCGGCTACGTCGTCAATGCCGCCGAGAAGGACAAGCTGCAGCACACCATCTGGCACGACGGCCACCTGAACACCGCCATCGTCGCCCAGCCTGCCGCCAAGATCGCGGCCATGGCCGGCATCGACCTGCCGGAAGGCAAGACCTTCTTCATCGTGCCGGAAACCGGCTACGGCCCGGATCACCCGTTCTCGGGCGAGAAGCTGTCGGTGGTCATGGCGCTGTACCGCGTGAAGGACATCGACGAGGCCATCCTGAAGACCAACCAGATCCAGTCCTATCAGGGCCAGGGTCACTCCTGCGGCATCTACTCGAGCAGCGACGAGAACATCCTGAAGCTGGCCAACGCGACCAAGACCTCGCGCGTCATGGTCAACCAGCCGCAGGCCGCGTCGAACTCGGGCAATCTGTGGAACGGCATGCGCCAGACCTTCTCGCTGGGCTGCGGCTCGTGGGGCGGCAACGGCACGAACAACAACATCTCCTGGCGTGACCTGATCAACGAGACCTGGGTCTCCAAGCCGCTGGCGGTGACCAAGGTGATCCCGTCCGACGAAGAGCTGTTCGGCAAGGACATCATCGAGAAGTTCGCCCACTAAGCCTCTGCGACGATCTTCGGGCGCCCCGGTTCTCGCAGGAGGGCCGGGGCGCTGGCGTTTCGGCGGGCGCGATTTGGCCGGATGGCCGCTTTTCCGCCTTTTGTCGCGCCGACCGCCCATGTATGAATTGCCCCGCAAGACAGCGGGCCCGCGCAAGGCCGCGCGTCCCGCGGCCGCCGGAGGATGGAATGGATTTTGAACTGAACGAAGACCAGCGCCTGTTCCAGGATACGGCGCGCGCCTTCGCCAAGGACGTGCTCGAGCCGAACGCGGCCCATTGGGACGAGGAGTCCCACTTCCCCGTCGCCGAACTGCGCCAGGCGGCCGAACTGGGCTTCGCCGGCATCTATGTGCGCGACGACGTGGGCGGCGTCGGCCTGGGCCGTCTGGAATCCACCATCATCTTCGAGGAACTGGCGGCTGCCTGCCCGTCGACGGCGGCTTTCATCTCGATCCACAACATGGCGTCGTGGATGATCGACAACTGGGGCACCGAGGAGCAGCGCCAGAAGTGGCTGCCGCGGCTGACCACCATGGAGCTGATCGCGTCCTATGCGCTGACCGAGCCGGGCGCCGGTTCCGACGCGTCGAGCCTGCGCACCAAGGCGGTGCGCGACGGCGACCACTACGTGCTGAACGGCTCGAAGGCGTTCATCTCGGGCGGCGGCAGGTCCGACATCTATGTCTGCATGGTCCGCACCGGCGAGGACGGCCCGAAAGGCATCTCCTGCGTCGTGGTCGAGAACGGCACGCCTGGATTGTCGTTCGGCGCCCAGGAAAAGAAGCTGGGCTGGAAGTCGCAGCCGACCTCGGCGGTGATTTTCGACAATTGCCGCGTCCCCGTCGCCAACCGCATCGGCGCGGAAGGCGAGGGCTTCAAGATCGCCATGATGGGCCTCGACGGCGGGCGCCTCAACATCGGCGCCTGCTCGCTCGGCGGCGCGCGCGCCTGCCTGGAGCGGGCCATCGCCTACACCAAGGAGCGCAGACAGTTCGGCCAGGCCATCGCCGATTTCCAGGCCACCCAGTTCAAGCTGGCCGACATGGCGACCGACCTGGAGGCCGCGCGCCTGATGATCCGCTCGGCCGCCGTCGCGGTGAACGAGAAGCTGCCGGGCGCCACCACCAAGGCGGCCATGGCCAAGCGCTTCGCCACCGACGTGTGCTTCGACATCGTCAACGACGCGCTGCAGCTTCACGGCGGCTACGGCTACATCAAGGAGTACCCGATCGAGCGCTTCCTGCGCGATCTGCGGGTGCACCAGATCCTCGAGGGCACCAACGAGATCATGCGGGTGATCATCTCCCGCCAGATCCTCAAGGACGGCTGATCCATTTTCTGACATCGAAGGGGAAGACATGACCGACGAACCAGAGGTCCTGTTCGAGAAGCGCGGCGGCATCGGCCTGATCACCCTCAACCGGCCCAAGGCGCTCAACGCGCTGAACCAGCCCATGGTGCTGGCGATCCACCCGAAGATGATCGAATGGGCAAGCGATCCGGACGTGAAGGCCGTGCTGATCGTCGGCGCCGGCGACCGCGCTTTCTGCGCCGGCGGCGACATCCTGTGGCTGCGCAACAACGGCCTGGAGAATCGGCCGAAGGCGCTCGGCTTCTATTGGGACGAGTACCGGCTGAACCGCTACATCAGGAATTACCCCAAGCCTTATATCGCGTTCATCGACGGCATCACCATGGGTGGCGGCTGCGGCCTGTCGGTGCACGGCGATTTCCGTGTCGCCACCGAGCGCACCATGTACGCCATGCCCGAGACCGGCATCGGCCTGTTCCCGGATGTGGGCGGCAGCTATTTCATGCCGCGCTGTCCCGGCGAGACCGGCATGTATTCGGCGCTGACCGGCGACCGGCTGAAGCCGGCCGACGCGCTGCACCTGGGCATCGCCACGACCTATACGCCGTCGGCAAGGCTGCCCGAGTTGCAGCGGGCGCTGGAAAGCAGCGACCTGAAAGACAAAGCAGCCATCGAGGACATCCTGAAGAGCTTCCACGAGGATCCGGGCACGTCGGAGGTGAAACTGCTGGAAGGCCAGATCGACGTGGTGTTCCGCGAGACGTCGGTGGAGCACATCATCGAGACGCTGAAGCTGAACGGCTCCAACTGGGCGCTCAAGACTCTCGACACCCTGAGCAAGAAATCGCCCACCAGCCTCAAGCTCACCTTCCAGCAAATGCGCCGGGGCGCCCAGTCGAATTTCGATGACTGCATGCGGATGGAATACCGTATGGTCACCCGCACCATGGACGGGCACGACTTCTACGAGGGCGTGCGCGCCGTGATCGTCGACAAGGACAATGCGCCGAAATGGGTGCCGGCTAGCCTGGACCACGTTTCGGACGCCGACATCGACGCCTATTTCGCGGCGCTCGGCAAGAGCGACCTCCATTTCGAAGGCGCGCCGGGCGAGCGGGTCGACTGACTGTTCATGAGGCGGGCCGCTGCCGCAGAGCGGCGTCCGCACGCTGGCTAGACGAGGGAGGCGTCCCTCAAAACGGGAGAGAGACATGGCGAAGATCGGATTCATCGGCCTCGGCAACATGGGCGGCCACATGGCCAACAACCTGTTGAAGGCCGGCCACAGCCTGAAGGCGTTCGACCTGTCGAAGGAAGCGGTCGACCGCGCGGTGGCGAACGGCGCCGTCGCCGTGGCGACCGCCCAGGACGCGGCCCGCGACGTGGATGTGGTGGTCAGCATGCTGCCTGCCGGCAAGCACGTCCGCAGCGTCTACGCCGAAGCAGGCGGCGTCATCGACAGCGCCTCGCCGGGCACGCTGATCATCGACAGCTCGACCATCGACGTGCAGTCGGCGCGCGACGTGATCGCCGTCGCCCACAGGAAGGGCCTCGAGATGGTCGATGCGCCGGTTTCGGGCGGTGTCGGCGGCGCCCAGGCCGGCACGCTCACCTTCATGGTCGGCGGCTCGCAGGAAGGCTTCAACCGCGCCAAGCCGATCCTCGACATCATGGGCAAGAACATTTTCTACGCGGGTGGCCCGGGCAATGGCCAGGCCGCGAAGATCTGCAACAACATGCTGCTCGGCATCGGCATGATCGGTACCTCGGAGGCGTTCAACCTGGCCGAGAAGCTGGGCCTCGACGCCAAGACCTTCTTCGACATCTCGTCGACCGCGTCGGGCCAGTGCTGGTCGATGACGTCATACTGCCCGGCACCGGGCCCGGTGCCGACCTCGCCGGCCAACAACGACTACAAGCCGGGCTTCGCCGTCGACATGATGCTGAAGGACCTGCGCCTCGCCAAGGAAGCCGCCGACAGCGTCGGCGCCAACACGCCGCTGGGCCACCAGTCGGAGGAGCTCTACGGCAAGCTCTCGGCCGACGGCTATGGCAACCTGGATTTCTCCGGCATCATCAAGATGCTGGCCGGTCGGCTGTAGGATTGGTGCGTGGTGCGCGCAAGCGCACCCCATCCCATAAATTTCACCGTCATCCCGGCGAAAGCCGGGACCCAGTGATCACAGGGCAGTGTCCTTTCCCCGTTCTGGGTCCCGGCTTTCGCCGGGATGATAAACATTTATAATCATTTGTTGTTGTTCATTGATCCGGTGGGCCACTTGGCGATCTCATACCAACAGGCCATCGAACAGCTGCTGGACGCGGGCAGGCGGCTGGACGCGCGCGGCTGGGTGGCGGCGACGGGCGGCAACCTGTCGTGCCGATTGGATGACGGCAGCGTGGCGATCACCGTCTCGGGCCGTCACAAGGGCGACCTCGTCGCCGGCGACATCATGCGGGTCGACATGAACGGCGCCTCCCTCGACGGCAAGAAGCCGTCGGCCGAGACGCTGCTGCACGCCGGTCTGTACCGCGTGCGCCCGGAAGTGGGCGCCATCCTGCACAGCCATCCGCGCGCCAGCGTGCTCTATGGCCTGATGCTGGCGGAAGCGGTGGTGGTGAGCATGACTGGCTACGAGTTCCTCAAGGCGTTTCCCGGCGTCGCGACCCACGAGGCGGTCGTCGCGCTACCGATTTGCGACAACACCCAGGACATGCCCGCGCTGCAGCGGAAGGTGGACGACTGGTTCGAGTCCCATCCCGAGGCCCCGCCGGTCTACCTGGTTCGGGGGCACGGCCTGACGGTGGGCGGCACGACCGTTGACGAAGCCCGCTACACCACGGAAGCTGTCGAGGAATTGTTGGCCTATGAGCTGGAGCGTTCACGATGGGCACGCTGACGATCTATGACGACGCCGATCCGGCGACGCCGCTGTTCCATTCCGACGATCATGCCGTCATCGCCGCCAGGCTGAAGGAGGTCGGCATCCGCTTCGAGCAGTGGACCGTGCTGCGCCAGATTCCGGAGGATGCCGACGACGCGGCGGTGCTCGCCGCCTACCAGCCAGACATCGACCGGCTGGTGGCGGAAGAGGGCTACAGGTCGTGGGACGTGGTCCGCGTGCTGCCCGACAACGAAAACCGCGCCGCCATGCGCGGCAAGTTCCTCGACGAGCACACCCATGCCGAGGATGAGGTGCGGTTCTTCGCCGAGGGCTCGGGCATGTTCTACCTGCACATTGGCGGCAAGGTGTACATGGTGCTGTGCGAGGCCGCCGACTTCATCAGCGTGCCGGCGGGCACGACCCACTGGTTCGACATGGGTCCAAGTCCGCGCTTCACCGCGCTGCGCCTGTTCATGTCGCCGGACGGCTGGGTGGCCAGCTTTACCGGCACCAGCTACAGCGCCGAGTTCCCGAAATACGAAACCGCCTGATGGCGATCCGCGCCGTCGTCACCGACATCGAGGGTACGACGACCTCGGTGTCGTTCGTCTACGAGGTGCTGTTTCCCTATGCGCGCGAACATATCCCGGCCTATGTGCGGGCGAACGCGGACGATCTGGCCGGCCTGCTCGACGACGTCCGGCGCGAGGCGGGCGATCCGTCGCTGGCGCTCGAAGGCTGCATCGCGGCCCTGCTGTGCTGGATGGACGAGGACCGCAAGGTCACCCCGTTGAAGACGCTGCAGGGCATGGTCTGGAAGCAGGGTTACGAGGCGGGCGGCTCTAAGGGCCATCTCTATCCCGACGTGGCGCCCGCCCTGCGGCGCTGGAAAGGGCAGGGGCTGACGCTCTGTGTTTACTCCTCGGGTTCGGTCGATGCGCAGAAGCTGCTGTTCGGCCATTCGGACGCCGGCGACCTGACGGCGCTATTCTCCGGCTGGTTCGATACCACGATCGGCGGCAAGAAAGAGGCGGGGTCCTATGCCCGCATCGCCGCCGGGATCGGCGTCGCGCCACGCGAAGCACTGTTCCTGTCGGACAATCCGGAAGAGCTGGCCGCGGCGAGCGCGGCCGGATTCGCGGTGATCGGACTGGACAGGCCGGGCAACGGCTTCGACCTGGCGGACTGGCCCCATGTGTCGTCGTTCGAACAGATCGATCCGGCCGCGGTGATGCACGGCGAAATTTAGACGCCGCGCCGCCCGGTCCTATATCCTGCTTGAAACGTGATCCGAGGCCCGTTCGTGCGTTCGCTGATTATCGCCTGCTTAGCCCTGCTGCTTGCCGCGCCTGCCGCCCGCGCCGACGAGCCGCAGTGCTTCGGGCCCGGCAAGTCCTGGTGCGCCTGGACGCTGCGTCACGACCGCATCGACGACGGCTGGCGCGTGGTCCACACCGGGCGGACGGGCAAGACCGACGCCGTCGTCGAGACCATCATCGATTCACCCGGCAACCGGCCCCGGCTTGGCATCCGGGTCGCGCCCGCCGGGCCCGACGACTCCGCCCAGGTGATCATCTCGCTGCGCACCGAAGGCGCCCGGCCTGACCAGGCGCTTCAGTTCGTAGGCCGCAACCGGCAGTTCGACGAAGGCGCCCTGCGGCTTGCGCTGGGCCGCCGTGCGCTGGAGGCGGTGCTACAGGCGCCGGAGTCCGCGACGCTTTACGTGTTCGTCGAACTCAAGACCGGCGGGAGTGCGCGCAAGGACAGCCACAAGATATCGCTTGCCGGCCTTTCCGAGGCCCTCCGTTATGCGCGGCTGGGCCGATAACGGGTTTCCCGCCCGGTCGATTCAGCCTAGATTGATCCGCATCAGGGACTTGGCGCAAACGGCTGCTTACGCTAAGCATTCGACACGGCAGGAAGGCTCAGGAGCCGACATGGACTATGAGGCCAGATTCCGGCAGGCCATCGACTCTCTGAGAATCGAGGGCCGCTACCGGGTATTCATGGACATCGCGCGCGAGCGCGGCAACTTCCCGCGTGCCCGTCACTACGGCGCCGATGGCGAACGTGACATCACCGTCTGGTGCTCCAACGACTATCTCGGCATGGGCCAGCATCCCGACGTGATCGCGGCCATGGAACGGGCGCTGCATGAATGCGGCGCTGGCGCCGGCGGCACCCGCAACATCAGCGGCACCAACCACTACCATGTGCTGCTCGAGCAAGAGCTGGCCGACCTGCACGGCAAGGAAGCGGCGCTGCTGTTCACCTCCGGCTACATCTCCAACGAGGCGACGCTCAGCACTATCGGCCGTATCCTGCCCGGCTGCATCCTGTTCTCGGACGAACTGAACCACGCTTCCATGATCGAGGGTTTGCGGCAGTCCGGCCAGACCAAGCGGGTGTTCCGCCACAACGACGTGGCCCACCTGGAAACGCTGCTGAAGCAGGCCGATCCGGACGCGCCCAAGGTCATCGCCTTCGAATCTGTCTATTCCATGGACGGCGACATCTCGCCGATCCACGCGATCTGCGACCTCGCCGACAGGTACAACGCCATCACCTATCTGGACGAGGTCCACGCGGTCGGGCTCTATGGTGAGCGCGGCGGCGGCGTCGCCGAGCGCGACGGCGCCATGCACCGCCTGACCATCATCGAGGGCACCCTCGCCAAGGCGTTCGGCGTCATGGGCGGCTACATCGCCGGTTCGGCCACCATGGTCGACGTGGTGCGCTCCTACGCTTCGGGCTTCATCTTTACCACCTCGCTGGCGCCGGTGCTGGCGGCGGGCGCCTGGGCCAGCATCCGCCACCTCAAGCAGGCCAACGACCTGCGCATCCACCATCAGGAACGTGCCGCGCGGCTGAAGCAGTTGTTCCGCGACGCCGGCCTGCCGGTGATGGACTCGGCCAGCCATATCGTCCCGTTGTGGGTGGGCGAGGCGGCGCTGTGCAAGCAGGTCTCCGACGAGCTGATGGCCGAGTTCGGTATCTACGTGCAGCCGATCAACTACCCGACCGTGCCGCGCGGCACCGAGCGCCTGCGCTTCACGCCCAGCCCGTTCCATACCGACGAGATGATGGACGACCTGGTGACGGCGCTGAACATCGTCTGGGAACGCCGCAAGATCAGCCGCGCCGCCTGATCACGATTTGCGGCGACCGCTGGACAGCGCCCCGCGTCGTTCAAACATCCTGTCCATGAGGCCAATCGTCGTCATTGCCGCGGCGCTCGCCGCCGTCGTCCTCTGGACCGTTCCTGCTCTGGCCGCGACGGCCGACCAGCTCGTCGCCGCCGCGCTCGAGCGCACCCGGCACAAGGTGGCCTACGATCCTGCGTACAGAACCATCGCCTATCCCATGGGCGACGTGCCGGCATCGACGGGCGTGTGCACCGACGAGGTGATCCGCGCCTATCGGGCGCTCGGCATGGACCTGCAGCGTCTGGTGCACGAGGACATGCGCGCCGCCTTCCGGGCCTATCCGAAGCTGTGGGGCCTCGCGCGCCCGGACCGCAACATCGACCATCGTCGGGTGCCCAACCTGCGGGTGTTCTTCACCCGGCATGGCAAATCGCTGCCGGTAACGGCGCACGGCGGCGACTACGCGCCGGGTGACCTGGTGACCTGGAACCTGCCCGGCAACCTGCCGCATATCGGCATCGTCACCGACCGCCGCTCCGCCGACGGCACCAGGCCGCTGATCGTCCACAACATCGGCGCTGGGCCGACGCTCGAGGACATGCTGTTCGATTATGAGATTACCGGACATTACCGTTATCTGCCCGGTTGATCCGCGCTCCAGCGATTCCGCATCGTTGCTTTCCGCTCACACGACCTTGCGCGTGCTTGGCGTGGCGTTTCGATATATGGTAGGAACTCGCGTTCCGGGACGGCTATCGTCTGGCGACGGCCCGGGTTTGCAGAATGGCGGCGGGTATGACGCGTGTTTCGTCGAAGCGGCTGGTCGCGTTGGGCGCCGACCATGCCGGCTTCCCATTGAAGGATGTGTTGAAGGCGGACCTGGCTGAAGGCGGGTACGAGGTGCTCGATCTTGGAACGAACAGCCATGAATCCGCCGACTATCCCGACTTCGGCAAGGCGGTCGCCGAGGCTGTCGCGTCGGGCCGCGCCGATCTGGGCGTGGTGGTCTGCGGCACCGGCATCGGTATCTCCATCGCCGCCAACCGAAATCCCGGGGTGCGCGCGGCGCTGTGCCACTCGGGGCTCGAGGCCAGGCTGGCGCGTGAGCACAACGATGCCAACGTGCTGGCGCTGGGTGCGCGCATCATCGGCGTGGAAAGCGCGCGCGACGCACTGCACGCCTTTCTGAATACGGATTTCGCCGGTGGCCGCCATACAGGCCGGGTCGCCAAGCTCTCGACGCACTAGAACAGGGACGTTCCCATGTCGACAAACGCACTTTCAAAGACGGCTGCGCCCTCGGGCTTCTTTTCCGCGGGCCTCGCCGAATCCGATCCCGAGCTGTTGAAGTCGATCACCGGCGAACTGAAGCGCGAGCAGGACCAGATCGAGCTGATCGCCAGCGAGAACATCGTCTCGAAGGCGGTGCTCGAGGCGCAGGGTTCGGTGCTGACCAACAAATACGCCGAAGGCTATCCGGGCAAGCGCTACTACGGCGGCTGCGAATATGTGGACGTCGCCGAAGAGCTGGCCATCGAGCGCGCCAAACGCCTGTTCAACTGCAACTTCGTCAACGTGCAGCCCCATTCGGGCGCGCAGGCGAACGGCGCGGTGATGATGGCGCTGGTGAAGCCGGGCGACACCATCATGGGCATGTCGCTCGCGGCCGGCGGCCACCTCACTCACGGCGCGCCGCCCGCCCAGTCGGGCAAGTGGTTCAACGCCGTGCAGTACGGCGTGCGCCAACAGGACCACCTGATCGACATGGACGAGGTCGAGGCGCTGGCCAGGGCGAACAATCCCAAGCTGATCATCGCCGGCGGCTCGGCCTATCCGCGGGTCATCGACTTCGCGCGGTTCCGCGAGATCGCCGACAGCGTCGGCGCCTATTTCATGGTCGACATGGCCCACTTCGCCGGCCTGGTCGCCGGCGGCGTGCATCCGAGCCCGCTGCCGCACGCGCACATCGTCACCACGACGACGCACAAGACCCTGCGCGGCCCGCGCGGCGGCATGATTCTGTCCATGGACGCGGATCTCGGCAAGAAGATCAATTCGGCCGTGTTCCCCGGCCTGCAGGGCGGCCCGCTGATGCATGTGATCGCCGCCAAGGCCGTCGCGTTCGGCGAGAACCTGCGCCCCGAGTTCAAGCTCTATGCCCAGCAGGTCGTGGCCAACGCCAAGGCTCTCGCAGACAGGCTGCAGTCGCGCGGCTTCGACATCGTCTCGGGCGGCACCGACACGCATCTGATGCTGGTCGATCTGCGGCCCAAGGGCGTCAAGGGCAACACCGCCGAACACGCGCTCGAGCGCGCCAACATCACCTGCAACAAGAACGGTATCCCGTTCGACCCGGAAAAACCGACCGTTACGTCGGGCATCCGGCTGGGGACGCCGGCCGGCACCACCCGCGGCTTCGGCATCCGCGAGTTCCAGAAGATCGGCGACCTGATCGGCGACGTGCTCGAAGGCCTGGCCGCCAATCCCGACGACAACAGCGCGGCCGAAGTGGCGGCGCGGGCGCAGGTGGCCGACCTGTGCAAGGCCTATCCGATCTATAATTCCTGAACGGCTCTTTTAGGGGGGACCTATGCGCTGTCCGTTCTGCGGAAATGAAGAGACCCAGGTAAAGGACTCGCGGCCGAGCGAGGACGGATCGGCCATCCGCAGGCGCCGGCATTGCCCGGCCTGCGGCGCCCGCTTCACCACGTTCGAACGGGTGCAGCTTCGCGAGCTGACGGTCATCAAGAAGACCGGCCGCCGCGTCCCCTTCGACCGCGACAAGCTGGCGCGCTCCATCAACATCGCCCTGCGCAAGCGGCCGGTGGAGCCGGAGCGGGTCGAGCGGCTGATCAACGGCATCGTCCGGCGTCTCGAAAGCATGGGCGAGAGCGACGTGGCCTCCGACCTGGTCGGCGAACTGGTGATGGAAGGCCTCGCGGGCCTCGATCCGGTCGCCTATGTACGGTTCGCCTCGGTTTACAAGAACTTCCGCGAAGCCAAGGATTTCGGGGAGTTCATCGGGGCCCTGGATGGCGACGCCGACGACTGACGTCGACCGCTGGCATATGCGCGCGGCCATCGGCCTCGCATCGCGCGGCCTTGGCAGCGTGGCGCCCAATCCCGCCGTCGGCTGCGTCATTGTCAGGGATGGCCGCGTCGTGGGGCGCGGGTTCACCCAGCCCGGCGGCCGGCCCCACGCGGAGACCGGAGCGCTGGGCGAGGCGGGCGATCTGGCACGGGGCGCGACCGCCTATGTCAGCCTGGAGCCCTGCTCGCATCATGGCAAGACGCCGCCCTGCGCCGATGCGCTGATCACCGCCGGCGTGACGCGCGTTGTCGTCGCGGTAACGGACCCTGATCCGCGCGTCTCCGGGCAAGGCATCGCGCGGCTACGGGCCGCCGGCATCGAGGTGACCGAAAAGGTCCGCGAGGCCGAGGCAACAACCGTCAATGAAGGCTTCTTCCGGCGGATCGCCGATGGCCGTCCCATGGTGACCCTGAAGCTCGCCACGTCGCTCGACGGCATGATCGGCGCCATCGGCGGCGACAGCCGCTGGATCACCGGCGAGGAGGCGCGCCGGGCCGGTCACCTGCTGCGCGCCCGGCACGACGCCGTGTTGACCGGCATCGGCACCGTGCTGGCCGACGACCCGATGCTGGATTGCCGGATCGAGGGCCTGGGCCGGATGAACCCGATCCGCGTCGTCGCCGACAGTTCGCTCCGGACGCCCCTGGACAGCAGGCTCGTGCGTACCGCCCGCGACGTCCCGCTCTGGCTGGTGACTGCTGCGCAAGCCGCCAAGTCGCACGGAGAGGGCTACACTGCCGCGGGCGCCGAGCTATTGACCGTGCCGACGGCCGATGGCGGTCTCGATATGCGCGCCGTCCTGCGAGCGCTGGCGGCGCGCGGCATTACCCGCGTGCTGGCGGAGTCGGGCAGGGCGGTGGCGGGCAGCCTGCTGCGCGCCGACCTGGTCGATCGCATCGCCTGGTTCCGCGCGCCGACGGTGATCGGCGGCGACGGGATGACGGCCGTCCAGTCCCTCGGTGTCGTCGCGGTCGCCGCCATGCCGCGCTTCGTGCCCGACGGGCAGGTGGGGCTGGGCCAAGATGTGCTGGAAACCTACCGCCGCAGCACCTATTAATGGCGCCATGTTTACCGGCATCATCACCGATATCGGGCGGGTCCGAAGCATCAAGCCGCGTGGCGACACGCGGTTCGAGATCGAGACAGCCTACGACACCGCGACCATCGAGATCGGCGCCTCCATCGCCTGCTCGGGCGCCTGCCTGACCGTGGTCGACAAGGGTGACGGCTGGTTCGCCGTCGATGTCTCGGCCGAGACGCTTGCCAAGACCAATCTGGGCGCGTGGAGCGAAGGCACGCCGATCAACCTCGAGCGCTCGCTGCGGCTGGGCGACGAGCTGGGCGGGCACATCGTCCTCGGGCACGTCGACGGGGTTGGCCGCGTGGCGAGCGTGGTGCCGGAGGGCGACTCCCTGCGGTTCCGCTTCGAGGTGCCGCCGGAGCTCAGCTCGTTCGTGGCACAGAAGGGCTCCATCACGGTCAACGGCGTGTCGCTCACCGTCAACGAGGTCGACGACACCAGCTTCGGGGTCAATATCATTCCGCACACGCAGCAGATGACCACGTTCGGGCAAATGGCGGCTGGCGACCGCATCAATCTGGAAGTCGACGTGCTCGCGCGCTATGTAGCGCGGCTGAACGAACGGGAGTAAGCCATGGACCGTCACCCTGGTCTGTCGAGCATCGAGGAAGTCATCGACGACGCACGCAACGGGCGCATGTTCATCCTCGTCGACGACGAGGACCGCGAGAACGAGGGTGACCTCGTCATCCCCGCGCAGATGGCGACGCCTGACGCGGTGAACTTCATGGCGACCCACGGCCGCGGCCTGATCTGCCTGGCGCTGGGGCGCGAGCGCATCGAAGCGCTGGGCCTGCCGATGATGGCGACCGAGAACCTGTCGCGGCACCAGACCGCGTTCACCGTCTCCATCGAGGCGCGCCAGGGCGTCACCACCGGCATATCGGCGCGCGACCGGGCGCGGACCATCTCGGTGGCCATCGACCCGACAAAGGGCGCCAGCGACATCGCCGTGCCCGGCCACATCTTTCCGCTGATGGCCCGTGACGGCGGCGTGCTGGTGCGCGCCGGTCACACGGAAGCGGCCGTCGACGTGTCGCGGCTCGCCGGCCTGATCCCGGCCGGCGTGATCTGCGAGGTGATGAACGACGACGGCACCATGGCGCGGCTGCCCGACCTGATCGCCTTCGCCCAGCGCCACAATCTGAAGGTCGGCACCATCGCCGACCTGATCGCCTATCGCCGCAAGCACGACAGCCTCGTGGAATGCATATCCGAAACCACGATCGACAGCGTCTATGGCGGCGAGTGGCAGATGAAGGTCTATGCCAACACCGCCGAATACGCCGAGCACGTGGTGCTGATCAAGGGCGACATCCGCGGCGACGAGCCTGTGGCAGTACGCATGCATCTGCTCGACACCTTCGCCGATATCGTCGGCGACGTCACCGCCCGCCCGGGACAGCTCCACAACGCCATGAAGAAGATCGGCAAGATCGGCCGCGGCGTCGTCGTCATCCTCACCCGCATCCAGCCCACCGTGCTGTCGCGCGCCGTCGCCGCCCGCTCCATGCGGCCGGGCGGCACGCCGTCGCCGCGCCTGCTCGACTATGGCATCGGCGCGCAGATCCTGCTGGACGTCGGCGTCAAGGACATGGTGCTGCTGTCCAATACTCACCACACCATTGTCGGACTCGAGGGCTACGGCCTGACGGTGGTCGACCAGATACCGCTCGAGGTCGAGAGCGCCGATGTCCACTAGCCTCCATCTGCTGATCGTCCGCGCGCCGTTCTACCAGGACATCATCGCCGAGCTGACCCGCGGCGCCACGCTTGCCCTGGACGCGGCGGGCGCAACCTACGACATCATCGACGTGCCGGGCGCGTTCGAGATCCCGGCCGCCATCGCCATGGCCGAAGCCTCGGGAACCCGATCCTATGACGGCTACGTGGCGCTGGGCTGCGTCATCCGCGGCGAGACGACCCATTACGACTATGTCTGCGGTGAGAGCGCACGGGGCCTGCAGGAGCTCGCGTTCCGCGACCGGCTCGCCATCGGCTTTGGCGTGCTGACCTGCGAAAACGGCGAGCAGGCCTGGGCCCGCGCGTCGGTCGACCGCAAGAACAAGGGCGCGGAAGTCGCCCATGCGGCGCTGCGGATGATCGCGATCAAGCGGGAACTCGGGCCGCCATGACGGCCGAAAGTACCCTTCCGAAGGACAAGGGCGCCTCGCGCAGCGCCTCCAGGCTCGCGGCCGTCCAGGCGCTCTATCAGCTCGCCTCCACCGACGAACCGGTGCCGGCGCTGGTGATATCCGAGTTCCGCGCCTGGCGGTTCGGCAAGGAGATCGACGGCGACATCTATGCACCGGCCGACGAGGCGCTGTTCGCCGATATCGTGAGCGGCGCCTGGGAGCGCCGCGCCGTGATCGACAGCCACATCGAAGCGGCGTTGACCGGCACCCGCACCATGGACCGGCTGGAAAGGCTCGTGCTGGCCGTGCTGCGTGCCGGCGCCTACGAGATGATCGCCCGGCCCGACGTGCCCACGGCGGTGGTGATCAACGAGTACATGGACGTGGCCCACGCCTTCTTCGCCGGCAAGGAGCCCGGCTTCGTCAACGGCGTCCTCGACAACGTCTCCCGGCAGGTCCGCCCCGGGCCGGCCCGCTGAGCGGCCGCCATGCCGGGCGACACGCCGCGTCTGGGTGAATTCGAGCTCATCGCCGAACTGTTCGCGCCGCTGGCCGCGCCCGGCGGCTTCGGACTGACCGACGACGCCGCCATCATCACGCCACCAGCCGGAAACGACATCGTCATGACCAAGGACATGATGGTGTCGGGCGTGCACTTCCTGCCGGACGATCCGCCCGATCTGGTGGCGCGCAAGCTGCTCAGGGTCAACCTGTCCGATCTGGCCGCCATGGGCGCCGCTCCCCACGGTTACGCGCTGGGGCTGAGCCTGCCGCCGGAGATCGGCGACGGCTGGCTGCGCGCCTTCGCCGCCGGCCTCGCCGCCGACCAGCGTGAATTCGGCATCGCGCTGCTGGGCGGCGATACGACGTCCACGCCTGGCCCGCTGACTTTGTCGCTCACCGCACTCGGGTTCGTCCGGCAGGGGCGCCTGCTGCGCCGGTCGGGCGCGAGTCCCGGCGACGTGGTGTTCGTTACCGGTACCGTCGGCGACGCGGCGTTGGGGCTGATGGCCCTGCGCGGCGCGGTTGCCGACCCCGACGGCTTTCTGGCCGACCGCTACAGGCTGCCGCGGCCGCGCCTCGCCGCCGGCGCCGCCCTGGTGGGCGTCGCCTCCGCCGGTCTGGACGTTTCGGACGGTCTCGTCGCCGACCTCGGCCATCTGTGTTCGGCGTCGGGCGTCGGGGCCGTGATCGAGGCCGCGCTCGTGCCGCTGTCGCCGCAGGCGCGGCGAGCGATCGATCACCGTCCCGACCTGATCGCGGTCGCGCTGGCCGGGGGCGACGACTACGAGCTGGTCTTCAGCATCCCGCCGGACGCGGTCGGGGCGCTCGATCGGCGGTTGTCGGGCGTCGGGGTAGCGGCGACCCGCATCGGCCGGATCGTCGCCGGTAAGAGGATCCGGGTGTTCGATGCGGCGGGTGCTGACATCACCCCGGAAACCCCCGGATTCCGGCATCGTTGAAATTATTTCAAATTGTTACCAACGATTCGAAGCGGTTGACCGGTTCCTGACGCTTTTGAGCGCCACTGGGCTGATTTCAGGGCATTTTCCGGCGGCGTTGGGGTCCAGGGTCCCGAATTTTGACCGGAAAGTGTCAGAATCACGGTGTTTTGCCCCTCATTCCTCGCGAGAATCGTTGTGCGGGCGCGGAATGTTGCCTAGTATCCCGCTGACATGGGATTGGGCTCAAAAGATCAGTAATGGCAGAGTACGAGCAAGTGGGCGAACTGGAAGGGATCAAGCGCAAGTTCGGCGCGTTCGTGAGAACGCGGGGCTTCGCGCACTTCGGATTCCACCTCTACACCGTCTGGAACGACGGTGAGTGCCCCGACATCACGCTGACGAGCCTGTCCATCGTCGATCAGCCGGGCTACCTGGCCCGCATGGCCACCGTTCTGGCGCCCCTGTCCATCGGCGAGTCCATGGGCCGCGGCGCTTTCTGGTGGTCGGACCCGGCCGGCAGCCAGTCTCCGGTGCTCGTCCTGCCCTATCGCGGCGGCGACGACGAAAAGGCGCTGCTGACCCTGATGCCTCACGCGCTCGGCGAGGTCGCCACCGGCGACCTGCTCGACCGGGGCCGCGAATTCTACGATCTGACCTCGCAGGCGCTCAAGGCCCACGGCTTCATCCCGCCGGTGCCGCAGCTGTCGGAAGAAGAGAAGTGCTGCCTGAGACTGCAGGCGGAAGGCGCCGTGACACCGGCGCGCCTGAAGATGTATGGCATGATGCCCGACGATTTCCGCCGTCACATGCGCACCGCCACCAAAAGCCTCCGCGCGCAGAACGAAGTCCACGCAGTGGTCATCTCGCTTCGCCTGCACTTGATTTCTCCTGAGATCGGATAAGCCCATGGAGATCCTGGAGTACATTGAACGTTCAAACGCCGCCCAGTCTCGGGACGAGGCTCTTGTCCTCTTCCGGCAGGTGGTCGGCCAGTATGGTTTCGACCGGGTGATGTATCACAGCACCCGCGCCGTCGGCGAAGGCGAAGAAGAAGGCTCCTCCGTCGTGCTGACCAACTATCCCAATGACTGGCTCGGCCAGTATGCGTCCAAGCGCTGGGACAAGTTCGACCCGGTCGTGCGCTACGGTATCGTCGCGCCGCGACCGTTCTGCTGGGACGCGCTGCCCAAGCACATGCACCTGACCAAGCAGCAGCGCTTCCTGATGGAAGGCGCCGTTGACGCCGGCTTGAACGATGGTGTCGGCATTCCGCTTCACGGCCCCCGCGGCGAAAGCTCGGGCGTCGGCCTGGCCAGCTCCGCCGGCCAGACGGATGCGCCGCGTCACCTGGGCGTGCTGAACGCCCTGGTGCACCAGTTCCACCTGAATTACTGGTCGTTCGAAGAGCCGGGCAGCCGCGATCAGATCGCCGTCTCGCTGACCGCGCGCGAGCGTGAGGTTCTCCACTGGTGCGCCCAGGGCAAGAGCAACTGGACGATCGGCGAAATCATCGGCATCTCCGAGCACGGCGTCGAGTTCCATGTCCGCAACATCCTCAAGAAGCTGGATGTCGACAGCCGCATCACCGCCGTGGTCAAGGCGCTGCATTTCGGTTTGATCCTCCCGTAACGCTGACACCACTGGTTTTACGCCGAAGGCCGCGACGATCCCCGTCGCGGCCTTCGCATTTTCATGTCTGGCGGCGAGAGAAACGCGGGACGAGACTGCCCGGGCGGCGGGACCGCCGCGCGCGGGCGGTCGTCACAAAGCTGCTGCGGCTCGGCCCCAGTTTATTCTAATTCAAGTTTTATCTATCCCGGGTAACGGACCGTCCAAACGGCCTCCAACGGTTCGAACGCGTTATGCCTGGGTCGAAACCCCATTTGATTTCAAGGCGTAAGTAGATTTTCGCAATACCCTACGGAGTACCGTAGGTGTGGCGCGTGCGCCGGCGGGGTAACGTCATCAGGCTTCAACCCATAACCTGATGATAGAGCCATGATCGATTGCATAACCTGCGAAACAGCCCATCTCTTCGGCGATGCGATCGCGTCGCAGCATCGTCTTCGTTATAAGGTATTCATTCAGCAGCAAGGCTACGACGTCCCGAGCTATCGGGGCATGGAATTCGACCAGTTCGATACGCCGGCTGCCACGTACCTGACCTATCGGGACAAGCAGAACGTCGTTCGCGCCGTCACCCGCGTCAGTCCCACCAGCATGCCCTACATGCTCGAGGAAGTGTTCCCCGACATGGTCACCTTCGCGCCGATCGTGAAGTCCGACCGCGTGTGGGAGGGGACACGACTTGCGGTCGATCCCGATCTTGGCGACGCCGAGAAGGCGCGCGCGGTCGGTGAGATGATGTGCGCCTATCTCGAGTTGGGCATCCGCGAAGGCATCGATGAGTTTTACATCCTGATGCCCGTCGCGCTGCAGACGATCCTCATGGAACGCACCGGCTGGCCGGTGACGGTCCTGGGTGAAACCCGGATGATCGGCGGCGAAGCCGTCCGCGCCGTGGCGCCGAAAGTATCGCCGGAAATCCTTGCACGCGTCCGCGGCAAGCTCGGCATCACGTACTCCGTTCTACAGACCGCCGACGACCTCGCGGCCGTCGAAACACAGGAAAAGGTGGCTTAACATGACCCCGGAAACGCGCATCAGTGGTTTGGTGGCCGAGACCGCGCAGGAGAACGCCCAGTCGCTTCTCCCCGGTCTGCAGTATCTCGCCCGTGAGGCCCGGTGGGCCGAACTGAGCGAGGTCGCCCAGATCCTCGACGACGCCATCAACGATATCTCGAAGTGGATTCGCGGCAGCGCGAATTAACACAGGCTGCACCGCCTCACCACGAGGCGGAAGCGCCAGGAGTTTTGCCGGGTATACTTGGGCCGGCATAAGCGCCGGGTTTCGAAGCGGGCATTTTCCCCGCTCGAAACCCGGCGTTCGCTTTTTCGGGCCAGGCAACGTAAGCCCGCCCAACTCCCTTGACCGATCGCGAAGCTGAACCGAACGGATGACGCCGACAGGCCGTCGCTTCGGCGCTTTGTGGCACGGGCGCGACGCTTGCGTTTGGGGGGCGAATACGGCAGAGTTCCGCCCGCACCGAAGCCCTAAAAAATGGGGCGATTCCACAGGTTCTCGAGAGAGTCGCCTCGGGAAAGAGAACCTAACAAACAAATGAGGGAAGTCTCTGATGTCACTTGAACTTTGGCTGGTCATCGGCTGCGGCCTGTTGGCCGTGGTCTATGGCCTGGTAACGGGCCGGGCCATTCTTGCCGCCAGCGCCGGCAATGCGCGCATGCAGGAAATAGCCGCGGCGATCCAGGAAGGGGCGAAGGCCTATCTGAACCGTCAATACACCACGATCGGCGCCGTCGGCATCGTCATCGCCATCGTGCTGTACTTCGTGCTCAGCGAGTACGCCGCGCTCGGCTTCGTGATCGGCGCCGTGCTGTCGGGCGCCGCAGGCTATATCGGCATGATCGTGTCGGTTCGCGCCAATGTGCGCACCGCCGAGGCCTCGCGCACCGGTCTGGCCGCAGGCCTCAGCCTTGCCTTCCGCGCCGGTGCCGTTACCGGCATGCTGGTCGCCGGCCTGGCGCTGCTCGGCGTCGCGGGCTACTACGGGTTCCTGCTCAGCCTCGAGTTTCCCGAAGGCGACCGCAGCCTGATCGACGGCCTTGTCGCCCTCGGTTTCGGCGCGTCGTTGATTTCCATCTTCGCCCGTCTCGGCGGTGGCATCTTCACCAAGGGCGCCGACGTGGGCGCTGATCTGGTCGGCAAGGTCGAAGCCGGCATTCCGGAGGACGATCCGCGCAACCCCGCGGTGATCGCCGACAACGTGGGCGACAATGTCGGCGACTGCGCCGGCATGGCCGCCGACCTGTTCGAGACCTACGCGGTGACCGTGGTCGCCACCATGGTGCTCGCCAGCATCTTCTTCGTCGGCGAGCAGCAGAGCAGCCTGATGCTTTATCCGCTGGCGATCGGCGGCGTCTGCATCATCACGTCGATCATCGGCACCTTTTTCGTGCGCCTCGGCAAGTCCAACCACATCATGGGCGCCCTCTACAAGGGCTTCATCATGACCGCGGTCCTGTCGCTGGTCGCGCTCTATCCGCTGACCCACTACATCCTCGGCGGCATGGAGACGGTCTATTCGGTCGCCGATACCGAGTTCACCTCGCAATCGCTGTTCTTTTGCGGTGTGACCGGCCTCGTGATCACCGGCTTGCTGATCTGGATCACCGAATACTACACCGGCACCAATTTCCGCCCGGTCAAGAGCATTGCCCAGGCGTCGACGACCGGTCACGGCACCAACGTCATCCAGGGCCTTGCGGTCTCCATGGAAGCGACGGCGCCGATGGCGCTCGTCATCTGCGCGGGCATCGTCGTCACCTATATGCTGGCCGGCCTGTTCGGCATCGCGATTGCGGTCAGCACCATGCTGGCGCTGGCGGGCATGGTCGTCGCGCTCGATGCCTACGGCCCCGTGACCGACAATGCCGGCGGCATCGCCGAGATGGCCGAGCTGGATCCGGAAGTCCGCAAGGTCACCGACGCGCTCGACGCGGTCGGCAACACCACCAAGGCGGTCACCAAGGGCTATGCCATCGGTTCGGCCGGCCTGGGCGCTCTGGTGCTGTTCGGCGCCTATACCGAGGATCTGGCCCACTTCTTCACCGACGTCACGGTCGATTTCAGCCTGTCCAATCCCTATGTGGTGGTCGGCCTGCTGATTGGCGGCCTGCTGCCCTACCTGTTCGGGGCCATGGGCATGATGGCGGTCGGCCGCGCGGCCGGCGCCATCGTCGAGGAAGTCCGCGCCCAGTTCCGCGATAATCCCGGCATCATGGCGGGCACCTCCAAGCCCAACTACGCCCGCTCGGTCGACCTGCTGACCAAGGCGGCGATCCGCGAGATGATCGTTCCGTCGCTGCTGCCGGTGCTGTCGCCGATCGTGGTGTACTTCCTGTTCGAGGCCATCGCCGGCCAGGCCAACGCCTTCGCGGCGCTGGGCGCCATGCTGCTCGGCGTGATCGTCACCGGCGTGTTCGTCGCCATTTCCATGACCGCCGGCGGCGGTGCGTGGGACAACGCGAAGAAGTACATCGAGGACGGCCACCACGGCGGCAAGGGCTCGGAGGCCCACAAGGCCGCGGTGACCGGCGACACGGTCGGCGATCCCTACAAGGACACCGCCGGCCCGGCCGTCAACCCGATGATCAAGATCACCAACATCGTGGCCCTGCTGCTGCTTGCCATCCTGGCGCACTGACGGGAAGCGGACGAAAAGAGAAGGACCCGGCGGGAAACCGCCGGGTCCTTTTCCTTGAGGGGTGAGTTATGCCGCGTGAGGGCTTAGTTGCCCGGCGAGGCCGGACCGGGGCCGCTGAAGCGGCCGATGTTGCTGAAGATCTGCTCGAAGAAACCCAGCTCCTTGCCGCGGGTCGGGGTCTTCTCGCCCACCGGGTCGATCTCGCGGGCCGATTCCATGCCGGCGCGGGAGATTTCCTTGACGTTGCCGGACTGGTCGAACGAAACCTGCAGCACCTGGTTGTCGACCACGTCGGGCCGGAAGAACGCCCAGCTTTCCTGGGTCCTGGCCACGTAGTACCAGTTCTCGTCGTCGAAGGTGCCTGGTACCGTGGGCGTGCCCAGGGCGGCCAGCACGGAGGCGCGGTTGTCGACGCCCGGCCTGATTTCCTTGATCAGATCCTCGTCCATCAAATATCCGCGCGTATCGACGGTCTTGGCGCAGCCCGGCAGCATGACTGCCGAGGCCACCAGACCCAGTGCAACGAGAAGCGTCTGTCTGTTCACCAACTCACTCTATGTCGAGATGCCGGCCGCCGGTTGACGGCGCGCGGCCAAGGGCCTATTCGCTGGGCTAGAAAATGGCATCGCGCCCCGGCACTGTCAACGTTCGCGCCGGTCGGTGATCGCCTGTTGGAATAGGCCACATGCTGCAGTTTCTCAAGAACCTTCAACGGGCGTTCATGCCCTCGCCGGACCAGCTCCGCGCCAACACGCTCTACAACACGGCGGTCGCCCAGTCGCGCCGGCCCGGGTTCTACCTGGCGGGCGGCGTGCCGGACACCATCGACGGCCGCTTCGACATGATCGTGCTGCACGCGTTTCTGATCATGCGCCGCCTGCGCGACGGCGGTCCCGACGGCGAGAGGCTGTCCCAGGCGCTGTTCGACGAGATGTTCGCCGACATGGACCGGTCGCTGCGCGAGATGGGCGTGGGCGACATGGGAATCGGCCGGCGGGTGCGCGCCATGGGAAAGGCGTTCATGGGCCGGGTGAAGGCCTATGAGGAAGCACTGGAAGCGGGTGGCGGCGCGCTCGAGGAGGCGCTGACCCGCAACCTCTACCGCTCGGCGCCGGCGGCGGCGGACGCACTCGCGCGGATCGCCTTCTATGTCCGCCGCGAGAACGCCGCCCTGAAGACCTTTCCGATCGCGGCCCTGATGGCGGGCGAGGTCAGCTTCGGACCCGCGCCCGGAGACGTGCCGTGAGCGCGCGCGAGCCCCCTGAACTGCACCGTCCATTCGACATCGTCTCCCTGCCCGATGGAGGGCGGGCCATCGAGATCACCGCGAGCGAAGCCGAGCGGGACGCCATCGCCCGGCGCCTGGGGCTGCTTGGCCTGGCGGCGTTCACGGTGCGGGGCAGTCTCGAGCCCGTGCGCCGTGGCCGCTCGGCCGTGTTCGACGCCCGGCTTGCGGCGGCTGTCACCCAGGAATGCATCATCACCGGCGATCCGGTCGCCGCGCAGATCGACGAGCGGGTCCGCGTCCAGCTGGCGACGGAGGAGGAGGCCGATCGGCGCGCCGAACTCGACATCGACGTGGACGAGGACGACATCGAGACGGCCGACGCGGGAATCGTCGATCTGGGCGACATCGGCGTGCAGTATCTGGCGCTGGCGCTCGATCCCTATCCGCGCGCGCCCGGCGCCGCGGCGCCGGATTTGCCTGAAGACGACGGCGATGACGACAGCACAGTGCCGAATCCGTTCGCTGTTTTGAAGAAACTGAAAGACAAAACTTGAAGCGTGTAGAATTCTGAGTATGTTCTGGCGCCTAAACGCCGCCCCGGTGGTCGGGGCGCTTTTCTAGCAAGAGTTCGACAGATGGCGGTACCGAAGAGAAAAACCACGCCTTCGCGGCGGAATATGCGCCGTTCGCATCATGCGCTGGTGCGCACGCAGGCGGTCGAATGCCCGAACTGCGGCGAGGTCAAGCTGCCGCATCACGTTTGCGGCGCGTGCGGCCAGTATGATGGCCGCGAGGTTACCGAGGCCACCGAGACCTTCTAACAACGGGTGCGGGGGATGTCACATTGGCTGGCGCCCTGACGATCGCCCTTGACGCCATGGGCGGGGATCACGCCCCCGGCGTCATCCTCGACGGCACGGAACTGGCGCGGGAGCGGCATCCCGGTCTGCGCTATGTGCTGTTCGGCGACGGCCCTGCGCTCGAAGCCGGGCTGGCGGGCCGCCAGAAGCTCAAGGACTGCTGCTCCATCGTCCACGCCGAGTCCGTGATCGACGGCGCCATGAAGCCCGGCCAGGCGCTGCGCAAGGGCCGCACGTCCAGTATGGGCCTGGCCATCCAGGCGGTCAGCGAGGGCACCGCCAACGTCGCCGTATCGGCCGGCAACACCGGCGCGCTGATGGCCCTCTCGAAATTCATCCTGCGCACCATGCCCGGCATCGACCGCCCGGCGCTGGTCACCCTGCTGCCGACCAGGCGCGGGGAAAGCGCCATGCTCGACCTGGGCGCCAATGTGGAATGCTCGTCGGAGAACCTGGTGCAGTTCGCCGTCATGGGCGCCGCCTACGCCCGTGTCGTGCTCGGCGTCAGCCGGCCCAAGGTCGCGCTGCTCAACATCGGCACCGAGGAGCTGAAGGGGAACGAAGAGGTCAAGCGCGCGGCCGAGGAGCTGCGCGCGGCCGACCTGCGCTTCGAGTTCGTCGGCTTCGCCGAGGGCAACGATCTGGGGAAAGGCGGCGCCGACGTCTATGTTACGGATGGATTCACCGGTAATGTGGCGCTGAAGACCATGGAAGGCACGTCCATGCTGATCGCTGACCTGTTCCGGCGGGCGTTCCGCAATTCGCCCATGTCCATGCTGGGCTATCTCCTGGCTCGCGGCGCCCTCAGGACGCTGCGCGCCCATCTCGATCCCAATACGCATAATGGGGGCATGTTCGTGGGCCTGAATGGACTGGTGGTCAAGAGTCACGGTGGCGCTAATGCCGCGGGCATCGCGAGCGCCATCGGCGTGGCCAAGGACCTGGCCGAGGGCGACCTCAACGGCAAGATCGCCGAGGACATGGCCCAGTACGTCATCCAGCGCCCGACAGCGTCCGCCGAGGTGCTGGTCCCGTGAACGGCATCAGGACAGTCGTCGCCGGCGTCGGCTCCTATCTTCCCGATCGCATCGTCACCAACGCCGAGATGGCGAGGATGGTGGACACCAGCGACGAGTGGATCGTCGAGCGCACCGGGATCAACCAACGCCATATCGCTGCCGATGGCGAATACACCTCGGACCTGGCCATCGCCGCCGGCAAGCGCGCGATCGAGGACGCCGGTATCGATGCGGGCGATATCGACATGGTCATCGTGGCGACAGCCACGCCCGACGAAACGTTTCCCGCCACCGCCGTGAAGGTGCAGGCCGGCCTGGGCATCACCCAGGGCGCGGCGTTCGACATCCAGGCGGTCTGCTCGGGCTTCGTCTACGGCTTCTCCGTCGCCGACAACCTGATCCGCGGCGGCATGTCGAAGAACCTGCTGCTGATCGGCGCCGAGACCTTCTCGCGCATTCTCGACTGGGAAGACCGCACCACCTGCGTGCTGTTCGGCGACGGCGCCGGCGCCGTTGTGCTGCGGGGCGAACAGGGCGCGGGCGACCGCGGCATCATCGCCAGCAAGCTGCGCAGCGACGGCACCAAGCACGACCTGCTCTATGTGGACGGCGGGCCATCGACGACCCAGACCACGGGCAAGCTCCGGATGCGGGGCAGGGACGTGTTCAAGCACGCTGTCAATAACTTGGCCGATATTGTTCAAGAGGTGTTCGAGGGAACCGATCTATCGCCCTCGGATATCGACTGGATCGTGCCGCATCAGGCCAATCGCCGCATCCTCGACGCCACTGCCCGGAAGCTTGGCATCGCGCCCGACAAGGTGGTGGTGACGGTGCAGGACCATGGCAACACCTCGGCCGCGTCGGTGCCGCTGGCGCTCGACCGGGCGGTGCGCGACGGGCGGATCAAGCGCGGCGATCTGGTGCTGCTCGAGGCCATGGGCGGCGGATTCACCTGGGGCGCGAGCCTCGTCCGCTGGTAGTCCCGTCGCAACGGTTCGGTGACAACTAAACCGTTGTCTTAGGTGCCGGGAATTTCCTTTTATATTGACTGGCTTAACAGCATTGCCTAACCTAGTTCCCATCAATTCGGGGGAATAGGGGCAGGCAATGAGCGGAAAGACCGTGACCAGAGCGGATCTGAGCGAGGCCGTTTATCAGGAAGTGGGCCTGTCTCGAAACGAGTCGGCCGAGCTGGTCGAGCGGGTGCTGGACATCATCTCCGACAAGCTGGTCGAGGGCGAGAGCGTGAAGATTTCGTCGTTCGGCAGCTTCGTCGTCCGCAAGAAGGGCGGCCGCACCGGACGCAACCCGAAGACGGGCGAAGAGGTTCCGATCGGGCCGCGCCGGGTGCTGGTGTTCCGCCCCAGCCAGGTACTCAAGTCCATCGTCGCCAGCGCGACCCGGTCTTCGTAAGTCGCGATTGAATGCCGCTCAGTCAGGAAAATAGCGACGGGCGCAGCGCGCCGCGTAAATCGCCCGATGCGTTCCGCACCATCAGCGAGGTTTCGGACGAGCTCAACGTGCCGCAGCACGTGCTGCGCTTCTGGGAAAGCAAGTTCAGCCAGATCCGGCCGCTGAAGCGCGGCGGCCGCCGCCGCTACTACCGTCCCGAGGACGTCATGCTGCTGCGCGGCATCCGCCGGCTGCTGTACGAGGACGGCTATACGATCAAGGGTGTCCAGAAGGTGTTGAAGGAGCGCGGCGTGCGCGCCGTGGCCGACGGCGCCCGCGAGGAGGGCGACGCGCCCGTGGCATCGTCGCCAGCGTCCGCATCGCCGGCAACGGCGCCTGACCCGGTCGAGGCTGTGGGCGACGGCGATGTCGATCTCGAACGGCTCGTGGCCGAACTGGACGAAATCCGCACGCTGCTGACGCGGTAGAGATATCCAACATTAGGGCTGGCATCCCGCCGCGGGCTGGCATTATAGTCCGCCCGCTTTCGACAGGATCCCTGCCGAGGCGTCTATCGGAGTGTAGCGCAGCCTGGTAGCGCATCACACTGGGGGTGTGAGGGTCGTCGGTTCAAATCCGGCCACTCCGACCAGTAAAAGGGGCCGGCCGCCGTGCCGGCCCCGGTTCACTTCGAGGCCCCCATCATGGCGACAGGCACCAGCCTGACCCCGCAAGACCGCAATCGCATCGTCCGCTGGCTCGTCACCGTCGCCGCCCTGATCTTCATCATGGTGCTGCTCGGCGGCGTCACCCGGCTAACCGAATCCGGCCTGTCCATCGTCGAATGGCGGCCGGTGACCGGCACGCTGCCGCCGCTGTCCGACCAGGCGTGGCAGGCCGAGTTCGACAAGTACAAGACCTCGCCCGAGTTCCTGAAGAAGAACAGCGATTTCACCGTCGCCGACTTCAAGACCATCTTCTGGTTCGAGTATCTGCACCGGCTGCTCGGCCGCCTGATCGGGGTGGCGTTCGCCATCCCGTTTTTCTGGATGCTGTGGCGCCAGCAGATTCCTGCTCCGTTGAAGCCGCACCTTTGGGCGTTACTGGGACTGGGCGCGCTCCAGGGCTTCATGGGCTGGTACATGGTGAAAAGCGGGCTGGTCGACCGCCCGGACGTCAGCCAGTACCGGCTGGCCGCCCATCTGGGCATTGCCTTCGCGGTCTACGGCTACATCGTCTGGCTGGTGGCGGATCTTCGCCAGCCGCGAACGGGACGGCTTGCGCGCTTCAGCCTGTTGCTCACGGTGCTGATCTTCCTGCAGATCCTGTCGGGCGCGTTCGTCGCGGGCATCGACGCCGGCTTCATCTACAACACCTGGCCGGCCATGGATAATGGTCACGTCATCCCGCCCGGCATCTGGACCGACCCGCCGCTGTGGCCCGGCATGTTCGAGGACCATCGCATCGTCCAGTTCAACCACCGCATGCTGGCCTATCTGATCACGCTGCTGGTCGGCGTCTGGTGGTGGCTCAACCGGGGGAATGGCGCGCCGGCCCATCTGCTGGCGCTAGCGACCCTGTTCCAGGTGGCCGCGGGCATCGTCACCGTGCTGATCCTGCCCTATGTACCGCCGTGGCTGGCGGTGTTCCACCAGGCCGGCGGCCTGGTGCTGGTCACCGCGGCGCTGTATGTCCTGCACCGGGTGAGGGCCCCATGAGCGACTATGTCTCGGTCTACATGACCGCATCGTCGGATGAGGAGGCGGACCGCATCGCCTCGGCATTGGTCGAAGAGCGGCTCGCCGCCTGCGTCAACATCCTGGGCGACATCCGCTCGGTCTATCGCTGGGACGGCGCGGTGCGGCGCGACGCCGAGGTGGCGCTGATCGCCAAGACCCGCGCCGCGCTGTTCGATGCGCTCGCCGCGCGGGTGCGGACGCTGCATTCCTACGACGTGCCGTGCATCGTCTCCTGGCCGATCGAGGCGGGAAATCCGGCCTATCTGTCATGGATCCATGACGAAACGGCCAGCAAGACCGCAAAATAACGCCAATTCGTGTGGTATAGTAGTACCATAATTTTAATACGCTGATTCTAAAAGGGAATTTTGAACGTCGTCCTGTTGACAGGCGAATGTAAATCGCCATACTCCGCCGCCGACGATCCAGGGGCGCGTGTGCCCCTCATGCAGGGACCGACCGATGAAAACCTATTCCGCCAAACCCTCCGAGGTCGAGGCAAAGTGGCTGGTGATCGACGCCGACGGCGTCGTCCTGGGCCGCCTCGCGTCCGAGGTCGCGAAGCTCATTCGCGGCAAGCACAAGCCGACCTACACCCCGCACATCGATTGCGGCGATCACGTCGTGATCATCAACGCCGAAAAGGTGCACCTGACCGGCCGCAAGCGCGAGAACAAGGTGTATTACTGGCACACCGGATATCCGGGCGGCATCAAGGGCCGCACGGCCGCCAAGATCCTCGACGGCGCCCACCCGGAGCGCGTCATCGAGAAGGCCGTCGAGCGCATGGTGCCGCGCGGCCCGCTTGGCCGTGACCAGATGCGCAAGCTGCGCGTCTATGCCGGCGCCGAGCACCCGCACGAGGCGCAGCAGCCGGCGGTGTTCGACTTCGCCAGCCGCAATCCGAAGAACAAGAGGAACGCGTAATGTCCACCATCACCGATCTGAAGGATCTGGGCGCCGCCACCTCGCAGGAGACCGCGGCGCCGAAGTACGAGCAGGAAATCGACGCGCAAGGCCGCTCCTACGCGACCGGCAAGCGCAAGAACGCGGTCGCCCGCGTCTGGCTGAAGCCGGGCTCCGGCAAGGTCACCGTCAACGGCCGCGACCAGGACACCTACTTCGCCCGTCCGGTGCTGCGTATGATCCTGCGCCAGCCGTTCGAGGTCGCCAACCGCAAGAACCAGTACGACGTGGTCGCCACGGTCGTCGGCGGCGGTCTGTCGGGTCAGGCCGGCGCGGTGCGTCACGGCATCTCCAAGGCGCTGACGCTCTACGAGCCCACACTGCGCAAGCCGCTGAAGGACGGCGGCTTCCTCACCCGTGACTCGCGCGTCGTCGAGCGCAAGAAGTACGGCAAGGCCAAGGCCCGCCGCAGCTTCCAGTTCTCCAAGCGCTAAGCGCGCAGGCCAGGGTTCGAATCGGGGCCTTCCGCGCTGGCGGGAGGCCCTTTTTCTTTGTGTTACAGTGAGGCGCTTGATTACCCCGGGAGACGCTCCTAGGTTTCGCGCATTCCAGGCAGGAACAGACCGATGAAAAAAGACATCGTCAGGGCGGCCATTCTCGGCGCCAGCGGCTACACCGGCGCGGAGCTGGTGCGGCTGCTCAGCCAGCACCCCAATGTGGAGATCGTCGTGCTGACCGCCGACCGCCGCGCCGGCGAGAAGCTGGAAACCGTGTTTCCGCAATTCGGCGCCCTCGACCTGCCGGATCTGATGAGCATCGAGCAGGTGGAGTGGGCGGGCGTCGACGTGGACGTGGTGTTCTGCTGCCTGCCGCACGGCACGACCCAGGACGTGATCCGCGGCCTGATGCACAGGACCGGCCACACGCTGATCGACGAACTGGCGATCGAGACCCGTGAGGACTATGTCGCCGAAATCCGCAAGCCGGTGAAGATCATCGACCTGTCCGCCGACTTTCGGCTGGAGAATGTAGACACCTATGCCGAATGGTATGGCCACGAGCATCTCGCCCCATCGCTGCAGCAGGTCGCCGTCTATGGCCTGACCGAGTTGGCCCGGGAAAAGATCAGGGCCGCAGACCTGGTCGCGTGCCCCGGCTGCTATCCGACCAGTGCGATCCTGCCGTTGGCGCCGCTGCTGGCCGCCAGGCAGATCGACCCGAACGACATCGTCATCGATTCAAAGTCGGGCGTGTCGGGTGCGGGCAGGGCGGCCAAGGAAGGCAGTCTGTTCACCGAGGTATCGACCGGCATCCATGCCTATGGCGTCGCCAATCACCGGCATGGCCCGGAGATCGAACAGGAGCTGTCGCGGGCGGCCGGCGAGGACCTGATCGTCGCGTTCACGCCGCACCTGATACCGATGAACCGCGGCATCCTGTCGACCATCTATGTGACGCTGGCGTCCGGCGTCACCGCCGAGGACCTGCACGACACTCTGTCGGTACGCTACGAGGCCGAACACTTCGTGGGCGTGCTGCCCTACGGTCAGGTGCCCGCCTCGCGGCACGTGCTGGGCTCCAACTACGCACTCATCGGCGTCGTCGCCGACCGACGTCCCGGCCGGGCGATCATCGTCTCGACCATCGACAATCTGGTGAAGGGCGCCTCGGGCCAGGCGGTGCAGAACATGAACCTGATGTTCGGCCTCGCCGAGACCACGGGCCTGACCCAGCAGCCCATGTTCCCCTGATGGCCGGGCAGATCATCCCGTATCTGGGCATCCTGCCGAAGATCGATCCGACAGCGTTCCTGGCGGACGGCGCACGCATCGTCGGCGACGTCGAGATCGGCGCCGACTGCACCATCTGGTTCAACTGCGTGATGCGCGGCGACGTCCACCGCATCCGCATGGGCCATTCGTCGAACCTGCAGGATGGCTCGGTGGTGCATGTCACCGAAGGCCGCTATGGCACCACCATCGGCAATTTCGTGCTGATCGGCCACATGTGCCTGCTGCACGGGTGCACCATCGGGGACGGCGTGCTCGTCGGCATGGGCAGCACCATCATGGACAATGTGGTGGTCGAGGAAAACGCCATGATCGGCGCCGGCTCCCTGGTGACGCCGAACAAGCGCGTGCCCGCCGGTCAGCTCTGGGCAGGGCGTCCCGCGGCCTACATGCGCGACCTGAAGCCCGAGGAAATCGCCCATCACCGCAAGCTGACGCTGGGCTACATCCAGCGCGGCAAAGACTATATGGGCCGCTGAGCGCACATGATCGGTGTCTTCGATTCAGGCTCCGGTGGTCTCACGGTGCTCGAGGCGCTGGTCGCGGCGCTGCCGGACGAATCGTTCCTCTACCTCGGCGACCACGCCCGCGCGCCCTATGGCGAGCGCGACAATGCTGAGATCGTCGCCTATACCACCGAGGCCATCGATTTCCTGATGCGCTCGGGCTGCCGGCTGGTGGTGATCGCCTGCAACACGGCGGCGTCGGTGGCGCTGCGCACCATCCAGCAGACCTGGCTGCCGTTCCTCCATCCTCGGAACCGCGTGCTCGGCGTGCTCGTCCCCATGGTCGAGGCGCTGGCCGGCGTGCCGTGGCACCGCGAGGTGCCGCACGAGGACGACGTGCTGATCTATCCCCGCGTGGTGCTGTTCGGCACGACGAAAACCATCGAGAGCCGCGCCTATCTGGAAGAGGTGCGAAAGCGCGCGCCGGGCTGCGACATCGTCCAGCAGGCATGTCCCGGTCTCGCCGGCATGATCGAGGACGGTGCGTCCGAAGCCGATCTGCTCGCCACGATCTCGGCGCGGGTCGCGCAAGCACTCGACGGCCACAAGGGCTTCGTGCCCGACGCGGCGGTACTGGGCTGCACCCACTATCCGCTGGTCCGTCACCTGTTCGCCCGCTGCCTGCCGGAAGGGACAAGCATCCTATCGCAACCGGATCTGGTGGCCGAGGCGCTGACCGACTACCTGCGGCGGCGGCCGGAGTTTTCCGACGCGGGGCAGGGAGGACGAACGGTGCGTTATCTGACGACCGGCGATCCGGCACATCTGCGGGGATTGGCCGTGTTCATGCAGAACCTGCATGGGCAGTTCAGCAAGGTGGCGCTCTAACATCAAAATCATTTGTCATCCCGGCGAAGGTGTTGTGTCCCGGAAGGTTAGCCAAGATTTCGGCAGGTGCCTTGTGTCCGAGGCATCGCAGTCTGGTTCGATTGTAGTCCCTGACGAAGGTGTGGATGAAG
>JALHLV010000014.1 GCA_022844405.1 Sphingomonadales bacterium | reverse complement strand
CGCTCGAGGCGTTACTGGGCCAGCCGCCAGGCGGGCTCGCCGCCATCTTCGCCGAGCGTACACCCGCGCCCGAAGCGGCCGTCGCCCGGCAAGCGCTGGCACCGGCCGAGGTTCTGGCCCGGCGGCCCGACCTTCGCGCCGCCGCGCACGGGCTGGCCGCCGCCGAATATGATGCCCGCGCCGCCCGCGCCGATTTCTGGCCGCGCCTGACCCTGTCGGCCCTGATCGGCGGCCAGGACGTATCGCCCGCGTCCGCGTTCGCGGGACCCGGGACGGCCTACGCGGCCGGCGCGTCGGTCGCTGGTACGTTGCTGAGCTTCGGCAGGCTGGAGGGCGCCCGAGACGCGGCGGACGCCCGGCTGCTGCGCGCGGCAATCGAATACCGCAAGGCCGCGACCCAGGCCCTCGTGGAAGTGGAAGCCGCGCTGGCCGCGGCCTTCGCCGCCGAGGCACGGCGCGTCGCCCTGGCCGATGCCCTTGCCTTCGCCGAGGATCAGACCCGGCTTGCCATGGCGCGTTACGCGGCGGGGCTGTCTCCGCTGCTCGAGGTGCTGGTGGCGCAGCGCGCCGCCTACGACGCCCAGGCGGCGCTGGCCACCGCGCGGGCCGACGCGGCCCTTGCCTATGCCGACCTGAGCGCGGCCATGGGGCTGGGCGGCGAGCCTTCGGCCACCGGTTTGGCGGCGGCCGAAGGCTAGATATCCTCAGGCGTCGTTGGCGCCGACGCCGTCGACGTAGTCCATCAGCGTCTTGTGCATGTGGCGGATGCGGCGTTCCTGGTGACTAATCCACAGGCCGTCGAAGGCGGCCGAGTGCATGCCCTGCTGGACGTGCGGCAGGTTGACCGAATCCTGGTCGAGGACCAGGCCCAGCGACCGCTCGCCGTGCTTGACGTGTTCGTGCTCCGGTAGCGGCGGGCGCTCCTCGCCCTTGGGTATCTGCTGGAACATGCGCACGTCGTAATACATCTTGTCCGGGTCGGTCTGGTGCGGCCGCTGACGGAAGAACAGCAGCGAGTCCGAATGCACGTTGAGCGTGATGTTGGGGAAAATGAAATAGTGGTAATCGTCCGAGAGCTGGTCGTCGTTCAGCCCGGCATAGTCGATGCCGAATTTCGCCTGATTGGCCCGCTTGTAGACCTGCACCGCGCGGCGGATGTCGGACACGTGGCCGGTAAACTGGTCCGGATCCATGCCGATGGCGCGCAACTCCTCGGCGAGCGCCTCGGGCACCTCGGTCTGCTCGCCAACCCTCGGGCTATAGGTCTTGAACGGCACCAGATAGCGGTTGTGCCGGTCGTAGAGGTCGATCTGCACGTCGACGTCGTCGATGGTATAGCAGAGCTCCGGATGGATGCCCTGGACATGATAGACCTCGTTGAACGCATCGACCGAGGTCTTCCAGTTGCAGTCCCATTCCACGGTGACGTCCATGGTCATGGCCAGGTTATCGAAGTGGTACGGGTCGAGATGCTCGGGGATGACGCCCAGATAGTCCATCAGCGGCTCGGCGTCCGGATTGAGGTTGAACCAGACGAAGCCGCCCCAGCTGTCGGTGCGGATCGGCTTCATGCTCAGCTTCTCCGGCGGACAACCCTGATGGAAGTCGCTCTCGTCGGGGACGAAGATCAGCTTGCCGGTCAGGTCGTATTCCCAGAAATGATAGGCGCACTGCAGCGTGCGCGCGTTGCCGCAGGCGTCGAACTTCACCTTGTTGCCGCGGTGGTTGCAGACATTGTAGAGCGCCCGGGCGACGCCGTCCTCGCCGCGCACGATCAGCACCGATTCAGGACCGATGCTGGTGGTGATATAGTCGCCGACGTCGGGGATTTCCTCCTCGCGGCAGCCGACCAGCCAGACCTTGGTCCACATGCGCGCCCACTCGAGCTTCATGAACTCGGGCGAGATATAGCGGCTATGCGGGATCATCTCCGTGCCGAGCGCCGGCTCCGGCGCCTTGCCGGCAGGCGTGAGCACACTTTCCTTGACCCTGACGATGGCGACCATGTGCCGTCTCCTTGCGATGCTTTAGGTGTTTCATTCATGGGTGAAGAAAGCCGACGGCTCATTGATCCGGATCAATGGCGCTTGCTTGACAGGAACCCGGCCCGCTGATCCGATGACGGACGTCGCAAACGCCGGGGAGGATCGCCATGGCCGATACGGAACAGCTCGCGCGCCGTATGGCGTCGCTGGAGCGACGCCTGCTCGACCTGCAGGACAAGGAGGACATCCGCGCCCTCAAGGCCCGCTACTGCGCCTATGTCGATGGCGGCTGGCCCGAGCATGGCGGCACCCACGCCGGTCCCGTGGCCGACCTGTTCGTCGAGGACGGCGTGTGGGACGCGAGCCCCGGCATGCCCGCAGCGCGCGGCAAAGCGGCGATCCGGCAACTGTTCGTCGACCTGCGCGCCATCCCGTTCGCCTTCCACAACGCGATCTGCCCGGACATCAGGGTGACCGGCGACGAGGCGACCGGTCACTGGCACTTCATCGGCTGCAGCGAGATGCCGGACGGCGCCTCGGCCTGGTTCCTGGGCACCTATGACGAGCGCTATGTGCGCACGCCCGAGGGCTGGCGCTACCGGCTGATGAAGTATGTCGGCGTCCGGCAGGCGCCGCGCGCGCCGTGGGGCAGCCCGCCCGGCGACCGGCCGATGACCGGGGCCGTCGCCTACAGCGCCGGATGATCCGCTTCCTGCCGGACGAGCCGTTTCCCGCCTATGCCTATACGCCCGGGCGCGATCCGCATCCGGTGCGCGACGAACGCGGTCATAGCTACGGCGTCCACGCCCCCGCCCCGGCTGCGCCCGATGCGGACCGCTGGCGCGACAGCCACGACTATCTGCGCGGCATCGACCTGTTCAACGCCGGCTACTACTGGGAAGCCCACGAATCCTGGGAAGGCCTGTGGAACGCCTGCGGCCGGAGCGGCCTGGTCGCCACCCTGCTGCAGGCGCTGATCGCGCTGGCCGCGGTGGGCCTGAAGGTGCGCGCCGGCAACGCGAAAGGCGCGGCGGCGCATGTCGGCCGGGCAAGGCGGATGCTGGCGGAAGTCATGGTGGGCGCACCCCGCCTGCTCGGCCTGGACCTGGCGGATCTGGCCGCGACGGTGAACAGGCTGACCCCGGCGCCACCGCCGGGCACCGCGGGACATGCGGTGCTGCCTCTGACCCTCAGGCCCGGCTGACGGCGCCTACGCGGCGGGCTCGGCCAGGTGGTCCGCATAACCCTGCAGGAACACCGGATCGGCGAAGGTCATGCGGACCCGGACCGACTGGAACTTCCACCCGGCCGTCGTGCGCACATAGGTGTCAGTGTAGATGTTCGACAGGAACACCGGCGCGGGATCGGTGTCGGAGACGAAGGCGAAAAGCCCGGTGAATTTGCCCTTGGCCCGGTCGCCGTCGACCTCGATCACCGGATTCAGCATGTAGTGCATGGCGCATTTCCACTGGGTGGTCAGCTCCTTCATCATCGCCTCGATGGCCGCCGGGCCGATCGCCTCGCCCATGCCCACGTCGAACGACGCGTCGTCGGCGAACAGCGCCGCGAACGCCTTCAGGTCGCCCGGCTGGCCGTCGATGATGTTGGCGCCGTAAGAGTATTTATGCCTGAGGGTCTTGATGTCCTCGACATCCTTCAGGTGCCGCACCGTGGCTTCGAAATCGCTCATGACGCTTCTCCGTATCTTCCCTGACCAAACGGTCAATATAAATGGACGCGAACGCAAGCGAATTGTCGCCTGCCGCGATCCAGTGGCGGATTCCGGCCGGCCTTGCCAGCGACCGCGACACGCCGCTTCCTCCGACACCATGCATTTGCAAATAGTTGAGTTGTAGATTGGGCCTAACGCCCGTGCTAGCCTCGGCATCATGGCGACGGGACCCTTCCGGGAGACGGTACATGCCGGGGAAATCAGACAATAAAGCCACTCCGCCGGACGCAATGCTGGGCGGCGATGCGTCCACGGCCCTCAAGGAAATGGGCCTGCACGACATATTCTATGCCTATACTCATGCGATCCGCCCCGAAACTTTCCTGAAGACCAGCAGCGACTTGTATTTCAACCTCCTGCAGGTCGCGACGGGCACCTCGGACATCAAGCCCGACAGCAAGGACTGGCGCTTCAAGGACGACGCCTGGCTGAAAAGCCCCGGCTACAAACGGCTTGCCCAGGCCTATCTCGCCATGTCGGACGCCATCGAGGCGATGGTCCCCGACGATCTGCCCAAGGACGAGAAGGCCCGCGCCGACTTCGCCGCCACCGTCTTCGCCAGCGCCATCGCCCCCACCAACGCGCTGTGGGGCAATCCGGAGGCGATGAAGCGGACCATCGAATCCGGCGGCGCCAATTTGTGGACCGGCGGCATGACGCTGTGGCAGGACATGTTCCAGAACGACGGCCTGCCCCAGCAGGTGGACGATTCAGATTTCGAGGTCGGCCGCAACCTGGCGGTGACGCCCGGTTCGGTGGTCATGCGCACCGAGATGTTCGAGCTGATCCAGTACAAGCCGGCCACCGAGACGGTGAAGCAGATCCCGGTGATCCTGATTCCGCCGCAGATCGGCCGCTACTACTTCACCGACCTGGCGCCGGGCCGGAGCTTCGCCGAATACACCGTTGGCCAGGGCTTGCACTATTTCACCGTGAGCTGGCGCAACCCGTCGCCGGAAAACCGCGAGTGGGGACTGGAAGCGTATCTGGAAGCCGCGCTCGAGGCCACCGAGGCGGTGCTGAAGATCACCGGCCAGAAGAAGGCCAACTTCGTCGGCTTCTGCGCCGGCGGCATGCTGACCGCGATCATGGTCGCCTGGCTGGCGGCCCGGAAGAAGAACTGGGTCAACACGGCGACCCTGTGCGTCACCATGATGAACTACAAGGCCGAGGCGTCGCTGGGCGCCTTCCGCCTGCCTGCCATGCTGGCCGTGTCCAAGGCCAAGTCGCAGCTCGACGGCGTGCTGCAGGGCAAGGACCTGGCCAAGGTGTTCGCCTGGCTGCGGCCCAACGACCTGATCTGGAAATACTGGGTCAACAACTACCTGATGGGCGACACGCCGCCCGCCTTCGACATCCTGGCGTGGAACAAGGACAGCACCAACCTGCCCGCCAGGCTGCACCAGGACTTCCTGCACCTGTTCGAGGAGAACGACCTGATCGAGCCGGGCGAATTCGAGATCCTCGGCGAGCCCATCGACCTGGGCAGGATCAAGTGCGACACCTTCATCGTCGGCGCGATCACCGACCATCTGACGCCGTGGAAGGGCTGCTACGAGACCGTCCACCTGGTGAACGGCAAGTCGACCTTCGCACTCAGCAATGGCGGCCACATCGCCGCGCTGGTCAATCCGCCGGGGAACAACAAGGCCTATTACTGGGTTGGCGACGACATCAGGCCGACCGCCGACGAGTGGCTGGAGCATGCCGCCAGGACGACGGGAAGCTGGTGGGAGAGCTGGGCCGCGTGGTGCGCCGCCAGATCGGGTAAGAACATTGTTGCACCCGCGTTACCGGGATGCGACGGTTTCTCACCGCTCTGCGACGCGCCCGGCACCTACGTGCGAGAACAAAGCCGCTGACGCGTCGTTGGCGACGGCGGTAGTGGGAAGGCCAACATCCCCACGCTGAAAACCGATTGAACGAGGCACGCGATCGGCCCGGCGTGCTTCCTGGAGAGACGCGAGTGCTTTACGACAGCTATGAGACCGCGCGCTACCTCACGCGACCTCTCACTTTCTTTCTGGATAGTTACAGGGCGATTCTCAACCACGATCTGAATCCCCTGAAGGATACGGCGCTGAGCCGGACGCTGTCGACGCTTGCCGAAATGCCGTACCGCATCCTGAAGGATTACCCCAAGCAGGACTTCGGCGTGACCGCCGAGCGCGGCGGCGAAACCTACGCGCTGCGCGAGACGGTCGTCGCGCGCCGGCCGTTCTGCGACCTGGTCGGCTTCCAGGTCGACGGCGCCGCCGAGCGGCCCAAGGTGCTGATCGCCGCGGCGCTGTCCGGCCATTATGCCACCTTGCTGCGCGACACGGTGCGCGGCTTCGCGCGGGATTTCGCGCCCTACATCACCGACTGGCGCAACGCCCGCGAGGTGCCGGTGGCGGACGGCGACTTCGGCTTCGACGACTACGTTTCCTACCTGATCGATTTCATGACCGAGCTGGGTCCCGGCACCCATATGGTCGCCACCTGCCAGGCGGCGCCGCCGGCGCTGGTCGCCGCCGCGGTGCTGGCCGAGCGCAGCCCGGCGCTGGTGCCCGCCAGCCTGACGCTGATGGCCGGCCCCATGGACACGCGGATCAATCCCGGCCTGATCAACAAGATCACCGACCACGTGCCCCTGAAGCTGATGCGCAAGGTCGCCATCAAGACCGTGCCGAGGGGTTTTCCAGGCGCCGGGCGCCGGGTCTATCCGGGCTTCTTCCAGCTCAGCGGCTTCATGTCGATCAACCTGATGCCGCACATCAAGCGGCACGCCTCGTTCATGGGCGACGGCATCAAGGGCAACGACGACGAGGCCGAGATATTCCGTGACTTCTACGACGAGTATTTCTCGGTGCTCGACATGACCGAAAGCTTCTACGTGGAGTCGCTGGAGCGGGTGTTCTTCGAGCACCACATCCCGCGCGGCGTGATGACCTACAAGGGCGAACTGGTGGATTTCGGCGCGATCCGGACCATGCCGCTGCTGACCGTCGAGGGCGCCAAGGACAACATGTGCACGCCCGGCCAGACCGTCGCCGCCCACGACATCTGCCCCAACATCCCCGACTACAAGCGCCGCCAGCACATCCAGGTCGGCGCCGGCCACTACGGCGTGTTCTCCGGCTCCCGGTTCCAGAACGAAATCTATCCGGTGGTGCGCGACTTCATGGGCAGGAGCATGGCCGCAAGGTAGCGCTGCGCCCGGGAGTGAAATGCGGGGACACAATGTCCCCGCATTTCGGTCTCACTGAACGAACACGTGCGGCGTGAAATGGCCATGGAACTGGTGCGGCAGGTGGTGCTTCAGGTGTAACCGGCACACGAGCTCCGTGACGTCGTCGGCGCGGTAGACCTGCAGCTCGCTGACATGGTCGAACGCATTGTAGACGACCTCCAGAAGATACCCGTCATCGTCCCTGCGCGCACCGCTCGCGGCCGCGAACAGCGGCTCCGACCCGTAGTGCCCCTGCGGCAGCGTGACCAGGGTGGTCGCGCCATCGAAAGTGACCTTCTGGAAGGCGTTGAAGAAACTGTTGGCGCCGTTGTCGATGCTGCACGCGGTGTAACACGCGTCATGCCGCTGCCCGGTCAAGGCTGGATTGAAGGTGGGGAACTCCGACTGGTTCTCGCTGACGCGCTCCGTCCGCATCGCGCCGGTCGCCATGTCGAGAGTGTAACGGTTATAGACACCGCCACCGAATCGGCCATTGGGGTTGAACACGTCGGTAAGGGTCGCGTTGGCCTCGAAGTTGTCGCTGTACATGCCGTCGATGACGATCTCGTCACCCTGCCCGAAAGCGTTGCCGAAATGGATAAGCGCTCCAGGGTCGGTTTCGAACGTCCGCGCGACGGCGAAAGTATCCAGGTCGACGACGACAATCCGCATTGGCATCGCCGCATCGAACGTCACGACATCGGAAATGCTGTTCCTGCCCATGATCACACTCGTCATGCCGCCAAACACGATCGAGTTGATGAAAAACACCGCATGGCGGTCGGTCAGCGCGAAATCGTGACAGAACGGGAACCTGTCCAGCGGCACCTGTGCTTTTGCCGTCAGCCTGCCGCTGGGGGCGATCCGGTAGAGGTTGAGGCATGCCTTCGGCCCGTGCAGGCCGAAACCGGCAATACCGGCGCCAAAGTTGATGTAGTCGCCCGTTGCCGGGTGCACCTTGCCATGGGCGCTGAAGACATTGCCCCTGCCGAGCATGCCGTCGTAGTCGCACTCGCCGATCGTCTCCAGCGACCCCGGCTCGAGCTGCCAGGGGCGCCCGCCCTCGTTGAGCGCGAGCAGTTTGCCGCCATGATAGACGCTGCTGGTGTTGGCGGGATTGGCCGGCATTTTCAGGAAGTTGGCCCACATGCCCCCCGGAAGCTGGGTGCCGAAGCCGCGGTACAGGATCTTCTGGGCGGCGGTCTCCTCGACATATTTCGGTGTCTTGACATACGAGTTGGCGAAATGAACCCGGTCGCCGAGGAAGCTGAACTGGCAGATCATTCCGTCGCCATCGAACCAGTGTCCGTACTTCACGCCGCCGATACGCTGCCGTCCCGGGCCGTTGCGGAAGAACGTTCCGATAAGATCGCCGGGTATGCGCCCCTCGATGTGGTCGATCCAGTAGCTGTATTCTTCGTCGAGGTTCGCCAGCCCTCCATGACAGCTCGGCGCTTCGTTTGTTCCGGCCTGTATCGCGTTCATGAGATCGGGAACTCCCCGGGGTTGTTGAAGTCGCTCGCCTGTCAGTCAATCCCCCGGACGATGGAAGCCTCGGTCCTGCCGCCGGGGCAGGTTCGATATCGCGGCCGCTGAGTTTCAGACCGCCCCCGGAAAGATCGCGGGGGGCCCGGCTGCGACTTTGCTTGATGCCTGGCGCCCCGTATAACGGTGAGGCAAGAGTAACCCTGAAGACAGGACAAGGTAAATGCGCGAAGCAGTCATCGTCTCCTACGCCCGAACGGGCCTCGCCAAGGCCGGCCGGGGCGGCTTCAACGTCACTCCGCCCATGTCGATGGCCGCGCATGCGATCAGGCACGCCGTCGCCAGGTCGGGCGTGGAGGAAGACTTCGTCGAGGACTGCTACCTGGGCAACATCGCCCACGCGGCGCCGAACATCGCCCGTCTGGCCGCCCTGCTGGCCGGCATGCCCAAGACCATCGGCGGCGTCAGCATCAACCGCTTCTGTTCGTCGGGCCTGCAGGCCATCGCCATGGCGGCCAACCACATCCGCGGCGACAACGCCGACTGCGTGGTGGCCGGCGGCGTCGAAAGTCTCTCGATCCCGGGCGGAGGCATGCCCAAGGAGGCGCTCGACCCCGAGCTGCTGAACATCGCGCCGGCCATCTTCATGGCCATGATCGACACTGCCGACATCGTCGCGGAGCGCTACAAGGTCAGCCGCGAGTATCAGGACGAGTATTCGCTGGAATCCCAGCGCCGGATGGCCGCCGCCCAGCAGGCGGGCCTGTTCAGGGACGAGATCGTGCCCATGGCGACCAGGATGAAGACCGTCGACAAGGCGACCCAGGAGGAGAGCCTGGTCGACTATGTGGTAAGCCGTGACGAATGCAATCGTCCGGACACCACCGCCGCGGGCCTTGCCGCGCTCCAGCCGGTCAAGGGACCCGGCAAATACATCACCGCCGGCAACGCCTCGCAGCTGTCCGACGGCGCCGCCGCCGTGGTTCTCATGGAGGCCAGGGAGGCCGAGCGCCGCGGACTGGAGCCCCTCGGCCGCTTCGTCTCCTGGGCCGCCGCCGGTTGCGAGCCCGATGAGATGGGCATCGGCCCGGTATTCGCCGTGCCCAAGCTGCTGAAGCGCCAGGGCCTCACGGTCGACGACATCGACCTGTGGGAGCTGAACGAGGCCTTTGCCAGCCAGTGCCTGTACAGCCGCGACCGGCTCGGCATCGACCCCGCCAAATACAACGTCAACGGCGGCTCCATCGCCATCGGCCACCCCTTCGGCATGACCGGCGCCCGCTGCACCGGCCACCTGCTGCAGGAAGGCCGGCGCCGCGGCGCCAAGTGGGGTGTGGTGACCATGTGCATCGGCGGCGGTCAGGGCGGCGCCGGCCTGTTCGAAATCTTCAGCTGATCAGGCCGTCGGCCGGGCGCGTTCCCCCAATTTCGGTGACAGTGCACTTAACCCGGCTTCGGCCCGCGCCTGCCGGGCTTGAGGGTGCGGTTGGTCGCGGCTTCGAGGCCGGCGAGGAACGCCGCGTCGCCGAGCGGCCTGCCGATGGTCTCGGCCCGGCGCAGGCCCTCGGTCAGCGCCGGGTCGCTCGCATCGGCGATGAATTCGGCGAACGGCGAGAACCGCTGGAGCACCGGCGCCAGCGTGGTGATCCCGTCGTCGCGGCCCGAAAGGTGCGCGTGCACCCCCGGTCCACGGCCAGTCCTCTGGCCGCTCGACCAGCCGCGCGCGGACCGGATTGAGGGCGATGTAACGCACCGCCGCACCCAGATGCGCCTCGTCCACGACGACGGCGCCGAACAGCCCCTGCCAGAAATGGCCCGTCCGCGCTCGCGCGCATGCGCCGCGCCGGCATAGCGCCCATGCACCGGCGCCAGTGCCCGTCCGCGTCGTCCGGCACCAGGATCAGGTGGGCTTGATTGGGCATCTGCACCCAGTTCCAGACCTCCACCCCGGCCACGCGGCAGGTCGCGGTAGAGCGTGTAGTCCGCGTCGGTGAAAAAACGTCCGCGCCCGCCCGTTGCCACTCTGGGAAACGCGGTGCAGCAGACCGGGAATGACGACGCGGGCGAGACGGGCCATCACCTACTATCGCCGGATCAGCGGCGGCCGTCAATTAGATGCACCGTCACCGTAATGCCAATGACTTTTTCGGAAGAAACTGGCCTCATCCAAGTCATTACTCCCTGCGGTCGATATTAGCTGTGTCATTTATTTGGTCAACCAACTTAAACAGTTCCGAAAGTCCAATAAATCGAAAACAAATAGCAACTGCCAATATAACTGCCCCTAAGCTTAATAGAACGATAGTAACGATATTATATTGAAAATAATGAGTTACCGCCGCCATCATACACACCGGCATTGTACTAAATGCCAGGCGATATGATCTTCTATAATTCACATTTTCTTTCATATATTTTTCCAATTTAGGAAGGGCTCCAGAAGACCATTTTCCATGCCCCTGTAGGATATTCAGGTCCTGACGTGCATTCGCAAACAAAAGCAACAAGAAGAATGCCGGCAGCACGAGAATGATAAATACTCCACCCATCTAGAACGCCTCCGAAATTGTACATCTAGTCGCCGCCGAAGCACCCTCAGCTCCCTTAGCCAACGCCTGTGCGGTTGCCTCAGTGACGAAGGCGTTATTGCTGGCCAGGCCACGCGCGTTTCTCGTGGTCCCTTGGATGCCCTTTGCCCAAGCCTTTCCATAGTGCAACACTGTACCCCCAGGAATAGCCCTTGTAGCTAAACCTGCAGCTTGGATTACGGCGACAGTGCACTTAATACCCTCATCGACATGCGACGCTCTCACGCGACCAATCGTTACGTGGGGCGACATGGAGCTGTTACCGATGTCTCCGGAACAAACGGTACCAGTCTCTGAAGGCCGCACAAGGGGAAGTGGTAGACCAGCGGGAACTGCGATCAAACATTCTCTGCGCAGCGCACGAGCAGACGGGATGCCTTGTCGCAAGCCTAGGCTCGCCTACTACATCGATGTCAGCACCCATTCGCGGGCAAGCCGCTGCGCTTCAGCGATCTCAAGCGGGGTCATCAGCTCCGCGATCTCGGCGCGTTCCTCGCGAGCCCGGACGTTGCCCAGCATGGCCGCAATATTGAACCATTTGTGCGCGCGGATGAGATCGACTGGCTCGCCGAAGCCACAGGCATAGGCGAGGCCACGGATTACGGTGACAGTGCACTTAATACCCTCATCGACATGCGACGCTCTCACGCGACCAATCGTTACGTGGGGCGACATGGAGCTGTTACCGATGTCTCCGGAACAAACGGTACCAGTCTCTGAATGCCGCACAAGGGGAAGTGGTAGCGGAGGAGGGATTCGAACCCCCGACACGCGGATTATGATTCCGCTGCTCTAACCAACTGAGCTACTCCGCCCCGAAGGGCGCTGGCCCGGAGGGGCCGCGAGGCGCGGATATACGGCGCGGGCGCGCATTCTGTCAAGCCATGAGGGAACCGCCGGCGCGCGGCGGCGTTTGCCGTTCAGTTGCAAACCAGAGTGAGGTCTTTCCCATGCGAATCCCAGCCGCTCTCATCGCGGTGTCCCTGGCGCTCGGCGCGACCGCCGCCCATGCCGGAGACGCCGCGACCACGGTCGAGAAATCCTACGAGGAACAGCAGCGCGAGGCGCTCAAGGCCCAGCAGAAGGCCGACGTGAAGGCTGGCAAGGCCATGCAGGAACAGCAGCACGAAAACCTCAAGGACCAGCAGGACGCGCAGGACGTGGTGCTCGATCCGGTCACCGACGCCGGCGCCCTGAACGATGCGCAGGAGAACCAGCGCGAGAACCTGAAGGATCACCAGAAGGCCGTCAGCAAGGCGGTCAAGGAGCAGAACGAGAACGATCGTGAAGCCCTGAAGGACGCGCAGAAGATGAACTGAGCCCTCCGCGAGGACGGCTTCGAACGGCGCGGGCGAAAGTCCGCGCCGTTCTTGTTTTCAGAGCCTCATGCGCTCCGATCCCATGATCCAGCCACCGCCCAGCACGCGCCCGCCGTCATAGACGACGCAGGCCTGGCCGGCCGAGACGCCTTCCTCGGCCTGGAGGAGCGAGACCATTGCCCTGCCCTCGCCCAGTGCCCGGATCACCGCGGGCAGCGGCGGCCGCGTCGAACGCAGCTTGACGGCGACGTCGAGGCCGCGTTCCGGGATCGCCCCGCCCAGCCAGTTCAGGTCCTTCACATAGACGTCGGTCACCGCGAGCGCCTCGCGCGGGCCGACGACGACCTGCCGCCGCTCCGGATCGATCCGGACGACGAACAGCGGCGCATTGCCATCCGTCGCGCCGCCGCCGATACCAAGGCCGCGGCGCTGGCCGATGGTGTAGTGGATGATGCCGTCGTGCCGGCCCAGCACCCTGCCGTCCAGGTGGACGATGTCGCCGGGCGCGCCGGCGCCGGGGCGCATCTTCTCGATCACCGCGCCGTAATCGCCCGACGGTACGAAACAGATGTCCTGGCTGTCGGGCTTGCCGGCGACGGCCAGGCCGAAGCGCGCGGCATGGGCGCGGGTCTCGTCCTTGCCCATGCCGCCCAGCGGGAAGCGCAGATAGTCGAGCTGCGCGGCCGTGGTGGCGAACAGGAAATAGGACTGGTCCTTGGCCGGATCGGCGGCGCGGTGCAACTCGGCGCCCGACGCACCGCCGATGCGCTGGACATAGTGGCCCGTCGCCAGGCAGTCGGCGCCCAGGTCGCGGGCGGTCTCCAGCAGGTCGCGGAACTTGACGGTCTGGTTGCACCGCACGCAGGGGATCGGCGTCTCGCCGCGCAGATAGGAGTCGGCGAAGTCGTCCATCACCGACTGGCGGAAGCGGCTTTCGTAGTCCAGCACGTAATGCGGGATGCCCAGGGCTTCGGCGACGCGACGCGCATCGTGGATGTCCGCGCCGGCGCAACAGGCGCCCTTGCGCGCCACCGCCGCGCCATGGTCGTAGAGCTGCAGGGTGATGCCGACCACGTCGTAGCCGGCCTCGGCGAGGAGCGCGGCGGTCACCGAGCTGTCGACGCCGCCCGACATGGCGACGACGACGCGCGCCGCGCCGGGCGCCTTGCCCAGTCCCAGGTCGATCGCGGGGGCCGCCCCATGCGCCGGTGCCGTCTGCATGGGCTGGCTATATAGCGGTAGGCGTGTCGGGAGCAAGGACGGCATATTCGGTGATAGGGCCGCCCTTGCCGCGTGACTCGGCGAAATCCGCCCATTAAAAACCTGTGCCATGATAAATCACGCCACACTGTGCACCGAACTCCAGGTCATCGCCCGCGACGCCGGCGAGGCCATCCTGGCCATCTACAACACCGACTTCGACGTGCGCCGCAAGGACGACGCCTCACCGGTCACCGAGGCCGACGAGGCGGCGGAAGCCGTCATCCTCGAGGGGCTGGCGCGGGTCTCGCCCGGCATCCCGGTGATCGCCGAGGAAAGCGTCGCCGCCGGCCGCATCCCGGACGTCTCCGGTGGCCGGTTCTGGCTGGTCGATCCGCTCGACGGCACCAAGGAGTTCATCAACCGGAACGGCGAGTTCACCGTCAACATCGCGCTGATCGAGCACGGCCATCCGGTGCTCGGCGTGGTCTACGCGCCCGCCATCGGCCGGATGTTCTGCGGCTTCGGCGGCAGCGCCACCGGCGACGGCGCGCCGATCAGCGCCAATCCGGTGCCGGACAAGGGCCTGACGGTCATCGCCAGCCGCTCGCACCGGGACTACAACACCGAGGCGTTCCTCAAGGACTTCGACGTCAAGGAGCTGAAATCCGCCGGCAGCTCGCTGAAGCTGTGCCTGATCGCCGCCGGCGAGGCCGACATGTATCCGCGGCTGGGCCGCACCATGGAATGGGACATCGCCGCCGGCCACGCCGTGCTGCGCGCCGCCGGCGGCACCGTCACCACCGTCGACGGCGCCCCGTTCCTCTACGGCAAGCCCGGCTTCGAGAACCCGTTTTTCGTGGCGTGGGGCAAGCGGTAGGGTTTCCTGGCACGATCTGGAATGTATATCTATCTTGTGATATCCTGATATCTACAAGGAGATATCCCAATGGCCCTCTTCATCCGAGATCCTGAGGTCGACGCGCTCGCGGAAGAGGTCCGCAAGCTGACAAAGACCAAAACAAAGACGGAAGCTGTGCGCCGGGCGCTTCGGGCACAATTGCAGGAAGCGCGGCGGGCATTGCCGCTGAGCGAACGGCTCGAACGCGCAAAGGCCCTCGCCGACGCGATGGGCCCTGGCGACCCGGATTTTGACATGAAGCGCTACACCGATGAGATGTGGGGAGATTCCTGATGTTCATCGACGCCTCGGCGATCGTCGCAGTCCTGAGGCGCGAATCGGGTGCTGAGGAGTTGGAGAAGCGCCTGGCGAGTGCCGACGGGCCCTTCTACATCTCGCCACTGGTGAAGTTCGAGGCCTCTCTTGCCTTGGCAAGACAGAAGTCATGGCCGGGCAAGCCCTCACCGGGTCTCCTCAGACAAGCAGTCGATGCAGTCAACACCTTCGCAGAGGGTATCGCAGCAGAGGAGATCGCAATCTCTCCCGCCATTGGCCGATCGGCGCTCGAGGCGAGTGCAGAGTTCGGGAAGGCCGTCGGCCATCCCGCCGCATTGAACTTCGGAGATTGCTTCGCCTACGCCTGCGCCAAGGCGGTCGGGACGCCGCTGCTCTACAAGGGCAACGACTTCGCCCTGACCGATCTGGCCTGACAGGCGGCCACCTAGCTGAAGATCTTCAAGGTCACCGAATCCACAGCGTAGATGCCGAACAGCACCACCGCCACCGCGGTGATGCGGTTGAGCAGCAGCATGTGCTTGTCCTCGATCTTGCGGTGGAGCCGGCCGATGATGAACACCAGCGCCGCCCACCACGCCATGGAGCCCACCAGCACGCCCAGCACCACCTCGGCGGCGGCCGGAACGGTGAGACCGGAACTGAGACCCCACGCCACGAACAGGGCGAGAAAAGCGGCGATGGTGATCGGATTGCTGACGGTCAGCAGGAAGGTGGCGAACAGCGACCGCAGCAGACTCTGGCCGTTGACCTCGCGCTGCTCGTAATGGGGATGCGACAGCCACAGCGTGACTCCCAGCGCCAGCAGCATGACCGCGCCGGGAACGCGGAACCACGCCTCGTGCGCTTCTACGAACGCCGCGACCACCGTGATGCCGAGCGCCGCGACCAGGGCGAAGGCCGCATCGCCCAGCGCCGCGCCCAGACCGGCGGTCAGGCCGGCGATGCGGCCGCAGGTCAGCGTGCGGTGGATGCACAGGACGTTGACCGGCCCCATGGGCGCCGCGACGATGATGCCGATCAGCAGTCCCTTGATGAAGAGCGGCAGGCTATCCATGAGCCCGCAGGGTGTCGTTGAACCGCACCGGCTGCCCAGCGGCGGCATCGGCCAGCTGGCCGTCCCACATCACGCGCTGGCCCCGGATGATGGTGCCGATGGGCCATGCCGAGACCTGGCGGCCATCGAACGGCGTCCATCCGACACGGCTGGCGATCCAGCCGTCCTCGATCGTCCTCGATGCGTTCATGTCCACCACGGTGTAGTCGGCGTCCCAGCCGACCGCAAGCCGCCCCTTGCCGGCCATGCCCCAGATGCGGGCCGGCCCGGCGCTGGTGAGGTCGACGAACTGCTGCAGGTTGAGCCGGCCGGCGTTGACGTGGTCCAGCATGACCGGCACCAGCGTCTGAACGCCGGTCATGCCCGACGGGCTGGCCGGATAGGGCTTGGCCTTTTCCTCCAGCGTGTGCGGCGCATGGTCGGAGCCCAGTACGTCGACGATGCCGTCGGCGATGCCCTTCCACAGGCCGTCGCGGTGATGCGCGCCGCGGATCGGCGGGTTCATCTGCGCCCGCGTGCCCAGCGCCTCGTAGCAGTCGGGCGCGGCGAGCGTCAGGTGCTGCGGCGTCACCTCGACGGTGGCGATGTCCTTGTGCCTGGCCAGCAGCTCGATCTCGTCGGCGGTGGTGACGTGCAGCACATGCACCCGCCTGCCCGCCTGCCGCGCCAACCTCAGCAGCCGCTGGGTGGCGATGATCGCCGACTGGTCGTCGCGCACCACCGTATGGGACAGCACGTTGCCTTCCTCGGCCAGCGCCTTGCGGTCGCGCATGCGCTGCTCGTCCTCGGAATGGACCGAGACCCGGCGCGAGCCGCTCTGCAGCACCCGCAGGATGGTCTCGTCCTCGTGCACCAGCAGGTCGCCGGTGGAGGCGCCCATGAACAGCTTCACGCCGCAGCAGCCGGGCAGGCGCTCCAGCTCGCCCAGCAGCGCCGCGTTCTCGGCGGCGGCGCCCACATAGAACGCATGGTCGCACCACATCCGGTTCAACGCCCGGTCCAGCTTGTACTGCAGCGCCTCGGCCGTGGTGGTCGAGGGCTTGGTGTTGGGCATCTCGAACACGGTGGTGACGCCGCCGAGCACGGCGCCGCGGCTGCCCGATTCGAGGTCTTCCTTGTGCTCGAGCCCCGGCTCGCGAAAATGTACCTGGCTGTCGACCACGCCGGGCAGCAGATGGAGGCCGGTGGCGTCGATCACCTGGCCGGCGGCGGCCTGCGACAGGTCGCCGATGGCGGCGGTCTTGCCGCCGCGGACGCCGACGTCGGCCTGGCCGATGCCCCGGTGGGAAACACAGGTCGCGTTGCGAATGACTAGGTCGAAAGCGGTCATGTGATCCCTCGTCCTGTTGGCCTTCGGGTTATATGTCACTAAATCGAGTTGCAAAAGCCCGTAACCCGGCAGCACCATGCATTGCGCGTCCGCCGGACCCGGTGCGAAGCGGGCGTCACAGAGGAGAAACCATTGAAAAACGCGGTGTTGCTGGAAGAACGCGGCGTGCTGGCGATCGGCGGATCGCAGCGCCGGGAATTCCTGCAGGGGCTGATCTCCAACGACGTGGAGAAGGTCGCCCCGTCCCACGCCATCTACGCCGCGCTGCTGACGCCGCAGGGCAAGTTCCTGTTCGAGTTCTTCATCGCCGAACTGGGCGAGACGCTGCTGCTCGACACCGACCGCGACCGCCTGCCCGAGCTGCACAAACGGCTGATGATGTACAAGCTGCGCTCCGACGTGACCATCACCGACCGCAGCGCCGATTTTGCCGTGTACGCGCTGCTTGACCTGGCGCACGGGCTGCAGGGCGTGCCCGGCGCGGCGCTGGAAGCGGATGGCGGCGTGATGTTCACCGATCCGCGTTCGGCCCGGCTGGGCGGCCGCGCCCTGCTGCCGCGCGCCATGGCCGCCGCGACGCTGGGCAGGCTGGGCGTCGCGCCGGCGCCGTTCGAGGTCTACGAGGCGCGCCGCGTCGAGGTGGGCGCAGCGGATTCCCGGCGCGACCTGGAGGTGGACAAGACCCTGCTGCTGGAAGCCAATTTCGACACCTTCAACGGAGTGTCGTTCAGCAAGGGCTGCTATGTGGGCCAGGAGCTGACTGCCCGCACCAAATACCGCGGCAATGTCCGCCGCAAGCTCTATCCCGTGGTGATCGAGGGCGCCGCCGCGCCGGGGACCGAGGTGCTGCTGGGCGCCAGGTCCGCCGGCGAGGTTCGCTCGATCGCCGGCAACCGGGGCATCGCCCTGCTGCGCATCGAGGACGTGGAGCAGGCCCGCGAGCAGGGCGCGCCGCTCACCGCCGGCTCGGCCACCCTGCATGTGGAGAGCCCTGTCCCATGACCGAGCCCGTCCGCTGTTCCTGGCCCGCCAAGGACCCGCTCTATATCGACTATCACGACCGTGAATGGGGCGTGCCCGAGCGCGACGACCGGGCGCTCTACGAAAAGCTGATGCTGGACGGCTTCCAGGCCGGGCTGGCGTGGATCACCATCCTGCGCAAGCGCGAGAACTTCCGGACGGCGTTCGAAGGCTTCCATCCCGAAAACATCGCGCGCTACGGCGAGCAGGATGTGCTGCGGCTGCTGGGCGACGCCGGCATCATCCGTCACCGCGGCAAGATCGAGGGCGCCATCGCCAGTGCCCGGGCGTATCTGGACATACGCGAGCAGGGCACCTCGTTCTCCGACTATCTGTGGCAATTCACCGGCGGAGAGACCATCCAGAACCGCTGGAAGGGCATCAAACAGCTACCGACCGAGACCGCCGAGAGCCGGGCCATGGCGAAGGACCTGAAGCAGCGCGGCTTCAAGTTCTGCGGCCCGACGATCTGCTACGCCTTCATGCAGGCCGTCGGCATGGTCAACGACCACACGGTCGAATGCTACCGCCACAAGGAATTGAGTTAGAATATAGGATACAATAGCTTGTGGAGCTTTCTTCAACATCTCTCTAGCCGTCATCCCGGCGAAGGCCGGGACCCAGACTTGGCGAGTCTGATGCCTGGATTGTCCAGTCTGGGTCCCGGCCTTCGCCGGGATGACGGCTGATGAGGTGGCTGGCGGCTGTGGCCATCGGCGTGGCAGTCACCGCCTGCGGGGCAAGCACGCCTTCCAGCCGCCAGACGGTAACGCTCGACAGCCGGACTCTGGGCTTCATCGATGAACTGGCCCGTCCCACCGACGCGCCGACGCAGCGCATCACCGGCAGCCTGATCATGCCGAAGGGCGTCCCGGCGGGCGCGAAAGTCCCCGCCATGGTCATCCTGCACGGCGGCACCGGACAGGGCGCTCAGGACTGGTTCTACGCGAGGCTGCTGAACGACTGGGGCATCGCGGCGCTCGCCGTCGACAGTTTCGGCGGGCGCGGGATCAGCCAGACCATCTACGACCAGGCCGCCGTGTCGGAAGCCTCGATCATCGCCGACGCCTACGCCGCGCTCGACATGCTGAGCGCCGATCCGAGGATCGACTCGCAACGCATTGGCGTCATGGGATTTTCCAAGGGCGCCGGCCCTGCCCTGCTGGCCAGTCTGGAACGCTTCCGCGGCCGGCTCGCGGAAGGCGGCAACCGCTTCGCCGTGCATGTGGCGTTCTATCCGTGGTGCGGCTTCGCGTTCCTCGACGAGGCGGCGACCGGCGCGCCGGTGCTGGTGCTGAGCGGCGGCCGCGACCGGGTCACGCCGGCGGCCCTCTGCGCCGGCCTCACCGACCGGCTGAAGCGCGACAATCCGGGCCTCGCCATCGACATGCGGGTCTATCCGGCGGGCGGTCATGCGTTCGACTACCCGCATCCCTATTTCCGCTTCGTCGAGAAACTGCCGGTGCGCGGCAATCTGCCGGTGCGCTGCTTCTTCACCGAGACCGAGCCCAACGTGTTCGTCGAGCGGGCGTCGAACCTGAAGGTCACCGCCGCCTCGCTGCGCTACGCCCTCGGCCTGTGCAGCGAGCCCGATCCCGGCGCGCAGGCGATCTATGACGAGGCCGGGACGAAGGATGCCCTCGCCCGCATAGCGGCCCTGGTGCGCGGCTCCCTCTTGGGTCCGCCGACGCAACCGGTTACAGTCGGCGTGTCACGGTAACGTCCCGAATGTCGAACCGGAACAGGTGGCCAGAGCATGACATCGCGCAGACGCAAGGACCAGCAGAGCAGGGAAAAATGGTTGTGGATCGTCCTCGCCGTCGGCGTGGTCGGCGCCATCGCGCTGATGAGTATTTCCGTCTAGGCTACTGATCCAAAAGCTTTTTCCCCAGGCGGGCTTCCCGCTCGAATGGTGATCCGTCGCCGTCGTCGATCGCCTTTCCCAAACGCCTCAGCCCCTCGCGGCCGAAACGGTCGCGCAGCGCCTCTTCCAGCCAGTGACGGTCCTGGGTCCGGCGCGAGTCGGCAAGCCGACCGCCGTCGCCCAGCCATGTCCGGCGCGCCGCCAGCGCGGCCAGCAGCGTGTCCATGCCGGCGCCCGACGACGCCGAGGCCAGCAGCACCGGCACGTCCCAGCCGTCGCCCGCGCCGTTGAGGCTGAGCGCGCCCTTCACGTCGGCACGGGCGCGGATCGCCGCCTGGCCCATGTCGGCCTTGGTGACGACGATGATATGCGGCACCTCCATGATGCCCGCCTTCATGAACTGCAGGCTGTCGCCTGAGCCGGGCTGGATGCAGAACACCACCGTGTCGGCCACGGTGACCACATCGGTCTCCGACTGGCCGACGCCCACGGTCTCGACCAGCACGATGTCGTGGACGGCGCGCATCAGCACCATGGCGGCGAAGGTCAGCGACGCCAGGCCGCCCAGCCGGTCGCGGGCGGCCATGGAGCGGACGAAGATGCCCGCGTCCTCGGCGTCGGTGGCCAGCCGGGTGCGGTCGCCCAGCAGCGCGCCGCCGGTGCGCCTGGACGACGGATCGACGGCGATCACGCCCACCGTCGTGCCCTCGCCGCGCCAGGCGCGGATCAGCGCGCCGGTGAGCGTGGACTTGCCGACGCCGGGCGGGCCGGTCAGGCCGATGACGTGGGCTTTGGGCGCCGCCCAGGCCCTGTCGAGCAGGGCGATCACGTCCGGATCGCCGGGATCGCGCTCGATAGCGGCCAGCGCCGCCGCCATGGCCGGCTTGGCACCGGTTGCCAGGGTCGGGAAGTCGGGGACCCGCGCGGCCAATGCTCAGTCCTTGGCGGGCGCGTTGTTGAGCGTCGCCTGCGCCGCCGCCAGCCGGGCGATCGGCACCCGGTAGGGCGAGCACGACACGTAGTCCAGTTGCACTTCCTCGCAGAACGCGATGGAGGCCGGATCGCCGCCATGCTCGCCGCAGATGCCGAGCTTGATGTCGGGGCGGGCGGCGCGGCCCTTCTCGGCGGCCATGCGGATCAGTTGGCCGACGCCTTCGCGGTCGAGGGTGACGAACGGGTCCTTTTCGTAGATGCCGGCGCGCAGATAGTCGTCGAGGAAGTTGACGCTGTCGTCGCGGCTCAGGCCGTAGGTGGTCTGGGTCAGGTCGTTGGTGCCGAAGCTGAAGAACTCGGCCGACAAGGCGATCTGGTCGGCGAGCAGCGCGGCGCGCGGCAATTCGATCATCGTACCAACCACATAGCCGTCTTTCTTGAAGCCCAGCTCGGCGGCGATCCCGTCGACCTTGGCCTTCAGGATGTCGAGCTCCTTCTTGGCGCCGACCAGCGGGATCATGATCTCGGGCACCACGGTGTCGCCGGTTTCCCTGAACACCTGCAGCGTCGCCTCGAAGATGGCGCGGGCCTGCATCTCGTAGATTTCCGGGTAGGAGATGCCCAGCCGGCAGCCGCGATGGCCCAGCATGGGGTTGAACTCGTGCAGCTCGTTGGCGCGCTTGCGCATGGTGGCGAGCGACACGCCGGCCTGGTCGGCGATCTCCTTCAGTTCCTCGTCGGTCTTGGGCAGGAACTCGTGCAGCGGCGGGTCGAGCAGCCGGATGGTGACCGGCAGCCCCTTCATGATGTGGAACAGCTCGACGAAATCCCGGCGCTGCACCGGCAGCAGCTTGGCCAGCGCGGCGCGGCGCTCGGCCTCGGTCTCCGACAGGATCATCTCGCGCACCGCCATGATACGGTCGGCATCGAAGAACATGTGCTCGGTGCGGCACAGGCCGATGCCCTCGGCGCCGAACTCGCGGGCGGTGCGCGCGTCGAGCGGCGTCTCGGCGTTGGTGCGCACCTTCATGCGGCGGACCTTGTCGGCCCAGCCCATCAGGGTGGCGAAATCGCCCGACAGCTCCGGATTGATGGTCGGCACCGCGCCCTTGATCACCTCACCGGTCGAGCCGTCGAGGGTGATGATGTCGCCGCGCTTCAGCGTCTCGCCGGCCACCGACAGGGTGCCGGCGTTGTAGTCGATGCGCAGCGAACCCGCGCCCGACACGCAGGGCCGGCCCATGCCGCGGGCGACCACGGCCGCATGGCTGGTCATGCCGCCACGGGCGGTCAGGATGCCCTTGGCGGCGTGCATGCCGTGGATGTCCTCGGGGCTGGTCTCGATCCGCACCAGGATCACGTCCCTCCCCTCCGACGCGGCGCGCTCGGCCTCGTCGGCGTCGAATACGATCATGCCGCTGGCCGCGCCGGGCGAGGCCGGCAGGCCGCGGGTGAGGACTTCCTTGTGGGCGTCGGGATCGAGCGTCGGGTGAAGCAGTTGGTCGAGCGCCTCCGGGTCCATGCGGCCGATGGCCTCGCGCTCGCCGATCAGGCCTTCGTTGGCCATCTCGACGGCGATCTTCAGCGCGGCGGCGGCGGTGCGCTTGCCGTTGCGGGTCTGCAGCATCCACAATCGGCCCTTCTGGACCGTGAACTCGATGTCCTGCATGTCGCGGTAATGGGCCTCGAGCTTGCCCATGATCTGCGACAGCTCGCGGAACGTCTCGGGCAGCGACTCCTCCAGCGACGGATCGGTCTCGCCGGCCTCGTCCCTGGCCGCCGAGCTGATGTAGCGCGGCGTGCGGATGCCCGCGACCACGTCCTCGCCCTGGGCGTTCAGCAGATATTCGCCATAGACCTCGCGGGTGCCGGTCGCCGGGTTGCGGGTGAAGGCGACGCCGGTCGCCGAATCCTCGCCCATGTTGCCGAACACCATGGCCTGCACGTTGACCGCCGTGCCCCAGGCCTCCGGGATGTTGTGCAGGCGGCGGTAGACCTTGGCGCGGTCGTTCTGCCAGGAGTTGAACACGGCGCCGATGGCGCCCCAGAGCTGCTCGTGCGGATCGGTCGGGAACGGCCTGCCCAGCTCTTCCCGGACCTTGTCCTTGTACGCCTCGACCAGCGCTCTCAGCTCTTCGACGCCGAGTTCGGTATCGAGCGTAACCCCATGGTTTTCCTTGTGGATATCGAGAATTTCCTCGAAGTGGTAGTGATCCACTTCCAGCACCACGTCGGAATACATCTGGATGAAGCGGCGGTAGCTGTCATAGGCGAAGCGCGGGTTGCCCGACAGCGCGGCCAGACCTTCGACGGTCTCGTCGTTGAGCCCCAGATTGAGGACCGTGTCCATCATGCCCGGCATGGACGCCCGCGCGCCCGAGCGCACCGACACCAGCAGCGGAATGGCCTTGTGGCCGAACCGCGCGCCGACGATGCCCTCGACCTTGGAGAGCGCCGCGGCGACCTGGTCTTTCATCTCGCCGGGATAGGCGCGGTCATTGTCGTAATAGGCGGTGCAGACCTCGGTGGAAATGGTGAAACCCGGCGGCACGGGAAGGCCCAGATTGCTCATCTCGGCCAGGTTGGCGCCCTTGCCGCCCAGCAAATTCTTCAGCCCGGCATCGCCTTCCGACGCGCCGCCACCGAAGCTGTACACCCATTTCGTCATCCGCGACTCTCCACTGCCCATGAGAGATCATGGGGCTCTGCATCATTTGCGGCATGAGCCGCTTGCGCGGCCACCCCTCATCCGGCGCTTCGCGCCACCTTCTCCCACAAGGGGAGAAGGGCTCATGCCGCACTCCGGCCCAATCCCCTCTCCCCTTGTGGGAGAGGGTTAGGGTGAGGGGTATGCCGCCGCGTGTCGGTCCGACCGTGTGCGAACACTATCCAAACCGGCGCCGGTGGGCCAGCGAGGATGGACAACACGTTATCCCTCGATCTTCGAGAAATCCGCCACCTGGTTGAGCGTCGCACGGATCTGCGACAGCAGCAGCAGCCGGTTGCGGCGCAGCGGCACATCGTCGGCGTTCACCGTCACATGATCGAAGAACGCGTCGACGGGGCGGCGCAGGCCGGCCAGCGCCGCCATGGCGTCGGTAAAGCGCTCGTCCTTCACCGCAATTTCGGCGGCATGCATGGCGTCGGCGAGGCGGGCGTGAAGCACCTTCTCCTCCTCCTGCGCCAGCTGCTCGTAATCGGCGGCGCCGTCATAGGACGCGCCGTCCTTCTTCTCCTCGATGCGGACGATGTTGGTGGCGCGCTTGTAGGCCGACAGCAGGTTGATGCCGTCCTCGGTGTCGAGGAAGCCCTGCAGCGCCTTCACCCTGTCGAGCAGGCGGACCAGGTCGTCCTCGCCGCTGAGCGCGAAGACGGCGGTGATCAGGTCGTGGCGGACGCCCTGTTCGCGCAGATAGACTTTCAGGCGGTCGGCGAAGAACTCCAGCAATTGCAACGCTGTATCGGGCGATGCTCCAGCTTTCTGGAAAACATGGATTAGTCGCAGACGCAGCCCGTTCTCCAACACCAGCCGGATCACACCCAGCGCGGCACGGCGCAACGCGAACGGATCCTTGGAGCCCGTCGGCTTCTCGTCGACGCCGAAGAAGCCCACCAGCGTGTCGATCTTGTCGGCCAGCGCCACGGCGACGCTGACCGGCGCGGTCGGGCACCTGTCGTTCGGGCCCTGCGGCCGGTAATGGTCGGCGATGGCCTCGGCAACCTCGGGCGACTTGCCTTCGGCGAGCGCGTAGTAGCGGCCCATGATGCCCTGCAGTTCGGGGAACTCACCCACCATCTCGGTGCGCAGGTCGGCCTTCGCGAGCCCAGCGGCCTCCCTCGCCTTTTCCGGATCGGCGCCGGGGATCGACCTGCTGAGTTCCACGGCCAGTGCGGTGACCCTGCGGACCTTTTCGCCCAAAGTGCCCAGCTTTTCATGGAAGACCACCTCCTCCAGCGCGGGCAGGCGCTTTTCCAGGGCGGTCTTGCGGTCCAGGTCCCAGAAGAACTTGGTGTCGGACAGGCGCGCGCTCAGCACGCGCTCGTTGCCGGCGATGATCGCCTTGCCGCCGTCCTTCGCCGCCAGGTTCGACACGATGGCGAAGCGCGGCGCCAGATTGCCCGCCTTGTCGCGGAACATGGGGTATTTCTGGTGGGTCCTGATCGCCGAGATCAGCGCCTCTTCCGGCACGTCCATGAACGCCTGGTCGATGGTGCCGACCAGGATCACCGGCCATTCGACAAGTCCAGCAACCTCGTCGAACAAGCCGTCGTCCTCGATCGGCAGCAGGCCGTTCTGCTGGCCGTAAAGATCGAGATGCTCGCTGATGTCCAGCTTGCGCTCGCGCGGGTCGACGATCACGAACGCCTTGCGTAGCCTGGACTTGTAATCGGCGAAGTCGGTGACCGCGAACCCCGCAGGCGCCAGGAACCGGTGGCCGACCGTGCTGTCGCCGCTCGCCACGCCGTCGACCTCGAACGGCACCACCTTGCCGCCGAACAGGGCGACGATGGAATGCAGCGGGCGCACCCAGGTCAGGCTGCCGGCGCCCCAGCGCATGGATTTCGGCCACGGGAACGACCGGATCACTTCCGGCACCACCTGCGCGATCACGTCGGCGGTCGCCCCGCCCTGCTTCTCGATGATGGCGACGAGGAAGGTGCCCTTCTTGTCCTCGACCTCGGTGAGCTGGTCGCGGGTCAGGCCGGTCGAGCGCAGGAAGCCGTCGATGGCCTGCGCGGGCGCGTCGACGCGCGGCCCCTTGCGCTCTTCCCTCACGTCCGGCTGGGCGACGGGCAGGCCGTCCACCACCAGCGCCAGGCGGCGCGGCGTCACATAGGCGTCGGCCTTCGAAAACGCCAGGCCGGCGGCCTTCAGCTTCTCGGTCACGAGCCGCTTCAGGTCCTCGGCGGCGCGGGCCTGCATGCGGGCGGGGATCTCCTCGGACAGGAGCTCGAGCAGGAACTCGGCCATCACGCGGCCTCCTGGCTCTTCAGCCATGCCTCGCAGCAGGCCTTGGCCAGCGCCCGGACGCGGCCGATGTAAGCCTGCCGCTCGGTGACCGAGATCACGCCGCGGGCGTCCAGCAGGTTGAAGTTGTGGCTGGCCTTGATGCACTGGTCGTAGGCCGGCAGCGCCAGACCGGCGGCCAGCAGCGCCTGGCATTCGCCCTCGGCGTCGCGGAAGTGCTGGAACAAGATGTCGGTGTTGGCCGTCTCGAAATTGTAGGTCGACTGCTCGCGCTCGTTCTGCAGGAACACGTCGCCATATGTCACGCCGTTGCCGTAGTGCAGGTCATAGACGTTGTCGACGCCCTGGATGTACATGGCGAGACGCTCGAGGCCGTAGGTCAGCTCGCCCGAGACCGGGCTGCAGTCGATGCCGCCGACCTGCTGGAAATAGGTGAACTGGCTGACTTCCATGCCGTCGCACCACACTTCCCAGCCCAGGCCCCAGGCGCCCAGCGTCGGGCTCTCCCAGTCGTCCTCGACGAAGCGCATGTCGTGGATCGCCGGGTCGAGGCCCAGCTCCTTCAGCGACCCCAGATAGAGCGCCTGGATGTCGGGCGGCGACGGCTTCAGGATCACCTGGAACTGGTAGTAGCACTGCAGGCGGTTCGGATTCTCGCCGTAGCGGCCGTCCTTGGGCCGCCGCGACGGCTGCACATAGGCCGCCTTCCAGGGCTTCGGCCCCAGCGCCCTAAGCGTGGTCGCCGGATGGAAGGTCCCCGCGCCCATTTCCACGTCGTAGGGCTGGAGCAGCACGCAACCCTGCCGGCCCCAATAGGCCTGCAACGTCAGTATCAACTCCTGAAAGGACGGCGCGGACGGCATGGCGGCAGGAACCCCAGTGGAAGGCGCGCGCACCGTAGCGTCGGGGCTGTTGAGGGTCAAGGAAACGCGGCGCGGGCGCGGAAATTTCGGTGACAGTGCACTAAACTGGACGGGCGACCGAGCGCCTCAGAAAAACCGCTCCAGATTCCGCCGGACCCGGTCCAGCGGCGGCGCGCCCGAGGGGTCGGGCGCGAATGTCTGACCGGTGATGGTCTCGTAGGCCTTGATGTAGACGCGGCTGGTCTGCTCGATCAGGTCCCTGGGGATTGCCGGGATCGGGTCCTTGTAGGGATCGCAGCGGGCAACCACCCAGGCGCGGACGAAGTCCTTGTCGAAGCTGTCGGGGCGCTGGCCGGCCTCGAAGCGTTCCGGATAGGTGCCGGCGATCCAGTAGCGGCTGCTGTCGGGCGTGTGGATCTCGTCGGCGAGCACGATGCGGCCGGTCTCGTCGGTGCCGAACTCGTATTTGGTGTCGACCAGGATCAGGCCGTGCCGGGCGGCGAGCGCCTGGCCGCGGGCGAACAGCGCCAGCGAATAGCGCGCGACGATGTCCCACTGCTCCCGGGTCAGCAGCCCCTGCCCGACGATCTGCTCCTGGGTCAGCGGCTCGTCGTGGCCGCCGTCGAACGCCTTGCTGGTGGGCGTAATGATGGCCCTGGGCAGGATCTGGTTGTCGCGCAGGCCGTCCGGGAAGCGGTGGCCGTACATCTCGCGCTCGCCGGCCTTGTAGAGCGTCAGGATCGAGGTCGCCGTGGCTCCGGCCAGATAGCCGCGCACCACCATCTCGACCGGCAGGATGTCGAGCCGCTTGCCGATCACCACGTTGGGATCGGGATATTCCAGCACATGGTTCGGGCAGATATCGCTGGTCGCCTCGAACCAGTACTTCGCCGTCTGGGTCAACACCTGACCTTTGTACGGTATCGCACACAAAATCCGGTCGAACGCGCTCAGCCGGTCGGTGGCGATGATGATCCGCCGCCCGTCGGGCAGGTCGTAGTTCTCCCGCACCTTGCCGCTGTAGTGGTTCGGCAATTCGGGAATGAAGGCGTCGGCAAGCGTGGGCGCGTCGGTCATCGGCTCGAATCGGTGGAGTGCGCGCCGACCCTAGCACAATCGCGCGAATGATAGGCCGCGCATGGTTACCGCAACCTCCGGCCCCGTGGAGCGTTGATGGCGGGCGTTCATATCCAACCGCGGGTCCGGACAGGACCCGTGGCTCAAACGAAAGAGGTTGCGCCATGAACTGGAAGATGACGTTTCTCGCCGCGCCCGCCCTGGCGATCGCCACGTTCGCGGCCCTGCCCGCCACCGGCGTCACCGGCGCCGCCCAGGCGGCCTGCGATCCGGGCGACCGGATCGACGGATCGACCGCCGGATGGGCCGCGGGCAAGGCCAAGGAGGCCGGCTACACGAATGTCCGCATGGAGCGCAAGGGCTGCGACAACTACTGGCACGGCGTCGGCAGCAAGGACGGTCAGACCGGCCGCTTCGTGGTGTCGCCGGAGGGCGACGTGATGCCCGAAGGCGATTAGATCAGGGCTCCAGCCCGGCCTTCCTCAGCAGCTCGACGGCCGCCTGGATCGGCATGGCGAAGGTGATGCCCGCCGGCCGGTCGGCGGCACTGTCCCCGGTATCCGGGACGTAGCTCGAGTTGATTACGCCGGTGACCGTGCCGTCCGCCGGATCGACCATGGGGCCGCCGCTGTTGCCGGGGACGCCGGTGGCGTCGAGCTGGTATGCCATGACCTTCCGGTCAGGCGCCCGTCCAATCGGCGTAATGGCCGAGATGATGCCGCGGTGCGTCGCCGGATAGAGGCCGTGGACCGCGCCGGCCGGATAGAAGGTGAACGCCACCTCTTCGCCTTCGCTGAGCGGCTTGCCCGTGAACAGCCGCAGCGCCGGCAGCGTCTTGCCCTCGATCTTCAGCAGCGCCAGGTCGTTATCGGCGTCGGCGGCGATCTGCTTGACCCGGAAAATCCCGGCATCGTCGCCCTGCCCCACATGGATCGACAATGATCCGGCGGGCACGCCGCGCGCCACATGCAGCGCGGTCAGGATGTGGCCGCCGTCGCCGACGGCGAAGCCCGTACCCAGGATGACGGCCGGCCGGCGGCCGGTATCCTCCTGGCTGCCGATGGCGACGACGCTGGGCTTTACCGCGGCGATCAGCTCGACGATGGACCCCTCGGCGCGTGCCGGAGCGGCGGCGAGGACGAGCAAGGCCGCCAGGACCATACCGCGCACTACCACCGAATCCCGAACGCCGCCAACCAGCCGCGCCATGGTCGTCTCCCGCTTTGCCATCGTCCCGCTGCTCCCGTTCACCTCGTTCACCCGGTACCCGCGGAAACCGGTGCGCTGCCGGCCCTGCGGTGCGCGGCGTACATATCGGACGTCGAGCCGCCGGCCGTCAACCGCCAGCGTGACGGATAACCGGCCGGGCCGTGCCCCCCGGATTACACCAATAGCTCGGCTGCCGGCGCGTGGCCGAGAAAGCCGGACGGGCTCGCCGACGCACCGTAGGCGCCCGACTGGAACACCACCACCAGGTCGCCGATCGCGGTTTCCGGCAACGCCACGTTGTCGCCCAGCCGGTCGAGCGGCGTGCACAGGCAGCCGACGATGTCCGCCGTCTCCGTCGCCGCCACACCCATCCGGCCGGCGATCGCGACCGGATAGTTCTTGCGGATCACCTGGCCGAAATTGCCCGACAGCGCCAGGTGGTGATGCAGCCCGCCGTCGGTCACCAGGAACGTCTTGCCGCGCGACACCTTGCGGTCGACGACCCGGCTGACATAGAGCCCCGCCTCGCCCACCAGGTAGCGGCCGAGCTCGATGGCGAAGGATGCGTCGGGACACGCCGCCCGGGCCCGGTCGAGCAGCGGTGCCAGCGCCTGCCCGACACGGCCGATGTCGAGCGCCACGTCGCCGGGGAAATAGGGGATGCCGAAGCCGCCGCCCAGATTGACGTAGCGCACCGGTGCCGGCGCGTCGGCCGCCAGCCGGATCGCCAGGTCGACGGTCTTGCCCAGGCAGTCGATCAAGACCTCGCCATTGAGCACCTGCGAGCCGGCGAAGATGTGGAAGCCGAGAAACTCCAGCGACAGGCCGGCCAGCTCGTCGAGCAGCGCCGGCACCATTTCCTCGTCGACGCCGAACTGCCTCGGGCCGCCGCCCATGCGCATGCCCGACTGGCGCAGCTCGAACAGCGGATTGACCCGGACCGCGACGCGGGCGCGGATGCCGAGCGCGGCGGAGATGGCCGCCAGGCGCCGCATCTCCCCGGCCGATTCAAGGTTGACGGTGATGCCCGCGAGCGCCGCGGCGCGCAGTTCGGCATCGGTCTTGCCGGGCCCGGCGAAGCTGATCCGCCCGGGCGCCATGCCGGTCGCCAGCGCCCGCTCCAGCTCGCCCGAGGACGCCACGTCGAGCCCGTCGACCAGCGCGGCAAGATGGGCGACCACCGAGGGCAGCGGGTTGGCCTTGATGGCGTAATGCAGACCCAGCCCGGCGGGCATCGCCGCGCGCAGATCGCTGACCCGGCGGGCGATCAGCGCGCCGTCATAGATAAAGAGCGGCGTCCCCGCCTGCCCCGCCAGCTCGGTCACGCTGCGGCCGCCCGCCATCAGCTCTTGGCCGCGCACCTCGAAACCGCCAGGCGGCAGCGCGGGGCCGCTCATGCGGTCGCTCCGAACATACCGGCCATCTCGCGGGCAAGGCCGGACCGGTCGATCTTGCCGTTGGCGTTGCGCGGCAGGGTCTCGCGCAGGATCACCGCCCTGGGCACCATGAAAGCGGGCAACTGGGCACGGCAGTGCGCCAGCACATCGTCGGACGACGTCGCCTCCTCGTCGCGCAGGCTGACCAGGCAGACGATGGCCTGGCCCAGCGCCGGATGCGGCACGCCCAGCGCCACCGCCTCCGAAACGCCGTCGACCTCGTAGAGCACGTCCTCGATCTCGGTCGGGCTGACCCGGTAGCCGGACGTCTTGATCATGCTGTCGTGCCGTTCGACGAAGTAGAGGAACCCGTCGGCGTCGCGAGTCACCGTGTCGCCGGACCAGACCGCCGGATCGGCCGAACCGAACGACGGCGGCAGCGGGCGGAAGCGGGCGGCGGTCCGCTCCGGGTCCCTCCAGTAGCCCTGGGCGACCAGCGGCCCGCTATGCACCAGTTCGCCCGGCTCGCCCGGCGCGGCGCTGTTGCCGCCTGCATCGACCACGTCGATGCGGGCGTGGGGAATCGCCTTGCCGATGGAATCCGGCCGGCGGTCCACCTCGTCCGGGTCCAGATAGGTCGAGCGGAACGCCTCGGTCAGCCCGTACATCAGGAATATCTTCGTATCCGGCACCCGCTGCCGCAGCGCCGCGATGGCATGGCGCGGCATGCGTCCGCCCGAATTGGTGACGTAACGCAAGGTCCGGGCGATGCCGTCCGGCCACTCCAGCGTCAGCAGCTGCAGCCACAGCGGCGGCACGCAGGCAAGCCCGGTGATCGCCTCGCGCTCCAGCGCGGTGAGGATGTCCTGCGGAAACAGATGGTTGATCAGCACCGCCGAGCCGCCGCTCAGCAGCGCCGTGGATACCTGCGACAGGCCGTAATCGAAGCTGAGCGGCAGCACGCACAGGATCCGGTCGTCGGCGGTGTTGTCCAGGTAGGAGGCGACGCTGCGCGCGCCGGTGGTCAGGTTCCGGTGCGACAGCATGACGCCCTTGGGCAGGCCGGTGCTGCCCGACGTATAGAGCAGCGCCGCCAGATCGCCGGGGCCCGGATAGCCGATGGCGCCGTCTCCCGCCTCGGCCAGGAAGGCGTCCCACGCAGACTCCAGGATGATCTCGCGCACGCTGGGCGGCAGCGGCTCGCCCTCCTGCCGCAGCATGGCGAGCCGGTCCGCCGAGGTGACCAGCATGACGGCCCCGGAATCGGCCAGGACGTGGTTGACCTGCCGCGCCTTCAGCACCGGGTTGACCGGTACGAACACGCCGCCGGCCCGCGCCACGCCGAGCAGCGCGGTGACCGTCGGTACCGATTTGGCCAGATAGACTGCGACGCGGTCGCCGGCCTTGAGGCCGCGGCGCAGGAACGCGCTCGCCGCCCGGTCCACGCGGCCGGCCAGGTCCACATAGGTGACGGCCTCCGTGCCCATGCGCAACGCCTCGCCGAGAGGGTTGCGCTTCATGCCGTGCTCAATGATGTCGCCGAATAGCATGATGAAGCCGCTGCCTTCGCGCGGTAGGGTTTCCCCTACCTTCATGAGGCTGCTTGTTAGACGAATGACCGTCTTAGTGGAAGGGTGTATAAACCGCTCGAAAAGCGGCAAGGCGACCCTTGGATTTCATGGCCACCATCGACACGGTTCGCGATCTTCTCGACGAGACTCTCGGGCTGGACGGCCGGGCGGGCGCCATGGTCGCGTCGACGCCGCTGCTGGGCAACCTTCCGGAACTCGATTCCATGGCCGTCGTCGAGGTCGTCGCCCGGCTGGAAACCGAGTTCGGCATCCGGATTCACGACGACGAGATCAGCGCCGAGACGTTCTCGACCTTGGGCGGTTTGGCGGCGTTCGTCGACGGGAAGCGCTGAAACCATAGCGTGCTGCCGGTCGAACGCCGCCAGCCTCCCTGCGCGCTCATGCCAGACCTCAACGTCTCCTGCCAAACCACCTTGCCGCAACATTGTCATCATTGCGTGGTTGACCCTTTGACCGGCAAACGCCCAGACTGATCGGGGCACCATTATGAGTACGCGCATGAACCAAAAGATCCATCCCGCCATTCTTTGCGGCGGGTCCGGGACGCGGCTGTGGCCGCTGTCGCGCCGCAGCCACCCCAAGCAGTTGCTGTCGCTTCTGGAGCCGCACACCCTGCTGCAGGCGACCGCGCGCCGGTTCGCCGACACCGCGCGCTTCGCGCCGCCGGTCGCGCTCTGCGGCGACGATTACCGGTTCATCATCGGCGAACAGATCCGCGCCGCGGGCCTGACGCCGGGCGCCATCATCCTGGAGCCGGAAGGCCGTAACACCGGGCCGGCGGCGGCGGTGGCCTCGCTGTGGGCGCGGCGCCAGGACCCGGACGCCCTCGTGCTGCTGTCGCCCTCGGACCACGTCATCGGCGACCTGCCCGCGTTCCACGCCGCGCTCGACAGGGCCGCCGAAACCGCGCGCTCGAGCGGCTCGCTGGTCACCTTCGGCATCAGGCCCGACAAGCCCGAGACCGGCTACGGCTATATCGAGGCGGGCGATCCGCTGCCGGGCGGCGGCGCGTTCGCGGTCCGCCGCTTCGTCGAGAAACCGGACGCGGCGACGGCACGGGGCTATGTGGACGGCGGCCGCTACCTGTGGAACAGCGGCCTGTTCCTGTTTCGCGCCGCCGACTTCCTCGCCGAGCTGAAGCGCCTGGAACCAGCGATGCTGGCGGCCTGCGAGGCGGCGGTGGACAAGGCGCGCATCGATCTGGACTTCGTCCGCCTCGACGAGGAAAGCTTCGCCGCCGCGCCGTCCAATTCCATCGACTACGCGGTCATGGAAAAAACCGAGCGGGCCGTGGTCATCCCCGTGTCCATGGGCTGGAGCGACGTGGGCTCGTGGAGCGCGCTGCGCGACGTGGCCGACAAGGACGCCGCCGGCAACGCCATCTGGGGCGACGTGATCGCCATCGACACGAAAGACAGCCTGGTGCGCAGCGACGGGCCGCTGGTGGTGACCTTTGGCCTCGCCAACGTGGTCGTCGTCGCCACCAAGGACGCGGTGCTGGTCTCGAGCGCCGAGGCGGCCCAGGACCTGAAGACGGTCGTCTCGCGGCTGGAAGACCTCGAGCGCGAGGAAACCCGTGCCCATCCGCGCGTGTTTCGCCCGTGGGGCTGGTTCGAAACCATGGACCTGGGTCCCGGCTTCAAGGTCAAGCGCCTCGCGGTCAAACCCGGACAGCGCCTGTCGCTGCAGAGCCACCGGCACCGCGCCGAGCATTGGGTGGTGGTCAGCGGCAAGGCGGAAGTGACCTGCGACGACCGCACCATGACGCTGTGCGCCAACCAGTCCACCTACATCCCGGCAGGGACCACGCACCGGCTGGGCAATTCCGGCGACGCGGAGCTGCACATCATCGAGGTGCAGTCGGGCGGCTATCTCGGCGAGGACGACATCGTCCGCTTCGACGATATCTACGGCCGGAGTTGAGCTGGTCGGCCGCGACCGGGGGCTTCCCGCCGGAGGATGGCACGTCGCCGCGGGACTCATCCCGCCTGTCGATTGTTGACATTTTCCGAACATGTTTAAAAACTGGGGCCATGAGCAAGCAAGCCGCCGCCGTCAAAGCCGACCCCAAGGAAGAGATCATCGCCGCCGCCGACGAGATTCTGGCGAAGGCCGGCGCGAACGCCGCCACCGTGCGCGCCATCACCGTGCTGGCCGGCGTCAACACCGCCTCGATCAGCTATCATTTCGGCTCGCGCGACGGGCTGTTCGTGGTGGTCTGCGGCCGCCGCATGCAGCCCGCCAACCAGGAGATCCTCAAGACGCTGCAGGCGCTGGACGAGCGCGGCACGCCGCCCGACGTGGCCGAGATCTTCCGGCCGCTGGTCGACACCGCCTTCCACATCTGGGTCGACGACGCCGTGCTGAAGGCATTGCGCAGCCTGCTGTTCTCCAGCCCGGAAACCTCCGAGCGGCTGAACGTGTCGGCGATGTCCGAGGTCTATGACCGCATGCGCGCCACGCTGATGCGCGCCTGCCCGCATCTCAACACCCAGCAGGTCCGCCAGCGCTTCGCGTTCTCCATCGGCGCGATCATGAACCAGGTCTACAGCCGCGACGCCCATCTGCAGGCCGTGTACAGCGACACCTCGCCCGACGAGCTGGTCGCCTTCATCGCCGCCGGCTTCAAGGGCAAATAGGGGGATGCGATGCGCTGGCATTATCTGACGTTCCTGTTGGTGTTTCCCGGCCTGGCCGCTCCGGCGCAGGCCGCTCCGGTCGAGAACCAGGCCGCCTATCTGGCCCGCTGCCGCGCCGAGACCATGGCGGCCTATCCCACGCCCCGCGCCCAGGCCGACTCGATCTGCCAGTCCAACTGGGAGATGATCGTCGCGTCGGGCCCCATGGCCGACACGCTGCTGGGCGCGGCGCCGCCCGCCGGCGCCAGGTTCGATCCCGCCGCCGCCAAAGCGAAGGCGGCTTCCGCGCGGCTGGGCGACGTGACGGCCCAGGTCTCGCCCTTGGGCATCGCCCTGAGCTGGTTCAAGAGTGGCGAGCCGATCCCGTTCAACCTTGAACAGGCGTTGCGCGTGCGCGGCGCGACGCCGGCGATGATCGCCTGCCTGGCCTTCGGCGCCGGCGAAAGCACCGAGGTCTATCGCGTGTCCCCGGCCGGCAAGACGCCGTTCGTACTGACCATCGCAAGGCGGGAAGCGGCGGTCGCCAGCCAATCGTCCGACTTCTCGGCCAGCGCCGACTTCAGCGGCAAGCCGGTCACATTGGCGACGCTCGCAAAGGACGGCAACGACTGGGCGGCAACGTGTGCGCGGTAGCGGCCAAGGAGGTCACGTGAGGCGCAAGTTCCCGTCGAGGAGACCTTTGCCGAGTGGCGCAAGGATCCCGAATACAATGCCACCTATGACGCGCTGGAGGATGAGTTCGCCCTTGCTTCCGCAATGATCGAGGCACGCGGCTTCGCGTCATCTTCGAGCCGGAGGACCGAGACCTATCGAAAATTACCGGCGATGACCCTTGTCGCCGGCACGGAACGCATCTGTTGCCGCCGGACCATGCGGCGCGACGGTAAGCGTCCATCACATGCACCGTCGCCCTACTCACCGTTGTTTTTATTCCGCGATAACGCCCGCTGAGTAGTTTCCGAGCCTGCCCACGGAGCATGACGATGCGGTATCGCTCGGCGGGCTGTAGTGGAAACGGATATTGAGCTGACGGTCTCCGCCCGCCGGCTCTGAACGATAGGGAACCCGTGATGGCCATTGGGTCCAGCAGACGTAAATTTCTCGATTCAACCTGGCAAGATTTGCTTTGACCGAGGACCATGTCGCTCTGTTGGCCGCAGCGCAATTGCCAGCGCGCCCCAGGTTCGCGGTAACGCCGGCGGACGTGCTCTCCGAGCTGGCCGGCGGTGTGCTGACCATCGGCAGCGACGGCTTTGTCACCTTCGCCAACCGGAGCGCCAGCGCGCTCTTCCCTGGACCGGGGCCCGTCGGCATCCAGTTGCTCACGTTCCTGGACCTCTCCGGCGTCTCCAATGGCAGCGCTCTCGTCGAGGCGACACGATCACGCACGGCCAGTGCCCCGATCCGGATCGGCTTGGCCGGCGGCCGCATATTGGACACACGCTCTTGCCCCCTGCCGGATGGCGGCGCCGTCGTGACGCTGCTCGATGTGGGCCTCTATATTCACGAAGCCGACTTGGCCAGGCGCGATCCCCTTACCGGGCTGCCGAATCGCGTCGAATTGCGGGAACGCCTGTCCGTGCTGCTGGCAGAGTTCCAGCGAACCCAGGCACCATTCGCCGTCATCTCGCTCGACCTGGACCATTTCAAGTCGGTTAACGACACGATGGGCCATCCGATGGGTGACGCCCTGCTGGTCAAGGTGGCCGAACGCCTGCGCTCCGCCCTGCGGCCGAGCGACATCCTGGCCCGTATGGGCGGCGACGAGTTCATGATCCTCCAGTCCGACGCGGCGCAGCCGCAAGCGGCAACCGCGTTGGCGACGCGCCTGGTGGACCTGATCGGACGCACCTATATCGTCTCCGGCCAGATCCTCAACGTCGGCACCAGCATTGGCATCGCCCTGTCGCCCGGCGATGGTGAGGATGTCGACAGTTTGCTGAAGCATGCGGACCTGGCGCTCTACCGTGCAAAGACCGATGGCAAGGGCGTCTTTCGCTTCTTCCAGATCAGCATGGATGAGGAAATGCAGGCGCGCCGGCTGCTCGAGCTGGATTTGCGCAGCGCGTTGGCATTTAGGCAGTTCGAGCTGAACTTCCAGCCGCAGGTCGAACTGGATCCGCGCCGGCTGGTTGGCTTCGAGGCATTGTTGCGTTGGCGCACGCCGGCGCGGGGTCTCGTTTCGCCGGCCGACTTCATTCCGCTGGCCGAGCAGACCGGCCTGATCGTGCCCATTGGTGAATGGGTTCTGCAAACCGCGTGCCGGCAGGCGGCGTCGTGGTCGCAGCCCGTCTCCGTCGGCGTCAATGTTTCCGCGGTGCAGTTCAACAACGCGAGGTTGGTGCAGATCGTTACATCCGCGCTGAACGCCTCGGGGCTGGATCCCGGGCGCCTCGAACTGGAGATCACCGAAAGCGTGCTGATCAACAGCACGCAGTCTGTTCTGGAGCAATTGCATGCCGTGAAGTCGCTGGGTGTCCGGGTTGCCATGGACGATTTCGGCACGGGATATTCCTCGCTCACCTATCTGCAGAAGTTTCCATTCGACAGGCTCAAGGTCGACCAGTCCTTCGTCGGGGGATCGGGGGATGGCTCCAAGGGCATGGCCATCATCCGCGCCGTCACGGCGCTCGGGAACAGTCTCGGCATCGCGACGATCGTCGAAGGCGTCGAGACGGAGGAGCAACTGGCCCAGGTCAGGGCGGAAGGCTGCACCGAGGTCCAGGGCTACCTTACCGGGCGGCCAATGGATGCCGCCGCGGCGGCGGCGCTCGCCGCCGAATCGCCATCGCCGACCGCCGTGCAAGGAGACCCCCCATGACCGAGACCGTGTACCGCCTTGTCTATTACAGCCACAACCGCATCGTTGGCTCGCCTGCGGCGCTGGAGGCTGGCATCAACAGTATTCTTGAGGTGAGCCGCCGCAACAATCCCCTGGCCAACGTCACCGGCGCGCTGATGTTCAATGCCGGCTGTTTCGGCCAGGTCCTGGAGGGCGCGCCGGACGCGGTGGAACAAATCTTCGAGCGAATCCAGATGGATCCGCGCCATTCCGATGTCCACCTGCTGTCTTTTGCATCGGCGCCGGCGCGTGCCTTCGCGCACTGGTCGATGGCCTTCGTCGGCGCGTCGGTGCCGGACGCCGCGCGCTACGGTGCCATTGCCGATGATACCGGCTACAGTCCCGCCCGCATGGAATCCGAGGAACTGTTCAAGGTCCTGCAACGGCTGGCGCTCGAGGACGAGGGCGCGACGCCTTAGAGGCCAACCGCCAAATCGGCTGCCGCTGACCAAGGGTATGAGACGCCTTCCGAAATTGACATGGGATTAGCTCGCCTCTCGGTGAGTCCCCCCTTCCCTCACCCCCGGTTGAGCAGCACCTGTCCCGGCGTTGCGCCGGTGCAGTCCAGGCCCTCGAAGGTGACCTGGCCGTTGACGATGGTGAAGTCGAGGCCCTCGGCCCGCTGCGAGCGGCGCCAGCCGCCGGCGGGTTGGTCGTAGAGCTTCTCCATCTTGTCCCAGGACGGCGTGCGGCGGATGGTGTCCGGGTTGTAGACCACCACGTCGGCCGGCGCGCCCTCGCGCAGGATGCCGCGGTCCGGCAGGCCCAGCACGTGGGCCGGCAGGCGGCTCAGGCCGTAATGGGCCTGTTCGGCGGTCATCAGGCCCTGTTCGCGCACCATCCACTCGAGCAAATCGGTGGGATAGGCGCCCTGCACCACGAAGTGGCAATGGGCGCCGCCGTCCGAGATGCCGGGCACCACATAGGGATTGGACAGCACCTTGGCGGTGGTTTCGGCCGAGGTGTCGTAGGCGTTGCCGACGAACTCGGCCTTGAACTCGGAGTCGAGGGCGATGTCGAGGATGACGTCGGCGATGTGCCTTCCTTCGGTGGCCGCGATCTCGGCCACGCCCCGGTCCACATACTGGTCCAGGCTGCCGAAGCCCGCCGAGCCATGCACCCGCAGCTCCTGCGCGATGCCGGATGTGCCCAGGCCGCCGACCAGCCGCTTGTCGATGTCCTCGCGCAATCCCTTTCGGATAGTCTCGTCGCGCATCATGGCGACCCGCTGCTCATAGGGGCCGTTCATCACCTCGTGCCAGTGCGGCGCGTTGTCCCACAGGCTCCAGTCCTCGAAGGTCAGCAGCGTGGGCGAGCGCACGGTGAAGCCCATGCCATAGACCTGCAGCCCCTTCTCGTGGGACTCGTTCAGCCAGTCGAGGAACGCCTCGTGGCGCGTGGGGTCCCGGTCGTTGGCCAGCAGGATGTTGCGCACGATGGGCCGGCCCGACGCCTCGGCCAGCGAGGTCATGAAGTCCTCGACCGTGTCGTGGTCCGACGGCGCGGCGTCGAACATCTCGATGAAGCCCTCGCCACGCTTGCCCAGCTCGCGGCCGAACTCGATCAGCTCATGGTCGGGGATCACGTCGGTCGGCATGGGTGTGCCGTCCCAGTCGGGCTGCACCGAAGGCACGCCGCAGCGCTGGTAGGAGAAGCCGCAGGCGCCGTGGTCCATGGCCTCGTTCATCAGCGCGAACATGCGCTGCTTCTCCTCGGGCGTCGGCCGCCGGCTCTTGGCCTCCTCGACGCTGCCCATGACATAGGCGTAGAGCGGGTTGAGCGGCACCAGCGTCTGGCAGTTGACGCCCTTGGGAATGCGCTTCAGGTGGTCGATCCACTGCGGCATGGTCTCCCAGCCATATCTGTCCCACTCCATGCCCTCCTTCATGGTGTCGAAGGAGATGGCCTCGTTGCGGGTCATCATCATCATCGCCCGGTCGCGCATGTGCGGCGGGATCGGCGCGAAGCCGAAGCCGCAATTGCCCAGCAGCACCGAGGTGACGCCGTGCCAGCCCGAGATGGTGCAGTAGGGATCCCACAGGATCTGTGCGTCGTAATGGGTGTGGATGTCGATATAGCCGGGCGCGACGATGTCGCCGCCGGCGTCGATCACCCGGTCGGCGCTCGCGGTCTTGCGGATGCCGCCGATCTTGGCGACCTTGCCGTCCTTGATGCCGACGTCGGCGCGAAACCGCGGAATCGTGGTGCCGTCGATGACGGTGCCGCCGCGGATCAGGATGTCGTAATCGGACATGGTTCGGTCTCCCCGGTATCGGAAAATCAGATGGCGCCGGCCGTCGTGACGATGCGGTCGCTCAGCAGCGGCTGGACCCGCAGATGTTCAGGCACGCGCTCGACGCCGAGCGCCGTGTCGACATGTTCTTCCAGGTAATAGATGCGCTTCTCGTGATAGCTGCATTTCGGCCCGGCGAAGGCCGAGGACCGCAGCGAGTGCTGAATGTGCTCCATGTTCCACGTGTCTTCGTCCAGCACCGTATCGAAATAGGCCCCGCGCTGATCGTATTCGGGCGGCGGCGGCCCCTCGCCCCAGTCCCGGTCGACCACCCAGGTGACGATCTCGGTGTGATTGTGGTCGAGCGGCCAGAACTCCATCAGCATGTAGCCGGTCTGGCTGGCGGGCGTCAGCAGGTTCGGGAAGATGTGATAGGACACGTTGGCCTCGCCGCGCAGCGCCCTGCCCTCGTCCCAATCCTCGGGGATCGTCTCGGGCGGCGCCTGATAGTGCTTGGGCGTCGACGGCACGATCATCCGTGAATGGCCGTTCGGGAAGAACGACGACACCGTGCCCCGGTAATCGATGCTGTCGGCGACCGACCCCGGATGGATCGTGGTGATGTGATAGACCTCGATGAACGCCTCGATGGCGATGCGCCAGTTGCACGCCATCACCCGCGAGCGCCGGTTCGACGGCCGGAGCTTCGATGCCCACTCGAAGTCCACGGCCACCGGACCCAGGAAGGTCAGCAGGTCCGGCGCGCCATCGTCGAAATTGATGAAGATGTGCTCGCCCCACATCTCACAGCGCACCGGCTTCAGGTTGTGCTTGCTCTTGTCCAGGTCGGGCGAGAAATCCCATGGGCCGGGAATGCCGACCAGCTTGCCTTCCAGGTCGTAGGTCCAGCTGTGGAACTGGCACTTCAGCCGGCTGCCGGCCTTGCCGCAGGGCTCGCGGGTGATGGTCGCGCCGCGGTGCTGGCAGGTGTTGTAGAAGGCGCGGACCTTCATGTCCTTGCCGCGCAGCAGCAGGATCGGCGCCCGGCCGAAATTGTCGAACGACTTGTAGTCGCCCGCGTCGGGCAATTCCCAGCCCGAGCCGGCGTAAAGCCACGACCTGTCGAAGATGTAGGTCCGCTCCAGCTCGTGGAACGCCGGGTCGGTGTAGCGCGCGCGGGGAATCGGCGGCAGGTCCGGAAAGTCGGCGGGCGGCGCGTTGCGCGCCCGTTCCCGCTCGATTTCCTTGCGCAGCAGGTCGGCGGTCGCGGTGTCCATCGGATATCCCCTATGCGGTGGCGAGAGCGGGTGCGCGCAGCGCCGGCAGCACCGTCTTCTCGACCAGTTCCAGGCTTTCCCACTGTATGTCCGGGTCGAGCCCGCCGGACATGCACTGGAGCATGACGAAGCCGTCCGGCCCGAGCGCACGGGCGCGCCGCACCGCTTCCTCGGGCGTCACCACCGGATAGCGGCCGGTGGCGCGCAGCGCGTCGGCGTCAGGCTCGACGACGTAGCCGTTCCAGGCGTTCCACTTCTGGTACCAGCCGCCATATTCGTCGTTCTCCAGCAGGGCGTGCGGCGCGAACGTCGCCCAGAACGCGTCCGGATCCTCGGCGACCCAGAACATGGCGGAGGGCGGCAGGCGCTTCGGAATCGGCTTGCCCAGCTTGACCAGTTCCTCCTCGTAGGTCTCCCAAAGCGATCTGTGCGCCGGCTGGAACTGGTCGGCGTGCCGTGCCGCGCGCCGGGCCGCGGCCTTGGACGCGCCGCCCATCCAGATCGGCACGAAGGGCTGCTGGACCGGCAACGTGGTGAGCCTGAATGTCGGACCGCCGCGCCACGACACCTCCTCGCCCGCCCAGGCCGCGCGCAGGAACGGCGGCAGGTCTTCCATGAAATCCTTGCGCGCGGCCAACGACGTGCCGATGGCCTCGAACTCGTCGCCCACATAGCCGCCGCTGAACACCGGCTCCAGCCGGCCGCCGGAAATGATATCCAGCGTCGCCAGATCCTCGGCGAGCCGCAGCGGATTGTGCAGCGGGGCGACCAGCGACGAGATGCGAATGCGCGCGGTCTTCGTGCGCGCCGCGATGGCGCCGCCCAGCACGATCGGCGACGGCATGTAGCCGCTTGGCGCGATGTGGTGCTCGGAGATCATGATGGTGGTGAAGCCGAGCCGGTCCGCCCACGCGCACTGCTCGATGCAGGCCTTGTAAAGCGCCTGGTGGTGCACGCCCTGCGGATGGCGCCGCAAATCGAACCTGAGGCCGAAACTGGTCACGTCACTTCCTCCCCGAAGCTGTGAGCCGGCTGACGTCGGATATATTTCAAACATGTTTGATTTAAGTCAAGTGCGCTTCGCTCTATGGCCGATCAGGCGATGCCGGCGCGCAGCATCCAAGCACATGAGCCGTGAGAAAATTCAGGCGGAGCTGGCTGCTGGCCAGGGAGTCCTGCGCCGCCCCCAGCTTGTTGCGATAACGGCCACGCTCGCCAATGCAAGCAAGGTCGAAACCCCTATCCCGTTGCTCAGCCCGCCGCCGAGCGGTGATATGGCGAGCACGGATATTCCCATGATGAGGTTCTCTGTCGGCGAGAAGCCCGCCATACGCCTTGCGCCACGCCAAAGCGCCATGAAAACCAAAGCAGTGCCAGCCACGGCCAGAATCCCGGTAACCGGGCCGGGCATGAGCCATACCAATAGCGACAGCAGTAGCAATGCGACGAATGCGAGAATGATCGAAGTTAGTTCTACCTGGATCCCCTTCTTGCGTATGGCTTCGCAAACGACAAGCACGGGACCAGCCAGCATCAAAACGTGGTATTGCCCCAGAACCGGTGTGAACAGGATGCAAAACGCGACCGCCAAAAAAACCGCCTCTGCGGACTCAAGACGCCGTGTCAGCGCTCCCCACAAATATCCGAAACCAAGAAAAGTGCCGAATACGGTAACGGCCATGGCTGCGGCCTCATTGTAGGAAGGCATGCTTCCAAATAGCGACCAGATCGACCGCATGCCGCCGTAGAGGGAGGCATTCCAGCCCAATCCCCAGTCCTGAAATATGTAGGCGTGCTTGTAGACACCATAAGCTTTGAGAAATGCCGAGATCGTATAGGTCGGATCGACGGCATGCGCCGCGACAAGCGAAATGCCGGCAACAGCCGCCGAGAGCGCGGCCGTCCTGAACTGCCACTTGATCGCGGCCCAAAAGCCATCCGCCAACACGAATTCGACAATCGTGATCAGGGCGACGTTGGGCCGGACATTGATGGCATAAGTCAACGCGATGATGCCGATCCAACGACACTTGCCCGTGAATGCCGTGAGCAGATAGGTCACGACCGCGATGCTTGCGTACCCGGAATGGTAGTTGGCGCGATTGAACATGAAGAGCGCGGGGAAGGAAAGTCCCAGCAGGAGAACCGACCAAAAGCAGGCGGACCGCGTTCTACCCGTGATATTCGCTATCAGACAAGCAAGAGCGAACAACAGAAGAACGTAAACACCAAACAGTACAGCAAGAGCGCCCCAAGGAGAGCTCCAGACGACGATCTTAGCCACAGCCATCAATTGCAAAGTACCCAGAGGCGTTGACCATTGGTGTGACCACCCAGGACGGAGATAGGAATTGTCAAACAAATAGCCTTGAAATATCAATGGCCATTCACGAACGCGCGATGTACTGAGAAGCTCCTCGGAAACGCTGCGCTGAGCCAGCCCACTCTTTAGGGCATCGGCAAAAATATCCGCGACCGGCGCAAACACCTCATCATGGGTCCCATATAACACCGTCATCACGGCATTGACGCCGATGCGGATTGCCATGCATGCCACGACAAGAAAGAGGACTTGCTGTTCAGGCTCACGGAATGAGCCGAACCGTGTGATGAGCCCCAAGCCAACGCCCTCCTTTGGCCAGAATACTGGCGGATCCCTAAGCCGAGCCGAATGTTTCTACCTCACGCCTACGGCAGTTTATACTCCCATTGAAGCAGCGCTGATGCCATAGTTGGCGCCGTTCTCGGCGTGAGGTGGACCGGGTGGATGTCATGAGGTCAGGCTTGCCCAGCGTCGGGGAAATTCAGGGATCGGCGCACACGGCTGAGGGGAACTCTATTTCGGTTATTGTTCCCGTTTACAACGAAAAGGAGTCTTTGCGACTGCTGGTTCCGCAACTGATCACCGTCCTGGAGGGCACTGGCAGGGATTTCGAGATCATTGTCGTCAATGATGGTAGTTCGGACGGTTCAATGGAGGTTCTCGCCGAACTTTCCAATAGGGATTCACGATTGAAGGTCATCGATTTTGCCCGGAATTTCGGCCAAACTGCAGCAATGATGGCGGGTTTCGACCATTCGAGAGGCGCCATTGTCATTCCGATAGATGCCGACCTCCAGAACGATCCAGCTGACATACCCCGCCTGCTGGCGAAGTTGGACGAGGGGTTCGATGTCGTCTCAGGTTGGAGGCGCACCCGCCATGACGCGGCGATCCGACGAAATTTTCTAAGCCGATGCGCCAACTGGGGAATATCTCGCCTCTCCGGCGTGCGGCTGCATGATTTCGGCTGCTCACTTAAAGCATACCGCCGCTCGGTCATCGGGCGCGTCAAGCTCTATGGTGAGATGCATCGGTTCATTCCGATCTATGCGTCATGGTACGGCGCCCGGATCACGGAAATCGACGTGGCTCATCATCCACGGCGCTTTGGCCATTCGAAGTATGGCTTGATCCGAATCTTCAAGGTGACCCTCGATTTGATGGTTGTCTGTTTCCTGGATCGCTGGATTGGCACTCCCATCTATCTGTTTGGCGGATTTGGCCTGATTTGCCTGCTTATTTCCTTACTGACGCTGATCTACATGTTTTATCTGAAGATTTTCGAAGATCTGTCGATGATCCTGACGCCGCTGCCCGGCCTTGCCGCCATGGCTTTCATGGTCGGCGTTATGAGCATATTGCTCGGCCTGATCGCGGAAATCGCTGTCCGCATCTATTTCGACACCCCGGGCAGAACAAGCTATGCGATCCGCGAAACCAAGAATCTTGCGCCAGGCGCCTCAGCCGCCGACCACTTCCACTAGATGTGCGGCCTCGCCGGTTTCGTCGGGATTGGAACCCAGACCGATATCCACGGGATGACGGCTTCCCTGATACACCGGGGGCCCGATGACGAGGCGTTTTACACCGATCTGGCAAACCATGTCTTTCTAGGGTTTCGCAGACTCATCGTGCTTGATCCGGTGGCTGGCGCGCAGCCCATGCAAAGCGCCGAGCATGGTCTCGTGGTGGTTTTCAACGGCGAAATCTACAATCATCTAGCGCTTCGCCGTGAACTCGAGGCTTTCGGCCATCGCTTTCGCACCAACCATTCCGATACCGAGGTACTGCTCTATGGTTACGTGCAATGGGGCGAGGCCCTGCCACTACATCTAGAAGGCATGTTCGCTTTCGCCATCTGGGACACACTCCAGCGCCGCGTGTTCTGTGCCCGCGACAAGTTTGGCGAGAAGCCGTTCTATTACGCGATCACCCCACGGCTCTTTGTGTTCGGCTCGGAGATATCGGCGCTGCACGCCCACTCCGGCCTGGCTGACGATCTGGATCCAGAATCCGTCCAGAGGTTTTTCGCCTATGGATACGTACCGGCGCCGCGCACGATCTATCGACAGGTGCGCAAACTGGCCCCGGGGAGTACGCTGACATTCGATCTGGCTGCGAACGAAATTCGGCTAGCACGTTATTGGCGCTTCAAAATCGAAGCAGACGACGATGCACCGGCGGAAAAAATTCCGGCCTTGGCCGAGGAATTACGGGCGCTGTTGGCGGTCGCAGTCAGACGGCGCCTGGAGGCGGACGTGCCGCTGGGCGTCTATCTTTCCGGGGGTATCGATTCCACGGCCATTCTCGCATTTGCCGCGCGAGCCCGGAAATCTGCGGGGATCGACAGTTTTACAATCGGCTTCAACGAGCCCTCCTTCGATGAGGCCCGTTTCGCGCGACAGGCGGCTGCGACGATTGGCAGCCGCCATCATGAGCGCATCGTTGACTTCACCGATGCGCGCCGTGAGTTGCCTTCGCTCCTCTCCAGCCTTGATGAACCCTTCGCTGACCCGTCGATGCTGCCAACCCACCTACTTGCTCGTTTTGCCCGCGAACATGTTACCGTCGCGCTCTCGGGAGATGGCGGCGATGAGTTGTTCGCTGGCTACGATCCATTCAGCGCGCTGGCTCCGGCAAGACAATATCAGAATTTTGTGCCCCCCCTTTTGCACCGCGTTCTGCGCGCTGGGGCAGGTAAGTTGCCGCGCGGCACCACCAATATGAGCTTTGACTATCGCTTGCGCAGACTATTGCGTGGACTCTCTCACCGGCCGGCGCTTTGGAACCCCGTCTGGCTTGGCGCGCTGGCGCCTGAGGAGTTTGCGGCCTGTTTTGACAACCCCCTGCCAACCGAAAGCTTGTTTGAAGATGCAATTGACGCCTGGGATCAAAGCGCCAGCCGCAGCCCGGTTGATCGCACGCTCGAATTCTACACGAATTTTTATTTGCCGGAGATGATCCTCACAAAGGCGGATCGTGCTAGCATGCGTGCGTCGCTTGAGAGCCGCTCGCCATTTTTGGATGGTGATTTGGTCGCGTTCTGCCAGCGCCTTCCGCATGGATATAAACTGCGGAATGGCCGGCGAAAGTTTCTACTTAAGGAAGCGCTGCGTGGAATCGTCCCCGATTTTGTGCTGCGTCGCCGGAAGAAGGGGTTTGGCATCCCACTACTGGATTGGCTGGGGGCCTTGCGACCCGTTGCAGATCATGAGGACATCGTCGGCATGAAGCGGGGCTATGCTGCGGCGCGTTGGCGGGGGTTTCAGGCCAAAACCGAGGACGAGCGGCTTTTCCTTTGGAGCCATCTATGCCTGGTGCAACTAGCAGCCAAGCGATAATGCTTGCCTTCGGTGGGTCGATCATGCGTGCCCCCGGCCGCGCTTTGCCGCTGGGCTTCCGGGGCTACCCGATGGGCGCAGCAACAGTCTGACGTGAGTTGGACGCGGTTCGCCGTCCGCGCCCTTCGCTAGGTTAGCGCTCTTGCTTCGCCGATCCTCGCGGAAATGAACTCGATTGCAGCGCGCGGCAGCATCCGCACCGCCATGCACCGGGCACGCCATACGAGGTCACTAAAGTCTGGAATGGCACCCTGTACACGGCAGGCGCGAACCTCATCGCTTAATCGAGCCTGTCCTGCTTCGTTGGCATATATCAGCGCGTTGAAGCGGTACCATGGCGAAATAGACTTCTGGTCAGCAATGTTGGGCCTCAGCCAGTCAAAGCAATCAAAGCCACGCACTGCGAACTTTTCGCGCCAGTATTGCAGAGGTTGCTCGTTGACGTGGTGCGCGCCGCCCTGTCCCGGGACCGCAGCCGAAAAGAAAATCACGTCACCATGACGCACCAGACTATCGATGAAGACATCCGCATAGGCCGCATCGATATGTTCTGCAACTTCTAGGGATTGTAGGAGGTCGAACCTGCGCCCAAGGTCGAACGGGTCCGTGAGATGCCTGCGGTGCAATTTCTCCTGCGGGATCATCAACAAGGATGGGTCGACCCAATGTCCATCAACCACCTCGGCATCAACACCTGCGGCCCGCCACGCCGCCGCCCACGCTCCGGCAGCGCCGCCAACGTCCAGAACCGAGCCTGTTTGAATATGGGCACACAGCAGAGCTGTAATGATGCCAGCGGAATTAACCCCGCTGACGTTGGCGTAGCCGTAAAAACTGCCAGAGTACCGTTCGTCATCCATTGTAAAAGCATGGCCGAACCAGTCGGCGATGCAAGCCGATTAACCAACTAGACGCCGACCCGAGCGCCCTGTCGATGCCGTCCTCGTCCCGGCACTGCAGGGTTCTCCGCACCGATTGGCCGGACGTGCTGCTCACCACCGGGAAGCAGGGGCTTCCGTGTTAACCCTGACCATGAATTGTATTGTATCGAACATGGGCCTTAAGTATCCCGGCAGCGGCGACAGAGGATGTTTCTAATGAGTCGGACGACGTCAGAGGAAAGTGACGACCGTATTGCCGGCGGCTCACCGGAACGATTCGGCTTTTCCTGGGATACCTATTCAGAACTGCTGCCCGTGCATGAGGAGCAATTCCGCCTCTGGACCACGCCCTTGCAGCCGCAGGATTGGCACGGCAAGCAGTTCCTTGATGCCGGATGCGGCATGGGCCGCAATAGTTTCTGGCCACTCAGTTACGGCGCTGCGGCTTGCGTTTCGATTGATGTCAACAAGAGAACTCTTGAGCGGGCCCGGCAGACTCTGGCGCCGTTTCCGCAGGCTGAAGTCCGGAATCTCAGCATTTATGACATTCCCGAAGCCGACATGTTTGATGTCGCGTTCAGCATCGGCGTAGTGCACCACCTAGCCGATCCGGATGCTGCGCTCGCCAAGCTGAAGCAGGCGGTTAAACCCGGTGGATTGGTTCTGGTATGGCTTTACGGGGCCGAGAACAACGGGTGGATTATATGGGTGTTCAATCCGTTCCGGCGCGTTCTGTTCAGCCGCTTGCCATTAGGCGTGGTGCATTTTCTCTCGCTTCCGTTGACCTGCATACTATGGCTCGCACTGCGCCCCCGCATACCGGGCAGACCCTATCTAGACCTAATCCGCGGATTTGGATTCAGGCATCTTCGCGCCATCGTTTTCGATCACATGATCCCGCGCATAGCGCGGTACTATACAAAAGCCGAGGCCATTGATTTATTCACCCGTGCCGGTCTAACCAATATCCAGGCTCACTGGACGAATGAAATGTCCTGGACGGTGACTGGCAGGAAGCCGCTTTGACGCATGCGGTCCAGTACCGTCCGAGCTTAGCGGCCCCTTCGGTTCTGCCGGCATCAGTAAAGATCGTGTCCGCATCGCCGGAGCCGATTCGAACCCCTACGCCCCCGCCACGCTCTTCGAGGCGATCTCGTAGACGTCCTTCGACAGGCCGGGCTCGGCGAGGATGCGCTCCAGTTCGGCGCGCATCAGGACACGGCGCTTTTCGTCGAAGCGGCGCCACTGGTTGAAGCCGCCGGCCATGCGCGCGGCGATGCCCGGGTTGATGCTGTTCAGCGCCAGTACCACGTCGGCCAGCAGCCGATAACCGCCGCCGCCCGCGTCGTGGAAGCGCGGCTGGTTGGACTGGGTGAACGCGCCGACCAGCGCGCGCACCCGGTTCGGGTTGCGCATCGAGAACGTTTCGTGGGCCATCAGCGTCTTCACCCGCGCCAGCGTATCCGGCAGGTCGGACATGGCCTGGACCGACAGCCACTTGTCGATTACCAGCGGGTTCTTGGCCCATTTCCGGTAGAACGCGTCGATCGCTTCCTGCCGCGCCGGCGTGTCGGCGCCGGCGAGCGTGCTCAGCGCGGCCAGCGAGTCGGTCATGTTGTCGGCGCGCAAGAACTGATCACGGCACAACGCGACGGTTTCCGGCGTCGGATCCGCCATCAGGTAGGACAGCGCCACGTTCTTCAGGCTGCGGCGGCCCACGGCGGCGGTCTCGAACATGTAGGCGCCGTGGTCGGCGAGGCGCGCGTGGATGGCGCGGAACTCGTCCCGCAGCCGCCGCGACAGCGCGCCCCGCACGAAGCGGTGGACATGCTCGATGGCCTCGACGTCGATCTCGGCCATCTGCTGCGCGAGATAGGACTGGCTGGGCAGCATGATGGTCAGCGCGACCAGCGCCGGGTCGAGGTCGGTGCTGGTCAGCACGCTCTCGAACGCCGCCATGAAGGTGGGGTCGAGCGTCAGCGTCTCGCCGCGCCGCCAGGCGGCGACCAGATCGAGCATCAGCCCGGTGGCGAGCGTCTGGCCCGCTTCCCAGCGGGCGAAGGAATCCGGGTCGCCGCGCAGCAGGAACGCCAGGTCGTCGCGGCTATAGCCGGCGTCCAGGGTGACCGGCGCCGAGAAGCCGCGCAGCAGCGACGGCACCGGCCGTTCGCCGACGCCGGTGAAGGTAAAGCTCTGCTCCGGCTCCTTCACGTCGAGCACGCGGCTGAGCGGCCCGTCGTCGTTCTCACCATCGAGTGTCAGCGGCAAGGGCTGCCCGCCGGCGCCCAGCAGGCCCATGGCCAGCGGGATATGCAGCGGCTGCTTGACCGGCTGCCCCGGCGTCGGCTTGGACGATTGCCTGACGTTGAGCGTGTAGGTCCGCGCGCCCTCGTCCCAGGTGCCGCGCACGTCCAGATGCGGCGTGCCGGCCTGGCCGTACCAGCGCTTGAACTGGGTGAGGTCGGCGCCCGATGCGTCCTGCATGGCGGCGACGAAATCCTCCACCGTGGCGGCGGTGCCGTCATTGCGCGTCACATACAGGTCCATGCCCTTGCGGAAATTGTCCTCGCCGATGAGGGTCTGCATCATGCGGATCACCTCGGCGCCCTTCTCGTACACAGTCGAGGTATAGAAGTTGTTGATCTCGATATAGGATTCCGGCCGGACCGGATGCGCCTGCGGGCCGGCGTCCTCGGGGAACTGGCGGGCGCGCAGCGCCTTCACGTCGTCGATCCGCTGCTCGGCCGCCGACTGCATGTCGGCCGAGAACTGCTGGTCGCGGAACACCGTCAGGCCTTCCTTCAGGCTGAGCTGGAACCAGTCGCGGCAGGTGATGCGGTTGCCGGTCCAGTTGTGGAAATACTCGTGGGCGATGACGCTCTCGATGGCGTTGAAATTGGCGTCGGTGGCCGTCTCCGGGGTCGCCAGCACATAGGCGCTGTTGAACACGTTGAGGCTCTTGTTCTCCATGGCGCCGGCGTTGAAGTCACGCACCGCGACGATGTTGTAGATATCGAGGTCGTATTCCAGGCCGTAGGTGTCCTCGTCCCATTTCACCGCCTTCTTCAGCGACGCCATGGCGTGCCCGCACTTGTCGGCGTCCTCGGCGACGGTATAGATGCGCAGCGTGACGTCGCGGCCCGAGGACGTGATGAAATGGTCCTCCACATGCGCCAGGTCGCCTGCGACCAGCGCGAACAGGTAGCAGGGCTTCAGGAACGGGTCCTCCCACACCGCCAGGTGCCGACCGCCACCCAGGTCCCGTTCCTCGACCAGATTGCCGTTCGACAGTAGCACCGGGTATTTCGCCTTGTCGGCGGTGATCGTGGTGGTGTAGCGCGACAGCACGTCGGGCCGGTCGAGGAAGAAGGTGATGCGGCGGAAGCCCTGCGCCTCGCACTGGGTGCAGAAATTGCCGCTCGACTTGTAAAGGCCCGAAAGCTGGGTGTTGTTCTGCGGCTGGACGCGGGTGACGATCTCGATCTCCGCCCGCTCGCCGATTGCCGGAACGATCAGCGAGTGCGGCGTGACTGTGTAGTCCTCGCGGCCCAACGCCTGGTCGTCCAGCTTCAGCGAGACCAGCTCCAGCTCGTCGCCGTCCAGCTCCAGCGACTCCTCCGGCCGCTGGCGGACCACCGTCAGCACTGCGGTGACGGTGGTGTACTCCTCGTTCAGGTCGAACCGCAGGTCGGCGGTCTCGATGGCGAAGGCTGGGGAACGGTAGTCCTGGAGGCGGATGGTCTGCGGGCTGGCTTGGTCCATGGGGCTCTTTACTGAAGGCAGGGCGGCGGGAAAGGGAACGCCGCATCGCTGATCGCGGGACACGGCGCCGGACAGGAAGCTTTGATGTAGGGTGCCTCAGCCGGGGATCAAACGGCCATCGCCGAATGCGGCGCCCTCCGTCACATCACCTCCTGCCAGTCGGCGAAGCCCTTGCCGGCGCGGGCGAGCTTCTCCAGCAGCCAGGAATGCTTCCAGCTCCGGTCGCCGTAGCGCTGGCGGTATTTCTCGACCGCCGCGTGCACCTTGGCGACGCCGACGGTGTCGGCATAGAACATCGGCCCGCCGCGATAGGACGGAAAGCCGTAGCCGTTGATCCAGATGATGTCGATGTCGCAGGGGCGCAGCGCGATCCCCTCCTCCAGTTCCCGCGCGCCCTCGTTGATGGCGGCATAGATGCAGCGCTCGATGATCTCCTCGCTGGAGATCTCGCGCCGCTCGATGCCGCGCTCCTTCGCGGCGGCGGCGATGATCGCCTCCACGTCGGGATCGGGCGTCGCCTTGCGGTCGTCGCCGTATTTGTAGTAGCCGGCCTTGGTCTTCTGGCCGTGACGTCCCTTGCCGACCAGGATATCGGCGATAACCGGGAATTTGGGATCGATCGGGAACATGTCGGGGAACTCGCTGCGGGCGCGGGCGCCCACGTCGAGGCCGGCGAGATCGCCCATCTGCAGCGGCCCCATCGGCATGCCGAAATCATAGAGCACGCTGTCGATCTGGTGCGGCGTGGCGCCTTCCCACAGCATCTTGTTCGCCTCGCCGCTATAGCGGGCGATCATCCGGTTGCCGATGAAGCCGTGGCAGACGCCCGCGACCACGCCGATCTTGCCGATGGTCTTGGCGAGCGCCATGCAGGTCGCCAGCACGTCCTTGCCGGTCTTCGCGCCGCGGACGATCTCCAGCAGCCGCATCACGTTGGCCGGGCTGAAGAAATGCAGGCCTATGACGTCCTGCGGCCGCTTGGTGACGGACGCGATCTCGTTCAGGTCCAGATAGGACGTGTTGGACGCCAGGATGCAGCCCGGCTTGCAGAGGCCGTCGATCTTGCGGAACACGTCCTTCTTGATCGCCATGTTCTCGAAGATCGCCTCGATGACGATGTCCACGCCTGCCATGTCGTCATAGCTGAGGCTGGGCGTGATCAGGCCGAGGCGCTTGTCGACCTGCTCGGCGGTCAGCCGGCCCTTGGCCTGGGTGTTGCGGTAGTTCTGCTCGATGATCCTCATGCCGCGGTCGAGCGCTTCCCGGGTCGCCTCGACGACCGTGACCGGAATGCCCGCATTGGCGAAGTTCATGGCGATGCCGCCGCCCATGGTGCCCGCGCCAAGCACCGCCGCGGTTTCGATCGTGCGCAGCGGCGTATCCTTGGGCACGTCCGGGATCTTCGCCACCTCGCGCTCGGCGAAGAACATGTAGCGCAGCGCCTTGGATTCGGTGCTGGCCATCAGCTCGGCGATGCCGGCGCGCTCCACCTTCATGCCCTCGTCGAACGGCAGGTTCACCGCCGCCTCGATGGTCTGGACGATCTTCTCCGGCGCCGGGAAGCCGCGCATCTTCGACAGGCCCTTGCGGAAATCGGCAAAGAAATTTTCGGGCAGGCTGGACGCGTCGATGTTGATGTCGCGCACCTTGCGCAGCTTTGCGCCGCTGTCGATCAGCTTGCGGGCGAAGGCGATGGCTCCCTCGCGCAGATCGCCGTCGACCACCGCGTCGATGATGTCGAGGATCTTCGCCTCCGGCGCCTTGATCGGGTTGCCGTCGACGATCACCTTCAGCGCCCTCTCCGGACCGATCAGGCGCGGCAGGCGCTGGGTGCCGCCGGCGCCCGGCAGCAGGCCCAGCTTCACCTCGGGCAGGCCGACCTGGGCCGACGGCACCGCGACCCGGTAATGGGCCGCCAGCGCGGTCTCGAGGCCGCCGCCCAGCGCGGTGCCGTGGATCGCCGCGATGATGGGCTTGGACGCATTTTCCATGGTCTCCTGGACCGAGCGCAGGTCCGGCCCCTTCGGCGGCTTGCCGAACTCGGTGATGTCGGCGCCGGCGATGAAGGTGCGGCCGTCGCAAATCAGGATGATGGCCTTGACGTCCGGGTCGGAATCGAGCGCCTTGACCCCGTCGTAGATGCCCTGGCGGACCGGCGCCGAAAGGGCATTTACCGGCGGGCTGTCGACTGTAATGATGCCGATATCACCCTGCTTCTCCCACCGTGCGGCAACTGACATGATCGTTTTCCCCGAGTTGGTTCTTTTCTGGCTGGAAAGCTCGCACGACGGGTGGCCACCCGTGAGTCATTCCTGTTAGAACAGGTCGGACGAGCCGCCGACAATGTGCCAGACCACCGGTTTTACAGGCAAGGGTCATCGATGCCCGCTTTGATGCGCCGACGTGAAACGGGAGGCAGGATCGATCGTGCTCGTCCGCTCTCGTTCACCTTCAATGGAAGACCCTGCACCGGCTTCGCCGGCGACACGCTGGCGTCCGCGCTCCTCGCCAACGACGTCTCGATCATCGGCCGCAGCCTGCGCCACAACCGGCCGCGAAGCATCATGGGCGTCGGCTATTCGGACCCCGGCGCCTACCTGAAATTGCTCGAGAACGGCGCGAGCCGGACCGTGCTGGCGACGCAGATCGATCTCTATGACGGGCTCATGGCCGAAAGCCTGCTGCCCTGGCCGCCGCCGTCGCTGATGGAGCGGCTGCGCCGCGACCAGCCCAAGGCGCCGGGCGCCGATCCCGTCCATACATCCATGCGGCCCGACTTCTCGGCCGAATCCGGCTTCGCCCATTGCGACGTGCTGGTCGTCGGCGGTGGACCCGCCGGCCTGATGACGGCGCTGACCGCGGGCTATGCCGGCGCGCGGGTGATCCTGGCCGATGACGGCGTGGCGCTGGGCGGCAGCCTGCTGTGGTGCACGGCGGCGATCGACGGCATGCCCAGCGACGAATGGCTGGCCGACGCCGAGCAGGCGCTGCGCGGGCTCGACGACGTGCGCCTGTTCACCCGCAGCACGGTGACCGGCATCGACGGCCGCGGCCATGTGGTGATTCTGCGCGAGATCCCGGACGCATCGGGCGCCACCGGCCGCCAATGGCAGGTGTGGAAGGTCGTCGCCAAGCAGATCGTGCTCGCCTCGGGCACCATCGAGCGGCCCTTCGTGTTCCCCGACAACGACACGCCCGGCGTCATGCTGACCAGCGCCGTGCTGGGCTATTCGCGCCAGTTCGCGCTGCGGCCGGTCGACGGCCCCATCGCCCTGGTCGGCAACAACGACCGGACCCTGGAGCTGGCCGCCCGCATGTATGACGAGGGCCTGCCGGTCGAGACGGTGATCGACGCCCGCCGCGAGATCCGCGCCGAGATGATCGCGGCCATGTGCGACCGGGGCATCAACCTGTTCGGCGGCCACGTGGTGACTAGGATCGCCGGCGACACCCATGTGGACTACCTCGAGGTCAACCATCTGGGCGACGGCAAGGTGGACGGCAACAAGCGCCGCTTCGACTGCCGCTTCGTCGCCACCTCGGGCGGCTGGAATCCGCGCATCGACCTGCTGCGCCAGGCCGGCGGCAGCGTGACATACGATCCCACCGTGGCGGCGCTGGTGCCGTCCGGTCTGGGCTCGATCTCTCATGCGGTCGGCAGCATCGCCGGCAACGGGTCGCTGGGCTTCGCCTTCTCCTCGGGACGCGACGCCGGCGCCGCGGCGGCGCGGGCGGCCGGCTTCACCGGCGGCGACGACATCACCGTGCCCGAGACCGACGCCCAGGCCGGCCCGACCACCGGCATGGGCCTGTGGCAGGTGCCGCAGTCGGGCCTGAGCAACCGGGCGCGGCAGTGGGTGGACTGGCGCCGCGACATGACCACCAGCGACCACACCACGGCGGGACGCGGGCCGGACGAAACCTGGCTCGGCGGCATCGCCGACACCCTGCTGACGCCGCCCCGGCCCATGGTCAGCTTCGACTTCGTCACCATGAACGTCGACAAGCGGCCGGACCCGCCGCTCCGGCTGCTGCCGGCTCACCCGCTCTACGCAGCGCGCGACGCGGCGTTCCGCCGCACCGGCGGCTGGCTCAGCCCGGCCTATTATCCGGTCGAGGGCGCGACGCCCGAGGAGGCGGTGACCCAGGAGATGCACGCGGCGCGCAACGCCGCCGGCCTGATCGACCTCTCGCTGCTCGGCAAGATCGAGGTGGCCGGCGAGGATTCGCCGGAGTTCCTGGAATATCTCTACTGCACGAAGATGGCCGACCTGCCCGTCGGCACCGCCCGCTACGGCCGCCTGCTCGACGACGGCGGCACCGTGGTCGACCACGGCGTGGTGGTGCGGCTGGACTATGACCGGTTCGTGATCCACACCTCGGCCGGCAATGACGGACCGGTGTGCGACTGGTTCGAAAGCTGGCTGGCCAGCGACCTCAAGGGCATGTCGGTGCTGGTGTCGCCGCTGACCTCGGCCTGGGCGACGCTGGTGCTGGCCGGCCCGCGGGCGCGCCAGGTCCTGCTGGAGCTCGACCGCGACATCGACGTGTCGACCGGTGCCTTCCCGTTCCTGGCGCTGCGCGAGGGAAAGCTGGCGGGGGCGCCGGTGCGGATCGTGCGCACCGGCAATATCGGCGAGGTGTCGTTCGAGATCAGCGTGCCCGCCAACTATGGTCGCGCGCTGTGGGAAACCATCGCCATGACCGGCTCGCGCTACGGGCTGCGGCCCATCGGCGAACTGGCCATGCACCGGCTGGCGGCCGAGAAGGGCCGCATCGACATTCCCGGCCTGGCGCCGCGCAGCCTGACGCCGTTCGACCTTGACCCTGCCGGCAAGTACCGCCTGAAGGAGCAGGATTTCGTCGGCAAGAACGCCCTGGCGCGGGCGCGCAGCGGGCCGCAGGACCGGTCGCAGCTCGTCGCCCTGCGCAGCGAGGACGCGGCGATCGTGCTGCCCCAGTCGGGCACCATCGTGCCGCTCGACGGCAGCGCCGATCACCGGCAGGGCCGCATCATCCTCAGCTTCGACAGCGACGCCGTCGGCCAGCCGGTGACGCTGGCGCTGGTGGTCAACGGCCACCAGCGGCTGGGCGACACGGTGCGCGTGTCGTCGCGCAACGGCAGCGTGCCAGCGCGCATCGTCAAGCCGTTCGTCTACGATCCCAGCGGGAGGCGCCGCTTTGGCTGACATCATCGCCGCCTCGCCGCTGCGCGACGAAGCCAGGGACAACGTCGCCGCGCGCATCCAGCGCAACGGGTTGCTGGCGCGCGAGAACCCGACGCGGCACAAGCTGCTGGTGGTGACCGACGGCTCGCCCGCGGTATCGAAAAGCGTTGCCGCGGCGCTGGGCGTGCCGCTGCCCGAGGCCGCCGACGCGCTGACCGGCGACGACCCCTGCTGCTACCGTCTGGCGGCCAACCGCTGGCTGGTCTGCTACGAGAAGGGCTATGCGCTGGGCGAGCGGCTGATGCGCACCTCGTCCGGCATGGCCGCATCGGTCAACGACGTCTCCGACGGCTACGTCTCCATCCAGCTCTCCGGCAAGCTGGCCTACGACCTGCTGGTCAGGGGCTGCGAGCAGGACCTGCACCGCCGCGCCTTCGGCCAGGGCCGCTTCGCCGCCACCCAGATCGCCGCCATCGACGTGCTGATCCACGCCGCGGCCGAACCGGATTCCTACGAGCTGGTCGTCGATCGGTCGCTTGCGATGGACCTCTGGATGTGGCTAAAGGACAGGGCCGGCGACCTGAGCGCCTAGACGAGCCCTCCACACGCTCCTCAACGAGAAGACCATGAACGGCGCCGACGACAGCTACGTCCTTACCCTGACCTGCCCCGATCGCACCGGCATCGTTGCCGCCGTCACCGGCTTCCTGGCGGAACGGGACGGCTTCCTGACCGAGCTGTCGCACTACGCCGACCCGGTCTCCAAGCGCTCGTTCCTGCGTACCGTGTTCCATGCCGGCGGCCCCAGGCTGCCGGCGCGCGACAAGCTGCAGCAGGAGTTCCTTGCCGTCTCCGACCGCTTCTCCATGGATTTCCGCATCGTGCCCGCCGCCCGGAAGGTGCGGGTGATGGTGATGGTCAGCAAGCTGGGCCATTGCCTGAACAATCTGCTGCACGACTGGCGCAACGGATCGCTGCCGATCGACATCCGCGCCGTGGTCTCGAACCACGAGGACATGCGCTCGCTGGTCGAGTGGCACGGCATTCCCTACCAGTACCTGCCGGTCACGCCGGACACCAGGCAGCGGCAGGAGGAACGGATCAAGGAGCTGGTGCGCTCGCTGGAGATCGACCTGGTGGTGCTGGCCCGCTACATGCAGATCCTGTCCGACGACCTGTGCCGGACGCTGGAATGGAAGGCGATCAACATCCACCACTCGTTCCTGCCCAGCTTCAAGGGCGCCAGTCCCTATCACCAGGCCCACGCCCGCGGCGTGAAGATCATCGGCGCCACCGCCCATTACGTGACGCCGGCGCTCGACGAAGGCCCGATCATCGAGCAGTCCGTCGAGCGCATCGACCACGTCCAGACGCCCGACGACATGGTCCGCATCGGCCGCGATATCGAAAGCGTGGTGCTGAACCGGGCCGTCCGCTGGCATGCCGAGCACCGGATTCTGGGCAACGGGACCAAGACGGTGGTGTTCAAGTCTTAGACCATGGCGCCGGACACTGATTAAACCCGGCCCCAATACAAATGGCCGCCATCATCGCGCATCATTCAGCCGTTGCCGCAGCCTGTCGATGGTAGCCTCCGAGACGACCAGCCCCAGCTTGGTGCGCCGCCACAGCAAGTCCTCCACCGTCTCGAGCCATTCATATCGCAACAGATAGCTGATTTCCGCCTCGTAGACGCCGTCGCCGTAATGCGCGCCCAGATCGGCGGGCGAGCGCGCACCGTCCAGAATGTCCTCGACCCGGCTGCCATAAGTCCTCACCAGCCGCCGTGTCACCTCGGGCGGCAGCCACGGCACATCCTCCAACACCCCGGCAACATAGGCGCCGAAGTCGCCGTGCGGCATGTCGCCGCCAGGGAGCGGCGCGCCCTTCGTCCACGGGCCGGGAAGGTTTGGCAGGAACGGCGCCAGATCGTCCATGGCCGCTTCCGCCAGCACCCGGTAGGTGGTGATCTTGCCGCCCAGCACCGACAGCAGTGGCGTCGCGCCTTCGGGTGCGTCGAGCGCGATCAGGAAGTCGCGGGTGACCGAAGACGGGTCGTCGTCGGCATCGTCGACCAGCGGCCTGACGCCGGCGAACGACCACACCACGTCGGACGCCGTGATGGGCGTGCGGAAATATTGGTTCACGATGCCGCGGAGATACTCGATCTCGTCTGGCGTGATCGCGACGCTGTCGGGCATCCGCTCCAGCTCCACCTCGGTGGTGCCGATCAGCGAGAACGTGTCCAGGAACGGCAGCACGAAGACGATGCGCCCGTCGGCGTTCTGCAGCAGATAGGCGTCGTCGGCGCCGTCGGGACGCGGCACCACCATGTGGCTGCCCTTGACCAGCCGCAGCCGCCTGCCGCCATCCATGCCGAGCTGGCGCTCGATCAGGTCCGCCGCCCACGGCCCCGCCGCATTGACCAGGACGCGGGCCGCGACCGCGTCCTCCCTGCCGGTGCGCACATCGCGCACCGCCGCGCGCCAGACTCCTCCGTCGCGCCGGGCGCGGACCAGCTCCGTGCGGGTGCGGATGATGGCGCCGTGGCTTGCGGCATCCATGGCGTTGACGACGACCAGCCGCGCGTCGTCGGTCCAGCAGTCGGCATAGGTGAAGCCGTGCCGGTACTCGTCCTTCAGCGGTCGCCCCGCCTTGTGCCTGCGCAGGTCGATGCCGTGCGAGCCGGGCAGCCGCCGGCGACCGCCGAGATGGTCGTAGAGGAACAGGCCGAGGCGCAGCATCCAGCCCGGCCGCGAGCCGGCGCCCTGCGGCAGCACGAACTCCAGCGGCGCGACCAGGTGCGGCGCGGCCGCCAGCAGCACCTCGCGCTCGGCCAGCGCCTTGCGCACCAGCCCGAACTCGTACTGCTCCAGATAGCGCAGCCCGCCATGGATCAGCTTGGAGCTGGCCGACGACGTGGCGCCCGCCAGGTCGCCCCGTTCGACCAGCATCACCTTCAGGCCACGGCCGGCTGCGTCGCGCGCGATGCCCGCGCCGTTGATGCCGCCGCCGACGATAAGGAGGTCAACCGATTGGCTTTGCTCGTCTTCCATAGCATAGTCGTAGCATGACGACGGGGACCGCCATACTGGCTATCGACCAGGGAACCACCAGCAGCCGGGCGCTGGTGTTCGACCTGGCCGGCAATGTCGTCGCCACCGCCCAGAAAGAGCTCAGCCAGCATTATCCGGCCGACGGCTGGGTCGAGCACGACGCCGAGGAGATCTGGACCGATACGCTCGCCATGTGCCGCCAGGCGCTGGCCGAGGCGTCGGCCAAGGGGTTTACCGCCGTGTGCATCGGCATCACCAACCAGCGCGAGACCACGGTCGTCTGGGACCGCCGGACCGGCAAGCCGATCCACCGCGCCATCGTCTGGCAGGACCGACGCACCGCGCCGCTGTGCAAGGCGCTGCGCGATGCCGGCCACGAAGCCATGTTCACGGCGCGAACGGGGCTGCTGCTCGACCCCTACTTCTCCGGCACCAAGATCGCCTGGCTGCTCGACAACGTGCCCGGCGCCCGCGCCGCCGCCGAAGCGGGCGAACTGGCGTTCGGCACCATCGACAGCTTCCTGCTGTGGCGGCTGACCGGCGGGCGGCACGCGACCGACGCCACCAACGCATCACGCACCCTGCTGTTCAACATCCATACCCAGCGATGGGACGACGAGCTGCTCGCCGCGCTGGACGTGCCGCGCGCCTTGCTGCCCGAAGTCACCGACTGCGCCGGCGCGCTGGGCGAGACCAGCCTGCTGGGCGGCACGCTGGCGATTCGCGGCATGGCCGGCGACCAGCAGGCGGCGACGGTCGGGCAGGCCTGCCTGCGGCCCGGCATGATCAAGAGCACCTATGGCACCGGCTGCTTCGCCCTGCTCAACACCGGCACCGACGCCGTCATCTCCCACAACCGGCTACTGACCACGGTCGCTTACCGGATCGGCGGCGTGGCGACCTATGCGCTCGAAGGCAGCATCTTCATCGCCGGCGCGGCAATCCAGTGGCTGCGCGACGGGCTGGGCATCATCGCCAGCTCCGGCGAAAGCGCGACGCTCGCCCGCTCGTTGCCGGACAACGAGGGCGTCTACATGGTCCCCGCCTTCACCGGCCTGGGCGCGCCCTGGTGGGACCCGGACGCGCGCGGCCTGATCACCGGCCTGACCCGCAACACCGGCCGGGCGCACATGGCGCGCGCGGCGCTGGAGGCGGCCTGCTACCAGACCCACGACCTGCTGACCGCCATGCGGGCCGACTATCCGGGGCCGGTCGCCGCCATCCGGGTCGACGGCGGCATGGCGGGCAACGACTGGCTGCTGCAATTCCTGAGCGACATCGTCGCCGCGCCGGTCGAACGGCCGCACACCACCGAGACCACGGCGCTGGGCGCCGCGCTGCTCGCCGCGCTGGGCCACGGCCTGATCTCGTCGCCCGAAGAGGTCGAGGCGCTGTGGCGACGCGAGGCCCGCTTCGATCCCGTGATGGAGGCCGGGCCGCGCGACAGGCTGCTGGCCGGCTGGAACCGGGCCGTGAAACGAACGCTGAGCGATAGCTGAGGAGCACACGATGAAGACCAAGGTCTGGGATCTGCCGATCCGCCTGTTCCATGTGCTGATCATCCTGCTGGTCGCCGTGCAATGGTGGACCGGCGACCGGCTCGACGATCCGCGGGTGATGGGGGTCGAGATCATCGACATCCACATCTGGAGCGGCTGTTCGATCCTGGCGCTGGTGCTGTTCCGCGTGATCTGGGGCTTCGCCGGCAGCACCACGGCGCGCTTCGACCACTTCGTGAAGGGACCGGTCGCCGTCGTCGGCTACCTCAGCAACCTGTTCCGGAGCCGCCAGCCTCAGACAGCCGGCCACAACCCGCTGGGCGGTCTGTCGGTGCTGGCCATGCTGGTGCTGCTGCTGGCGATGCCCCTGCTTGGCCTGTTCGCGGCGGACTATGAGGACATGATGATGGGATTTGGGCCGGCCGGGCCGCTCAGCGACCTGATCGACGAAGACACGGCCAAGGAAGCCGCGGATCTGCATGGGACGCTCTGGACCGCGCTGCAGATCCTGGCGGCCGTGCACATCGCCGCGGTGCTGTTCTACCTCGTGGTCAAGCGCCAGAACCTGACCGGTGCCATGATCACCGGCCGTGCCGAGGTCGAGGGTGCTCAGGCGCTGCGGTTCCGCCCGCTGTGGCTGGCGGCGCTGATCCTGGCGGCGACGGGCGGCGCCGTCGTGGTGACGGTCGTCGCCCTGGCCTGATCCTCAGTCTTCCTTGTACTTGTCGTGGCAGCCCTTGCAGCCGAGGCCCTTGGCAGCCTCGCCGATGGCGGCACCGTCGCCCGTCTTCACGGCGGCCGACAGCCGCGCGGCGGCCTGCTCGAAATCGGCGGCCATCTTCGGGAATTCGGACCCGGCGGCCCAGATGGCGTCCTTCGCCTTGGTCTTGGCGTCGGAACTGGCGGTATTCTGGGCGAACGCCGCCCTCGCCCGCTTCGCCGCGGCGGCCAGCCCGTCGGCGTGATAGGCCATGTCGGCCTTGCTGGATATCTTGCCCTGGGCGAGGGCGCCAAACGATTGGGTGTGAGCGCCGACGATGTCCATCAGCGCCTGGCGGTACTTGACCACGTCCTCGGCCTCGTCGGCGGCGAAGGCGGCAGGCAGGGTGGCGGCGGTCAGGACCCCCGCGATCAGCGCGGCACGGACGGCAAACTTCATGTGACTTCCCCTTAACGTTTCATGCATTAGACAGGATAGTAGCGGAGTTGTTTGGTGCGGGAAACTCGTTACCTCTTTTTGAAGAGCACTCTGATTCGGACGTCTTCGCGCCGCATGAACTTGCCATCCACGACGAGGGGCTTGTAGCGCCAACGCGAGACGCTTTTTAACGCCGCGTTTTCGAAATCCGTCGACAAATCGGATTCGACGACGCGCGCGTTGATGACCCGTCCGGTCTCGTCGATCGTCGCGCCAATCATTACCTCGCCGTCTTGGGGCTTCGCGGCAAAGGGATACGCCGGCACCACCTTAAGGAGGGTCCTGGATTCGTTGAACTCCGCTTCCGGCTGCAGTGTGGCCAGGTAATGGACATGCTCCGTCGCCTTGTCCGGCTCGTCCATCCGATCATACAGCTCGATCAGAAAGCTCCTGGCCATGAGCTGCAGGTGGTCGCTCGGCGGCTGGCTGGCGCGGACACGCAGCACGTCGAGGAAGCATTTCTCGGCGACCTGGTAATTGGCCGTGGCCATCTCGAAACGGCCGAGCTCGAACAGTGACATGGCCCGCGATTCCGCGAATTCCGGCGACGCGTTCGCGGTTACGTCCACCGCCCTTTCGAAGAAGCGTCGCCCCTGCAGCGGAAACCTCGACCCCATGGCATTGTTACCCAGTTCTCGCAGCACGTCGGCGAGGCGCGGGTCGTTCTTGCCATAGCTTGCCTCCTGGATACTGAGCGCGCGCATTAGCGCATCCTTGGCTTTGGATGGTTCCGCGCCGCCATATGCTCGTCCGAGGAGGAAGAGCGTGCGGACGGCCAGTATGTCATTGCCGCCTCCGCTTGTCTTGATTTTGGCCAGCGCCTCGTTGGCGACCTCGATCGCCTTGCGCCACTCTCCGGTCAGCAGATGGCAGTTCACAAGATTGGTCATGAGGACGACCACCTCGGGTGTGTTGGGTCCGTAGATGTTCGTGGCCAGCGTCACGGCCCTTTCGCCATACGGGATGGCGTCCTTGTACTGGCCAAGATCGTAGTGTTTGTTGAACGAGGTGATGACCTGGACGAACTGCGCCTGCTCAAGCTCCCCGGCCTTCGCGGCGCCCACGAACATGACCAGGAGTATCGTCGAGAAAATGCGTGCAAGCATCACCATCCCCCCAAATGACCGTGCCATCCTTATACCACACGCCGCGCCGCGCTAAACGACGACAGCTACGCCAGCGGCTCCACGTCGAACGCGATGCACACCCGGCGCTCCTCGCTGCGAAACGGCACCGTGCCATGGTAGTAGAACGACGGGAACAGGAACATCTGGCCATAGGCGGGCTGGTACTGCCGGATGTCGAATCCGGCCGAGACGTTGAGCTGGGCCGTCGGTCGGCCGAACTCCAGCCAGCCTTCCGGCCGCCGCGCCGGATCGCCGATCACCGCCGGAAGCTGCAGGTAGAACACGCCGCTGAGCCAGCCATTGGGATGGATGTGCGGCCGTTCGTGTCCCTTGTCGTGCATCACCACGCCCCAGCCGGTCAGCCGCCAGCGCTCCGGCGCCCAGCGGACGGCCGGATGGGTCGGATCGTCCGGAAGCTGGGACTTGTACCAGCGTACCGCCTCGTCGATGCGCGCCACCATGCCTTCCATGGGACCGAGCGGCGGCTTGATCAGCTCGCCCGTGTGCCGGCCGTTCTCGGTCGACATGACGTTCCCCTGCAGGGTCGGATGGGTCTTGATATAACGGCCCAGCACCTTGTTGAACGCCGGCATGTCGTCGAAGCCGTCGGGCGGCTCGAACGAACATGTCTTCACATAGGTGTCGAAGTCGAGCAGCCGGCCCGCCTCGTCCGCGCGCCCCGCCTCGGCCAGCGCGTGCGCCTGGTAGGCCAGCGCGTGATAGTCCCGCCCCCGCGCCGCCATGCAGGCCTCGAACACCGCGACCGCCGCGCCGGCCTTGCCTTGCGACAGGTAGAGGTTGCCCAGGTCGTAATAGGGATCGCCATAGCGCGGATCGCGGGCAATGGCCTCGCGGAACGCCGCTTCCGCCTCATCCGGCCGCCCCAGCTTCACGCAGACCGCGCCCAGGTTCATGAAGTAACCCGGTTCGGACGCGCCGAGGGCGATGGCGCGCCGCACCATGTCGAGGGCCGCGTCGTACCGCCCGGCCTGGAACTCGATCATGCCCAGCCCGCTGAGCGCGCCTACGTGCTTGCCGTCGAGCGCCAGCAACTGGCGGTACAGCGCCTCGGCCTCGCGGAACCGGTTGGTCCGGTGGTACTGCACCGCCGCCTGGAACGCCGACAGGGCGTTCGCGTGCGTCACCAGCGGCGGCTGGCTGTCGCCCGGCGGCTTGCGGAGTGACTTTTCCTGCATCCTGCGCTGCTGGCGGTTCGACATGCTTGTCCGGCGGTCGCGGTTGTGGTTGCCTGCCCATAATAGCCGGTTTCGGGGAGCGACCATGCGGCAAATTCTCGATGCGCCCAGCGCCTTCCTGCCCCATGTCTGGGCCAATCACGCGCGGCATTTCCCGCACCGCGAGGCCGTGGTCTGCGGCGCGGCGCGCTGGACGTGGCGGCAGTTCAACGACGCCATGAACCGGGTCGCCAACGGCCTGATCGGCCTGGGCGCCGGCCAGGGCGACAAGGTCGCCGTGGTGATGTCGAACTCGGCGGAGATGGCCGCCGTCCTGTACGGCATCGTCAAGTCCGGCGCCTGCGCCGTGCCGGTATCGGCAATGCTGTCGCCCGAGCAGATCCTCGGTATGGTCGAGGATTCGGGCGCCCAGGCGCTGTTCGCCGACGCCAACACGCGGGCCTTGATCGAGCCGGTCATGGACCGCCTCCCCGGCATCCGCCGCGACGGCTTCTTCGCCCACGGCTTCGAGGCGGACGGCTGGCGCGGCCTGGCGGACTGGATGGCGGCGCAGGACACGGCCGAGCCGGACGTGGCTTACCGGGCCGATGACGAGGTCAACATCATCTATTCGTCGGGCACCACGGGCCTGCCCAAGGGCATCGTCATGAGCCACGCAGCGCGGCTGCATTTCGCCTGGTCGAACGCCGTCGAGATGCGCTTCTCGCGCCGCAGCCGGGCGCTCGCCACCACCGCGCTCTATTCCAACGGCACCTGGCTGATGGCGCTGCCGGTGCTGTTTGTCGGCGGCACGCTGCATATCCTGCCGTCGTTCACGCCGCAGGCGTTCCTGGATGCCGTCGAACGCGAGAAGATCACCCACACCTTCATGGTGCCGACCCAGTACATCGTCACCCTCGAGCACAAGGCGCTGGACGGCGCCGATCTGTCGAGCCTGGAGGTCATGCTGTCGGCGGGCTCGCCGCTGCGGATCGACACCAAGAAGCAGGTCATCGCCCGCATGGGACGCGGCATCCACGAGCTCTACGGCTATTCCGAAGGCGCGGCGACCATGATCAAACCCGAGGATGCCGAGGCCAAATGGGGATCGGTCGGCACGCCGGTGATCGGCTTCGACATCGCCGTCATCGACGCCCGAGGCAACCAATTGCCGTTCGGCGAGACTGGCGAGATCGTGGCGCGCGGCGGCGGCGTGATGACGGGCTACCACAAGCGCCCGGACGCCACCGCCGAACTGGTCTGGACCGACGCCATGGGCCGCGCCTGGATCCGGTCCGGCGACATCGGCCGGTTCGACGAGGACGGGTTCCTCTACATCCTCGACCGCAAGAAGGACATGATCATCTCCGGCGGCTTCAACGTCTTCCCCGCCGACATCGAGCAGGTGATCGGCGGCCATCCCGACGTGTCCGACGTCACCGTCATCGGCATCCCCCACGACAAATGGGGCGAAACGCCGCTGGCGCTGGTGATCGGCAAGCCCGGTGCGGCAGCGGATGCCGAGGCCATCCGGGAATGGGCCAACCAGCGGCTGGCCAAGCCGCAGCGGGTCTCGGCGGTGGAGATGCGCGCCGAGTTCCCCCGCAACGCGCTCGGCAAGGTGATCAAGCGCGTGCTGCGAGAGCCCTACTGGTAAGAACCGGCTGCGTTGACTTGCCTTGTCGCCGCGCTCACACTCCGCTCACCTGGGGAGGAGAACGACAATGAACCGTGGAATTCTCGACACCACCGCGCGCACCCGCTACGGCGCCATCCAGAACGTCAACGCGGACCTTGTCGACTGGCGCGAGGTGGAAGGCCAGAAGGGCAACTACATCAAGGTGCTGGCGCTCGATACGTCGCGCAACCGGGTGGACTTCCTGTTCCGGCAGGACCCGCACGCCGAATTCGCCAAGCACAACCACCGCTGCCTCGCCATCGCCTATACGCTGGGCGGTCTCTGGGGTTACCGCGAGGGCGAGGAGTTGCATTTCGCCGGCACCTACTCCTACGAGCCGCCCGGCAGCATCCACACCCCCTACTCCACCGCCGAAGGCATGTTCCTGTTCGGCAGCTTCCAGGGTGACAGCGACGTGATGCTCGAGATCCTCGACAAGGACGACAAGATCGTCGACTACCTCAAGCTCAACTTCTTCGCCCAGTATTACGACGGGAAGTAGTGCCGCTCGCGCGGCGACCCCTCATCCGGCGCTACGCGCCACCTTCTCCCACAAGGGGAGAAGGGTAAGATACTGATCCCGCTTGATTAATCCCCTCTCCCCTTGTGGGAGAGGGTTAGGGTGAGGGGTGCCGCGAAGCGGCCAGGCCCTGTTACAGCGCCGCGACCGCCTCGCCCAGCGCGTCGACGATCGCATCGGGGTTGCCGAACGCCGGGACCAGCATTCTATGGATGCCGGCATCCCTGTAGCGGCGGACATTGTCGAGGCCGGTCGGCATGTGCCACATGGCGGTGATCTCGATCTCGGCCGGATCGCGGCCCACGGCGCGGCAGGCGCTGGCGATCTCGTCGCGGCCGCGTGTCACCTCTTCAAGCGTCGGGCGCGGCGTATACCAGCCATTGCCGTACTTGGCGATGCGCTCGAACGCCTTGCCCTTGTCGCCGCCGATCACCACGGGCAGCGGCGACTGCACCGGCAGCGGATAGGACTTGAAGTTATGCCAGCTCAGGAATTCGCTCTCGTGCTCGACGACATCGCCCGACCATACCTTGCGCATGGCCTGGATGTAGTCGTCGAACCGGGCGCCGCGCCGCTCGAACGGCACGCCCATGGCGTCGAACTCCTCCTTCAGCCAGCCGATGCCGAGGCCCAGCATCAGCCGCCCGTTCGACATGAAGTCCAGGCTGGCAGCCTGCTTGGCGAGCAGCAGCGGGTTGGCCTGCGGCAGGATGTTGACGCCGGTGCCCAGGCGAACCCTGCTGGTCACCGCGGCGATGGCGGCCAGCGTGATCAGCGGGTCGACCAGCACCTGTTCGGGCGCCGCGCCCATCTTGCCGGTATCGTTGTAGGGATAGGGCGAGCTGTATTCGAGCGGAATGATCACATGCTCGCCGGTCCAGATCGACTCGAGGCCGACGGCTTCCGCCCGCCGCGACAGGTCGATGATTGATTGCCCCGACCGCGCGCCAACATTGATGAAGACGATCCCCAGTTTCATGTCACCCTCCCAGAATCAGTGTACCGGACGGTAACAGGCGCGGCGGCAGAGGCAAGCACTGTCAGTCACGTGGCAGAGGCTCGCGCCGCGCCGGCGAGGCGATCGCGCGATATGCGGAGTGACAGGCCTGGCGTTGTGAGCTAAGTAAAAAAGCCAGCCATTATTCACCGGGGAGAGAACCGTGCAGCTCAGCCGCGACCAGCTCTTGAGCGCCTACCGCAGCATGCGGACCATCCGCGAGTTCGAGGAGCGCCTGCATGTCGAGTTCCTGTCGGGCACGGTGCCCGGATTCCTGCACCTGTATTCGGGCCAGGAAGCCATCGCCGTCGGCATCTGCGAGCAGCTCGACGATCACCGCGACTACATCGGCTCCACCCACCGCGGCCACGGCCACTGCATCGCCAAGGGTGTCGACGTGAAGGCGATGATGAAGGAGATCTACTGCAAGAAGAACGGCGTCTGCGGCGGCAAGGGCGGCTCCATGCACATCGCCGATCTGGACAAGGGCATGCTGGGCGCCAACGCCATCGTCGGCGGCGCGCCGCCACTGGCGCTGGGCGCGGCGCTGAGCGCCAAGCTGCTGAAGACCGGCGGCGTCGCCGTGCCGTTCATCGGCGACGGCGCCGCCAATCAGGGCACGGTGGCCGAGTCCCTGAACATGGCGGCGGTGCTCAAGCTCCCCATGGTGTTCATGTTCGAGAACAACGGCTATGCCGAATTCACCGCCGCGTCCTATGCGACGGCCGGCAGCATCGAGGCGCGCGCCAAGGCCTACAACATCCCCGCCGTGACCGTGGACGGCGCCGACTTCTTCGCCGTCTATGAAGCCGCCCGCGAGGCCATCGAGCGCGCCCGCGACGGCGGCGGCCCGAGCGCCATCGAGGCCAAGGCCTACCGTTTCTGGGGCCATTTCGCCGGCGACCCGCAGCGTTACCGCGCCGCGGGCGAGACCAAGGAGCTGCGCGAGAACCACGACTGCCTGAAGATCTTCGCCGACAAGGTCACCCAGGCCGCGTTGCTCGACCAGGCCGAGATGAACGCCATCGACGTGGAAGTGATGCAGCTGATCGAGGACGCGGTGGCCGAAGCCAAGGCCGATCCGCAGCCCGATCCGGAGTCGCTCTACAAAGACGTCTACGTCTCGTACAACTGATCGACCGGAGATAGACATGCCAATCAAGACCTATCGCGAGGCGATCAACGAGGCGCTGCGCCAGGAGATGGAAGCCAACGACCGCGTCATCATCATCGGCGAGGACGTAGCCGGCGGCGCCGGCGGCTCGGCCGGCGGCGGCGAAGCGGCGGGCGGCGTCATGGGCATCACCGCCGGGCTGGCCACAAGGTTCGGCCGCGACCGGGTGATCGATACGCCGATCACCGAATCCGCCATCATCGGCATGGCGGCGGGCGCGGCGCTCACCGGCATGCGGCCGGTGGCCGAGCTGATGTTCGCCGACTTCATCGGCGTCTGCCTCGACCAGATCTACAACCAGGCCGCCAAGTTCCGCTACATGTTCGGCGGCAAGGCGCGCACGCCGCTTGTCGTGCGCACCATGATCGGTGCTGGAATGGGCGCCGGACCGCAGCACAGCCAGGCGATCTATCCCATGCTGACCATGATCCCCGGCCTGAAGGTGATCGTGCCGTCCAACGCCTATGACGCCAAGGGCCTGCTGATCCAGGCGATCCGCGACGACGATCCGGTCATCTTCTGCGAGCACAAGAGCCTGCTGGGCGACAGCTGCGAGGTCCCCGACGAGCCCTACACCATCCCGTTCGGCAAGGCCGCCATCACCCGCACGGGCAGCGACCTCACACTGGTCGGCATCTCGCGCATGGTGAAGTTCTGCAACGAGGTGGCCGACCGGCTGCAGAAGGACGGCATCAGCATCGAGGTGATCGACATCCGCACCACCTCGCCGCTCGACGCCGCGACGATCCTGGAGAGCGTCAAGAAGACCGGCCGGCTGGTGGTCGTCGACGAGGCCAACCCGATGTGCTCGGTCGCCTCGGAGATCGCCAGCATCGCCGCCTCGGACGCCTTCGACTATCTGGACGCGCCGGTCAAGAAGGTCACCGCGCCGCACACCCCGGTGCCCGCCTCGCCGACGCTGGAGGCGCTCTACCTGCCGACCCCCGACAAGATCGAGGTCGTCGTCCGCGACCTGCTGGAGTACTGAGCCTAGACAGCGTTGAAGCGCCGGTCGCTACCGGCGTTTCTTCGGCAGCGCGAAGGCGACCACCTCGTCGCCGGGCGGCGAGCGCAGGAACACCAGATTGCCGCTGGTGATGACGACGAACTGACGCCCGTCCGCCTCGTAGGTCATCGGCGTCGCGCCGATGCCGCCCTTGAACTGGTGGCGGAACAGCTCGCTGCCGTCCGCGAGGCTGAACGCCCGGAAGATGCGGTCGCGCGACGCGCCGATGAAGATCACGCCGCCCGCCGTGACGATCGGGCCGCCCACATTGGGCTGGCCCAGATTCCAGCGGAACGGCAGGTGGAGTTCGTTCTCGACCGAGCCCAGCGGCACCCGCCAGACCACATCGCCGCGCGCCATGTCGATGGCGACCAGCTCGCCCCACGGCGGCTTGGTGCAGGGCGCGCCGAACGGCGACAGCAGCCATTCCACCTTCACCGCGTAGGGCGCGCCCTTCTGCTCGTAGATCACCCCGTATTCGCCGTCGCGCATCAGGCCGTTCAGCCCCTTCGGCGCCTTGTCGCGCGGGATCAGCGTGGTGACCTGCGGGATGGCGTTGATGTTGACGATCATCCACTGCCGCTTCGGGTCCCAGGCCGGGCCGCCCCAGTTGGCGCCGCCGGCGTTCCCGGGCATCTGCAGCGTACCCGCGCCGGTGTCGGGCGCGGTGAACATGCCGTGATAGCGCGGGGCGGCGAGCTTCTCGCGGCATTTCCCCCGGTCCCAGAAGGTAAAGCCCCAGGCGTCGTCCGGCGTCACATCGGTGTCGATCAGCGGCAGCGGCTTCACCGGAAACGGCTGGGTCGGCGACAGCCATTCGCCGGGGAGCTTGAATTGCGGCACCGGCCGCTCCTCGATCCCGAATACCGGTTCGCCGGTTTCGCGGTCGAACACGAACACGAAGCCCTGCTTGGTGTTCTGCACCACCGCCGGGATCACCTTCCCGTCCTTGCTTATATCGATCAGCATCGGCGGCGACGAGACGTCCCAGTCCCATATGTCGTGATGCACCAGTTGCCGGTGCCAGACCACCTTGCCGGTCACGCCGCGCAGCACCACCAGCGAGCCCGAATAGAGATTATCGCCCTTGCGGTCGCCGCCCCAGAAGTCCGGCGCCGGGCTGGACACCGGCAGGAACACCAGGTCGCGCGCCTCGTCGACCACCATGGTCGACCACACATTGGCCGCGCCGGTCCGCCCGGCGCTGCCGTCGAGCCAGGTGGCATGGGCCGGATCGGCCGGATCGCGCGGGATCGGATCGAAGGTCCATTTCAGCGCGCCGGTGCGCGGATCGAACGCGAACACCGTCCCCAGCGGCGCGTTCTCGCGCTGGTTGTCGAGCACGATGGTGCCGGTCACCAGCACGCCGTTGAGGATCACCGGTGCGGCGACGATCCGCGCTTCGCCCTTGCGCGCGTCGGCCGGCAGCACCGTCGGCACCGGCACCGCGCCCGCCGTGCCGAAGCCGGCGCAGGGTTTTCCGGTCCGCCCGTCGATGGCCATCAGCCGCAGGTCGTTGGTGCCGAACAGGATGCGCGTGCGGCAGGCCGCGTCCGGCGCCGCGTCCGGATCGGTCCACTGCGTCACGCCGCGGCAATTGTAGTGCGGCACCTCCAGATCGAGCGCGATCTTCGCGTCGAACACCCAGCGTTCCTTGCCGGTCGCCGGATCGAGCGCGACGATGCGGTTGAACGGCGTGCAGACGATCAGCGATCCCTCGACCAGGATCGGCGTGTTCTGCACCGAACTGAACGCCGTCGCCTTCAGCCCGCGCCGCGCGACCTCGCCGGTGCGGTAGACCCAGGCGACCTCCAGCTCGTCCGCGTTCTCCGGCGTGATCTGGTCGAGCGGCGAATACCGTGTGCCGGCCGCGTCGCCGCCATAGAGCGGCCAACCGGCTTGCTGCGCGTGCGCCGCCGCCGCGACCAGCCAGGCCGCCAACATCAGCGCCCACTTCATCGCAAATCCCATCCGTTTCCCCGCCAGCAGCATAGACTTATTTCGGTGACAGTTTACTAAATAGAATTCACCCGTCGCGCCGGATCGCGAATTTAGTAAAGCGTCACCGAAACTACCTGCATCGGTTCATGGAGACGGAAGTCGATCGATCAGGACTGTACCAATTCATGATCATCGAACCATTGGTCCGTCACCCACAGAACATCCAGGTCCATTCGCTGTATTTTCCACGTCCCATCCACCTTCCTGTATTGATCCTTGTACATTCCGTACAGGATTTGCGGAGGTTTGCCGGGCCCCGCCTGTCCGATCGCGATGTCGGTCAGCATCCACACGCCCGTCGCGGTATCCGGGCCCGTGATGTCGATCAGCGGGTTGGTGACGATATGGAGGGACGGACCTTTTCCCTTGGCATGACCTGCGTAAAATTCACGTATCGCGGCCTTCCCCACAGCGCCTCCAGCCGCGAACGGCTTGTCTCCGTAGCGGGTTTCGATCACCGCATCATCCGTAAACACGCTGGCCGTCCCTTCCACATCACTGGCATCCCAGAAATGTGTATAGGCAATGCGCGCCCGGCGAATGCCCTCCAGATCCTCCATACGAGTGTCTTCAGCCATGATTTCACCTCTCCCTGTTTGCGCGCCGCGCCGGTCTGCGACGACCTCCCGTTGAGCAGCGGATGCGCCGAACGCCACCGTAGCACGTCGATCACCGGATGGGCGTGTCCGTCGGCGGCTCTCAGTTACGGTGACAGTGCACTTAACCGGCGACCACCGCAATCGAGGCGCTCTAACCGGCCTTGCGGTCGAGGATCGCCCGGATGCGCTCGGCCAGTTCCTCCTGCCGGTACGGCTTGGGCAGCAGCTCGAGCGGTTCCTCGCCCGCGACGACCTGCAGCGCGTCGAGATCGGCGTAGCCCGAGCTGAACAGGGTCCGGATCGCCGGCCAGCGCTGCTTCACCTCGTTGGCCAGCTTGCGGCCGTTGAAGCCGCCGGGCAGCACCATGTCTGTAAACAGCAGGTCGAAGGCGTGGTCGCGCCCCAGCAAATCCAGCGCCTTGTGGGCATCGACGGCCGGCACCACGTCGTAACCGAGGCGGACGAGCACCGCCTGCACCGACGAGCGCACCAGATCGTTGTCCTCGACGAGCAGGATGCGCTCGGCGCCGCCGCGGAGCTTCGGCCGGTCGGGCGCGGGAGCGACTTCGCGCTGGATCGCGGCCGGGACGTCGAGGATCAGGGTCGTGCCCTTCCCGGGCGCCGACGCGATCCTGGTGGCGCCGCCAAGCTGCTTCATCAGCCCGTAGACCATGGCGAGGCCGAGGCCGGTTCCCTTGCCCTGGGCCTTGGTGGTGAAGAAGGGTTCGAACGCCCGCTGCACCACCTCGGGCGGCATGCCGGTGCCGGTATCGGTGACGCTGATGCGGACATACTGGCCGGGCGCCGGTTGGTCGGCCTCGCCGTCGAACGCCTCGCCGATGGTTTCGCACCGGGCGTCGATGGTCAGGCGGCCGCCCTCGGGCATGGCGTCGCGGGCGTTGAGGCACAGATTGAGGATGCCGCTCTCGAGCTGCGCCTCGTCGGCCGTCGCCATCGGCAGGTCGCGCTCGACCGTGGTCATCACCTCGATGTCCTCGCCCAGGGTCCGCCGCGCCAGTCCCTCGATCCGGCGCAGCAGCATGCCCACGTCGACGGGCCTGGTGGTCAGCGTCTGACGGCGGGCGAAGATCAACAGGCGGCGCGTCAGCTCGGCGCCCCTCTCAGCCGCCAGCAGGATGTAGCGGGCGTTGTTGCGGGTGTCCTCGTCGGTCTCGTGTTCCGCCAGCACCTCGGCATTGCCGATGATGACCTGCAGCAGGTTGTTGATGTCGTGGGCGACGCCGCCGGTGAGCTGGCCAACCGCCTCCATCTTCTGCGACTGGAAGAGCTTCTCCTCCATCAGCCGCCGGTCGGTCATGTCGCGGATCGACGCCAGCAGCGCCGGCCGGCCATGCCAGTCGATGCGGGCGACGCGGACCTCGGCGCGGCGCTTGGCGCCGGAACGCTCGACCTCGATCTCGGTGACGTCGTTTTCGTGCAGCGGGAAGTCCAGCGCCCTGTCGAGCAGTTCGTCCTCGTCCTTGCCGAACAGGTCCATGGCGGCCTTATTGACGAACTTCACCGCCTGATCCGTATCAGTGACGACGACCGCGTCCGGATTGGCGGAGATGATCGACTCGATCTGCCGCTGCATGGTTTGCGCCTTGTAGCGCTCGATCGAGTAGAGCAGGCCGCGCACCTGCACGCCGTAGCTGGGCGCGTTCTTCTCCACATAGTCGAGCGCGCCCTCGGCAAGCACCTGCGTCCGCAGGTTGGGGTCGCTGTCGCCGGAATAGACGACGATCGCCAGGTTTTCGCTGACCCGGCGCAACTGGCGGAAGGTCTCGATGCCGGTCGAATCCGGCAGGTTGAGATCGAGGATGACCGCGTCGATGCGAATCTCCCGGAGCACCTCGATCGCCCGTGCCAGCCGGTCGACCACGGTGATGTCGTGGTCCGGCATCTCCGACAAGCGTTCGGCCGCCATGTCGGCGTCGCCCGGATTGTCCTCGACGAGCAGAAGCCTGAACGGCTCCATCTTGGCCATGAATTCCCCCAAATCCCCCAATCAATCCGGCGTCTGGCCGCCTATCCCGCCAAGTCGTTGGATGCCTTCGGCAGCGTCGCGACGGCAAACCAGAACCCTTCCAGTGCGCGCACCACGTCCTGGTACTCCCGAAAATCGCCCGGCTTGGTGATGAAGCAGTTCGCGCCGAGCTGGTAGCTGGCGGTCACATCGGCCTCGGCGTCCGACGACGTCAGCACGACGACGGGGATCCTCTTGAGCTCGCTGTCGTCCTTGATCTTCGACAGCACCTGCCGCCCGTCGACCTTGGGCAGGTTGAGGTCGAGCAGGATCAGGTCCGGGCGTGCGGCGCGCGGCATCGCCCTGCGCCCGGTGAGAATGTCGATGGCCTCGACGCCGTCCTGCGCCACCGACAGCTCGACGTTGAGATCGCTTCGCTCGAACGCCTCGCGGGTCAACTCGACATCGGCCTCGTTGTCTTCGACCAGAAGTATCCGGATCAGTTTCATGCGGCACCTCGCTCGTCATGAGCCGGCAGGGAGAAATAGAATACCGTTCCCTCACCGACGGTCGACGATAACCAGATCGTGCCGCCGTGACGTTCGACGATCTTCTTGGCGATCGCCAGGCCAATGCCGTTGCCGTCATACTCATCCCGGCCATGCAGCCGCTGAAACATCTGGAAAATCCGCTCCGAATACTGGCTCTCGATGCCGATTCCGTTGTCCTGCACGGAAAAGACCCACGCGCCATCGGCGCGCTTGGCATCGATTATGATCGACGGTGCGCGGTCTGGCGCGCGAAATTTGATCGCGTTACCAATAAGATTCTGGAATAGCTGGCCCAGTTGACCCTCATCGGCGGCGACGATCGGCAGCGATCCAGGGATAATCCGGGCGTTGGCCTCGCGAATCGTCGGCGTCATCGCCCGGATCACGTTTTTGAGAACGTCGCTTGAATCGACCGGTTCCGGCGGCTTGCCCTGGGTGCCAACGCGCGACAGCGCCAGCAGGTCGCTGACCAGTTGCTGCATGCGCTTGGCGCCGTCGACGATATAGCCGACATACTTGTCGGCCCGCTCGTCGAGCTTGCCGCCATAGCGCTCGGCCAGCAGTTCGGTGTAGCTGGCGACCATGCGCAGCGGTTCGCGCAGGTCGTGCGAGGCGACATAGGCGAATTGCTCCAGCTCGGCGTTCGAGCGTTCCAGTTCGCGGGTCTTGGCCATCAGCGCGTCGGCCGCCATTTTGCGCTCGCTGATATCCACCACCGCGGCCAGCACCAGCAGGCCGGTCTCGGTACGGATCGGCGCCAGCAGAATCTCGACCGGAAACTCGCTGCCGTCCTTTCGCCTGCCGCGCAGGTCGCGCCTGGCGCCCATGGCCCGCTCCGAGGGGTCGCGCATGAACGACGCGCGGTTGCCCGAATGCCCGGCGCGCGCGCCTTCCGGCACCAGCGTCTCGATCCGCCGACCAATCAGTTCGCCGGCGTCGTAGCCGAACATCCGGGCGATCTGGGAATTGGACAGCGTGATGACGCCGGCCTCGTCGACCAGGATCATGCCGCTGGGCGAGGCCTCGAACGCCATTTGGAACTTGGCCTGCAACTGCCGCGTCTCGGTGACGTCCGACAGCATGGCGACCGCGCCGATCAGCTCGCCGGAAGGGCCGCGCACCGAAGACACCCGTGCCTCCAGCAGCAGCAGGCGCCCGTCCTTGGCCACATGGAGCACCTGCGGGTCGTCGAAGCCGCCGCCCCGCCCGATGGTGGCGAGCCGTTCCTCGTAGTTGTCCCGCTGTGACTCGGCCACCAGCATCCGCGACGCCTTGCCGAGGACTTCCTGGGCCGAGTAGCCGTACAGCGTCTCGGCAGCCGGATTCCAGCCGGTGATCATGCCGTCGGGCGTCATGGCGATCACCGCGTCCTCGGACGAGGCCAGCGCCGCCGAGAACATGTTTTCGCGCTGCGCGTAGTGCTGGAAGGCGCGCGCCAGTACGCCGACCTCGCCCGGCGCATCGACGGGAAGCTGGCCGGTCCCGCCGGATCGCAGGCTGTTGACCGCTTGCGTCATGCGCTGCACCGGCCGCGACAGCGACCGCGACAGGCCGATGGCCACCATCACCGCCAGGAGCGTCGCGAGACCGCCGGCGACGAGCGCGGATTGTCGCACCGGCGCCATGGCGGCGACGATCTCGCCACGGGGCACCGCCTTGATCACGGTCAGTGTGGGCCCCCCGGCCAGCCGCGTGTTGACATAGGCCGCCGCATAGGGATCGCCATCCAACGTCGTCGCGACCGTCCCCTCGCCCGCGCGGATTCCCGGCAGGTCGTCCTTGAGACGGTCGTGGCGCCCGAACTCGAAGGCGAACTCGCGTTTGGGATCGGGGTGGACGAGGTAGTCGCCGTCCTCGTTGACGACGAACAGCCTGGCGCCGCCGGCCACGCCCGCCCGCAACTCGCCGAACACGGGCCGCATGTCCAGGTTGATCAGGATGAGGCCGAATGGTGTGCCGTCCGGCGCGTAGACCGGCGTCCCGGTGCGCAGGACCGGCATCATCGGATCGGCGATCACGCCGTTCTCCTGGTTCAGGTCCACCGCCGACACGTAGATCTGGCCCTCGCCCAGGGCGACCGTCCCGGGGACGAACGGCCGGTCGCCCTTGCGCTGCAGGTCCTCGTCGGGAATGCGCCGGATGCTCCCGCCGGCGCCGAGGCGATCGACCCGGACGATTTCCCTGCCGCCGTCCTCCAGGCCAATAAGCCTGATCTTGACGTAGTTCGGCTTGGCGCTGGCCATCGACTCGATCAGTTGGGCGAGATGGTTCTTCCAGTCGGCTTCGGCCAAGCCGGTACGCGGATCGCGGCCACCCGCAAGACGGGCGCGGACGATGCCGTTCACGCTCGCCGAGCCGCGCAGCACCAGCGTGTCGTCGCGGGCACTCCTTGCGTAGGCATCGAGCCTCGTCGCCGCGATCCGGGTCGCGGCCTCGAGCCGGCGCAGTTCGACCGGCACGATGGACTTGTCCAGGTCCCGGTAGATGAAGATGCTGACGATGCCGGCCGTGGCGACCGCCAGAGCGACCATCGCCAGCAGCAACTGCCGCGATAGCGTCACGTCCACGCTCCCGTGCCGTCACGGCCGGGTTGGGGCGTGAATGTCCGCCCGACGATCGGTTCAAGCCGCCCGGACGTGCCCGGCATGCCGACGCTTTGGCCCATGGCCCATGAGGGAAACGCACCCTGGCCGGCGAACGCGCCCGGAACCCGGCGGCGGCCCCTCCTCCTTACAGCCCCAATATGGGCAGAAGGTACTCCCATTCGCCACCCGCGACAACATGCGTGCGTGCATACTGCAGCCGTAAGCTACGGATTAACCATGGATATGTCGTTTCCGGCCGGTTTCGCCGGTCTCCGGCGACGATCTATTCGGCCGCCAGCCGGCCCGTCTCCGATGCCCGGCCGCGGCGCAGCAGCCGGCCCGGCAGGGCGCCCGCCGGATCGACCTGGTCGACGCCGTTCCGGCGCAGCAGGGTACCGTTGACGATGACCGCGTCGATGCCCACCGCGTCCGACTGCAGCCGGTCGGCGCCGGCCGGCAGGTCGTAGACCCGCGTGATCGGCGCGGCGGCGATGGTCGCCGGATCGAACACCACCACGTCGGCCGGCAGCCCGACCTCGAGCCGGCCGCGGTCGGTGATGCCGAACACCTCGGCCGGCCGCGACGTCAGCGCGCGCACGCCCTGCTCGATGGTCAGCACGCCCTTCTCGCGCACCCAGTGGCTCAGCAGATGGGTCGAGAAGCAGGCATCGCAGAGCTGGCTGGCGTGGGCGCCCGCGTCGGACAGGCCCAGCACCGTGTTGGGATCGTGCAGCATTTCGCCGATGGCCTCCTCGTCCGTGTTCAGCACGGCGGTGCGAAAGCGCGCCTTGAGGTCGGTGGCGAGCGCCATGTCGAACGCCAGGTCGGCGGCGTCAATGCCGCGCTCGGCAGCGACGTCGGCCAGGTTGCGCTCTTCCAGCGCCGGCTCGGGCGGATAGACGGCGATGGTGGTCCGGTCGGCCCAGCCGGCCAGCACCGGGATCAAATTGTCGCGCACCCGCTGGCGCCAGGCCGGATCGGCGTATTTCGCCAGCCGCGCCGCGCGGGTGCCCGCGCCCAGCTCGGCGAACATCGGCATGGCCTCGAACGGGAACGGCGCCTCGAACTGGAACTCGAAATTGAGCGGCCGGCACGCCACCTGCGGGATGATGTTGAGCCCGTCCTCGACCAGGGCGGCCGTGCGGTCGAGCTGCTTGCGGTGGCCGCCCGGGCCGAACAGGCCGGTCAGCATCGCCGTCCAGCTGATGGTGCGGCCGGTCCGCCGGGCGATCGGCGCCAGTTCCTTGAGATAGAAGCCCGGCCCCACATTGACCTGCACCATGCCGCCCACGTCGCCGACCGGGCTGGCCAGTTCCTCGATCTCGTCCAGCTCGGCGAGGCGGCTGGGTACCGGCTTGCCGTGATAGCCCCAATGGGTGATCGCCTTCGACGTCGAGAAGCCGACCGCGCCAGCCTGCAGCCCTTCGCGCACCAGGTCGCGCATCCGCGCCACTTCGTCGGGCGTCGCCGCCCGCTCGACGGCGTCCTCGCCCATCACATACATCCGCAGCGGCGTGTGGCCGAGCAGCACGCCCATGTTGATCGCCATGCCGTGGCGCTCGAGCGCGTCGAGATACTCCGGAAAGGTCTCGAAGCCCCAATCGTCGCCCAGGCCCGCTTCAAGCGCGTCGAGCGACATGCCTTCCACGTTCTCCAGCGTCTGCAGGATCAGGCGGCGGTGCTCCGGCCGGGTCGGCGCGATGCCGAAGCCGCAATTGCCGACGACGGCGGTGGTGACGCCGTGCCACGGCGAGATGGTCAGCATCCGGTCCCACAGCACCTGCGCGTCGTAATGGGTGTGGATGTCGACGAAGCCGGGGCAGACCACCTTGCCGGCGGCGTCGATCACCGTGCGCCCCGCTTCGGGCGCATCGCCCAGCGCGACCACGCGCCCGTTCCTGATGCCCAGATCGCCCCGGTAGCCCGGCGCGCCGGTGCCGTCCACGATGGTGCCACCGACGATCTTGATGTCGTAGCTCATGATCTGTCTCCCGTTTGCCGCCATTAAAGCAGGGGCGCGGATCGATGTCGAGGCGGGGTTGCCGGCCGGTTTCCGCTCACACCGGCCAGCGCTCGCGGGTATAGGCGCTGTCCCAGAACAGCCATTCGTACTGCACCGAGCGCATGAACGCCCGGGTCATGCCGGCGGCCACTTTCGGCGACGCGTGCAGCGCCAGCCGGTCGGTGATGCCGATCACCCGCCGCACCGCTGCCGCGAACTCCTCGCTGGCATAGGCGTCGATCCAGGCGCGGTAGGGATTGCCGGCGGCGGCGCGCTCATGGATCGCGTTGCCCACCTCCTCATAGACCCAGAAGCACGGCAGCACAGCGGCCACCGCTTCCTCGATGCTGGCCTGGTGCGCGGTGGCGATCAGGAAGTTGACGTAGCCGAGGCAGGTCGGCGACGGCTCCGCCGCCTCGACCACCGACCGGTCGAGGCCGTAGTCCCGGAACACGCTCTCGTGCAGCGACCGCTCGACCACCAGCGCCACCTGCGCCGCCTGGGCGAATTCCAGCATCATGTCGGTCTCGGGCGCCCGCGCCGACAGCAGCGACAGCGCGCGCGAATAGCCGTCGAGATACAGGCTGTCCTGCAGCATGTAGAACTGGAACGTCTCGCGCGGCAGCGTCCCGGCGGCCAGCTCGCGGTTGAACGGCAGGTCGAGGATAGCGGTGCGCCTCGGCAGCGCCTGCTGCCAGAGCCCTTCGCAGAATGACATGGCGTATTCCTTTCGGCGGATCGGCGTGCGTTCGCGTCGGCCGCGACGCGATGTGGCCACGATGCGACACTCTCCCCGACCCGCGATCCAACCGCAAGAAAAGTCATCGATGCTTGCACATCGGCAACAGGCTGCCGCCTCTGTGGCGTTTTGGTCACAGCGAAACCGGAAATGGGGTCGGCAGTCTCTCCGCGGCGTCTTTTTCATTGCGCTGGCGGCTGCCGGTGGCGTTATCTGTCACCGTGCGGAAACAATAGCAAGCCCTAGCAGATCGGCGGTTTCAAGCCGATGGGCGGCCCGGGGAGAGTACAGGCAGTCGATCCAGGTGACCGTCGGCGAGGCGCAACCCCACGAGCAAACGTGGGTGGTAAAACCTTTCAATTCACGTCGTCCAGGGGAGCTCTCATGGAACAATTCAAATCATTTGGCAGGCTGCGGACACCGCTGAGCATCATGGCGGTGTCCGCCGTCGCGCTGTCTTCCGGCGCGGCTTGGGCGCAGGACCCGCCGGCCGCGGAAGATCCGGGTCCGCGCGGTGTGCGCACCAAGCTGGAAACCGTCGTCACCCAGGCGCAGAAGATCGAGTCTTCGGCCCAGACGACCCCGGTCGCCACCACGACCATCGAGGGCGACACGCTCGCCCGGGCGTTCGTGGTCGACCTGCGCGACCTGACCAACCAGGCGCCGAACGTCATGCTCGAGCCGGTCGGCGCGTTCCAGAACGCCGCCGCCTTCTCGATCCGCGGCTTCGGCACCGCCGACATCGAATCCTCGGCCGATCCGTCGGTACCGGTGTTCATCGACGGCGTCTACATGGCCCGCAACTCCACCTCGCTGTCCGACCTGCTCGACATCTCGGCGGTGGAAGTGCTGCGCGGCCCCCAGGGCACGCTGTTCGGCCGCAACACGGTCGCCGGCGCGGTGCTGGTGCGCCACAACAAGCCCGACGCGACCGAATTCGACGTGAAAGGCTCGTTCGAGGCCGGCAATTACGGCACGATCAACATCGAGGGCGTCATCAACGTCCCGATCGTCGAGGACAAGTTCGCGCTGCGCCTCGCCGCCAAGTCGACCAACAATGACGGCTTCTACAAGAACCTCACCGACGGCAGCAACTACGGCGGCACCGACCGCTTCACCATCCTGCCGTCGCTGCTGTTCACGCCCACCGACAATCTGGAAATCATCGTGCGCGGCGAGATCGTCCGCGAACGCGACGACTCCTGGGCGAACACGCCGTACAACGTCTGCCGCGCCGACGCGAACGGCAATTTCAGCCCGTTCACGTCCCAGACCATCCCGCTGATCGGCTGGGTCCATTCAGGCGACAGCTTCACCCGGTTCTGCGCCCAGGAACGCGGCAAGCAGGACTTCGCGATCGAGCATGACAACACCAGCGGCCGCGGTTCGGACTTCGATGTCTTCGGCCTGACCGGCGAAATCAACTATACGATCCCCGACGTCGGCACGATCACCTATGTCGGCAACTACCGCGACGTGCACGAGGACGTGTTCAACGACTTCGACACCACGCCCCTGCCGATCTTCATGACCCGGCGCCAGCAGTGGCATTGGCAGACCACCCACGAGCTGCGCTTCGCGTCGGACTTCTCCGAGACGATCGACTTCGTGGCCGGCGTGTTCTACTTCAAGCAGCGCTACCGCATGGAGCAGGACACCTTCGGCTGGCTGTTCGACCCGGGCTTCGGCGGAGCGTTGGGTACGGCGATCGGCCAGCGCCTGGGCCTCATTCCCGGCAGTCCGGCGGCAACCCTCAACGCGCTGAACCCCAATGCGGCCGGCTTCGGCGAGACGGTGCACAACCACGAGGCGTGGTCGATTTTCGCCCAGGCCAATTGGCATATCACCGATACGCTGACCTTCGTGGCCGGCGTCCGTTATAACCAGGAAAACAAGGACATCCAGACCTGCGCGCCCGCCGTGGTCAACGCCACCGGCTCGCGGGACTGCAACCTCAACCCCACCGCGCCCGGCTACAACTACTTCGACAGCGACACCGACATCCTGGAAGGCAACCGCAATAGCTGGAACGACATCGGTCCCAAGGTCGGCCTGAACTGGCAGGCCATGGACGAGCTGTTCCTCTATGCCAGCTGGACCCGCGGCTTCCGTGGCGGCGGCTTCAACGGCCGGTGCGGCTCGACCCAGACCTGCCAGCCCTATGACCAGGAGCAGGTCGACAACTATGAAATCGGCATGAAGTGGGACGGTTTCGACAACCGCCTCCGCGTCAACCTGACCGGCTTCTGGATGGAGTACAAGGACCAGCAGGTCGGCATCATCCGGTCGTCCGCCGGTTCGGGCGGCGGCCAGGAGACGGTGACCGACAACGCGGCCGACGCCGTGTCGCGCGGCCTTGAGCTAGAAATCACCGCCGTGCCGGCCGACGGCCTGCGGCTGTGGAGCACCGTGGGCTATCTGGACGCCAAGCGCACCGACTTCTGCGTCGATATCGACGGTCCGTCGACCGTCAATCCCGGCCCGGCGAGCGGCTCGTGCGACCCGGACAACGCGTTCAGCTTCGTCTCGGCGGGAACCACCTTCTTCATCTTCCCGACCGACAACTCGGACCTGCCGCTCGTGCGCGCTCCCAAGTGGACGTTCTCGGCCGGCCTGTCCTATGAAATCCCGGTCGGCAACATGGGCTTCCTCGAGTTCGCCGGCGACTGGCGTTACCAGTCCAAGTCGAACCAGGCGTCGAACGGCGTCCCGGCGGGCAGCGTCGCGGGCATCAACAACTTCAACGGGTTCAACGTCACGCCGATCCGCGAGGCCGCTCACATCCTCAACGCCAGCATGACGTTCCGTGAGACCGACGACCGCTACAAGGTCTCGCTGTTCGTCCGCAACCTGACCAACGAGCGCTACATGCAGTCGCTGACCGCGGTGGCCACGCTGTTCAACTTCATCCAGGACAACAACCCGCGCACCTACGGCATCAAGATCTCGTTCGATATGTAGAACCGGATCAAACATCCAGACTTCGGGGGAGCCTTCGGGCTCCCCTTTTTTTGTTCATCGCGGAATGGCGGGAAATCAGGGTTGGACGCAGGTCACCTCTGTATCCGTGTCCCTGAGCTCGTCGAAGGGCCTTGCATCAGCGTTCGGGCAAGGCCCTTCGACGAGCTCAGGGACACGGTGAAAACGATGTCTTGCCCCAAGAGAGGTGGAGTGCCCCAGGAGAGGTGGAGAACAACCAAGACGACGAGGCATCTCGCTGCTCCGTGACCAACCGTTTCATGCGAACTTGCTTGTCAACAAGTAATGTCAGCATTGCTGCCCAAATTTTAGGCATTCCCATCCCGGCCGTTTTGGGCGATGTTACAGGGTGGTAAATAGTCATGCCGAAACGGGGAAGGCTTCGGCGCACCGGCATCGAGATTGAACTCCCGGAGTATTTCGGGAGACAGGGGAGAGTTGACTTTCACTGGGGAGGGAAACGTCACATGGCCACCAATCATGGCTTGCTCGATAAGCTTCGCATTTCGTCTTCACTATTAACCGTCTCTACCATCGCACTGACCGCCGGGGCGGCATTCGCCCAGAACACGCCGCCGCCATCGCCTGCCGCCTCGGGCGGCAAGCGGGTGATCGAGCAGGTGGTCGTCACCACCAAGCAGGGCCAGCAGGACGTCCAGGAGATTCCGGTCTCCATGACCGCCGTCACCGGCGAACAGCTGCAGCAATCCTTCGCCCAGGATCTGCGCGACGTCACCCAGTTCGCGCCGAACGTCTCGCTGGAGCCTGTCGGCATCTTCCAGAACTCGGCCTCGTTCTACATCCGCGGCCAGGGCACCGCCGACATCGAGTCCGCGACCGACCCGAAAGTGTCGATCTTCATCGACGGCGTCTACCAGGCCCGCGTCTCGACCGCCCTGTCCGACTTCCTCGACGTGTCGTCGGTGCAGATCCTGCGCGGCCCGCAGGGCACCGAGTTCGGTCACAATACGGTGGCGGGCGCCGTCGTCGTCGAGCACAACAAGCCCGACCTGGAGGATGCCTCCATCTCGGGCAAGGTCGTGGTCGGCCAGTTCGGCCGCATGGACATCAGCGGCGTCGTCAACGTGCCCATCATCGATGACAAGGTGGCCATGCGTGTCGCCGCCAAGTCGACCAATTTCGACGGCTTCTGGCGTAATTCGTTCAACAACGAGAAGCGCGGCGCCAATGAGCGCCTGACCTTCAACCCGTCGATCCGCTTCACGCCCAACGACAACCTGGACATCATCATCCGCGGCGAATACGGCCGCATCCGCGACGATAGCTATCCCGCCCAGTCGCACAACTACTGCCGCCAGAGCACCCTTCAGGCGCTGGGCGGCGGCGGCTTCGGCCCGGGCGCGGCCAACGACCTCGTCATCCTCGGCGAATTCCTGTTCGCCAACGTCGTCCAGGGCAAGGACGTGTTCACCGCCGCGGCCCAGGCCGACGCGCTGTGCGGCAAGCCCATCGAGGACGTGACGGTCAAGGAGGAGTACACCTTCTACAACGAGGAGGAGCGCGGCAACTTCGCCAACAACGACATCTGGGGCATCACCGGCGAGGTGAACTACGAGCTGCCCGACATCGGCACGATCACCTATACGGGCAACTACCGGAAGGTCAAGGAAAGCATCCGCTTCATGATCGAGACGTCCGCCCTCGACATGTTCGCCGGCATCCGCGACCAGAAGCACTTCCAGACCACCCAAGAACTGCGCTTCGCCTCGGACTTTTCCGACGTCTTTGACTTCGTCGCCGGCGTCTACTACTTCAAGCAGGAATACACCATGCTGCAGCAGTCCTTCGGGGTGCTGTTCGAGCCCAACATCCTGTTCGGCCCCTTCTCCGGCACCACTTTCACCCACCCCGACTCCAACGGCCAGGGCGGCTGGACCAACCAGGTCAACGAATCCTACGCCGCCTATATCACCGGCAACTGGCACGTCACCGACAAGCTGACGCTGACGGCCGGCGTCCGCTACACGCATGAGTCGAAGGACTTCCAGCATTGCGGTGTCGGCGCCGGCGATCCCACCGCCGACTTCGTCAGCGACGCCTCGGGCTGCAACAACGTGCCGACCTGGACGCCGGACCTGACCAAGCCGACCTTCCTGATCGACGGCGCCGGCACGCCCCGCTTCGCCCTGGCGCCCGCCTACGGCTTCGACGCCAGCGGCGGCGTCGAGGGCGGCTGCCGCCCGGTGATGACCGGCAACCCGGCCGACGGCCAGATTTTCTGCAACAACCGCCTTCTGGGCAAGGCGTCGTGGAGCAACTTCAGCCCGAAGGTCGGCATCAAGTACGAGTGGAACGACGATCTGATGACGTTCGCCACCTGGAGCCGCGGCTTCCGGTCGGGCGGCTTCAACGGCCGCGCCACCTCGCCGACCACCATCGGCCCCTTCGATCCGGAACGCGCGGACAACTTCGAGGTAGGCGTCAAGTCCGAGTGGTTCGACAACCGCCTGCAGCTCAACCTCAACGGCTTCTGGACCATCACCCACGACCTGCAGCAGGGCTTCATCCGCCCGTCGCAGGGCGCCGGCGGCCAGGAGACCGTCGTCGCCAACATCGGGTCGGTGACCAACCGCGGCGTCGAGCTCGAGTGGTCGACCATCCCGGTCGAAGGCCTCAACATCTTTGGTTCGGTGGGTTTCCTCGACACCAACCAGAAGGGCTTCTGCACCGACGGCGACGGCTTCAGCGGCACCGATCCCAACGTCCCGCCGCCGCCGCCCTTCGACTTCCTCGAGCAGTGCGCCGACGCCGAGAAGGTGTTCAACGAGATCGGCCAGTTCCTCGGCTGGCTGGTGCCGACCGACAACTCCAACCTGGTACCCGGCCCGCGCACGTCCAAGTGGACGCTGTCGTTCGGCGCCAGCTACGACATCCCGATCGGCAATCTGGGCACCCTGAACTTCGCCGCCGACGCGCTGTACCGCACCAAGCAGTTCATCTCGATCTCCAACGCATCCGAGCTGGACGGCGTCGACCAGTTCAATGGCGACTTCCTGAACCACTACCGGCAGGGCAACTGGATCCTCAACGCGTCGATCAGCTTCCGTGAGATGCAGGACCGCTACCGGGTGTCGTTCTTCGTCAAGAACATCACCAACGAACTCTACAACCAGGCGACCACCAATGTGGGCGGCCTGTTCGAGTTCCGCGTGCCCAACCAGCGCCGCCACTGGGGCCTGGAACTGAGCTTCGATCTCTAGAATCCCTGAAAGGACAACTCCGGGGGACCTTCGGGTCCCCCTTTTTTTGTTCGGCAAGGGATGCCGGGATGAACCCCGTTTTCTTGGGCCGACTGTCACGCGCCGCAGGTGACAAACCGCCCTGTCCGGCCTAAAGTTCAAATAAATCTGCGCGTGTGCTGGTTAATGGCGGCCGCCGGATCGTAGGAAAACGAAAGGCGACCGGCGAACGGGATGCGGGACTACGGGAAAATCGGCGTTGCGGCCCTGGCCGCGCTGGTGATCGGCGCCGGCGTCTATTGGGGCGTGCTGCGCGACGGCGACCCGGCGAACGCGGTGCCGCCGGCGGGTATGGCCGTCATCGTCGAGGCGGTGCCGGTGAAGGTCCAGCCCATGCAGCAGGAAGTCAGCGCCATCGGCACCCTGCGGTCCGAGGACTCCATCGTCATGCGGCCCGAGCTGGCGGGTGTCGTGACCGCGATCGGCTTCCAGGAGGGCCAGCCGGTGCGCAAGGGCCAGCTTCTGGTCGCGCTCGACAGCTCCATCCACGAGGCCGAGCTGGCGCAGGCCCAGGCCAGCCTGACCCTCAGCCAGGCCAACAACCAGCGCGCCGCCGAGCTGCTGACCAAGGGCGCCGCCTCGCAGCGCACCCGCGACGAGAGCCTGTCGAAGATGCGCATGGACGAGGCGAGCGTGGCGCTTGCCCGCGCCCGCATGGCCAAGACCCGCATCGCCGCGCCCTATGACGGCGTCGCCGGCCTGCGCAAGGTGGCGGTCGGCGACTATGTCACGCCCGGCCAGGACCTGGTGACCCTCGACGTCATCGACCCGATCAAGCTCGAGTTCCGGGTGCCGGAGCTCTACCTGGCGCAGGTTGCCATGGGCCAGACCGTGAAATTCCAGCTCGACGCCCTGCCCGGCCAGACCTTCGAGGCCAAGGTCTACGCCATCGATCCGCAGGTCGACGTCGACGGCCGCAGCCTCGCCATCCGCGCCCGCGCCGGCAACACCGACCGGGTGCTGCGTCCCGGCCTGTTCGCCCGCGCCTCGCTGGGGCTGGCGCGGCGCGAGAACGCCATCCTGATCCCCGAGGAGGCGATCATCCCGCAGGGGACCGAGCATTTCGTCTATAAGGTCGCCGCCGGCAAGGCGGTCATGACCCAGGTCAAGACCGGCATCCGGCGCGACGGCATCGTCGAGATCGTTTCCGGCCTGTCCGCGACGGACACGGTGGTGACCGCCGGCCAGCTCAAGCTGCAGGACGGCGCGACGGTGAACGTCAGAAGCGCCTCGGCCGGCCCGCCATGAAGATCTCGGAACTCAGCATCCGCCGCCCGGTCTTCGCCACCGTGATCAACGTGCTGGTCGTGCTGCTCGGCCTGATCGCCTTCGACCGTCTTTCGGTGCGCGAATACCCGGACATCGACGAGCCCGTGGTCAGCGTCGAGACCCGCTATCCGGGCGCCAGCGCCAAGGTCATCGAATCCCAGGTGACCATCCCGCTCGAGGAGGAACTGGCCGGCATCGAGGGCATCGACTACATCAGCTCGATCAGCCGGGCCGAAAAGAGCGAGATCACCATCCGCTTCAAGCTGGACCGCGACGAGGACGCCGCCGCCAGCGACGTGCGCGACCGCGTCTCGCGCGCCCGCGGCCAGTTGCCCAAGGAGATCGACGAGCCGGTGATCGGCAAGGTCGAAGCCGACGCCAGCGCGCTCATCTGGGTGGTGTTCTACAGCGACAAATACGACCAGCTCGTGGTCACCGAGGCGGCCGACCGGCTGGTCAAGGACCGGCTGCAGGTGCTGCCCGGCGTCGCCAAGGTGATTTACTACGCGCCGCGCTACTACGCCATGCGCATCTGGCTCGACCGCACCCGCCTCGCCGCCTACGGCCTGACGCCCGCCGATGTCGAGGACGCGCTGCGCCAGCAGAACGTCGAGATTCCGGCCGGGCGCATCGAGAGCACGGGGCGCGAGTTCACCGTTCTCGCCGAAACCGACCTCAACACCCCCAAGGAGTTCGAACAGATCGTCCTCAAGGACGCCGATGGCTATCTGGTCCGCCTCAAGGACGTCGCCAAGGTCGAGCTGGGCGCCGAGGAGAACCGCGAGATCGCCCGCTATTCCGGCCGTCCCGCCACGGCGCTGGGCGTGGTCAAGCAGGGCAAGGCCAATCCGCTGGCGGTGGCCGAGGAAGTCCACGCCATTCTGCCCGACCTGCTGAAGTCGCTGCCCGAGGGCATCACCGGCGAGGTCAACTGGGACAGGTCGGTCTACGTCAAGGCCTCCATCGACGCGGTCTACGTCACCATCGCCGAGGCGCTGGTGCTGGTGCTGGCGGTCATCTTCCTGTTCCTGGGATCGTGGCGGGCGACGCTGATCCCGCTGCTCACCATTCCGATCGCGCTGACCGGCGGGTTCTTCCTGATCCTGGCGTTCGGCTTCAGCATCAACTCGCTGACCCTGCTCGCCATGGTGGTCGCCATCGGCCTCGTCGTCGACGACGCCATCATCATGATGGAGAACATCTACCGGCACATGGAGCGCGGCGAGAAGCGGCGCGAGGCGGCGCTCAAGGGCAGCAAGGAGATCGGCTTCGCCATCGTCGCCATGACCTTGACCCTCGTCGCCGTGTTCGCGCCGGTCGCCTTCACGCCGGGGCGCACCGGTAAGCTGTTCACCGAATTCGCCCTGACGCTGGCGGGCACGGTGCTGATCTCCGGCTTCGTCGCGCTGACGCTGACGCCGATGATGTGCTCGAAGATGCTGAGCATGAAGGAGCGAGAGAGCGGCTGGCTGTCGCGCCGCATCGACCGGACGTTCGGCGCGCTGATGCGCGGCTACCGCCGCGCGCTGACGGCGGCCATGCAGCGGCGCAACGCGATTTTCATCGCCGCCGGCTGCATCGCCGTGGGCACCGGATTCCTGTATTCGACGCTCAAGCACGAGCTGTCGCCGCAGGAGGACCGCGGTTTCTTCGTCGGCTATTTCCTGGGGCCCGAGGGCGCGACGCCCGAATACATGAATAAGTACGCCGCCGAACTGGAGAAGCTCTACATTGCCCACCCCGACGTGCAGAAGAACTTCTACACGGCGGTTGGCCGGCCGACGGTGAACCAGGGCTATTCCTTCGTGCTGCTGACACCGTGGAAGGAGCGCGGCCGCAGCTCGCTGGAAATCCAGAAGGACTTCGCGCCGAAGATGGCGGCGGTGCCCGGCGTGATCGCCCTGCCCAACAATCCGGGCTCGTTCGGCAGCTCGCCGCAGGACGCCAACATCGACTTCGTGATCCAGACCACCGGCAGCTACGAGGAGCTGAACGCGGCGGCCGGCAAGGTCATCGAACGGGCGTCGTCGGTCCCGGGCTTCGCGGCGCTGCGCAGCGACCTCAAGCTCAACAAGCCCGAGCTGAAGATCAACGTGAACCGCAACAAGGCCGCCGCCACCGGCGTGCGCGTCGACGACGTGGGACGGACGCTCGAGACCATGCTCGGCAGCCGCGAGGTCACCCACTTCAAGCGCGGCAACAAGCAGTACGACGTGGTGCTGAAGATCGAGGACGTGGACCGGCGCAACCCGGAGCATCTGCGAACCATCTTCGTGCGCAACAAGGACGGCCAGATGATTCCGCTGGAGAGCCTGGTCGACATGACGGAGTCGGTCACGCCGCGCGAGCTCAACCACTTCAACAAGCTGCGCTCGGCGACCATCACCGCCAATCTGACGCCCGACTACAACCTGGGCGACGCGCTCGCGGTGCTGGAGAAGACGACGCGGGAAGTCGCGCCCGACATGCAGATCGACTACAAGGGCAACGCCCGCGAATTCAAGCAGTCCGGCGCCAGCATGATCGTCACCTTCATCCTGGCGCTGGGCTTCATCTACCTGTTCCTGTCGGCCCAGTTCGAAAGCTTCGTCGACCCGCTGATCATCATGCTGACGGTGCCGCTCGCCATCGGCGGCGCGCTCGCCACCATGAAGCTCAGCGGCGGCACCCTCAACGTCTACAGCCAGATCGGCCTGATCGCGCTCATAGGCCTCATCACCAAACATGGCATCCTGATCGTCGAGTTCGCCAACCGCCAGATGGAGCAGGGCAAGGACAAGGCCGAAGCCGTGATCGAGGCGGCGGTGCTGCGCCTGCGCCCGATCCTGATGACCACCGGCGCCATGGTGCTGGGCGCCGTCCCGCTCGCCTTCGCCACCGGTGCGGGCTCGGAAAGCCGCCACGAGATCGGCTGGGCGCTGGTCGGCGGCATGACCTTCGGCACCGCCTTCACCCTGTTCATCGTGCCCGCGTTCTATACGCTGTTGTCACGGCGGAGACCCGAGCCAGTCACGCACGCGGCGCCGGATGGCGCAGCCGTGCCGGCCGAATAGCCGTCAGGCCGTCGCGAACCACAAATTGTGCCGCGCGCCCTTGCTCACCCGGGCGCGGACCATGACCTCCTCGACGCCGAAGCCGGCCTTGCGCAGGCGATGCGTGAACTGGCTGTCCCGGCCGGACGACCAGACGGCGAGGACGCCGCCAGGCTGCAGCGCCGCCCGCGCCCAGCCCAGTCCGCCCATGTCGTAGAGGTCGTCGTTGGAGTCGCGCGTCAGGCCGGTGGGGCCGTTGTCCACGTCGAGCAGGATGGCGTCCCAGCCGGCCTGCCGCGCCCGCATCAGCGCGCCCACGTCGCCCACATGAATGGTCACTCGCGGATCGTCCAGGCAGGTTCCGACCACCCCGGCCAGCGGGCCCCTGGCCCACGCCACCACTTCGGGCACCAGTTCGGCGACGTCGATCCGCGCGTCGGGACCGAACCCGGCCAGCGCCGCGCGCAGGGTGAAGCCCATGCCCAGGCCGCCGATCAGGATACGCGGCTGTTTCCGCCCGCTGATCCGCGCGGCCGACATGGTCGCCAGCGCCTCCTCGGAGCCGCTGAGCCGGCTGTTCATCAGCTCGATGCGCCCCAGCATGATCGAGAACTCGTCGCCGCGCCGCTTGAGCCGTAGTTCGCCGCCGCCGGGGATGATCGCGGTATCCAGATGTTGCCAGGGGATCAAGGAACGGCCTTTCGGTTTTGCGCGGCACCATACACCGGGGCCGGGCGCGCACAAGCCGCGTCGTTATCCCCGCGCTGAACGCCACGCGCGGACGTCCGACAGGATTGTCACAGCAGCTCGTCGCGCAGCTCGTTGACGGTCTCGGCCGTCACCCTGGGGCGGGGATTACGAACCGGCAGCAACGGCACACCGTTTCGCTGTCCGACAGCCGCGGCGGGAGGCGGCGAACGCGGCGCAAGATCGGGGATGACCTTGTCTACGGTTTCGTTCTTCTGCCCGGAGCGCATGCTGTCCCTCATCGATCATTACGCATCATACATCAAATTGGTCATGCGCTGCGTTCGAGTTCGCTGTCAGGGAGGGAGGTGCTTCACATCCGGAAACGCCGCGATCACCCGACCCAGCCACTCATAGAGCTTGTCGTAGTCGCCATAGCTGGTCCGGCCGAAGCGCACCACCACCAGGTCCTTCGACGGGATCATGGCGATCACCTGGCCGCGGTGGCCGCTGGCGATGAAGGCATCGGCGGGGATAGTGGGCAGGCGCCTGGTTGGATTGACCCAGGTCATCGCGCCATAGGCACCGTTGCCCTGCGGCGCGCGCATGAAGTCGACCCAGCCCACGGGCAGCACCTGCCGTCCGTCCCAGACGCCGCCGCGCAGGATCAGCAGGCCGAACCGCGCCCAGTCCCGTGCCGTCGCGTGCAGCCAGGACGAGCCGACGAAGGTGCCCGAGGCATCGAATTCCGGCTCGGCGCTCGTCATGCCGATGGGATCGAACAGACCAGCTTTCATGAAGGCCAGGTAGCTTTCCCGCGTCCCGCCGACCGAGTCCCGCACGATGCCCGAGAGCAGATTGGCCGTGCCGCTGGAATAGGCGAAACGCTCGCCGGGTTTTGCGGCCAGAGGCCTGCTGCCGGCATAGGCGGCCATGTCCTCCCGCTCCGATCCAAACAGCATCGGCAGCACGTCCGAGGTGAACGGGTTGAAATACGCCTCGTTGAAGTCCAGTCCGTCGGTCATCTGCAGAAGATTGCGCACGGTGATGGCGTGGCGCGGATCGGCATCGTCGCGCCACGCCGCGACCGGCGCGGGTGCGTCCAGCGCCAGTTTGCCCTCGCCGACGGCAATGCCGGTGAGCGCGCCCAGCACGGTCTTGGCGACCGACTGCGACAGGAACCTGCGGTCCGCGTCGAAGCCCAACGCATACCGTTCAGCGACCAGCACGCCCCGGTGGACGATCAGCAGGGCGCGCGTGCCGGGCACCGGACCTTGGCCCGAGAATACGCCGTCCAGCAGCGCATCGAGCCTGCCCGCCTCGACGTCCTTCGCGGGCGCGGCCGTCGGCCATTCTTTCGTCGGCCACGCCACGCCTTCGGGCTGCGCCGGCAACGGCGTCAAAGCCAGTGCCGGTCCGGCCCACAACAGCAAGAAGGCGAGCAGCATCCGCATCAGCGCACCATGCAGCCGCTGCGCGGCTCGTAGCGACCGGTGGCCTCGACGAGACCCCAGATCGACGCGGTCACCTGCCTCTTGTCTGGCTCGAACCGGAAGTCGGTGCCGCCGAAGCCCAGCGGGTCCTCACCAATACAGAACTTGTCGCCGCCGCCGTCGATATAGCGGCACTGGCAGGCCCATTTGGCGCTGGTGTCGACCGCCAGTTGCGCCGCCGGCGGCAGCGTCCAGGCAAGCAACGCCACGGCCGCGCCCAAGAGCGCAAGCACCCCGTACAGGATACGGCGCCGCGCGGTCACGACAGGGTGTAGGCCAGGTCTTCCTTCGAGCGCTTGCCGTTCTCGAAATCCTCGGCCTTGTAGTAAGAGCCCTCGACCTTCTCGGTCGTGCTCCAGTCGCGCACCACCACCCGCTTGATGATCAGCCACGCGCCGTTGCGCTTCTTCAGCTTGTCCAGGTAGCGGCCGCCGAACCGGTCCAGATACGTCGTGTCGCCATCCTTGCGGACGTGATAGGCGACGAACCAGGTCTCGGCCTTGGCGGTCTCGTGGTGAATGTCGATGATCGACTGGTTGAGCGTGTGCGCGGTGGATTCGGTGTGATCGGCCAGCGCCTTGGTCACATAGGGCCCGAACGCCTTGCCCGGTCCCTTGTAGCCGCCGTGGTCATCCGTCGAGTCCTCGTCATAGACCGAGCTGACCAGTTCCGCGTCGCCCCGGTCGATGCCGCGCGTGTAGCGGTACAGCACCTGGCGGATCTTGTAATCGTCGATCACCTTCTGGATGTCGGCGTCCATTCATCTCTCCCCTTCACGGATAGCACCCGACTATATTGCATCCCGAGGGAGAGACGACATGGCAAAGAACAAGGTGCTGGTGGCCGGCGCGACCGGCCTGGTGGGACGCGCCGCCATCGAGGAATTTTCCGCGCGCGGCTGGGCCGTGACCGGCGTATCGCGGCGCATCCCCGACGATCTCGACGCGGACGCCGAGCTGATCTCCGTCGACCTGACCGACCGCGCCGCCTGCGGGCGCGTATTCGGCACCATGGACGACGTCACCCACCTGGTCTTCGCCGCACTCTACGAAAAACCCGGCCTGTTCGCCGGCTGGCGCGAGCGCGACCAGATGGAGACCAATCTGGCCATGCTGGCCAACCTGTTCGAGCCGCTGGAGCGGGCGGCGAGCGGCCTGCGCCACGTGTCGATCCTGCAGGGCACGAAGGCCTACGGCGCCCACTTCAAGCCCATCGAGGTGCCCGCCCGCGAGAACCGGCCGCGCGACAACCACGAGAACTTCTACTGGCTGCAGGAGGATTTCCTGCGCGTCCGCCAGCCCGGCAGGGCCTGGAGCTGGACGGTGATCCGGCCGCAGATCGTGTTCGGCCATGCCGTCGGCGCGCCGATGAACCCCATCGCCGCCATCGGCGTCCATGCCGCCATCCGCCGCGAGCTTGGCCTGCCGCTATCCTATCCCGGCGGCCCGCCTGTGGTGATGGAGGCGGCCGACGCACGCATCGTCGCCCGCATGCTGGCCTGGGCGGCGACCGAACCCGCCTGCGCCAACGAGATCTTCAACGTGACCAATGGCGACGTGTTCGTGTGGCCCAATGTCTGGCCGGCCATCGCCCATTGCTTCGGCATGGACACCGGCAAGCCCGAGCCCATGCTGCTCGCCCAGGAGATGCCGAAATACGAGGCCGTCTGGCAGGACCTGGTGAAACGCCACGGCCTGCGCCCCTACACCATCCGCGAACTGGTCGGCGATTCCTTCCACTATGTCGACGGCATCGGCGCCACCGGCCGCGACCGCGCGCCGCCGCCCGCCATCGTCAGCACCATCAAGGCGCGCCGCTTCGGCTTTCACGACTGCATCGACACCGAGGACATGTTCGCCCACTGGTTCGACCGGCTGCGCGCCCTGAAGATCCTGCCGCCGCTGTAGGAGGTTCGATGCATCTGGGCATCCTCCTCGGCGACGTGTCTTCGATGCCGGTCGGGCAGCGATCCAAAGCCCCCGCCGACCGGGACATTGTGGTGCAACTGCACGTGGGCTTCGTGAACCTACTCGGCCTCGTGGCAGCAAACGCAAACCTTGTTGCCGTCCGGGTCCCGGAAATAGGCGCCGTAGTAATTCGCGTGATACTGCGGCCTCAGCCCCGGAGGACCTTCGCAGGTCGCGCCATTAGCCAGCGCGGCGGCGTAGGCTTCGTCGGCCGCGCGGCGTGTGGGCGCGAGGAGCGCCGTCATCTGGCCGTTGCCGGCCGAGGCCGGATTGCCGTCAAAGGGGCGGCCGATCACGAACAGCGGGCGGCCGCCATCGGCGGATTGCCAGGCGGCCCAAGGCTTCGCCACGTCGTGAAAGCGCAGGCGGTGGCCTAACGGGGCGATCACCGCCTGGTAGAGGATGAAGGCGCGGTTGAAGTCGGTGATCCCGATGAAGGCGTGCGACAGCATGGTTCCCTCAGGGGCCTTCCTGGTGCTGCGGCAGGTCGTCGGCCAGTTCAAGCCACGCCTGCTTCGACGACACCCAGATGTGCTCGGTCGGCTGGAAGCGGTCCGGCTGGTCGAGGCTGCCCATGGCGAGGCCGATGGCATTGCCGCTGGCCCGTTCGGAGAACAGCGTGGTGCCGCAGTTGGGGCAGAACCCGCGTCGCAGTCCCGGCGACGAATGGTACCAGCCAACCGGGCCGATGATGGCCAGCGCGTCCAGCGGCATCTGCACGCGGGCATAGAACGCCGCGCCGGTCGCCTTCTGGCAAACATGGCAATGACAGACGCGGATATTGAGCGGCGCGGTGGCGGTTTCGTATCGGCAGGCGCCGCAGAGGCAGCCGCCGGTGATGATCTGTGTCATGGAGCGTCTCGCTTGTTGCTGCGGCCTACTCTGGCCGATTCTGCGAGCAAAGCGAAGCAGCCCAGCCAAGCCGCCACATAGCCATCGCCGGATAGGCTGGATCGCGTCGCTTCGCTCGCGAAATCGGAGGGGTTAAATCGTCCCCGCCGCCTTCAGCGCCGCGATCTCGTCCGCCGACTTCCCCAGCAGCCCGCCATAGACCTCGTCGTTGTGCGCGCCCAGCGGCTCGCCCACCCAGGCGACCTTGCCCGGCGTCTCGGACAGCTTCGGGAACGCGTTCTGCATCCAGATGTTGGAAAAATCCGGATGCGGCATGTGGACGATGGCCTCGCGCGCCTTGAAATGCTCATCCTCCATCATGTCGGGTGCCTTGTAGATCTTGCCTGCCGGTACGCCGTTGGCTTCCATCAGGTCGGCGAGTTCCCTGGCCGGGAAATCCTTCGTCCATTCGCCGATCAGCGCGTCCAGCTCCACCTGGTGCTTGCCGCGCGCGGTGTGGGTCGCGTAGCGCGGATCGGCCGCCAGTTCGGGCCTGCCCATGGCCCCGCACAGCCGGCCGAACACGCTGTCCTGGTTGGCGGCGATCAGGATGTCGCCGTCGCTGGTCGGATAGACGTTCGACGGCGACACGTTGGGCAGCACCGCGCCGGTGCGCTCGCGGATGAAGTTGGCCTCGGTGTATTCGGGAATCGTCGATTCCATCATCGCCAGCACCGCCTCGTAGATCGCGCTGTCGATCACCTGGCCGCGGCCCGTCAGGTGCCGCCGGTGCAGCGCCATCACCGCGCCCAGGCAGGCCATGGTGGCGGCCAGCGAATCGCCGATCGACAGGCCGACGCGCGACGGCGGCGTGCTGGGGTCGCCCGCCAGGTTCCGCATGCCGCCCATGGCCTCGCCGATGGAGCCATAGCCGGCGCGCGGCGAATAAGGACCGGTCTGTCCATAGCCGGAAACCCGGATCATGATCAGGCCCGGATTGATCCTGGACAGCTCGTCGTAACCCAGCCCCCACTTCTCCAGCGTGCCGGCGCGGAAGTTCTCGATCAGGAAGTCGGCCTTGGCCACCAGTTCGCGCAGCAGGTCCTGGCCGTCCGTCGTCCGCAGGTTCAGCGTCACCGACTTCTTGTTGCGGGCGATCACCGACCACCACACCGGCTTGTTGCGGCCCCATTCGCGCATCGGGTCGCCCACATCCGGCTGCTCGACCTTGATCACCTCGGCGCCGTGGTCGGCCATCAGCTGGCCGCAGAACGGCCCGGCGATGAGCTGGCCCAGTTCGATCGCCCGCAGGCCCTGAAGGGCGCCGAAAGGCTCGCCCTGCGCCATGATTTGCCTCCTCTAACCGCTTTCGTCCGATCCGTCCGGTCGATATACATAACAGCATGCGCCAGGTCACCATCCTCGAAGTGAGCCCCCGCGACGGACTGCAGAACGAGTCCGTCGTGTTCTCGACCGCGCAGAAGATCGAGCTGATCGGCCGCGCCGTCGCCGCCGGCGCCAGGCGCATCGAGGTGGCCAGCTTCGTCCATCCCGGCAAGGTGCCGCAGATGGCCGACGCCGAGGCCGTCGTCGCCGGCCTGCCCGACATCAAGGGCGTGCAGTATATCGGCCTGGTGCTGAACAAGCGCGGCTACCTGCGCGCGCTGGCGACCCGCGACGGCAACCGCCGCGGCGTCGACCAGGTCGGCTTTGTCGCCATCGCCACCGACGGCTTCGGTCAGCGCAACCAGGGCCAAAGCTCGACCGACTCCGTGCGCGAGGGGCTCGATATCCTCAAACTGGCCAAACGGGACGGCATCAGCGCCCAGGCGATGATCGCCGTCGCCTTCGGCTGCCCGTTCGAGGGCGAGGTGGACGCCGGGCGCGTCATCGACATCGCCAGGCGGCTGGCCGAGGGCGACCCGGCCGAGATCGGCCTGGCCGACACCATCGGCGTCGGCATCCCGTCGCAGGTCAGCGACCTGCTGGGGCGGCTGAACGAGGAAATCCCGCATATCAGGACGCGCGTCCATTTCCACGACACGCGGCACACCGGCGTCGCCAACGCCTGGGCGGCCTGGCTGGCCGGCGTCGAGGTGATCGACGCCAGCATGGCCGGCCTCGGCGGCTGCCCGTTCGCGCCGGGCGCCACCGGCAACGTGGCGACCGAGGACGTGGTCTACATGCTCGAGCGCGGCGGCGTCGACACCGGCCTCGACCTCGACGCACTGGTCGACAGCGCCGCATGGCTCGAGGGTATCCTGGGACGCCGTGCCGCCAGCGCGGTCAGCCACGCCGGCGGATTCCCGTCCCGCGGCGGCGCCTGACCCATCCCGGCACAGGCCCATAGGCGTCAACTTAGGGCGCCGGTGGACGGTTCGCCTGGTCCGGAAGCGATGCTCGGGTGGTGACAAAGGCCCCCTCACCCTGCCCTCTCCCCGGCGGGGAGAGGGGAAACTATCAACGTCCTCAATGACATCGTCCCCTCGCCCCGCCGGGGAGAGGGTTAGGGTGAGGGTGGCCGCGAAGCGGCTCCTCTCGCCGATGGGAGGGAGTCTGTCCATTAAGTTGACACCTATGGGCGCTTGCATCGCACGCAAGGGCATACGAGAACATGCGTAGGGCTCAGCGTGGGATCGGGGCATCCATGAGACGTGTGTTGGCGGCGACCATGACCGGCTGTATGGCGGGCATGCTCGTGCTGTCGCCGCCGGCGCTGGCCCAGCCTCGCGGACCCGTGCCCTCCCAGGCGCCCGACATTCCCCGAATCGGCGGCAGCATCGACGACTACGGCCAGTGGCGCTCGCCCTATTTCTTCTTCCGCATGGACCGCTCCACCCAGATGGAGATGCCGTTCCTCGACGTGGCGACGGCCATCGCCGATTCGCAGAACGCCCTGCTGGTGGTGAACTTCTACTATGACGGCGGCCGCTATTCGAACTACCAGCAGGCCATCCTGCGCCGCATCCTCTACTACCTGTCGAGCAGGCTGCCCAATGTCGAGGTGCGGTTGCTCGAGGTGATGGTGGCCTCGTCCGACGGCCGGCCGGTCTACGACAAGGAACTGTTCAAATACTACGCCGCCAACACGCTGGGGCAGTACGCCACCACCATCCAGGGCCCGCCGGTGATGCCATACGGACAGGTCTATCTCGGCGGAGAGCTGATCTACGACTTCTCGGTGATGTGGGAGGCGCGCGACGACGACCAGGTGATGGAGAACGCCCGCGCCATCCAGTCGTCCATGCTGCGCATCGCCGGCCAGGCCGCGACCATGGCGCCGTCGCCGGAACGGCAGGCCGAGCCCGGCGTGCGCGAGCCCGACCTGCCGCCCGAACTGCCGCCCGAGCGCCTGGTCGGTTCCGACCCGAAGCCGCCGCCCGCACCCGCCCGGCAAC
>JALHLV010000013.1 GCA_022844405.1 Sphingomonadales bacterium | reverse complement strand
TCAACCGCTTCGTCGCCGAACACAACACCAGACCAACGCCCTTCACATGGACCGCCGATCCAGACAACATCATCGCCGCCGTCAAACGAGGGCACCAAATGTTAGATTCGATCCACTAGGATCATTCGGTCCTTTGCACGAGACGTTGCGACGTTGAACCGTTGTTCATAGGCTGTTCCTGACAATGGGGAATCATGCCTTTCCGCAACGAGCGAGACAAACATGATGTCACGCTCGTCTCCCTGAAAGGCGGTTGGATCACCAACCCTAATATGATGACGTTCCATCAGTTCGGTCCCGATCTCTTGCTCAATTCGAGCGTAAATGAGGGATGCCTGCTCCTGACCCAGCAGCGTCGTCACGCCGATGGTCCGCTTCATCATTGCAAGGTCATCAGTGATTTTTCGGATTTCGCTGACGATGCAATCCGCCTCAGGTGGGTTGGTCTTTCCTTTTCTGTATCCGTCCTCGACAAGGATATCGACAAGCGGCGGATCAAGCCGCTGAGACGCTGTTGGCAACCGCAACGGCAATAGCCGATGATTATAAAATTGCGCCTTCGAGAATTCGATTATCGGTGCGACGCATCTGAAATGCTCGGTGAGCATGATCGCGCCGCCTGCGAATACAACCTTGCCCAAGTCATATAACGATTGCTCTTCCCGTAGCGCAGAACGGTAATCCACGACCTGTTCAGACAGGTGCCGTCGCGCCAGTTCGTCGGCTCGAGACTGATCACGTCCAACAAGTTCCGGGCTTACCTGCCGGTCATCGCCAACAATGAGTATCTGTTTTGCACGTAAAAGTGCGGGCAACGCCGCTACGGTCGATTGAGACGCCTCGTCCACGATCACCAGATCGAAAAGGCCCAAATCGGCTGGAAGCGATTCCGATACGCGGTAATGGGGCATGATCCAGCAAGGAAGCGCTCCCTTGGCTCGGTCTGATGCGGAGCGTGCCTCGCGACGATACCGAGCGGCCCGTTTTCCTGTTCCCCGGCCAATCCGGCGAACCGCGTCAGCATAAGCTGCCAAAGCGGATTGCACACTGTCCGTGGCCTTGGTCCGAAGTTCCAGCCAGGTTCTCAATTCAATCGAGCGCTCATAAGCCCCTTTGAGGCTGTTTTCCCGCTCTGAGCGCTCGTTCCCTAAGGCTCGCAGACGCCCATGACGATCAATTCTAGACAGCCATGTGCCAATTCGTCGCAGACGCCATCGTTCATGCCAGTCTCCTGGCGTCAGCATATCTTCCAGCCCACCCACAGCTTCGCTTCGGAGGCGCGCCGCCCAAAGAGGCCCACCAGAAGTTTTGATCGAGTCAGTCACAGTCTCGACGGTCTTGAGCGCGTCTTGTTTGGTCCAAAGCGCTTCCAGGGTCAGCCGCAACGCAATCCATTTCTCCCTGAAGGCAGCGTCAGAAATCTCCGGATTGCCGAGATGCTCATTTATGCAGGAGCGATAGTGCGCACTGATTTCTCCCGCACAACGCCTGAGCATGTCCATTAGGGCGCGACGATTCGTTTCAGCATTGTCCAAGCGATGTCGGAGAAGATGAGCTTCGACGATCTCAATCAATGAAAGCGTTGCGTGTGGATTGCCCGCGATTGACTCTCTCCATCGCGGCAGCAATTCCGTCGCGATGCCATCGGCTTGCAATTCTGAAGCAATCAATTGCCGGATGGCTGTGACGTGATCGAGTTGCGATTTGAGCGCGCGCGCAACCGGCAGGCCATCCACGTTGATGGCATCGAGGCATGTATGCGAGACCGCATGATTCCAGCCAAGTCTAAGGCGTTTTGCACGCATGAGGGCGTCGATGAATCGCTTGATCTCCGACCATTCAGATTTACTTCGTGGTTTTTCACCAACAATCTTTATGCTCGACATGCGGTTCTTCAAGGCCCCAGAAAATAAGCCCGTAACAATGCCGACTGCCGGTTCACCCCTGGCGCATCGGTCGATGGCATCGAGCAATTTGCTATCATCAAGAGCGGCATCCGGCAGGTCGACAGGACGCGAGAGAAAATGCCTGGCTTCGCTCGCCAATAAATCAATCTCGGGTTGCATCGCCTCAAGTACATCAATGCCTTCTTCGCGGGATTGTCGTCGGAGCAACGCCATCGCGGCCTCCGTCCACCCAAATCTCGCTTCTGCAATGGCGGCTCGATCATTTTGAACAACCCGGAGGTCAGTAAGGAGCCGGGTGACACGGACGACGGTGTCCTGCCCGCGATCGATCAATTCGCTAAGATCGCCCGCAGCGATCTGGCGACGCAACTCCTCCGCTCGCGAAAGATCACGATGCACCGCGACCATACTATCGTCATCCGGCAACTCTTCGGGCCGTGGAATGATCATGCCGAGATAGGCCAAATCGCCGCCGAGCACTTTTCGCGCCTGGCGAAGTGCAATGACATCGCTGTCGGTGAACCGCGCTCCGAACTCCGGTGTTGCGTCGATGAAATCTTCCAACCAAGTCGAACGTTCGGGCTCCGCTACGATTTCACGTGCTGCCTCCAACGGCTCAAACCTTTTGCCATCTAGATCAACTGGAGCAATCGCCGACCGACCGATCTCGTCCACCTCCTTATCTATGTGCGCCAGAGTCCTGTGCAGGTTGTCAATTTGCGCGTCGAGATCGGATATTTCGCGTGTCAGTTCATAGCGTTTGGTTCGTTGAAGACGTTCTGCAATGATATCGACGGATTCTTGAAACTGCTTCAGCCCGTCCCGATCGCTATCCAAGAGGCTGACCGCTAACGGGCGAACAGCCGCTGGCAACTGATCTCGCAGCACTTTCAGCGCGGGTGCCTTTTGGGAAGTAACCAGCACCCTTTTGCCAAGCGCGAGATAGTGGCTGATGATGTTCGCGATTGTGTGGGTTTTGCCAGTTCCAGGCGGCCCTTGAACGACAACCCCCGGACGCAATGCCAGTCGCTGGACAACTTCCACCTGTTCGCGATTGAACGGCTTTGGAAAGAACAGGTCTGCGCCAGACCCATCCGAAGACGTGATACCGGGGATTGTGGAGACACCTCGGAACGATGGATAGTCTTCGTTGCTCGGCCCGTCTGCCGGAGGAGTAACCACTGCATCAACAGCTTCAGGATAAACGGAATTCTCGTCACCGGCTTCTATGACCTGCCGGAACCGACGCAAATCTTCCATGAGTTGAGTTGCCCGGCGATCACGCTGAAAGAAACAGAAAACGTCGCTCACCTGCAATATCGGTTCCACTGCCGGGATTGAGCGATCAAAATCTTCACGATGATCTGGCACATAGCGAGCGTCGGGATCGAGCAGCGCCACCGCCCGTCGCAGCACAGGCTCAAAGCTCTCCCGTGCAAATGGCGATAACGGCTCGTCCTCCAGCGCGTTCAGATATTTGTCTGCAAAGTTCTGCCATTCATCGACAGAGGCGAACTCCAGTTTGTCCAGAACGTCGGCCTCAATGCCAGGTGGCGCTTCCATCCTAGGGCGCAACTCGATGGCATGAGAAAGGTCGTTGAGCGCGATTTCCATCTGCACGGAGAGCAGCGGATGGCGCATCCGTTGGCTCGCACGAAATACCGTCGAAAATCCGATACCGCACACCAATTCGGTAGGCGTTTCAGTAGTACCTTCGAGCATTTGTCGAAGAGCGAATAAGGCGTTGTAGAGCGCGATCGTTCGTCGGCGAGGACGCTCTTCGGCCGACCATTGCGCCCACGGACCGGCAAGATAATCAGCTAAAGTCGCCTGAACCCGGTCCGAGTGGTGATAATCGTCGAACCGCACGGCCATCGGGATGGGGTCGGTTTCGATTAGCCCTGCTTCGGCCAGCAATTGCCCTACCGCTTCTGAAGCAAGCTTCGGTGGCCCTTCCGGTGTGTCGCGGACAGGCAACCAACACCGCAATTTGGCATCGTCCGGAAGCGGTGGTGGGCGTCTTGAGAGGCGATCAACTTGCAGCCAAATCACATCATCCGGAAGCTGGCGATCAAGAATTACACCCGGCAGACCCGCCAAATCGGGTTCGGCGTACAGAAATCCATTGTGCTGCGCCACATCAAGAACGGTCTTCAACTTGTCGCGCTCAGTGGCCTCGACATAGTTGATCAAATCAATGAGGCGCCTCCGCCGAAAATCCATGTTCAGTCCAATCCAGGATCAGGATTCCGATGAAAGTTCACTCAATATCGATGCCAGACAGATCGATACCCAACTGACTTCGCGGTCGGCATGGGACTCTTACCCATGTCTTAGGTACAAACCGTTACCTATGTCTCCGGTCTATACAAGCGCAAGGTGGCGGATGGGGTGGGATTCGAACCCACGGTACGCTTGCACGCACGCCGGTTTTCAAGACCGGTGCCTTCAACCGCTCGGCCACCCATCCGTTCGCGCCGTTTCTAGCCGGTTCTGGCGGACGGTGCAAATTTGCGTGGGCCGAGGGCTGGCGTCTTGCCGGCGCGCGGGCTAAAACTCGGTGACGATCGACCAGAACCGGTGCTGGCGCGGTTGCGTCCGACGGGCGGAAAAGCCAGTTCCTGCCGGTATTCCAGATAACCCAAGAGGGATCGCCGCCCATTATGCGCCTGCTGCCGGTTCTGCTGCTTCTGCCCCTGATCCTGATCCCCTCTGCCTTCGCCCAGGATGCCCAGCCCAAATGGGAGGACTGGTTGAAGGGCGTGCGCAAGGAAGCCGAGGCGAAGGGCATCCGCGCCGCGATCCTCGACGAAACGCTGACCGGCCTCACCCCGCTGGAGCGGGTGATCAAGGCCGACCAGAACCAGGCCGAGTTCGTCGAGACGCTGGAAACCTACCTGGCCAAGCGGGTCAGCCAGGCGCGCATCGACGGCGGCCGCAAGATGATGCAGGAGCACGCCGACCTGCTGCGCCAGGTGGCCGAGAAGCACGGCGTGCAACCCGAATACATCGTCGCCATCTGGGGCATGGAGACCAATTACGGCAAGTTCTTCCCCAGCGAGGACGCGATCCAGGCGCTGGCGACGCTGGCCTACGATCCGCGGCGCAGCGCCTATTTCCGCAAGGAGCTGTTCGCGGCGCTGGAGATCCTGAACGACGACTTCATCACGCCGCCGGAAATGAAGGCGTCGTGGGCCGGCGCCATGGGGCAGCCCCAGTTCATGCCAACCAGCTACCTGCAATATGCCGACGACTTCGACGGCGACGGCCACAAGGACATCTGGAACAACAAGGGCGACATCTTCGGCTCGGTCGCCAACTATCTGCGCAGCTACAAGTGGCGGGGCGACCAGACCTGGGGTCTGGAGGTCAGTCTGCCCGAAGGATTCGCCGCCAGGCTGCATGACGTCGGCATGTACGACCAGGGCGGCTGCCGGGCGATGAACCAGCATTCGAAGGCCTTGAAGCTGTCCGAATGGCAGGCCATGGGCGTGCGCGACCGCGAGGGCAACGACCTGCCGGCGGGCGACCTGGAGGCGACGATGGTCGAGCCGGACGGCCAGACCGGCCGCGCATTCCTGACCTTCGGCAACTACCGGGCGATCCTTCGCTACAACTGCGCGAACTTCTATGCCATCGCCGTCGGCCGGCTGGCCGACCTCGTGAAGCAGTAACATGTGGGGGCGGGGGCTCGTCCTGGCGGCCGCCTGCGCGTTTCTCGCCGCGTGCGCCGCCCAGCCGAAGAAGCCGGCGCCGTCCTATACCGGTCCTGTCGCCGCGCCGTCCAAGCCTAGGGACACCGTAACCACGACGCCCCCGTGGGGCGAGGCGCCCCAACCGAGCGGGAAGGGCGGCATCTACAAGGTGGGCAACCCCTATGTGATCAACGGCGTCACCTATGTGCCGCGCGAGGACCCGAATTATTCCGAGACCGGCATAGCCTCGTGGTACGGCCCCCAGTTCCACGGCGAGCGCACCGCCAATGGCGAGATCTTCGACATGGAGCTGGTCAGCGCCGCCCACCGCACGCTGCCCATGCCGTCGCTGGTGCGGGTCACCAACCTCGAGAACGGCAGGTCCATGGTGGTGCGCCTCAACGACCGCGGCCCCTACGCCCGCGGCCGGATCATCGACATGTCGAAGCGGGCGTCCGAACTGCTGGGCTTTCACGGCGCCGGCACCGCCATGGTGCGGGTCGAATATGTCGGCCGGGCGCCGCTGGAGGAGGGCGCGCCCGTCGCCGTCGCGGTCAGACAGCAGGCGCCGAAGGCGCTCGCCGCCGAGCCCCGGGGCATCTACGTCCAGGCCGGCGCGTTCGGCAACCCGGCCAACGCCAACCGGCTGAAGGACAGGCTGCGGGCCATCGCCCCGACCGAGGTGCGCAGCGCCACGGTCAACGGCGCCACCTTCTACCGCGTCAGGCTCGGCCCGTTCGCCGGGGTGGAAGACGCCGACCTGGCCATGGCGCAGGTGGTCGGCCTCGGCGAGGTCAACGCGCTGATCGTGGTCGAGAAGTAGGCATTACACCTGGTTGGGAAAGCAGGCGCTGGTCGTCAGGCTCTTTGACGACGTCAGCGCCGCGATCAGCTTGGGCGCGATCGAGCTGAACGTATAGTTGATCGTGACGGTCGAGAACCCCGAGACCCCGTTGCAGGTCGTGCTGTTGTTCAGCGTGATGTTGGAGGCCACCAGCGGCACGCCGAACCCCGATGCCCGGGCGATGATGTAGTTCTTGGTATTGGTCTCGTTGTAGCTGGTGCCGCTGATGCAGGCCGGTTGCAGGATGCCCATGCAGCGGGCGGCGGAAATCGACAGCGACTGCATGGACTGCCGCGTCCACAACAGCCGGGAGAACTCGATGGTGCCGAAGATGAACAGCAGCAGCGGCAACACGACGAGCGAGAACTCCACCGCCGCGGCGCCGCCGCGATCGCCGAAAAATCCTCCCGGCGCCCGCATCGCCTACTGCACCTGGACGACGGTGAAGGTGGACACCGTCCCGTTCTGAACCAGGCCATAGTTCCCGAACAACGGCGAGTGCGACACGCTGGCGTTGATGGACACGAACTTGCCGGCAAGGCCGCCGCCGCCGCAGGTCGATGCGCAGGTCGTCGCGCTGCCCCAGGTGACGGTCGAGCCGCTGACCGACGGGCAGTAACACGAATCCGCGTTCGAGGCGGTGCCCGATGAACTCGCAACGCCGCCTGTACGGGTGACCGAAGGGCCGTTGTTGACCACCACCGTCATGTTGACGTTGGTGGGCACGATCGCGGTGAGATTGGAGGCCAGCGTCGCCCCGCCCGCCGAGGACACGCTCGAGGCGCCGACGATGGCGTAGTTGGCGCTGGCGGACACGTTCTCGTTGAGGCCGAAGCGGACATAGAGAACCAGCCCGAAATCGACCATCGCCACCATGATCAGCGCCAGGATCGGCACGATGAAGGCGAATTCTATGGCCGCCACGCCGCGCCGGTCACGCCAGAACGCGCGGCGGGGGACGGTCCCGGAAGTCGCCGGTCCGGTCATCGCACCAGCTTCGCGGTAACGCTGCCCGAGCCGCCGACGCAGGACGACGCCAGCGAGGTTCCCCCGGTCAGCGATATGCTGGTGCCGACGATCTGCAGGCAATCGCCGGCGTCGGCTGCGCTGGCGCCTCCGGATAGCGTAACGGTCCCATGCGGAAAATAGAACGCGCCGTTGATGGTCGCGCCCGTACCACCCTCGGTCATTGAGGCGCCTCCGGAAAAGCTGGAGCTCTGTGGGCCGATCACCGCCAGGTCCGCCAGGGTTCCGGTGGTCGGCGCCTTGATGACGATGTTGTTGTAACCTGCACCAACGCAGAAGACCATGCCCGCGCAGCCGCCGCTGGACGGCGTCGCCGTCCCGGACAGCATGATGTTCACGTTCACGGCATTGAAGCTGACCGTGGCGCCGTTGCAGGTGCCGCCGCCGCCGCCGCTCGCGCCCAGGGCCATGTATCCATCGACCGTATAGACGCCGGCGCCGAAATAGACCGCGCCGGTGATCAGCACGTTGCCGTCGATATCGTGCTGGGTGGCGGCCGGCACCCAGCTGCAGCTGCCGCCGCCGCCGCCGTTGAAGTTCCCGTCGAGTTCGAACACCTTGCCCGTTGCCGTTGCATCGGCCATATACACCTTGGCACCTCCGCCGATGTTGATCGCGTGGCCGGTGGCGGCCGCGCCGATCCGGTAGCTGTTGCCGGTGAGATTGTTGCTGCCCGTAAGGCCGCCGGTGGTGTTGTCGAAGCCCATCCACAATGTATAGCCGCCCGGAACGCTGATACCGGCCGACAGCACGAAGGTGCTGGGACCACGGAAAACCAAGGTCGTTCCGGTCGCGCAGATGCTGTAGAAGCCGCCGCCGCTGCATGCGGTGGTGCTGGCTCCCATGTTGAAGGTGCCGCTGTCGAACGTCGTGGTGCTGCCGCCGCCGGGATTGATGCCCCGCGCCAGATTGTAGGTACCCTTGCCGAAGGTATGGGTCGAGCCGTTCAGGTCCAGCCTGCCCGAAAAGTTGTAGGTGCTGGTGCCGTTGCCGGCGGTGGCCCATGTGAGGCTGGTGCCGCCCTGCATCGTCAGCGAGCCGAAATTGTAGGTGCCGCCATTCGGGCAAGTGACGGTCCAGTTGCCGCCCGAGCGCGCGAACGTGCAGCCGGTGGCCGCATAGGATGCCGGCGGGTTCGAATAGCCCAGGGCCAGGTTGGTGCCGGTCACGACCGTCGGCGCGGCTGGCGCCGTCATGGAGTTTACCGTCGAGAGGCGCGAGTTCAGGGTCGATATACCCGTGTTGCCGAGGAACGGATCCGTCGTCACCTGCTGCACCTTGGTCGTCGCGGTGATGTTGCTGCATCCTTCGGTCAGCGTCGTTCCATAGGTCACCACGGATGCCGTGATCGAGGTGCCGCAGGTGGCCGAAACCTTGTTGTTCGAGTTCACGGCACAGGTGGTCGCCGTCAGCGCCGTGCCTCCGGTCAGGGTTACGCCCGTGCCGGTGCTGCTCAGCGCCAGGATGCAACTCGATGCGCCACCGCTGATTTCCGTGAAGGCGTCGGTGGTCACCGGCACCGACGCGGTGCTGTTCAGCGCCCGCGCGACCAGCAGCGTGTAGGGCGCGGTGATGCTTGCCCTCACCGAGACCGCGCCCGAGGTCTTGATCGACGTCGGATAGGTCACGGTCAGGTAGGAGGTGGGCACGCCGTTCATGGTGGCCATGCGATTGGCCGCCGCCAGCGCCGCCGCTTCCTTGCCCGAGCTAACCGAATTATAGGCGAGCGCGCCCGAGTAGGACGCCAGGTCGGCGACCCGCTGATTCTGCGCCTCGGTCACCAGAATGCTGCCATATTCGGCGATGAGGGCGGTGAAGCCGAGGAGGACGGGGAGCACGAGCGCGAAGACGGTGACCACACTCGCCTGGCGGCAGTTCACGAACGCTTGATGGATACCCATGATCTATCCCAGCCGTCGGCGACTCGACGAAGCCTCACGCAAAATCCAGCCCGATCAATCCAATAACAGTATTCGGAGATTGTTGCCACCGCAATTTGCTGCGACGCAACAGCAGGGGTCCGACCCTCCGGATTACATTTTAATCAAATTACCGTTACTGAGTCCCGGCGCCTTCGCCATCAAACTGGACTGACCCGGACACGCTCGCGCCGCATTTCGCGATCCATGCCGGAAAGCGGTGCGGCGCCTCAGATTGTGGTGGATAACTCCGCGCGAAACCACAATGGATTGTGCCGCGCGGCTTGCGGTAGCCGGTCCGGACGCCTAGAATCACCCCGCATCAACCACACGGAACCACACTTATGCCGCGACTTCGCTGCTTGACGCTTCTGCTTTCCGTTCTCGTCGGCGCGCCGCTCGCCGCCCATGCCGCGCCGCCGCCCTACGATATCCAGGCCAAGCAGGCGATCATGATCGACTATACGACGGGGGCAGTGCTGATGGAGAAGGCGCCCGACGAGCGCATGGCGCCGTCGTCGATGACCAAGATGATGACCGACTACGTCATCTTCGACGCGCTGAAGAAGAAGGCGATGAAGCTGGACGAGGAGCTGACGGTCAGCGAGCGCGCCTGGAAGATGGGCGGCTCGACCATGTTCCTGAAGGTCGGCGACCGGGTAAAGGTCGAGGACCTGCTGAAGGGCACCATCATCGTCTCCGGCAACGACGCCTGCGTGGCGCTGGCCGAAGGGCTGGGCGGCTCGGTCGAAGGCTTCGGCAACATGATGAACCAGATGGCGGCCCAGCTCGGCATGAAGAACTCGCATTTCGTCAACCCGCACGGCTTGGCCGAGCCGGAGCACTATTCGTCGGCGCGGGATCTGGCGATCCTGGCCGGACATATCATCCGAGATTTCCCCGAATACTATCCGTATTACGCGCAGCGCGAGTTCGCCTATGGCGAGAACCTGAAGACCGGCGCGCCGATCAGCCAGCAGAACCGCAATCCGACGCTCGGCGTGGTCGATGGCGTCGACGGCCTCAAGACCGGCTACACCGAGGAGGGCGGTTACGGCGTCACCGTTTCCGGCAAGCGCGGCCAGACCCGGCTGATCCTGGTGATCAACGGCCTGCCCAGCACCAAGGCCCGCGCCGAGGAATCGCGCGGTCTGATGGAATGGGGCTTCCGCAACTTCGACACCTATACGCTGCTGAAGGCGGGCACGGTGATCGAGGAGGCGCCGGTGTGGCTGGGCGTGAAGGCGAAGGTCGGCCTGACCGTCGCCAAGGACGTCACCCTGACCCTGAGCCGCGAGGCCAAGATGGGCGCGAAGGCCCGGATCAAGTACACCGCCCCGGTGAAGGCCGGCACCAGGAAAGGCGCCCAGGTCGGCACCGTCACCGTGACGCTTCCCGGCATGGACGCGATCCAGGTGCCGCTGGTGGTCGCCGAGGACGTGGAAAAGGTCGGCGCCACCGGCAAGATCGGCTCGGCCATCGATTATCTGCTGTCGGGCTCGTCGGGCGAAAAGTGATGCCCCGCCGCGGCACCTTCGTCACGTTCGAGGGCGGCGAGGGCGCCGGGAAGTCGACACAGCTCGGCCTGCTGTCGGCGCGGCTCAAGACCCATGGCATCGGCGTCGTCGAGACCCGCGAGCCCAACGGCCCGATCCGCAACCTGTTGGTGCAGGGCGACCGGAACTGGACGCCAATGGCCGAGACGCTGCTGCATTTCGCCGCCCGCGCCGAGCATCTGCAGGAGACCATCCTGCCGTCGCTGGAGGAGGGGTCGTGGGTGCTGTGCGACCGGTTCGCCGATTCCAGCATGGCCTATCAGGGCTATGCGCAGGCGCTCGGCCGGCCGACGGTGGAAAAGCTCTACCGCCTGGTCGCCGGACGGTTGAAGCCCGATCTGACCCTGGTCCTGGACATGCCCATCGGCATCGGCCTCGACCGGTCGCTCCGGCGGCACGTCAACCACGAGACGCGCTACGAGCTGATGGGCCGGGATTTCCACGAAGCCGTGCGCCAGGCGTTCCTCGACATCGCCGCCCGCGAGCCGGCGCGCTGCGTGGTGATCGACGCCAACCGGCCTGTCGAGACGGTCCACGAGGCGATCTGGGCCACGGTCAAAGAACGCCTCAAGGTGGGCTGATGGCCGACCGCGCCCTGAAACCCGAGGAAGATCCGCGCCACCCGCGGCTGACCGGAGCGCTGATCGGCCACGGCGCGGCGGAAGAGCTGCTGCTGTCGGCCCACGCGGGCGGCCGGCTGCCCCATGCGTGGCTGATCAGCGGTCCGCGCGGTGTCGGCAAGGCGACACTCGCCTACCGCTTCGCGCGCTTCCTGCTGGAGACCGGCGATCCGGCGGACGCGGGCGGCCTGTTTGGCGCGCCGGCGCCAACCAGCCTCGATGTAGCGACGGACTCGCGCGCCTGGCGGCTCGTAGCGCAGGGCGGTCATCCCGGCCTGACGTCCATCGCCCGCGCCTGGGACGACAAGGGAAATCGCCTGCGCGGCGAGATCGTCGTCGACGACATCCGCAAGTTGCACGGCTTCTTCGGCATGACCGCCGACGCGCCGTGGCGCATCGCCATCATCGACAGCGCCGACGAGATGAACCGGCAGTCGGCCAACGCGCTGCTGAAGATGCTCGAGGAGCCGCCCAAGCGCGCCGCCCTGCTGCTGCTTGCCCATGCGCCGGGCCGGCTGCTGCCCACCATCCGCTCGCGCTGCCAGACGCTGGCCCTGCGGCCACTGGCGGGCAATCAGGTGGCCGCCGCCCTGGCGAACCAGGGTGTCGTGCTGCCGCCCGAGGACCGCGATCTGATCGTTGCCCTGTCGGACGGCAGCCCCGGGCGCGCCATGGCGCTGGCCGACGCGGGCGGCGCCGAGCTCTACCGCAAGGCCATGGCGCTGCTGGCCGAGTTGCCCGGGGTGAACCCGCAGGCGCTGCACGCGCTGGGCGACGCGGTCGCCGGCCGGCAGGCCATCGACGACTTCCGCCTGCTGGGGGAGCTGCTCGACGGCATTCTCAAGCGGCTGATCGCCTTCGCCGCCACGCGGGGCGCCGAACCGGGACTGACGGCCGGCGAGACGGACGTGTTCGCGCGGCTCGCCGGGCGTGGCGGTCTTGATCAATGGATCGAGGTATGGGAGAACACCGGCCACCTGTTTGCCCGGGGCGAGGCGGTCAACCTCGACCCCAAGCAGGTGACGCTCACGGTATTCAGCAGGCTCCAGGCCATCACGGCATGACAAAGACTTTCACTATCACCACCGCCATCGATTACGTGAATGGCGCGCCGCATCTGGGCCACGCGTACGAGAAGATCACCACCGACATCATCGCCCGGTTCAAGCGGCTGGACGGCTACGACGTGCTGTTCCTGACCGGCACGGACGAGCATGGCGAGAAGGTCGAGCAGTCGGCGGAAAAGGCGGGCAAGACACCGCTGGAGTTCGCTGGTGAGAACGCGGCCAAGTTCGAAGCGATGTGCGCCATGCTCGGCATCTCCAACGACGACTTCATCCGCACCACCCAGCCGCGCCACTACGCGGCCGTGGAGGAGATGTGGAACCGGATGCTCGCCAAAGGCGACATCTACCTCGACAAATACGCCGGCTGGTATTCGGTTAGCGACGAGGCATTCTTCCCCGAATCCGAGCTGGAGAAGGGCGAGGACGGCCAGTTCCGCACGGAAGAAGGCAAGGCGGTGCAATGGGTCGAGGAGCCAAGCTACTTCTTCCGGCTGTCGGCCTACGAGGACAGGCTGCTGGCGCTCTACGAGAGCCAGCCGGACTTCCTCCTGCCTGATACGCGCCGCAACGAGATCGTCAGCTTCGTGAGGGGCGGCCTGAAAGACCTGTCGGTGTCGCGCACCAGCTTCACCTGGGGCATCCCGGTCCCGAACGATCCCGAGCACATCGTCTATGTCTGGCTCGATGCGCTGACCAACTACATTACCGGTGCCGGATTCCCGTCGGACGCCGAGAAGTTCGCGCGCCGGTGGCCGGCCGATCTTCATGTGATCGGCAAGGACATTATCCGTTTCCATACAGTCTATTGGCCGGCGTTCCTGATGTCGGCCGAGCTGCCGCTGCCCAGGCGCGTCTTCGCCCACGGATTCCTCAACCTGGAAGGCGTGAAGATGTCGAAGTCGCTGGGCAACGTGATCACGCCCGAGGCGCTGGTCGACGAGTTCGGCCTCGACCAGATCCGCTATTTCCTCGCCCGCGAGGTGCCGTTCGGCAAGGATGGCAGCTTCTCGCGCGAAGGCATCATCCACCGGATCAACGGCGACCTCGCGAACGGCATCGGCAATTTGGCCCAGCGCACGCTGAGCATGATCTTCAAGAACTGCGACGGGTCGCTGCCGGCGCCGGGCGCGTTCGACGCCGGCGACACGGCGCTGCTCGCGTCCATCGATGCGACGGCTGCGGCCATGCGCGAAGCCATGGAAAGCCAGGAAATCCATAATGCGCTCAGCGTGTTGTGGGCGCTTATTGCCGAAGGTGACGTCTATATCGCGCGCACCGAGCCCTGGGCGCTCAAGAAAACCGATCCGGCGCGGATGGGAACGGTGCTCTATCTGGTGGCCGAGACGCTGCGCAACATCGCCATCCTAAGCCAGCCGGTCATCCCGGACGCGGCCGGAAAGCTGCTGGACATGCTGGGGGTTGCCACGGGCAACCGCGACTTTAGTTCGCTGGGTGAGGCGGGTCGCCTCGCGGCCGGGACGCCTATCGGGCAACCGCAGGGCCTGTTTCCGCGTTTTGTCGAAGAAGCGGCCTCCTAGAACGGCTTACGGATGCTTGTTGATTCACATTGTCACCTGGATTTCCCGCAGCTAATCGCGGATATCGACGGCGTGGTCGCGCGCGCCGAGGCGGCCGGCGTCGGCATGATGCTGACCATTTCCACGGCGCTCAGCCGGTTCGACAAGGTGCTCGCCATCGCCGAGCGCTACGACAACATCTACTGCAGCGTCGGCGTGCATCCCCATGAGGCGGAAACCGAACCGGACACGGTGGCGCGCCAGCTGATCGAGCGGGCCAGGCATCCGAAAGTGGTCGGCATCGGCGAGACCGGGCTCGACTATTTCTACGAGCACAGCCCGCGCGACATCCAGCAGCACGTATTCCGCGAGCACATCAAGGCGGCGCGGGAGACCGGCCTGCCGCTGATCGTCCACACCCGCGACGCCGACGACGACACCACCCGCATCCTGGCCGAGGAAATGGGGCAGGGCGCCTATCCCGGCCTGATCCACTGCTTCAGCTCGAGCCGCGAACTGGCGGAGAAATCGGTGGAACTGGGCCTGTACATCTCGATTTCCGGCATCGCCACCTTCAAGAAGGCGGAGGCGCTGCGCGACACCATCCGCGCGCTGCCGCTGGACCGGCTGCTGGTCGAGACGGATTCGCCCTACCTGGCGCCGATCCCGTTCCGCGGCAAGGACAACGAGCCGTCCTTCGTGGTGCACACGGCGAACATTGTAGCCGGGCTGAAAGACCTGTCTCTGGAAGAGCTTGCGGCGCGAACCACCGAGAATTTCCTGCGCCTCTTCACCAAGGTTCCTCGACCCGGAGTCGTGGGGCCGTGAGGATCACCGTGCTGGGCTGCGGTACCTCGGGCGGCGTGCCGCGCATCGGCAACCATTGGGGCGCGTGCGATCCGGACAATCCGAAGAACCGGCGGCGGCGCGTGTCGATCGCGGTGGAGCAGGGCGCCACGCGCCTGATCGTCGACACCTCGCCCGACCTGCGCGAGCAGTGCCTTTCAGCCCATATCAATAGGTTGGACGGCGTGCTTTACACCCACGACCACGCCGATCACACCCACGGCATCGACGATCTGCGCGGCCTGTCCTGGGCCATGGGCGGCCGGATTCCGGTCTATGGCGACCAGGCCACGCTCGATACGCTGATGCAGCGGTTCGACTATGTGTTCGTCTCCCAGCACGGCTATCCGGCGATCTGTGAGCAGCGCCTGATCGGCGGGCCGTTCCATGTCGGCGAAATCCCGGTGACGCCGTTCGAGCAGGCCCACGGCGATCTCAAGTCGCTCGGCTATCGCTTTGGAAAAGCCGCATATTCCACCGACCTGAACGGGCTCGGCGAGGCCGCGTTCGAAGCGCTGTCCGGCATCGAGCTGTGGATCGTCGATGCGCTGCGCTACGAGCCGCATCCGACGCACGCGCATCTCGACATGACCCTGGGCTGGATCGAGCGCGTGAAGCCGAAACGCGCCGTGCTGACCCACATGACCTGGGACATGGACTACGAGACGCTGAAGCGCCAGCTGCCGGCCGGCATCGAGCCGGCCTATGACGGCATGGTGCTCGACCTCTGAGCGGCCGCGACGGCGGGCGACCGGTTTCACGCTTGCCGTCCTCAGCGATAACGCAATCAGAGAGACCCTAAGCCTTTGACAGCATTAACCAATCCATTATTTAACATAATATATATTATGCGATTTATGGATTAGGGGATTGGGCCACTTCTCACGCGTTTCTCTGCGCCCCTCTCTCTAGAGCATCACACATCATCAGCCGTCATCCCGGCGACGGCCGGGATCCAGACTTGGCAATCAGCACTGGTTGTTCGTAAGGCAGGTCTGGATCCCGCTCTTCAGCGGGATGACGGCTGTGGGAAACGCCGGCGGCCCGGGAAAAGCCGACCTGAGGAACTCAGCCCAGGAATCTGATCGTCGCCTCGAGGATCGCCTTTGCCCGGTCCGTGGCGTCCGGATGCTGGTCGCGCAGTGGTTTGGAGCGCTGCTCCGGCGCGAGCGGCAAATCCTTAGGAAGGTTCGCCACCATTTCCCGCACCGGCAACTCACCCTCGCCCGGCATCAGCCGTCCGTCGACGGCTTCATACAGGATGGTGTTGAACTCCATGTCGGGCAGTTTGGCCGGCGCGTCGCAGATCTGGGCGTAGGTGAACAGGTCGGCCGGCAGGCCCTTCAGCATGTCCGGGTGACCGCCGGAGCGCGCCAGGTGCAGCGCGTCGACCAGCAGCTTGCCGCGCGGATGGCCGACCGACTGCACGATATCGAGGCCGGCCGGCAGGCTCTTTACCTCGGTGATCGGCAGGAACTCGAAGCAGGCGTTGATGCCGTATTTGTCGGCGATCCGGCACAGCGCCTCGAAGCGCCGCTTGGTGGCGTCCATGTCCGGGTCCGAGCTGACCATCAGCGCGTTGGCGACGCCGATCTCGCCGCCCGCGGCCAGCAGGCGTTCGTGGTTCGGGTCCGCCTCGCCCGGCCGGATCCACACCACCTCGATGTCGAACGGCTTCAGGCCGGTGCGCTCGAACGCGTTGCGGGTGTCGCGCGTGGTCCGGGCGGTCCATTTTTCGGGATCGAACCAGATGCCGCACGCCGTCCAGCCGGCCGCGGCGGCGGCTTCGACGACCTCGATGGGCGTGAATTCAGGCAGGTTGCCGGTGGCGAGCGACAGCAGACGGCTCATGGTTTCTCCCCTGTTGCCGGGATGGTATAGGAGGGAGACGGGCGCTTCCACCCCCTTCCCCACAGGTATTCCATGGCACGGCACAGCATCGACGACCTGCTCACGATCATGCGCCGGCTGCGCGACCCCAAGGACGGTTGTCCGTGGGATAAGGAGCAGAACTTCGACACCATCGCGCCCTATACCATCGAGGAATCCTACGAGGTGGCCGAGGCCATCGCCGACAAGGATATGACATCGCTGAAGGACGAGCTGGGCGACCTGCTGTTCCAGGTGGTGTTCCACGCGCAGATGGCGGCGGAAGCCGGTGACTTCGACTTCGGCGACGTCGTCGACGCCATCTGCGGCAAGATGCTGCGCCGCCATCCGCACGTGTTCAGCGACGCCACCGTCGAGGACGCCGACGCCCAGACCGTCGCCTGGGAAGACCACAAGAAGCGCGAGCGCGACGAGAAGGCCCGTACCGAAGGCCGCGTGCCCAGCGTGCTGGACGGCGTGGCCTACGGCTACCCTGCCCTGATGCGCTCGGTGAAGCTGGCCAAGCGCGCGGCGACGGTCGGTTTCGACTGGCCGGACGCGTCCCAGGTTCTCGACAAAATCCAGGAGGAAACCATCGAGCTGGCGGTGGAAATGGCCGACGCCAAGGCCGGCGCCGACAACCACGAGAAGCTGGAGAGCGAGCTGGGCGATATCCTGTTCGCCTATACCAATCTGGCGCGTTTCCTGAAGGTGGACCCGGAACGGGCGCTGCGCGGCACCAACCGGCGGTTCGAGCAGCGGTTCCGGCGCATCGAGAGCATTCTGGCGGCGCGCGGCGAGCGCCCGCAGGACAAGTCATTGGAAGAGCTGGAAGATTTATGGCAGCGGGCCAAAAAGGAGTTGAGGAATGAGTCTCAAACTACTGATCGCCAATAAGAATTATTCGTCCTGGTCGGTTCGGGCGCTGCTCGTTCTCGACCATTTCGGCATCCCCTACGACCTGGTGCGCGGCCGGCTGAAATCGGTCGACGTCACCAACGAGATCGCCACCGAGTTCATCGACGACTGGTCCGCCGCCGGCAAGGTGCCGGTGCTGCGCGACGGCGACCTGACCGTGTGGGAAAGCATCGCCATCATCGAATATCTGGCGGACAAGTTCCCCGGCAAGGCGATCTGGCCGGCGGATAGCGGTGCGCGCGCCCTCGCCCGCGCCGTCAGCGCCGAGATGCATGCGGGTTTTTCGAGCCTGCGGGGCGAGATGCCGATGAATACCCGCCGGAAGTATGAAGATTTCTCGTATGGCGCCGAGACCGGCGCCGACATCGCCCGCGTGCAGCAGCTGTGGGCCGACTGCCTGGCGCGCTCCGGCGGCCCGTTCCTGTTCGGCCCGTTCTGCGCCGCCGACGCCATGTTCGCGCCGGTGATCAGCCGGTTCCGCACCTATGGCGTGACGATGGACGCGGTTTCAGCGGCCTATGCGGACGCGGTATGGGAACTCCCGGCGGTGAAGGCATGGCTGGCGGATGCGGCGGCGGAACAGACGGTGATCGCGAAATATGAGCTCTAATCCGACGCGCACGCCCCCGTCATCGGCGGCTCCGGATTCGTCGGCATGGCCGTCGTCCGGACCCTGCCCTGAACCCTCCATTAAATCTTGTCATCCCCGCCCCTTTCTTGCGCGGGGACCCATATCTATGTCGGCTACGGCCTTGCCATCCAGCATCACCGTATGTACCGAACCAAATCGACGTACAGGCCTGCGGAGACATGGGTCCCCGCGCGCGCTTCGCTTGGCGGGGATGACAAAAAAAGGGGAGGCCGGCGCTTTAAGTTGACGCCCATGCACGCACGCGCGGATGACAATACAGTTTTAGATATAAGGCATTAGCCGATCTGCCGGATCGCCCACAACCCCGCGAACACGCCGGCCAGCGACAGCACGACCGATCCGACGACATAAAGTGCGGCCAGCCCCAACTCGCCGCGCTCCCAGAGCAGCGCCGTGTCGAGCGAGAACGCCGAGAAGGTGGTGAAGCCGCCCAGGATGCCGGTGGCCAGGAACAGCCGCCACTCCTGCCCCGCCTGCCCCTTCAGCGCGAACCATCCCGCGATCAGGCCCATCAGCAGGCAGCCGATGACGTTGACCGCCATGATGCCCAGCGGAAAGCCGGTGCCTACCGCGCGCGTGACGGCGATGTTGGCGCCGTGGCGCATCATGCCGCCGATGCCGGCGCCGAGGAACACGATGAAATAGGACATCATGGCGCGAGGATACCGGCGCGCCCGGCACGCGAGAAGCAGCATTTGCGAGCGCCAGGCCGTATAACAGGCCGACCGGAGGGAACGGCATGGAACAGCTCGTCATCAGGAAAGCGGCGCCCGGCGATGCCGGACTGGTGTGGTTCTTCATCGACGCGCTGGCCGAATACGAAAAGCTGCGCCACGAAATGCTGGCCACCGAGGACGACATCGACCGTGCGCTGTTCGGTGCCCGTCCCTACGCCGAAGCCGTGATCGCCGACCGGGGCGGCATACCGGTGGGCTTCGCGCTCTACTTCTACATCTTTTCCACGTTCAAGGGCCGCCCGGGCCTGTATCTGGAAGACCTGTTCGTGCTGCCCGAGCACCGCGGCAAAGGCATCGGCCGCGCCCTCCTCGCCCATCTGGCGGGCATCGCCGTCGAGAACGACTGCAGCCGCTTCGAATGGACCGTGCTGGACTGGAACGAACCGTCGATCCGGTTCTACGAGAATCTGGGCGCGAAGCGTCACGGCGAATGGCTGATCTATCGCCTTACCGGCGATGATCTGGCTAGACTGGCAACCGGAAGCCGAACCGGGGAGACGGACAATGGCAGATAGCGAACGCAGGAAACGGGGGCTTGAGATCAGGAAGCAGCTGTGGGGCGATGGCGATGCGCCCAACCTGGCCGATCCGCTGATCGAGGTGACGATCGACCACCTGTTCGGCGACGTCTGGACGCGGCCGGGGCTGGCGCTGCGCGACCGGTCGCTGATCACCTGCGCCACGCTGGTGGCGCTGGGCAAGGAGGCGCAACTGAAGGTGCATCTGAAGGGCCTGCTGAACCAGGGCGTGTCGCACCAGGAGGTGGAGGAGATGATGATCCACCTGGCTCATTATGCGGGCTGGCCCTGCGCGGTGAACGGCATCCGCGTCGCCCGCGAGGTGTTCAAGGAAATGGCCGGGTAGGCGATCGCCTACTGGCACTTCCTCTCTTCCTTGTACTCGCCGTCCTTCTTCTGCTCGCGCTTGATCTCGCAGCGACCGTCCTTGTATTCCTCTTTCCATTCGCCGTCGGCCTTGGCCTCGTATTTGTGCTCGCGGCCGCCGTCCTTGTGCTCTTCCTTCCATTCGCCCGGCTTCGATTCGTATTTGTGCTCGCCGGCGCCGTCGCGGTATTCGCGCTTCCATTCATGATCGTCCGCGAACGCCGGCGCACCGGCGAACGACAGGGCCAGGAGGGCGGCGCCCATGGCCGGAAAAATCCCGAGGATTTTGTGCATGTGCTTTTCCCTGATGGTCATGGCGCCAGACGCGCCAGCGCGGTGAACGCGATGCCCAGGAACAGCAGCGTGGCGGGGGCGGCGAATCTGTACATGGCGTGTCTCATGGCGAACTCCCTGAACGCCCCGATCATCGCGCCGGCGCGCTGAACGGAAACTGAATGCGCGGGGTTCGTCCAACAAAAAAGGGCCGCGCGAGGCGGCCCTTTCATCGACGGTGAGGCGCCGCCTATTCGAGCACGCCGAGGATGTCGGATTCCTTCATGATGATGTACTCGACGCCCTGCATCTTCACCTCGCTGCCGGCATATTTGCCGAACAGGATCTTGTCGCCGACCTTTACGCCCAGCGGGTCGATGTTGCCGTCGGCGCGGCGGCTGCCGGAGCCGGCGGCGACGATCTCGCCCTGCTGCGGCTTCTCCTGCACCGAGTCCGGAATGATGATGCCGCCGGCGGTCTTCTCCTCCGACGGCAGGCGCTTGACCAGGACCCGGTCGTGCAGCGGCTTGAAATTGCTCATTGGTGATCTCCCGTCACTGGTTCAGGCGCGCCGGGCGCCGTTTCGGTGGCGACGATAGAAAGCCGCAGGTGCTAAGTCAACTGGGCCAAGTCAACAAGCGTAGAGCGCTATTCGGCGGCCTCGGCGAAGATGGCGGGCGACTGCTTGCGCAGCTTGCCCACGTCCTGGTCCGACAGGCGGACCTCGAACTCGGCACCCTCGCCCGCGTCGGTGCGCTTGAGCACCTCGCCGTGGTCGTAGAGCCAGGCCATCAGCGCGCCGTCGGCATAGGGCACGCGCAGGGTCACTGTCCGCTCGGCGCGCGCCAGCAGGCTGTCGAGCCGCTCCAGCAGCCGGCCGATGCCCTCGCCGGTCACGGCGGAAACGGGAATCAGCGATTCGTGGCGCGCGACGCGGGCCTCGGTCTGGGCGCGCTGCTCGGCATCGAGCAGGTCGATCTTGTTCTCCACGTCGATCAGCACCTGTTCCTCCTCGTCCGGCACGCCCAGGCTGGTCAGCACGTCGATCACGTCCTGGCGCTGGAAATCGGTGTCGGGATGGGAGATGTCGCGGACGTGGACGACGATGTCGGCCTCGATCACCTCTTCCAGCGTGGCGCGGAACGCGGCGACCAGATGGGTCGGCAGGTTGGACACGAAGCCGACCGTGTCGGACAGGATGATCCGCCGGCCCGACGGCAGGGTCAGGCCGCGCATGGTCGGATCCAGGGTGGCGAACAGCATGTCCTCGGCCATGACGTCGTCGCTGGAAAGCCGGTTGAACAGGGTCGACTTGCCCGCATTGGTATAGCCGACCAGCGCCACCACCGGATGCGGCACCTTCTCGCGCCGCTCGCGGTGCAGCAGGCGCGTGCGGGTCACCGTCTCCAGCTCGCGCCTGAGCTTGGCGATGCGCTCGCGCAAAAGCCGCCGGTCGGCCTCGATCTGGCGCTCGCCGGGACCGCCGAGGAAGCCGGCGCCGCCGCGCTGGCGCTCCAGATGGGTCCAGGACCGGACCAGCCGACCCTTCTGGTAATTGAGATGGGCCAGTTCCACCTGCAGCACGCCCTCGCGGGTCTGCGCCCGCTCGCCGAAGATTTCCAGGATCAGTCCGGTGCGGTCGATGACCTTGGCCGACAGCGCCTTTTCCAGATTGCGCTGCTGACCGGGGCTGAGCGACGCATCGACCACCAGCAGCTCGGCATCGGCCTGCTTGACGGCGGCGGTCAGCTCCTCGACCTTGCCCTCGCCCACATAGGTGCGCGGGCGGATCGACGACAGCGGCGAGGATTCAGCCCCGACGACGTCGAGCGAGATGGCATGCGCAAGCCCCTTCAACTCGTCGAGCGCCGCCTCGGGCGACCGGCGGCCGCTTCCGCCCTTGAGATAGGGATGAAGCAACAGCGCACGGGTGCCCTTGGTGACCGACTGACGGTCGTCGAATGCGGTGGAAGCGCCATTGGGGGAAGCGCCATTTTGGGCGCGGGAATCGCCCCGCGTCCCGGTGGTCTGGGTCAAACCTTATTCTCCGTCGGCCTCACCATCGGCCGGTTCGAACAGCTGGATCGGCGCCGAAGGCATGACCGTCGAGATGGCATGCTTGTAGACCAGTTGGGAGTGCCGGTCGCGGCGCAGGAGGATGCAGAAATTGTCGAACCAGGTGATGACGCCCTGCAGCTTTACACCATTCATCAGGAAGACGGTAACCGGGGTCTTCTCTTTGCGGACGTGGTTGAGAAACACGTCCTGAACGTTTTGCGACCGGTCCGAAGCCATTGAGGGGTTGTTCCTTCTCTTATTATTTCCGGGGGCACCTTGGGAGGGTACTTTCTCAAAATGGGGCGTTTTGCGCCCGAGGACAAGGTGCGATCATCACGCGAATGGAAGACCGTCGCGCGGTGCAAACCGGGATCAGAAGTAGCCGAGCTGCACCGAGAACATCTGCTCGACCTTCCTGATCTGCTGCACCAGCGCGAAGATGATCACCCGGTCGCCGGTCCGGATCACCGTGTCGCCGCGCGGGATGATCACCTGGTCGCCGCGCACGATGGCGCCGAAGCGGACGCCGGGCGGGATCCTGGCGTCGCGCAGCGGCGTATCCAGGATATCGAGCGTCTCCAGCGCCTCGGCCTCGATCAGCTCGGCGCCGGCGGTGCCGAGCGAGTGCAGCCCGCGGATGCGGCCGCGGCGGACATGGCGCAGGATGGTCGACACCGTGGTCGCGCGCGGGTCGATATACACGTCGATCCCCAGCGACGGCAGCAGCGGACCGTAAACCGGGTTGTTGACCAGGGTGATCGCCTGCTTGGCCCCTTCCCGCTTGGCCAGCAGCGACGACAGGATGTTGGTCTCGTCGTCGTTGGCGACGGCGATCACGGTGTCGGTCATGTGGACATGGGCCTCGCGCAGGATATCCTGGTCGAGGGCGTCGCCGTTCAGCACCACGGTCCGCTCGAGCTGGTCGGCGACGAACCGGGCGCGCGCCTCGGAGCGCTCGATGATGCGCAGATTGAAGTCGCCTTCGCTCGCCTCCAATTCCTTCGCCAGGTAGAGCCCGACATGGCCGCCGCCGACGATGATGATGCGGTGCGCCTCGGGCTCCTCGTGGCCATATGCGGCCAGCACCCGGTTCCGCATGGCCTTTTCGGTCACCACATAGACCCGGTCGCCCGGCAGCAGCTGCTCCCCGGCGTCCGGCACGATGGTGGTCTCGCCGCGCCTGATGCCGACGACCTGCACGTTGAGGTCCGGGAACAGCTCGGTGAGCTGCCGCAGCGGCGTGTCGATCACCGGGCAGTCGGGGCCGATGGCGATGCCCATCAGATAGACCCGGTCCTCGGCGAACGGCACCACCTCGAACGCGCCCGGCGTGTCGACCCGGCGGCGGATCGCCTTGGCCACTTCCAGCTCGGGTGAGATGATCAGGTCGATGGCCAGATGCTGGGGACCAAACAGCGTGTGCCAGTCGCGGTTCAGGTAGCACTGGGCACGCAGCCGGGCGACCTTGGTCGGCACGCTGAACAGCGTGTGCGCCACCTGGCAGGCGACCATGTTGACCTCGTCCGAATGGGTCGCCGCGATCAGCATGTCGGCCTGGGCGGCGCCCGCCAATTCCAGCACGTCCGGATGGGACGCGTGGCCGACGACGCCCTGCACGTCCAGAGTGCTGGTCAGGCGGTTGATCAGCTCGGCCGAAGTGTCGATCAGGGTGATGTCGTGATGCTCGTCGGCCAGATGCCGCGCGATCGACGCGCCCACCTGCCCCGCCCCGCAGACAATGATGTTCATTCGTCCTCTTCGCCGGCCCGTCGTTCGCCGGTCTGCAGCCCCAGAGACTTCAGCTTGCGGTGCAGCGCCGACCGCTCCATGCCGACGAAGCTGGCGGTGCGCGAGATGTTGCCGCCGAAGCGGGTGATCTGCGCCTGCAGATATTCCTTCTCGAACGCCTCGCGGGCCTCGCGCAGCGGTACCGACATGATCGCCTCGCCCTGGCCGGCGCGTACCAGCGTCGAACCCGAGCCGTTGATCTCCGACGGCAGCATGTCGGCGCCGATCTGCTCCAGCACGTCCTCGGCCGCCATGATCAGCATGCGCTCGACGATGTTGCGCAGCTGGCGCACATTGCCCGGCCATTCATAGGCCTGCAGCGCGGCGATCACGTCGGCGTTGATCTCACGCCGCGCCATGCCGCCGGCGGTGGTCAGCCGATCCATGAAGTAGTCGATCAGCAGCGGAATGTCGTCGCGCCGCGCGCTCAGCGGCGGCACGATGATCGGCACCACGTTGAGCCGGTGATAGAGGTCCTCGCGAAAGCGGCCGGCGTCGATGAGCTGGCGCAGGTCCTTGGTGGTCGAGCTCATCACCCGGACGTCGACCTGCACCTTGCGGCTGCCCTCGACCCGCTCGAACATCTGCTCGACGAGGACGCGCAGGATCTTGTTCTGGGTCTCCATCGGCATGTCGCCGACCTCGTCGAGGAAAAGGGTGCCGCCGTGGGCCTGCTCGAACAGGCCGATCTTGCGGCTCTGCACCTGCCCCACCTGCTTGCGCTCGATGCCGAACAGCTCGACCTCCATGCGCTCGGGCGCGATGTTGGCGGCGTTGACGACGACGAACGGGCCGTTGGCGCGCGCCGACAGCTTGTGGATCTGCCGGGCGATCACCTCCTTGCCCGAGCCGGTCGGCCCGGCGATCAGCACGCGGCTGTTGGCGGGCGCCACGCGCTCGACGATCTGGCGCACGCTGTTGATGGCCGGCGAGATGCCGACCACCTCGTCGGCCGGCAGGTAGCGCGCGCGCAACTCCTCGTTCTCGCGGCGGAGCCTCGCGGCCTCCGTCGCCGCCTGAACGAGATGCAGCAAGTGATCGGTCTTGAAAGGCTTTTCGATAAAGTTGGACGCACCGCGCTTGATCGCCGAGACCGCGGTTTCGACATTGCCGTGGCCGCTGATGATGATCACCGGCACCTCCGGATGGTCGCGCCGGATGAAGTCCAGCAGCTCCAACCCGTCGAGCCGGCTGCCCTGCAGCCAGATGTCCAGGATCACCAGGTTGGGGCGGCGCTGCTCGATCTGGGCCAGCGCGCTGTCGCTGTCGCCGGCGCTGCGGGTTTCGTAGCCCTCGTCCTCCAGCAGGCCCGCGACCAGGTCGCGGATGTCGGCTTCATCGTCGACGATCAGGATGTCTCGGGACATGGCTCAGCCCACCGTGGCCGTCCTGGCTTCGGGCGCCAGTTCACCCACGAATTCGCGCGAGAACACCAGCCGGACCCGCACGCCGCCCAGCGGGCGGTCCTCGAGCAGCAGCTCGCCGCCATGGTCGCTCATGATTTTCTTGACGATGGCCAGTCCCAATCCGGTGCCTTTCTCGCGCGTGGTCACATAAGGTTCGGTCAGCCGGTCGCGGTGCTCCCTGGGCAGGCCCAGGCCGTTGTCCTCGACGCAGACGATCACCGACGCCGCATCCGCGGTCACGGTGAGGTCGATGCGACCCGGCGGCAGGCTGCCGTCCTCCGGGCACTTGCGGCCGTGAATGGATTCGGACGCGTTCTTGATGATGTTGGTCAGCGCCTGCGCCACCTGGCGGCCATCGCAGTTCAGCGTCACCGGCTGCTCGCCGGCGTGGAAATCGAAGCGGATGTCGGGCGACGACACTTCGAGAAACAGCAGTGTCTGCCGGGCGATCTCGGTGACGTTCTCCGGCCGGAACGTGGGCGCGGGCATCCGCGCGAAGCCGGAGAACTCGTCCACCATGCGGCGGATATCGCCGACCTGGCGGATGATGGTGTCGGTGCAGTGGCTGAACACGTCCGGATCGGTGATGATTTCCTTGCGGTACTTGCGCTTGAGCCGCTCGGCCGAAAGCTGGATCGGCGTCAGCGGGTTCTTGATCTCGTGGGCGATGCGCCGCGCCACGTCGGCCCAGGCAGCGGTGCGCTGGGCGGCGACCAGTTCGGTGATGTCGTCGAAGGTGACGACGAAGCCGGTGATCTCGCCCTCGACCCGCTCGGACGAAATGCGCACCAGCAGGTTCTTCGGCTGGCCGTCGCGGAGGATGTTGATCTGCTGCTGCACGAACTCGTCGGGGTTTTCCTCGGCCTCGGTCAGCAGCTCGACCAGTTCGGGCACGGCGGCGACCAGCCGGTTGCCTTTCAGCGATACCTCGGTCTCCTCCAGCATGGCGAGCGCGGCCCGGTTCGACAGGTCCACCTCGCCGCGGGCGTTGAGGCCGACGACGCCCACCAGCACGCCTTCCAGCACCGCCTCGGTGAAGCGGCGGCGCTGGTCGAGCTGGATGTTGGCGTCGATCAGGTCGTCGCGCTGGCTCTGGAGCTGATCGGTCATGCGGTTGAAGGTGCGCGACAGTACGGTGATCTCGTCATCGCCCTCGCCTTCCGGCACGCGGATCGACAGGTCGCCCTCGCGGATGCGCTCGGAGGCGCGCACCAGGTCGGTGATCGGCGCGATCAGCCGGCTGGCGAACCAGATGCCGACGAACACCGCCACCATCAGCATCAACAGCGCCAGCACCACGAAGGTGATGTTGATGTTGGTCTGCAGCGATCCCCGCCGCTGTTCCAGCTCCTCGTATTCGGTCGCGTGATGGCGCGTCCGCTCGAGCTGCTCGACCACCCGCTGCTCCACGTTGCGGCCGACATAGAGATAGCGGTCCCAGTAGCCGCTGAGCTTGATCAGCGCGCCGACATAGTCGTCGTTGGAATTGGTCATGGCGGCGACGCCGCCGGCTTCGGCCTGGGCCATGGCGCGGCGCGGCAGCGCCGAGGTGCGCGCCAGCGTATCGCCGAACAGGCCGTTATACTTGGAATAGATGGTGCCGTTGCGCGACAGGATGATGGCCTCGCTGAACGACCGGCTGCGTGCCTGGTTCTGCATCTCCTCGTCGAACTTCTGCGGCTCGAAGCGGAACTCGTCGGCGCGGCTGTTGAGCACCGAGGACATTTCGATCAGGTCGCGCGAGATGCTCTTCTTGTGCTCGTCCATGTAGTCCTCGGCGATGCGCACCGAGTTGTGCACCGCGCCGCGGACCTGGTCGGAGAACCAGTTCTGCAGGCCGAGATTGAAGTACAGCGCCGAGAACATGGCGACGATGATGGTCGGGATGATGGCGACGAGGCTGAGCAGTGTCACCAGCCGAACATGCAGCCGCGATCCGGCGAGGCCGGTCCGCCGCGCCACCCACAGCCGCACGACCCGGCGGGTGATCAGCACGGCCAGAATGGTGACGATGGCCAGGTTGCCGAAGATCAACGCGATGGCACCGCTGGAGTCCATGGCCACCAGCCCGCGGCTCAGCAGCACATAGGTCACCACGCCCCAGACGACGGCGATCACCGCCAGCGCGGCGGGAACCCAGCGATTATGCGTAAGCTGTTTTACCCAGCCGGGGAACAGTGCCCGCTTGGGTCTATCAGACGTGATGCCGAGGCTCGACATTCAGTGGGGCTTCAGATCCCGGATCAACCAGCGCGCCCGGAGCGGACGCGGGCGCAGGGTAACATAATGTTGCAAATTTGCATCACCCGATTTGGCGGGTGGCCGGCGCCTATTTCAGGCCCCGGTTCACCGGAATGTCCAGCTCGCGTATCTTCTTGCGCAGGGTGTTGCGGTTGAGGCCCAGCAGCTCGGCGGCGCGGATCTGGTTGCCCCGCGTCGACGACAGCACGATGTTGAGCAGCGGCCGCTCCACTTCCTTGATGATCCGGTCGTAGAGACCCTTGGGTGGGAGGCCGTCACCATGGGCGGCGAAGTAGCGCTCGAGATGGTTCTCCACCGCGCCGGCCAGATTGTCGGCCTCGACGCCGGCGGCCGGCGCCACCCGGCGCTCGGTTTCGGCGAGTTCGGCGCTGACCACCTCGACGCCGATGAGTTCCTCGGAATAGAGCGCGACGATGCGCTTGACCACGTTCTCGAGCTCGCGGACGTTGCCGGGCCAGTTGTGACGCTTCAGCCGCTCCAGCGCGAAACTGTCGAGCGACTTCTGCGGCAGCCCCTCCAGGCCGGCCTGGTTGAGAAAGTGGCGCACCAGGTCCGGAATGTCGTCGAGCCGGTCGCGCAGCGGCGGCAGGCGCAGCGGCACCACGTTCAGGCGGTAGAACAGGTCCTCGCGGAACAGGCCCTGGTGGATCTGCTGGCGCAGGTCGCGGTTGGTGGCGGCGATGATGCGCACGTCGGTCGAGATCGGCGTGCGGCCGCCGACCGTGGTGTACTCGCCTTCCTGCAGCACGCGCAGCAGCCGGGTCTGTGCTTCGGGCGGCATGTCACCGATCTCGTCGAGGAACAGAGTGCCGCCCTGAGCCTGCTCGAAACGGCCGCTATGGCGCGAGGTGGCGCCGGTGAAGGCGCCTTTCTCGTGGCCGAACAGCTCGCTCTCGATCAGCTCGCGCGGGATCGCGGCCATGTTGATGGCGACGAACGGCCCGTTGCGGCGCTTGCCGAACTGGTGCAGCGCCCGGGCGATCAGCTCCTTGCCGGTGCCCGACTCGCCGAAGATCATCACGGTCAGGTCGGTGGGCACCAGGCGCGCCAGCACGCGGTAGATTTCCTGCATGGCCGGCGACCGGCCGACCAGCGGCATGCCGTCGTCGTCGGGCGCCTGCTCGGGGGTATCGTTGCGCTTGGGACGCGCCAGCGCGCGCTTGACCACATTGGTCAGCTCGGTCAGGTCGAACGGCTTGGCCAGGTAGTCGTAGGCGCCGCGCTCAGTGGCCTTCAGCGCCGTGCTCAACGTGTTGTGGGCGCTCATGACGATGATCGGCAGGTCGCCGCGCACCTTGCGAATGCGCGGCAGCAGGTCGAGGCCGTTCTCGTCGGGCATGATCACATCGGTGATGACCAGGTCGCCCTCGCCATTCGATATCCAGCTCCACAGCGTCGCCGCGTTACCGGTGGTGCGCACGTCGTATCCCAGCCGGCCGAGCGCCTGATTCAGCACCGTGCGGATCGCACGGTCGTCGTCGGCTATCAGGATGGTTCCCTCGCTCATGGGTGCCGCCTATCGGTTTTGGTGGGTCTTGGTCCGGTCGGCAGCAGCACGCGGAAAATGGTCTTCCGCGGCACGGAGTCGCATTCGATGACGCCGCCATGGTCGCCGACGATCTTGGCGACCAGTGCCAGGCCCAGGCCGGTGCCGCCGGGCTTGGTGGTCACGAACGGGTCGAACAGGTGAGATTGCAGGTCGTCGGGCACGCCCGACCCGTTGTCGACGACGCAGATCTCGAGCGGCAGGTTGATCCGCTCGCGCGTCCCGGGCACCGCGACGCGCACGCCGTGGCGGTAGGCTGTCGTCAGGGTGATCTCGCCGCCGTCTTCGGGCGCCGCCTCGGCGGCGTTCTTCACCAGGTTGAGGAACACCTGGATCAGCAGGTTGCGGTCACCCTGCACCGGCGGCAGCGACGGATCGTAGAGCTCGCTGAACTTCACGCTGCGGGCAAAGCCGTTCTCGGCCACCCGGCGGACATGCTCGAGCACCTCGTGGATGTTGACCGGCGCCCGGTCGATGGGACGCGGGTCGGAGAACACCTCCATGCGGTCGACCAGAGCGACGATGCGGTCGGTTTCCTCGCAGATCAGCCGCAGCAGCGCCTTGTCCTCGGAGCCCACCGAACTTTCGACGAGCTGGGCAGCGCCACGGATGCCGGACAGCGGGTTCTTGATCTCGTGCGCCAGCACCGCTGCCATGGAGACGATGGAGCGGTTAGCGCCCCGGTGCAGCAACTGGTGATCGATCTTGCTGGCGATGCCGCGCTCGCGCAGGGTCACCACCAGCAGCGACGGATCCTCGGCGATGGGCGATATCTGCACGTCAAGGTTATGGACGCCGATGCGCGGCGTCGCCACCACCAGGCCGTATTCGGACACCGAGGACCCGCGGTTGCGCACCTGCCCGACCAGAGCGATCAGCGGACTGTCGAACGGGATGATCTCGCTCAACCCCTGGGTCTGCAGCATCTTGGCGCTGGACTGGAAGAACTGCTCGGCGGCCAGGTTGGCGAAGCGGATGCGGTCCGACTGGTCGACCACCAGCAGCGGATCGGGCAGCGCGTTGATCAGCACCTCGGTGCTGACCGGCGATTGTCCCTTGCCGCGGAACAGGTTGGCCACGGACGGCATCAGGCCGCCAGCCTTTCGAGCCGGGGTTCGTAGAAGGCGCGCACCATGGCGCGGACCTGTTGCGGGTCGTCCAGCCGGTTGACCCGGTCGCGGAACTCACCCGAATCCACCATGCCCTTGGAATACCAGCCGATATGCTTGCGCGCCACGCGCACGCCAGTCTCGGCGCCGTAGTGGCTCAGCATGTCCTCGTAGTGCTCCAGCAGCACGTCGAGCTGCTCGGCGAGCGGTGGATCGGGCAGCTTCTCGCCGGTGCGCAGATAGTGCACCACCTGCCCGGGGAACCAGGGCCGGCCATAGGCGCCGCGGCCGATCATCACGCCGTCGGCGCCGGACTGCTTCAGCGCCTCGTCGACGTCGTCGAACGTGTTGATGTCGCCGTTGACGATCACCGGGATGCTCACCGCGTCCTTCACCTGGCGCACGAACGACCAGTCGGCATGGCCCTTGTAAAGCTGGTTGCGGGTGCGGCCATGGACGGTGACCATCTTCACACCGCGGTCCTGGGCAATCCGCGCCAGCTCGGGCGCGTTGCGGCAATTGTAATCCCAGCCCGTGCGCATCTTCAGCGTCACCGGCACCGAGACGGCCTCGACCGTGCCCTCGATGATGCGCGAGGCATTGTCCAGGTCGCGCATCAGCGCCGAGCCGGCGTCGCCGTTGACCACCTTCTTCACCGGGCAGCCCATGTTGATATCGATGATCGCGGCGCCCAGATCCTCGTTCAGCCTGGCCGCCTCGCCCATCACCCTGGGCTCGCAGCCGGCGAGCTGCATGGACAGCGGCTGCTCCTCGGCCGACTTGGCGACCATCTGGCGCGTGCGGCGGGTCTCGCGGATCATCGCCTCGCTGGCGATCATCTCCGACACGACCAGGCCGGCGCCGTAGCGCTTCACCAGCCTGCGGAACGGCATGTCGGTCACGCCGGACATGGGCGCGAGCACGACGGGGTCTTCGATGGAAAGCTGGCCGATCTTGATGGTCATTTTTTATGCAACCTCTAGGGTTGCTGTTTTCCTAAGCAAAGATGCCATTTGGTGCAAGTGTTATCACACAGTTGACCGCCGATGAAAACTCTCGCACACACTGGGTGCGAACCTTAGCTTACAGCAACACCCGGACCAATCGTGAAAGTTGCAGCCCTGATCGTCGCTGCGGGCCGAGGCCAGAGGGCCGGCGGACCGCTGCCCAAGCAGTACCTGGACCTGAATGGCCAACCGATCCTGCGTCATTCGGTGAAGGCTTTTCTCGACAGTGGCTTGGTCGATATCGTTCAGGTGGTGATTCATCCCGGCGACCGGCCGCTCTACGACGAGTCGACGATCGGATTGATCATCGCCGAGCCGTGCACGGGCGGCGCGAGCCGCCAGGAATCCGTGCGGCTGGGCCTGGAGGCGCTGGCCGCCGAGACCCCCGATCTGGTGCTGATCCACGACGCCGCGCGCCCGTTCGTTTCCGAATGGCTGATCCGCGCCATCGTCGATGCGCTGTCCAATAATGAGGCAGTCATTCCGGGCCTCGCGGTGACCGACACCATCAAGCAGGTCGACGGCGAGATCGTCACCGGCAACATCGACCGCGACAGCCTGCGCCGGGCGCAGACGCCGCAGGGCTTCCGCTACAAGATCATCCTCGCCGCGCACCGGGCGCTGGCGGATGTGGCCGACCTGACCGATGATGCGGCGGTGGCGGAACGGGCCGGCCACGCCGTGCATGTGGTCGACGGCGACGAGAGGAATATCAAGGTGACGACCTCGGAAGACGTCGCCGCGCTGTCGGCGCGTGCCATGCTGCCGTGCAGCGGCACCGGCTTCGACGTCCACCGTCTGGGGCCGGGCGACCATGTGATGCTGTGTGGCCACCGGATTCCCCATACCCATGGCCTGATCGGCCATTCGGACGCCGACGTGGCGCTGCACGCGCTGGTCGATGCGATCCTGGGCGCGGTCGGCGCCGGCGATATCGGCCGGCACTTCCCGCCCAGCGATCCGCAGTGGAAAGGCGCGCCGTCCCGGCTGTTCCTCGAGGAAGCCGTCCGGCTGGTGCGTGACCAGGGCGGCCGCATCGCCAATGTGGACGTGACCATCATCTGCGAGGCGCCCAGGGTGACGCCCCATGTGGCGCCGATGACCGCCGTGCTGGCCGAGATCCTCGGCATCCCGGCCCGGCGCATCAACGTCAAGGCGACGACGACCGAGAAGCTCGGCTTTACCGGGCGTGGCGAAGGCATCGCGGCGCAGGCGACGGCCAGCGTGCTGCTGCCCGACACGGCCTCATGAGACCGCCCCTCCTGCATCCCGCCACATGGCTGTCCACCTGGTTCTGGGTCGGGCGGATTCCGACGGCGCCAGGCACCTTCGGTTCGCTGGCCGCCCTGCCCCTCGCCTGGGCCATCCAGACCTTCCTGGGGCCGCTGGCGCTGCTCGCGGGCGCGCTGCTGGTGTTCGGGCTGGGCTGCTGGTCGTCGGCCCGCTACATCCAGGATTTCGATCAGACCGATCCCGGCGAGGTGGTGATCGACGAGGTCGCCGGCCAGTGGATCGCGTGCCTGCTGATACCGCCGCACCTGCTGTGGGCGTACCTGGCCGCCTTCGTGCTGTTTCGCATCTTCGACATCTTCAAGCCGTGGCCGATCCATCTACTCGACAAGCATGGGCGGGGCGGCATCGGCATCATGCAGGACGACATGCTGGCCGGCCTGTTCGCCTTCGTCCTGTTGCAGCTTTTCCTGATCTTGTTCGCAGGTGGACCATGGATACCGACGCTCTGATCCCGCGCGCCGCCGAGGTACTGGCGGCCGCCCGCGCCAAAGGCCTGAAGCTGGCTGCCGCCGAATCCTGTACCGGCGGCCTGGTGATGGCCTGCCTCACCGAGGTGCCCGGCTCGTCCGACGTGGTCGACCGGGGCTTCATCACCTACAGCAACCACGCCAAGAACGAACTGCTCGGCGTGTCCTGGGACATCCTCAACCGTCCCGGTCCCGGCGCGGTGAGCGAACCCTGCGCCCGCGCCATGGTCGCCGGTGTATTGGCTCGTTCGGGCGCCGACGTGGCCGTCGCCATTACCGGCATCGCCGGGCCGCCCAAGGACGATACCGACAAGTCCGTGGGGCTGGTGCATTTCGCCGCCGCGCGGCGGAACGGCGAGACCATCCACCGCAAGATGCAGTTCGGCGACCAGGGCCGTTCCGTGGTCCGCCGCAAGTCGGTGGAGCTGGCGCTAGAGCTGATGCAGTCGCTTTTCTGAGCCGTAGAGCGCGTCGGCGCGGGCGACGAAGGCGCTGACCATGCGCCTGACGATCTCGTCGAACACGCCGCCGATCAGCTTCTCGAGCAGCCGGCTGCGGAACTCGAACTCGATCGAGAAATCCACGGTGGAGCTGCCGTCCGGATTGGCGATGAACCGCCAGTCGTTGTTCAGGTGCCGCATGGGGCCGGTCAAATAGGTGACCTTGATCCGCTCGTGGGGGAACAGCTCGACCCGGGAGCTGAATTTCTCGCGGATCGCCTTGTAGCCGATCATCAGGTCGGCGAGGAACATGCCCTCTTCGCGCTTGAACACGCGCACGCCGGTGCACCAGGGGAGGAAATCGTCATAGTGCTCGACGTCGGCGACGACCGCGAACATCTGTTCGGCCGTGTGCGGCAGCACCCGCTTCTCCGCGTGCCTGTGCATTTCCCCCACGATGTTTATCGGCGAAAGCGGCGGTCAGCGCGCCGTCGCCAGTTGTGCTTCCCGGTTGGCCCGGAGTTGTGCGAAATCCTGCCCGGCGTGGTAGCTCGACCGGGTCAGCGGCGACGCCGACACCATCAGGAAACCCTTGGCCCGCGCCATCCTGGCATAGGACGCGAACTCGTCCGGCGTCACGTAGCGGGCGACCTCGGCATGGCGCGGCGTCGGCCGCAGATACTGGCCGATGGTCAGGAAATCGACGTCGGCGGCGCGCATGTCGTCCATCACCTGATAGACCTCGCGCTTGTCCTCGCCCAGACCGGCCATGAGGCCCGACTTGGTGAAGATCGACGGATCGAGCCGCTTGACCGTATCCAGCAGGCGCAGCGAATTGTAGTAGCGCGCGCCCGGCCGGATCGAGGTGTAGAGCCGCGGCACGGTCTCGAGGTTGTGATTGTAGACGTCGGGCCGCGCCTCGACGACCGCCTCGATGGCGCCCTTCTTGCGCAGGAAATCGGGCGTCAGCACCTCGATGGTGGTGCCGGGCGAATGCTCGCGGATCTTCATGATGACCTTGACGAACTGGCTGGCGCCGCCGTCCGGCAAATCGTCGCGGTCCACCGAGGTGATCACCACATGCTCGAGGCCCAGCTCGCCGACCGCCGTCGCCACATGCTCGGGCTCGTCATGGTCGACGGTGCGCGGCATGCCGGTCTTGATGTTGCAGAACGCGCAGGCCCGGGTGCAGATGTCGCCCAGGATCATGACGGTGGCGTGCTTCTGGCTCCAGCACTCGCCGATATTCGGGCAGGCCGCCTCTTCGCAGACCGTGTTGAGCTTGAGATCGCGCATCAGCTTGCGCGTCTTCATGTACTCGGGAGAGCCCGGCGCCTTGACGCGCAGCCAGTCCGGCTTGCGGACGTGCTCGGGCTTCTCGCCCTTGATGACCTCGACGTTGCTCATGGATTACCACATAGGCCAAAGGGTCGATTATGTCCAACGCATGGTCGCATTCCCCAACCCGATTTTGCGAGCAACGCGAAGCAATCTAGCCAACCCGCCATACAGCTATCAACGGCATGGCTGGATTGCTTCGCTGCGCTCGCAAAGTCACGGAGGTTAATGGTCGTGATCATGGTCTTGCTCCGGCTCCATCAGCCGATGCAGATGGACGACGAAATAGCGCATGCGCGCATCGTCCACGGTGGACTGGGCCTTGCCGCGCCAGGCCTTCAGCGCCTCGGCGTAGTTGGGGAAAAGGCCGACGATGTCCACATCGTTGATATTCTCGAACTCGGACGACTTCGTATTCTTGACCCGGCCACCCAGGACCAGGTGAAGGAGCTGCTTCGTCATGTGCTTATCTCGCCTGTCTAAGAGTTTACCTGAACAGACGTGACGCTTCCCGAATGGCTCCCCCGATTAAACCAGCAGCCTGACCGGATGCTCCAGGAGAGCCTTGAATATCTGAAGATATTGCGCGCCGATGGCGCCGTCCATGGCGCGGTGATCGCAGGCCATGGTGACGCTCATCACCGTGGCGATGGCGAGCTGGTCGTTCTTCACCACCGGCCGCTTCTCGCCCGCGCCGATGGCGAGGATCGACGCCTGCGGCGGGTTGATGACGGCCAGGAATTCCTTGATCCCGAACATGCCCAGATTGGAGATCGAGATGGTGCCGCCCTGGTATTCCTCGGGCGCCAGCTTGCCCTTGCGCGCCCGGTCCGCCAGGTCCTTCATCTCGGTGGAGATGGCTGCGACGGTCTTGCTCTCGGCGCCCTTGACGATGGGCGTGATCAGGCCGCCGTCGATGGCCACGGCCACGGCAACATCGGCGCGGCTGAAGCGGCGCAGCGTGTCGCCGGCGAACTGCACGTTGGCATCGGGGAACTGGCGCAGCGCCAGCGCGGCGGCGCGGATGATGAAGTCGTTGACCGACAGCTTGGGGCCTTCGCCGGCCACGTCGTTCAGGTCCTTGCGGACGTCCAGCAGCTTGTCGATCTCCACCTCGATGGTCAGGTAGAAATGCGGCACCGTCTGCTTGGCCTCGGTCATGCGCCTGGCGATGGTCTTGCGCATGGTCGACAGCCGGACTTCCTCGAACGGCGCGTCGCCGGTCACGGGCGCAAATGACGGCGCGCCGGCGGGCTTGGCCTTCGGCACGAACGCGATCACGTCGGCCTTGATCACCCGGCCATTGGGTCCGGACCCGCCGATTTCGGCCAGTGCGACGCCCTTCTCGGCCGCCAGCTTGCGGGCGAGAGGGCTGGCGAAGACGCGGCCGGACGCATCGGCCGTTTCGGGTACCGGCTTCGCGGCGGGCACCGGTCCGCCCGCGACGGCGGCGAGCACGTCGCCCTTGGTGATCCGGCCATCGGGACCGCTGCCCTTCACGGTGGCGAGGTCGATGCCCTCTTCCTCGGCGAGGCGGCGCGCCGACGGATTGGCGAGAACGTCGTGATCCTCGGCGGGCGCGGCCTTGGCTTGCGCCTTCGGCGCGGGCGCGGCGGGCGCCTTCAGGTCGGCGGCCTTCTCGCCGTCCTCCAGCAGCATGGCGATGACCGAATTGACCTTCACGCCCTCGGCGCCTTCCGGCACCAGCAGCTTGCCGACGACGCCCTCGTCGACCGCTTCCACTTCCATGGTGGCCTTGTCGGTCTCGATCTCGGCGATGATGTCGCCGGCCTTGACCGTGTCGCCCTCCTTCACCCGCCATTTGGAGAGGGTGCCCTCTTCCATGGTGGGCGAGAGCGCCGGCATGGTGATCGATATGGCCATTTGGATCAGGCCTTGTAGCAGACGGTCTTGGCCGCCTTGACCACATCCTCGGGCTGGACGACGGCGACCTTCTCCAGGCTGGCCGCGTAGGGCATGGGCACGTCGGCGCCGCCCAGGCGCAGCACCGGCGCGTCGAGCCAGTCGAACGCCTGCTCCATCAGCACCGAGGACACTTCCGAGGTCACGCCATAGGCGGTCCAGCCCTGCTCGACGACCACGGCGCGGTTGGTCTTCTTCACCGACGCGACCAGCGTCTCGGCATCGAGCGGCCGGATGGTGCGCAGGTCGATCACCTCGGCGTCGATGCCCTCGGCCGCCAGCGCCTCGGCCGCGTCCAGCACGGCGAGCATGGTGTAGGAGAAGCTGATCAGGGTGACGTCCTTGCCTTCGCGCACCACCTTGGCCTTGCCGATCGGCACGGTGTAGTCGTCGAGCTTGGGCACCTCGAACTTGCGCCCGTAGAGCAGCTCCTGCTCGAGGAACACCACCGGATTGGGATCGCGGATCGCCGACTTCAGCAGGCCCTTGGCGTCGGCCGCCGAATAGGGCGCCACCACCTTCAGGCCCGGCACGTGGCCGTACCAGCTCGCATAGCACTGGGAATGCTGGGCGGCGACGCGCGAGGCGAAGCCGTTGGGGCCGCGGAACACGATCGGCACGCTGATCATGCCGCCCGACATGTAACGGGTCTTGGCGGCCGAGTTGATGATGTGGTCGATCGCCTGCATGGCGAAGTTGAAGGTCATGAACTCGACGATCGGCTTCAGCCCGGCCATGGCCGCGCCAACGCCCAGGCCGGTGAAGCCGTGCTCGGTGATCGGGGTGTCGATGACCCGCTTGTCGCCGAACTCGTCGAGCAGGCCCTGCGACACCTTGTAGGCGCCCTGGTACTGGCCGACTTCCTCGCCCATCAGGAACACCTTGTCGTCGCGGCGCATCTCCTCGGCCATGGCATCGCGCAACGCCTCGCGGACGGTCATCTCGACCATCTCGGTGCCGGCGGGGATTTCGGGATCCTGCAGCACGGGCGCGGCTTTGGGAACGGCCGCGGCCTTGACGGCAGGCTTTGCCTCGGCCTTCGCCGGCGCTTCCGCCTTGGGCGCCGGCTTCGTCTCGGCGGCGTCGGCGCTCTCGCCTTCCTCGACCAGGCGGGCGATCACCGCGTTGACCTTCACGCCCTCGGTGCCTTCAGGCACCAGGATCTTGGCAACCTTGCCGTCATTGATGGATTCGAGCTCCATGGTCGCCTTGTCGGTCTCGATCTCGGCCAGCACGTCGCCCGAGCTGACGGTGTCGCCCTCCTTCACCAGCCATTTCGCGATGGTGCCTTCTTCCATGGTCGGCGACAGCGCCGGCATGAGGATATCGATCGACATCAGGCGTACACCTCGGTGAACAGTTCGGCGGCGTCGGGTTCGGGGCTGTCCTGGGCGAAATCGGCGGCGTCGGAGACGATGTCCTTGATCTCGCGGTCGACGGCCTTCAGGTCGTCCTCGCTGGCCGCGCCGGTGGCGACCAGCATCTCGCCGAGGTGGTCGATGGGATCGCGGTCGGCGCGCATCTTCTGCACCTCGTCGCGGCTGCGGTACTTGGCCGGGTCGGACATGGAATGGCCGCGGTAACGATAGGTCTTCATCTCCAGGATGATCGGCCCGTTGCCGTCGCGGACGAAGCCGATGGCATCCTCGGCCGCCGCGCGCACCGCCAGCACGTCCATGCCGTCGACCTCGTAGCCGGGGATGCGGAAGCTGGTGCCGCGCTTGTAGAAATGGGTCTCGGAGGACGCGCGCTCCGCCGACGTGCCCATGGCGTACTGGTTGTTCTCGATGATGAACACGACGGGCAGCCCCCACAGCTCGGCCATGTTGAAGGCTTCGTAGACCTGGCCCTGATTGGCGGCGCCCTCGCCGAAGAAGGTCACCGAGACGCCGCCGTCGCCCTTGTATTTGTGGGCAAAGGCGATGCCTGCCCCCAGCGGGATCTGCGCGCCGACGATACCGTGGCCGCCGTAGAAGTTCGCCTTGACGTCGAACATGTGCATGGAGCCGCCCTTGCCCTTGGACACGCCGCCGCTGCGGCCGGTCAGTTCGGCCATGACGGCGTTGGGGCTGGTGCCCACAGCCAGGATATGGCCATGGTCACGGTAGGCGGTGATCAGGGAATCGCCGTCCTTCATGGCCGCGCGGACGCCGGTGATGACCGCTTCCTGGCCGATATAGAGGTGGCAGAAGCCGCCGATCAGGCCCATGCCGTACATCTGGCCGGCGCGCTCCTCGAAGCGGCGGATCAGCAGCATCTCGCGGTAAAACTCAAGCAGTTCCTTCGGCTTGGCCTTGTAGGGCGGCGGCGCCGAGGCGCGCGCGGCGCGCTGCCTGGCCTTGGTCGCCGGTTTCCTGGTCGTCATGCAGTCCCCTTCCACGCCGGGTGGCGCGCCGGTTGCCGATCCGGCGGCGCGGCCCTGTCGGCCTTATTACCGACGCTTCGCCAGCGAAAATCAATCGCGGATCGGTGACGGTTTCCAGTTCGCCAGTTTGTTAGGGATTGGCACCGGGCCGCGTACGGATGTTTCGCCGCGAGGCGTTCGCAAGAAAGAAAATAAGGGGGATCAGTTCGTTTTCAGGGTCTCGTTCAGAATCACGATTTCGTCCGGGTGGGCAAAACCGAGTTCGTAACGGGCCAGTTCGTCGAGCAGGTCAGGATCGACCTTGTCGGGCGCCATCAGCCGCACCCGGTGCTCCAGCGCGGCGCGCTGGGCGGAAACAGCCGCCGCCTCGGCCTCGAGCGCGGACTCCTGCCGCTCCAGGCGCACATAGGACAGCAGGCCCAACTCGCCCTGCACCGCATGGTAGCAAAAATACGCGATGAGACACATGACGACCCCCGGGAGGATCGAGTCGAGTGTCATCTGCCTGATTGCCCCTTTGCGCATGTGAAATAGTGAATCACACGCGAGTCACCGGGTCAAACGGAATTCTTCATCGATTCAGCGACTTGTGGAGAGTCCGCGAGTCCTCGCGGCAGGATGCGGCCTCAACCCCTCAGAATCGCCCCTTCAGGATCGATTGCCCGGCGTAGACGGCCATGTCGCCGAGCTGCTCCTCGATACGGATCAGCTGGTTGTATTTGGCCAGCCGGTCCGAGCGGGCGAGCGAGCCGGTCTTGATCTGGCCGCAGTTGGTGGCGACCGCCAGATCGGCGATGGTCGAGTCCTCGGTTTCGCCGGAACGGTGCGACATCACCGCCGTATAGGACGCACGGTGCGCCATGTTCACCGCCTCGAGTGTCTCCGACAAGGTGCCGATCTGGTTGACCTTCACCAGGATCGAGTTGGCGAGACCAGCCTTGATGCCGCCGGACAGGCGCGACGGGTTGGTGACGAACAGGTCGTCGCCGACGAGCTGCACCTTGCTGCCGATGGCGTCGGTCAGCGCCTTCCAGCCCTCGAAGTCGTCCTCGGCCATGCCGTCCTCGATGGAGATGATCGGGTAGCGGCCGATCAGGTCGGCCCAGTAGTCGACCATCTGGCCGCCATCGAGCACTTTGCCTTCGCCCTCAAGATGATAGCGGCCATCCTTGAAGAACTCGGTGGCGGCGGCGTCGAGCGCCAGCATGATCTCGTCGCCGGCCCTGTAGCCGGCCTTCTCGATGGAGCGCATGATGAAGTCGAGCGCCGCCGACGTGCCGGCCAAATTGGGCGCGAAGCCGCCCTCGTCGCCCACATTGGTGTTGTGGCCCGCCGCCGACAGTTCCTTCTTCAGGGTGTGGAAGATTTCCGAGCCCATGCGCACCGCGTCGGCGAGGCTTTCGGCCGCTACCGGCATGATCATGAATTCCTGGATGTCGATGGGGTTGTCGGCATGGGCGCCGCCATTGACGATGTTCATCATCGGCACCGGCAGGATGTGCGCCGAAGCCCCGCCCACGTAACGGTAAAGCGGCAGGCCGGATTCGGCGGCGGCGGCCTTGGCGATGGCCAGGCTGACGCCCAGGATGGCGTTGGCGCCGAGGCGCGACTTGTTTGCCGTGCCGTCCAGGTCGATCATGATCTGGTCGAGCGCCCGCTGGTCCTCGGCGTCGAGGCCGGCCAGCGCCTCGAAGATTTCGGTGTTGACGGCGCCCACCGCCCTGGTGACGCCCTTGCCCATGTAGCGGCTGCCGCCGTCGCGCAGCTCGACGGCCTCGTGGGCGCCGGTCGAGGCGCCAGACGGCACCGCGGCGCGGCCGGCCGCGCCCGATTCCAGCACCACGTCCACCTCCACGGTGGGATTGCCGCGGCTGTCGAAGATCTGACGGGCGGCGATATCGGCGATGGCGGTCATGGGGCTTCCCCTTTCTAGCTTGGAGTATTCCGGGCCGGGGCCGCCTAAACCAGGCGCGACTGCTCGACGGCGGCGCGGATGAACGAGACGAACAGCGGATGCGGGTCGAACGGCTTCGACTTCAGCTCCGGGTGGAACTGCACGCCGATGAACCACGGATGGTCCGGGTTCTCGACGATCTCGGGCAGGCGGCCGTCGGGCGACATACCGGAAAACAGCAGGCCGGCCTTTTCCAGCCGGTCCTTGTAGTTGATGTTGACCTCGTAGCGGTGGCGGTGGCGCTCGGAGATGTTGCCCGTGCCGTAGATGCCGCCGACCTGCGAATTGCCCTGCAGCACCGCCGGATAGGCGCCGAGCCGCAGGGTGCCGCCCATGTCGGAGGTTTCCGACCGGGTTTCCCTGGCGCCGTCATGCTCCCATTCGGTCATCAGGCCGACGACCGGATCGGGGCACGGGCCAAACTCGGTGGAATTGGCGCCCGGCACGCCCGCCAGGTTGCGCGCCGCCTCGATCACCGCCAGCTGCATGCCGAAGCAGATGCCGAAATAGGGCACCAGCCGCGTGCGGGCGAAGGTGGCGGCGGCGATCTTGCCTTCCGCGCCCCGGTTGCCGAAGCCGCCGGGGACCAGGATGCCGTGGACGTTTTCCAGGTGAACGACCGCGTCCTCGGATTCAAAGATCTCCGAATCCAGCCACTCGATGTTGACCTGCACATTGTTGGCGATGCCGCCGTGGACGAGCGCTTCCTGCAGCGACTTGTAGGCATCCTTCAGCCCGGTGTACTTGCCGACCACGGCGATGGTGACCTCGCCTTCCGGCTCCTTCACCCGCTTGACCACGTTCTGCCAGGCCGACAGGTCGGGCGGCGGCGCGTCGTCGATGCGGAACGCTTTCAGCACCTGAACGTCGAGGCCCTGCTCGTGATAGCGCAGCGGCACCTCGTAGATGCTCGCCACATCGAGCGCCGGGATCACCGCCTCCTCGCGCACGTTGCAGAACAGCGCGATCTTGCGCCGGTCGGAGGCGGGAATCTCGTGCTCGCTGCGGCACATCAGGATATGCGGCTGGATGCCGATGCCGCGCAGCTCCTTGACGGAATGCTGGGTCGGCTTGGTCTTGAGCTCGCCGGCCGACGCGATATAGGGCACCAGCGTCAGGTGGATGAAGATGGCGTTGTCGCCGAGGTCGTTGCCGAGCTGGCGGATGGCCTCGAGGAACGGCAGGCTTTCGATGTCGCCGATGGTGCCGCCGACCTCGCACAGGATGAAGTCGCAGCCGTCCTGCTCGGCCAGCGCGAATTCCTTGATGGCGTCGGTGACGTGCGGGATCACCTGCACGGTGCCGCCCAGATAGTCGCCGCGCCGCTCCTTGGTGATGATCTGCTGGTAGATGCGCCCCGAGGTGACGTTGTCGCTCTTGCGCGAGGCGACGCCGGTGAAGCGCTCGTAGTGGCCGAGATCGAGATCGGTCTCGGCCCCGTCGTCGGTCACATAGACCTCGCCGTGCTGGTACGGGCTCATGGTGCCGGGATCGACGTTGAGATAGGGGTCGAGCTTGCGCAGGCGGACCTTGTAGCCCCTGGCCTGCAGCAGGGCGCCCAGGGCGGCGGAAGCGAGGCCCTTGCCCAACGAAGAAACCACGCCCCCGGTGATGAAAATGAATCGCGTCATGGACCGGGGGCACGCATGCGGTTGTTGAGGGGACGGGTTTAGGACTACTCCTGGTACGGCACGCTCGGCGCCGCGGGCTTGGCCGGCGCGGCGGGCGCCGCCGGGCCCGAACCCGCGGGAGCGGCCGGCACCTTGGCCTTGTCCATGACCGAACCGGTATTGTCGCCGCCGCGCGCGGCCAGCACCGCCAGCACCAGGCACAGCCCCATGAAGACGGTGGCCAGGATCGCCGTCGCCCGGGTCAGCAGGTTGGTCGTGCCGCGCACCGACATGAAGCTGCCCGAGGACGAGCCGCCCGTGAGGGTAGCCGCGCCGCCTTCGGACTTCTGCAACAGGATCACCGCCACCAACGCGAGGGCGACCGCCAACAGGATGATGAGTACGACTTCTTGCATGGCGCTTTCACGGGTCAGGGTTTGGGGGCTTTTACACCAACTGTACCGGTGGTGCCATACCGTTATTTGGCCTTCCGGACGTTGAACTGCCAAGGCAGCCCTGCACTGTTATTTCACCGCGGCGGGCGTCGGATCGGGAACCGGACCGAGGCCGAGGTTCTCGGTCAGGAATTTGTCCATCGCTTCGAAGAATTCAATCCGGTTGGCAGCCAGTGTCAGATGGTGGTCGCCGCCCTCGAGCTTGACGTCGACCACGGTCTTGCCCGCCCGCCTCAGCGCCGAGATCATGTCGGTGCTCTGGTCGTATTCGACGATCCGGTCCTTGGTACCGTAGGCGATCAGGATGGGCGCGACGGCTTTGTTCGCGTGGTAGACCGGCGAAACCTCCTTCGGGTCGCCCTGCGCCCAATACTCCTTCAGCAGCAGGTAGCTGCTGTAGAAACGCTTGTCGGAAATCAGTTTGTCCATGTCCGACACGCCGTTGAGCGACACCGCGCACCTCTATAGTTCGGGCGTGGCGACGGCACCCTGAAGCGCGGCATACCCGCCGAAGCTGCCGCCGACGATGCAGATGCGCGACGGATCGGCAACACCCCCGGCAATCGCCCATCTGACGCCGTCTGTGATGTCGTCCTGCATGGCCTTGCCCCACTGGTGCTCGCCCAGCTTCTCGAACGTCCGCCCATAGCCGTCGGACCCTCGGAAATTCATCTGCAGCACCGCCCAGCCGCGGCTGGCGAAATACTGGACCCAGTAGTCGTAGCGCAGATAGTCGCGCGCCGCCGGCCCGCCATGCGGATAGACGATCATCGGCAGGTTCCTGGACTCGGCGCCTTGGGGAACGGTCAGGTAGCCATCAATGCGGGTACCGTCGCGGGCCTCGTAGGAGATGACGCTGGTATGCGTCAGCACCCGGCCGGCAAGCTCGGGATAGGCGCTGCCCAGCGGCTGATAGACGTTCTTGCCGATGTCGAAGTAGTAGTACGCTGGCGGTGACGCTTCGCTCGACGCGCGGGCGATCACCTTGGCTCCCGACTGGTCGCGGCTGACGATGCCGCTGATCAGCCCTGGATAAAGCCGCGCCAGCGTCTCGTGGTCCTTGCGTTCGCCATCGTCGAAAAACACTTTCCTGCGTACGTCGGCGATATAGGAGGCCGAGACAAGGCGATCCGTACCGGGTGCGTATTGCACGCCTCCCACATCGTATTTCCGATCCGAGAACAACGTCTCGACGACCTGCGACGTGGACGTGTCGAAGCTATACAGCGCGAGCCGCCCCTGCTCGTTGAGGTCCCTGATGACGATGACCTTCGGATCTTCGGTGAAACCAACGACCTCGAAGCCGTCGCCCTCCAGATCACGCGGATCGAATCGAGCGAGGGTCGAGAAGTCGTCATCCGCGGACGTTCGAAAGATCAGCCGCAGTTCGGGCAGAATCTTGTTCGACTGCTGGCGTTTGAAGCCATAGCCAAGCCGGATGACGCCCCTGGAATCCTGAAGCCATCCCTGTATGCCGTTGCGGAACTTTAGGACGCGCTTTCCCGTCGAACCGCCGGCCAGCGAAAAACTGAAGACGCTTCTGCTGCCCCATTCCTCGCGGTCGAGTTCCACGAGCACGTCGTCACCGGCCACGGGAAGCCGGCTGACGACGCTGTTCTGGATTTGCGAGACATTCAGGGGCGCCGACAGTTCATGCGCATCGTCATAGCCGATGAGATTGTCCAGCTTGCCGGTTTCGATGTCGAAAACCGCCAGCCTGGTCTCCGTGGTCGCCACGCCGCCACGTTTGGTCGCAAAGGCGCAGTGAATAAGCAGGTAGCGGTCAGTCGCCCATTCGATCTCGAGAGGTGTGAACTCGCCATAAAAGGTGAACTTGATGTCCTTGGAGCCATCGGTAGGGACAGATGCCAGCGCCGGCTGGCCATTGACGTCGATGATGGCCGCGAAATGGGCGCCGCTTGGCGACAGCACGACAGTCGTCCATTCGTTCGGTCCGCCGATGGCCGGCAGCCGGGCGAAGTAGTTCACCGGGAGCGGGTCGTGAGCGGCGGCGGGCAGGCCGACGCAGGCGCCGGCCAGCAACAAGCCCAGGGAGATGACTTTTCTCACGACGGTTGCCTCCGAAACCGCACCGGCCTGCCGCGACGGCCGCGGAGCCGGTCGTTTTACGCCCCATGATCCCCATAAAGTCGCTCGCCTTCAAGCTCGCGCTGTCCGCCAGGGCACCGTCGGAAACCAATTTCGCCTCGCGTTGTGCGGCGGCATGGAACCAATCGAAGGCGGCGCGCGTTGGCTTGCGATGAAAAACGCATTGCTGAGCCTGGTGTGCGCGTTGTTCTTGTTTGGGGGCGTGGCCATGGCGACCGAGGAACCAGCATTCACCGTGGTGCTGCGCGAGGGCGACCTCGAACTACGCGATTATCCTGCCCTCGTCGTGGCCGAAGTCAGTGTCGGCGGCAGTCGCGATGAAGCGGCGAACGCGGGCTTCCGGTTGCTCGCGGCCTACATTTTCGGCGGCAACACGCGCCGTCAGAGCATCGCGATGACGGCGCCCGTCGTGCAACAGCGCGCAACCGGCGAAACCATTGCCATGACCGCGCCGGTCATGCAATCCGGCGGGGACACGGCCTGGGTTGTTCGCTTCACGATGCCCGGCACATACACGCTCGAGACGCTGCCGGTGCCGAATGATACGCGCGTCCGTCTCGCCGCCGTCCCACCACAGCGTCATGCCGTGGTGCGGTTTTCCGGATTGGCGCGAGCCGCCGACGTTGAACGCAAGACAGCGACCCTGAGGGCGTTCGTGGAACGCCGGCAGCTTCGCGCCGCGGGCGCGCCGTCGCTCGCGCGCTACAATCCGCCATGGACACCCTGGTTCATGCGGCGCAACGAAGTCTGGATTCCGATCGAGAAGTCCCGTTGAGGGGGCCGCCACAAGGCCGCCGCGCCCTGCCGCGGCAGGGCTGGCGGAGCGGGAAACGCCCGTGGGCCAAACCGCGCTCGAACGGGTGGTCGTCGTGATGGCCTTCGGCATCGACGGGTGCGCCTGCCCGTGGCTCCGGATGGGACCCGCACGGATAAAACATCGGATTGTGGTGAGACGTGTCGTGCTCGCGGGAGCCAGTTCGCCGGCGCTGATCCTGGTTCCGTTTGCCGGCGCCTAGGCTGTACGGCGGATGGACGACACACCCAACGCTCCTGAAGAAACGTCGCCGCCACCTAAAAGTCCCGTGCGCGCGCTCGCCGACCGGTTGGGGCGCCGCGCTGGTCTTTTGCCCGCGGATGGCAAGCGACGGCATTTCGTTGTCGCAGGAGCCTTGCTCGGCGCCATCCTTCTCGCCGCGCTCGGTTGGTGGTTCATGCGACCGCCCGACGTGGCTGTTCTGAGGATCGAACCCGGAAGCGTCGAGGTTGCGCTCTCGGTGGTCGGGCGGGTTCGACCTGAAAATCTGGTCGATGTCCGCTCCCCGAATGCGGGGCAGATCGTGCGGCTGTTGCACGACGACGGTGATGTCGTCGCACTGGACGCGCCGTTGGCGATCGTCCGATCCATGGTGGAACAGGCCCAAACAGAGGCGGGCAGCGCTCGAGTGACGGCGGCGCGCGCTGAAGCGCGACGCGCGGGGCTGGCGTTCAACCGGACACGCACTCTGGCGGAACGCGGGGTTGCCTCGACCGCCGCTCTCGATGAGGCGCGTGCCGCCCTGCAATCCGCCGAAGCGGGCCTCGCCGCCGCCTCTGCCGACCGCCGCGCCGCCGCAGCACTGACCGGAGAGTTCACGATCCGGGCGCCGATGGCGGGTGTCGTGCTGGTACGCCCGATAGACAATGGCCAGGTGATTTCGCCAGAGACACTTTTGTTTCAGCTCGGCTCGCGCGATGGCGTGGAACTGCAGGCGGACGTGGATGAATCCTACGCCGACGCGCTGCGTCCGGGCATGTCGGCGCGCGCCGCTCTTTCGGGGTCGGACGACACCTTTGCGGCGCGCATCACCGAAGTCTCTCCGCGCGTCGACCCCACTACCGGCGGACGCCTGATCAAGCTCGCTCCGGTCCAGAGGATGAGCATTCCGCCGGGGCGATCCGTGGATGTGACGATCATCGTCGCCCGGCACGAGGCCGGGATCGTCGTGCCGCGACAAGCCGTGGTCGACGCCACGACGGCGCCCAAGGTGTATGTCGTCGATCAAGGCGGCGTCGTGCGGACACGATCCATTGAGATCGCCGATTGGCCGTCTCTTGACGCGATCATCGAAAGCGGCCTTGCGGCCGGCGACCGGGTCGTGCTGGCGCCCGCGGAGACCGGGCCGTCCACCAGAGTGCGCGCGCGCGTGCAGCGCGCACCGACGCCGGAGCGCTAGGCCAGTGTTCGCCTTCGCCGTCGCTCGCCGCTATCTTCTTTCAAACCCCGCCCAGACGGCGCTCCTCATCGCGGGCGTGGCGCTCGGCGTAACCGCATTCGTCTTCATCACCGCGCTGATCCAGGGACTGGCCATACGCCTGACCGACGATGTCACCGCCAACAGCGCGCATGTGTCACTCGAACCCCTGACCCGCGTCGCGCGGGTTCTGCCCAGCCCCGACGCCGACGTGGCATCCGTCGCCCTCGTCTCGACCTTTCAGCGCCGGCAGATCCGCGCCTGGGCTTCCACGGTTGCGCTGTTGCGCAGCCAGGCTTCGGTCTCGGCCATCAGCCCGCAGATTTCCGGCAGCGCGTTTCTGGTGAAGGGGGAAGCGGTTGCGCCGGTCGCGGTGACGGCGATCGACCCGTCGGGGCTCGACGCCATCTCGCCGATCAGCACGGAAATCGTCCGCGGCGATGCCGGCCTTGGCGCCGACGGCATTCTGATCGGCGTCAGGTTGGCGGAGAATCTCGGTCTGTCAGCCGGTCAGCCCGTGCTGTTTCGCACCGATCGCGGTATCGATCGGCTGCTGACCGTGCGCGGCATATTCGAGACCGGATTGCAGAGCCTAGATGAGCGAGTGGCCTATCTCTCCCTCCAAACCGCTCGTCCGCTCTTCCGTCTGCCCGAAGGCGTGACGAATATCGAGGTCAAGCTGGTCGATCCCCATCGCGCGCGGGAGGTCGCCGCCTTCCTGCACGAGGCGACCGGACTGCGCGCCACATCCTGGCAGGAAAGCAATGCAAACCTGGAAAACGGGCTCGCCGCTCAGGCGCAGACCGGCACGCTCATCCAGACATTCTCGCTGATATCCGTCCTCATCGGCATCTCCAGCGCCTTGAGCCTTTCGGCCAACCGGCACCGCGGGGAAATCGGCATCATGCGCGCGTTCGGCGTATCGAAGAGGTTCATCGCCAGTGTCTTCGTTCTGCAGGGCCTGCTCATCGGCATGGTCGGCGCCGGAATCGGCTGCGCCGCCGGCTTTGCCCTTTGCTCGTGGTTGGCGACGTTGACCAAGCCGGACGGAAGCATGGTGCTGCCGATCGCGCCAAGCGAAGGCGGCTATATCGCCGTCATTGTGCTGACGACGCTCGGCGCCGTCTTGGCGTCGGTCATTCCCGCCCGATCGGCCGCGCGGCTCGACCCGCTGGAGGCGATCCAGCAATGAGCGCCGTCCTCGATGCGCGCGGGATCGGCATGACGTTTCGCAACGGCGACGAACCGACCGACGTGCTGAAGGGTGTGGATCTCATGCTGGAGCCCGGAGAATTGGCGGCTCTTCTGGGCGCTTCGGGTTCGGGCAAGTCGACGCTGCTATCGATTGTCGGCCTGCTGCTTCGGCCGACAACGGGCACGATCACGATCGCTGGCCAACCCATCGAAGGCCTGTCGGAGGTGGAGCGCGCGCTGTTTCGCAACAGGCGTCTGGGTTTCATTTTCCAGTTTCACCACCTTCTGCCCGACTTCACCGCGACGGAGAACGTGGCTTTCCCGGCAGCGGCGCCGGCGGGCGGCATTTCGCCCGCGATGCGCAGCCGCGCGCGGGACCTGCTCGCGCGCGTGGGCCTGGCGGACCGCATGGACTTTCCCGCCACGCGCCTTTCCGGTGGCCAGAAGCAGCGCGTCGCGATCGCGCGTGCACTGATGAACAACCCGGAACTCGTGCTGGCCGATGAACCGACGGGAAGCCTTGATCGCGTCGCCGCCGAGCAGGTCCTCGATCTGATGCGCCAGGTCAACCGGGAGGACAAGGCGACGTTTCTGATCTGCACGCACGACGAACAGGTTGCCGCCCGCTGCACGCGCCGCATCACCTTGCGGGACGGCCGCGTCGAAGGCGCTTCCCGGAGCGATGGGTTGTCAGGCTAGCCGCCGGAGGACGCAGGCGCACCTACGCCGTCCTGGGCGTGGAAAAACCAAGCGAAATCAATCACCCATGCCGGACAACTGGTGGCGCCGGCTTGCTTTATCGGTACGCTGCCATAATCCCCAGAAAATCGTCCGCCTTCAAGCTCGCGCCGCCGACCAGCGCGCCGTCCACATTGGCGACCGCCATCAGCTCGGCGGCGTTGGATGGCTTGACCGAGCCGCCATAGAGCAGGCGGATGCCCCTGCCCGCCTCGCCCAGTTGCCGGGCGAGCGTCTCGCGGATGAAGGCGTGCACCTCGGCGACATCCCCTGGCGTCGGCGTCCGGCCGGTGCCGATGGCCCAGACCGGCTCGTAGGCGACGACCGTGGTGTCGGGCCGCGCGGCGGCCGGCACCGAACCGGCGATCTGGCGGCCGATGACGTCGAGGGTGCGGCCGGCGGCGCGCTCGGCCTCGGTCTCGCCGACGCAGATGATGGCGGTCAGGACGGCGCGCCACGCCGCCTGGGCCTTGGCGGCCACCAGCGCGTCGGTTTCGCCGTGGTCCTGCCGGCGCTCGGAGTGGCCGACGATGACCGCCGACGCGCCCACCTCGGCGAGCAGTTCGGCGCTGACGTCGCCGGTATGCGCGCCGCCTGCCTCGGGATGGCAGTCCTGCGCGCCCACCGCGAGCGCGGTGCCCGACAGCACCCGGGCGAACAGGCCGATCAGCGGGAATGGCGGGCAGATCATGGCGTCGCAGCGCAGGCCGCCCGTCGCCGCCAGCCCGTCGGCCATGCGCCGCGCCTCGCCCGCGCCGGCGACCGTTCCGTTCATCTTCCAGTTGCCCGCCACCAGCGGCTTGGGTGCGTCGCTCATCGGCTGTTCCTGACGTTGCTGACCGGATTTCCCGATAGCAGACCGGCGGACCGGTTTCCAGTCCCGGCTTGCCGGTTGCGAGGGGTGGCCGGCGTGACTATGATGCGCGCCCAATCCAGCCCGAACCGCCGGGCCTCCGCCCCTTGGGGAGAACACCGTCGATGCTGACTGCGCTGCGCAAAGGCGTGAATTCCTGGCTCCTGCGGGGCCTGCTGATCCTGATCATCGCCAGCTTCGTGCTTTTCGGCGTTCAGTCGGCGCATCTCGCGGGTCCGGCGACCGTGGCGAACGTCGACAGCGTGCACGTGACCCAGGCCGAATTCCAGCGCGCGTTCCGGGCCGAGCAGATGCAGCGCACCAGGGATCCGTCGCAGCCCTATAGCGCGGCGCAGGCCGTGGCCGACGGCATTGACAAGCTGACGCTGGAGCGGCTGGTGATGGGCGCGGCGCTCGACAACGCGGCCGACGGCCTGGGCGTGCGCGCGTCCGACAAGCGCATCGCCACGGCCATCCACGAAGCGCCGCAGTTCCACGACCCCGGCGGGACGTTCGACCGGGCGATCTACCGGGAAGGCCTGCGCCAGCGCGACATGACCGAGGCCATGTACGAGCAGGAAATCCGCCGCCTGATGGAGCGCGCCGACCTGCTCGGCACCCTGCGCAGCGGCGTCATCGTGCCGGAGGCGGTGGTCCAGGCGCTGTACTCCTATGGCTCGGAAGTGCGCTGGGCGCATTATGTGGGCATCCCCGCCGCCGCCATGACCAATGTCCCCGAACCGGGCGACAAGGACATCAAGGCCTATTACGATTCCCACAAGCAGGCCTACTCCCAGCCCGAATACCGCGCGTTCCGGTTCATCGTGCTGAACCAGGCCGAGCTGGCGGCGCGCACCCAGGTGACCGAAGCGGCGCTGAAGACCGAGTACGAAGCGCGCAAGGCGGCGCTGTCGACCCCGGAAAAGCGCGACCTGAAGCAGATCACCGTGCCCACCGAGGCCGCGGCGAAGACGCTGAAGCAGCGGCTCGACGCCGGCGAGGACTTCGCCGCCGTCGCCAAGTCGGCGGGCATGTCCGCGGCCGAGACCGCGCTGCCCGCCGCCGAGAAGTCGACATTGTCCTATCTGGGCGACGAGGCCGCGAACAAGGCCTTCTCGCTGGCCAGGGGCGCCGTCGGCGATCCGGTGGCCAGCAAGCTGGGCTGGGTGATCTTCAAGGTCGATGCCGTCACGGCGGGCCGCGAGGTCTCGCTGGAGGAAGCCCGCCCGCAGCTCATGAAGGACATCGTCGACAGGCAGGTCGCCGCCGCCCTCGACGACCTCGCCGCCAAGGCGCGCGCCCAGGTCGCGACCGGCGCGCCCATCGAGGCGGTCGCCAGGTCGCTCGACCTGCCGCTGCGCACCGTCAAGACGATGAGCCGCGAGGGCCTGGACGATCTGGGCATGTCGGTGACCGGGCTGCCGCCAGGCAAGGCCTTCGCCGAATCCCTGTTCGCCAAGACCGAGGGCGAGTTCATCGACCTGGAGGATGACGGCGAGAACGGCTATTTCATCACCCAGCTCGACAAGATCCTCCCCGCCCGCGTCCGGCCGCTCGACCAGATCAAGGATCAGGTCCGCGCCGACTGGACGCGCGATGCGCGCAGCACCGCGGCCCGTTCGGTCGCGCAGAAGATGGTGGAGAAGGTGCGCGCCGGCGCCTCGCTGTCTGACGCCGCCCTGGAGATCGGCGCCACGGTGTCCTCGACCCCGATCGTCAGCCGCGCCGAAGCCGGGAAACTGGCCGGCGCCTTCTCCCGCGAGCTGCTGATCGCCATGTTCGACGCCCGCAAGGACGGCGTCGTGTTCGGCCCCTCCGCGCGCGCCGACGGCTATTTCGTCGTCCAGGTGGCCGAGGTGAAGGCCATGCCCATCGACCAGAACAGCGACGACTACAAGCAGATCAGGGACTCCCTCGGCGAAAGCCTGAAGCTCGACGTCTTCGCGCAGTACCAGACCTATCTGTTCGACAAACATTCCGTCAGCCGGAACCAGAAGCTCGTCGACCAGATCATCTCGCAGATGCCGTGAGACCGGTGGGCGGACATGGACGGGCAGGACGGATGGCGCTGGCATGACCGACTTCTCGCCCGAGCCGGACGCCTTCCGCGCCGCCTATCAGGCCGGCAGGCCGCAGGTCGTCTGGACCACGCTGGTCGCCGATCTTGAAACGCCGGTCTCGGCCTTCCTGAAGCTGACCCACGGCCGTAGCCACACCTTCCTGCTGGAATCGGTGGAAGGCGGCGCCATCCGCGGCCGCTATTCGATCATCGGCCTGCTGCCCGACGTGATCTGGCGCTGCGTTGGCGAGAAGGCCGAGATCAACCGCCACGCCCTCGACGACACCGCCGCGTTCAAGCCCGAGGCGGGCCACCCGCTGCAGTCCATGCGCGCGCTGATCGCTGAATCGCTGATCGACCTGCCCGAGGCGCTGCCGCCCATGGCCGCCGGCCTCGTCGGCTACATGGGCTACGACATGGTGCGGCTGATGGAAAAGCTGCCCCCGCCCAACCCCGATCCCATCGGCACGCCCGACGGCCTGTTCGTGCGGCCGACGCTGATGGCGGTGTTCGACAGCGTCAAGGACCTGGTGATCCTGGTGACGCCGGTGCGCCCGCGACCCGGCGTGACCGCCGAGGCCGCCTACAGCCGCGCGCTGGACCGGCTGTGGCTGGGCATCGACGCGCTCGACGCGCCGGTGCCCGCCGCGCACAGCGCCGGCATCGAGGTCCCTGCCCTGCCCGAGCCGGTCTCCAACACGCCGCGCGAGCGCTATCTCGACATGGTCCGCAAGGCGCAGGAGTACATCGCCGCCGGCGACATCTTCCAGGTGGTGCTGTCGCAGCGTTTTTCCGTGCCGTTCGACCTGCCGCCCTTCGCGCTCTACCGGGCGCTCAGGCGCACCAACCCGTCGCCCTACATGTACTACATGGACATGGACGGCTTCGCGGTGACCGGCTCCAGTCCCGAGATCCTGGTGCGGCTCAAGGACGGCGAGGTCACCATCCGCCCCATCGCCGGCACAAGGCCGCGCGGCGCCACCGCCGCCGAGGACAGGGAGCTGATGGACGGCCTGCTGGCCGACCCCAAGGAGCTGTCCGAGCACCTGATGCTGCTCGATCTGGGCCGCAACGACGTCGGCCGCGTCGCCAGGCCCGGCACCGTCGAGGTGACCGAGCGGAACACCATCGAGCTCTATTCCCACGTCATGCACATCGTCTCCAACGTGCGCGGCGAGATCGACCCCAAACATGACGGCATCGACGCGCTGTGCGGCGGCTTCCCGGCCGGCACCGTCTCGGGTGCGCCCAAGGTGCGGGCGATGGAGATCATCGACGAGCTGGAGGTGGAAAAGCGCGGCATCTATGCCGGCGGCGTCGGCTATTTCTCGGCCGGCGGGTCCATGGACACCGCCATCGTGCTGCGCACCGGGCTGGTCAAGGACGGCGTCATGTACATCCAGGCCGGCGCCGGCATCGTCGCCGACAGCATCCCCGAAAGCGAGGACGCCGAATGCCGCGCCAAGGCCCGCGCGCTGGTCCGCGCGGCGCAGGAAGCGGTGAGGTTCGCGGCGGCGCCGGGCCGGGGGCAGTAGGGGTTAAGTGCACCGTCACCGGAATCCGTCACCGGAATCCGGACACCCGCCAGATGGGGAAGGCGCTCTGCGCATCGTCGATAAACGAGACGAAACCCGCGGTCACCTCGGTACCGATCGTCACGCTCAGATCGTCGGGGAGCACAAGACCGGTCATTCTCACACCTTCGGGAAGGTCGATAAGAGCGACCGTGTATGGAAGAAGGGGTTTGAATCGTGGGTCCCGTGTCACACGCACAATCGTGAAGCTGAAAATCCGACCCCGACCTGTCGTTTCAGCCCAAGCGACGCCTCCCATGCAGCGGATGCAACGTCCGCGCGGATAGAACTGAGCGTGGCCGCACTCGGAGCAGCGCTCGATCAGCAGCCTACCTTCAGCGCAACCGCGAAAGAATGGACTCCATTCCGGCTGCGGTTCAGGCGCAGCAAACGCAAGCCGTGACAAATCGGTTGAGTTCATTACCGTGGCACCTTCGACAGGATGCCGACGCCGATCGCCGACAATATGCCTCCGGAGCCGGCGACCAGACATGTCGTTGCATTGGGGATCTGGCGCTGACCTGCGTCGCCACGCAGCTGTCGAACGGCTTCGACGACCAGAAAAGGGCCGCGCATGCCTGGATGGCAGGTAGCGAGGCCGCCACCGTCGGTGTTCATCGGCAATGCGCCACCGGGCCGAAGGCGGCCGTCGGAGACGAAGCGTCCGGCCTCGCCTTTGGGGCAGAAGCCCATGTCCTCGAAGAGCAGCAGGGGCGTAATGGTGAACGAATCATACAGCTGCAGTATGTCAATGTCCTGCAAGACGCGCTCCGCCTGACGCATGGCGGTCTGCGCCGCTCGTCCAGCACCCGTCACATCAGGCTCATCGCTTTGGCCGATGTTCCAGTGAGTCTGACAACAGCCGGTGCCCAGAATATAGATTGGCGGGGGCGTAGGCCGGTCAATACGCTCAATGGCGCTGACCACCACTGCAGCCCCGCCATCCGAAACAAGACAACAATCGATCGCTCGCAAGGGGTCGGCAATCATTGGCGATTCCGCGATTGCATCTTCCGTTAACGGCTCTCTCAGAACGCCTTCGGGTGTACGCGCGGCGTGCAGGCGCGCTGAACGCGCGATTTCGTCAAGTTGCGCATGCGTGGTTCCGAACTTCCACATGTGCCGGCGTAGCGCCAGAGCATAGCCTCCCACTATCGTGAGGCCTGAAAGACTATCCCACATCATCGGGCCGGCCGGCCGGCCACCCCGCTCCGCGCCGAAGGAAAGCTTGATGCTCCTGTTACTCGCGAGGTCGCTGCCGTAAGCGATGAGAACGTGCCGGGCCGCCCCCGACTCAACGAGCCTGACCGCGTCTTGCAGGTGGAACTCGAACGCAGACCCGCCAGTCATCGTGCCGTTCAGGTGGTCAGGCCGCAGTCCGGCATAGTCGGCTGCCGTAACGACATCATCAAACAGCTGCCCCTGAATACCAGCGCACATGAAGCCATCGATATCGCCCGGCAAAAGTCGGGCGTCCGCCAATGCACGGTGACTCGCCTGAAGCATGTGACCGAGGGCGCTTAGCTGAGGCGCGCGCGGCAGGTCGCTCGTTCCGACCCCTTGTATGACCGCCGTGAGACCCGACACCCGGCACTCCTTCCCTCGTTGACAAGGACGATTGGGAAATATTATGATGTTACAAATAACATAATATCATAACATAGTCGGAGAGGACAATATGGCAGTCGGCACCAGAAGATTTTTGCCGGACGCGGCGGTCGGCGCGGTCATGAGGCCTTAGCAATGAGCTTGATCATAGCCGACATCCTGCGTGCGTCCGGGGAGCGCTACAGGTCGCAAATTGCCTACCGTAGCGCGACCAGCGTCGTGCGTTACGGAGAGCACATGGCCGATGCCGAGGCCTTCGGAAGGACCATTGAAACGTTGTGCGGCGGCAAGACCGACCTTCGAGTTGCTGTACTCATGGCAACATCCATTGAGTACATTTCAGTCTGGCATGCCGCTCTTCTCGGCTGGTTTACAATTGTGCCGGTCAATGTGCGGCTGTCGCCAGGCGAGATCGCTGCGATCCTTGCCGATGCACGGCCACGCCTCCTGCTCCATGACGATGCATTTGCAACGCTTGCACAGCAAGTCGCAACTGATGCTTGCCCCGCCCGAGCCTTTTCCTCCTTGAAGCTAGAATCTAGCGAAGGTGGTGTTGACTTACCGTCGCCTAAATCGGGCGAAGTCGCCGCCATGGTTTACACCAACGGTACAACCGGAGCGGCGCGAGGCGTCTGCCAGACGCAGGCGGGGCTCGCGCACTCGGCCCTGGCGTTGAACTGCCTCTGGGATCTCATGTCGCGCCCCGCCCACCTGTATCAGGCGACACCGTTGTTTCACGTTTCCGGGTTCAACGGGCTCATCGCGGCGCCTGCCGCTGGCGCAGAAGTATTCGTTCAGCCTCGCTTCAGCGCTGAGAACATGCTCCAGGACATTCGCTCGCAGCAGTTGACTCATGTGGCGCTGGTCCCGTCCATGCTGGAAGCGCTAATCGGCGGGGCGGCGATGGACGACGCGGGATTCACGAGTTTGCGCTACGTCTCCTACGGGGGATCGCCTGTAAGCCCGGACACGCTCGATCGCCTGCGCCGCGCTCTTCCTCATGTGCGCATCGTGCAGGCTTATGGCATGACGGAATCGGGTGGTGCATTGACCGTATTGACCGATGCGGATCACCTCTTGGGTGGATCCTTGCTTCGATCCGCTGGACGGCCGCTTCCCGGCGTTCGGTTGAGAATTGGGCGGGACGTCGGCGAAGGCGAAGGGGAGATCGAGTTTAGCGCACCTTGGATGGCTGCTGGGTACTGGGGCGATCATATGGATGAGAGTAGCCGCTGGTTTCGCACCGGCGATATCGGTCGGCTGGACGACGCAGGCTACGTATACCTGCTCGATCGCGCAAAAGACATGATCATCACCGGAGGCGAGAACGTTTACTCGGTCGAGGTGGAGCGCGTTCTCGAACAACACCCGGCCATCGTCCAAGCAGCCGTCCTCGGCGTCCCCAGCGCAGTGTGGGGTGAGCAAGTGCATGCCATTCTGGTGGTGCGAGAACCAGTCGCGGATGCGGCGTTGCTCGCGTTTTGCCGCGAGCGTCTTGCCGCCTACAAGTGCCCAAAGAGCATTGAGTTTCGCGAACAACTTCCCCTAAGCGCGACCGGCAAAGTGCTCAAGCGCGCACTCAGGGCTCCCTATTGGGAAGGGGTCGCTCGGGCGATTGCCTAGGGAAGCCTTTGCGTGCGCAAGCACAGGCGACAGTTGATGGCCCGAGAAGGGCGAATGCCGCAAGGAAGCCAAGATGCCCGCGTTGACCCGACCATCACGTCCGGAGGATTCCGAGCTGACGCTCTTTCGTGACTCGATCGGCAAGTTTCTCGATCGGCACGCGAGCGCGGACCACTTTGCCCAGTGGCGCGAGGCCGGTTTAGTGGACCGCTTCGCCTGGCGACTGGCGGGGGCAGCGGGCCTTTTGGGAGTATCTGTTCCTTCAGAATACGGTGGGGCGGGCGGTGACTTTCGGTATGACGTGGCACTTATGGAGGAGGTTAGTTGGCGAGGCGCTGAAAGTTTCAGTATCACCTTCCAGAATTCGGTCTTCGCCCCCTATCTCACTCACTTCGGGACAGAAGAACAGAAGCGGCGCTGGCTGCCGGGAATCTGCTCCGGTGAGATCATCACAGCTCTTGCCATGACCGAACCTCAAACGGGATCCGACCTTCGAGGCATTCGAACCCACGCAAGAGAGTCCGGCACCGGCTATCTACTGAATGGGTCCAAGACCTTCATTAGCAATGGTCAGTCTGCGGATCTCATTCTTGTCGTTGCAAAAACAGGCGAAGTCGGCGGTCGAGAAGACATTTCGCTGTTGCTGGTCGGTTCGGGGGCGCCAGGGGTAAGTCGGGGACGCAATCTCAAAAAAATCGGCCTGGAAGCGCAGGACACCTCGGAACTGTACTTCGATGACGTGTATGTCGAGCAGGCAGACGTACTGGGCGGAATTGCAAGCCAAGGATTTGAGCAAATGTCCGCCATGCTGCCACAAGAGCGGCTGGTCATCGCAATCCAGGCCGTCGCCATGATGGAGCGCGCGATCACCGAAACGATCGCATATACCAAATCGCGGACGGCGTTTGGTAAGGCGCTGCATCACTATCAGAACACGCAGTTTGTGCTCGCGGAGTGCGCGGCGAATGTCGCCGCAGGGCGCGCCTATGTCGATGAATGCGTGCGCCGCCATTGCGAGGGCCGTCTGGATGGGGTCGAGGCCGCTAAAGTCAAATACTGGACGACGGAAGCACAATTCCGGACCATCGACGCTTGTCTGCAACTTTTTGGAGGGCTAGGTTACATGGCAGATACTCCGATAGCCCAAATGTTCAAAGACTGCCGCGCTCAACGCATTTATGGCGGGACCAGCGAGATCATGAAGCTCATTGTCGCGCGGTCTCTGTAAATTTGCGAGCGAAGCGGCGCGACGGGCTCTGCCCGATACAGCCAACACGATACCGAACGAACTCAGGATCCCTAGATGCCGGTAGCGCACAAAGCCAAACCCCGCGGCGCGACCGGCACCCGATCCACGACGAATACCAAAGCTTCGATCCTGGAGGCGTCGATTTACTGCTTCGAGCGGTATGGTATTGAGAAGACCTCGATCGAAGACATCATGAAGGAAAGCGGGCTGTCTCGACCGACCATTTATCGGTACTTCGCAAACAAGGAGCATATCGTCCACGAGGTGGGACTTGAAAAGGCGCGAGAAATCAATCGGCTCGTTGCAATGCGTGTCGCGAAAGTTACCGATCCCATGGACAAAATAGCGGAAGCCATGATGGCGTCCATCAACGCGCTTCGGCAGAACAAACTTTCCCTCCTGCTTCTTCGAAACCAATCGGCGCAAGACGCCACTCAGCAAGCGGATCGCGCCGCCGAAATCATCATCCTGCATGAGACCCGATGGAAACCAATCCTCACTCTGGCAATGGAAGCGAGTGTCCTTCGAACGGATATCAACATGCGAGAGTTGATCTCATGGCTGACATTCATGCAGATGGCGATGGCACTGCGCGCGGAAGCCCTGGGACACACTCAGCGCATCGTGAGAAAATACATCCGGCAGTTTCTGTTTGAGGGCTTGTTGATCCGCTGAGGCGTCGATGCACCGTGGCTTCCCCGCTGGCACAGTCTGTGGCGCGCCCAAGGTGCGGGCGATGGAGATCATCGACGAGCTGGAGGTGGAAAAGCGCGGCATCTATGCCGGCGGCGTCGGCTATTTCTCGGCCGGCGGGTCCATGGACACCGCCATCGTGCTGCGCACCGGGCTGGTGAAGGACGGCGTCATGTACATCCAGGCCGGCGCCGGCATCGTCGCCGACAGCATCCCCGAAAGCGAGGACGCCGAATGCCGCGCCAAGGCCCGCGCCCTCGTCCGCGCGGCGCAGGAAGCCGTCAGGTTCGCGGCAACGCCGGGACGGGGGCAGTGAATTTATACACCGTCGCCAGAATGCCCATTTAGTTGTTTTTGCGAAGCGCGAGATATGTCGCGTACATTTCCGGGCTCGCGGTACCATGTTTGGTGGGGCGCCCCAGAAACGTGCCGCTGCCCTTTGAGTTGTGGACCCCGATCACCATGTCGCGTTGCGCGTTGTCGACCGCGATGATCGGCGAGCCCGACGCACCATTCCAGGTTTTGCAGGAGTGAGTGATCAAGCCATCCTTGCTGGCTTGAGCCGTGCACCCCCAATCCAAAGTAATGTAAGACCCGTCATTCAAGTCGACCGAGTACCCGGCGATCGCCACCGGAAAATTTTCGGTTGGTAAATTTGCTGGATCCGCCATGCCAACCCACCACTGGGATGCGGTGGTGAGTTCCAGGAACGCCCAATCGTCGATGCGTCGCTGTGTACTGCCACCAGTCAAATCCGGCGTATGAACCGCTTGGACACCAGATACGAATACGGGCTTGCTTGAGAACTGCATTCTGCCTCCCAAGTGGCGTTCCACCTGCAGTTCCTCCAGCCTGATGACAAATGTTACCGGGTCAAAACGGATACCAGTGTCTATATCCATCACACAGTGACGATTGGTGAGCACCAGCTTCGGCCCGACAAGCACCCCCGTGCAATGTCCGATGCTATTTTTCACCCGAACTAAGGCATCGAAATGCTCCCGATTGTTCGCAGCGCCGAACGCCGCATAGAAGACGTTTCGTCCTGGATTTCGAGGGTCCACGCTGTTTTTGACGACATAGCGTGGAATCGTCATACGTACACCGTCATCGGACCACGTCACTGTTAGCTCATCGAACAGCGCTGCCTCGGCGGATTGGCGAGCCTCGTTGTCTTCTGAGAGAGCTTGCATCGCGTTTTCACGGCGTTCCTGGGCCTTTTGGACAATTGCCGTGGGATCGCGCTTCAGTACGGAACCGGCGATAATTGTTGCGGCGAAGGTGGACATGTCGGCGATGCGCTGTCGTCTGGCGGCTTCCGACGCGGCGAGATTACCTTGGGCCGCATAGTAGTCCGTTGCGGTATTCTGGTAGTCCGACTGGACATCGAGATACGCCTCGGCCGAATCGCGAAATGACTGCGCGGCGAGTTGCGGTTGCTGTTGGCCTATGGAAGTCGGCACCAGGTATGTCATGGCCTTTAGCACATAAAGTCTGGGCAACTGGAGAGCGAGATCGGATAACCACGGATCGCCATAAGTCTGTGTCCCGGACTGCTCCATATTGTCGATAATCCGATCTTCATCCTGGTTTATCGCAACGATGGCTCGGTCAATACACCTACGGTACGAAGACAGGAGACCGAGATCAGTCTCCGGCGATTTCGGCTTTGCGAGTAACGGGCGATAGGCGTCGTCGATATCGGCAAGATACGCATGGCGCCAAGCTATATCCGCCCGGCCTTTCATATAGGCCAACACTATGCTTTGCGGACATGGGTCGGGTGATGGCTGCACCTCATCCATAGGAACCGCTTTGTGGACAATGGGCAATGATGGAGATTGGGCTGGGAGAGTATCAAGAAGATGTTTTGTTGCATCATATTCTTTATTGTATCCCACCAATCTATCTGTCATAAGATATTTTTCGCCTATCTCGGCCAATTTTGCTATATTATTTTGACGTTTTTCAAGCTCTCTCTGACTATAGATTGTCTCTTGACCCAGCCAATCACTACCGCGTTTTGCCTTATTTTCCTCGATATAGGCAATCTCACAATCCCACCATGCATCCAATTTATTATTTGCATCGTCAATAAATTTCTTTATTGCGGCGTGACCTTGTTTTTGGGTCATCCCTTGAATGTTAAGTTCAAGTCGCGGTTCAGCCGGGCAGGTAGTAGTTGCATTCGCGGGCGCAATATGGCTGATAAGACCTAAAAGTGATAAAGTCAGCATAACAAGTTTGAGCATCGGAAAATCTCCGTGTCGATCTGCTTTACACGAAAGATTATATGTGTACCACGCATGGCAGACAAACTTTAACCAGACTTTGAATACAGCCTACAAATCCTTACGCTCCGGCTGCCACGGATCGAGCAGCTCGACCCCCGTAGCGGCGAAATCGCCGACGTTCCGCGTCACCACCGTCATGCCATGAACCAGCGCCGTCGCGGCGATCAGCGCGTCGCGCTCGGAGCGTGGATCGGGGATGTGGAGCCGGGCGCAGCGGATGGCCACCGCCGCGTCGACCGGCAGGATGCGCGTATCGAACCGCACGAGAAGCTGCTCGTCCATCCAGCGCCGCAGCACCTGTCCCTGCCGCGCGTCCCTGCGCTCGATCTGCAGGACGCCGCGCTCGATCTCGAGTAGAGAAATCGCGGATAGGAAAAATTGCGCGGCCGGAATGCCGTCCGCCCATTTCACGACATTCGGGTCGGCGCGTTCCGGACGCCGCAGCTCGGATATGACGTTGGTGTCCAGGATAAACATCAGTCGAGATTTACGGGGCGCAAGACGCCTTCCATCCGCGGAGGATCGAAAGCAAAGTCCGCGGCCTCCCCGCCCTGCTCCAGCGCCTGTCTCAGGGACATGCGCTCTCCCGTCAGCCGTTGATAGTCCTCGATGGTCAGCAGGACATGAGCCGGGCGGCCGCGGTCGGTGATAAAAACCGGCCCGTTGCTGGCCGCCTTCTTGGCGCGGCTGGCATCCTGGTTGAATTCGCGGCTGGAAAACGTGGTGATGGTCACGGACATCTCCATTGATGTAGGTATGTTTCTACATATGGATAGGGGGACATTCAAGTCCGGGCAACAACTCTGAAGCGATAATGACCCAGGCGGTTTATGTTGCCGGTTCTGGTTGCGTCTTCTTTGTCAGGCGAAAACAATCAAGTTGCACGGCATTGTGACGCATACTTTTGCCCAAAGGAAGGGGCCTATATATTTAACTAGCCAAGAATGAATTGACATTCGAGACGGTTTGGCTAATTATCTTCCTACACGGTTTGAGAGGAAGACGATGCCTGCCCCCGAAACCCTGAGCTTGTACGGTTTTTTCCAGCGTTTTCCTGCTGAGGAAGCGGCCCGGAAGTTTTTTGAGGATAAGCGCTGGGCCGGCAATGTCTACTGCCCACATTGTGGCAGCCTCTCCGTTGCCGAGTGCAAAGACCACAAGCCCATGGCTTACCGGTGCCGCGATTGCCGCCAGCACTTCAGCGTCCGCACCGGCACGGTCTTGGCCGAGTCTCGCCTTCCACTCTACAAGTGGCTGATGGCCATCTACATGATGACCACCGCCCGCAAGGGCATCCCCTCGACGCAGATGGCCCGCGAGCTGGGGATTACGCAGAAGTCCGCGTGGTTCCTCGCGCAGCGTATCCGAGAGACTTGGCTCGCCCAGAACGAGGGAACGGGCGACATGGGGCCGACCATCGAGGTTGATGAGACCTACATCGGCGGCAAGGAAACCAACAAGCACGCGAACAAGAAGCTGAACATGGGTCGCGGCGCGGTCGGCAAGACGGCGGTTGTGGGCGTCAAAGACCGTTCCGGGAAGGTTCGCGCGGCTCCGATGGCGTCAGTCAACAAGCCGTCCCTCCATGGCTTTATCGCTGCCCATGTTAGCCCCGGCGCTACGGTGATGACCGATGACCTGGCTTCGTACAGGGGCCTTAAGGGCTACACCCACCTAGCCGTGCGCCATTCGGCTGGTGAGTACGTTCGCGACCAAGCCCATACCAACGGCATCGAGAGCTTCTGGTCGCTGCTGAAGCGCGGCTATTACGGCATCTATCACTACATGAGCGTGAAGCACCTGCACCGCTACGTCGGGGAGTTTTCCAACCGCCAAAACACCATCGACCTAAGCACCATGGAGTTCATCGGCGCCACCATCAAGCAGATGGCCGGGCGTCATATCAGCTACAAGGAACTGATCAATGCCTAAGGATGAGAAGGTCATCGATCCAATCGACGCCAGCTTTGAGGCTGTCGTCGGCGCGATTGTTCCGGCGCGTCGAAAGACGGAGACCAAGCCTCCCATGGAACATGAACCGGGCACCATCGTGTTCAGCGAGGGCAAGGAGCCGGTAGCTCTACAGTTTGATTCGGAGACCCAAAGGATCTGGGCGACACAGGCGCAGATTGCCGAGGTGTTTGGCGTCGATCAGTCAACGGTGTCCCGTCACATAACGAACGTGTTTGGAGACGAAGAGCTAGAGGAAAATAGTAATATGCAAAAAGTGCATATTACTACTAGGCCTACCACTCTCTACAGCATGGACGTGGTCATCTCCGTCGGCTACCGCGTCAATTCCAAGGTGGCGACGAAGTTTCGGCAGTGGGCGACCCAGACGCTTAAGGCTTACCTTGAGCAAGGGTACGTCATCAATGAGAAGGCGCTTCGGGAATCCCCGGAAAAGCTTAACAAGCTGGCCGCTGAAATCCGGGCGCTTCGTTCTGAAGAGAAGCAGGTCTACGCCAAGGTCCGAGAATGCTTCAAGATAAGCGCTTCGGACTACGATCCGTCGTCGAAGGTGGTGAAAACGTTCTACGCCTTGCTTCAGGACAAGTTCCACCACGCGGTGACGACCATGACCAGCTCCAAGCTAATCCTGGATCGAGCCGATCATCACGACGAGAACATGGGATTGCAGAGCTTCGAGGGGGCGTTTCCTACGCTGCACGAGGCTCAGACGGGCAAAAACTATTTGAAGCAGGAGGAGCTTTACCGCCTTCATATCCTGTCGGAACAGTTCCTGCTCTACGCGGAATCCACCGCGCTCGCGGGGCGGAAAATGACCATGAAGTCTCTTCACAAGCAACTCGACCGCCTGCTGACGCTCAACGACTATCCTGTTTTCGAAGGCTATAAGGATTTCCTGCGGCCTGAGGCGATGAGCCACGCGAAGAATGAGATGGGCCTCTACAAAAAACGCAAGAAGATCGAGAGCCTTGGGCTTGAGTACGACGAAGAGGCGCTTGCTGCGGGGGACTATGACTATCTTTTAATTGAAAATTAGGGAGTTAGCCGTGGGGAAGCCAAGACGCATAGTTTTGAGAACGCGGACGTTTGATAAAGTTGGGGACGCAAGAGCCTTTTTTAAGGAAATGTTAAACCGGTATCCTCTGGGAGCGCGTCTATCAGATGCCGACGCTGAAGACTTGGAGGCACTGCTTCAACGACACGAAGGACTGGAGGAAAAAGTGGGTTGCGGCATCGACCACTTCGAAGTTCGCGAGCCGCCGGACGATGCCCCGCCATTCTCGGCTAGGTGCTTCTGGATTGTAAGAACCGACGGCAGCGTCATTGATATTTCATATCCGCACTGCCTTGAAGCCAGACCATATGACTGACACATTCGGCGACGGCCAGTTAGGTATATAGGCCCCCAAAGGAAAACCCATGCCCGCAGTTTCAAACCGCCGAAAACCGGACCGTGAAATCAAGCGCGAGCGCATGACCTTGGCCGGCGCGGATCGGGCGGCATTTCTCGATGCGTTGATGAATCCCCCGGAACCGTCCGCGAAGCTCATTGCCGCCCTTCGGCGTCACCGCGATCTCACGGTGGCGGCTCACTAAACTTCAACGCCCCTCCGCCACCGCCGGCTCCTGCGCCGGCCGGTTGAGCAGCGCCGTGATCGGCACCAGCGTTACGTCCTGCAGGGTCGGGATCCAGGCGTGCAGCGCCGCCACCGTCGCCTTGTGGGGGTGGCCGATGACGATGGCCGCGCCGCGCCGGCGGGCCAGTTCGGCGGCCTTGTCGAGCTGGGCGCGCACGGCCGCCTCGGTCGCCACGTTGTCGATGAAGATGTCGCGCTTCAGCAGCGGCACGCCGAAGCGTGCGGCCGAGGCCGGGCCGGTGCTGCGCGGCGTGGTGCGCGAATCCAGGAACATCAGGCCGCGCCTGGCGGCTTCGCGCATCACCACGCCCATGCCTTCCTGATCGGCGGTGAATTTGCTGCCCATGTGGTTGTTGAAGCCCACATAGCCGCTGAACCGGTCCATGTTCCACACCACCCGGTCCTGCAGCTCCTGCGGCGGCAGGGTGACGAGCAGCGCCTTCGGGCCCGGGTCCTCGCTGTCGCTCTCGGGCTGCATGGGCAGGTGCAGCATGACCTCGTGGCCCAGCGTCCGGGCCTTGTCCACCTGGTTCTGCAGATCCTCGCCATAGGGCATGAACGACAGCGTCACCGGCGCCGGCAGGGCGATCACGTCGGCGGTGCGCGCCCGGTTCAGGCCCACGTCGTCGATCACCACGGCGATCACCGCCGTGCCGCCCGGAATGGCGGTGGCGGTCGCATAGCGTTTCCACGCCGGCTCGCCCTCGAAGGTCGGCAGGCCGTCCTGCGGCGGCGCGGCATGCGGGCTCTTTTCCGGCAGGCTGGCGATCAGGTCGCCGATCGGGTCGGCGCCCTTTTGCTCCGCGTCCGGCGCGGTCGCCGCCGGCGGCGGCCGGACGGCGACCGGGATCGCGGTTTTCTCGGGCTCGCTCCCCGCGAGCATGACGACGGCGACGATGACCAGCGAGATGGCCGTCACCGCGCCCGCCAGCAGCAGCGGCAGGTTGGAACGGCTGAAGGCGAAACGGGATTTCAACGACTGTTCTCACTCTCGGGCGGGCGCGGATGAGCGGCCCATGGATTTATATAGGCGCGATAATGCGCAGGGTGCCAGCACCGCGTTCTTTTTCGCCGCCCGCCTCATGGAATCTATGCATCCCGGCCCGACTGCCTTATATCGTTCTGACGTGGCGGAACAGCGGCACCGGCCCGGGTTATCGGACCGCCCTTCATCCGCAGGAATGCCAAATCGTTGGGGTGCGATGTTCGTCCTGATCGATAACTACGACAGCTTCACCTACAACCTGTTCCACTACCTGGCGGAACTGGGCGCGGATGTCGTCGTGCACCGCAACGACCAGATCGGCGTCGCCGAGCTGATCGCCCTGAAGCCCGAGGGCATCGTGCTGTCGCCGGGACCCTGCACCCCCAACGAGGCCGGCATCTGCCTCGACCTGATCGGCGCCGCCGCCGGCAGGATCCCGCTGCTCGGAGTCTGCCTGGGCCATCAGGCGATCGCCCAGGCGTTCGGCGGCCGGGTGATCCGCGCGCCGGCGCTGATGCACGGCAAGGTCAGCGAGATCGGCAACACCGGCAAGGGCCTGTTCCGCGGCCTGCCCGAGCGTTTCCGGGCGACGCGCTACCATTCGCTGATCGCCGAGCGCGACACCCTGCCCGACTGCCTCGACATCACCGCCTGGACCGACGACGGGCTGATCATGGGGCTGGAGCACCGCCAGTTCGAGGTGCACGGCGTGCAGTTCCATCCGGAAAGCATCGCCTCCGAGCACGGCCACGACCTGCTGCGCAATTTCCTCGACCGCGCACGCACCCGCGACGCCGCCTGATGGCCGACATCAAGCCCTTCATCGCCAGGGTCGCGACCGGGGCGAGCCTCACCGAGGACGAAGCCTGCACGGTGTTCAGCGCCATGATGGACGGCGACGTGACGCCGGCCCAGATGGGCGCGTTCCTCATGGCGCTGCGGGTGCGCGGCGAGACCGTCGAGGAGATCACCGGCGGCGCCCGCGTCATGCGCGAGAAGGCTTTGCGGGTGACCGCGCCCGACGGCGCCATCGACACCTGCGGCACCGGCGGCGACGGCAGCGGCAGCTACAACATCTCCACGGCCGTCGCGCTGGTCGTCGCCGCGCTGGGCGTGCCCGTCGCCAAGCACGGCAACCGGGCGCTGTCGTCCAAATCCGGCTCGGCCGAGGTGCTGCACCAACTCGGCGTGAACATCGACCGCGAGCCGGCCGTGCTGGAGCGCTGCCTGGCCGGCGCCGGCATCACCTTCCTGATGGCGCCCAGGCATCACACCGCCATGCGCCATGTGGGCCCGGTGCGTGTCGAGCTGGGCACCAGGACGATCTTCAACCTGCTGGGTCCGCTGTCGAATCCGGCCGGCGCATCGCGTCAGTTGCTCGGCGTGTTCGACGGCAAGTGGGTCGTACCCATGGCCCAGGTGCTGCGCAATCTGGGCTCGACCGCCGTCTGGGTCGTCCATGGCGAGGACGGTCTCGACGAGATCACCACCACCGCCGCGACCCGCGTCGCCGAGCTGCGCGACGGCCGGATCCGCGAATTCTCGATCACGCCCGAGGACGCGGGGCTGCCCTATGCGCGCCCCGAGGCGCTGAAGGGCGGCGATCCGGCGCACAACGCCGCCGCCCTGCGCGCCCTGCTCGACGGCGCGCCGGGCGCCTACCGGGACATCGTGCTGCTCAACGCCGCCGCCGCCCTGATAGTGGCCGGCAAGGCGCCGGATCTGCGCGCGGGCGTCGCCATGGCCGCCGAAGCGCTGGACTCCGGCGCGGCGAAGGCTACCCTGAACAAACTCGTGACCCTGTCCAACGGCCAATGACAGACGTTCTCGCCAGCATCTGCGCCGACAAGCGCCGGCACGTTGCCGCCTGCAAGGCCGCGCGGCCGCTCTCCGCGGTCGAGGACGCCGCCCGCGCCGCCTCGCCGCCGCGCGGCTTCACGGCGAGCCTGCGCGCCGCCGTCGACGGCGGCGGCTTCGGCCTGATCGCCGAGATCAAGAAGGCCAGCCCGTCGAAAGGCCTGATCCGCGCCGATTTCGATCCGCCGGCGCTGGCCCGCGCCTACGAGGCGGGCGGCGCCACCTGCCTGTCGGTGCTGACCGACGTGCCCTATTTCCAGGGCGACGACGCCTATCTGGTGGCCGCGCGCGAGGCGGTATCGCTGCCCGTGCTGCGCAAGGACTTCATGCTCGATCCCTACCAGGTGGCCGAGGCCCGCGCCCTGGGCGCCGACTGCATCCTGCTGATCATGGCCGCGCTCGAGGACAGCCAGGCCATGGAGCTGGCCGCCTGCGCCGCCAACTGGGGCATGGACGTGCTGGTCGAGGTGCATGACGCCGGGGAACTGGACCGCGCGCTCGACCTCGACGTGACGCTGATCGGCATCAACAACCGCAACCTGAAGACCCTGACCGTCGACCTGCAGACCGCCCGCGACCTGGGCCCGCGCGTGCCGATCGACCGGCTGTGCGTCGGCGAAAGCGGCATCCACACCCATGCCGAGCTCATCGACCTGGCCCATTACAACATGAAGTGCTTCCTGGTCGGCGAGTCGCTGATGAAGCAGCCCGACGTGACCCGTGCCACAGCCGCCTTGCTGGGAGCCGCGTGATGGCGGACCTGACGCATTTCGACGGCGACGGCAACGCCGTCATGGTCGATGTGTCCGGCAAATCGGTCACCGAACGGGTCGCCGTCGCCAGGGGGCGCATCGTCATGCTGCCCGGGACGCTGGCGATGATCCGCGACGGCGGCCACAAGAAAGGCGACGTGCTGGCCGTCGCCCGGCTCGCCGGCATCATGGCCGCCAAGCGCACGTCCGAGCTCATTCCGCTGTGTCATCCCCTGCCCCTCGACAAGGTCACCGTGGCGCTGGCCTGCCTCGACGCCGAGAACGCCGTCGAGATCGAGGCGACGGTGAAGGTGACCGGCAGGACCGGCGTCGAAATGGAAGCGCTGACAGCCGTTTCCGTCGCCGCGCTTACCATCTACGACATGTGCAAGGCCGTCGACCGCGGGATGCGGATCGGCGACGTCAGGCTGGTGCACAAGTCCGGCGGCAAGTCGGGTACGTTCGAGGGGGAATAACGTGATCTCAGTGGACGAAGCGCTCGACCGCATCGTGGGCCATTCCCCGCTGCTGCCACCGGAGAACGTCGCCCTGGCCGATGCGCCGGGCCGCGTGCTCGCCGCCGATATCGCCGCCCGGCGCACCCAGCCGCCGTTCGATGCCTCGGCCATGGATGGCTATGCCGTGCGGGCCGAGGATATCGCCGGCGCGCCGGTCACGCTACGGGTCGTGGGCCATGCCCCGGCCGGCAACGCCTTCGACGGATTTCTCGGTCCAGGCGAGGCGGTCCGCATCTTCACCGGCGGCCCGGTGCCTGAAGGCGCCAACGCCGTGGTGCCGCAGGAAGATGCCGAGGCCGGCGACGGCACCGTGACGGTGACCGAGGCCGGCGGCCTGGGCCAGCATATCCGCCGCGCCGGCATCGACTTCCGCGAGGGCGACGTGCTGCTGCAGGCGGGCCGCGTGCTGACGCCGCCCGCCATCGGCCTGCTGGCCGCCATGGGCGTGACCTGGCTCGACGTGCGGCGCAGGCCCCGCGTGGCGCTGATCGCGACCGGCGACGAGCTGGTCAGGCCGGGCGAGCCGGTCGGCCCGAACCAGATCGTCAGCTCCAATTCCGTCGCCCTCGCCGCGCTGATCGAGCGCCATGGCGGCGTCGCCCTGGACCTGGGGATCGCCCGCGACGAGCCGCGGGCGCTGCGCGGGCTGGTCGCAAGCGCCCGCGGCGCCGACGTCCTCGTCACCATCGGCGGCGCGTCGGTCGGCGATCACGACCTGGTCAAGCAGGTGCTGGGCGACATCGGACTGGAAATCGACTTCTGGAAGATCGCCCTGCGCCCCGGCAAGCCGCTGATCTTCGGCCGCATGGACGATGCGATGATGCTGGGACTGCCGGGAAACCCCGTGTCGGCAATGGTTTGCGGCCTGCTGTTCCTCGTGCCGATGATCCGCGCCATGCTCGGCGTCCGGCCGGTGGAACTGCCGACCGAGCAGGCGCTGCTGGGCTGTGCGCTGCCGGCCAACCGCGACCGCCAGGACTATATGCGGGCCACGCTGTTCCGTGGCGACCGGCGCGCCATGCCCGTCGCCACGCCGTTCCGGGTGCAGGACAGCTCCATGCTGTCGCTGTTCGCCAATGCCGGCGCGCTGGTCATCCGGCCGCCCCACGCGCCCGCCGCCAGGGAGGGCGAGATGGTGGAAATCCTGCCCCTCGACGGGATTTAGCTGCTTTTCATATTGACCCGAATTAAGAACTAAACTAGAACGTTTGAGCAGTATTTGTTCCTGTCGGGAGGCCCCATGCTCACGCGCAAGCAGCACGAACTTCTTACCTTCATCCACGAGAAGCTGGACGCCACCGGCATCTCGCCCTCGTTCGAGGAGATGAAGGAGGCGCTCGATCTGCGGTCCAAGTCCGGCATCCACCGGCTGATCACGGCGTTGGAGGAACGCGGCTTCATCCGCCGCCTCGCCCACCGCGCCCGCGCGCTGGAGGTGATCAAGCTGCCCGAGGCCAGGGCCGCGGCGAAGAAGCCGCGCAGCAATGTCATCGAACCCAACTTCAAGCGCCGCCCGGAAGCCCTCGTCGGCGCGGTGAGCGGCGGCGACGGCGTGGTCGAGATGCCGCTGTGGGGCAAGATCGCCGCCGGCACGCCCATCGAGGCACTGCAGAACAACGACACCACGGTCGGCTTCCCCGCCAGCATGCTCAGCAGCAAGGAACACTATGCCCTCGAGGTCGCCGGCGATTCCATGATCGAGGCCGGCATTCTCGACGGCGACACTGTGATCATCGAGCGCGCCGACACGGCCGAGAACGGCGCCATCGTCGTCGCGCTGATCGACGACATGGAGGCGACGCTCAAGAAGCTGCGCCGCAAGGGCGCCTCGATCGCGCTCGAGGCCGCGAACCCGGCCTATGAAACCCGCATCTTCGGCCCCGACCGGGTCAAGATCCAGGGCCGCATGGTCGGATTGCTCCGCCGTTACTGAGGTTTACCCGCTTTTTCTCCGGTCCGCCGCGCATAGAGCGACCAGGGACGCCGTCCCTGGTCCTGCGCCACCGACCGCACCGTCACGCTGTCGTCGCCCAGCCAGACCGCATGGGCGCCGCCGCGCCACAGGTCGAAGCGGTCGATGACCAGCAGCGGCCCGCGGCAGCGGCGGAATGTCGGCACCGCGCTGATGACGATGTCGGCCCGCGCGCAGTCCTCGGGCAGCGCATCCGCCACCCGGACCAGGGCGATGCGCAGGTCGGGCCGGCGCGACGGCCGGTAGACGCAGCCGATGCTGTCGCAGGCGGGTTTTTCGGCCACGCCCTGTTCCGTTTCGGTCTGAGCATCGCGGCGCAACCAGGTTTCGCGGGCGAAGGATTTCCGCCCGCCGAGGACGACAAGGTCGCCGGTGGCGCCGCGCACGGCGGCCACCTTGCCCTTCTCGTCGACAAGGATGTCCGGCGGCCGGGCGGCCAACGCGACCGCGACGCCCGCCAGCATGGGCAGGATGCCCAGCCATCGCCACCCGCGCGTCCACAGCAGCAGCCAGAGCCCGCCGCCCACCACCAGCGCCATGGTCAGGTCCGGCAGCGCCGGAATGCGCAAATCGGCGGCCGGCAGCGCGGCGACCCGGCCGGCGATGGCCAGCGTCAGCTCGTTGCCCCACACCACCATCTTCAGCGGCAACGCCTCCAGCCCGAACGGCAGCGCGACGAAGATCGCCAGCACCCAGGGCATGATCCACAGGCCCATGATCGGCACCGCCGCCATGTTGGTGAGCAATCCCCAGGTGGCGAAGTTGTTGAAGTGGAAGGCGGCGAAGAACCCGGTCGCCGCGCCCGCGACCAGGCTGGTGACGGCGACCGCGACCACGTAGACCCACACTCGGCGCAGCAGGCCGCCGTGACCGGATGAAAGCCAGCCCCTCGCCCGCTCGTAGACGGCGACGAGCGCGACCACCGCCGCGAACGACATCTGGAAGCTGACGCTGAGCAGGCTTTCCGGCGCCAGCAGCAACAGCGCGATGGCGGTGACGGCGACGAGCCGCATGGTGATCGCCACCCGGTCGAGCAGGATGCCGACGAAAACCACCGTCGAGGCGATGAACGCGCGCTGCGTCGGGATCGTCGCGCCGCTCATCAGCAGGTAGAACAGGCCGGCGGCCAGCGCCGCGACGGCGGCCCACTGCTTGATCGGATGGCGCAGCGCCAGGCCGGGCACGCAGGCCAGCAGGAACCGCACCACGACGAACACGAAGCCGGTCATCATGGCGATGTTCATGCCGGAAATCGCCAGCAGATGGGCGATGCCGGCGACGCGCAGCGTCTCCAGCGTCGCCTCGCTGATCCCGGCCCGCTCGCCGGTCACCAGCGCCACGGCCATGGCGCCCGTATCGCCGCCGGTCCGCGCCAGCAGGCGGCGGCCGATGTCGTCGCGCCAACGCGCCACCCGCCAGCCGCCCCAGCCCTGCGCCTGACCGGTGACCTTGACCGGCGAAATGGCGAAGCCGACCGCGCCCAGCCGGTCGAACCAGGCCTGCCGCGAGAAATCGTAGCCGCCGGGCACGCTGGGACCGGGCGGCGGCATCAGCACGGCGCGGAACTCCACCAGATGGCCGGGCCGGACGTCATCCCCTTTCGTCCGCACGCCGATCCGCACCCGTTCGGGCGTCGCCGCGGCCATCCAGCCCCCGACGGTGAGATGGGACAGGGTGAGCCGCATCTCCTTCGGGGCGAAGCGTTCCACCTTTTCGACCCGCCCGGACAGCGCCAGCCCTCTTGTTTCGGCCGTGATCGCCGGCGCGGCCACGGCCTGTGTCCGCTGCGCCGCGGCGGCGAAGCCGAGCGTCACGCAGAGCACGGCTATGGCCAGCCACCGCGCCCCGCCGCGCAGGACCACGACGCCGGCGCCGGCCACGGCGGCGCAGGCCGCGGCGGGCCATGCCGAAGGCTCGGCCGCAACGGCGAAGTAGCCGGCGATGCCGCCGCCGATCAGTACCGGAATCCACAGCGCCCAGCGGTCGCGTTCCGCCGCGAGCACCCCCCTTATCGCGCTAAGCCCCCAGTTCAACAATCAACCCCATAATGCTGATTTTATTGTGCTATCCATATCTCCGGAAAATCCCGGAAATTTTCCGGTCCGTGGGGCAGAAAAGAAAGTCACGCGTGATAGTTTTTCCTTTCGGACGATGTATGCTAGAAGCATGTTGCGCTGCGGAAGCGCCCTGCCCCACCACCTCGCCGAACCGGAGTTCCGGCCTCCCGTGTCCCACTCTCCCGCCTCAGTTGTAACCCGCTTCGCGCCGTCTCCGACGGGTTTTTTGCATATCGGCGGCGCGCGCACCGCGTTGTTCAACTGGTTGTTTTCGCATCACCATGGCGGGACGTTCCTGCTGCGGATCGAGGATACGGACAAGGAGCGTTCGACGCAGGCCGCCATCGACGCCATCATCGCCGGCCTGGACTGGCTCGGCCTCGACCATGACGGCGACATCGTTTTCCAGTCACGCCGCGCCGCGCGGCACGCCGAGGTGGCGCACGCCCTGCTCGCCGCCGGCAACGCCTACAAATGCTATGCCTCGGTCGAGGAACTGGCCGAGATGCGCGAGCACGCCAGGGCCGAAGGCCGGCCGGTCCGCTATGACGGCCGCTGGCGCGACCGGGATGCGGCCGACGCGCCGCCCGGCGTGGCGCCGGTGATCCGCCTGCGCGCGCCGCAGGACGGCGAAACGGTGATCGACGACCTGGTCCAGGGCTCCGTGACCATCGCCAACGGCCAGCTCGACGACATGGTGTTGCTGCGCGCCGACGGCTCGCCCACCTACATGCTGTCGGTGGTGGTCGACGACCGCGACATGGGCATCACCCATGTGATCCGCGGCGACGACCACCTGACCAATGCGTTCCGCCAGTTCCATATCTACGACCTGATGGGCTGGGACGTGCCGCGCTTCGCGCACATCCCGCTGATCCACGGTCCCGACGGCGCCAAGCTGTCCAAGCGCCACGGCGCGCTGGGCGTCGAGGCCTACCGCGACATGGGCTACCTGCCCGAAGCGCTGCGCAACTACCTACTGCGGCTGGGTTGGGGCCACGGCGACGACGAGATCATCTCGACCGACCAGGCCATCCAATGGTTCGACCTGGATGCCGTCGGCCGCGCGGCGTCGCGCTTCGACTTCGCCAAGCTGGAGAACCTCAACGGTCATTATCTGCGCCAGGCCGACGACCGGCGCCTGACCGACCTCGTGCTGCCCATCGTCGCCGGGAAGCTGGGGCGGACGCCGGACGCCGCCGCCGCACGCCGCATCCTGCAGGCCATGCCCGGCCTGAAGGAGCGCGCCAAGACCCTGCTGGAGCTGGCGGACGGCGCGCTTTTCCTGGTCGAGGAGCGGCCGCTCGCGGTGGACGACAAAGCCAAAGTCCTATTAGATGATCCGGAAGCCAGGAAGATCCTGGGACACGCCTACAACGGGCTGCGATCCGTCTCGGACTGGACAGCCGAATGCCTCGATCTCACCCTGCGGAACATGAGCGAGGCCGAAGGGATAAAGTTCGGCAGGATTGCCCAGCCGCTACGCGCGGCGCTCGTCGGGCGAACCACGTCGCCCGGGATATTCGACGTTCTTGCCGTGCTGGGCCGGGACGAAAGCCTGGCGCGGATCGCCGACCAGATAAACACATGACGCGCCGCATATGGCGGCGCGAGAAAGACAGGGGACAGTAGATGGGTGAAAGCGAGAAGATTGCGAAACTCGGCGCCGGCGGGAAGTCGATCGATTTGCCGGTGATCGAGGGTTCGGTCGGTCCCAAGGTGATCGACATCCGCAAGCTCTACGGGGCGACGGACATGTTCACCTACGACCCTGGTTTCACCTCGACCGCGAGCTGCGAATCCAAGATCACCTATATCGACGGCGATGCGGGCGTGCTGCTCTATCGCGGCTATCCGATCGAGGAACTGGCGCGCTACTCGGATTTCGAGGAAGTCTGCTACCTGCTGTTGCACGGCGAACTGCCGAACAAGGCCGAGCGCGAGAAGTTCGTGCGCGGCATCACCTATCACACCATGGTGCACGAGCAGCTGCGCGAATTCTTCCGCGGCTTCCGCCGGGACGCGCATCCGATGGCGGTAATGTGCGGCGTCGTCGGCGCCCTGTCGGCGTTCTACCATGACAGCACCGACATCAACGACCCGCACCAGCGCATGGTGGCGACCCACCGGCTGGTCGCCAAGATGCCGACCATCGCGGCGATGGCGTACAAATATTCGACCGGCCAGCCCTTCGTCTACCCGCGCAACGACCTCGGCTATGCCGAGAATTTCCTGCACATGATGTTCGCGGTGCCGGCCGAGCCCTATGCGATCGACCCGATCATGTCGCGCGCCATGGACCGCATCTTCACCCTGCACGCCGACCACGAACAGAACGCCTCGACCTCGACCGTACGCCTCGCCGGCTCGTCGGGCGCCAACCCGTTCGCCTGCATCGCCGCCGGCATCGCCTGTCTGTGGGGTCCGGCCCATGGCGGCGCCAACGAGGCCGTGCTGCTGATGCTGCAGGAGATCGGCACCAAGGACCGCGTCGCCGAGTACGTCAAGAAGGCCAAGAACAAGGACGACAACTTCCGCCTGATGGGCTTCGGCCACCGGGTCTACAAGAACTACGACCCGCGCGCCAAGGTGATGCAGGAGACCTGCCACGAGGTGCTGGGCGCGCTGGGCAAGCAGGACGACCCCCTGCTGGAGCTGGCCATCGAGCTTGAGCGCATCGCGCTCGAGGACGACTACTTCGTCGAGAAGAAGCTGTATCCCAACGTCGACTTCTATTCGGGCATCATCCTGCGGGCCATGGGCTTTCCGACCAGCATGTTCACCGTGCTGTTTGCCGTCGCCCGTACCGTCGGCTGGGTCGCCCAGTGGAACGAGATGATCGAAGATCCGATGCAGAAGATCGGCCGTCCGCGCCAGCTCTACACCGGCGCGGTGCAGCGGTCCTACGTGCCGATGGTCAAGCGCAAATAGGCTGTCAGTCTGTTTAAGGAAAAGGCGGCGTCTTCGGGCGCCGCCTTTTTCGTGGGGTCGGGGATGGGCGCGAACCGAGTTCGATGCAGATCACTCCATATCCGTGTCCCTGAGCCTGTCGAAGGGCGCTGCACAAACGCTTAGGCAAGGCCCTTCGACAGGCTCAGGGACACGGTGGAGTTTATGTTTTGCCCCAGGAACTTTAGAGAGTGAGCTGACCGATCACCTGATCAATCTGATAATCCGTGAGGAACCATTTTTCATGCCTCACGAGATATCGTAGCCGTAAAGCCAGCGATCCATTTCCGACACATAGCGCCTACGGGCAAAACCAACCTTCTCGAGGACTCTTGACGATGCTTTATTATCAGCGTGCGTGAACGCACAAATCGTAGGCCAGCGCCGCTCGCGTCTCGCGTGGGCAAGGCAAGCGCCCGCTAGCTCAGTCGCATAACCCTTCCCCCAACTTTCGGGCCTAAAAAAGTACGCGAGTTCGACGCCCCAGCCAGGATCGAACGGATCTTCGTACAACCCACCGAAGCCGACAATTTCACCTTCCGCCTTGCCAATAATGGTCCATGGTGCACAACCGACTGTCTCGCGTTGGGATTCATGGACCTCCAGATAGTGTACGCAGTCCTCAAGGGACGAACGCGCCTGGGTGAAGCGCATCGCGGAGCGGTCACCAAGGAAGGCAAAAAGCAGCGGTGCATCGCCCGGCTCCGGTGATCGAAGCAACAGTTTTTCTGTGTCCATTATCGAATCGGTAAGACTGGCAGGCGGCATTATCGCCTCCGGTGTTCGCTCTACCGCGGGCGTTTCTCGATGACCGCCGACAGCACCGCCTCGGTCACCACCTTGCCGTCGACCTTTGCCTGCACGGCGAGGCGCCACAGATAGGAACGGGCCTTTTCCTTGCGGACGTGGAGGTAGAGCGTATCGCCGGGAACCACCTGCTGGCGGAACTTGGCGCTCTCGACGGAGGTCAGATAGACGAGCGCCTCCTCCTCGTCAGTCAGCAGCACGTCGAGGGCAAGGACCGCGGCGGTCTGGGCCAGCGCCTCGATGATCAGCACGCCCGGCATCACCGCCTTTTCGGGGAAGTGACCCTGGAAGAAGGGTTCGTTGGCGGTCACGTTCTTGATGCCGACGGCCTTCTCGCCGCGTTCGACGATATGGAGGCGGTCGACCAGCAGCATGGGATAGCGGTGGGGAATCAGGCGCTTGATGCGGTCGAGATCGAACGTCTCGACGATGTTTTCCCCGATCATCGCGTTCATCCGGCGGGTCCTCTCCAGCTTCCGTCGTCAGCGGCCTTTAATACCAGAAGTTCGCCAAAGAGAAAGTCCCCCGCGAGATCGCTCTCGCGGGGGACCTGAAAACCTTCGACGTCCGGAAAGGCTTACTGCCTGGGCGTCGAACCGGCGGCCGGCATGTTGAGCTTGATGCTCGGCATCTTCTGGTCGAGCTGCGAGATGACCTCGCGGGTCACGTCGGTCACCTGGCCGGTCATCACGATGACGCTCCGGTCCAGGATCATATTCGCGCCGTACTTGCTCAGCAGCGCCTGGTACACCGGGTTGAGCGCCGACTGCAGGTCACGGTCGGCGTTGCCGAGGGCAACCTGGACGCGGTTGGCCTTGTCCTGCAGGTTGTTGCGGCTGTCGGCGAACTGCTGGGCAGCGGCCTTGCGCTTTTCCTCGAACGCCGCGTCGCTCAGGATGGCCTTCTGGCGGCTCAGCTCCTGCTCGGCGTCGGCGGCCTGCTTCTCCAGCTTCTGCTTGTCAGACTCGAGGTCGGCGCGCAGGGTTTCGACCTGCCGCGCGAAATCCTTGCCGGCCAGCGAGGACTTCTGGACCTCGCGCAGGTCGACGATGATGATCTTCGCGCCAGGGGCTTCCTGGGCGGAGGCATAGGAGGCTGCACCAACCACGAACAGGGCAGCGGCGGCCGCCAGCCAGGTGCGTGCGATATTCCCGTTTTTCATTAGAATCTTGTCCCGACGTTGAATTGGAAGAACTGGGTTTGGTCGAAGCTTTCTTTGCGGATGGCTTTGGCGAAGTCGAAACGAATGGGTCCGAAAGGCGATTTCCAGGAGAAGCCGATACCGGCCGACATCCGGATGCTGTCGGAGCCCAACACGACCTCGCAATCGCCCTGATCGTTGCAGAGCTGGCCGTTCACCACGCCGTTGACACCGTAGAGCGTGCCGAAGTCGACGAAAGCGGAGGCTGTAATACCAAACTCTTCGACAGCACCCAAGGGAATAAACACTTCCACCGAGCCGGCGAAGTAAGTGTTGCCGCCCAGCGCGTCCTCGCTGTCCCTCAAACGGGCGCCGACGCCGGCCTGCTCGAAGCCGCGCAGGCGGGTGCCGCCGAGGAAGTAGCGCTCGTTGATGCGGATATCCTGGCCGAGGCCGAAGATGTGGCCGGCCTCCAGCGACAGGTTGACCACCCAGTCTTCGCCGATGAACAGCAGCGGGTAGTACCAGTCGTAGTTCAGGCGGCTGCGCATGTAGCGCGTGTTGCCGCCGAGGCCGGCGACATCCTGCGAGAACACGATGTTGAAGCCGCGCGTCGGCTTGATGCGGTCGTCGCGCACGTCGTAGGCCAGCGTCATGCCGACCGAGGACGTCGTGAAGTTGCCTTCGTCGATGTAAACCGACTCCACCAGGTTGTTGCGGTCGGTGACCGTGTCGTAGCGGAACTGGTAGCGGATACCCATGGACAGGTATTCGGTGATCGGGAACACCGCGCGCAGGTTGACGCCGCTCGATCCCTGCGAGAACGAGCTCTCCTTGTAGTCGACCTTGCGGTGGAACAGGTCGAAGCCCGCCGCCAGCGGCCGGTCGAGGAAGTAGGGCTCGGTGAAGCCCAGGTCGACCTGCTGCCGCCGGCTGGACGCAGCCAGCGACAGGCGCAGGTCCTGGCCCTTGCCGAGCAGGTTGCGCTCGCGGATCGAGATTTCGCCGATCAGGCTTTCCGACGACGATACGCCCGCGCCGATCGACAGCTCGCCGGTCGACTGCTCCTGCACGGTCGCGGTCAGCACCACGCGGTCGGGCGAGGAGCCCTGCGCCTGGTCGATTTCCACGCCCTTTTCCTCGAAGTATCCGAGGCCCTTCACGCGGGTCTTGGTGCGGCGCAGCTTGGCGGTATTGAAGGCGTCGCCCTCGACCAGCCGGAACTCGCGGCGAATCACCTTGTCCAGGGTGCGCGTGTTGCCGACGATGTCGACGCGTTCCACATACACCCGCGGCGCGTCGAGCAGCCGATAGGTGATGGAGATGATCTTGGTTTCCTTGTCGCGGGTGATCTTGGGCCGGACGTTGACGAAGGCGTAGCCGATCTTGCCGGCGGCCTCGGTGATCGCCTCGACGGTCTTCTCGATCTCCTGGGCGTTGTAGGTCTCGCCCTCCTCGGTCAGCACCAGCCGCGTCAGCTGCGCGGGGTCCAGGTCCTCGATCTCGGACTCGACGGCGACCTTGCCCACCGTGTAGATCGGCCCCTCTTCCAGGGTGATCGTGATGTAGAAATCCTCGCGGTCGCGGCCCAGCTCGGCCACGGCCGAGATGGTGCGGAAGTCGGCGAAGCCGCGCTGCAGGTAGTACTGGCGCAGCAATTCGCGGTCATACAGCAGCCGGTCGGGATCGTAGGTGTCGTTCGACGTCAGGAAGCGCCACCAGCGGGCTTCCTTGGTCGCCACCTCGCCGCGCAGGTCGCCGTCCGAGAACTTCTCGTTGCCGATGACGTTGATGCGGCGGACGGTGGTCTTTTCGCCCTCGCTGATCTCGTAGACCAGGTTCACGCGGTTCTGCGGCAACTCGATGATCTTGGGCTCGACGGTGGCGGCGAAGCGGCCGGACCGGCGATACAGTTCGATCAGACGCTGCAGGTCCGCCTGCACCTTGGCGCGGGTGAACACCGTGCGCGGCTTGATCTGCAGCTCCTGGCGCAGCTTGTCGTCCTCGAGCTTCTTGTTTCCCTCGAAGGCGATGCGGTTGACGATGGGGTTCTCCACCACCGACACCAGCAGCGTGCTGCCCTGCAGGGTGATCCTCACGTCGGCGAACAGGCCGGTGCCGAACAGCCGCTTCAGCGACTGGTCGACCACCTCGGGCTGGTAGCGGTCGCCGGGCGCGACCAGCAGGTAGGACCGCACCGTGTCCGGCTCGATGCGCTGGTTGCCCTCGACGCGGATGGCTGAAACGATGCCGCCCGACTGCGCGAGCGCCGGCTGCGCCAGGATCGGGATCAGCATCAGAGCTGCGGCGAGCAGCCACGACTTCCAGGAGACCTGCCGCATCTCGTTACTCGACCATCCTGTTAGGCTCTTATGATTGAATTCTGGATACGATACCGATGAGGTCATTCCACGTGACAACGACCATCAACAGCAGCACAAGTGCCATTCCCATACGGAAGCCATACTCCTGGATTTTCTCGGCCAGGGGACGTCCGCGAACGGCTTCAAAGGCATAATAGAGAAGATGCCCGCCGTCCAGCACGGGAATCGGCAACAGGTTGACCAGGCCCAGATTGACCGACAGCGCCGCCGTCATCATCAACAGCCCCAGCAGGCTGACTTGGGCCACCTCGCCCGAAATCTCGGCGATCTTCAGCGGGCCGCCCAGGTCCTTCACCGAGCGCTCGCCAACGATCATCTCGCCGGCGACACGAAAAATCATCACCGACGTATCGCGAATCTCCAGCACAGCGTGCCACATGGCGTCGAGCGGGCCGCGCTTGACCAGCGCCTTGCGCTCGCTCGCGAGGCCGAGGCGGCCGACTTTCATGGACCCGTCGGTTTCGACCGCCGGAGTCGCCGTCAGCACCAGGATGGACTCGCCGCGCTTGACCGTGAACGACATCTCCCTGCCCGCGTTCATGGCGACGCGGCTGCGGAACTCCTCGAAGGTGGCGATGTCGTCGCCGTTCACCTTCAGGATACGGTCGTCGGGCTGGAAGCCGGCCGCGGCCGCGGGCTTGCCGGGCAGCACGGCATCCACGACCGGGTCCGAATAGGACTGCCCGACGGTCATGAACATGCCGGCGAAGATCACGAAGGCGAGCAGGAAATTGGCGATGGGTCCGGCGGCGACCACCGCCGCGCGCTGGTGCAGAGGCCGGAAGTGGAAGCAATCGCGGCGGTCCGCCTCGCTCATCTGCTCCAGCTCGGGCGACTGGTTGCTGGCGCCCGAGGCGTCGCCGAAGAACTTCACATAGCCGCCCAGCGGAATGGCCGCCAGCCGCCATTCGATGCCGTGCCGGTCCTTGCGGCTCCACAGCGACGGGCCGAAGCCGATCGAGAACACGTCGACGCGGATGCCGAAGCGGCGGGCGACCCAGAAGTGGCCAAGCTCATGGAAGAACACCAGCGCGGAAAAGACCGCGAGGAATGCAACGACCGAAGTGCCTACGAACGGAATATCCATCGAACTCTTTGCTGCTGCGACGCGTTTCAGGCCAGCATGGCGGTGGCGAGCGACCTGGCCTGGCTGTCGATCTGTTCCAGATCGTCCCAGCCCCGGAGCGGCATCGAGCCCATCCGGTCCAGCACCTTCTCGACGATTTTCGGGATTTCCAGGAAAGCAGCACGCTCCTGCAAGAACCCCTCCACGGCGACTTCGTTGGCTGCGTTGAGGATAGTAGGTGCCGCCCCCCCGCATTGCAAGGCTTCGCGCGCCAGCCGCAGCGCCGGGAACCGGCCATAGTCGGGCGCCTCGAAGTCGAGCCGCCCCACCTGCCCCAGGTCCAGCCGGTTGACCGGCGTGCTCATCCGGTCGGGCCAGGCCAGCGCGTGGGCGATGGGCGTGCGCATGTCGGGCGAGCCAAGCTGGGCCAGCACCGAGCCGTCGACATACTGCACCATGCTATGGATCACCGACTGCGGATGCACCAGCACCTCGATCTGCTCGACGCCGACCGGGAACAGGTGATAGGCCTCGATGGCCTCGAGCCCCTTGTTCATCAGCGTGGCCGAATCGACCGAGATCTTGGCGCCCATGGACCAGTTGGGGTGCTTGACCGCCTGGGCCGGCGTGACCCGCGCCATCTGCTCGCGGGTGAAGGTGCGGAACGGACCGCCCGACGCGGTGAGGATGATCTTCTCGACCCGCTCGGCGTGCTCGAAATCGAACACCTGGAATATGGCGTTGTGCTCGGAATCGACCGGCAGCAGCGTGGCGCCCGACTTGGCCACATCCCTGGTGAACAGCTCGCCGGCGCAGACCAGGCATTCCTTGTTGGCGAGCGCCACCGTGGCGCCGCGCCGCACGGCGGCAAGCGTCGGCCAAAGCCCCGCCGAACCGACGATGCCCGCCATCACCCAGTCCGACGCCACGCTGGCCGCCTCGATCAGGCCCTGCGGCCCGGCCAGCACGGCGACGTTGGTGCCCGACAGCGCCGCCTTCAGTTCCTGGTATTTCGCGGCATCGGCGATGGCGACGACCCGCGGGCGGAACCGGCGCGCCTGCTCGGCCAGCAGCGCCACATTCGAGTGCGCGGTCAGCGCGACCACGTCATAGGCGTCCGGATTGCGCGCGACCAGGTCGAGGGTGCTGAGGCCGATGGAGCCCGTGGACCCCAGCAGCGTCAGCGTGCGGGGAAGGACGGCGGGCTTGTTGAGCGGTTCAGCCATGCGGCAGGACACCCGATTCACGCAAGAGGACGATGGCGAGCGCCACGATGGGCGCGGTGAAGATCAGGCTGTCGATGCGGTCGAGGACGCCACCATGGCCGGGAATGACGGTTCCGCTGTCCTTGACGTTGAAACGGCGCTTGATGGTCGACTCCCCGATATCGCCGACCTGAGAGAGGCCCGCCAGCACAAAGCCTACCAAGAACTGCACGAAAGGATAGCCGAAAGCGGCCGCCTCGCCGCCCACGAGTCTGGCGAACACCGCCGAAAGCAGGCCGGCGGTGACGCAGCCGCCGACCAGACCCGACCAGGTCTTGTTCGGGCTGAGCCGCGGCGCCAGCTTGGGGCCGCCCACCCGCGAGCCGACCAGATAGGCGCCGGTGTCCGACGCCCAGATCACCAGCAGCAGCCACAGCACCAGCTCGAAGCCGCCCCATTGCCGCAGCCACAGCAGCGCCACGACGGCAGTGCCCAGATAGAGCAGCCCGGCGACCGGCCACGGGACCGGCCAGCGGCGCACCAGGGCGACAGCGGCCACCAGCAGCCCGCCCGCCAGCACGAACGCCAGGGCCAGCCGGCCGCCGACATCCTGCAGCGCCAGGCACGCGAGCGCCAGGCTGATCCCGTTGATGATGGCGAACGCCGCCCGCGCCGAACCTGTCATGCGGTTCCATTCCACCGAGGCGTAGAGCGCGATGACGAAAAGCAGCGCGGCGAACCACCAGCCGCCGGCCCAGGCCGCACCCAGCACCACCGGGGCCATGACCAGCGCCGAAGCGGTGCGAACGAGTAAGCGGCTGGCCAATCAGGTCTATCCTCGCCGTGAACGCTCAGGAGCCCGACGTCGCGCCGTAGCGCCGTTCCCGCGCATTGAACGAGTCGATCGCCTTGGTCAGCGACTGCTTGTCGAAATCGGGCCAGTAGACGTCCATGAACAGCAGTTCCGCATAGGCCGATTGCCACAGCATGAAATTGCTGAGGCGCTGTTCGCCACTGGTGCGGATCACCAGGTCGGGGTCGGGCATGCTCTCGGTATAGAGGAAGCGCGAGAACAGCGCCTCGTCGATCTCGTCCAGGTCGAGTTCGCCACGCTGATGGGCGGCGGCGATCCGCCGGGCGGCGTTGACGATCTCGGCCTGGGCGCCGTAGCTGATGGCGATGGTCAGCGTCAGCCCGTTGTTCTGCCGGGTTCGGGTCTCGCCCTCCTGGATCAGGGCACAGATGTCGTCGGACAGCTTGGTCCGGTCGCCGATGATCTTCAGCCTGACGTCGTTCTTCACCAGCTCGGCGATCTCGCGGCGCAGGTAGAGCCGCAGCAGCCCCATCAGGTCGTCGACCTCCGACGCCGGCCGCTTCCAGTTCTCCGACGAGAACGCGAACAGGGTCAGGTAGGACACGCCCAGTTCGCGGCAGGCTTCCACCGAGCGCCGCACCGCCTCCGCGCCTTGCCGGTGCCCGGCGATGCGCGGCAGCCCGCGCGACTGCGCCCAGCGGCCATTGCCGTCCATGATGATGGCGATGTGCGTCGGGATGACCGCGTCGAGCTGTTGGGGCGAAACGTCCAGCATGCGCTATACCTGCATGATCTCCTTTTCCTTGGTCGCGAGCATCTCGTCGATGCGGCCGACCATCCTGTCGGTCATCTCCTGGATCTCGTCGGCGTAGAGCTTGTGATCATCCTGACTGATGTTGCTGGCCTTTTCGAGCCGCTTCAGCAGGTCCATGCCGTCGCGCCGCACATTGCGCACCGCCACCTTGGCCTGCTCGGCATAGCGCCCGGCGATCTTGGTCAGCTCTGTACGACGTTCCTGGTTCAATTCGGGGATCGGAATGCGGATCAGGGTGCCGTCCGGCGACGGATTGAGGCCCAGCCCCGAATTGCGGATCGCCTTGTCGACCGCCGAGACGTTGGAACGGTCCCAGACCTGGACCGTGATCATCCGCGACTCCGGCACGCTGACGGTGCCGACCTGGTTGATCGGCATGGCCGAGCCATAGACCTCCACGGTGATCGGGTCGAGCAGCGCCGCGGAGGCGCGTCCGGTGCGCAACCCGCCGAATTCGCTCGACAGCACATCGACCGCGCCCTTCATGCGGCGTTCGATGCTGTCCAGATCGATATCTTCCTCAGCCATGGCGACCTCTGTTTGCCGATCGTGGTGACTATTTGCCAATGGTCGTGAACGTGCCCTGGCCCGACAGCACCCGGGCGAGACCGCCCGGATCCTGGATCGAGAACACCAGGATGGGGATGTCGTTCTCGCGCGCCAGCGACACGGCCGACGCATCCATCACTTTAAGATCGTTCGATAACACCTCGAGATAATTGAGGTGCGTGTGATAGATCGCGTTCGGATCCTTCTTCGGGTCGGCGGAATAGACGCCGTCCACCTGGGTACCCTTCAAGAGCGCGTCGCAGCGCATCTCGGCGGCGCGTAGCGCGGCCGCGGTGTCGGTGGTGAAGAACGGATTGCCGGTACCGGCGGCGAAGATCACCACCCGGCCCTTTTCCATGTGCCGGATCGCCCGGCGGCGGATATAGGGCTCGCAGACGCTGGACATGGGAATGGCCGATTGCACCCGCGTCGCCATGCCCTTGTTCTCCATGATGTTCTGCATGGCCAGAGCGTTCATCACCGTGGCCAGCATGCCGATCTGGTCGGCGCTGGCGCGGTCCATGCCCTGGGCGGCGCCCGACAGCCCGCGGAAGATGTTGCCGCCGCCGACGACCAGGCAGACCTGGATGCCCGAGGCGACCACCGCCCTCACGTCGTCGGCGATGCGATCGACGGTGGCGAGGTCGATGCCATAGGCGCCGTCACCCATCAGGGCCTCGCCCGAAACCTTCAACAGGACACGGCGATATGGACCTGGCGTCGCCACAGCTTTCCCCTTCTTGCGTCATGGCGCGGGTAAACGCGCCGACCGGCGGCGCGCACCTTACAACAACTCCGCCGGGCTACTGTAGCCCGTATTGCGGGTTGATGTCGAAATCGGCGTTCCGGATCGTCCGCTGCCGGACGACGCCGTCCGGCAGCGGAGCCCGTTCCATGGAACTGACAGCCTCAGCCGGCCATGCTCGCGACTTCGGCGGCAAAATCGCCGTCGTTCTTCTCGATGCCCTCGCCCAGCACGAAGCGGACGAAGCCGGTTACCTTGACATCGGTGCCCAGGTCCTTGGCCAGGCCGGCGACGACCTTGTCGATCTTGCTCTCGCCGTCGATCACCCAGGTCTGGGACAGCAGCACCACTTCCTCGAAGAACTTGCGCATGCGGCCATCGACCATCTTCTGGATGATGTCCTCGGCGCGGCCGGAGTCGCGCGCCTGCTGCACCAGGATCTGGCGCTCGCGGGCGACCAGGTCGGCGTCCAGGTCGTCGGTCGAGATCGACTGCGGCGCGGCGGCGGCGATGTGCATGGCCAGCTGGCGGCCGAAGGCTTCCAGCTTGCCGGTGTCGCCGGCCGACTCCAGCGCCACGATGACGCCGATCTTGCCCAGGCCCGGCGCGGCCGGGTTGTGGACGTAGCTGGCGACGACGCCCTGGCTCACCTTGAGGGCGGCCATGCGGCGGATCGCCATGTTCTCGCCGATGGTGACGATCATGTGGGTGAGCTGCTCGGCGACGGTGCGGCTTTCGTTCGGGAAGCCGCTGGCGATCACCGCGTCCTGGTTGCCGTCATTGGCCAGCGCCAGGTCGGCGATGGTCTTGACGAACGCCTGGAACGTGTCGTTGCGGGCGACGAAATCGGTTTCCGAATTCACTTCGGCCAGCGCGCCGGCATTGCCGCCGACGCTGACGCCGACCAGGCCTTCGGCGGCCACGCGGCCGGACTTCTTCGCGGCGGCGGCCAGACCCTTCTGGCGCAGCCAGTCGATGGACGCCTCGAGGTCGCCCGAATTCTCGGTCAGCGCCTTTTTGCAATCCATCATGCCGGCGCCGGTCTTCTCGCGCAGCTCTTTCACGAGGGCGGCGGTGATCTCAGCCATGGTTCTTCCTTCCTGCAAACGGGTGTCTGTAACAAATGGGGGCCGTTTTTACGCGGCCCCCGTGTCGATTCGATGAACGTGTGGGGCTTGGCTCAGCCGTTGGCGGCTTCGGCCTGTTCCTCGTCCTGCGTCACGGCCTCGGCCTGGATCTCGGGCTCGGCCTGGATCTCCGGCTCGGGCTGGCTCTCGGCCTCTACCTGGGTCTCGGGCTCGGCCAGAAGCTCGTCGGCTTCGGGCAGGTCCTCGACCACCGGGCTCTCGGATTCGCCGATGTCGACGCCGCCGGCGACCAGCTCGCGCTGGATGCCTTCGAGCACCGACGACGCCACCATGTCGCAGTACAGGTGGATGGCGCGGCTGGCGTCGTCATTGCCCGGGATCGGATAGTCGATGCCGTCCGGGTTGCAGTTGGTGTCGACCACGGCGGCCACCGGGATGCCCAGCTTGTTGGCTTCCTGGATGGCGATGGCTTCCTTGTTGGTGTCGATCACGAACAGCAGGTCCGGCAGGCCGCCCATGTCCTTGATGCCGCCCAGCGAGCGCTCGAGCTTCTCGTGCTCGCGGTGCAGGCTGAGACGTTCCTTCTTGGTCAGGCCGCCGCTCTCGCCGCCGTTCATCTCTTCTTCCAGCGTCTTCAGACGGCGGATCGACTGGGAAATGGTGTTCCAGTTGGTCAGCATGCCGCCGAGCCAGCGGTGATTGACATAGTGCTGGCCGCACTTGCGGGCGGCGGAAGCGACCACGTCGGCCGCCTGGCGCTTGGTGCCGACGAACAGCACGCGGCCGCCGCCGGCGGTGATGTCGCGGATCGCCACCAGGGCGCGGTTCATCAGCGGCACCGTCTCCGACAGGTCGATGATGTGGATCTTGTTGCGGGCGCCGAAAATATACGGGCCCATCTTGGGGTTCCAGCGATGTGTCTGGTGACCGAAGTGAACGCCCGCTTCGAGGAGCTGGCGCATAGAAACTTGAGGCAGAGCCATCTGCAATCTTTCCTTTACCGGTTCAACCGCCACAGGGAAAAGAGCCGGCTGGTGCCGACACCGGACCGATCAAGCAACACACTTGACCGTGCCCCTGCGTGTGTGATGGCCGGTGATTTAGCCCGTCACCCGCCGGGATGCAAGGAGTTTGCTCGTTAATTCAGCGATTGGGGCCGAACTATTCTCGCCTCGGCACGCATTACTGAGCCAACGCCGCGCGCGCTTCCTTCGGAAGACTGGAGATCACGCTCAAATAGGCCGACGCCGTCGCATCCGGCTGTCTACGGCCCTGCTCCCAGCCCTGCAGCGTCGCCAACGGAATCCGATAGGCCCCAGCAAACTCCTGCTGCGACATCCCGAGGCGCTCCCGGATCGCTTTGGCATCAGGCACTTCGACAACATGAACGCATGCGCCCGTTTTCTTGCCCTGCGCATGGGCAAGAGCTTCGTTCAGGCTCTCGATCAGATCATCGCCAAAGTTCTTCGTCATCTTCTACTCCTTTCGCGGCGGATGCTGCTGCCTCAGGGTCCCAGCCACCGTCACGACGGCCTTCTTTTGTCCGGCCGTCATATCCTCACTATCAGCCTTTGCGTAGGCCAGCAGCAGGTACAGCGGCGCATCGGTGTGATAGTAGAAATAAATTACCCTGGTGCCGCCGCGCTTACCGCTGCCAGCCCTGCCCCAACGCAGCTTGCGAACACCGCCAGTGCCGGGGATTACGTCGCCACTCTCCGGATTGCGCGCCATATGATCAACCAGCGCGGCCCGTTCTTCCTCCGTCCAGATGGACTGTGCCTGGCGCAGGAACGCGACAGTCTCGACCACGGTAATGAGCTTCGTGTACATATAGGGTCGATATACGTCATTGACGCACAGCCATCAAGGCCATCGTGATGCCGGCGCGCAATGCTACTTATGCATCGCCCGCGAAATCTCTTCCTCGGTGATGTCGTAGTCGGCTTCCGGCGGAATTTGCAGCTTGCCGTCGAGGATCTCGGGCAGCACGGTCACGATGGTCGAGCGCCGGGCAGCCTCGAGCGCGGCGTCGACCGTCTTGTTGCGGCCCAGCTTGGCAAGCTGCATGCGCGTCGGGAAGGTGATCTCGCGCAGCTTGGCGGCTTCGTCGGCCAGCGCCTGCGACGCGCTGATCCATACCGAATCCACGGATTCGCCGCCGTCATGGGTGTGGATGTGGTCCTCGGGCACGCGAACCATATAGAACCAGGTGTCGTAGCGCCGGGGCGCGCCCTTGGGCGTGATCCAGTGGGCGAACGGCACCAGCAGGTCGGTCATGAACTCGATGTTCTCGGCCTCGGCGAGGTCGACCATGTTCATCTCGCCCTTTTCCAGCTTCTTGCGGTGCCGTTCGGCGATCCGGTCACGGTGCGCATCGCCGACGAAGCCGCTGCCGTCCCGCTCGCGCGCCAGCAGGATGCCGCACTCCTCGAACACCTCGCGGATGCCGGTGATGCGCAGCGCCACGTCGTCGGAGGCGCAGGTGGCGTATTTCGCCGCGCCCACATCGGCCGGATCGTGCTTGCCGCCGGGGAACACCAGCGCGCCGCCCATGAACTTCATGTCGCGGTGACGCTGCACCATCAGCACTTCCATCTCACCCGGACGGTCACGCAGCAGCATGACGGTGGCGGCGAACGGGATCGTTTCGGTCATCAGATTTCCTGGACTTCGAGAATGCCGGGGAGAGTTTCGAGGCTGTCCCGCAGCTTTGGCGATATCTTGTATCGGTCGGGCAACGTCAACTCAACCTGCCTGCTCATCTCCGGCAGGTTGAGGGTGACGTGGACGAGGCCCTTGCCGCGCCCGCCTTGCTCCAGGACGTCCTTGACCACGTCGAACGGCTTGTCGCTGTCGATGACGATCCGCAGGCCCATGCCGGCCGCCGACGCGACCTCGTCGATGGTCTGGGCCGAATTGGCGACCAGCTTGGGCGCGTCGTTCTCCATGCGCGCCTCGACGGTGAGCACCACCGACTTGTTCACCACCAGCAGGTCGCGGTGCGAGAAGAGCTGCTGGGAAAAGAACATCACCTCGAACGCGCCGCTGGAATCCGACAGCTCGACGAAGGCATAGGGCTTGCCCTTCTGCGACTTGCGCTCCTGCACCCGCGAGATCACGCCCGCCAGCCGGAAGCCGGTCATGCCGCGCTGCATCTGGCCATAGGCTTCCAGCCAGGTCATGACGTTCTGCTGCTTCAGGGCGCGCTTGTAGGCGTCGAGCGGATGGGCGGTGAGGAAGAAGCCGACCGCGTCGAACTCGTTGGACAGCTTTTCCATGGTGCCCCAGTCGCGCGCCGGCGGCAGCTTCAGCGCCGCCGGTTCTCCCGCGGCCGGGCCGCAGAACAGACCGCCCTGATCCGACGTGCGCTCCGTGGCGGCGGCGGCGGCATGCCGCAGGATGGTCTCGGTGGCCTCGAACGACTGGGCGCGGTTGGCGTTGAGCGAATCGAACGCCCCTGCCCTCACCAGGTTCTCAAGCTGGCGCTTGTTGACCTGCCGTGGATCGATCCGGCGCGACAGGTCGCTGAGATCGCGGTACGGCCCGGCCTTCTCGCGCTCCTCGACCAGCGTCTGCATGGCATGGGCGCCGACGTTCTTTACCGCCGCCAGCGCGTAGCGGACGCCGAGGCGCTCGCCGTCGATCGCCTCGACCTCGAACTCCACGCCGGACTTGTTGATGTCGGGCGGCAGCAGCGGGATCGACAGCCGCTCCAGCTCGCGGCGGAACATGTTGAGCTTGTCGGTGTTGCCGGCGTCGAGCGTCATGGAAGCGGCCAGGAACTCCACCGGATGATTGGCCTTCAGCCAGGCCGTCTGGTAGGCGACCAGCGCGTAGGCCGCCGCGTGACTCTTGTTGAAGCCGTAGCCGGCGAACTTGTCGACCAGGTTGAAGATGAAGGTGGCCTGCTCGGGGTCGACGCCCTTGGCGGCGGCGCCCTGCACGAAGCTGGCGCGCTGGGCGTCCATCTCTTCCTGCTTCTTCTTGCCCATGGCGCGGCGCAGCAGGTCCGCCTGGCCCAGCGTGTAGCCCGCCAGGATCTGGGCGATCTGCATCACCTGCTCCTGGTAGATGATGACGCCGTAGGTCTCCTCCAGCACCGGCTTCAGCCAGTCGTGCATGTAGGTGGGCGTCTCCTCGCCGTGCTTGCGCTTGATATAGGTGGGGATGTTGTCCATGGGGCCAGGGCGATACAGCGCCACCAGCGCGATGATGTCCTCGAAGCTGTCGGGCCGCATGTTCTTGAGCACGTCGCGCATGCCCGAACTTTCCAGCTGGAAGATGCCGGCGCCGTCGCCCTTCGAGAGCATGTGGAAGGTCTTTTCGTCGTCGAGCGGCAGCCGCGTAATGTCGATGTCGATGCCGCGCCGCCTCAGCAGCCGCACCGAGCGGTCGATCACCGTCAGCGTCTTCAGGCCGAGGAAATCGAACTTCACCAGCCCGGCCGGCTCCACCCACTTCATGTTGAACTGGGTGACCGGCATGGGCGAACGCGGGTCGCGGTAGAGCGGCACCAGCTCGTCAAGCGGCCGGTCGGCGATCACCACGCCGGCCGCATGGGTCGAGGCGTTGCGGTACAGGCCTTCCAGCTTCAGCGCGGTTTCCAGCAGGTGCGCCACCGCCTCGTCGCCGTCGCGCTCGGCCTGCAGCCGCGGCTCGCCGGCGATGGCCTCGGCCAGGGTCACCGGCTTGGCCGGATTGTTCGGCACCATGCGGCACAGCCGGTCGACCTGGCCGTAGGGCATCTCCAGCACGCGCCCCACGTCCCTCAACGCGGCGCGGGCCTGCAGCTTGCCGAAGGTGATGATCTGGGCGACCTGGTCGAAGCCGTATTTCTCCTGCACGTAGGAGATCACCTGGCCGCGCTTCTCCTGGCAGAAGTCGATGTCGAAGTCGGGCATCGACACGCGCTCCGGGTTGAGGAAGCGCTCGAACAGCAGGCCGAAGCGCAGCGGGTCCAGGTCGGTGATCTGCAGCGCCCAGGCGGCCACCGATCCGGCGCCCGAGCCGCGCCCCGGTCCCACCGGCACGTCATGCTCCTTGGCCCATTTGATGAAGTCGGACACGATCAGGAAATAGCCGGGAAACTGCATGCCGATGATGACGTCGAGTTCGAATTCGAGCCGCTCGCGGTAGGGCCTGGCCGCGCCGGCCTTTGACGCCTCGTCCATGCCGTCGGCGTAGACCGCCTGCGCCAGCCGCAGCTCCAGCCCTTCGCGCGCTTGCAGCCGCAGTTCCTCGTCCTCGTCCTTGTCGCGGGAGAATTTGGGCAGGATCGGCTTGTGGGTGCTGACCATGAAGGCGCAGCGCCGGGCGATCGCCACCGTGTTGTCGATGGCTTCCGGCAGGTCGGCGAACAGCACCTTCATCTCTTCGGCCGACTTGAAATAGTGCTCCGGCGTCACGTGCCGCCGGTCGGTCTGGCCCACATAGGCGCCGCCAGCGATGCACAGCAGGGCGTCGTGCGCCTCGTACATGTCCTTCTTGTCGAAGAACACGTCGTTGGTCGCCACCAGCGGCAGATCGAGCCGGTAGGCGATGTCCAGGAACGCGGCCTCGGTGCGCTGCTCGTCGTCCTGCATGTGGCGCAGGATCTCCACATAGGTCCGCCCGGCGAACACCCCTGCGAAGCGGCGCGCCAGCGCCTCGGCGGCGGCGAGCTGGTTCTGCTGGATCAGCCGTCCGACGGGACCGTCCGGCCCGCCGGTCAGCAGCAGCAGGCCGTCATTGGCGTCGAGCAGGTCGTCGAGTGAGACCCGCGGCTCGCTGGTCGCATCGGTCTCCATGAACGAGCGGCTGACCAGCTTGATCAGGTTGCGCCAGCCTGTCTCGTTCTGCACCAGCAGCACGACCGGCGCCGGATCGGGCGCCTGCTGCCCCAGCGGCGCGTGGGCATAGGACACCCGCACGACGCAGCCGGTGATCGGCTGGACGCCGGCCTCGGCCATCAGCACCGACTGCTCCAGCGCGCCGAACAGATTGCCCGTGTCGGTCACCGCCACCGCCGGCATCTTGTGCGCCACGCACAGCTTGGTGAGCTGCTTCAGATGGATGGCGCCCTCGGACAGCGAATAGGACGAATGGACGCGAAGATGGATGAAATCGGCCAAGGCGCTGTCCAGAATCAGGGGGTGGAGCGGACTAGGACCACAAGATAATGCGTTCGCCGGCCAGCACCAACCGCTCTCCGTTGGGTGCTGTGAGGTTTCTGTGGATAGCTTCCCGCCGCGTTATGTGTGGGTCCTGATGCATGCCAAGGCGCGAACGAACCGATCTCCAAACCCACGTGCATCACGGCTTGCATCGTCCGTCAATGCACCTGAATATCTGGCGTCGATTCTGTCATCCATCCGTCGCATCTCGTGCCGTAGGCTTTGAGGACTAGGTCTAAACGAGTCTGCTCAAGAACGATTTGGTCGTAGGTTGGCATCATCGTAATCGCCGAGTAGACCGACACCCGGCGGGAGCTATCATCATCACCGTCAACAGATACGTGCGATCTATAGCCATAAGATGATAGATCGTCCGCGATCTGCCGCGCAGTGTCTTCATCCGCAGCATAACAATAAAATTCGATTAAGCGTTTGCGGCGTAAGTCGACACCCTTGGCAGCAAGGCCATAAAGAACCTCGCCATCATCATCATAGGGGAAGTCTGCGCGAGAGACGGGCATGCCGATCACGAACTCGAATTAATGGGGTTTTCTTCGATATATTTCTTACCCGGCGTGTAGTTCATGCTGCTCCTTGGCCCGCCATCGCCGAGCGGCACCCTCGTAACGGATTTCAGTTTCAACCTATGGTCCTTAAGGGACTTAGGGCGGCCACGGGACGGATACGCCGCCGCCCATAGGCGCGCCAGTTCGAGCTGTCGGGCATCGAGCGCCGGATAGCCTTCGAGAATCTCGCTTTCGTCGGCACCACCGGCGAGAATGGCGGCGATCAGGCGCACCGGAATTCGTGTGCCCTTGAACACGGGTTCGCCACCCATGACGTCCTTGTCGGACTTTACCATGGCTTCGGCGGCCGAGAGATCGCGGGTGCGCGCGGCGATCTGCCGGCGCGCTTCGGCGACATCGACGATCAGCAGATCGTCGGCCTTGACCGTCCTGGCCCTCGGCTGCTCGTGAATGGCGGCGAAAAGCCGCTCGCGCCGCTCGGTGGACAGCGCGTCGCCCACGGCGTACCAGAGCTTGACCCTGAGCAGGTCATCGGCGGTGAGCGTGCGCGGCGCGCGTCCGGCCGTGCCGCGCGTCTTCCGAGCGGCACTGACGATACGCTTGTCGATCGCATTGTGGATCGCCTTGATGCCGACGCCGCTGATCGCGGCGGCCTGGCTGGGCGTGTAGAGGCGCGCGGGAACGGTGCTCATAATTATTCTCCTTGAGAAGAATAATATCGTGCATTGCCGCCGCGGTAAAGCAACCTGCCTAACCCGCCTCGATCACCCCGTTGTGCAGCAATATCCGCCGGTCCATGCGGTCGGCGAGCGCGCCGTTGTGGGTGGCGATGAGCGCGCCGACGCCGTCCTCGCGCGCGACCCGCAGCAATTCGGCGAACACGGCGTCGGCGGTCGCCTCGTCCAGGTTGCCGGTGGGCTCGTCGGCGAACAGGATTTTCGGGCTGTTGGCCATGGCGCGGCAGATGGCGACGCGCTGCTGCTCGCCGCCGGAAAGCTGCGCTGGATAGTGCTCCAGCCGCTGGCCGAGGCCGAGCCGCGACAGCAGCTCCCGCGCCCGGGCGCGGGCGTCGGACTGGGATTTGCCCGCCACCATCTGCGGCAGCGCCACGTTGTCGGTGGCGCTGAACTCGGGCAGCAGATTGTGGAACTGGTAGACGAAGCCGACGGTGTCGCGGCGGATCGCGGTGCGCTCGCCGTCGGACAGGCTCGCGCAGGACTTGCCCGCCAGCACGATCTCGCCGCTGTCGGCCATTTCCAGCAGGCCGGCGATGTGCAGCAGCGTCGACTTGCCCGCGCCCGACGGGCCGAGCAGCGCGATCACCTCGCCGCGCGCCACCTCGACGGTGGCGCCGCGCAGCACCTCGAGGCGCCCTTGCCCGGCGTCGAAGCCCTTGCGCAGATCGACCAGCTTGAGCGCCGCGTCACTCATAGCGCAGCGCCTCCACCGGATCGAGGCTGGCGGCGCGCCAGGCCGGATAGACGGTCATCAGCAGGCTCAGCAGCATGGCGATGCCGGTGACGAGCCCCACTTCGAGCGGGTCGACCGTGGCCGGCAGGCCGTCGATGCCATAGACCTCGGGCGGGAAGAAGGTGGTGTTGAGCAGATTGCCCAGGCCGCCCAGAATCTCGTTGCGGAAATTGAGCAGCACCACGCCCAGAATGAAGCCGATGATGGTGCCGCTGACGCCGAGCATGCCGCCGCACAGGATGAAGATCTTCATCACCGACCGGCGCGACGCGCCGATGGTGCGCAGCACCGCGATGTCCCTGCCCTTGTCCTTCACCAGCATGATCAGGCTCGACATGATGTTGAACGCGGCCACCAGGATGATCAGCACCAGGATGACGAACATCACGTTGCGCTCGACCTTGAGGGCGCTGACGAGGCCCGCGTTCAGGCTTTCCCAGCTGATCAGCCGGAAGCCCTCGCCCGCCGCCGCCTGGATGCCCGGCATGGCCTGGCTGATCTTGCGCGGGTCGTTCAGCACCAGCTCGATCTCGCTGGCCTGGTCCTTCTGGCGGAAATAGGTCTGCGCGTCCTCGAACGGCATGAAGATGTAGGTGCTGTCGAACAGCACGTTGCCGACGCTGAACACGGCGACGATGGTGTAGTCGCGCATCCGCGGCGCCGAGCCGAACGGCGTCGCCGTGCTCTGCGGCGACACCAGCGTGATCACGTCGCCCGGCCGCACACCCAGCGTATCCGCCAGCCGCGTGCCCAGCACGACGGCGTCGCCGGGCGTGAAGTCGGCCAGACTCCCGGCGATGACCTTGGTGCGCCCCTTGGAATCGGCTTTGGCGATGTCGTGGCGCGCCATGTCCTGCGGCCTGATGCCGTGCACCATGACGCCCGCCGACTGGCGCGGGCCGACCGCCATGGCCTGGCCCTCGACGATGGGCCGGGCTTCCTTGACGCCCTCGACCTTGCGCAACCGGTCGACCAGCGGCTGGTAGTCGCGCATGGGCTCGGTGAAGGCGGTCTGCACCAGCACATGGCCGCGCAGGCCGAGAAGCTGGTTGATCAGCGTGTTCTGGAAGCCGTTCATCACCGACATGACGATGATCAGCGTGGCGACGCCGAGCACGATGCCGACGACCGACAGCACCGCCGTCAGCGAGATGAAGCCGTCCTTGCGCCTTGCGCGCAGGTAGCGCGCGGCCATCATCCATTCGAAGGCGGCGATCATCCGGCTTTTGCCGCGAGACGGTTGAGCGCGGCCTCGGGTGTGATTTCCTGGGTCTCGCCCGTCGCCCGGTTCTTGAATTCGACCACGCCCGCCTTCACGCCGCGCGGGCCGATCACCACCTGCCACGGCAGCCCGATCAGGTCGGCGTCGGCGAATTTCACGCCGGGGCGCTCGTCGCGGTCGTCGTAGAGCGTCTCGATGCCCGCGTTCCCGAACTTCTCGTAGAGATCGTCCGCAGCGGCGGTGCACTCGGCGTCGCCGTGGCGCAGATTGATCAGCGCCGCTTTCCAGGGCGCCACGCTTTCCGGCCAGATGATGCCGTTCTCGTCGTGGCTGGCCTCGATGATCGCGCCGACCAGGCGCGACACGCCGATGCCGTAGGAACCCATCTCGACGATCACCGGCTCGCCGGTCGACGAGGTGACGCTGGCGCCCATGGGCGCCGAGTACTTGGTGCCGAAATAGAAGATGTGCCCCACTTCGATGCCCTTGCGCTGGCGCAGCCGGCCGGCCGGGATCGGGCAGTTGGCGGCGTCGTGCTTCTCGTCGGCGGCGGCATAGAGGCCTTCCAGATCGGCGACCATGTCCAGGTCGGCGTTGAGCATCTGCCCGGCCGTATAGTCCTCGAACGCCGCGTCGAAGTAGACGTCGCTCTCGCCCGTGTCCGCCAGGATATGGAATTCGTGGCTCATGTTGCCACCGATGGCGCCGGGATCGGCCTGCACCGGCACCGCACGCAGGCCCATGCGGGCGAAGGTACGCAGATAGGCGACGAACATGGCGAGATACGAGCGGCGCGCGCCGTCCTTGTCCAGGTCGAAGGAATAGGCATCCTTCATCAGGAATTCGCGGCCGCGCATGACGCCGAAGCGGGGACGGATCTCGTCCCGGAACTTCCACTGGATGTGATAGAGGTTCTTCGGCAGGTCGCGGTACGAGCGAACCGAGCTGGCGAAGATGTCGGTGATCAGTTCCTCGTTGGTCGGACCGTAGAGCAGTTCGCGCTCGCCGCGGTCGATGATCCGCAGCATTTCCTTGCCGTAGTCGTCATAGCGGCCGCTTTTGCGCCACAGTTCGGCCGACTGGATGGTCGGCATCAGCATTTCCTGCGCGCCGGCACGGTCCTGCTCCTCGCGGACGATCTGCTCGATGTTGCGCAGCACCCGCAAGCCCATCGGCAGCCAGGAATAGATGCCGGCCGCCGACTGGCGGACCATGCCGGCCCGCAGCATCAGCCGGTGCGAGGCGATCTGCGCCTCGGTGGGCGTTTCCTTCATGGTCGGCAGGAACAGGACGGAACGGCGCATGATGGGCTGACTGGCTCCCGGCTGGCGCGCGCGATCTGCGGTGATCGCGGCTTTGTTGGGGCGGACTTTAGGGCGCGCCCTGCCCTAAAGCAATTGGCGGCGGATTGGCCGCGCGCGCAAAGCCGGGTTGTGGTGTTTTTGCAACAGGAAGCGGAAAAGTTGCAATCGGGCGACGGAAATTGGCTTCGGCCGATGACAGGCCGGGTGGAATCACCTACATTTTCCTCAACAACGAAGCGCCGCAGAATTCAAACAATAGTGGCGCAAAGCAAACAGGCACCGAGCAACTGCGGAGTGGTCCAAGTTTGGGGAGTTGAAGTTCCTTGGGAGGGGACTTAACAAACTCAGAACGGCGATATAGCCGACTAATAAGAATTATCGACGATCTCAAAAAGCAAGGCTCTTACGGGCCTTGCTTTTTTCTTGCCCGCCAGTCAGGAAACCGAACGGGTATCAGTCGGTGCGATGAAAGTCGGGGCGCAGCGTGATCAGCCCCGATCCCTGCAGCCAGTAGTAGCCGCCCCACAGGACCGCCGCGATCAGGCTGGCGCCCAGCACCTTGCGCCACATATAGGGCCGCTGCGGCGCGCTGTCGGCGTGGCCCGGCTCGGCCGGCTGCCCGGTATCGCCGGGAGTCTTCACGCCCAGCGGCAGCATGGTGAAGAACACCACCCACCACAGGACCACATAGATGACGATGCCGGTGACGATGCCCATGGCGGGCTCCGGATCAGATCTGCTCGATTTCCACCAGGGTGCCGCAGAAATCCTTCGGCGACAGGAACAGCACCGGCTTGCCGTGGGCGCCGATGCGGGGCTCGCCGTCGCCCAGGATGGTGGCGCCCTCGTCCTTCAGCCGGTCACGGGCGGACAGGATGTCGTCCACCTCGTAGCAGACATGGTGGATGCCGCCCGACTTGTTCTTTTCGAGGAACTTGGCGATGGGCGACTTGTCGCCCAGCGGGTGCAGCAGCTCGATCTTGGTGTTCGGCAGCTCGACGAACACGGTGGTCACGCCGTGCTCGGGCATGTCGACCGCCTCGGTGACCTTGGCACCCAGCGTATCGCGGTAGACCGCGGACGCGGCGGCCAGATCGGGGACGGCGATGGCAACATGGTTGAGACGACCGATCATGACGTGCTCCTCGTGAATCCGGGTTGGTCCTATTTAGGGGCTTCGGTTTGCGGCGGCAATCGCAGAATCTGCACGTCCGTCACCGGCTTCTTCTCCGTGGTCTGGCGAACGACGCGGCGCGCGGCGACGCGGACCGCCTCGCGCAGCACCTCGTCGTCGCGCCGCTGGCCGCGCGGCATGCCCTTCACCGCGGCCTCGATGGCGCCGGCGATCTGGTCGGCGAGGTCGCCCGGATCGGGCACGCCGAACAGGGTTATGCCCGGATCGGCCAGCAGCCGGCCTTCCCCGTCGACCACGATGCTGACCACCAGATGGCCGTTGTGCAGGCCGCGCCGGCGCTCGACGATGGAGATGCTGTCCTCGGCGACGAGCAGGTTGCCGTCGAGCACCAGTCGTCCCGCCATCACCCGGTCGATGATTTCCGCCTTGCCGGGCGCCAGCCGGATCATGGTGCCGTTCTCGGGCACGACGCAGTGCGGCACCTGCAGCTCGCGCGCCAGCTCGGCGTGCTCGAACAGATGGCGCGCCTCGCCATGGACCGGCACCGCGATCTCGGGCCTTATCCACTGGTACATGCGCGCCAGCTCCTCGCGGCCCGGATGGCCCGAAACGTGCACGAACTCGTCCTTTTCGGTGATGGTCTTGACGCCGCGCTTGGCGAGCGCGTTGTAGAGCTTGCCGAGCGCCAGCTCGTTGCCGGGGATGATCTTGGACGAGAAGATCACCGTGTCGCCGTCCGCCAGGTTGACATGGGGATGATCACCGGTGGCGACGCGCACCATGGCGCCGCGCGGCTCGCCCTGGCTGCCGGTGCAGATGTAGAGCACCTTGTCGCGCGGCAGGAAGCCGGCGTCGGCCTCGTCGATGAACGGCGGCAGATGGGTCAGGTACCCGGTCTCGCGGGCGACCTGGACGTTGCGCCGCAGCGACCTGCCGACCAGCACCGCATGACGGTCATGGGACTTGGCCACCTCGGCCAGCGTCTCCAGCCGGGCGATGTTGGAGGCGAAGGCGGTGATCGCCACCCTGCCCGTCTCCTTGCCTACCAGCTCCAGCAGATGCCGCCGGACATCGGCCTCGGAGCCGCTGGCGCTGGGATTGAACACGTTGGTGCTATCGCAGACCATGGCGAGGACGCCCTCCTCGCCCAGGCGGGCGAGCGCGTCCTCGTCGAACGGACGGCCGATCAGCGGGTCCGGGTCGATCTTCCAGTCGCCGGTGTGGAACACCGTGCCCAGCGGCGTGCGGATGACCAGCGCGCTGGGTTCGGCGATGGAATGGGTCAGCGTCAGAAAGTCGATCTCGAACGGCCCCAGCGTCACGCGGCTCCCCAGCGCGGTCTCGACGATCGGCACCTGCTTCAGCAGCCCGGCCTCGGCCAGCTTGGTGCGCAGGATGCCGGCGGTGAACGGCGTGGCATAGACCGGGCACCTGAGGCGCGTCCACAGATGGGGCACGGCGCCCAGATGGTCCTCGTGCGCGTGGGTCAGCACGATGCCCAGCAGCTTGTCGCGCCGCGCCTCGATGAACGACGGATCGGGCATCACCAGGTCGATGCCCGGGAGCGACGGGTTGCCGAAGCTGACGCCCAGGTCGACGACGATCCACTGGTCGTCGTACCCGAACACGTTAAGGTTCATCCCGATCTCGCCCGCGCCGCCCAGCGGCACGAACAGCAGTTCCTTGGTCATCGCTTCCTCAAGCCGCGCCGGGGAAATGGACGTCCCCGGCAGTGATGTGGCGCACGCCGGCGGCCGTCTCGACCACCAGCGCGCCGGTCTCGTCCAGCTCGGCGAAGCGGCCGGTCACCGTCTCGCCGTCGAGCTGGACCTGGATGTCCTGCCCCAGCCGGTATGCGCGGACCAGCCAGTCGGCCCGCACCGCCGTGAAACCGCGGTCGCGCCACGCGGCGTAACGTAGCTCGAAAGCCGCCAGCAACCATGTCAGCGCCTGGTCGGCGCTCACATCGTCCAGGCCGGCATGGCGGCAGTCCGTCGCCGGATAGGGCGTGCCGTCGGGATGGCTGGCAAGGTTGAGGCCGATGCCCGCGACGACCGCCTCGACGGTCGCGCCGGTCGCGGTGGCCTCGAGCAGGATGCCGCAGATCTTGGCGCCGTCGACCAGCACGTCGTTGGGCCATTTGAGCGCCACCCGGTCGCCCGCGCCCGCCTTCAGCAGCACGTCGCCGACCGCCAGGGCGCAGACGAAGGAAAGCTGGGCGGCCTGCGCCAGCGGACAGCCGGGCTTCAGCAGCAGCGACACGAACAGATTGCCCGGCTCGGACATCCAGGAACGGCCGCGCCGTCCCCTGCCCGCGGTCTGGCGCTTGGCCCAGTAGACCGTGCGGTCGCGGGCGGTGGCGGCGTGGCGCCGCGCCTGCTCGTTGGTGCTGTCGATGCTGTCGAAGATCGCGATGCTGTAGCCATCCGGCAGATGGACCACCCCGATCCCCTTACTGGAACAGCGACTGGGCGGCGGTGTTCGCAACGCGCACGACAGGCGCCGCGAACACCAGGAAGAACACCGTGGCCAGCGCCGAGACGGTGGCGACGGCGGCGATGCCCCGGCCGGTGTTGACGTCGAACGCATCGACCGGCTCGTCGAAATACATCACCTTGACGATGCGCAGGTAATAGAACGCGCTCACCGCGCTGGCCAGTGCGCCGATCACGGCGAGGAAGGTCAGGTCGGCGTCGATGGCGGCGATGAACACGTAGAACTTGCCGAAGAAGCCGGCGAGCGGCGGAATGCCGGCCAGCGAAAACATGAAGATGGCGATGGCCAGCGCCATGGCCGGCCGGGTCCGCGACAGGCCCGACAGGTCGGCGATGGATTCGGTGGCGCCGTCCTTGCGCCGCATGGCGATGATCAGCGCGAAGGCGCCCACGTTCATCGCCAGATAGATGGCCAGGTAGATCAGCACCGCCTTGACGCCGTCGGGCGAGGCGGCGGCCAGCCCCATCAGCGCATAGCCCACATGGCCGATGGAGCTGAAGGCCATCAGCCGCTTGATGTTGGTCTGGACGATGGCGAACACCGCGCCGACGACCATGGAAGCGATCGACAGGAACACCAGGATCTGCTGCCACTGGTCGCTGATCTCGGGAAACGCGCCGAACATGGTGCGCACCAGCAGCGCCATGGCGGCGATCTTCGGCGCGACGGCGAAGAACGCGGTGACCGGCGTCGGCGCGCCCTCGTAGACGTCGGGCGTCCACATGTGGAACGGCACCGCCGAGACCTTGAAGGCGAGGCCCGCCATCACGAACACCAGGCCGAGCAGCACGCCGATCGCCACCGGACCGTCGCCCGAGACGGCGGCGGCGATCTGCGCGAAGCCGGTGCCGCCGGTGTAGCCGTAGAGCAGCGAGCTGCCATAGAGCAGCATGCCCGACGACAGCGCGCCGAGGACGAAATACTTCAGGCCGGCCTCGGTCGAACGCGCCGAATCCCGGCTGAACGCGGCCATGACGTAAAGCGCCAGGCTCTGGGTCTCGAGGCCGACATAGAGCGCGATCAGGTCGTTGCTCGAGACCATCATCAGCATGCCGAGCGTGGCGAGCACGATCAGCACGGGATACTCGAAGCGCTTCAGGTTCTCGCGCTCCAGGTAGTCCACCGAGATGATGACGGAGATCGCCGAGCCGATCAGGATCAGGATCTTGCAGAAGCCGCCGAACGAATCCGACACGAACATGCCGCCGAAGGTCACGACGGTGTCATGGTAGCCCGGCAGCACGGCCACGGCCGCGCCCAGCAGCAGCAGGACCGCCAGCGTCGACACCAGGCGCAGCGACTTCTCGCCGATGAACACGCCCAGCATCAGCAGCGCCATGGCGCCGATGGCGAGGATGATCTCCGGAAGCGCCGGAAGAAGGGCCGGAACCTCGATCATCGCTGTGCTCCCTCGGCGACCGCGGGTGTGCCGGCCTCATGGGCGGCGATGGCGGTGTCGTAATTGTGCAGCAAATTGTCGACGGAGACGTGCATGACGTCGAGGAACGAGCCGGGGAAGATACCCATCCAGAACACCACGGCGACCAGCGGCGCGAAGATCAGCTTCTCGCGCGGCGACAGGTCCAGCATGTGCTTCAGGTCGTCCTTGGTCAGCTCGCCGAAGATCACCTTGCGGTAGAGCCACAGCATGTAGGCCGCGCCGAGAACCAGGCCGGTGGCGGCCAGCGCGGTGACGACGGTGTCGGCCTGGAACACGCCGGCCAGCACCAGGAACTCGCCGATGAAGCCGCTGGTGCCCGGCAGGCCCACCGAAGCCATGGTGAAGATCATGAACACCAGCGCATAGCGCGGCATGTTGTTGACCAGGCCGCCATAGCGGTCGATCTCGCGGGTGTGCAGCCGGTCGTAGACGACGCCGACGCACAGGAACAGCGCGCCGGAGACGATGCCGTGGCTGAGCATCTGGAAGATGCCGCCCTCGACGCCCTGCGGGTTCATGACGAACAGGCCCAGGGTCACGAAGCCCATATGGGCCACCGACGAATAGGCGATCAGCTTCTTCATGTCCTGCTGCACCAGCGCGACCAGCGAGGTGTAGATCACCGCGATCACCGACAGCGCGAACACCAGCGGCGCGAAGTAGTCGCTCGCCACCGGGAACATCGGCAGCGAGAACCGCAGGAAGCCGTAGCCGCCCATCTTCAGCAGCACGCCCGCCAGGATCACCGAGCCGGCGGTCGGCGCCTCGACGTGGGCGTCGGGCAGCCAGGTGTGCACCGGCCACATCGGCATCTTCACCGCGAACGAGGCGAAGAACGCCAGCCACAGCCACTTCTGCAGCCCGGCGTCGAAATGGTCGCCGGTCAGCAGCTCTGGGATGCTGGTGGTGCCGGTGTGAATGTAGATGGCGATCATCGCCAGCAGCATCAGCAGCGAGCCGACCAGGGTGTAGAGGAAGAACTTGAACGACGCGTAGATCTTCCGCGCCCCGCCCCAGACGCCGATGATCAGGAACATCGGGATCAGGCCGCCCTCGAAGAACAGGTAGAACAGCACCAGGTCGAGCGCGCAGAACACGCCGATCATCAGCGTCTCGAGCAGCAGGAAGGCGATCATGTACTCGCGCACGCGGGTGTGGATCGACTCCCAGCTCGCCAGGATGCAGAACGGCATCAGGAAGGTGGTCAGGATGACGAACAGCATCGAGATGCCGTCGACGCCCATGCGGTAGTGGATCGCGCCGCCCAGCCACTCACGGTCCTCGACGAACTGGAATTCGGCGGTGCCGTGGTCGAAGTTGATCCAGATCAGCAGCGACAGCAGGAAGGTGGCGATCGTCGTCAGCAGGGCGACGGCGCGGACGTTGCGTGCCACTTGTGCCGCGTCGCCGCGGGGCAGCAGCGCGAACACCGCGCCCAGCAGCGGCAGGAAGGTGACGAGCGAGAGAATCGGCCAGCCGCTCATCAGCGTCCCCCGCCCGAATGCAGCATGTACCAGGTGACGAGCCCGGCGACGCCGATCAGCATGGCGAAGGCGTAGTGGTAGACAAAGCCGGTCTGCAGCACCCGCGCCCGCCGCGCGACGAAGCCGATGGCCGCGGTGACGCCGTCGGGGCCGTAGCCGTCGATGATCTTGCCGTCGCCCTTCTTCCAGAGCTGCAAGCCCAGCCACTTGGCCGGACGCACGAACAGGAAGTCATAGAGCTCGTCGAAGTACCACTTGTTGAGCAGGAACTGGTAGAGCGACTGGTTGGTCGCCACCAGAATGCCCGGCGCGCTGGTGCGGCCGAAATAGAACACCAGCGCCAGCACCAGCGTGGCGATGCCGGTCAGGATCATGCCGCCCTGATGTTCGACCACGCCGGGAACCGCGCCCGCGACGATGACGCCGATGGCGCCGGCTATGCCCAGCAGGCGCGACCATTTCGGCACGTTGTCGATATAGAACGACCACGCGATGGCCAGGCCGTAGACGCCCATGATCAGCGGCAGCAGCTTCACCCAGAACGGCACGTGATGCGCGCCCTCCAGCACGTTCTCGCCGACCACCTTGAGCGCCGGACCCCAGAACTCGGCGTAATGGTGGCCGACAAAATATTCGTAGAACACATAGCCCGTCAGCAGCGTGCCCGCGGCCAGGACGTAGAGCGGAATCAGCATCACCTGCGGCGATTCATGGACGTGGTGCAGCACGTCGTGGTCGGCGCGGCTGCGGCCGTGGAAGGTCATGAACAGCAGGCGGCCCGAATAGAACGCGGTCATCAGCGCCGCGGCGGTACCCAGCCAGAAGGCATAGGCGCCGACACTCGTATGGGCGGCGTAATCGGACTCCAGGATGATGTCCTTCGAATAGAAGCCGGCGAAGCCGAACACGCCCGGAATACCGATGCCGGCCAGCGCCAGCGAACCGATCCACATCAGGATCGCCGTGATCTTCATGCGGGAATAAAGGCCGCCCATCTTGCGGATGTCCTGCTCGCCCGACATGCCATGGATCACCGAACCGGCGCCCAGGAACAGCAGCGCCTTGAAGAAGGCGTGGGTGAACAGGTGGAAGATGGCCGCGCCATAGGCGCCGACGCCCAGCGCGAAGAACATGTAGCCGAGCTGCGAGCAGGTCGAGTAGGCGATGATGCGCTTGATGTCGTTCTGCACCAGACCGACGGTGGCGGCGAAGAACGCCGTCGTCGCGCCGATGATGGTGACGAACTGCGTGGTCTCCGGCGCCATCTCGAACATGGGCGAGCAGCGGGCCACCAGGAACACGCCGGCGGTCACCATGGTGGCGGCGTGGATTAGCGCCGAGACCGGCGTCGGGCCTTCCATGGCGTCCGGCAGCCAGGTGTGCAGACCGATCTGGGCCGACTTGCCCATGGCGCCGATGAACAGCAGCAGGGTCAGCGTGTTCATCACGTCGACCTGATAGTTCAGGAAGGTGAAACTCTTGCCGGCCATGGCCGGCGAGGCCGCGAACACGGTCTCGTAGTCGACGGCGCCGAACACCAGGAAGATGCCGAAGATGCCAAGCGCCAGGCCGAAGTCGCCGACGCGGTTGACGAGGAACGCCTTGATCGCCGCGGCGTTGGCCGAGGGCCGCTTGTACCAGAAGCCGATCAGCAAATAGGACGCGACGCCCACGCCTTCCCAGCCGAGGAACAGCTGCACGAAATTGTCGGCGGTCACCAGCAGCAGCATGGCGAAGGTGAACAGCGACAGATAGGCCATGAAGCGCGGCTTGTGCGGGTCGTGGCTCATGTAGCCGATCGAATAAACATGCACCAGCGCCGACACACCGTTGACCACCACCAGCATGACGGCGGTGAGCGTATCGACCTTGATCGCCCAGTCGACCTTGAAGTCGCCGGAGGTGATCCAGTTGGCCAGCACCACATGCTCGGGCTGGTGGCCCAGCGCCACCTGGGCGAACGCGACCATCGACAGGATGGCCGACGCGATCACCGCGCCGCAGGTGACCAGCTGGGCACCGCGGTCGCCGATGATCCGGCCGCCGAAGCCGGCGATGATCGCCGCCGCGAGGGGCAGGAATACGATTAGGTGATACATCCCCCTCAACCCTTCATCTGGCTGATGTCTTCCACGGCGATGGTGCCGCGGTTGCGGAAATAGACGACCAGGATGGCGAGGCCGATGGCCGCTTCGGCGGCCGCCACCGTCAGCACGAACAGCGCGAACACCTGGCCGATCAAATTGCCCAGGAATACCGAGAAGGCGACCAGGTTGATGTTCACCGCCAGCAGCATCAGCTCGATCGACATTAGGATGATGATCACGTTCTTCCGGTTCAGGAAGATGCCGAAAATGCCCAGGGTGAACAGGATCGCGGCGACGATCAGGTAGTTTTCAAGCCCGATCGTCATCTCAGATTCCCTGCCCTGGCGGAATTTTCTTTACCTCGATGGTGGTCTTGGGGTCGCGGTGAACCTGGCTGGAGATGCGCTGCTTCTTGACGCCCGGGCGGGTCCGGTGGGTCAGCACGATGGCGCCGATCATGGCGATCAGCAGGATGATGCCCGCCGCCTGGAAGGCGTAGGCGTAATCGGTGTAGATGACAGCGCCCAGCGCTTCGGTGTTGGTCAGGCCGCCGGTGGTCGCCTGCGGCACGGCGCCGGCCGCGACATCGGGGCCGAACTGCCAGGTCGCCAGCACCATGAACAGCTCGACCAGCAGGACGATGCCGATCAGGCCGCCGATCGGGAGATATTGCAGGAAGCCCTGGCGCAGATCGGTGAAGTTGATGTCGAGCATCATCACCACGAACAGGAACAGCACGGCGACGGCGCCCACATAGACGATCAGCAGGATCATCGCGATGAACTCGGCGCCGATCAGCACGAACAGGCCGGCCGAGGTGAAGAACGCCAGGATCAGGTACAGCACCGAATGCACCGGGTTGCGCGCGGCAATCACCATGAAGCCGGCGGCCACGGTGATTGCCGCGAAGAGATAGAACGTGATCGTCTGCAGGATCATCCGGTGAGCGTTCCTGTTGCGGCTTCTTTTGGCCGGGTTCTTAGCGGTAGGGCGCGTCGGCCGCAAGGTTGGCGGCGATCTCGCGTTCCCAGCGGTCGCCGTTGGCCAGCAGCTTTTCCTTGTTGTAGTAGAGTTCTTCGCGGGTCTCGGTGGCGAACTCGAAATTCGGCCCCTCGACGATGGCGTCGACCGGGCACGCCTCCTGGCAGAACCCGCAATAGATGCACTTCACCATGTCGATGTCGTAGCGGGTGGTGCGGCGCGAGCCGTCGGCGCGGGGTTCGGCCTCGATGGTGATGGCCTGGGCCGGACAGATCGCCTCGCACAGCTTGCAGGCGATGCAGCGCTCCTCGCCGTTCGGATAGCGGCGCAGCGCGTGCTCGCCCCGGAAGCGCGGGCTCAGCGGACCCTTTTCATAGGGATAGTTGATGGTCTGCTTGGCCTTGAAAAAGTACTTCAAGGTCAAGGCCATGGCCTGCACGAACTCCCAGAGCAGGATCGTCTTGGCGGCGCGTGAGAAGCTCGACATCGGCGTGCTCCTAACCCTTGTTTGGCAGAAGGTCGAAGGCGACCAGGAAACCGGACACCACCACCACCGCGCCCAGCGAGATGGGAAGGAAAACCTTCCATCCCAGGCGCATGAGCTGGTCGTAGCGGTAGCGCGGCACCGCCGCCTTCACCCACGAGAAGATGAAGAAGAAGATGGACATCTTGATGATCATCCAGATCGGCCCCGGCACCCAGGTGAACGGCGCCACTTCCCACGGCGGCAGCCAGCCGCCGAAGAACAGGATCGACAGCATGGCGCACATCAGCAGGATGTTGGCGTACTCGCCCAGCCAGAACATGGCGAAGGTCATGGACGAATATTCGACCTGATAGCCCGCCACCAGCTCGGCTTCGGCTTCGGGCAGGTCGAAGGGCGGTCGGTTGGTCTCGGCCAGCGCCGAGATGAAGAAGATGACGAACATGGGAAACAGCGGCAGGAAGAACCATTTCGGGATGCCGTACCAGGTGCCGCGCTGCGCCTCGACCACGTCGGACAGGTTGAGCGAGCCGACGCACAGCAGCACGGTGATCAGCACGAAGCCGATGGAGACCTCATAGGACACCATCTGCGCCGCCGACCGCAGGCCGCCCAGGAACGGGTAGCGCGAGTTGGACGCCCAGCCCGACATGATGATGCCGTAGACGCCCAGCGACGAAATGGCGAACAGGTAGAGGATGCCGACATTGATGTCGGAGATCACCAGCTTGGTATCGCCGAAATAGCCCCAGGGAATGACTGCCCAGGCGACCATGGCGAGCACGAAGGTCAGCACCGGCGCGATGAAATAGACGCCCTTGTTGGCACTGGCGGGGACGATGGTTTCCTTCAGCACCAGCTTGATGCCGTCGGCGAAGCTTTGCAGGATGCCGAACGGGCCGACCACGTTGGGGCCGCGGCGAAGCTGCATGGCGGCCCATATCTTGCGGTCGAAATAGATGACGAACGCGACGGCGAGCACCACCGGCAGCATGACGGCGAGAATGCCGCCCAGCATCCACAGGCCGGGATAGACATAGCCGTGAAGGAACGGGTTATCCATGGGTGCCGGTCCCTTCCTGCGCCGGTTCGATCACCGCGTGGCACTCGGCCATGATGGTGGACGCGCGGCAGATCGGGTTGGTCAGGTAGTGCTGCGTGACCGTCGAAGCGAACGGTGCGTCGCCGAGCAGGCCCGGTTGACCGAACGCGCCCCATTCGGCGGGCACGACGTCGCCCACGGCGGTCGCGTGCGCCACTGCGCCGGCGATCCGGCGGCGCAGCGCGCCGAGATTGTCATAGGGCAGCTTGCCGCCGGTCAGCACCTCCGACAGCGCGCGGACGATGGTCCAGTCCTCGCGCGCGTCGCCCGGCGGGAACACGGCCCGGCTGCCGAGCTGCACCCGGCCCTCGGTGTTGATCCAGGTGGCGTTCTTCTCGGTGTAGGCGGCGCCCGGCAGGATCACGTCGGCGTGCTTGACGCCATTGTCGCCGTGGCTGCCCTGATAGATCACGAAGGCGTTTTCGAGCCGGCTGGTGTCGAGTTCGTCGGCGTGCAGCAGGTAGACCACCTCGACCGCGCCGGATTGCGCGCCCGTCAGCATACCCTCGACGTCGAGGCCGCCGTCGCCCGGCACGAAGCCCAGGTCGAGGCCGCCGACGCGCGACGCCGCCGTGTGCAGCACGTTGAAGCCGTTCCATCCGTCGCCGATCATGCCATAGGTCTCGGCAATCTGGCGCGCGGCGGCCAACACCGCGGCGCCGTCGGCGCGGGCGAGCGCGCCCTGGCCGACGATGATCATCGGGTGCTGCGCGCCGCGCAGCACCTCGGCGAAGGAATGGCCGCCCGAGGCGACCTCGCCCAGCGTGCCCGGACCGGCGCCCAGATAGTCGTAGTCGTAGGTCAGCTCCGGCCGCTCGCCGATCACGCCGATACGGAAGCCGCCCGCGAGCCAGCGCTGGCGGATGCGGGCGTTGACGATCGGCGCCTCGATGCGGGGATTGGAGCCGACGATCAGCAGCGCGTCGGCCTTGTCGATGCCGGCAATGGTGCTGTTGAACAGGTAGGACGCGCGCACCGAGGCATCGAGCCTGGCGCCGTCCTGGCGGCAGTCGATGTGGGGCGAGCCCAGATTGGCCATCAGGTCCTTCAGCGCGGCCATGGCCTCCAGATCGGCCAGGTCGCCGGCGATGGCGGCGATCTTGGCGCCCGGCAGGCCGTTGACATTGGCGGCGATGGCGCCGAACGCCTCGGCCCAGGTGGCTTCCCGCAGCCTGCCGTCCTGGCGGACATAGGGCCGGTCCAGGCGGCCGCGCTTGAGGCCGTCATAGGCGAAGCGGGTCTTGTCGGAGATCCACTCCTGGTTGACGTCCTCGTTGAGGCGCGGCAGCACGCGCATGACTTCCTTGCCGCGGAAGTCGACGCGGATGTTGGAGCCGACCGCGTCATGCACGTCGACGCTCTCGACCTTCTCCAGCTCCCACGACCGGGCGGTGAAGGCATAGGGCTTCGACGTCAGCGCACCGACCGGGCAAAGATCGATGACGTTGCCGGACAGCTCCGACGTCATCGCCTGTTCCAGATAGGTGGTGATCTCCATGTGCTCGCCGCGGCCGATGGCGCCGATCTCCTCGACGCCGGCCACTTCCTCGGCAAAGCGCACGCAGCGGGTGCAATGGATGCAGCGGGTCATCACCGTCTTGATCAGCGGGCCCATGTATTTTTCTTTGACGGCGCGCTTGTTCTCGTGGAACCGCGTGGCGCCCTTGCCATAGGCCATGGACTGGTCCTGCAGGTCGCACTCGCCGCCCTGGTCGCAGATCGGGCAGTCCAGCGGATGGTTGATCAGCAGGAACTCCATCACGCCTTCGCGGGCCTTCTTGACCTGCGGCGTGTTGGTGTGGATCACCATGTTGTCGGCGGCCGGCATGGCGCAGGACGCGATCGGCTTGGGCGCCTTTTCCTGCTCGACCAGGCACATGCGGCAGTTGCCGGCGATGGACAGGCGCTCGTGATAGCAGAACCGCGGCACCTCGATCCCCGCGATCTCGCAGGCCTGCAGCACCGTGGTGCCCTGGGCGACCGTGACGTCCTTGCCGTCGATGGTAAGCGTTGGCATCCCGTTTCCCCTACGCCGCCTGGACCTGAGCGCTCTTGAAGGCGGCGATGCGCGCCTCGAGCTCCGGTCGGAAATGGCGGATCAGGCCCTGGATCGGCCAGGCCGCCGCGTCGCCGAGCGCGCAGATCGTGTGCCCCTCGACCTGCCTGGTCACTTCCTGGAGAAGGTCGATCTCCGGCACCTCGGCCTCGCCGCGCACCAGCCGGTTCATGACACGCCACATCCAGCCCGTGCCCTCGCGGCACGGCGTGCACTGGCCGCAGCTTTCGTGCATGTAGAACTTCGACAGCCGGGCGACCGCTTTCACGATGTCGGTGGACTTGTCCATGACGATGACCGCCGCCGTGCCCAGGCCCGACTGAACCGCCTTTAGCGCGTCGAAATCCATCAGCACGTCGTCGCAGATCTGCTTGGGCAGCAGCGGCACCGACGAGCCGCCCGGGATGACCGCCAGCAGATTGTCCCAGCCGCCGCGCACGCCGCCGCAATGCCGATCGATCAGCTCGCGCAGCGGGATGCTCATGGCCTCCTCGACGGTGCACGGCTTGTTGACGTGACCGGAGATGCAAAACAGCTTGGTGCCGGTGTTGTTGGGCCGGCCGATGCCGGAAAACCAGGTGGCGCCACGGCGCAGGATGGCCGGGATGACGGCGATCGATTCCACGTTGGACACCGTCGTCGGGCAGCCCCAGACGCCCAGATTGGCCGGGAACGGCGGCTTCAGGCGCGGCTGGCCCTTCTTGCCTTCCAGGCTCTCGATCAGCGCGGTTTCCTCGCCGCAGATATAGGCGCCCATGCCGCGGTGGAGATAGACGTCGAACCTGTAGCCGGTGCCGCAGGCGTTGTCGCCGATCAGGCCGGCGCCGTAGGCCTCGTCGATGGCCCGCTGCAGCGTCTCGGCCTCGCGGTAGAACTCGCCGCGAATATAGATATAGGCGGCGACCGCGCGCATGGCGTAGCCGGCCACCAGGCAGCCCTCGACCAGCTTGTGCGGGTCGTGGCGCATGATCTCGCGGTCCTTGCACGTCCCCGGCTCGCCCTCGTCGGCGTTGACCACCAGATAGGACGGACGGCCGTCGCTTTCCTTGGGCATGAACGACATCTTGAGGCCGGTCGGGAAGCCGGCGCCGCCGCGGCCGCGCAGCCCGGATTCCTTGACCTGGGTGATAATCCAGTCCTGGCCGTTGGCGATCAGCGCGGCGGTGCCGTCCCAGTCGCCGCGCGCCCTGGCGCCGTCGAGATACGGGCTGTGCACCCCATAGAGGTTGGTGAAGATACGGTCCTGGTCCGCCAGCATCACGCGGTCTCCTTCAGCGTGGTCGGTCCGCCCACGGGCGCCGCGTTGATCCGGTCGATCTGCGGTCCCGGCGCGGGCGCGCGGCCCGCCTTCAGGTCGTCGAGGATGCGCCTGGTGCTGCCCGCATCCAGGTCCTCGTAGTAGTCGTCGCCGATCTGCATCATCGGCGCGTTGACGCAGGCGCCCAGGCATTCCACCTCGATCAGGGTGAACTGGCCGTCGGCCGAGGTCTGGCCGGCGCGCACGCCGAGCGACTGGCGGCACGCCTCCATCACCTGGTCGGAGCCGCGCAGCCAGCACGGCGTCGTCGTGCAGACCTGCACCAGGTGCCGGCCGACTGGCGCCAGATTGTACATGGTGTAGAAGCTGGCGACCTCGTAGACGCGGATATAGGGCATGTTGAGCATCTCGCCGATCACCCTTATCGCCGCTTCCGGCAGCCAGCCGCCGTTCTGGCGCTGGGCGATGTCGAGCAGCGGCATCACCGCGCTCTGCTGACGCCCTTTCGGATATTTGGCGATGTGCCTGTCGACCTGCTCCATGCTCTCGGGGGTGAACTCGAAGCGGGCCGGCTGGACGAAGGGGGCAGCGTGCGCGCCGCTCATCGGTCGATCTCCCCGAACACGATGTCGAGTGAGCCGAGGATGGCGGGAATGTCCGCCAGCATATGTCCCCGGCACATGAAATCCATGGCGGCCAGATGCGGGAAGCCCGGCGCGCGGATCTTGCAGCGATAGGGCTTGTTGGTGCCGTCGGCGACCACATAGACGCCGAACTCGCCCTTCGGCGCCTCGACCGCGACATAGGTCTCGCCTTCGGGCACCTTGTAGCCTTCGGTGTACAGCTTGAAGTGATGGATCAGCGCTTCCATGGAGCGCTTCATCTCGCCGCGCGAAGGCGGCACGATCTTGCGGTCGAGCGAGGCGACCGGGCCGGCCGGCATCTCGTTGATCGCCTGCTTCATGATCTTCAGGCTCTGGCGGATTTCCTCCAGCCGCAGGATGAAGCGGTCGTAGCAGTCGCCGTGCTTGCCGATCGGGATGTCGAAGTCGAATTTCTCGTAGCCGTCATAGGGCTGCGACTTGCGCAGGTCCCACGCGATGCCCGAGGCGCGCAGCGGCGGGCCCGAGAATCCCAGGTCGAACGCCTCGTCGGCGGTGACCACGCCGATATCGGCGTTGCGCTGCTTGAAGATACGGTTCCCGATCAGCATGGTTTCCATGTCGGCGAGAATTTCCGGGAACGTGTCGGTCCAGGTGAAGATGTCCTCGAGCAGCTCGGGCGGCAGGTCCTGGTGGACGCCGCCGGGCCGGAAATAGGCCGCGTGCAGGCGCGCGCCGCAGGCCCGCTCGTAGAACACCATCAGCTTCTCGCGTTCCTCGAACCCCCACAGGATTGGCGTCATGGCGCCCACGTCCAGCGCGTGGGTGGTGAGGTTCAGCAGGTGGTTGGCGATGCGGCCGATTTCGGCATAGAGCACCCGGATGTACTGGCCGCGCACCGGCACCTCGCAGCCCAGCAGCTTCTCGACGGCGAGCGCGAAGGCGTGCTCCTGGTTCATCGGCGCGACATAGTCGAGCCGGTCGAAATAGGGCACGGCCTGCAGATAGGTCTTGTACTCGATCAGCTTCTCGGTGCCCCGGTGCAACAGGCCGATATGCGGATCAAGCCGCTCGACGATCTCGCCGTCCAGCTCGGTGATCAGGCGCAGAACACCATGGGCCGCGGGATGCTGCGGCCCGAAGTTGAGGTTGAAATTCTTGAGTTCGACGTCCGCCATCAGCCTTGCTTTCCACCCTCGCCCGCCGCCTTCCCGTCGCCGGGCAGGATGTATCTGGCGCCTTCCCACGGGCTCATGAAATCGAAGTCGCGGAACTCCTGCATCAGGCTCACTGGCTCGTACACCACGCGCTTTTGCTCTTCCGAGTAGCGCACTTCCACATAGCCGGTCAGCGGGAAGTCCTTGCGCAGCGGGAAGCCCTGGAAACCATAGTCGGTGAGGATGCGGCGCAGGTCCGGATGGCCGTTGAACATCACGCCGTAGAGGTCCCAGCATTCCCGCTCGAACCAGGTCGCCGCGCCGTAGACCTCGATGACCGACGGCACCGGCGTATCCTCGTCGGTCTGCACCTTGACCCTGACGCGGTGGTTATGGGTCAGGCTGAGCAGGTGGTAGACCACGTCGAAGCGCAGTGGCCGGTTCGGATAATCGGCGCCGCAGACGTCGATGAGCTGCTGGCACCGGCTGGCGGTGTTGTCGCGCAGGAATTTCAGCAGCCGGACGATGTGCCCGGCATGGGCCGCGACCGTCAGCTCGCCGAGACGGACCTCGAAGCCCGTCACGGCGTCCGGCAGGCTGGTGGCGATGTGCTCGCCAAGCTCGTGTAGCGCCCCGTCCATCACAGCCCCTATCGCGACAGGTTTCCGGTCCGCCGGATCTTCTTCTGCAGCTGCAGAATCCCGTAAACCAGCGCTTCGGCGGTGGGCGGACAGCCCGGAACGTAGATGTCGACGGGCACCACGCGGTCACAGCCGCGCACCACCGAATAGGAATAATGGTAATAGCCGCCGCCATTGGCGCAGCTGCCCATGGAGATCACGTAGCGCGGCTCGGGCATCTGGTCGTAGACCCGGCGCAGCGCCGGCGCCATCTTGTTGGTGAGCGTGCCGGCGACGATCATCACGTCCGACTGGCGCGGCGAGGCGCGCGGCGCGAAGCCGAAGCGCTCCAGGTCGTAGCGCGGCATGTTGGCCTGCATCATCTCGACGGCGCAGCACGCCAGGCCGAAGGTCATCCACCACAGCGATCCGGTGCGCGCCCAGTTGATCAGGTCGTCCACGCCGGCGACGATGAAGCCCTTTTCGGACAGGTCGCCGGAGAGGGTCTCGAAATAGTCGCGCGAGGCGGCGGTCGAGGCGTCCAGTTTCTGGCGACCCGGCGCGAGCGGATTCTCTACTCCCATTCCAGCGCCCCTTTCTTCCATTCGTAGACGAAGCCCACGGTCAGCACGCCTAGGAAGATCATCATCGACCAGAATCCGAACAGGCCGATGTCCCCCAGTGAGATAGCCCACGGGAACAGGAAAGCGACCTCGAGATCGAAGATGATGAACAGGATGGCGACCAGGTAGAAGCGCACGTCGAACTGGCCGCGGCTGTCGCCGAAGGCGTCGAAGCCGCATTCATAGGCGGCCAGCTTGGCCGGATCGGGGTTCTGGCGCGCCACCAGCACGGCGGCTCCGATCATGATCAGCGAGAAGGCTGTGGCGACGCCAAGGAACAGCAGAATAGGTAGGTACTCGGCGAGCAAACCCTGCATCGGAAACCGTCTGATTGTGCGTTGTAGATCCGGCTTACCGATCGGTCCGGCTGGGATCGATCGGGGCGCAGTATAGTCGGCGCACCCCCCGTGTCAAACCCAATGGACCTGTGTTTTCGCAGGCCAGAACTGTGGGAAAGTGGCGAGTGTGACGGGGCTCCGGTCGATCCGCCGCGTGGCGTGATCGCCACGCTGCGCCGGTCTGTACAGGAGAGAAATGGCGAGAGTGACGGGACTCGAACCCGCGACCTTCGGCGTGACAGGCCGACGCTCTAACCAACTGAGCTACACCCCCGCAAGGGAGGCTCCGTGTACGGCACCCCCCGAATGGTGTCAACGGATAATCGCCTCGTATCAGGGAAGTTTGGATAGGATTCCACACCCGGTGGAGCAAGCGTCACGGCTCGACCAGCCGATACCCGAAGCCGCGGACAGTTTCGATGATCGGGGCGCCGTGCTCGCCGAGCTTGCGGCGCAGCCGGCCGATATAGACGTCGATGATGTTGGTCAGCGGGTCCACCTGTACACCCCAGACGGAACTGAGGATACGCTCGCGCGAGACGACGACGCCGGGACGCACGATCAGCATCTCCAGGATGCCGATCTCCCTGGCCGTGAGCGCGATGATGGCCTGGCCGCGGGTGACGACGAGGGTTTCGCGGTCCAGGGTCAGATCCGCATGCACATAGCGGCGGGCTCGCGGGTCGATCCTGCCGCGCGTATGTCGCCGCGCCAGCGCCTGGATACGCGCGATGAGCTCTTCGAAGGCATAGGGCTTGATCAGATAGTCGTCGGCGCCGCGCTTGAGCCCTTCGACGCGGTCGGCCACCGCATCGAGCGCGGTCAGCATCAGGATCGGTGTCGCTACGCCGGCGCCGCGCAGCGCCGAGCAAACCTCGAGGCCCGAGCGGATCGGCAGCCTGACGTCGAGCAGTATGACGTCAAAGCCTCCGGCCAGGGCATAGGCATGCCCCTCGCCGCCATCGCCCGCGAGCGTGACGGCGTGACCCTCGGCCACAAGGCCGCGTCTGAGAAAATCCGCGACGAGCGGCTCATCCTCGACAACCAGAATCTTCATGCTATGGCGCGTAGTCCGCTGACGGTCGGCAGAAACACCGAAACGGTCGTCCCGACATCTTCGACACTCTCGATAGTGATGGTGCCCCCATGCGCCTCGACGATCGCCTTGGCCATCGGCAAGCCGAGCCCGACGCCGTCGCCGTTCTTGCGTTCCGCCCGCTCGCCGCGGCGGTAGCGATCGAAAATATGCGGGAGATCGGCGGCGGCGATGCCGATGCCATTATCGCTCACCTGAACCGTCACACCGTTCGGAGACGCGAGCAGGCTCACGGCGATGCGCGGCGCGTCAGACGAGTAGCGGATCGCATTGTCGAGCAGGATATTGACCAGCTGGCGAAGCCGGTCCGGGTCGCCGATCACGCTCGGCTCGCAGCCGAAATTCATGTCGATGCCGCCGCCATCGCTCTCGACGAAAGACCGCACGCTCGCCACGCAGCGCTCGAGGAACGGCGCGAGCAGGAGCGGCCGCAGGTTGAGCCTGGGTTCGCCGGCGTCGGTGCGCGCCACGAACAGCAGATCGTCGACCAGGCGACCCATGCCGAGCGCCTGGTCCACGATCCGCGACAGCGCCTCCCGGTAGGTGTCGGCCGGCTTCTCCACACCGCGCAGCGAAACCTCCGCCTCGCCGCGGATGATCGTCAGTGGCGTGCGAAGCTCATGGCTGATATCCGCGAGGAACTGGCGCCGGCGCTCTCCGGCTTCGGCAAGCCGTGCATTGGCGGCCTCCAGCGCGCTGGTGCGCGCCGCGACGGTTTCCTCCAGCGCCTCGCGCGCGTCGGCGATCGCCTGGTTTTGGCGCTGCAGCGTCTCCGCCATGAGATCGAAACCCTGTGCCATCTCCGCGAACTCGTCCTGGCCATCCAGCCTGATGCGGTGCGCGAAATCGCCCGTGGCCAGGGCCTGCATGCCCGCGATCAGACGGTTCAGACGCAGGCGCACCGAATGCTGGAATAAATACAGCAAGACTGCCGCGATCAGGATCGCGCCGAACGCACAGGACCCGAGCATCAGGCGCATGACGCGCGACGCGCTGCGCGCGGCGGCATCGGCCTGCCGCAGCTCGCGCCGCTCCTCGTCCACGGCGGCGAAGACCACGTCGCGCCAGCCGGTGTTCCGGTTGCCGGCGATGGCGCGGTCAAGCCGCGAGCGGATGTCGTCGAGGCGTGTGAGTTCTTCCAGTTCCTCGCCGGCGCCGCCGGTTCCGATGAGCTCCATCTCACCGACGATCGCGGCGCGGGCCCGCCTGAACTGCGCCTCGACCTCCGCATGGCGGCGCAGGTCCTCGCTGGGCGTCGGTAGAGCTTCGGCACCGCGATCCGTGCGAAGCAGCAGCTGGCCCAGCTCGGCGATCGTGAGGTGCGCATCGAGCACTTCATGCGCGATGCGCGACCGCTCGTTCAGGCGGTCAAGCTGCTCGGCCGCGGTCCACGCGACGAGCACGGGCACGGCGACCAGCAGAAGCAGCAGCCCAAAGGTCCCAAGCAGCTTGGTTCGATAACCGAGTGCGCCCATGGCACCTTCAGTCCAGGAGGATCTCGTCACCTGCCATGTTACCGATCTTCGCCGCCCAAGCACTGATTTTCATGCTCCTTTCATGTGGATTTCAGGCGTCGTTCACGTCCCCGGCCGACCTCGAGTTCTCTACCCAGGCGCAGGAACAGCTCGCGCCGCACGCAAGGGAGTTCGCTGATGTCGACACAGGGAACCGGCCGGAACCACCGGCCATCGGCGCCGGGATACCGCGTAACGCCCGTCACGCCAGCGAGCGATGACGACGAACAGAAGATGCAGCGGGACGCGTCATGGGTGAACGCGGGGCCGATAGAGATCGCGAACCCCGGCGAAACGGGCCTGAAGAAACATCTTCATGTCGACAAAGCCACCCGGAAAACCAGGCCAGCGCGGTCGATTTCTGGCGACTGGCGGCTCTACCTGGCGTCACTGACGCTGGTCTGGCTGGTTTTGTTTTCAATGACGCTGGGAGGTTGGCAACCAGGAACCGCCGGAGCATCACCGGTCGGCTGGATCATCCTCGCCATTCTTCACGTTCCATTCGCCTTTATTATATTATGGCTGTCGTTTGGGCTGATGGAACGCATTGGATACATCTGGAGCGGGCGATCCCCCAGGAGTCCCGGACGCCTGCCGATGGAGACGCCGGCCGTTTGTGTGCAGCTTCCCATGTTCAATGAAGCCGCCGTCGCACGGCGGATCATCGAGGCGGCGGCCGCGCTGGACTGGCCGAAGGGACGGCTGACCATTCAGGTGCTCGACGATTCCACCGACCCGGCCATCCAGGACATGGTCCGGGGTGTCTGCGACGACGTGTCGCGGGAAACCGGCATTCCCTGTGCCTGGATCCACCGCGCCAACCGCGCGGGCTACAAGGCCGGCGCGCTGGAAGCCGGCCGGCACCTCACCGACGCGGAGTTCATCGCCATCTTCGATGCCGATTTCCTGCCGCCGCACGACTTTCTTCGTAATGCCATGCCCCACTTCTTCGAGGTCGATGGCGCGGGCAAGCCTGAACTGGCGCTCGTCCAGGCGCAATGGGGACATCTCAACGATGACGAGTCGCTGCTGACCGCCGCGCAGGCGCTCTGGGTGGACGACCACCACACGCTTCAGAAGTCCTGGCGGTCGGCTGTCATCCACTTCGTCAACTTTACCGGTACCGCGGGTGTGTGGCGGGCCTCGGCCATCCAGGCGGCCGGCGGATGGCGTTCCGCGAGCCTCGTCGAAGACTGCGAACTCAGCATGCGCGTGCTCTTCGCCGGCTACCAGACCCGTTTCGTCAAGGAGGTCGTGGCGCCGGCGGAACTGCCCCAGACGTTTGCCGCCTATCGCCTCCAGCAGAAACGCTGGACACAGGGTTGGGCGCAGCTTCAGCGATTGCACATGGGGACGCTGCTTTTCAATTACCGCAGACCGTGGCTCACCAAGATCTACCTGACCTACTTCATGGGCATTTCCTGGCAATGGCCGCTGTGGGCCTCATGGATCACCATCTTCCCGTTTCTGATCACCCATGGCCTTTGGTTCGGCAGCTCCGACGAGGTCGTGGGATCGATGATCTACTTCCTGCCGCCGTCGATCTTCGCGCTCGTCGCGACGTTGCTTGCAACGATCGAGACGCGCCGGACCTATGCGAACCGGGCTGATGTCGGGTCGGGACGGGTACGCAGATTCTTGCGTGTGTTCCCCTACCTGTTCATCAACGCCGGCATGCTGCCGCACCATGTGTGCGCGTTCCTGGAAGGCCTGTTCGGGCCGATGCATGCGGAGTTCGAGCGCACCCCGAAGACGGCCGCCGTGTCGGCGGCGCAAGGCCAGCCGCGCATCTCGCCCGGCGCCAGGCGCGCGACGTCCGCCCGCAAGCCGAATGTTCGCGTGCCCTACCTGCTCGTCGAGCTTTTCTTCATCGTCACGCAGTCCGCCTGGATGCTCGTGTTCGCCGCTCGGGGCCACTATGTCGCGGCGGCCTGGGCCGGCTGGCTGGCTGGCTGCATCGCCTGCGTCGGCCTGGGTCCGCTGGTCCTGGAAGCCATCCGCAATCAGCGGTCAGCCAGCGCCGCCCCCCTCGAGGCAGCATGCTGAAGGCGGCGATTTTTTCGCTATTGCTGGTCTGCTCGGCTGAAGCGGCGGCGCGGAGCCCGACCCCCGCCGCCGACGAGGCCGTCGGGATCGCCCGCGCGGCCGCCCGCCAGGACCGGCACGCCGACGCGATCGCCGCGTTCAGGCAAGCGATTGCGATGGCGCCGGGCCGCCAGGAGGAGTGGGTCCTGGAACTGGCCGACCAGTTGACCTGGTCCGGCCGCGTCGACGAGGCGATCGCGCTATACCGGGGCGCCACGGCGGCAAGCGATCCCGGCCGGCTGCGCTGGGCGCGCATGGGGCTCGCTCGCGCCCTCTCGTGGCAGGGCGACCATGCCGCCTCCATCGCCCTCTATGACCGTATGCTGGTCGATACCCCGGCCGATCTCGAGGTCCGCCTGGCGCGGGCGCAGGTGCTGTCCTGGGCCAACCGGCTGGGCGAGGCGCTGGCCGCTTATGAACAGGTCCTGGGCGATCACCCGGGCGAACCGGAGGCACAGCGCGGCGCCGCCCGCGTGCTGAGCTGGCGCGGCCGCTACCGGCGGGCGATCGAGCGCCTGGCGCCGGTGATTGGGCAGCAGCCCAACGACCGCCAGGCGATCGCCATCATCGCCGAATCGCTGACCTGGATGGGCCGGCCGGATCGGTCGGTAGAGGTGCTGCGAGCCCAGCTCGCGGCCGACCCGGGCGATGACCGGGCCCGGACTCTGCTGGGCGAGATCGAAGCCCAGAAGCGTCCGGCGGCCCGCGCCGACTGGCGCATCTACGACCAGTCCGATGACCTCGAAATCACTGAACTGGCGCTCGATGCGCGGGCGACTTTCCTGGATGGGAGGGGCTCCGCGGGGCCGCGATACGTTGCCGCGCTCTATCGCCCACCCGGCGACTCCGTGGAAAAAATCCGCGTCGACCGGTTCGGCCTGCGCGGCCAGCTGCGACTGAGCGACGCCTTCGACCTGAACGCGAGCGTGTATGCCGATGTCATCGATGTCCGGGGCCAGTCGGGCGACAGGGATATCTTCACCTACGAAACCTATCTCACCTTCGTCCCCAACGACCGGCTTCGCTTCGACGTCGGCTCCTCCCGGTGGACATTCGACAGCGAGGAGGCACTCAGGGCCGGGCTGGTGGCGACCCAGGTGAACGCGTCGATGGATTTTCTGGTCGATGAACGCACGCGGCTCTCGGCGCGGGCAAGCTGGGCGGACTATTCCGATGGAAACCGGCGTACCTGGTGGCAACTGCAAGCCGGCCGCCGAATCCTGAACGACCCCAGGATCGTGCTCGGCTACCGCTATACCGGCTTCGACTTCACGAGGCCCGGGCAGGCCGGCTACTACAATCCCGGCCTGCTCCACCTCAACGAAGTCCTGCTCCAGGCATCGGACTCGCTGGGCCGCTCGCTGCGCTGGGACATCCGGTTGGTCATCGGCTACGAGATCGAAGTTCCCGGGTCCTCGCGGTTCACGAAGAGCGCGGGGATCAGCCTGACGTGGGACATCCACCGCGATCTCGCCGTCGAGTTCGCCTACGATTACTCGACCTCCCGCACACAGTCATCGAGCGGCTTCGAGCGCAGCATCGGCCGCATCGCCGTCGTCAGCCGGTTCTGAGAGGGCTCACCCAAGGCACGGCAGAGCGATTCCCGATGGCGGAATTCAGGTCAGAACCGCTTTTTTGCGAAAGGACGGCCCGACGCCGACTTGAGATATTTCTCGAATGCGAAGGCCTTGACCTCGTCGGAAAAAGCCACGTGGGTCGCCAGCGTCCAGGGCCGATATCTGGAAGTATGTGGGACCTCCCCGGGATTGTGCCGGGCGAGCCGAGCCTTCAAATCGCCGGTGACGCCCATGTAGTGCCGATCAGGGTCAACCTGGCTGCGAAGCATGTAAACGTAGCGCAAGAAAGTAACCTCGGCGCGACGCGCGCCGCGCACTGAATTCTGTGCCCTGGCTTGCCAGGCCGAAGCGTGCAGCGCGAAGGCTGGTGGGCGGTGACGGGCTCGAACCGCCGACCCTCTCGGTGTAAACGAGATGCTCTACCAACTGAGCTAACCGCCCGAAGCAGTTCAAATTAAATGCAATTTACACGCAATAAATGAAGCCGACCGCCCCGCGAAGGACGGCCGGCTGCTTGACCAGAAACGTCAGGAAACGCCTTTAGTTGACGGCGTCCTTCAGCGCCTTGCCAGCCTTGAACTTGGGCTGGGTGGACGCCGGAATCTTGATGGCGGTGCCGGTGCGCGGATTGCGGCCGGTGGTGGCGGCGCGCTTGGCGACGCTGAAGGTGCCGAAGCCGACGAGACGGACTTCATCGCCCTTCGCCAGCGCACCAGAGATACCGTCGAGGACGGCATCGACCGCGCTTGCGGCATCCGTCTTGGAGAGGCCTGCACTGGTTGCAACGGCCGCGATCAGGTCGTTTTTGTTCACGACAACCCCCTTGTTTATGTTGATTTATCCAACAGGTCTCTCTTTGCGAGAGAACCGCGAGTTTAGAGGGAGCGCCCATATGCGTCAAAGGAAAAGCCCCCGAAATGCTCAGGAAATCTGCGCTTTTCAGGGGCTTTATCGGTTTTGGGGCGGTGAACCGCGTCCGGGCTAGTGGGTTACCAGCCCTTCGGCGTCGCCCACCGGCTTGTCCTTGCTCAACGCGGCCACCGAATCGTCCTCTTCCCAGGTGATCGGGGTGAGCGGCTTGGTCAGCGCGTGTTGCAGCACCTCCTCGACCGTGGACACCGGAATGATCTCCAGGCCGGCCTTCACGTTGTCGGGAACCTCGGCCAGATCCTTCTCGTTGTCCCTCGGGATCAGCACGGTCTTGATGCCGCCGCGCAGCGCCGCCAGCAGCTTCTCCTTCAGGCCGCCGATGGCGAACACCCTGCCCCGCAGCGTGACCTCGCCGGTCATGGCGATGTCCTTGCGCACCGGGTTGTTGGTCAGCACCGACACGATCGAGGTGACCATGCCGACGCCGGCTGACGGGCCGTCCTTGGGCACCGCGCCCTCGGGGACATGGATGTGGATGTCCCGCTTCTCGAAGATGCGCGGGTGGATGCCGAACGTGGTCGCCCGTGACTTCACGAAGCTGGCGGCCGCCTGGATCGACTCCTGCATCACGTCGCCCAGCTTGCCGGTGATGGTCATCTTGCCCTTGCCGGGGACCAGCACGGATTCGATGGACAGCAGCTCGCCGCCCACTTCGGTCCAGGCCAGGCCGGTGACCACGCCGACGCTGTCTTCCTCTTCGGCGATGCCGTAGCGGAAGCGGCGGACGCCCGAGAAGTCGCCCAGGTTCTCGGCGGTGACGCGGACCTTCTTGGTCTCGCCGCCGACCAGCTCGCGGATCGCCTTGCGCACCAGCTTGGCCAGCTCACGCTCGAGCGAGCGCACGCCCGCCTCGCGGGTGTAATAACGGATCAGGTCGCGCAGGGCTTCGTCGGAGATTTCCCACTCGCCCTTCTTGATGCCGTTCTGCTCCAGCTGCTTGCTGATCAGGTGGCGCTTGGCGATCTCGATCTTCTCGTCCTCGGTGTAGCCGCTGAGGCGGATGATCTCCATGCGGTCCATCAGCGGGCTGGGAATGTTCAGCGTGTTCGCCGTCGTCACGAACATCACCTTCGACAGGTCGTAATCGACCTCCAGATAGTGGTCGTTGAAGGTGTTGTTCTGTTCGGGGTCGAGCACCTCGAGCAGCGCCGACGACGGATCGCCGCGGAAATCCGCGCCCATCTTGTCGATCTCGTCGAGCAGGAACAGCGGGTTGTTGCTGCCCGCCTTCTTCATGCTCTGGATGACCTTGCCGGGCATGGAGCCGATATAGGTCCGGCGATGGCCGCGGATCTCGGCCTCGTCGCGCACGCCGCCCAGCGACACGCGCACGAAGTCGCGGCCGGTGGCCTTGGCGATGGACTTGCCGAGCGAGGTCTTGCCGACGCCGGGCGGACCGACGAGGCACAGGATCGGCCCCCGGATCTTCTTGGTCCGCTGCTGGACCGCCAGATATTCGAGGATGCGCTCCTTGACCTTCTCGAGGCCATAGTGGTCCGTATCCAGGACCTGCTCGGCCACATGGATGTCGGCCCGCACCTTCTTGGACTTGCCCCACGGGATGCTCAGCAGCCAGTCCAGGTAGTTGCGCACGACCGTGGCTTCAGCCGACATGGGGCTCATGTTGCGCAGCTTCTTCAGCTCGCCCTCGGCCTTGGTCCTGGCTTCCTTGGTCAGCTTCAGACGGGAGATCTTCTCTTCGAGCTCCGCGATCTCGTCGGCGCCCTCGTCACCCTCGCCGAGCTCGCGCTGAATGGCCTTCATCTGCTCATTCAGGTAGTACTCGCGCTGGGTCTTCTCCATCTGCTTCTTGACGCGGCCGCGGATCTTCTTCTCGACCTCGAGCACGCCGATCTCGTTCTCCATCAGGCCGTAGACGCGCTCCAGGCGGCTGCCGACGTCGTGCATCTCGAGCAGCTCCTGCTTCTCGGAGATCTTGACGGACAGGTGCGACGCCAGCGTATCGGCCAGCTTGGCTGGATCCTCGATCTGGTTAATTGAAACAAGGACTTCCGGCGGAACCTTCTTGTTCAGCTTCACATACTGTTCGAACTGCGTGACCACCGAGCGGGCCAGTGCCTCGAGCTCGGCGCGCTCGGCCAGCGTCTCCTCGATCACCGAGGCGCTGGCCTCGAAGAACTCGGGATTGTCGACGAACTCGTCGAGCCGCGCGCGCGCGCCGCCCTCGACCAGCACCTTGACGGTACCGTCGGGCAGCTTGAGCAGCTGGAGAACCGACGCGATGGTGCCGACGCGGAAGATGTCGGCGTGGCCGGGATCGTCCTGTCCGGCGTCCTTCTGCGTGACGAGCAGGATCTTCTTGTCGTCCTTCATCACGTCCTCGAGCGCCCGCACGGATTTCTCGCGCCCGACGAACAGGGGAACGATCATGTGCGGGAACACGACGATGTCGCGCAGCGGCAGGACAGGAAACGTGTTGGACTTGTCAGACTTCGGCATGGCTTCCATTCGATCCATATCTGGGGGCCAACCGACTCGGCAGCCCCATTCTATCGTACCCGCTCACATGGCAATTGGGTTACGAAAGATCAACCCCCGCACCCATGACGGGGGAACACGGATGTCACGCGCCCTTGACGGCGTCGTCCGCGCGCCGCTCGGAATAGATGTACAGCGGCTGTGCGCGGCCCTCGACGACCTCGTTGTTGATGACCACCTCGCCGACGCCTTCCAGCGCCGGCAGGTCGAACATCGTGTCGAGCAGGATGCTTTCCATGATCGACCGCAGGCCGCGCGCCCCGGTCTTGCGCTTGATCGCCCGCTTGGCGACGCCGTGCAGCGCGTCGTCGGTGAAGCCGAGCGACACGCCTTCCATTTCGAACAGGCGCTGGTACTGCTTGACCAGCGCGTTCTTCGGCTTGGTCAGGATCTCCATCAGCGCCGTCTCGTCCAGGTCTCTCAGCGTCGCGAGCACCGGCAGGCGGCCGACGAATTCGGGGATCAGGCCGAACTTCAGCAGGTCCTCGGGCTCGACGTTCTGCAGGATGTCGCCGGTGCGGCGGTCCTCGGGACCGACCACGTTGGCGCCGAAGCCGATGGACTTCTCGGAGCCGCGGGCGTCGATGATCTTCTCGAGGCCCGAGAACGCGCCGCCGCAGATGAACAGGATGTTGGTGGTGTCCACCTGCAGGAATTCCTGCTGCGGATGCTTGCGGCCGCCCTGGGGCGGCACGCTGGCCACCGTGCCTTCCATGATCTTCAGCAGCGCCTGCTGCACGCCCTCGCCCGACACGTCGCGGGTGATCGAAGGGTTGTCGGACTTGCGGCTGATCTTGTCGACCTCGTCGATGTAGACGATGCCGCGCTGCGCGCGCTCGACGTTGTAGTCGGCGGACTGCAGCAGCTTCAGGATGATGTTCTCGACGTCCTCGCCCACATAACCGGCCTCGGTCAGCGTCGTGGCGTCCGCCATGGTGAACGGCACGTCGAGGATGCGCGCCAGCGTCTGGGCCAGCAGCGTCTTGCCGCAGCCGGTCGGGCCGATCAGCAGGATGTTGGACTTCGACAGTTCCACGTCGTTGTTCTTCGACGCGTGGTTGAGCCGCTTGTAATGGTTGTGGACCGCCACCGAGAGCACGCGCTTGGCGACCTCCTGGCCGATGACATAGTCGTCCAGCACGCGGCAGATTTCGGCCGGCGTGGCGATGCCGTCGCCCGACTTCACCAGCGAGTTCTTGTTCTCCTCGCGGATGATGTCCATGCACAGCTCGACGCATTCGTCGCAGATGAACACGGTCGGACCCGCGATGAGCTTGCGCACCTCGTGCTGGCTCTTTCCGCAGAAAGAACAATAAAGCGTGTTCTTTGAGTCGCCGCTGCCGCTGGTCTTGGTCATTACCCGAGTCGTACCGTCGTTTCAGTGCATGCTATCCGGGGCAAGCCCGGGCAATCAATGCCAATGTTGCGGCTCGTCACCGCCTGAGGAAAAGCGTCCAATTTCCGTGCCGCCTCAGGCGGCCTTGCTCTGCGGGTCCGGGCGCTTCTCGAAAACCTCGTCGATCAGGCCGAACGTCTTGGCCTCGGACGCCGTCATGAAGTTGTCGCGTTCCAGCGCCCGGCGGATGATCTCGATGTCCTGGCCGGTATGCTTGACGTAGAGCTGGTTGAGGCGCTCACGGACCGCGAGGATCTCGCGGGCGTGGATTTCAATGTCCGTCGCCTGACCCTGCGCGCCGCCCGAGGGCTGGTGCAGCATGACGCGGGCGTTCGGGGTGGCGAAGCGCCGGCCCGGCTCGCCCGCCTGCAGCAGCAGCGAGCCCATGGACGCGGCCTGGCCGATGCACACCGTCGACACCGGCGCCTTGATGTACTGCATGGTGTCGTAGATCGCGAGACCCGACGTCACGATGCCGCCGGGCGAATTGATGTAGAGGGCGATTTCCTTGCTGGGATTCTCGGCCTCGAGGAACAGCAGCTGGGCGCAGATCAGGCTCGAGACATGGTCGTCGATGCCGCCGACCAGGAACACGATGCGCTCCTTGAGCATGCGCGAATAGATGTCGTAGGCGCGTTCGCCGCGATTGCTCTGCTCGACCACCATGGGAACGAGCGCGCCGTAGATTTCCAGAGGATCCCTCATGTCACCGCCTTGTAGCCGGAAGCCCATCCGCCTTCAGATGGGCCTCATAGTTGGTTTTTCTAGAGGCAGGACACTTTGATGGCGTCCCGCCTCCGCTTCCGGACCGACGCGCGCGGCGACCCGGCCTATTTGGAGTCGGCGGCGGCGTCTTCGTCGGGCTCGCTGAGCAGCGTTTCCCGGTCGACTTCCTTCTCCGTAACTTCAGCCTTATCGAGGATAAAGTCTATCACCTTCTCCTCGAAAATCGGCGCCCGGACCTGCTGCATGGCGTCCGGATTCTTCTGGTAGAATTCGAACACCCGGCGCTCCTGGCCGGGGAAGCGCTGGGCTTCCATCATGATCGCGCGGTTCAGCTCCTCGGCGGTCACCGTGATCTCGTTGGTGTCGCCGATATTCGACAGCAGCAGGCCGAGGCGGACGCGGCGGACCGCGATCTCGCGGTACTCCTTGCGCATCTCGTCTTCCGGCTTTTCGGCCGTCTCGAGGGTCTTGCCGTCCTGCTTCAGGCTGGCCTCGAAATCCTGCCAGATCTGGTTGAACTCCATCTCCACCATGCCTTCGGGCACCGGGAAGTCATGCATGTCGGCGAGCTGGTCGAGCATGGCCCGCTTCAGCTTCATGCGCGAGACGCGGTTGTAGTCGGCCGCCACCTGCTCCTTCAGCCGCTCGCGCAGCTGCTCCAGGTTCTCCAGGCCGATCTTCTGGGCCAGCTCGTCGTCGATGGCCACGTCGACCGGCTTCTTCACTTCCTTGACGGTCACTTCGAAGACCGCGTCCTTGCCGGCCAGGTCGGCCGAGCCGTAGTTCTCCGGGAAGGTCACGTTGACGTCGCGCTTCTCGCCGGTCTTGGCGCCGATCAGCTGGTCCTCGAAGCCGGGGATCAGCGCGTTCGAGCCGAGCACCAGCTCGTAATCCTCGGCGGTGCCGCCTTCGAAGGGCTCGCCGTCGCGCTTGCCGAGGAAATCGATGACGACGGCGTCGTCCTTCTTCGCCTTGTAGGTCTTGGCGGCGGCCTTGTAGGCCTTCTGGCCGTCGGCGATGCGCTTGAGCGCCTCCTCGATGTCGCCGTCGCCGACCGGCGCGGTCTGGCGCTCCAGCTTCACCGTGCTGAGGTCGCCGGGAACGATCTCGGGCAGCACCTCGACCGAAAGCTGGTACTCCAGGTCGCTGCCGCGCTCGAACGAGGTGATCTCGATGTTCGGGCGCATGGCCGGGCGCAGCTCGTTCTTTTCCAGCGTCTGGCGGGTCGTGTCGTTCACCGTCTCCTCGAGCACCTCGCCCATCAGCGCGTCGCCGTGGAGCTTGCGCAAATGGCCCACCGGCACCTTGCCCGGCCGGAAGCCCGGCAGGCGGATGCGGCCGGCGAGCTGCTTCAGCTTCTCGTCGAGCTTGCTGTCAATGACGTCCGCCTCGACGGTGATCTTGTATTCACGCTTGAGGCCTTCGGCGCTGGTTTCGGTGACTTGCATGGGAACGTCCGAATTCTGTTGTGCATCAGTGTTCTAGGCGGAGACTGCGGTGGTGCGGGCGAAGGGACTCGAACCCCCACGAGTTTCCTCACCGGAACCTAAATCCGGCGCGTCTACCAATTCCGCCACGCCCGCCAATCTCGTGGCGCATCCGCGACCATCCCGCCCCGCTCAGGGGGCGGACGTATAGCACACCTTTTTTGTAATGCACCAGCGATCTTGGCTAGGCGATTGCGGCCAGTTCCCGCAGCGCCGCGGGCAGCATCTCGCCGATGTCCTCGGCGATCAGGCCCGGCCCGAAAAGCCGCGCCGCGCGCCCGTGCAGCCAGGCGCCGGCGCAGGCGGCCTCGAACGGCGGCATGGACTGGGCCAGCAGACCGACGATCAGGCCGGCCAGCACGTCGCCCGATCCGGCGGTCGCCAGGGTCGGCGGCGCGCC
>JALHLV010000012.1 GCA_022844405.1 Sphingomonadales bacterium | reverse complement strand
GTCTTCGGCGTAGTCGTCGCATTCGCGTGCAACTTCACAAGCATCGGCGTTCCTCCACCCAGCGGATGCCACAGGCTACACCAAAGCTATCAACCCAACCCTCCGGGACGCAACACGAAAGCCGGGACCCAGTTTCGCAGAGCTCGGCGACCGCAAGGAAGGGCTGGGTCCCGGCTTTCGCCGTGATGACAATGAATGAAAAGTGGAAACAACCCGCAACCTTGCCGCGCCGGCACTTCCGGGCTAATTTCCGCGCCTTCGGAACATGGCCATTGGCCAGATCACAATTTGGGACATCCATGTCGGTTGACACGAAAACGGTCGCACGCATCGCCCATCTGGCGCGCCTCAAGGTGCCGGAAGACAGGCTCGAGCCCCTGGCGGCCGAGCTGAACCAGTTGCTGGCCTGGGTCGAGCAACTGGGCGAGGTCAACACCGACAACATTCCGCCGCTGACCAGCGTGGTGCATGCGCGGCTGCCCAGGCGTGACGACATCGTCACCGACGGCGACCGGCAGGCCGACGTGCTGGCCAACGCGCCCGACGCCCAGAACGGCTTCTACGCCGTGCCGAAAGTGATCGAATAATGAGCGAACTCACGGATCTGACCATTGCCGGCGCGCTGTCCGGCCTCGACAAGGGCGAGTTCACCTCCCGCGAACTGACCCGGGCCTATATCGCCGAGGTCGAGAACGGCCGCGCCCTCAACGCCTTCACCACCGAAACGCCTGAGAAAGCGCTGGAGATGGCCGGCGCCGCCGACGCCGCGCGCCGCTCCGGCGATGCCGGGCCGCTCAACGGCATCCCGCTCGCCATCAAGGACCTGTTCTGCACCAAGGGCGTGCTGACCACGGCGTCCAGCCACATCCTGCACGGCTTCAAGCCGCCCTATGAATCGAGCGTCACGTCCAATCTGTGGCGTGACGGCGCGGTGATGCTGGGCAAGGTCAGCCTCGACGAGTTCGCCATGGGCTCGTCCAACGAGACCAGCTTCTACGGCCCGGTGCAGAACCCGTGGCGCACCACCGACGGCAAGGCCCGCGTGCCGGGCGGCTCGTCGGGCGGCTCGGCCGCCGCGGTCGCCGCCCGCATGGCCGCCGCCGCCACCGGCACCGACACCGGCGGCTCGATCCGCCAGCCGGCCAGCTTCTGTGGTCTTGCAGGCATCAAGCCGACCTATGGCCGCTGCTCGCGCTGGGGCATCATCGCCTTCGCCTCGTCGCTCGACCAGGCCGGGCCAATCACCCGCACCGTCGAGGACGCGGCGATCATGCTGCGCTCCATGGCCGGCTACGACCCGAAGGATTCCACGTCGATCAACACGCCCGTGCCCGATTACCGCAAGGCGCTGACCGGCGATATCCGCGGCCTGAAGATCGGCATACCGCAGGAATACCGCATGGACGGCACGCCGCCCGACGTGCTGGCGCTGTGGGATCGCGGCATCCAGTGGATGAAGGACGCCGGCGCCCAGATCGTCGACATTTCCCTGCCGCACACCAAATACGCCCTGGCGACCTACTATATCGTCGCCCCGGCCGAGGCCAGCTCCAACCTGGCCCGCTATGACGGCGTGCGCTACGGCCTGCGCGAGCAGGGCGGCAACCTGATCGAGATGTACGAGAACACCCGCGGCGCCGGTTTCGGCGAGGAAGTCCAGCGCCGCATCCTGATCGGCACGTACGTGCTGTCGGCCGGCTATTACGACGCCTACTATTTGAAGGCGCAGAAGGTCCGCACCCTGATCGCCCAGGATTTCGAGCAGGCGTTCGGCCGGGTCGACGCGATCCTGACGCCGACGGCGCCGTGCTCGGCGTTCTCGCCGGGCGAGAAGTCGGACGATCCGATCTCCATGTACCTGAACGACGTGTTCACCGTGCCGGCCTCGCTGGCCGGCATCCCGGGCATGTCGGTGCCCGCCGGCGTCTGCGGCGCGGGCCTGCCGCTCGGCCTGCAGATTCTCGGCCGGCCGTTCGAGGAGGAGACCGTGCTGAAGGTCGGCCACGTCATCGAGCAGGCCGCCGGTTTCAGCGCCCGTCCCAGAATCTGGTGGAAGGAGGCCGCGTGATGTCCAAGCTGATTTCCGGCGCCACCGGCGAATGGGAAGTGGTCATCGGCCTCGAGGTCCACGCCCAGATCACCTCGAACGCCAAGCTGTTCTCGGGCGCCGCCACCGAATTCGGCGCCGAGCCCAACACCCAGGTCAGCCTGGTCGATGCCGCCATGCCCGGCATGCTGCCGGTGATCAACGCCTATTGCGTCGAGCAGGCGGTGCGCACCGGCCTGGCGCTCGAGGCGCAGATCAACCTCTATTCGATCTTCGACCGGAAGAACTATTTCTACGCCGACCTGCCGCAGGGCTACCAGATTTCCCAGTACAAGCAGCCGGTGGTGGGCGAGGGGATCATCACCCTCGACCTGAAGGACGGCGAGACCAAGGACGTCGGCATCGAACGCCTGCACCTGGAGCAGGACGCCGGCAAGTCCATGCACGACCAGCACCCGACCATGACCTATGTGGACCTGAACCGGTCGGGCGTGGCGCTGATGGAGATCGTGTCGAAGCCCGACATGCGCTCGTCGGAAGAGGCGGGCGCCTACCTGAAGAAGCTGCGCACCATCCTGCGTTATATCGGCACTTGCGACGGCAACATGGAGCAGGGCTCCATGCGCGCCGACGTCAACGTGTCGGTCCGCAGGCCCGGCGGCCCGCTCGGCACGCGCTGCGAGATCAAGAACGTCAACTCGGTCCGCTTCGTGCAGCAGGCCATCGAGTACGAGGCGCGCCGCCAGATCGACGTCATCGAGGACGGCGGCAAGATCGTGCAGGAAACCCGCCTCTATGACGTGGCGCAGGGCGTGACCCGCTCCATGCGCTCGAAGGAAGAGGCGCACGACTACCGCTATTTCCCCGATCCGGACCTGCTGCCGCTGGAGCTCGATCCGGCATGGGTCGACAAGATCAAGGCCGGCCTGCCCGAGCTGCCCGACGAGAAGAAGAACCGCCTGATGCGCGACTTCGGCCTGTCGGTCTATGACGCGGGCGTGATGGTCTCCGAACCCGAGATCGGCGTCTATTTCGAGGAAGTGGCCAGGGGCCGCGACCCCAAGCAGGCATCCAACTGGGTCACCGGCAGCCTGTTCGCCGCGCTCAACGCCAAGGGCGTGTCGATCACCGAAAGCCCGGTGACCGCCGCCAACCTGGGCAAGCTGATCGACCTGATCGCCGACAACACCATCTCCGGCCGCATCGCCAAGGACGTGTTCGAGATCATGGTCGAGACCGGCGGCGACCCGGCGAAGATCGTCGAGGAAAAGGGCCTGAAACAGATCACCGACACCGGCTTCATCGAAGGCATCGTCGAAAAAATCATCGCCGAGAACCCCGGCCAGGTCGCCCAGTATGACGGCGGCGCCAACCCCAAGGTCATCGGCTGGTTCGTCGGCCAGGTGATGAAGCAGAGCCAGGGCAAGGCCAACCCCGCCCAGGTCAACGAGTTGCTCAAGAAGAAGCTGGGCTGACCGGTCTGCCTTGTCGGCGTGCCGAGATCGTATATATTTTATCGTATATAAATCTTGGTACGGACAGCATGACCACGGCGCGTGTATTCAAATCCGGTAACAGCCAGGCAGTTCGGCTGCCTAAAGAATTTCGTGTTTTTGGCAGCGAGTTGGAAATCTTTCGGCGCGGCGACGAGATCGTGCTTCGGGAGCCGTCCAAGGGGCTAAGCTGGGCGTTCGAAATTCTTGCCAATCTGCCGGACGACTTCATGGCGGACGGCCGCGACGATACCCCGCCACAGTCACGCGACGATTTGGAATGACTGTCCGGTATCTTCTCGATACCAATATCTGTATCTACATTCAGCGCGCTCGACCAGCGTCAGTCCAGGTGCGTTTTGCGGCGCTCAATGGCGGCGATGCGGCTATTTCGGTTATAACGTGGGGGGAACTGGTACACGGTGCCGAGAAAAGCAATCGGCGAGATAGCGTGCTCGAAGCCTTACGCGAACTCACGTCTTTTGTCCCCATACTGCAAATGCCAGCCGAGGCTGGATCGTAATATGGTGCTCTTCGCGCTCGGCTCGAGCGAAGCGGTCGGATCATTAGCAATAATGATCTGTGGATCGCGTCGCACGCGTTGGCGCAGGAATTGATCCTCGTTACCAATAATGAGCGGGAGTTCGTACGCGTACCGGAACTGCGGATCGAGAACTGGGCGCGCTGAACCTGAAAATTCACGCGTGACCGCTTGGCCCTCTCCGGCCCATGCGCTAGGCTCCCCGCCGAACCGAAGGGGAGGAATGTCATGACCATCGACGAGCTGCTGGAGATCGAATCGATCAAGCAGATGCGCCATCTCTATTCCCACTATTATGACGGCAACAAGCTGGAAGAACTGGTCAGCCTGTTCACCGACGATGCGGTCTGCGAGTTCGGCCCGAATTTCGGCGGCGACTGGGTCGGCAAGGACCAGATCCGCGCCCGCTACCACGATTTCCTCTATGGCAGCGGCCGCCTCGAGCATTCCCAGATGCACGCGGTCACCAACCCGTGGATCAGGCTGATCGACAAGGACACCGCCAACGGCCGCTGGTACCAGCTCAACCTGAACGTGGCGCCCGGTGCGCCCAACCCGCTCACCCTGTTCGGCATCTATGACGACGTCTACAAGAAGGTGAACGGCGCGTGGAAGATCCACCGCACCCGCATCGACTTCCTGTGGCCCAAGCGCGAGTTCTACGGCATCCGCGACAAGATCGACTGAGCCTGCGTCAGTCCAGGTCGAAGCGGTCCTTGTAGTCGGGCACCGTGCACGCCCAGCCCAGGTTTTCCTCGATGCGGTGGCGTAGCGTGTCGGAGGCCGCGGGCTCGCCGTGGGTGATGAAGGTCATCGTCGGCGGGCGGCGGAACTGGCCGAGCCAGCCCAGGATCTCGTCGGCGTCGGCATGGGCCGAGAACATGTCGAGGTTGCGGACGTCCGCCTTCACCGGCACGTACTGGCCGAAGATCTTCACCTCCCCGGCGCCGGCCACCATGGCCGCGCCCCGCGTGCCACCGGCCTGGAAGCCGGCGAACAGGATGGTGTTGCGCGGGTCCGGCGCGAAATGGGTCAGGTGATGCAGCACCCGGCCGCCCGTCGCCATGCCGCTGGCCGACACCAGCACCATGGGCATGGCCGAACGGTCCAGCGCCCGTGAGTCCTCGGGCGTGCGCACATAGGTCGCCACCCGGAACGCCTCCTGGCACTGCCGGTGCGTCAGTTTGTGATCGCCCTGGTGGCGGGCGAACATCTCCGTCGCGTTGATCGCCATGGGGCTGTCGAGGAAAACCGGCAGGTCCGGGATCCGGTTGGCCTGCTTCAGCCGCGACAGGTGATAGAGCAGCGTCTGGGTGCGTCCCACCGCGAAGGCCGGGATCACCACCGTGCCACCCCGCTGGCTGGTGCGATTGATCACCTCGGCGAGCGCGTCTTCCGGGTCGGTGTCCGGATGGCGGCGGTCGCCATAGGTGGACTCGACGATCAGGTAGTCGGCCTCCTCGACCCGCGCGGGCGGCGGCATGGTGGCGGACTCTGGGCGGCCCAGGTCGCCGGTGAACTGCAGGCTGGTGCCTTTCCAGGTCAGCCGCGTCAGCGCCGATCCCAGAATGTGCCCGGCCCGCTCGAAGCGCAGGGTGACGCCATTGCCGATCCGCGTATCCTCGCCATAGTCGATGCCGCGCAGCTGCTCCAGCGCCCGGTCGGCGTCCTTGCGGGTATAGAGCGGCTGGGCGGGATGGTGCTTCGACGTGCCGTGCCGGTTGGCGAATTCGGCGTCCTTTTCCTGCAGCATGGCGCTGTCATGCAGCAGGATCTCGCACAGGTCGGCGGTGCCGGGCGTGCACAGCACCGGTCCACGAAAACCGTTGCGCACCAGCAGCGGCAGATAGCCCGAATGGTCCAGATGCGCATGGGTCAGGATCACCGCGTCGAGCGACGACGGCTCCAGCGGCAGCGGCGCCCAGTTGCGCAGGCGCAGGTTCTTGAACCCCTGGAACAGGCCGCAATCCACCAGCAGCCGCGCCTTGCCGGCGCGCACCAGGTATTTCGACCCGGTCACGGTGCCGACGGCGCCCAGGAAGGTGATCCGCATCAGTCCGGTTGATGGCATGGATTATCGCCGGGAAAAAAGGGCAGGGCGCGCAGTATGCGGTGTGCGACCCCCGCGGCCAACGCAATAGCGCGCCGCGCATCGCCGCACCCATCCCTTGCGTACCTGCACTGGTGACGGTCCGCGCTCCGGTTGCCAGTGCCGGCCGTCTCGGCCATCCTGTCGCGCGACACAGAACTTCACCGGGAGCGATCCATGATCGACGTGCACTACTGGCCGACGCCCAACGGGTGGAAGGTCACCATCATGCTGGAGGAAACCGGCCTGCCCTACCGGATCGTCCCCGTGGACATCGGCGGCGGCGATCAGTTCAAGGCCGGCTTCCTGCGCATCAGCCCCAACAACCGCATGCCCGCCATCGTCGACGACGATCCGATCGGCGGCGGCGCGCCGCTGTCGATCTTCGAATCCGGCGCCATCCTGGAATATCTGGCCGACAAGACCGGCCAGTTCCTGCCCAAATCCGGCGCCGGCCGCTACAAGGTGCTGCAATGGGTGCACTGGCAGATGGCGAACCTGGGCCCGATGATGGGCAACGCCAACCATTTCAAGAACTACGCCAAGAACCTGACCGACAAGCCCGAGCAGCTCGAATACGGCACCAGGCGCTTCGTCGGCGAGGTCGACCGGCTGTCGGGCGTGATGGACGCCCAGCTTTCGGTGAACGAATACCTGGCCGGACCCGACTACGGCATCGCCGACATGATTACCTGGCCGTGGGCGTTCCTGCTGCCGCGGATCCTCGACGAGGGCGTGCTGGAGCCGTTCCCGAACCTGAAGCGCTGGATCGACCAGGTCGGCGCGCGGCCGGCCGTCGACAAGGGCCGGAAGGTCGGCAGGGAACTCGGCGACCGCAAGCTGACCGAGGAAGAGGAAAAGGAACGCCGGGCGCTGCTGTTCAACCAGACCAACGACAAGGTCCGGGCGGCGCGCGAAGCGGCGGCGAAGGCGGTATCCTGATATTTCGGGTTTCGAGCCGCCGCGCTTTTTTCGCCGCCGGGACGATTTCGGTATTCCGTTAAGATTCCGTTCATGGAACTGGCGCCAGGATAACCGTGTTGCCAAAAGACAGACACGGAGAAACCAGTCATGTTCGATACAACCCACAGCGTTTCGTATAGCGCGCCGGCGACTGCCTTTGCGCCTGTCGACGACGATGCCGAGTCCTATTTCGAGCTGGGCCTCGCCTATGCGACGGGCCATGGCGAGCCCGTCGATTATGTCCGTGCCCACAAGTGGTTCAACATCGCCGCCATGCTGGGCGACGCCCGGGCTCGCGAGGAGCGCGCCGACCTGGCCGAGCTGATGAGCCCGGCCGAGGTCGCCGAGGCGCAGCGCCTCGCCCGCGCGTGGGTGCTGAGCCGCTGATCCGACTGTTCCCGGGGACGCGCGTCCCCGGGTGGCGCGACCGGGGGCGACACGCTATGCTGCGGATCCGAACGGGAAATCCGGAGGATCCATGCGTAAATCGCTCACCCTGGCCGCGCTGCTGACGGCGGCACTTCTCGTCGCCTGCGACGGCGGCACCCAGGACGCCGCTCAGCCGCCCACTTCCGCCCCAGGTTCCGCCGATGGAACGCCTGCCGCGCGGCAACCGGCCGCGGGCTCGCTCGAGGCCATCGTCATGGCCCAGCACCGCCGGCCCGAGGACCGCCTCCGCGACAGATACCGCCATCCCCAGCAGACGCTGGCGTTCTTCGGCCTGAAGCCCACCATGAACGTGGTCGAGATCTGGCCCGGCGGCGGCTGGTACACCGACATCATCGCGCCTTACGTGGCCGGCAAGGGCAAGTACACGGCGGCGATCTTCGAGGAAGGCGACGGCACTGGCTACGGCGCCAAATTGAACAAGGCGCTGAAGGACAGGATCGCGGCCAGCACGGCGGTTTACGGCACGGTCACCTACACCACGCTGGGGCCGGCCACCGTCGAGCTTGTGCCCGAGGGATCGGCGGACATGGTGCTGACCTTCCGCAACGTCCACAACTGGATGGCCGGCGGCTATGCCGACAAGGTGTTCGCCGCCATGTTCAAGGCGCTCAAGCCCGGCGGTATCCTTGGCGTCGAAGAACACCGCGGCGACCCCGAACTGCCGCAGGATCCGCTTGCGGCCACCGGCTACGTCACCCAGGACTATGTGATCAAGTTGGCTGAGGCCGCGGGTTTCCAGGCCGCCGAGCACTCCGAGATCAATGCCAACCCGCTCGACACCCGCGACCATCCCAAGGGAGTCTGGACCCTGCCGCCGGCGCTGCGGCTGGGCGACCAGGACCGCGAGAGATACGTCCAGATCGGCGAAAGCGATCGCATGACCATCAAGTTCGTCAAGCCCGCCACCACGGGCATGGCGTCCGCCGAGTCGCGGTAGGAGCGGACGGTGGCGGCGGCGGGCGGGTTGACCTGGAAGGGGTTCCTCGTGCGCTGGCTGGCCGCCGCGGCGCTGGTGTTCGCCACCTTCAACCCGACGGGCTGGTCGTATGTCCATTGGGTGATGGCCTCGGGCACCGACGCCGGCGCCGGCAACGTGCCGCTGAAGCTCCTGGTCGGCCTGCTGCTGCTGGGCGGCTTCGCGGTGTATTTCCGCGCCACCTGGCTGTCGTTGGGCCTGCTGGGAATCGCGCTGGTGGTGGCGGTGTTCGCGGTCTTCGTCTGGCTGCTGGTGGACTTCAATCTCGTCGACGTGGGCTCTCCCATCATGGTCGTCCTGGTGGTCGAGATCATCCTCACCATCGTCATGGGCGTGGGCATGTCGTGGTCCCATGTGCAGCGCCGGCTCAGCGGCCAGCTCGATGTCGACGACCTCGACCAGCCCTGAATCCGGCGTCGCGGGCTAAACCGTTGACACCTATCCGTCCCTTCGCTAGGAACGGCGGTGGAGAGGTGGCCGAGTGGCCGAAGGCGGCGGTTTGCTAAACCGTTATACGGCCAAAAGCCGTATCGTGGGTTCGAATCCCATCCTCTCCGCCATTCCCATTGTAATATCAATGGTTTAGAATAGTCGGGGGCGCGATCTATGAGGCCGGTTTCCATTCCCGGATCGGGGTCCGGGACACGCCCCGCGTGTTCGGCGGGAGTCTCGCCCGCGTCGACGGGGTGAGTTATGGCTCGTGCTTCCGGATCGATGAACCACCGCGCGGCAGCCGCTCGCCCGCGCCCAGCGTCCCGGCGCTTCCCGTGATTCGAACCGGCGCGCCCGGGTCATGACGATCGTATCCCTGCACCACTACAAAACCGATCCGCTTTTGCCGCAGAAAGACGGCGTGAACCTGGCCCACGAAAACATCACCGCGCTGCTGGAAAAGCCGTCGGGCCTGCCTCTTCGAACCGAATTCCATGACCTGAACCGGCTTCTCACGGATAGGGGCTACGCCCGGCATTGCCTGTCGGGTGTCGATGTCGTCGTCAGCAATGTCGGCCCCCACGCCCACTACTATTTCTGGTTGCGCGACCAACTGGGGCTGGATTTCCGGATCGCCCGCGACGTCCGCACCGCGATCTGGAGCAGCTATCTGCTGCAAGAGCACTTATGCCGCCCCTATTTGCGCGCGGGCGACAGCCTGATCTTCGCGAGCAACTATTGTTGGGCGGTGTATGTCAAAATGTTTCCATGGCTGGCCAACTATCCGACCAGCCTGTGTTATCCGCTGAGCATCGGCTTCCCGGACCAACGCCCCTTGCCGAACGGACGGGCGCATGAAACCGGCGACATCACGATCCTGGGCTATCTGGGGCGGCTGTCCGACGACAAGAACTTTCACGACGTTCTTGAACTGCTGACCCGTCTGAATGGGGACCCGCGGCACAGCCGGACGTACAAGCTGCTGGCCTGTGGCGATATCCATTCGCCGCGCTACGCGCCGGATGTCATCCACGAAGAGCTCCGCAAGGACCTGGCGTGCCCCGAGGCTCTTTACGAGTATCTGCCGGCCCGCCCCAATCACGAAATTTGGGATTTGTTGACCCAGTTCGACGTCATGGTTTTTCCGAGTACCTCCAATCTGGAAACGTTCGGGCGCGTTCTGATCGAGGCCAGTTTCTGCCGTCTGCCGGTGGTGGCCGGCGCCCACGCCGCCGCACCGGAGTTGATTGACCCACGGGGCCTGTGCCGCGTCGACTACCACCGGAATACTGTGTACGAGAGCCATTTCGATCACTGTCTCGGCCGCGTCGACATCGCCGAAATGCAAGCCGCGATCACGTCAGCCGCGGTGCAGCCCTCTGATTGCTACACGCGGTACCGCAGTCATCCGGAGAAGTTTCTGCAATCGCTGCTGGAGCCAACCCTGGCCAGCGGGCCGCCGGCCTTGTCCCCAGTGCAACGGGAATTCATCGACGGGCTGACCGTTGCGCTGCCCGCTCCGTTGACTCGCTCAGCCGCCGGCAAGACCATTGCCCTGCTCGCCGACTGGTTTGTCGGCCTGCAGCGGATGGACGGGCAGGGCTGGTCGGAGCGGGTGCGCCAACTCGGCGCGCTGACCAAACATCCCGCCCGGACCGAACGCTTTATCGCGCGGAGCCAGGCATCGAAAGGAGATTTCACCAATGTCGGCGGTGTGGATATTGAACTGTGCCACCTGATCGGTTTCTATCCGTCGTTCAGTCTGAACTGATCATGCCCCGTATATCGATCGTTTGTTGCGCGCCGCCCTCATGTCATGGCCAACCGGGAAGATGACGGCATGAAATACAACAGGCTCGGTCGCACCGAACTGTCGGTGAGTTGCTGTGGCCTGGGAGGTGGCGGGCTGAGTTGTCTCGGCATGAACCAGCACGCCTCCCCGGAAAAAGCCGTTCCCCTTGTTCGCGCGGCCCACGATGCCGGGATCAATCTGTTCGATACGTCGGAGCGCAATGGCACGCAGATCGTGATCGGCGCCGCGCTCAAGGAAATTGACAGAAGCCAGGTCATTATCTCCTCGAAACATTCCGTTTCCCGAGGAGACCGGAGATATGGCCCGAAAGACATCACCGCCGGGATAGACCAGGCGTTACGGGAGCTGAACACCGACTATATCGACATTTACAGCTTTCACGGCGTTTTGCCGGAAGAGTACGGCTTCGTGGAATCCGAGCTGTTGCCTTGTCTGCTGGACGCGCGTGCAGCCGGCAAAATACGCTATGTTGGCATGACCGAGGCCTTTGCTCGCGATCCCCATCATCGCAGCCTGGCGGCGGCAGTAAAGTCGTCCCATTGGGATGTCGTGATGGCGGGGTACAATATGCTCAGCCAAGCCGCCGACGAGAGCGTCTTCAAGCCGGCGAGGGACAACGACATCGGCGTCTTGGCGATGTTCGCGTTTCGCCACAATAGGCGCAGTTTTCACGATATTCTGAGCGAGCGGAACCTGGACGGCCAGGCGGACGCAGAGGGCTACCGGCTGCAGGGAGCACGGCTCAGGCAGATTCTGGCCGGGATCGGGACGATGGAACCGTGCGAATTGGCATACCGCTTCCTGGCGGCCAACCGGCTGATTGACTGCACCCTGATCGGCACAGGCAACCGGGATCATTTGATGGCCAATGTCCGGTGTTTCGACCAACCCCACCTCGATCCACGGGATATCGAGCGTATCAAATCTCTGGCGCGGTAGGATCTGATCATGCGCAATAAGGTATTGGCGATCGGCATCGACGCTCCGACCAACCAGCTGCTGGTGGACCTGATGGACTCCGGACAGCTTCCCAATCTGGCCGGATTGCGACAGAGTTCCCTTTACGGCCTGGTCAGGCATGCCAAAAAATACAGCAACCAGAACTCCTGGGCGACCTTCTTGTCCGGTGTCAGTATAGACAATCTGGAGTATTGGATTTCCAACTACTATCCAGAGGACTATCAGACAATCAACAATTGCTTATACAATTATTACAGGCATACGCCCTTTTACGCTTTTGAAGGCAAGAACGTGATCGTCTTCGACCTGCCCGCAGCGATTTCGAAGGCCGTCAAGGGCCTGCAAATTGTCGGCTGGGCCTCGGAGCTGAACGAAACCTACCCTGAATCCCTGCCGCGCCATTTGATAGACCAGATACACGACCGCTACGGTTTTGACCCGAAACAGGACACGGCGCTCAAATTCTATAACGAACGCGAGGGCAAGGAGGGCTATTCCTACCGCGTTCCCAGTGCCTATGACATGAACGGATTGGTCAATTTCAAGGACAAGCTGCTGTCTTCCATCGACACCAGAAAGAACATTTGTATCGACCTGATGAATCACAACGACTGGGATCTGTTCATCACCTGTTTCAGCGAGATCCATGTCGGTGGCCACACCTTGTGGCACATGAGCCAGGATCACCCGCTGAACAGCCTCGGACACGACCACGATCGCGACTTGCTGCTCGACGTGTATCAGGCCGTGGACAGCGCCATTGGCGCTCTGATCGACAACGTCGCGGATGACGTCAGCATCGTAGTCTTCACCGTCGACAGCATCGTTGCGGATTGCCTCGAGAATCCCCGCAGCGTGTTCTTGCCGGAGTTGCTGTATCGCTGGTGTTTTCCAGGCAAGGCCGCGCTAGCCGTCGGTTCGCTGGATGCGCCGCCGCCCGCGCCGGCGCTGCATTATCCGGAACATTGGAAGCATGAGATCTGGAAACTGCGCAATCCCGACAACGCGGGCGACCTCCAGTCACCCCTCGAGCAGGAAAGCCTCCACGATACCTTCAGCTGGCAGCCGACCAACTGGTACAAGCCGGTTTGGCAGGCCATGAAGGCCTTTGCTCTCCCCAGCGTGGCGGATGGCTATATCCGGCTCAACCTCATGGGCCGCGAGGCCAACGGCGTTGTTCCCCTGGAGCAATATGGTGCCGTTTGCGACGAGATCGAGGCGATGCTGCTGGACGCCCGCGACGCCCGCGACGGGCGGAAGATCGTCGACCGGGTGATCCGGGTCAGGCGCAATCCGCTCGATGAGTCGCCCGATGAATCGCCGGCCGACCTCGTGGTGCTGTTCAGCGAGGAGAGTTCGACGGATACCGTCGATCATCCGGACCTGGGCCGCATCGGACCGCTTCCGTTCTTCCGGCCCGGCGGCCACCAGAAGCAGGGCTCGGTGATCGAAAATCCCTTCATGATCCGGCCCGCCAACGCAGCCATCTCGTTGTCCGCGCAGCCCGGCCGGCTGGAGGACGTTCCGGCCACCATCGCCGCCCTGCTGGGCTGCTCACTGGCGGCCGACACCGATGGCAGATCGCTATTGGCTGGCATGGACCGGTAGCGGTCTACACAAGCGGGGTAACACGGATGCCGCAACAGGATTCCATCTCCCACGGCCAGGACGCAGCGGTACGCGCGCTCAATGCGTCGATCGCCGAGGCATATGATCAGGTCGTCTACGAGGCGCCACTCAACCGCCTGCTCCTGCCGGAGTCGGTTCTCGGTCTGGCGGCGCTGTATGGCTGCGCGGCTTCCGGCGGCGACGTCATGGATCTGGGCTGCGGCACCGGCGCGCAGCTCGCGGCGGCGGGCGAGCGCATGCCGGGGCGACTGGTGGGAATCGACATCTCGCGTGAGGCGACCGCGCGGGCGAGCAAGCGGTGCGTGGGCTTCGGCGATCGGGCCGACATTCGCCATGCCGACTTTCTCGACCTGGACGCCGATGAACTGGGCCAGTTCGATCTCATCTACCATATCGGCGTCTTCTACGTGACGCCCCTCCAGGTTCGCCAGCGCATCCTGGATCTGCTGCGCCGCTGCCTGAAGCCGGGTGGCGTGGCCGTCATCAGCTACTATGCCGGCGTCGTCCCGTTTCTGCGCGCCAGCATCATCAAGCTGGCGCGCAGCATGGACGACCCGAGCGCGCCGGTGCCGGCGCGCATTGCCGTTGTCCGGGGCCGGCTCGACGACCTGGCACGGTCGATTCCATCTGACAGCCACCAGGCGCCGGTGTTGCGCCGTGTCATCCAGAGGCTCGCGGCCATGCAGGACACGTTGATTTTTCACGAAATCCTCAATCACGTATTCGATGTCGTCGATACGCCGACCCTTGCCGCCGAGCTCGCGCCCGCGGGGTTGGAGTTTCTCACCTATCTGCCAAACGACGAGTCCGGCAGCTTGCCGTCATCGCGTGAACGGGCCGGGGCCGCGGCTGCCAAGGACCTGCTTGTGGGAGGATATCGATTCGCCGTCTTCGGCAAACCAGCGGCGGGCGCCACGGGAATCGACGTCCGCACGCCTCTGGTCGATTGGCATTTCGATATGCTGCGAGGTGAATCCGTCGATGGCCTGGCCACGTTCGCCGACGCCAAGACGTCGATCAACGTGTCCTTCGCGTCGACCGCGGCCGCGCTCGAGAAGCTTGCGCAAGGCCCGCTGAGCTGGGCGGAACTCTGCGCCGCGGCGGGACCCCATCTCGATCCGGCGGCGCCGGAGGCCGGCTATCGCCAGTTGGAAAACGATCTCGTCAAGCTCTGGCGGTTTGGGCTGGCCAGGGCGACGCGCCGGTTTTCCGCTCCCGGTTGACGGCCGGCGCCTGCTGCCTCACCCCTGTCCGCGCAGGCGCTCGAGGTCGCCCGTCACGCGCCGCGAGGCCATGAAATAGGCAAAGGCGCCGACGAGGCTGATCACGACCACGGCGGCCATGGCATACCGCAGCGACTGGGCGCCCACCGCCGGCTCGATGGCGCTGCTGACCGTGCCGGTGAACACCGGCCCAAGCCCCAGCGCGATGAGATTGAAGATCAGCATGTACACCGATGCCGCCATCGCCCGGCGGCCGGGAGAGACCAGCTCCTGAATGATCGCCCAGGTCGGACCCGCATAAACGCTGGACAGGAGACCGGGCACGATGAACAGCCCCATGACCAGCCAGGTATCGTCGGACAGCAGCATGGTGAACATGAACGGCGCGCTCAGAGTGATCGCGATGGCGGGCAGCCAGCCGTTCCAGTGCATGCCGTACCGGGCCGCCAACCGGGCGCAGATGTAGCCGCCGACGAAGGTGCCGATGGCGCCGAGCACGCCGGTCATGATCGAAATGACCGTGCCGGCCTCGCCGGTCGTCAAGCCGTGATAGCGGATGAAGTAGGAGGGCATGAAGGTGTACAGGCCATAGCCCGTCAGTCCATACAGCGCGCCCCCCGCGGTGAACCAGCGGAGCGACGGGACGCGGGCCATGTAGGCGATGCTGGCGATGGTTTCCCTGACCACATGCGGCCGGGCGCCTTCGTCGGGGTTGTGGGGCCGCGCCGGCTCCTTGACCGTGAGCCAGATGCCGAGCGCCAGCAAGAGTCCGGGCACGGCCGCCGTGACGAACGCCCAGCGCCAACCCCACCATTCATTGACCCATCCGCCGATCAGCAGCCCCAGCATCAGGCCGATATTGCCGCCCGTCGCCAGCAGGCCCATGGCCGTGGCCCGGCTGGTGGGCGGGAACAGATTGGAGATCAGCGATTGCGACGCAGGCATCGTGCCGGCCTCGCCGACACCGACGCCGATGCGCGCCAGGAAAAGGTGCCAGAAGTTCTGCGCGCCGCCGCAAACCGCGGTCATCACGCTGAAAATGGCGGTGCAGATGACGATGATGTTGCGCCGGCTGTACCGGTCGGCCAATGCGGCGATCGGAATCCCCAGCGATGCGTAGAACACGGCGAACGCAAATCCGGTGAGCAGGCCGAGCACCCAGTCCGCGAGGGCGAACTCCTCCCGGATGGGTTCGAGCAGGACGCCGAGAATCTGTCGGTCGAGAAAGTTGATCGCCGCGACCGCGGTCAGCAGGACCAGAACGTAGTTCCGGCCACCGACCGACCACGCCGGCTTTTCGCCAGACCCGGCGCCTGCAGATTGCTCGCTAGTCGGCAGTATTCCCGAGCCTCCCCGCCCAGTCGGTGACAAGCGCTGGCAGGTCGCCAGGGACCCTCACGATTTCCACCGACACCGTAACCTCTCTGGCCGCTCCGGGCAACGACTGGCGTCTGGGTGTGTAACTAGCGTGAGGTTTGTCCCCGGGTCATGCAGCAAGTGAGTTGGCCCCTCGCTGGGCATCCGGACTGCCGGAACCTCACAGCAGGTCCGCGCAATGATATTGTGCACTGCAACATCCCTGTCATGCGTCCTTCGGACAACGGTCATCATGCTCGGCCAAGCTGGCCCTCGGAGTCGGTGTTTCGCCGGCTCGCGTTCCATAATCCGAGGGGGATCGCGTGGGAAATCGCACGAAAGGTGTGTTGTGGGTGCTGCTGGGTACGACGGCGATGACGCCGGCCGCCATGGCGCAGGAAACGGCGCCGGCTGCAGGCTTGGCATCGGTTGAGTCGATCATCGTCTACGGCCAGGGCGAGACCCGGCAGATCCAGGAGATCAAGGCGGCCGACATCGCCATCCTGACGCCCGGCACCAGCCCGCTGAAGGCGATCGAGAAGCTGCCGAACGTCAATTTCCAGTCCGCCGACGCCTACGGTGCCTATGAATGGTCGACGCGCATCTCCATCCGGGGCTTCAACCAGAACCAGCTCGGCTTCACGCTCGACGACGTGCCGCTCGGCGATATGTCCTACGGCAACCACAACGGCTTGCACATCAGCCGGGCGATATCGTCGGAGAACATCGGCCTGATCAGGGTGTCGCAGGGTTCAGGTTCGCTCGGCACCGCCTCGAGCAGCAATCTGGGCGGCACGCTGCAGTTCAATTCGCGCGACCCGTCGGCCGAGTTCGGCGGCAAGGTCGCCATGACCGCCGGCAGCGACGGCGCGCTGCGGCCGTTCGTGCGCATCGATTCCGGCGAGCTGGCTACCGGCACGCGCATGTATCTGAGCTACACGTTCCAGGACTCCGACAAGTGGAAGGGCGAGGGCGTCCAGCGGCAGAACCAGATCAACTTCAAATTCGTCCAGCCCATCGGCACCGCCACCCTGACAGGCTTCGTCAATTATTCCGATCGGCGCGAGAACGATTACCAGGACCTGTCCCTCGAGATGATCGACCGGCTCGGCTACAAGTGGGACAATTTCCGCCCCGACTGGGACACCGCCGTCGAAGTGGCGCAGATCTTCCAGAGCGGCGGCACGAACTTTCCCGATCCCATCCTGACCGTGGACGACGCCTATTACGATGCATCGGGCCTGCGCAAGGACCTGATTTCGGGACTGACGCTCGAGGCGCCGCTGACCGAAGGCCTCAGCGTCAAGCTGACCGGCTACTACCATCGCAACCGCGGCCAGGGCCTGTGGTACACGCCCTATGTGCCGACGCCCGGCGGCGGACCGATCTCGATCCGCACCACCGAATATGCCATCGACCGCGGCGGCGTGATCGGCGCGGTGAACTGGGAAATCGGAGGCCACGAGATCAATGGCGGATTCTGGTGGGAAACCAACGACTTCAACCAGGCGCGGCGATTCTACGGCATCGGGCTCGACCAGCCCGCGGCGTCCCGCAGCATCCATTTCCAGCGCGATCCGTTTTTTACCCAGTGGGAATTCGACCTCCACACCGAAACGCTGCAATTCCACCTCCAGGACACCTGGCGGATCACCGACAGTTTCGCGATCAACGCGGGTTTCAAGTCGCTGCGGGTGACCAACGAGGCGACGCCCGTGGTCAACACCAGCTTCCCGACGGGCAAGATCAAGGCCGAGAAGAACTTCCTGCCGCAGGCCGGCGCGGTGTTCGAGTTCGCCGAAGGCCAGGAGATCTTCGCGTCGTTCGCCCGCAACATGCGCGCCTTCGTCTCGTCGGTCACCTCCGGCCCGTTCTCGACGACCCAGGCGGGCTTCAACGCCATCGCCGGTGATCTCAAGCCGGAAACGTCCAACACCTACGAGATCGGCTACCGCTTTCAGGGCGGGCGTTTCCAGGGCGTCCTCGCCGCCTACTACGTGGATTTCCAGGACCGCCTGCTCGGTATCACCGTCGGCGCGGGCATCCAGGGCAACCCGTCGGTGCTGCAGAATGTGGGCGACGTCACCTCATATGGCTTCGAGGCGGCGGGCACGCTCACCATCGTCGACGACGTGACGCTCTTCGGGTCCTATGCCTACAACGACTCGAGCTATGACGACAACGTGGTCGACGGCAACGGCAACGTCACCCTGACCAAGGGAAAGACGGTGGTCGATTCGCCGAAGCATCTGTTCAAGGCCGAACTGGTCTATGACGACGATGCCCTGTTCGCCAAGATTGGCGTCGCATACATGGGCAAGCGCTTCTACACCTATCTCAACAATGGCCAGGTGCCGTCCCGCGCGCTGGTCGAACTCAGCGTAGGGTACCGGTTCTCCGGCAGCCCGTGGATCGAGGGCCTGGTGGTCCAGGCCAACGTCAACAACCTGACCAACAAGAAATACGTCTCGACCATCGGCTCCAACGGATTCGTCAACTCGGATCCGGGCGGGCTGTTCCAGACGCTTCTGGCAGGGTCGCCGCGCCAGTTCTTCGTCACCGTCAGCAAGGAATTCTGACGTGGCGGGCGTCTCGCGCCGGGCCGTCCTCGCCGGCGGCGCGGCGATAGCCTCGCTGGCGGCGCTGTCGCCGCTCGCGGGGCAGGCGAAGCCCGAGATGCCGCTGACCCGGATCGCCTTCGGCTCCTGTGCCAAGCAGGACAAGGAGCAGCCGATCTGGGACGCGGTCAACGCCTATGCCCCGGAACTGTTCATCTTCCTGGGCGACAACATCTATGGCGACACCGAGGACATGGCGGTGTTGCGGGACAAGTATGCCCAGCTCGCCGCCAAGCCAGGCTTCCGGAAGCTGAAGGCGTCGAGCCGCGTGATCGCCACCTGGGACGATCACGACTACGGCGTCAACGACGGCGGCACCGAATATCCCAGGAAGCAGGAATCGAAAGACATCTTCCTCGATTTCTGGAACGAGCCCGCCGACAGCCCGAGGCGCAAGCGCGAGGGCATCTACACCTCGTACCTGTTCGGCCCGGCGGACCGGCGCGTGCAGGTGATCCTGTTCGACCTGCGATGGTGGCGCACGCCTCTGCTCGGATACAACGTCATCCCGGAGGACCGCGGCCCCTACATCCCCAATCCCGACCCGGCCGCGGTCTTCATGGGCGAGGCGCAGTGGGCCTGGTTCGAGCACGAACTCAGGCAGCCGGCGGCGGTCCGGCTGATCGGCACCAGCACCCAGTTCCTCGCCGACAATCCGGGTTGGGAGTCGTGGGTTCAATTTCCCTACGAGTTCCGCCGCATGCTGGCCGTGCTGACCCGTACCCGTGCCAACGGCGTTCTCTTTCTCAGCGGCGACACCCACTATACCGAACTGTCCCGGCTCGAGGGCCTGACGCCCTATCCGCTCTACGACATGACCTCCAGCGGCCTGACCGAAACCTGGCCCTATGTGGCGCCCAACAGGAACCGGGTCGGCGAGGGATTCTCCCAACCCAACTTCGGTACCGTTCGCATCGACTGGGAGCGGTCCGATCCTCTCGTTCAGATCGGCTCCGGCGATTTGCGTGGCGCACCCCTGATCACCCGCGACATCAAACTCTCGGAACTCCAGGCCCGCGCCTAGAGCGCTTTCAGCCAAGGCGGAATCGCCTTGGCGTCCGAAAGCCGCGGCGACGACTGCAAGAGTGGTTCCGAATGAGCTGAAACCACTCTAATTGCCATGGAGTTGCCATCTCCATGCAACTCGGCTGGGCTATTCAGTCAGCCTCGATGGAGGCTGTGATGTCGTTTAAGGCTTATGTCAGGGTGCAACCGCGCGGATCCAGTCCGCACGACGACTTCATTGACCATGCGCGGCGCGATACCGCGATGCCTGACGCCAGGTGCTGGCGCGAACTCAAGGACTACCTGGTCCTTTGGGGCGCCTGTCCGGGGGCGGTCGACTCGGCGCGCATCGTCTGGCAGCGCTACTGCAGAAGCGCCCGGAGTCTCGGCGCGGCGACGCCGGTCAAGGCGAGAGATGTGGTAGCGCTATCGAACCCGACCAGCCCACTCACGGCGTCGGAACCCAGGCGGCATTGACCGCGTTCTTCACCCCGGCCCTTGTCTCGTCGGCCGCCGAACGAGGCTCAGAACTTGTTCTCCTTCACCGCCGCCTCGACCTTCTCGCAGCGGCCGTTGGTGTTGGGATAGGTGAAGTCGCCGGTCTTGCGGTTCAGGGTGATGATTTCCTTGTAGTCGCCGGCCAGCTTCGACAGGCCCATGTTGCGCAGGGTTCCCTGGAACTCGTTGCCCGTCGCCGGCGCGAACATGGCCCGCAGCATGTCGTCGTCGGCGGTGAACTTGGCCGAGCGGACGACCGCCGGATTCTCCTTCGACACCATCAGGGCCGGCCACTCGCTGGCGATCAGGTCCATGTACTGGCCGGCATAGCTGATCTTGATGGTGAACTGGGTCTGCTGGGTGGCGGGGCTCGCGGGCGCGCTGTTCGGTGTCGCGCCGGTGTTCTGGAAATAGTAGGTGCCCTTGCACAGCAGGGTGAGCGCATCGGGTCCGGGCACCGCGGCGGGGGCCTGGGAAGGCGCCGCCGGCGCCGGACTGGAAACGGTCGGGCCCGCCTGGGCGACCAGATAGGAACCGTCCGCGGGCGCGGCCGAAGCGGGCGCGGAAAGCGCGGCGATCATGGAGAAAGTCAGTACGCACGATGTGCGGCTCATTGTGCCCCCACGGCCAAAGGAATACGGATGATGGAAGTGTATACAATGTCGCTCGCGGGTGCCAATCCGAGGTTTAGCGCGCGGCCTTCGCTGGCGCCAGGTCGCGCGTGAAGATGCGGTAGGTCTTGTACGCCTGCGCGCCGAACGCCTCGATGATGCTGCGCACGCCCTTGTTGGTCTCCAGCACCCAGGACAGTTCTCCCATGTAGACCTCGTGCTTCAGGCACGCGGCGCGGAGCTGCTCGATCACCGCGACCGCGAGCGCGGCGCCCAGCGGCGTGCCCTGGAACTCCTTGCGCACGCCCATCAGCGGCAGGCGGCCGCTGGCATAGCGGCCGGTCTTGATCCGGTACAGCAGCCTCGCCCAGCCCAGCGGAAACAGCCGGCCGTTCAGGTCGCGGATCATCTCGTTGATGTTGGGCAGGCCCAGCGCGAAGGCCACCGGCCGGCCGTCATATTCCGCCACGCTGAACGCGGGCGCCGGCAGCAGCGGCTTCAGGTCCTTCGCCATCTCGGCGATGTGCGCCTCGCTGAACGGCTCGAAGCCCCAGTTGCCGGACCAGGCATCGTTGAACAGGTCGAGCACGGTCCGGATCTCGTCCTCGAACCGCTCGCGGCGCATCTGCCGCAGGGTGATCCTGGGATCGTCGGACACCAGCCGGCGGATCTTCTCCACCGAACGCGGCAGCGGCGTCCGCGTGTCGATGCGGTAGGCGAGCAGGTCCATTTCCTTGCGGTAGCCCAGCCGCTCGAGCTGCCGCGCGTAATAGGGTCTCCCATGCGGCATCAGGATCATCGGCGGCGTGTCGAACCCGTCCACCAGCAGCCCGGATTCGTCGTTGATCGTGAAGCTGAACGGTCCCGAGCAACGGCCTGCGCCACGCACCAGCAGCCAGCCCTCGGCGGCGGCGAACAGCGCGTCGAACACGGCGTCGGAGTCGATCGCCTCGATCCAGCCGAAATGGCCGTGGTCCTCGTCACGGCCAAGCTGCGCGCTGATGCGGCCGGCGGGCTTGCCGTCGACACGGGCGATCCAGAGTTGACGGCGCGCGTCCATCCCCGCGCCGACCGCGCCGATGCGTTTGCGCTCGTTCATCAGCAGCGGCGGCACCCAGTTGGGATCGTCGCCATAGAGCGACCAGGGCAGCCGGATGAACGCCTCGCGCAGCGTCTTGCTGTCGACCGCGACGACGTCGATGCCCGGTTTCACCGTCCGGTTCCAGGGTCGCTCAGTTCCATCACCCATGGAAACCGTTCCGCCTCGTCCCCGGTATAGCCGAGATGCCGGACATTGGCGCTGCGCGGCCGTTCTCTGGCGCTGTCGTAGTTGGTGCCGAACACCTCGTCCCAGATCGCCGTGGTGATACCGAAATTGCCGGTCTCGTTGTGGAAATGGTGCGCCAGGTGACGCTTCTTGAGCCGCCGCAGCCAGGTGCTTTTCGGCTCGTAGGGTACATGCTGGTAGAGGTGGAAAAATTCGTAGACCGAGGTCAGCACGATGCCGCAGAACACCGCGAAAGCGGCGCCGGCGGCGCCGGCGATCAGATAGCCCGGCGGAATCGCGATGATCAGGATCGGCGGCAGCGTGGTTTTCGGGTCGCCGAACATCACCGACAGGTCGCTGGTGTCCTGATGATGGTCGTAATGCACCCGCTTCCACAGCGCCGCCGTCGCCTTGTGGCGGTAGAGCCAGCTTCCGTGCAAGATCAAGCGGTGGAACACATACTCGACGACCGAGTACGCCACCACCGCGATGGCCGAGATCAGCATCAGCAGGGCAGGGTTCGGCTCCCATGCGAGAGCGACCGCGAGCGCCGTCGCGGCCAGCGCCATGTTGAGCTGGATCGACGGGAACGAGACATAGGCGTGGATCAGGTCGGCCAGCGTCATGCCGTCCGACAGGCGGGCATTGTCCCGCCAGGACCTGTAGCCGACCAGAAACTTTCTTGCTGATTTGCTCATGCGCTGCTCAATGTCGTGAGTCTGCCATGCTCCCGATTTGAAAGATAGATCGGGCTGTCGGCAGCAACGGGAATTGGCCGGGACGGGCTGTTTCGCCTAGGCTTGGGGGCGGCTGCGGTCTTGCACAGCAAACGGGCGGTTCCCAGTTCCAGCGCAGGCCGGATGCTTGGCGCCGGCCGAGGGAGAAGCGGGTCATGGGGTTCACGGATATTGCGATCAGGGTGCTGCTGGGCTTGCAAATCCTGGCGGGGGCCTTCCTGTGTCTGTTCGGACTGTACTGCTGCCTGATGGTCTGGCTCCATGCCAGGCACAAGAAAGCCATGCTCGTCCAGGATGCGGCCATATGGGACGCCTGGAGCCGCAGGGGCGGCGAATTGCCGTTCGTGACCGTCCAGCTGCCGCTCTACAACGAACGCTACGTGGTCGGCCGGCTGATCGAGAACATCGTCTTGCTCGACTATCCCCGGGACCACTACGAGATCCAGATTCTCGACGACTCCACCGACGAGACCACCGATATCGCCCGCGGTCTCGCCGAGCGCTACCGGGCCGAAGGCTTCAACATCGAGCTTGTTCACCGGACCGACCGCACCGGGTTCAAGGCGGGCGCGCTCAAGGAAGGCAACAAGACCGCCAGGGGCGAATTCATCGCCATCTTCGACGCCGATTTCGTGCCCGCGCCGGATTTCCTCCGGAAGACGCTGCCGTTCTTCGATGATCCCCGGCTTTGCCTCGTTCAGACCCTGTGGGGCCACCTGAACGCCGACTACTCGAAGATGACCATCGCCCAGTCCGTCGGTCTGGACGGCTTGAACTACGTCATCCAGGCGGCCCAGTGCTGGTCGGGGCTGATGATGCATTTCCAGGGCACGGCCGGCGTCTGGCGGCGGACGGCGATCGACGATTCCGGCGGCTGGCAGGCCGACACCCTGACCGAGGATCTGGACCTCAGCTACCGGTCCCAGATCCGCGGCTGGAAGCAGAAATATCTGCCCCAGGTGATTTGCCCGGGCGAACTGCCGGCGACCATCTCCGCGGCGAAGACCCAGCAGCACCGCTGGGCCAAGGGCGGCTTCCAGGTCATGCGCAAGCTGATGCCCGACATCTTGCGATCGAAGATCCCGTGGTATGCCAAGGCTGAGTCCTTCTTCTACATGATCTCCATGATTCTGCAGCCCTGCCTGATGGTGATCTCCATAAGCTGGCCGGCCCAGCTCTGGCTACGCCAGGACGCCGAGTTGTCGTCGGCGGCACTGCCGATCATCATCTTCGTCACGCTCTGTTCCTTCGGCCCCCCGGTGCTTTTCCTCTACGCTCAGAGCGACCTTCACCGGAACTGGCTGAAGCGAATCCACCACTATTTCTACCTGATGTTCTGGAGCATGGGTGTCGCCGTCACCAACACGCGGGCGATCCTCGAAGTGGTGTTCAACGTCAAGACCGGCTTCGTGCGGACGCCCAAGTTCCGGATCGAGCGGCAGGGTGATTCCGTCGTCGGAAAGGCCTATCGCGAGAAGCTCGGCGGCCAGGTGCTGGTCGAGGCGGTGATCGCGCTCTATTGCCTGTTCGGCATTGGCTACATGGTCTTCAGGTCCGATCCGGTGATCGATCCGTTCCTCATCACCTTCACCATCGGCATCACCATCACCACGACGCAGGCGTTCTGGGAACCGTTCATCCAGAGCCGCGCCGCGCGCCGCGCCCTGGCGGCGGCCTAGAGGCCGGCGATCGGCCTCGGGCCGTCTCTGGACATCGCAAGGATCAGCAGGCCGAGCAGGCAAGGCAGCGCCCATGCGGCAATCGCCGGCCGGACCAGGCCCGCTTCCCCCAGGCCCGTCAGCAAGCCATCGGCGACGAAGTAGCAGAACCCGCCCGCTAGGCCAACGAGGACGATCGGCACGGTGCTGATGCGGTGCAGGCGTTCGATCATCGGCGCCAGCAGCAGCACGGCCAGCGCCGTCGTCACCGGCGCCGCCAGCCTCCGGTGGAACCACAGGTCATAGACGTGGCGCGGACGGGACGCGGCGCCTGATTGCTTCAGCAGCCTGGCGATAGTCCACGCCGACATCTGGTGAGGCTGGGGCGCGAGCAGCGCCAGCGTGTCGAAGTCCAGCCTCGACCTGAAACGCACGTCGCTGACCGTGGACGTCCGGGCGCCGCCCGCGACGGTGCGCGTCGCCCGAGGGATCACCAGATAGCCTGCATCGAGACGTGCTACCGGCGCCGACAGGTGCCATTTCAGATCGCCCGACGTGCCGAGCGCGAACACCTCCACGCCGACAAGCGCCCCGGCGCGCGCGTCGAGCCCGCGCACGGCGACGATATAGTCGCCGTCCCGGGTCCAGATCGCTTCGGTGTCGCCCGGTTGCCGCGTCCAGGCCTTGCCGACACCCCACGCCCGCAATTCGGCGGCGGTGCGCGGCAATACGGCACTGTCCATCAGGAAATGGAACGCGAGCATGCTCAGCGCCGCTGGGGCGAGCGCCAGAAGAAGCTGCCCGTGGCCCAGGCCGGCGGCGAGCATGGCTTTCAGCTCGGAATAGCGCAGCAGGGTCATGGCCGCGATCAGCGCCGACACCAGCGCGATGAACCCGGCCAGCAACGAGAAGATTGCGGGCGCGCTCAGCGCCGAGTATTTGAGCGCATCCAGCATGCTCACCGATGGATCGTCGAGCAGTCCGTCCCGGTTCTCCAGGAACTCGACCAGTGACGCGATGACGACGGCGGCGATGCTGAACAGCACGTAATGCTTCAGGATCACCGCCGAGAAATACCGGGCAAGGATGCGGGTCATGCTGGTCTCAATGCGCACCGGCGTGGCCGCGCGAGAAACGGAAACCCTGAAAGACCGAGAGCGACAGGGCGATCGCCGCGAACACGCCCATGCTGCCCCAAATGCCTAGCCATGGCGAGGTTTCTCCACGGCTGGCAAGGGCCTCGCCGAAGATCAGGGATTGATCGAGCGCCAGGATCAAGCCGCCTCCGATCACGATGGCCATCCATTGCCGTGAGACCGGAAAGCCCAGTGCCAGCGGCACGGCCATCAACGGCAGCAGGAGGACGACAAGGACGCGGGCGATCTTGATGTGTAGCTGCGAACGCAGGGAATGGCCCTCGGTTCTTGCAAGGGCTGGCGGCGGCGCAAGGAGCTCGCTCAGGGTCAGCTCTCCCGCATCCTTGCCCCGGGGGATGGCGCTGTTCGGCGGGACCGCATGGACGAGCTGCCGGAGATGGCTGAACGTCAGCAGGCCGGATGCCCGGCCCGGCGCCGCAATGGTCACCCGCCTTCCATCGCGTGCCGTGAAGAACAGCGTGCCCTTTTTGGCCGACAGTTCGAAGTTTTCCACGACGGCGGTCGTCACATAGCGGTCGCCCTTCACGCCGGGCTCGTAGACGAAGATGTCGGCGAGTCCACCGGACCTGCGCGGCTGGACATAGAGAACGCCGTCATCGACCTGCACGAAGGAGTCCAGCTTGAGCGGCGCGCCGATGGCCGCACGAGCCGCCTGCTGGGTCAGTTCCCTGACGTGGTAGTGTCCATGGGGCAGCAGAAACCAGAACACCGGAGCCAGCAGCGCCGCCACGCATCCCGACGTCAGCAGTAGCATGCGCGCGAGCTCGGGCGGCCCGATACCCGATGCATAGGCCGCGTCCAGTTCGCTGTCCCTAACCAGGCGCTGAAATGTCAGCAGGATGCCCGCGAAGAAGGCCCAGGGTATCGCGATGCCGAGGATTTCGGGAAGGCGCGCGAACAGCAGGCCGGCCGCCAGCTCCAGGGGAACGGCGGACGGGTCGATCTCGTGCATCAGACGCAGTGAGCGTTCGAGCAGGAAGGCGGCCGTCATGATCAGCAGGACGATGCCACTTGTCCGGGCGATCTGTCTCGTGATGTAGCCCTCGATGGTTCGCATTGCGGGCTACCGGCGCGTTCGCATCATTTCGCCTTGCCGAAGGCGACCACGGCGTTCAGTCCGCCGAAGGCGAACGAATTGGAGATCGCCAGGTCGATCTCGCGGACCTGTCCCGCATTGGGCGTATAGTCTAGGTCGCATTGCGGGTCCGGCTCGTCCAGATTGATGGTCGGCGGCACGAAGGAATGCCGCATGGCCAGGATCGATGCGATGGACTCGACCGCGCCGGCCGCGCCCAGCAGGTGCCCGTGCATGGATTTGGTGGAGGACACCGCCATGGCGTCCGCGGCGGCACCGAACGCCGCCCGGATGGCCCTGGTCTCCGTCGGATCGTTGGCCAGCGTTCCGGTTCCATGGGCGTTGATGTAGACCCGTGACGGATCGATAACCCTATGGCCGGCCAGGGCAAGCTGCATGGCGTCGGTGGCGCCTTCCATGGAGGGATTCAGCATGTCCTTGGCGTCCGCGTTCATGCCGAAGCCGACGATCTCGGCGTAGATGTCCGCGCCGCGTGCGACGGCGTGTTCGTATTCCTCCAGCACCAGGATGCCGGCGCCTTCGCCGATCACCAGGCCGTCGCGGTTCTTGCTGAACGGCCGGCAGATTCCCGCGCTCATGATGTGCATGGCGTTCCACGCCATCAGGCAGCCATAGGTCAGGCAGGCTTCCGCCGCGCCGGCCAGGCCCATATCGGCCGATCCGGCACGGATCAGGTCGGTGCAGACGCCGATGGCGTGCGCGCCCGAGGCGCAGGCGCTGGCGATGGCGAAGGCCGGCCCGCGCAGGCCGTACCTGATGCTGATCAGGCTCGGCGCCGTGCTGGAAATGGTGCGCAGCACGGTCAGCGGATGGACGCGCTTGCCCCGCCGCAGCATGCCGTAATACGCCTCGTCCTGGGTCTCGTGGCCGCCGATGCCGCTGCCGACGATGGTGGCGATCCGTCTGGCATCCTCGTTGCCGATGCTGAGGCCGGAATCGGCCAGCGCCTCGTCGGCCGCCATCACCGCCATCTGGGTGAACCGGTCCATGCGGGTGACCTCGACGCCCAGGGCCGTGGCAGCGGCCTCCAAGCCGCTGACCTCGGCGACGATGGGCTGGAACGCCTCGCTCCGTTCGTCCCGCGTCCACAGGGCGGTGCAGGTGCCCATACCGCTCGTGCCGCTGCGCAGCGCCTCCCAATAGGCGTCCCGGCCGATGCCGATGGCCGACACCACGCCCAACCCCGTGACGACGACGCGGCGGCTCATGTCAGGCCTTGTCGAGCAGGGCGAGCAGCCTGTCGATCAGGTCGCCCACGGTCTCGGCGCCGACCAGGGATCCATCGTTCGCGTTGTAGGGAATATCGGTGGCCAGCTGTTCCTCGAGATCGAACACGACCTCGATCAGGCCGTAGGAATCGATGCCGACGTCCTCGATTCTGGAATGGCGCGTAACCGGCGCGGTCGCGTCCGGCGCGTGTTTTCGAATGACCTCTAGAACCTGTTCTTCGGTCGCGTTCACGACCTGCCTCCCGCCGCTGCCATGCCGGAACCGTGCAGACATATGGCTGCGCCCGGACCACCCCTCGTGCCTCTAGAAGATAGTGTCGCCAGAGCGCGCTTCATCACTTCGGCAATCAATTCGTGTTCGCGGCGCTGGATCGATGACGCATCCCTGCGGCCGCCAGTGGATTATGGTGTAGAAAGGCATCCTCTCCAAGGTGTCTGCGGAACCGCTCTTCATGGTAGCAGCATACGGGCTCACGCTCGTGAAGTAATTGAGCGCCCGGCAATGCGACCGGACGCGCCGAAACATCTCGCCTCGGCGTTCCCGGCGGGCTTAGGATCGAGGGGGCCAACCTGACCGAGGGTCGATGAACCAGCTCCAGTCCTCCGCCGCGCTCGACATCCGCGGTCTCGTCAAGCGGTTCGACCGTCCGGCGGTGGACGGACTCGATCTCAGCATCCGCGCCGGCGAGTTCTACACGCTGCTGGGTCCCAACGGCGCGGGCAAGACCACCAGCCTGCGCATCGTCGCCGGTCTGCTCAGGCCGGACGCCGGATCGGTCTCGATCTTTGGCATCGACGCGCTGGCCGATCCCATCGCCGCCAAGCAGGTCATGGCGTGGCTGTCCGAAGAGCCGATGATCTATGACAAGCTGACGCCGCGCGAATATCTCGAATTCGTCGCCGGCCTGTGGGGCGTCGACGCCGGGCTGGGCGAACGCCGTGCCCGCGACCTGCTCGGCTGGCTGGGCCTCGACGCCCATGCCCATGAACGCTGCGAGGGCTTCTCCAAGGGCATGCGCCAGAAGGTCGCGCTGGCCGGCGCGCTGGTGCACGACCCCCGGCTGATCATCCTCGACGAACCGTTGACCGGCCTCGACGCCGGCTCGGCGCGCCAGGTCAAGCAGGTGCTACGCGACCATGTGACCGCCGGCAGCACCATCGTCATGACGACCCACATTCTCGACGTGGCCGAGCGTATGGCCGACCGCATCGGCATCATCGCCCACGGCCGGCTGATCGCCGAAGGCACCCTCGACGAGCTGCGCGACCACGCCGGCAGCGGCGGCGCGAGCCTCGAGGACACGTTCCTCGAGCTCGTTTCGCAAACCGTTGACCATGCCGCGCCGTGATGCGGTCCGGCTCCACCCTCTGGTTCGCCCGCCACGAGATCCGCCTCGCCTGGCGCGAATGGTTCGCCACGATGACCGGCGGCCGCAAGCAGCGGCGCTGGGCGTTCGGCCTGGGGATCGCGGCCTTCGCCGTGCTGGCGCATTGGGTCGCCTGGCTGATCGTCGGTCGCGGCCCGCCCTCGACCGGCCTGTCGGCGCTCGTCGCGCTCACCGGCAGCGGGGTTCTGCTGCTGTCGGTGATTACCTCGCAGGCGATGGAGACGGTGACGCGCGCGTTCTATGCCCGCGCCGACCTTGACCTGATCATGTCCTCGCCGGCGCCGACACATCGGCTTTTCGCCGTGCGCATCGTGGCCATGGCGATGTCGGTGACCGCCACCGCCACCCTCGTCTCGTCACCCATGATCAACGTGCTGGCGGTGACGGCGGGCTGGCAATGGCTCGCCGCGTATGTGGGCATCGCCGTGATCGGCATGCTGGCGACGGCCGCGGCCGCGGCGCTGGCGGTGCTGCTGCTGCGGACCATTGGCCCCAGGCGCACCCGGTTGGTCGCGCAGATCGTCGCCGCCGTCATGGGAGCGGGCTTCGTCATCGGCATCCAGATCGTCGCCATCATGTCCTATGGCGAAAAGTCCGAGGGCGCCTCGTCGCAAATCGAGCGGCTGGCGAGCCACGCCCCATCGGCCGACAGCATGATCTGGTGGCCGGGCCGCGCCATCCTGCAGGGCGATCCCGTCGGTCTCGCCGGCATGGTCGCCGCCGGTGTGCTGGTCCTCTGGATCACCGTCATCCTGCTTGCGCCTCGCTTTGGCCGCCAGGCGGCCGCCGCCGCCGGAACCGCGCCGGGCGTGGCGCGCGGGCGCCGCCGTAGTGCGCTGTTTCGCGGCGGGTCGCCCTCCAGCACCCTTCGCCGCAAGGAATGGGTGCTGCTGCTGCGCGATCCCTGGCTGTTGTCGCAGAGCCTGATGCAGCTGCTCTATCTGGTGGTGCCGGCCGTGCTGCTCTGGCGCAGCGTGGGTTCGGACCTCGACGCCCGAACGCTGCTGGTGCCGATCCTGATCATGACCGCCGGCCAGCTGGCCGGCGGCCTCACCTGGGTCGTGGTGTCGGGCGAGGATGCGCCCGACCTGGTCGCCAGCGCGCCCGTGTCCGAGCGCGCCGTGGTCCGTGCCAAGCTCGAGGCGGTGATGGGCGCGGTCGCGCTGATCTTCACGCCGCTGATCGCCGTATTCGCGCTGATGGCGCCGTTCGAGGCGCTGGTCGCGGTGGTCGGCGTGGCGATCTCGACCGCCTCCGCCACCTCGGTCCAGCTCTGGTTCCGCGCCCAGGCCAGGCGCAGCACCTTCCGCCGCCGCCAGCAGTCGTCGCGCATCGCCACCTTCGCCGAGGCGTTCAGCTCCATTAGCTGGGCCTTCGCCGGCGCCATGGCGGCGAACCACGCATGGTTGGCCGCGCTGGTCCTTTCGCTGATGGCGCTGGGTGTGCTGGCGGGCGTCCGCTGGGTCAGCCCGGCGTTGTCGGCAGCGCGTTAGGTGGCCGCGACATCAAGGGATCTGAGCATGGCGCGCAGCTCGGGCACGCAGGATCCGCAATTGGTTCCGGCCTTCAGTTCCACGCCGAGGGCCTCGATTGACGTGTGCCCGTCGCGGACAGCCGCCTCGATCTGGAGGCGCCCGACGCCGAGGCAGGCGCAGACGACCGGACCGTTGTCGGGCCGCGCGTCGGCGGTCCTGCCGGACAGCAAGGTCAGCCGGTCGGCGGTGGACAGCGCATCGGCGGCCAGCAGCGGTGCGATGGCGCTCCATGACGCGTCATGTCGGCCCTCGGTAATGAAGGCGGCGAGCTCCAGCCGTTCGCCGACCACCGCGCCGCGATGGATGCCGGCGGCGGGATCGGTGTATTCGACGGCGTCGCCCTCGGCCTGCCGCGCCAGCGACGGAAACCATGACGCCCAGGCGATGGGCCGGTCGTGGGCGACCACATAGCCCCAGCCGCCGTCGACCTTGAAGCGCGCCCAGTAGGCCGCGAACCCCGCCAGGTCCAGATCCATCCTGGACAGGATGAATCCCTCCGCCCGGATGCGCAGCGGCTCTACCCGGACGCGGGTCATTTTCGACGCCGGCTGGCCGGACCATGGGTCGGTCACGCCGTGCACCAGCGAGCCGATGCGCCCGGCGCTGGCATTGACGCCGGTCCAGTGGATCGGCGCGAACACATTGCCGGGCGCCACCCCTTCATTGGTGCGCACCCGTAGCGTCGCGCCGCCGTCCGGGCTGCGGACCTTAGCCACGCCGCCCTCGGTCAGGCCATGGGCGTCCATGTCCAGCGGGTGAATGTCGAGGAACGGCTCCAGCGCGTTCGGCGCCAGCCGCGCGCTCTTGCCGGTGCGGGTCATGGTGTGCCACTGGTCACGCACCCGTCCGGTGTTCAGCATCAGCGGATAGCCGGCGTCGATGCCGTCGGCAACCGGCGCCGCCGGCGCCACGAACCTTGCCTTGCCGTCCGGATGGAAGAAACCGCCATCGGCGAACAGACGCTCGGTGCCGGCCTGCCGGCGTAACGGCCACTGCACTGGCGCCAGTCCCTCGTACTCGGCATTGGACAGTACGGCCAGGCCGCCGATATCGAAATCGCGGCCACCGGCGTTCTCGAATCCCGACAGCGCGGCGTGCTCGCGGAAGATATCGGCGGCGTTCTGGAAGCCGAAAGCGTCCTCGAAACCCATGCGGCGGCCGACCTGGCTGATGATCCACCAGTCGGGCCTGGCGTCGCCCATCGGCGGCAGGAACCGCCGCTGCCGGCTGATCCGCCGTTCGGAATTGGTGACCGTGCCGTCCTTCTCGCCCCAGGCCGAGGCGGGCAGCCTTATATGGGCAAGGCGCGACGTGTCGGTCACCGCCATGTTCTCCGACACCACCAGCAGGTCGAGCCGCGACAGCGCGTCGCGCACCCGGTCGGCGCGCGGCAGGCTGACGGCGGGATTGGTCGCCATCACCCACAGCGCCTTGATGCGCCCCTTGTCGATGGCGTCGAACATCTCGACGGCCTTCAGCCCTTCGCCGGCGGCCACGTTGGGCGCGTTCCAGAACCGGCCGACCATGTCGCGGCTCTTCGCGTCGAACCTCATATGGGCCGCGAGCTGGTTCGCCAGCCCGCCCACCTCGCGGCCGCCCATGGCGTTGGGCTGGCCGGTGAGCGAGAACGGACCCATGCCCGGCCGGCCGATCCGCCCCGTCGCCAGATGACAATTGATGATCGCGTTGACCTTGTCGGTGCCCGCGCCCGACTGGTTGACGCCCTGCGAGAAGCAGGTGACCACCCGTTCGCTGTCGGCGAACAACCGGTAGAACGCCTCGATCTGTTCGGCCGGCAGCCCGGTGCGGCGGACGAGGCTGGTCAACGAGCCGCGGCCGCGGCGCGCGGCGTTCAGCGCGGCGTCGAAGCCCTCCGTGTGCCGGGCGATGAACTCCGCGTCGAGCTTACCGGTATCCGCCAGGTAGACCAGCAGGCCCTCGAACAGCGCGGTGTCGCCGTCGGGCGCGATGGAAAGCTGCAGGTCGGACTGATCGGTCGTCGCGGTCACCCTCGGGTCGATGTTGACGATGCGCGCGCCCCGGTCGCGGCGGTTCGCCACCATGCGCTGATAGAGCACCGGATGGCACCAGGCCGCATTGGAGCCGACCAGCACGATCAGGTCGGCCTGGTCCAGGTCTTCGTAGCATCCGGGCACCGTGTCGCTGCCGAAGGCGCGCTTGTGGCCGGCGACGGTCGAGGCCATGCACAGCCGCGAATTGGTGTCCACATGGGCCGAGCCGATGAAGCCCTTCATCAGCTTGTTGGCGACGTAATAGTCCTCGGTCAGCAGCTGGCCCGACAGATAGAAGGCCACGCTGTCTGGCCCATACCGCTTGACGGTGTCGCTGAACCCGCGGGCGACCGCGTCGAGCGCCGCGTCCCACGACACGGGCCGGTTGCCGATCAGCGGATGCAACAGCCGGTCGTCCGGCGACAGGGTCTCGGCCAGCGCCGATCCCTTGGAACACAGCTTGCCCAGGTTGGCCGGATGGTCCGGATCGCCCGCTACCCGCCATTGGCCGTCATCGCCGGGAATGGCCAGCACGCCACAGCCCACGCCGCAATAGGGACAGGTGGTCTTGACCGGTCTGGACGAGGGCAGCGGAAGCGCCTGCATCACGCCGCCTTGTTCTCGGCGTCGCCGTTCCTGGGCCGCGCGCCGCCTTCGTATTCCTCGAGGAAGCTCAGCAGCTCCTCGCGGTAGGCGTAGTAGTCGGGGTGTTGCAGCAGCGCCGTCCGGGTGCGCGGGCGCGGGATGTCCACTTGCATAATGTTGCCGATGCGGGCGCTGGGTCCATTGGTCATCATCACCACCCGGTCGGCCAGCAGGATCGCCTCGTCGATATCGTGGGTGACGCAGATAGCGGTCACCTGGGTGCGCGCCCAGACCTCCATCAGCACCTCCTGCAACTCCCAGCGGGTCAGCGAGTCCAGCATGCCGAACGGCTCGTCGAGCAGCAGCAGTTTGGGGCTGAGCGCGAAGGCGCGGGCGATGCCGACGCGCTGTTTCATGCCGTTCGACAGCTCGTCGGCGCGCTTGTCCATGGCGTCGGCCAGACCGACACGCGCCAGGTAATAGGCGATGATGTCGCCCTTCTCGGCATAGGACGCGGTCGGATAGACCCGGTCCACGCCAAGCGCCACGTTTTCGCGCGCCGTCAACCACGGAAACAGCGACGGCGCCTGGAACACCACGGCGCGTTCCGGCCCGGCGGCGACCACTTCCTTGTTGTCGAGCACGATGCCGCCCGCCGATATGTCGGTCAGGCCGGCGACCATGGAGAGCACCGTCGACTTGCCGCAGCCGGAATGGCCGATCAGCGAGACGAACTCGCCCTTCTTCATCTTCAGGTCGAAGCGGTCGACCACGGTCAGCGGACCCTTCGGCGTCGGATAGACCTTGGAGACCGCGCCGAACTCGACGTAGCGGCTTTCATGCGGGCTGGCCGCGGCGTCCCGGTAGGCCGCGGGCGGCGCCTGGGTGATGGCAGTGACGTTCGGCAGGGTCAGCGCCTCGCCCTGGCTTGAAGCCCGGGTGCTGGCCACCTTCATCAGATATTCGGTGACGCCGGCGCGCAGCTTCTTGAAGCGGATGTCGTCGTTCATGGCGCGGCGGTCGCGCGGGCGCGGCAGCTCCACCCGGAATTCCGGACCGAAGGTGGCGCCGGGCCCGGGATTGAGCGGGATGATCCGGTCGGCCAGCAGGATCGCCTCGTCCACGTCGTTGGTGATCAGCACCACCGTGCGCTTGTCCTGCGACCAGATGCGCTCGATTTCGTCCTGCAGCTTGGCCCGGGTCAGCGCGTCGAGCGCCGACAGCGGCTCGTCGAGCAGCAGGATTTCCGGGTTCATGGCCAGCGCGCGGGCGACCGCCACCCGCTGGCGCATGCCGCCCGACAGCTCGGCCGGCCGGCGCTCGGCCGCGTGCGACAGGCCGACCATGTCGACGTAGTGCTGGGTGCGCGCGGCTCGCTCGGTGCGGCTTTCCTTCCGGAACACGCTGTCGACGGCCAGCGCGATGTTGCCGCGCACCGTCAGCCACGGCATCAGCGAGTAGCTCTGGAATACCACGCCGCGGTCCGGTCCTGGCGCTGTGATCTCCTTGCCCTTCAGCAGCACCTTGCCCCTGTCGGGCTTGCTCAACCCCGCGATGGCCGAGATCAGCGTGGTCTTGCCCGAGCCGGAGAAGCCGACGATGGCGACGAACTCGCCTTCCCTGATGTCCAGGTTGATGTCGCGCAGCACCTCGGTGCGGTTGTCGCCCTCGCCATACCCCTTGCAGACGCCGTCGAGCCTCAGGAATGTCATCGCGCCCTCCTAGCGGTTGGTCGAGTAGGTGACCGCCGCCTGCAGCGCCAGCATGACCCGGTCGAGCAGGAAGCCGATGATGCCGATGGTGAGCACGGCGACCATGATGCGCGCCAGCGAGGCCGACGAGCCGTTCTGGAACTCGTCCCAGACGAACTTGCCCAGGCCCGGGTTCTGCGCCAGCATCTCGGCCGCGATCAGCACCATCCAGCCCACGCCCAGCGACAGCCGCATGCCGGTGAAGATGAACGGCAGCGACGACGGCAGCACCAGCTTGAACACCGTCTTCGGCCAGGAAAGCTGCAGCACCCGGCCCACATTGATCAGGTCCCTGTCGATGGACGCCACGCCCACAGCCGTGTTGATCAGCGTCGGCCACAGCGAGCACAGGGTAACGGTGATCGCCGAATTGATGAACGACTTGGAAAACATGGGGTCGTCGCTCACATAGACTGCGCTGACGATCATGGTGACGATCGGCAGCCAGGCCAGCGGCGACACCGGCTTGAAGATCTGCACGATCGGATTGAGCGCGGCGCTCACCGTCTTCGACAGGCCCGAGGCGATGCCGAGAGGCACGGCGATCACGGTCGCCAGCAGGAAGCCCATGAACACGGTTTGCAGGCTGGTCCAGATCTGGTCCAGATAGGTCGGCTTGCCGGTATAGGGCCGCAGCTTCACGTCGGCCGTCGGATCGTCGGCGAGGCGTGCCGCGTTGCGCGTCTCCTGCCGCTCGTAGAACGCATCCTCCTTGACGCGCTCGTCCTTGTGCGCCTGCCACAGCGTGCCGACCTGCTCCCAGACCTGCGCCGGTCCCGGCACGGCGCCCAGGCTGGTCTGTACCTTGGGCGCCAGAGCGCCCCACGCCGCGAGGAACAGCAGGATCGCCAGCAGTGGCACGCCGAGGAGTTGCCACAGTTCCTTGCCCTGATGCTTGGGTGAGTCGCCCGCGGCCATCTTCAGCAGCGGCGTCAGCCAGCCAACGCCCAGCACCTTCAGATAGCCGTCGGCCCGGTTGATCGCGGCGAACACCCGCTCGCGCTTTCCGGCACCGGCGGGCTGCTCGCCGGCCGGCTGGTCGGGGGAATGGGCGGTTGCGATAGTCGACATCAGGTTCTCCGAAGTTCCCGTGACCGCGGTCATTGGGACACGACCTTGCCGTTCGCCACCTTGTCGGTCCTCTTCAGGCCGATGGCGAACTTCTCCAGATATTCGTTGGGCTTGTGGCCGTCATAGACGATGCCGTCGATGAACTCGCCCTGCGGCTGCTTGAAGCCGTCGGTGTCCCAGGGGAAGTCTTCCTTCTTCGCCTTGCCTTCATCGACCAGCAGCTTGGCGGCCTTCAGGTAGATGTCCGGCCGATAGACCTTCTTGGCCGTGTCGGTGTACCAGCTATCGGGCTTGGCCTCGGCGATCTGGCCCCAGCGGCGCATCTGCGTCATGTACCAGATCGCGTCCGAGTAGTAGGGGTAGGTGGCGAAGTACCGGAAAAACACGTTGAAGTCCGGCACCGGCCGCTTGTCGCCTTTCTCGTATTCGAAGGTGCCGGTCATCGAGTTGGCGATGACGGCGGCGTCGGCCCCGACATAGTCGGGACGCGCCAGGAATCCGACCGCCTTCTTGCGGTTGGCGTTGTTGCCCGCATCCAGCCAGATGGCGGCGCGGATCAGCGCCTTGACCACCGCCAGATGGGTGTTCGGGTTCTTGTCGGCCCACCCCTTGGTGACGCCGAACACCTTTTCCGGATTGTTCTTCCAGATTTCGTAATCGGTGATCACCGGCACGCCGATGCCCTTGAACACCGCCTGCTGGTTCCACGGCTCGCCGACGCAGTAGCCGTTGATGGTGCCGGCCTCCATGGTCGCCGGCATCTGCGGCGGCGGCGTCACCGACAGGAACGCCTCGGCGCCGATCTGGCCGCTGATGTCACCCGGCGCGTAATAGCCCGGGTTGATGCCGCCGGCCGCCAGCCAGTAGCGCAGCTCGTAATTGTGGGTCGAGACCGGGAAGACGACGCCCATCTTGAACTGCTTGCCGGAGGCCGCGAACTGCTTGATCACCGGCTTCAGCGCATCGGCCTTGATCGGGTGGACCGGCTTGCCGTCCTTGCCCATGGGCACGTTCTTCTTCATCGCCTGCCAGACGTCGTTCGACACGGTGATGCCGTTGCCGTTGAGGTCCATCGAAAAGGCCGTGACCACGTCGCCCTTGGTGCCGTAGCCGATCGAAGCGCCGATCGGCTGGCCGGCCAGCATGTGGGCGCCGTCCAGTTCGCCGGTCAGCACGCGGTCCAGCAGCACCTTCCAGTTGGCCTGCGGCTCCAGCTTCACGTAGAGGCCTTCATCCTCGAAGTAGCCGAGCTCGTAGGCGACCGCGAGCGGCGCCATGTCGGTCAGTTTGATGAACCCGAGCGTCAACTCGTCCTTCTCGAGCGCCAGCGGCTTGGCCAGGGCGGTCGGCGCGGCCGCGAGCGCCACGGCCATGACGGCGGCGCGGGCGAGCGTGGTGACCGGAAAAGTTTCGTAAGTGTGCCTCATGTACCCTTTCACTCCTTCATTCGCGTTTCGTTGCGGCCGGACCGATGCCGGGCGACCAGGACAGAAAAAACGCCGCGGACCAGGACGTCCCCTTGTCGAGGGACCGGTCAGCGACGTTGCTGTGGTGATTGCCCGCCGTTGGGCGAATGTCTCGAACCTGGCTGCCGTCTTTGGCCGCCTCAGTTCTTGGTAAGCAAACCGCGTGCCAGTTTTCTGGTTCGGCGATTTCCGACCTTTGGGCCGGGCAGGCGACCCTCGAAAGACTGACTTATGCCTACTTTTTAGACTCGACTGAGTCCGTGCCTATGGTTTAATCAAAAATCGCGTGCGGCGCAATATACGAGATCGTGCGCCGGCGCACGCTCGTCATGTGCGGATCGCAAACCGGCGCAGATAGCCCTCCGGATCGTCCGGGTCGAACACGCCGTCGTCGAAGAAGCGGTCCGGGCCCAGCGTCAGCCTGCCGTCGACCGAGCCGACCGGGATTTCGCCCGACAGCGCGCCTTCCAGCTTGGCGTTCATGCTGGGGAGCGACACCGCCATGTCCGAGTTGCGCAGCGCCGAGCGGTAGATATCGGGCCGGAAGCAGCGGCGCGCCGCGGTCTCGGCCTCGGCCGAGGCCTCGGACTGGCCCCAGCGCACCATCTGGGTATAGATCCACACCGCCTGCGACACCCAGGGGAAATTGGCCGCCTGCCGGTTGAATACGATGAAGTCGTCGATGTGGACCGGCGGTTCGCCGGCCTGCACCAGGATGTCCCCGGACAGCGAGCGCCGGATGATCCGGCTGGGAATGCCCAGATAGGCCGATTGTGCCAGCATATCGGCCAGCTCGTCGCGATTGGCCGGGTCGTCCGCCCACTGCGCGGCCCGGTACAAGGCGCGAATCAGCGCCTCCAGCACCGGACGGTTGTCCGCCGCCCAGTCGGCGCGGACGCCGAGAACCTTCTCGACGCCCATGTGCCACAGCGCCGACTTGGTCAGCAGGATGCGGCCGATGCCCGCGTCGACGGCGAGACTGTTCCACGGTTCGCCGACGCAGAAGCCGTCGATGTGGCCGGCAGCGAGGCTGTCCACCATCAGCGGCGGCGGAATCACGACAAGCCGGATGTCGCGGTCCGGATCGATCCCGGCGGCCGCCATCCAGTAGCGCAGTTCGTAGTTGTGACACGAGAACGGGAACACCATGGCGAAGGTCAGCGGGTCCAGCCCGGTGTTCCGGCGCTGATCGACCACCAGCTTCAGCGCCCGGCCCAGGCTCGCCGGATCGTCACCGTCGACGCCGGTGCCGCGAATCTGCTCGTACAGCGGCAGCGAGACGGTCACCGCGTTGCCGTTCAGGCCCAGCAGGAACGGCGCGACCGTCGGCACCTTGACGTGACCGATGCCCATGCTGCTGGCGATCGGCATGCCGGCCAGCATGTGGGCGCAGTCGAAATGACCCAGGTTGACGCGGTCGCGGATGTTCGCCCACGACGTTTCCTTCACCAGGTGCAGTGCCAGGCCCTCGCGCCGGCCGAATCCCTTTTCCGCGGCCACGACCAGCGTCGCGCAGTCCACCAGCGGAATGAAACCGATGCGCACGGTGCGGAGCGGCCGCTCCGGTTCGCCCTGGTCGGTCGGCGCGACCGAATCCCACGCGCCGATACTGCTTTCCTTCATGGCCAGCCCCTCAATTGCCCAGCAGCTTGGCCGCCATCACCACGCCCTCGGCGATGTCGGACAGCTTCTTCTTCTGTGCCATGGCGGTCTCGCGCAGCAGCTTGTAGGCGTCTTCCTCCGCCATGCCGCGCTGCTTCATCAGGATGCCCTTGGCGCGTTCGATCACCTTGCGGTCGGCCAGCTTGCTGCGGGCCTCCTCCAACTGGTCCTGCAGCCGCGCGAAGGCGTGGAAGCGGCTGATCGTCATGTCCAGGATCGGCCTGACCCGGTCCTTCTGCAGCCCGCCGACGATGTAGGCGCTGACGCCGGCGTCGACCGCGGCCTGGATCATGGCGCTGTCCGACTGGTCGACGAACATGGCGACCGGCCGGCGCACGATCCGCGACACCTGGAACATCTGCTCCAGCACGTCGCGGCTGGGGTTTTCCAGGTCGATCAGGATCACTTCGGGGTCGATCTCGGTGAGCCGCCGCAACAGGTTGGTCATCTCGCCGATCAGCGTGACCCTGGTGTAGCCGGCTTCCCGCAGGCCGTCCTCGAGGATGGCGGCCCGTACCGGGTTCTCGTCGATCACGACGATGTTGAGCTTGGTATCGTTCACCGAGCCGCCGCAAGGACTGGACATGTTATGTTGCACCGCAGCAATAGTAGAGAGGACGGGAGCAGGGCGCAAGCCATACTCCCGCTCTGCCCTACAGCTTGTAGTCGACCTGGAACCAGATCTTTTGCGTGTCCACGCCGAACGTGTCGCGGTCGTAGTCGGCGTATTTGACCGTGAACTCGAACTTCTCCCAGGCCGCGGTCAGCGAGATGTCGAATTCCTGGCCCAGCGCGGCGCCGCCGTTCTCCGAGTCGAACCAGTGATAGAAGCTCAGCAGGCTGATGCTGCTGAACGGCCCGACGTTCTTGATCGTGTATCCCGCCTTGGCATAGGTGTCGGTGATGCCGTTGGCGGGCGTGTTCAGGAACAGGTCGGCCCAGCCCTGGAACTTGTGCAGGGTGGCGAGCGGGGTCGAGAAACCCTTCACGCCGTCGCCGCCCAGCGACTCCCAGCCGCCGCCCGCCATCACGCCCTTCCAGGTGGCGCTGCCTTCGCCCAGGTAGTACATGACGCTGTAGTCGACCGGGTTGTTCTTCCAGTCGCTCTGGGTCGCGACCGACGCGGCGTAGTTGAAGGTGATGCCGGAGAAAACCTTCTTGCCGGCGAACCGCGCGCCGAAGGTCTGCGACGAGTTGCCGGGCGATTCCTTGAAGTTCAGCCAATAGCCGAACACCGACAGCGTGCCGAAGCCCAGATCGTAGCCGGCATTGGCCAGGAAGTTGTCGCCGCTCCACCGTCCCTGCGCCGAATCCGGGCCGAAAATCCTGTTTGCCTGAATGAGATAGGTCAGGTCGACGGTCAGCTTGGGAACCGACTTGTTGACAATGCGAACGGCGTCGAACGTCTGTTCGTTCTGGCGCCAGCCCACATTGCCGACAAACCGCTGGTCATCCAGGTTGATGCGCTGGCGGCCCAGCGTGATGGTGGTCTGCGGCAGGCTGGTGTTGGTCAGTTGCAGCCGGTTCAGCTCCACATCCTGCGGGTCGGCGACGACGGGAAAACTGGTCTTGCCGTTGGTCGTGCTGTTGTAGTCGCCGACGATGCTCTCGATCCAGTCGAACTCCGCCAGGAACGCGGTGTTCCAGGCCTTGCCGGTCTCGAAGCCGGCACGAACGCGCAGGGTCAGCGCATCGGCGTTCTCGAGGAAATTGGTCTGGTCGACGTTCTCGTAGCGGACACGGACATCGAGGATAGGTTTCGTCTGGGCAATGGCGACACCGAACTCGCCGGCTTGTGCCGCCGTCGCGGCACCTGCCGCGGTGACGGCCAGCGCCGCCGCTGCGATGTGCCGTCCGAACCTGTTCTGCTTGATCATGTTCCACCCTTTTGATTGTTTTTTTACGGGTGCGCCGGGATGTTTTGGGCGCACGGAAAAGGCCGCCTCGATCCACCGTCGGTGGATTTCGGCAGCGTTGCCGGGGCGCGTCATCGCGCTTCCTGTCGGGATTAGCTCAGCGGCGAGCTAGACAATGTCATCATCACGTCACATCGCTCCCGCATCGCAATATCCATTTTGCGATGCAGCATTGTTGTAGATGCATGGATTGGAATGAGCGGTCCTAAGGAATCGCCGAGACGCCCATCAGCGCGTATAATGACCGGGAGCTTGAGTTGACCTGATCCGCGGCGAAGTCCGCGACGTCGTTCCTCCTTCGCGGGAGTTTCGCCATGCCCGGGTACACCACCGCCGACATCCGCAACATCGCCGTAACCGGCCCCGCCGCGGCGGGGAAGACCACCCTCATCGAACAGATGCTGTTCAATGCCGGCGTCATCGGACGCGCGGGCCGCGTGCAGGACAGGAACACGGTCTGCGACTTCGACGACCTGTCCAGGGAGTTCGGGCACAGTCTCGACAGCGCCCTGGTCCATTTCGACCATGATGGCCGCCACGTCAACGTCATCGACACGCCCGGCAGCCCCGACTTCATCGGCAAGGCGATCAGCGTCCTGCCCGCCGTCGAGACGGTGTGCGTCGTGATCGACGCGGCGGCCGGCGTCGATCCGGTCGCCCGGCGGATCATGAAGATCGCCGCCGAGCGCAACCTGCCGCGCATGATCGTCATCAACAAGATCGACCATATCGAGCATGTCGCCCGGACCCTGGCCGAGGTGCAGGACGCCTTCGGCGCGGTCTGCCAGCCGCTCAACCTGCCGGCGGGCAACGGCACCGCCGTCATCGACTGCTTCGCCAACGCCACCGGCGACAGCGACCTCGGCGACGTCGCCGGCTTCCATTCCGCGATCATCGACCAGGTGGTCGAGGTCGACGAAGACCTCATGGCCATCTACCTGGAGGAGGGCGAGGTGACGCCCGGGCAGCTCCACGACCCGTTCGAGAAGGCGCTGCGCGAGGCCCATCTGGTGCCGATCTGCTTTACCTGCGCCCGCGACAATGTCGGCATCCGCAAGCTGAAGGACATCTTCGCCCATCTCTGCCCCAGCCCGCTGGAGGGCAATCCGCGCAGCTTCGAATACTCCGACGGCGGCGAGGTCAAGCGCCTGCGGGGCGTGCCGGATTCGAAGAAGCCGCTGATCGCCCACGTGTTCAAGGTGTCGCACGACCCTTTCGTCGGCAAGATGGCCGTATTCAAGGTCCATCAGGGCCATGTGGGCCATGATTTCCAGCCCCGTGTCGGCGACGCGCGCAAGGGCATCCGGATCGGCCATGTCTTCAAGCTGCAGGGCAAGCAGCACTCGGAAACCGACCAGATCGTCGCCGGCGACATCGGCGCCGTCGCCAAGATCGACGAGATCAACTTCAATTCGGTGATCCATTCGGACGGCGTGGCCGACGACCTGCATATCCGCCCGTGGCCGCTGCCCCGGCCCATGTACGGCCTGGCCATCGAGGTGACGGCGACCGGCGCCGAGGGCAAGCTGCACGACGCCTTGGCCAAGATCGTCGCCGAGGACCCGACCGTCGAGATCGAGCGGGTCCAGTCGACGGGCGAGACGGTGCTGCGCGGCCTGGGCGACCTGCACCTGCGCGCCAAGCTGAGGCTGCTCAAGGACCGCTACGGCCTCGACATCCGCACCAGGCCGCCGCGTGTGCCGTACAAGGAAACCATTACGGCGCTGGCCGAGGGCCATCACCGCCACAAGAAGCAGACCGGCGGCGCCGGCCAGTTCGGCGAGGTCTATATGCGCGTGTCGCCGCTCAACGGCGAGGACGGCGCGGTCGACGGCCTGTTGTTCGTCGACGACACCTTCGGCGGCTCCATTCCGCGCAATTTCCTGCCGGCCATCGAGAAGGGCGTGCGCCAGGTGATGCAGGGCGGCGCCGTCGCCGGCTATCCCATGCAGGACATCAAGGTCAGCGTCTATGACGGCAAGTACCACGCCGTCGATTCCAAGGAGATCGCCTTCACGACCGCGGGCCGCAAGGCCTTCATCGACGGCGTGAAGAAGGCGCGTCCCGTGCTGCTCGAACCCTTCGTGAAGCTCGAGGTGACCATCGCCTCGTCGATGATCGGCGATATCTCGTCGGACCTGTCGGGCAAGCGCGGCCGCATCCTCGGCACCGACACACTGCCTGGCGGCATGGCCACCATGCACGCCGAGGTGCCGTTGTCGGAAGTCATGAACTACGCCAGCCAGCTCAAGTCGATGACGGCCGGCGTCGGCACCTATGTCATGGAATACAGCCATGACGAGCCGACCCCGCCCGACATCCAGGCCAAGGTGATCGCTGCCTTCAAGCCGAAGGACGACGACGACTAGATTTTGATTCCGTCAGTGCTCCAGGACCCGTTCCAGCACCTTGGCCAGTTCGGCCTTGCCGTAGGGTTTCTTCAGCAGTTCGGCCCGAAGGTCGTCCGCATGCTCCCGGATCAGCTCGGGCTCCACATAGCCCGAGGTGAACAGGATCGGCATCATCGGATGCCGGCGCCGCACCTCGAGCGCCAGGTCGACGCCGTTCATCGAGCCCGGCATGACGATGTCGGTGAACAGCAGGTCGAAATGGTCGTCGCGCTCCAGAATCTCCAGCGCCGCGGCGGCCTGGTCGGCTTCCACGGTGATGTGCCCCAGCGCATTCAGCAGCCTGACGGCCGCCTGCCGCACTTCCGGCTGGTCGTCCACGACCAGGATACGGTCATGACCGTTATGGGGCATCATGCGTTCCTTGATCTGCACTGCTCGAGCGTCCCCTCGGTTGCCCGCTCGGATGAAGCCAGACAACCGTGCGCTGTATAAACGCGCTCTGCATTGTAACCCGATTGCCGGGGCGACGCACGCCTCATGGCAGCGACGCGCGCATCAGCATGACCGCGGCGGCTTCCTCGTCGAGCCGCGCGGCCAGCGTCACGGCGGCGTCCTGGCGGCCCCGCGCGACCAGCGCGCCGGCCAGGTACTCCGTCAGCCGCAACCGGTAATCCGAGAAAGCGCTGTCTGGGCCCAGCAGGCCAAGAATGGCGGCCTCGGCGGCCGTGTCCGCATGCTCCACGGCGGCATATCCGGAAAGCAGATCGCCGAGCGCCGTGTAGAAAAAGGGATCGGACGGCCTGAACGCCGCCAGGACGCCGATGGCCATGGCAAGATCGGCACGCGCCTGCGCCGGGTCGTCGCGCGCCGCGCGGGCGGCCAGCTTCGCCCACGCCGACGTCACGGCGGCCGGCGTGCTGAACTGGGCGATCAGCGCGCGGGCCGCCGCCAGGCCCGAGGCGGCGGCCAGTTCGTCCAGCAGCGCCGCGGTCGCCAGTTCGCGCGCCGCGTCCGACCGGATCGAGGCCAGCAGGCGCAACGCTTCCTCGGCCTGCCCGCGCGACAGTAGCCCCCGCGCCAGGCGCTGCTTCACGCCGGCCGACAGCTCGCGGTGGCCGTCGTCGTGCAGCTCCCGCATGATCCGCGCCGCGACATCGACATCGTCGAACGACATCAGCGCGATGCCGGCCAGGAACTGGCGCTTGGCGGCCTTGCCCTCGGCACGGTCCATGCGGGCGGCGTCGGCGATGGCCTCGTCGATCAGCCGCTCGCCGTCAGGCCCCAGCGCCGGCTCCCGCTTCAGCATTATCCCCGCGCGCAGCCGCGCCCGGTGACCGGCCTCGCTGCCGCTGATCTGGTCGAGCAGCGCGCGGGCGCGCGCCGGCTCGCCGCGCCGGCACAACTCCTCGAATGCGTCGGCGGCGGCGCGGGAGCCGAGGCTGGGCACGTTGCCGCTCCGGATGATTTCGGCGAGTTGCGGCAGCGCGTCGGGTCTGGCCATGATCTGATCGGCCAGATCGATGCCGTCCTGGCGCGGGTCCGGCTTTTCCCGGGACGCGGAGCCGATCCAGGACTCCAGTGCCTCCAGCTCGGTCGCAACCTCGGGGCAGGACACGCCGTGATCCTCCGCGTCGGCGAGCCCGTCGTCGATCTGGGCGGCCACCGCTCGCGCGGCCTCGGCGTCGCCCGCCGCCATATGCATGAACCCGAAGCGCGCCAGCACCGTCAGCCGCTCGGCGATTGGCAGCCGGTCGGCGATTTCCCGGGCGCGGCGTGCGAGGTCGTCGGTCATCCGTCCCTGTCCGCGGGTGGGTAACGATGCTCGCCGCCTCGGAAGTCCGACACCGAATAGCAGCCATTGCCCATGTCCCGCACGGCGCCGCCGTCGATCACCGCCTTGCCGTAGCCGCCGGGGATGTCGAGCACATAGGTCGGCTGGGCGAGGCCCGAGACCAGTCCGCGCAAACCCGCGACCAGCGCGCGGCCTTCATCGAGAGAAACGCGGAAGTGGCTGGTGCCTGGCGCCAGGTCCGGATGGTGCAGGTAGTACGGTTTGATCCGTGCCTCGACGAACGCCCGCATCAGCGCCGCCAGCGTCTCCGGATCGTCGTTCACGCCGCGCAGCAGCACCGACTGGCTCACCATGGGAATGCCCGCATCGACCAGTAACCCGCAGGCGCCGCGCGCCGCGCCGGTCAGCTCGCGCGGATGATTGGCATGCAGCGCCACATAGACCGTCTTGCCGCTCGCCTTCAGCGCCGCGATCAGGGCGGCATCGATCCTGTCCGGTTCCACGACGGGCACGCGGGTGTGAATCCGGACGATCTTCACATGCTCGATCCCGGCGAGCCGCTCCATGATCTCGCCCAGCCGGCGCGTCGACAGCACCAGCGGATCGCCGCCTGTCAGGATCACCTCCCAGATTTCGGCGTGATCCGAGATATAGCCGAGCGCGCCGTCGAGCGCCTCGGGCGACAGCGTGCCCAGGCCGTTCGGCCCCACCATCTCGCGGCGGAAGCAGAACCGGCAATAGACCGGGCACACATGCACCGCCTTCAGCAGCACCCGGTCCGGATAGCGGTGCACGATGCCCTCGACCGGGCTGTGCGCATGGTCGCCGATCGGATCGGCCCGTTCCTCGGCCGTCACGGCAAGCTCCGCCGCGTCGGGCACGAACTGCCGCGCGATCGGATCGTTGGGATCGCCGGGATCGATCAGCGCCGCCATCGCCGGGCTGATCGACAGGGCATAGCGCGCGGCGACCTCGCGCAGGCCCGCGAGCCGCTCCGCCGGAACCAGTTCCGCCGCTTCCAGCTCTTCCGCGGTGGTGATGGGCCGGTCGAACGTCACGAAACAGTCTCCGCCACCGGCGCCCACAACACCTGCTCGATGCGCGACGCGCCCGTCGCCAGCATCACCAGCCGGTCGAATCCCAGCGCGATGCCGCTCGCCTCCGGCATCAGCGCCAGCGCCGCCAGGAAGTCCTCGTCCACCGGGTAACGCTCGCCATAAACCCGCATCTTCTCGGTCATCTCCATCTCGAACCGCCGGCGCTGCTCCGCCGGGTCGCGCAGTTCGCCGAACGCATTCGCCAGCTCGACGCCGCAGGCATAGAGCTCGAAGCGCTCCGCCACCCGCGCGTCGTGCGCCGTCGCCCGCGCCAGCGCCGCCTCCGACACCGGATACTGGTCCAGGATCGTGGCCCGGCCCATGCCCAGCTTCGGCTCGATCTTCTCGACCAGCACCCTGCTGTACAGATCGGCCCACACGTCGCCGTCGGCAACCCTGATTCCGGCGGCGCGCGCCTGCGCGGCCAGATGCGCGAAATCGGTTTCGCCCACTGCGTCGACCGAGCCCAGCAGATCGATCCCGGCGAACCGCTCGAACGCCTCCGCCGCCGTCAGCCGTTCGGGTTCGCGGAAAGGATCGGCGTCCTTGCCGCGGAACGTCAGCCGCATTGCGCCCGCCGTCTCGGCCGCCAGCGCCAGCAGCGCGGCGCAGTCGTTCATAAGCGTCTCGTAGCTCTCGCCCGCCCGGTACCATTCCAGCATGGTGAATTCGGGATGATGCAGCGCGCCGCGCTCCCGGTTGCGGTAAACATGGGCGAAGCAGGAAATCCGCCGCTCTCCCGCCGCCAGCAGCTTTTTGCAGGCGAATTCCGGCGAGGTATGCAGGTAGAGCGGCAACTCGGTGCCGTCCGGTCCGATAGCGCGCGTACCGAAGGCGTGGAGATGCGCCTCGTTGCCCGGCGACACCTGCAGCGCCGACGGATCGACCTCGACGAAGTCCCGTTCCGCGAAGAAGCCGCGCAGCGCCGTCTGGATGCGGCCCCGCGCCAGCAGGAAGCCGCGCCGGTCCGCGTGGACGTCCGGCGTCCACCAGGGCGAAGCGGCGGGATGGGCGGTTTTCGGCGGCAAGCGGCGTCGGCTCCGTAAGGTCAGGCTGGCGATTTGCGCCAACATAGGCTAAATGCGGCGCTGAAAAACCAACTTCTCGGCCCGCGCCTCCGAAGTGACGGCCGGGCCGCCTCCTCACAAGGATCAGACATGGTCAAGGTTATCGCCTCCCAGATTCGCAAGGGCAACGTGCTCGACGTCGACGGCAAGCTCTACGTCGTGCTGACCGCCGACAACATCCATCCGGGCAAGGGCGCCTCGGTCACCCAGATCGACATGCGCCGCATCTCCGACGGCACCAAGGTGTCCGAGCGCTACCGCACCACCGAGCAGGTCGAGCGCGCCTTCGTCGAGGACAGCGACTTCACCTATCTGTACGAGGACGGCGAAGGCTTCCATTTCATGAACCCTGAAACCTACGACCAGGTCGTCGTGGCCAAGGACATGATCGGCGACCAGGCCGCCTATCTGCAGGAAGGCATGATCTGCATCCTGAAGATTCATGACGGCAACCCCATCGCCGCCGAACTGCCGGCCCGCGTCACCCTGGAGATCGCCGAGACCGAGCCGGCTGTGAAGGGCCAGACCGCGTCGTCGTCCTACAAGCCCGCCATCCTGTCCAACGGCGTGCGCACCAACGTGCCGCCGCACATCGCGCCGGGCACCCGCGTGGTGATCCAGACCGAGGACGGCTCCTACGTCGAACGCGCGAAGGACTAGGCCATGGCCGCGCCCGTGCGTCTCGGGGTGCTCGGCGCCGGCGCCATCGCCAGATACGGCCTGTTCGCGCCCGTCTCCCGCGTCGGTGGCATCGACATCGTCGCCGTCGGCGCCCGCGACGCGGCCCGCGCGGCCGAATACGCCAGGGAAAACGGCATTCCGCGCGGCGCCACCTACCAGGCGCTGCTCGACGACCCGGACATCGAGGCGATCTATGTGGCGCTGCCCAATTCGCTGCATTGCGAATGGACCGTGAAGGCGCTGGAGGCCGGCAAGGCCGTGCTGTGCGAGAAGCCCATCGCGTCGAACGAAGCCGAGGCGCGGATCATGGCCGAGGCCGCCAGACGCACCGGCGGCATCCTGGTCGAGGCGGTGCACTGGCTCTACCACCCGCAGACGCCGCGCATGAAAGCGATCATCGAAGCGGGCACGCTGGGCGCGCTGCGCGAGATCAAATTCAACTTCATGGTGCCCGGCAAGTATTTCACCCCCGACGACATCCGCTTCAGCACGGCGCTGTCCGGCGGCGCGACCATGGATTTGGGCTACTACGCCGTCAGCTTCCTGCGCTATGTGGGCGGCGAGCCGGAGATCACCAGCGCCACGGCCACCGAGTTCCGCCCCGGCATCGACGGCGCCATGGTCGCCCACATGCGCTTCCCCGGCGGCTGCGCCGGCCGCATGGACCTGTCGCTGAACGATGACGCCGACGATTTCATCATCAGCGCCGAGATCATCGGCGAGCGCGGCCGGATGATCCTGGAGAATCCGGTGCATCCGTCGCGCGGCGGCGGCATCGAGCTGGAGATCGACGGAGTCAGGACTATCGAGGCGCCGCACGAGCGCGCCACCTACGATTGGCAGGCGCTGGGCTTCGTGGCCAATGTGCGCGACGGCGCGCCGATCCTCACGCCCGTCGAGGAAGGCATCGCCAACATGCGGGTGATCGACAACGTTTACCGCGCCGCGGGGATGAAGCCGCGCGGCGCCTGACATCTGAACGGACTGGAGAGGACGGCATGGCGTTTGAGGGACCGGTGGAAGACCGGCTTGCGATCCACGAGCTGGTGGCGGCCTACGCCGACGCGGTCACGCTCAACGATGCGCAGGCCTGGGGTGCGCTGTGGGCCGAGGACGGCGTCTGGGAGCTGGCCGCCATTCCCGGCATGGAGCATGTGGTCGGCCGCGACGCCATCGTGAAGGCATGGGGCGCGGCCATGAACAGCCTGCCGCCCATGGTTGCCACGTCGGTGCTCGGCGCCGTCGCCGTCACGGGCGATACGGCAACAGGCCGGGCCTATCCCCGCGAATTCATCATCTGGCCCGACGGCAGGACGCGCACCGACACCGGCCGCTACGACGACACCTATGTGAAGCGGGACGGGCGCTGGCTGTTCAAGTCCCGCACCTACACCAGCCTGCACTCGGCCTGATAGAAGGCGCCGCCATGCTCAAGGTCGCGATCCTCGACGACTACGCCCGCGTTGCCCTCGACGTGGCCGACTGGTCGCCGCTCGACGGCATCGCCGAACTGACCGTGTTCGACCGGCACCTGTCCGAGGACGAGGCGGCGACGCTGCTGCGGCCGTTCGACGTGCTGTGCACCATCCGCGAGCGCATGGCCTTGCCGCGCACCCTGATCGAGCGGCTGCCGAACCTGAAGCTGATCACCATCATCGGCATGGGCCTCGCCAACCTGGACATGCAGGCCGCGACCGATCGCGGCGTGCTGGTGGTCCATTCGGACTTCTCCCGTCCGGCTTTCGCCAATGTCGCCAACGCCACGCCCGAGCTGACCTGGGGCCTGATGATCGCCACCGTTCGTCACGTGGCACAGGAAGGTCTGCGCATGCGCGACGGCGGTTGGCAGGCGACGACCGGCATCATCCTCGCCGGCCGCACGCTGGGCCTGCTCGGCCTCGGCCGCATCGGCAAGCGCATGGCGCAGTACGCCCACGCCTTCGGCATGCCGGTGATCGCCTGGAGCCAGAACCTGACCGAGGAGGCCGCCGCCGCCTCGGGCGCGGCCCGCGTGGAGAAGGACGAGCTGTTCCGCCGCTCGGACGTGCTGTCGATCCACGTCCAGCTCAGCGAGCGCACCCGCGGCCTGGTCACCGCCCGCGAACTGGTGCTGATGAAGCCTGACTCATACCTGATCAACACCTCGCGCGGTCCCATCGTCGACGAAGCCGCTCTGATCGACGTCCTCCGCAACCGCCGCATCGCTGGCGCCGGCCTCGACGTCTTCGACCGCGAACCGCCGCCCGCCGACCACCCGTACCGGAACATGGACAACGTCACGGTCACGCCGCACCTGGGCTACGTTACAAACGAGACCCTGGCCGCCTTCTACGGCGACATGCCCGAAGCCATCGCCGCCTTTGCGGCGGGGAATCCGGTACGCGTGATCAACAAGGAAGCGCTGAAGTCGGTGAGGTAGATGTCCGTCGAGCAGATCGATCCGCCTGGCGGACAAGCCGCTGTCGCGGCTCACCCCTCAACCGCCGCTTCGCGGCACCTTCTCCCCGGCGGGGAGAAGGGTTAGCCGAGGCTCCAGCCAAGTCCCTTCTCCCCGCCGGGGAGAAGGTTAGGATGAGGGGTGACCGCGAAGCGGTTCACGGCGAAGTAGTCACATGAAAGGCCCCTGACGACCAATCCTGGCGGTCGACGATCTGGCCCCACTATCGCTCACCCAGCCAGGCCCGCACGCCGCGCGCCGCCGCGACACCCGTGGCGAAGCTCGCCTGCAGCAGGTATCCGCCGGTCGGCGCTTCCCAATCCAGCATCTCGCCCGCCGCGAACACGCCGGGCAGGGCGCGGATCATCAGGTCGTCGTCCACCGCGTCGAGGCTTACCCCGCCCGCCGTGGAGATCGCCCGGTCGATGGGCTGGGTCGCGGTCAGGGTGACGGGGACGCTTTTGATCAACGCCGCGAGCGCGCCGCCGCTGGGGAGATCGCCCGCTTCGCGCAGCAGGTTGACCGCGACCGGTGGCAGATGCGCGGCCTTGCGCAGGAAAGTGCTCAGGGATTGGCCTTTCGCCGGGCGGCTCAGCCTGTCCGTCAGCCTGGAGCGCGTCATGTCCGGCCGCAGGTCGATTTCCAGCACTGCCTTGCCGTCCCGGGCGATGGCATCCCGCAACGCCGGGCTTAGCGCATACACCGCGCCGCCCTCGATGCCGTAGTGGGTAACCACGGCGTCCCCGCGGACCGATTGGCCCTCGAAGCGCAGGGCGATCCCCTTCAAAGGGGTGCCGCCGAAGCGGGCGCGGAACAGCGAGCTCCAGTCGGCGACGAAACCGCAGTTGGACGGCTGGAACGGCGCGATGCCGACGCCGCGCGCCGCCAGAGACCCTGACCAGCGTCCGTCCGATCCCAGTTTGCCCCAGCTCGCGCCGCCCAGCGCCAGCACGGTCGCGTCCGGCTCTGCCGTCACTGGACCGTCGGGGCCGTGAAAGGCGAGGGCGCCTTCATCGTCCCAGCCCAGCCAGTCATGCCGTGTCCGCAACTCGACACCCTGGCCGCCCAGCCGCCGCAGCCACGCCCGCAGCAGCGGCGACGCCTTCATGGCCTTCGGGAATATCCGGCCGCTTGAGCCGATGAAGGTGTGCTCGCCCAGACCCTCGGCCCAGGCGACCAGTGCCGCCGGCGGAAACGCCTCCAGGATCGGCCGCAGCCGGTCCGACGCCGCGCCGTACCGGCCAGCGAATTTATCGAACGGTTCCGAATGGGTCAGGTTCAGGCCGCCGCGCCCCGCCATCAGCAACTTGCGGCCGGGCGATGGCATGCGGTCGTAGACCGTCACCGCCATGCCGGCCGCGCTGAGGATCTCGGCCGCCATCAGGCCCGTTGGCCCGGCGCCGATCACCGCGACCTGGTGCTGTCGTTCATTGCTCACTGGACATGCTCCTGCCGCGCCATGCGGTATCACCGCTGGAGCCGCCGCGCCATCCTCTTGCTCGACAAGCCGTCCGCGACGATCGAGGATGTGGCCGGGGCGGCGTTGTTCTTCGCGGCCTTCCCGTCGACCGCGCTGACTGGCCAGCCGCCCGTCGTCAGCCGTGCCTGGTTCATGGAACAGGAGAAACCGTGCGGGCATCCGGCACAGCGCCGCTCTGGCAGCCCTCCGCCGAACGCATGGCGGGCAGCAACATCGTCGCGTTCATGCGCCAGGCGGAGCAGCGCTGGTCGGTCAACCTGCCGGATTACGCGGCGCTGTGGCGCTGGTCCGCCGACCGGCCCGAGCATTTCTGGACGCTGGTCTGGGATTTCTGCGGCGTCATCGCCAAAACCCGCGGCGACCGCGTCATCGCCGACGGCGAGGCGATGCCGGGCGCGCGGTTCTTCCCCGACGCCAGGCTCAGCTTTGCTGAGAACCTCATGCGAAGGCGCGACGACACCCCGGCGCTGATCTTCAAGGGCGAGGACCGGGTCAAGCGCCAGGTGTCCTGGGCCGAGCTGTATGACGAGGTGTCGTGCATGGCGCAGGCCATGCGGGCCATGGGCATCGTCGAGGGCGACCGGGTCGCGGCCTACATGCCCAACATGCCGGAGACGGTCATCGCCATGCTGGCCGCCAACAGCATCGGCGCCATCTTCTCGTCGGCGTCGCCGGACTTCGGCGTGCAGGGCGTGGTCGACCGCTTCGGCCAGATCGAGCCCAGGCTGTTGCTGCTGGCCGACGGCTACTACTATGGCGGCAAGACCATCTTCTGCCTCGACAAGCTGCCCGAGATTCTCTCCCGCATGCCCAGCGTCGAGAAGGCGGTCGTCGTCCCCTATATCGACGCCACCATGCTGCCCATCGCCCAGGCGGTGCATCTCGAAATGTTTCTGGCGCCGTTCAAGCCGGGCAAGATCGCCTTCGCCCAGCTTCCCTTCAACCATCCGCTCTACATCATGTTCTCGTCGGGCACGACCGGCGTGCCGAAGTGCATCGTCCACGGGCAGGGCGGCACCCTGCTTCAACAGATCAAGGAGCACCGCCTCAACGGCGACATGCGGGCGGGCGACCGGGCGTTCTGGTTCACCACCTGCGGCTGGATGATGTGGAACTGGCTGGTCTCGGCGATGGCGTGCGAGGCCACGCTCCTGTTGTATGACGGCTCGCCGTTCCATCCGGACGGCAACGTCATCTTCGACTTTGCCGACGCGGCCGGGATGACCCTGCTCGGCACCTCGGCCAAGTTCATCGACGCCTGCCACAAGGCGGGCCTCGAGCCGGCGAAGACCCACAAGCTGTCGACCGTCCGCATGCTCGGCTCGACCGGGTCGCCGCTGGTCGCGGAAAGCTTCGACTACGTCTACGAGAAGATCAAACCGGACGTGCATCTCGCCTCCATCTCCGGCGGCACCGACCTGCTGGGCTGCTTCGTGCTGTGCAGCCCGATCCTGCCGGTCTGGCGCGGCGAGATTCAGGCGCCCGGCCTCGGCATGGCCGTCGCCATCCTGGACGAGACCGGCAATCCGGTGCCCGATGGCGAGAAGGGCGAACTCACCTGCCTCAAGCCATGGCCGTCCATGCCGCTGGGCTTCTGGAACGATCCGGGCGACGCCAGATACCTGGCCGCCTATTACGAGAAATTCCCCGGCATCTGGTGTCACGGCGACTTCATCGCCCGGACGGAACACGGCGGCTACGTCATTTATGGCCGTTCCGACGCCACGCTCAACGCCGGCGGCGTCCGCATCGGCACGGCGGAAATCTACCGCCAGGTGGAGCAGATCGACGGCGTCGTCGAATCGCTGGTGATCGGCCAGGAATGGGACAACGACACCCGCATCGTCCTGTTCGTGCGCCTGCGCGACGGCCTGTCGCTCGACGCCGCGCTCGAGAAGCGCATCAGGAACCAGATCCGCTCCAGCACCACGCCGCGTCACGTGCCGTCGCGCATCCTCCAGGTGCGCGACATCCCGCGGACAAGGAGCGGCAAGATCGTCGAGCTGGCGGTACGCGAGGTCGTCCACGGCCGGCCGGTGAAGAACCAGGAAGCGCTGGCCAATCCCGAGGCGCTGGAAGAGTTCCGCGACCGGCCCGAACTGGCAGGCTGACGGGACCATTTCGAGCGTGTACCGACCGGCGGCACGATGATAGCGTGCCGTCATGGACAGCAGCTTTCTCGTCAGCTTCCGCAACACCTGCGGGCAACACCCCGAACGCCCCGCGCTCATCGACGCGCAAGGTGTCCTCGCGTTCGGCGAATACGGCGCGCAGGTCTCTCGCCTCGCCGCCTGGCTGGAACGGCACGGACTGCGTCCGGGCGACGTCGTGGGCATTTCGATCGCCGACGAGCGCCGGCATATGCTGGCAAGCCTCGCGCTGCTGCGGCTGGGTTGTCCGCAAGTCAACATCGCCAGCCACGATCCGCCGTCGGCACGGCAGGCCCTCGTCGCCAGGTGCGGCATCGCGGCCATCCTGGCGGATGAAGGCGAGAGGTCGGACGCGGCCCCGCTGATCGTCCCGGACTTCGAGCAGGCGACATCGGCGCTCGCCGCCGGGGACGCCGCCGCGCCGGTTCCGGGCGACGAGGCTGTCGCGTCGCTGTTCACGGGATCGGGGACCACGGGCACCTTCAAGGTGATCCCGATCTCCCACCGGTCGACGATGCTCCAGGCACGGACCCGCTCGATGGTGTCGCAGACCGGCGTCGAATACGTCCCGTCGCCGGTGGAATTCCTCTATCCCAAGAAGCACCGGCTGCGTAGCGCGGTGACGGGCTATACGAGCCTTCTCCAGGCCGCCGACCATTCCGAGATTCCGGAGATCTGCCGCCGTTTCGGCGTCAGCCTGCTGCGGCTTTCTCCTGCCCAGGCCCAGTCGCTGATCGAGGTGGCGGACCGGGTACCCGAGGGGATCGCGGTCTATGTGGGCGGCTCGCGCATACCCGGCCCCATGCGTGCCGCCTTCCGGAACCGGCAGACCCCGTTGCTCTACGTCGAATACGGCGCCACCGAATGCGGCAACATCGCCGTCGCCGGACCTGACATGCACGCCCGCTACCCCGATGGCGTCGGGCGGCCGTTGCCCGGTGTTCAGTTGGAGATCACCGACGACGCCGGCCGGCCTTTGCCGCCCAATGTCGAAGGCCTGATCCGCATCCGCACGCCCGGCATGGCCAGCTTCTATCTCGGCGATGAGGAACTGACCGCCAGGATGTTCCGCGACGGATGGTTCGTGGGCGGCGACCGCGGCGCGCTGACCGACGACGGCGTCCTGGTGTTCGGCGGCCGCGCCGACGACATGATGATCCTCAACTCCATCAACATCTTCCCGGCCGAGATCGAGAAGGTGGCGGAGCACTTCCCCGGCGTGATCGAGTGCGCAGCGTTTCCGATGCGCTCGCCGGTGCACGGCGACATTCCCATGCTGGCCGTGGTCGGCGCCGACGGCTGCGACCTCGGGGCGCTGATGTCGTACTGCCGCGAGCGGCTGGGCATCCGGGCACCGAGGAAGGTGATCGGCTTGCCGGAGATTCCGCGCAATGCGCAGGGCAAGGTGGTGCGGCGCGAATTGTCGGCCCGTGCATCGCAGGGAGAGTTCCAGTGACGTCGCCTGCGTACCTGGCCATGCGCGAACGGGTTCTGGCCGCCATCGCGGCCAATCCCTCGATCGGTCCCAACTCGCCCGCCATGCTCGAGCGGATGAACGACCCGGCCCGCGACTGCAGTTTCGAGGAACTGGGGTTCGATTCCCTCGCGCGCATGGAGTTCTGCATTTTCCTCGAGACCGAGTTTGGCATCACCCTGACGAGCGGCGAGGTGGAGACCAGGCCCAGCATCAACGCCATGGCGGCCTATCTTGCCGGGGAGAGCGCGGCCGGATGAACCTGCTCGTCGAGCATTTCATGGCATGCCGCACGCCAGCCGATTTCTACCGGCTGCAGATCCTCACCGAATGTGACGCGACCCCGAACGACATCGCGTCGCTGTCTCGTTACCGGACAATGTTGCCCCCGGAAGTATCCGCCTGGTCGGAGAATATCCGCGCCATGATGTTCATGCAGGCGAAGACGGTGCAGCCATTCCGGAGAGAACTGATATCCAGGAATGTCGCGCTCTACACGACCCGGAACGGGCAGGACGCGCCGCGTGACCTTCTCCTGGCGTTCTGCGGCCTGGCCGATCGATTGCAGGTTCCCGTTCCGGTCGTACTTCAGCACCTCGACGGCAGCCGGTTCGACGTGCTGCTGCTCAGGGATCCGAGCAAGCGCATCTATCTGCAGGGCGTGCCGGAATACGCGCCGGACCTCGGGCTCGTCGCCGAACGCATCCGCCGCGATATCGATCTGGCCGGCTACCGGTCGGTGCGCAGCATCGGCACCAGCGGCGGCGGCTGGGCATCGTTCACCGTCGGCGCCATGCTCGGGGCCGAGCGGGCCGTATCCATGTCCGGCAAGCCGCCCGGCCCCACCTTTCACCTGGTGCGGATGTGGGAAAAGCGCGGCTATTCGCTCAACGATCAGCATGCCGATTTCGCGATCTTCGAACGGCTCTACGGCAGCATCGCCGTCCGCTCGACGCGGCTGCTCGCCTTCTTCGGCGCGGACCATCAGCCCGACCGCGACGGTGCCGAGGCATTCGAACAGCTCGTCGGCGCCGTCGGAATCGGCTTCCGCGGAGTCGACCATCACAACCTGATGTTCGATATCCTGAAGCGCAAGTTGCTGGCGACGTTCTTCGATCGTTACCTGACCGGCGACCTTGACGAGATCGTGCCGCCGCCAGGCGAACGGTTGCTCGACTTCAGCAGCCTCGAACCGCCGGCGGCGCGCCCCGATTTGGGCACGACCGGCCGGCAGGCCCTGAACGCCTCGTGAGACTCAGAACTGACGCGGCGGCAGGCCCCGCTTGGCGCGCTCGGCATTCATCCGCTCCGTATCGCCGCTCAGCGGCTTGCCCAGCTCGGATTCGTCCAGCGTGCCCTGGCGGTGCTTGTGCGACTTCTCGGCGTCGAAGGTGATCCACTTCTCCGGCGTGACCTCGATCACCGTCCGCAGCGGCGAATCGAGCAGGCTGTAGAAATCGTCCTCGCCGGCCTTGTCGGTCGGGCTCACCTTGTGCGCCAGCTTGCGGTAGAACGCCTTCTTGGTCGCCTCGTCGTCGTGGAACACGGCGCGGCCCTTGATGGTGATGGCGCCGCGCGGGCACGCCGGATCGCGGCTCGACGTGCCGCTGACCACGATGGACACGCGCGGGTCGCGCCTGATCGCCGCGGCCCGGTGCCGGTGCGACGAAAACGTCAGCCACACATGGCCCTTGTCCCACACGAAGGCGTGCATCACGCCCACCGGCCAGCCGTCCTGGGTGGCCCAGTTCAGCACGCATTCCGGCGCCAGCGTCATCATCTTCTCGATCTGGTCCTGGCTGTGCGGATAGATCGACACGACTTCATGGTCTTCGGCTTTCGACATCCTCGTTTCCTTTCCTTGAACGGATTTCATGGTCCCCGCCGGCTACGTTAGTTCGCTTTCAGCCGGGACGAAATCGTCTTGGCGTCCCTCAGCCGCGGCAATCGGTCCTAGAGTGGTTCAGCGGACGCTGAAACCACTCTGGATTTCTCGATGGATTTGAGGTTGGCCTTGATCCGGCCCAGCAGGTCGAACAGATCGCGCCGGTCGTCCCGCGACAGGCCGGCGAACGCCAACTCGTTCATCTCGTGGCCGGCCTCGCGGATGCCGGCGACGAACTTGCGGGCCTTCGGCGTCATGTAGACGCGCCTGGCGCGCCGGTCGGTCGCGTCGGCCCGGCGCTCCACCCAGCCCGCCTGCTCCAGCCGCTCGACCAGCCCGCCGACCGTGACCTTGCCCACGTCGAGGATGTCGGCCAGCTCTGTCTGCATCATGCCGTCGTGGCGCGACAGGTTGGACAGCACCCACCACTGCGAACGGGTGACGCCGTGCGGTTTCATGTACTGGTCGAAGGCGGTGCGCCGCATGCGCGACACGTCGTGGATCAGGAAGCTCAGCCGCAAATCCTCCAGCTCTGCCTCGGGCATTTCCGTGGGCTTTTTGGCGGTCTTGGGCAAGGCTGCTCCTGTCTGGTCGGCCGCTAATTAGTATACATGTTTACCGGTTGCCCACATACTGAATGGGCGCGGTCGCGAAGCGGGGAGGCAGGCGTTGGCGGGACTGTATTTCGAGGAATTCCGGATCGGCCAGCGCTTCGAGCACGACATCAGGCGCACCGTCACCGAGACCGACAATCTGCTGTTCTCGGTGCTGACCCACAATCCCGCCGCCATCCATCTCGATCACGAATATGCCAGGACCTCGCCCTACGGCAAGCCGCTGGTAAACAGCGTCTTCACCCTGGGCTTCATGGTCGGCGTCTCGGTGCAGGAGACAACGCTCGGCACCACCATCGCCAATCTGGGCTGGGACAAGGTGCGCTTTCCCAACCCTGTGTTCGTCGGCGACACGCTCCATGCCGAGACCACCGTGCTCGAAAAGCGCGACAGCAAGTCGCGGCCAGAAGCCGGCATCGTCATCTTCGAGCACAAGGGCTTCAACCAGAAGGACGAACTGATCGGCATCTGCGAGCGCTCGGCGCTGATGTTCCGCAAGGAGCGGGGCTGACCATGGCCATGCGCTCCCTGCTGTTCGTCCCGGGCGACAGCGACCGCAAGCTGGAGAAGGCGTCTTCCGTCGCCGCCGACGTGCTGATCCTCGACCTGGAGGACGCCGTCTCGCAGGATCGCCTGCCGCTGGCGCGCGGCCTGATCCTCGACTATCTGCGCGCCCGGCCGTCGAAGGCGCGCCTGTTCGTGCGCATCAACCCGCTCGACACGCCCTTCGCGCTCGACGACCTGGCCGCCATCATGGCCGGCGCGCCGGACGGCATCTTCCTGCCCAAGGCGCGCACCGGCCACGACGTCGTCCTGCTCGGCCACTACCTGGATGCGCTGGAGGCCCGCGAAGGCGTCGAGCGCGGCAGGACGCAAATCCTGTCCGTCGCCGAAACCGCCGAGATGCTGCTCAATTACCCCAGCTTCGTGAACACCGGCTCCCGCCTGTGTGGCATTACGCCCGGTCCCGAGGATCTCGCCGCGGCCGTCGGCGCCAGCACCAACCGCGACCCGGCCGGCAACTTCCTGCCGATCCACGAGATCAACCGGGCCCTGTGCCTCGCCACCGCCGCCGCGGCCGGGATCGCGCCCATCGACCGGCTCTACACCAATTTCCGCGACCTCGACGGCCTCGCCGTCGCCTGCGCCGCCGGCCGCCGCGAAGGCTTCGTCGGCATGATCGCCATCCATCCCGACCAGGTGCCGGTGATGAACCGGGCGTTCACGCCCACCGCCGATGAGATCGCCCACGCCCGCCGCGTCGTTGCCGCGTTCGACACGGTCGGCGGTTCCGGCGTCGTCGGCCTCGACGGCCAGATGCTCGACATGCCGCACCTGAAGCAGGCGCGCCGCGTGCTCGACATGGCTGGCCCAGAAAGCGAAAACGGGTGATGAGAGGCCTTACCGGCAGGCGCGCCATCGTCACCGGCGGTGCCAGCGGCATCGGCAAGGCCATCTCGGTCCGCCTCGCCGAAGAAGGCTGCCATGTCGGCATCTTCGACCTGAATGTGGACGCCGCCCGCGAGGTGTCCGGTCTCGCCTGCCAGGTAGACGTCACCGATTACGGCAGCGTCCAAGCCGGCGTCGCCCGCTTCGAGGCCGAGTCCGGCCCCTGCGACATCCTGGTCAACTGCGCCGGCTGGGACTCGCCGCGCCTGTTCCTCGAGACGTCGCCCGGCGACTGGGAAAAAATCATCGCCATCAATCTGCGTGGCCCGCTCAATCTCCAGCATGCGGTCTGTCCCGGCATGGCGGCGCGCCGCCGGGGCAGGGTGGTCAACATCGCCTCCGACGCCGGCCGCGTCGGCGCGGGGCTGACTGCCGTCTATTCGGCGGCCAAGGGCGGGCTGATCGCCTTCACCAAGTCGCTGGCCCGCGAGCTGGCCACGTCCGGCGTCACCGTCAACGCCGTCGCCCCCGGCCCGACCCGCACCCCGCTGCTCGACGCCAGCTTCGGCGACGACGGCGCCCGCTGGCTGTCCTCGGTCGAAAAGGCGATCCCCATGAAGCGATTGGGCGAACCCGAGGACGTCGCCGGCATGGTCGCCTTCCTCGCCAGCGACGACGCCGCCTACATCACCGGCCAGGTGATCAGCGTCTCCGGCGGATTGACCATGGCGGGGTAACCGCAACCCCACCACAACCGTCGCCAGGATGACGAATTGGGGAGGGGCTACCCCTTAACCCCCGACAACCTTTCCGCCGGCGCTGTCGGCCCCTCTGTCTTCGGCCAGTACCGGTTACGGATGCGCCGCCGCGTGATGGCGCGGATGGAACACCTCAGATCGGATCCCAGTTGAACACGTCCGGCGAGCGTTCCAGCTTGTAGAGACTGGGCCGCAGCGCGGGCAGCGCGGTCTTCAGGCAGGATTCCACCGTCCAGCCCTCGTTGGTATGCACGCTGCGGATCGGCCGCGGCTGGCTGAACAGCACGATCTCGTTCTTGCGCACGCCGAAGATCTGGGCGGTGACGTCGCTGGCCTCGTCGGTCATCAGCGACACCACGAACGGCGCGATCTTCTCCGGCCCCATCTGCTTGACGATGCGCAGCCGCTCCTCGTTGGCGTCGGTCTGCGGGATCGTCGCCACCATGCGCGTGTAGGCGAACGGCGCGATGCAGTTGGAGCGCACGCCGAACCGCTGCATGTCGATGGCGATGCACTTCGACAGGCCGGCGACGCCCAGCTTGGCCGCGCCGTAGTTCACCTGCGCGATGTTGCCGATCAGGCCGCTGGTCGAGGTCATGTGCACGAAGCAGCCGCTGCCCTGGTCCTTGAAGTGCGGCGCGGCGGCGCGCGACACGTTGAATGTGCCTGTCAGATTGACCTGCTCGACAAGCTGCCAGTCCTTCAGCTCCATCTTGTGGAAGATGGTGTCGCGCAGGATGCCGGCGTTGTTCACCACCACGTCGATGCGGCCCCAGGCGTCGAGCGCCTGCCGCACAAGGGCTTGGGCATCATCCCAGCTCGCCACGCTGCCGAAATTGGCCAGCGCCGTGCCGCCCGAGGCGTTGATCTCGTCGGCGACGATTTGCGCCGCCCGCGCATCGGCGCCTTCGCCCGCCGCGCTGCCGCCCAGGTCGTTGACCACCACCTTCGCGCCGTGGCTGGCCGCCAGCCTGGCGATGTTCGAGCCGATGGCGCCGCCCGCGCCGGTAACAATGACCACGCGTCCATCAAGCAGCTTTGCCATGTGTTTCCTCCCCAGGCTGGCGCCAGTACCGCACCGGGATAATACGCATGTGTACTAAACTGTCCAACCCGATGTATCGGGGGCATGCTGTCAATCGTGTCATTGACCACCTGTCGCCCTGCAACGCTCAAAATTCACCGTGTCCCTGAGCCTGTCGAAGGGCCTCGCATCGGCGCTCGTGCAAGGCCCTTCGACAGGCTCAGGGACACGGAAAGGGTAGACACCCGCACCAGTTACGGTGACAGTGCATTTAATTGACAGCGCCGTCCCGCTGCCCAACCACGCGCGGCTACCGCCGCACCTCATACCCGGCCTTCTCCCGGTCCCAGGTGTCGGCGGTCACGCCTTCCTCGCGCAGCTTGTACTTCTCGATGCGCTCCGACGTGTTCTTGCAGTTACGGTGACAGTGCATTTAATTGACAGCGCCGTCCCGCTGCCCAACCACGCGCGGCTACCGCCGCACCCCATACCCGGCCTTTTCCCGGTCCCAGGTGTCGGCGGTCACGCCTTCCTCGCGCAGCTTGTACTTCTCGATGCGCTCCGACGTGTTCTTGGGCAGCGCGGCGGCAAAGCGCACATAGCGCGGTACGGCGAACGACGGCAGCCGGTCCTGCAACTTGTCGAGAATCGCCGCCGGTTGGAGCGACGCGCCGGGCTTGGCCACGATCACCGTCATCACCTCTTCCTCGGACAGCTCCGACGGCACGCCGAACACCGCCGATTCCTGCACGCCCTCGATCCGGTCGATGACCTTCTCCACCTCCCACGACGAGATGTTCTCGCCGCGCCGGCGGATCGCGTCCTTCATCCGGTCGACGTAGTAGAAATAGCCGTCCTCGTCGGTCCGCCCCCGGTCGCCGGTGTGGAACCACAGATTGCGGAACGCCTTCACCGTGGCGTCGGGCATCCGGTAATACTCCTTGAACATGGCGTCGGGCTCGCGCGGCCGGGCGACGATTTCGCCGTCGACGCCGGGCGGGCAGGGGCGGCCTTCGTCGTCCTGGATCTGCACCTCGTAGAGCGGCACCGGCTTGCCGCACGATCCCAGCCGGAAGCCTTCGACCGTGTTCAGCGTCACCGTGCCCAGCTCGGTCGAGCCGTAGACCTCGATCAGCCGCAGCCCGAAGCGCGCCTCGAACTCCCTGCAGATGGTCGCCGGAGCCGGCGCGCCGTAAGCCCGGCGCACCCGGTTGTCGGTGTCGTCCGGGCGTGGCGGCTGCTTGTTGAGCATCATCAGCAGCGCGCCCATGTAGTTGAACGCCGTCACGCCGTCGCGCCGGCAGATGTCCCAGAAGCCCGACGCCGAGAATTTCGTGTGCAGCACCGCCTCGGCATCCGTCAGCATGGCGGCCAGCACCGTCAGGTAGCGGGCATTGGCGTGGAACAGCGGGAAGGTGCTGAACAGCACGTCCCCGGGCCCGTAGTCCATGGCGCGGGCGCAGATTTTCGCCATCTCGAAATGCGAATGATGGCTCAGCACCGCGCCTTTCGACGGCCCGGTCGTGCCCGAGGTGAACAGAATCACCGTCGGATCGTTCGGCCCCTGGCGCTTGCCCGGACGCACCTCGCGCCCCGACGCGACCAGGTCATCCAGAAGGTGCCCGGCAAGGCCCGGGATGGACGGCGCGGCCTGGCCGGTCAGCACCACATGCCTCAGCAGCGGCAGGTCCTCGCCGGCCACCGCCTCGATCCGCTCCAGCCACTCGGGCGCGGTCACCACGGCGCGGCACTCGGCGAGCCTCAGCTGGTGCGCCAGCAGGTCGCCCTTCAGCCCGGTGTTGAGCGGCACCTCGATCAGCGCGGCGCGCGTCAGCGCCATCCAGGTCCGCAGGTACTCCGGGCCGTTGGCCAGCATCACCGCGACCTTGTCGCCCGGTGCCAGGCCCAGCGCCAGCAGGGCGTCGGCCAACTTTGTCGCATCCCGGTCGAGCACCCCGTAGGTCAGCGCGCTCTCGTCCTGGAAGCGGATCAGCCGACGGTCCGGGCTCCGCGCCGCGCGGGCGGTCAGGATGGCGTCGATGGTGGACTCGCCGGTGTACATGGCGCTATTTCGGCAAATCGGCCTTGTCGCGGATGCCGGCGAACTGGCCATTCTCCAGCACGTAGTACTTGCTGCCATGCGCCGCGAATTCGCCCTCGGCGGCGATCCCCGGCAGGTTGCGCAAGCGCGTGCGCGCCTGCTCCGGCATCTCCAGTAGCTCGATGATGTTGCCGAACGGGTCGCGGCAGTAATGGATCTTGGCGCCGCCCGGCCGCGCATTGGTCAGCGGCTTGATCACCGAGCCGCCCGCCGCCAGGAACCGGGCCAGCACCGTATCGAAGTCCGTGACCTGGAACGCCAGATGGGTATAGCCATGATCCGACGCGCGCCGGTCGCTGGCGAAGCCGTTGGACGCGGGCGTGCGGTACGTCCAGATTTCCAGATAGGTGTTGGCGCCGCGCAGCATGTAGCTGTCGGCCGAGGACTCGTCCATGCCCACATAGGCGTTCACGTCGGCGTTGCCTTCGTCCCAGTTGTCGACGCCGATCACCTCGAAGCCGAACACGTCCTCGTAGAATTTCCGGCCCGCTTCCAGGTCGGGCACGTTGACGCCCACGTGGTGGATACCGCAGATCAGTGACGTCATGGTCTTTCCCCGTTGTCGCGTTCGTCCGAACGCTAGCACCGCCGGATGAAGCGGGCGCGCGAAAATTTCACTCCTAGTAACCCGCGTCCCGGTCGACCGGGTTCAACAGCTCCCGCCCGCTCTGGAAGCGCTGGATGTTCTCCACGATCAGCCCGCCGATGGCGTCGAACGGGTTGCCGCCCTTGCCCCACGACATGTGCGGCGTCAGCCGCACCCTGGGATGGCTGTAGAACGGGTGGCCGTTGGGCAGCGGCTCCGGATCGGTGACGTCGAGCGTCGCCATCCGCAGATGGCCGTTGTCGAGCGCCTCCAGCAGCGCGTCCTGGTCGACCATGGGGCCGCGGGCGATGTTCACGAAATGCGCGCCCTGTTTCATCTTGGCGAACGCCTCGCGGTTCATCATCCCGCGCGTCTGGGGCGTCAGCGGCGCGGCCAGCACCAGATGGTCCGACTGGGCCAGCACCTCGTCGAGCGTCGCGTATTGCGCGGCCGAGCCAGCCGGCAATGCGCCGCCGCGGCTGGTCGCCAGCACCCGGGCGCCGAACGGTGCCGCGCGCTGCGCCACCGCCTGGCCGATGGTGCCGAAGCCGACGATGCCGACGGTCTTGCCCTCGACGGTGCCCAGCGGGTTCTGCTGCATGTGGTGCCACTCGTCGCCCCGGTCGATCCACACCTCGGGGAAGCGCTTCTCCAGCGCCAGGATGCTGGCGACTGCGAACTCGGCGATGGCGTTGGACTGCGTCCCCCGGCCGCAGGTGGCGTTCTCGACCTCCCAAACCCACTTGGGATAGTCGTCCACGCCGGTCGACACGGCCTGCACCCAGCGCAGCCCGAATGGCCAGCCGTTTGGCTTCACCTCGGGATAATTGATGCCGCCATGCGGCGGCAGCAGGATCATGGCGGTCGCCTCCGCCGGCACCCGCCAGTGGTCGGGCGCCGTCGGCGTGCTGGCGAGCGCGACCCCGCCCGGCAGCTTCGGCTCGAGCTGCCGCACGATCCCTTCGGGCAGGTGATGGGCGATGACCAATGTCATGAATGGCTCCCGGAAAACTGTTCGGGCACACTCTAGAAAATTCACGCGTGCTTGCGCCAGAGCGTTCTAATATGGTCCGGGCGGTAACATCGCGGGGAGGATGACGATGGACCTGGCATTCGCCGACACGGACGAGGCGTTCCGGCTGGAGGCGCGCGAATTCTTCGAACAGCGCTATCCCAAGGACATCCTCGACAAGGTCCGGCGCGGCCAGACCCTCGGCAAGGACGATCTGGTCCGTTCCGAGAAGGCCTACTACGCCGAAGGCTGGAGCGCCGCCAACTGGCCGGAGGAATATGGCGGCACCGGCTGGAGCGTCACCCAGAAATACATCTTCGACGAGGAGCGCGAGCGGGTCGGCGCGCCGTCGGTCGTGCCCATGGGCCTGCTCTATGTGGCGCCGGTGATCTACACCTTCGGCAGCCCCGAGCAGAAGCAGCGTTTCCTGCCGGGCATCCTGTCCAGCGACGTGTTCTGGGCGCAGGGCTATTCCGAGCCCGGCGCGGGCTCGGATCTGGCTTCATTAGTGACCAAAGCCCGGCGCGAGGGTGGCGATTATGTGGTGAATGGTGTCAAAATCTGGACATCGCAGGCTCATTACGCCGACTGGATCTTCTGCCTGGTGCGCACCTCCAGCGAGGGCAAGCCGCAGGAAGGCATCACCTTCCTGTGCATGGACATGAAGACGCCGGGCATCACCGTGCGGCCGATCATCGGCATCGACGGCGGCCACTATCTCAACCAGGTGGTCTTCGAAAACGTGAGAGTTCCGCTGGAAAACCGCATCGGCGAGGAGAACAGGGGCTGGGATTACGCCAAGTACCTGCTGACCCACGAGCGCACCTCCTACGCCCATGTGGCGCGCAAGAAGATGGACATGGCGCGCCTCAAGCAGCTCGCCCGCACCGTCACCGCCGATGGCCGCACCCTGGGCGACGACCCGCTGTTCCGCCAGAAAGTGGCCGAGGCCGACGTGGCCCTCGCGGCCCTCGAAATGACGGTTTTACGCGCCATCGCGGCGCTGTCGGCGGGCGAGGCGCCGGGCAACGAGTCCTCGATCCTCAAGATCATGGCCACCGAGCGCGCCCAGCAAATCACCGAGCTGTTCGTCGAACTGGGCGGCCTCTACAGCGCCCAGTTCGTCACCGACCGCAGCCGCCCGGACTGGAATTCCAACTCCGGCATCCCGGACTGGGTCTCGCCGTCGGTCGCGAACTACCTGTTCACGCGGGCGCAGACCATCTATGGCGGCGCCACGGAAGTGCAGAAGAACGTCATCGCCAAGCAGGTACTGCGGCTGCCGTGACCATCGAACGACGGGAGAGCCAGCCAATGGATGATACGCTTGACTTGATGGGCGCCCGGGAAATGACCGACCCGTCCATTTCCGCGCGCCGGCTGCTCGCGGGCGACCGGTGCCGCCTGTATGAGGGCTTCGATCCGCCGTTCTACATCGTCTCGCGCTATCAGGACGTGAACGACGTGCTGCTCGATCCGGCGCGGTTCATCAGCGGGCTCGGGCAGGGACCCAACTTCCTCGCGCCGGTCGGCGTGGTGTCGGATCCGCCGCAGCACACCTTCTTCCGGCGGCTGGTGCAGGACGATCTCAAGCCCGGCGCCATCGCCAGGCTGCGCCCGCAGCTGGAGGAAATCGCGCGCGAGATGCTCGATGCCGTCGAGGACAGGGAGGTGTGGGACGTGCACGACGATCTCGCCTTTCCGCTGCCGGTCATCATCATCTGCGAAATCTTCGGCATTCCGACCGACGACATTCACCAGTTCAAGCTGTGGTCCGACGCGTCGGTGGCGGCGCTGTCGGCGCAGGATCCTTCCGCCTACCAGGCCGAGCTGCTGCGCATGCGCGGCTACATCCTCGACCTGCTGCGCGCCAAGCGCGGTCGCATGGACGATCACAGCCTGCTGGCCCGCATCGCCCGGGCGCGGCGCGACGGCGTCGACATCTCCGACGAGGAGGCGGTCGGGCTGACGCTCCAGCTGTTCGTCGCGGGAAACGAGACCACGACGTCGCTGATCACCAACTTCATGTGGCGCATGCTCTCGATCGACGGCGCATGGGCCGATTTCCGCACCGGCCGGATCGACCTGAACAAGGCGATCAACGAAAGCCTGCGGTTCGATCCGCCGCTGCTGGGCCTGTTCCGCACCACCGCATGCGAGGTGGAGATCGCCGGCACCCGCATCCCGGCCAATACCAAGGTGCTGACCCATTACGGCGCGGCCAACCGGGACCCCGCGGTGTTCGAGCGCCCCGACATCTTCGACGTGCACCGGCCGATCCGGAAGATCATGTCCTTCGGGCTGGGCATCCATTTCTGTCTCGGCGCCGAACTCGCCAAGCTGGAGGCGCAGGTCGCCCTGTCGGCGCTGCGCGACCGTTTCCCCCGCCTGGAACTGGTCGATGACGGCGAGCGCATCGGCCCGTTCCTGTTCTGGGGCCGCCGCAAGCTCCCGATCCGGCGCGGTGCATGATCAGGCTCGAACCCCGGCGCGATTTCGGTAAAGTGGTCCGGCAATGCATTCCATCGGTCTCGATTTCGGCACCACCAATTCCGTCGCCTGCGTGCTGCGCGAGGATGGCGATATCCACACCGTGGCGTTCGATCGGCCGGAGGGCGAGGAACGCATCTTCCCGACCCTGCTGACCTTCTGGCAGGAGGAGAGCGGAAGGAGCAGGGCGCGGACCTGCGTCGAAGGCGGCCAGTGGGCAATCGACGCGTTCACCCAGAACGAGCCGGAATGCCGCTTCCTCAAATCCATCAAGACCTTCGCCGGCAACCCGCATTTCACCAACACCGCGATCTATGGCGCCTCCTACGGCTTCGAAGACCTGATGCGCGCGTTCGTGTTGTCCATGCGCGAGCGGGGCGACATGGCGGAGGCCTGGCGCAGCAAGCGCATCGTCATCGGCCGTCCGATCCGCTTCGCCGGCCTGAACGCCAGCGACGACCTGGCGATCAAACGCTACGGCGCGGCCCTCAAGCCGCTCGGCTTCACCGAGATGCGGATCGTCTACGAGCCGCTGGCCGCCGCCTACTATTTCGTCCGCGACCTGACCGAGGCGGCGAACGTGTTCGTCGCGGATCTGGGCGGCGGTACCAGCGACTTCTCCATCATTCGCCTCGTACCGCGCGGCGGCGCGATGGTCATGGAGCCGCTGGCCTCGCGCGGCCTCGATATCGCCGGCGACCGGTTCGACTACCGGATCATCGACCGGATCGTCTCGCCCGCGCTCGGCAAGGGCTCGGAGTATGACAGCCTGGGCAAAACCCTGCCGTTCCCGATCAGCTACTACACCAGGCTCGCGCGCTGGAACGAGGTCTATATGTTGCGGACCAACAGGATCTATGCCGAGATCGTCGACCTGAAGCGCTACAGCTTCGCACCCGAACGGATCGACAAGCTGATCCGCTTCATCAACGCGGAAGCAGCCTTCGACATGCACGCAGCGGTCGCGAAGACCAAACGCGACCTGTCGTCCCAGGACAGCGCCACCTTCCGCCTGAGCTTCGACGGCACCGTCATCGAGACCGACGTCACGCGGCGCCAGTTCGAGAGCTGGATTGATCCGGACATGAAAAAGCTGGACGCTCTGGTCGGCCAGGCATTGCAGGAGGCACAATTGGACGCGGCGGACATCGACATCGTCTTCCTCACCGGCGGCACCTCCTTCGTCCCCGCCGTCCGCGCCCTGTTCGACCATCGCTTCCCCGGCGCCGCGATCCAGAGCAGCGACCAGCTGGTCTCCATCGCCAGGGGCCTGGCGCTGATCGGCGACGACGAGGCCGGCGCCGCCTTGATGACGGACCAGATCGTCGATCTCGATGCTTAACCCAAGGGGCGATGCATGATCACCTTCGAACAGGCGAAAGAGCATCACCTTCCCGAGATCGTGGCCATGCTCGCCAACGATCCGCTGGGCATCGCGCGGGAGGATGCGTCGGAGCCTCTGAATCCGGCCTATGTCGCGGCGTTCAACGCGATCATGGCCGACAAGAACCAACTCCTCGTCGTCGCGCTGCTCGACCAGACGGTCGTCGGCACGTTGCAGCTATCTTTTATTCCTGGGCTCGCCCTAACCGGCGCCTGGCGCGGCCAGATCGAGGCCGTCCGCGTCGATCAGGACCATCGAGGCTCTGGTCTTGGTCAGACAATGCTCGAATGGGCAATCGCTCGTTGCGGGGAAAGAGGGTGCAGCATCGTCCAGCTGACAACCGATAAGTCCCGGAAAGAGGCGCACCGGTTCTACGAACGGCTCGGTTTCCGAGCGACCCACGAAGGCTACAAGATCAGGTTGCGGTGACATCCACTCAATTGGACGTGTCTCACCGACGGGGTGCACTCCACTATTGTTGGCGCACTGGTCTTGGATCGACTAACGTCAGTGTAGGGTTGTCCCTTTGGGGCTGGCGTTCGCAATAAAGTTAAATGCCGATGTACAAGATCAAGGCCAACATGGACAAGCAGTTCGAAACCTGCGGCGAGGCGTGCTCGCATTTCTACTCCATGTGCGGGCCCAGATTCTGCTCGATGAAGATCGCGCGGGACGTGCGTGGTTTCGCCGCCAAGCAGAATGCCAAAGCCGGGATGAAAGCCATGTCCGACCTGTTCAAGGAGAAGGGCAGGGAGATTTACCTGCCTATGGAATGACCCTCGTACAGCTCAGCCTGATCGCGCAGATTCTTGGTGTATTGCTGATCCCGGCTTCGCTGGTCTTTGTTGGCATGCAGATGCGCCAGACCCATGCCATCGAGCGTGCGAATGCGCAGCGGCATGTGCTCTCGCAATGGCAGGACTGGGTGAAGTCAATTGCCGGTGACGCCGACATGTTCGAGGATGTGCGCGACTGCCTGCACGATTATCTCGGGCAGGATGAGTTCAAGCGCCACCGCTTCTTTGCCTGGGCGTTCGAGAGCCTGTGGATCGCCGAGCAGACCCTCTATCAATGGGAGGAGGGCCTGATCAGCGAAAAGCCGTTCGTCGGCTCGATCAATGCCGTGCTGGCCATCATTCTGACACCCGGCGGGCAGCAATGGTGGGGCGATGCCCAGAAACTTGTAGGCGGCGACATCCGCGACTTTCTGGCGAACCGCCTTGCCGGGAACGGGGCGAGCCTGCCGCCGCAGTGGCACGAACTGGCAACGCATTTCCGTATCCCGCGCCCGGAAGGTGTGACCGCGGCCGCGCTTTAGCCCGAGCGAGACGGGCTTGGAGATTTATTTGGGTGCGGGGTTCGAAATCTCGGCGATGGTGGACCTGATGTCGTCGCTCTTGAAATTGCGTTGCTTCAGGAAGTCCAGTTAAGGGCGCCGAACCGGCGGTTGTGGTCCGCCGATCGGGTCCCTGCGGGTGTCGTCAGCCTGAATCTCGCGCGCCAGTTTCCGAAGCGTCTCGCGGTCGGCGTCGTCGCTCACGGCAATGGAGAACTCGACGTCGGTGACCAGTCCGGCGTAGCGGTCGACCAGCTTCCGGCCGATTTCGTCGTAGGTCCCGATCACCGCGAACCGATCGAGAACGTCGTCGGAAATCATCCCGGGCAATTCTTCCCAGCGTTGCTCGCGGGAGTAGATGCTGGCGCGCTTTGCCAGGTCTCCCAGTCCCAGATGCTCGAACGCCCCGATATAGCCGGGGGTCGAGGCGTAGAACGCGATCCGGGCGCGGGCATCACGGACCTTGGCGGCAAGCTGTTCCTCGGTTCGGGCCGACGCGACCAGCGGTTTCATGCACACGCGAAACCCGTCCAGGGAACGCCTCGATTTCGCCGCGCCGGCACGGACGGCCGGCAGCATGACGTTCTCGATGTAGGACGGCGTGCATACGGGATGAGGCCGGATACCTTCGGCCACCTCTCCGGCGACCGAGCACATCACCGGGTTCACCGCCGCCAGGTGGATCGGAATGCCGGGGTGCTCGATCGGACCGGCATTGAACAGCGGCACCATGAGGCTGAGATTGTAGTGCTGGCCCTCCACCTTGAGCCGCGTCCCGTTCTGCCAGCAATCCCATACGGCGCGGACCGCGTTCACGTACTCGCGCATCCAGGGGCCGGGTGGAGACCAGGTCATGCCGTAGCGCCGTTCGATGTGCCCCTTGACCTGGGAGCCGAGCCCCAGCGTGAACCGTCCCTTCGAAAGCTTTTGCAGCGTCCACGCGCTCATCGCCGTTATGGTCGGACTTCTTGGAAAGGCAATGGCAACCGCCGTCGTCAACTGCAGGTGGGTCGTTGCCAGGGCAGCGAGGGCGAGAACCACGAACGGATCATCCTTGGTCTCCTCGGTCGCGATTCCGCTATAGCCGATCTCCTCTAGCATGCGCGCGTTGTCCGCGACCGTCGCTATGTCGAAGGGCACTTCGGGCGTGCGGAGGCCTGGGTCCACCTTGCCCAGGGGAAGCAGTGTCTCAAGCCGCAAATTCTGTCTCCCGGTCTGCTTTATTCGTTCGCGATATCCGCTGGTCCCTGGTGACGTCTTGTTCAGTCGGCGAACACGAACTCCACTAGCGAACAGTCATCGTCGAACGCCAGCTTGCCCTGCAGCGCCTGCACCGTCTCGATGATGCAGTCGACCCTCTCCTGGCAGCTGTCGTGCGTCAGGCTGGTGAGGATGGCGATGAACTCGTCGAACGGCAGCATGCCGGCATTGTCCTTCTTCTCCACCTCGAACACGCCGTCGCTGTAGAGATACAGCTTCGAGCCCGGCGGGATCGTCGTCGAGAAGTTGTCGTAGTCCAGCCCCTCGAAGGTGCCGATCGGCAGGCCGATGCCCTGCAATTGCCTGGGCGGCTCGCCCGGCGCCAGCAGGATGGCGGGCGGATGACCGGCGGCGGCGTAGTTCAGCGTCCGGGTCGAGACCTCGTACACGCCGTACCAGATGGTGAAATAGAGGTTGTTCTGCCGCTCCATGGGGAAGGCGTTGTTGAGCGCCTCGAGCACCCGGTCGGGCGCGAGGAAGTCGATGCCGGGCAGCGCCTGCGAACTCAGGGCGTTCAGCGCCGAGACGCTCAGCAGCGCCGAGCCGACGCCGTGGCCGCAGACGTCGAGCACGTACAGGGCGAAATGGTCGTCGTCCAGCCAGTGGTACGAGAACGCGTCGCCGCCCAGCGAGCTCGACGGGATGAAGGTCCAGGCGCTCAGCATGGGCGTCGTGATCGGCGGCGGCAGGATCGAACGCACATAGGCCGCCGCTTCCTGCAGCTCCGCATGCAGCCGCGAATAGGCCGCGTTCCGCTCCAGCAGCGCCTTGTAGCCGCGGGCGTGATAGCGGATGCGGGCGATCAGCTCGACCGCCGCCGGCAGCTTGACCAGATAGTCGTTGGCGCCGCGCGAGAACGCCTCGGCCTTCACCGCCGCGTCGTCGTTGGCCGACAGCACCACCAGCGGAATGTCCTTCAGTTCCGGATCCGCGCGCATGGCGGTGACGATGTCGAGGCCGTCGGCGTCGGGCAGCACCAGGTCCTGCAGGATCACCTGCGGCTTGAACTCGCGCGCCGTCTCGAGCGCTTTGGCGCCTTCGCCGCACCATTTCAGCTCCAGATCGGCCTCGGGCCGCAGCATGGAGGCGACGGCCGCGTTGACCAGCCGCTGGTCGTCGACGAGAAGCACCCGGACCGGGTCGCTCATGGGCTGGGTTCCTTGATGGCGGCCACGGCGCGCGCGCCGATGGCGGCAAGGGGAAGAACGTCGACGGCCGCGCCGATCTCGGCGGCGGCTTTCGGCATGCCCCAGACCACCGACGTCTGGCGGTCCTGGGCGATGGTGTGGAAGCCGGCCTTGCGCATGGCCAGCAGGCCGTCGGCGCCGTCGCGGCCCATGCCGGTCAGCAGCACGCCGCAGCCGCGGAGTCCTCGCCGCCTCGCGGCGCTCTGGAAGAACGCGTCGACGGACGGCTTGTACGAGCTGTCGCGCGGCTCTGGCGTATAGGCCAGCCGTCCGCCCGCGCCGATCACCAGATGGTCCGGCCCGGCGGCGATGACGATCTGTCCGGCGATCAGCCGGTCGCCTTCCAGCGCCGGCCGCACCGCCCGGCCGCAGCGCCGTGTCAGCCATTCGGCGAGGCCGGCCGCGAAATGCTCGTCCACATGCTGGACGATGACCACCGAGGCGGGCAGGGCGGCCGGGAACGCCTGCAATATCTCCGACACCGCGTGCGGCCCGCCGGTCGACGAGCCGATGGCGATCAGCGGCGGCTCCTCGGGCAGCGCCGATTGCGCCGTTCCGTTGGCCACGGCGCTTCGCCCGGGCTTGCGCAGCAGCTTGCCGACGATGACGATCTTGTCGCGCAGCGCCTGCGCGCCGTCGATGGCGCCGGACAGGCCCAGCACCGGCGTCTGGATGGCGTCGAGCGCGCCGTGCGACATGGCGTCGTAGACCATGTCCAGATGGCCGGTCACCGTCGAGGTCACGACCAGGATGGCGCAGGGCGACTCCTTCATGATCCGGCGCGTCGCCTCGACGCCGTCCATCACCGGCATGATCAGGTCCATCATGATCATGTCGACCGGATCGGCCGCCGCTTTTTGCACCGCCTCGGCGCCGTTGGCCGCCGTCCAGGCGACGGTGCAGCCGGGCGTGGCCGACACCACGCGGCGCAGCGCGGCGGTCGCCAGCATGACGTCGTTGACGATGCCTATCCTCATTCGGTCATTCCGCCCACGGGCCGCCGATCAGCTCCTCGACGGCCTTGAGCAGGCTGTCGTCGCGGAAGCTGGCCTTGGTAATGTAGCGGTCGGCGCCGGCCTCGAAGCCCATCCGCCGGTCCTCCTCGCGCTCCTTGTAGGACACGATCATGACCGGCAGGTCGCGCAGCCGTCCGTCGTCGCGCACCGCCCGCGTCAGATCGATGCCGGTCATGCGCGGCATGTCCACATCGGTCAGCAGCAGGTCGTAATTGCCGAGCCGCAGCGCGTTCCAGCCGGCGACGCCGTCGACCGCCACGTCGACGAGGTAGCCCGCCCGCTCCAGCAGCTTGCGCTCCGTCTCGCGCACGGTAAGGCTGTCGTCGACCACCAGAATGTGCCGCGCCCGCCGCGTGCTGTCGGCCCGGCCGCGGCGGCTGCCGCGCAGCCGTCCCTGTGCCAGCAGGCTGTCGACCGACCGCACCAGGTCCTCGATGTCGAGGATCAGCACGGCGGTGCCGTTGTCGAGCAGCGACGCCGCCAGCACGTCCGGCACCTTGCCCAGGCGCGGATCGAGCGGCCGCACCACCAGTTCCTGCTCGCCGACGACACCCGCCACCTCCAGCCCGAAGCGCTGGCCCTGCTCGCGGATCATCACCAGGGTCAGCGTGTCGGCATGCGTCTCGTCGGCGCCCAGCTCCAGCACCTCGGCCAGCGGCACCACGCCCACGTCGATGCCGTCCACGTCGATCACGCGCCGTCCCTCGATCATGCGGATATCGCTCGCGGCCACTTCCCTGATCTCGTCGATGCGCGCCAGCGGCAAGGCCCAGGGCGCGCCGCCGATCGTGACCAGCAGCGCCCGCACCACCGACCGCGCCACCGGCATCTGCAGCTCGAACGTCGTGCCCTGGCCGTGGACCGAGGCGACGTGCACCACGCCGCCCGCACGCTGCACGGTGGACTGCACCACGTCGAGCCCGACGCCGCGCCCGGAAATGTCGGTGACCTGCGCCGCGGTGCTGAAGCCCGGCAGGAACAGGAATTCCAGCGTCTCCGCGGCACTCAGGCTGGCCGCCGTCTCGGCGTCCACCAGTCCTTTCTCGACGATGCGGGCGCGCAGCCGCTCCACGTCGATGCCCTTGCCGTCGTCCCTCACGGTCACCACCAGCGCGCCGCCGCGATGCCTGGCTTCCAGAGTGATGGTGCCTTCCTCCGGCTTGCCGGCGGCGCGGCGCGCGTCCGGCGTCTCCAGGCCATGGTCGACGGCGTTGCGCAACAGGTGGCCCAGCGGCGAATCCAGCGCGCCGGCGATGTCCCGGTCCATCTGCGTGTTGCGGCCGACGATCTCCAGGGCCACCGTCTTGCCGAGCTGGCGCGCCACGTCGCGCACCAGGCGCGGGAAGCCGCCGACCACGTCGGAGAACGGACGCATGCGGCTGCGCAGCACCTCGCCATAGAGCAGGTCGGCGTTGACCAGCGACCGGCCGGACTGGGTCTCGAACTCGTCGATGCGCTCGGCAAAGTCGTCACGCAGCGCCGCCAGCTCCTGCCGCACCAGGTCGCTGGCCGAGGCGCGGTTGATCCCCGTGCCCGACTCGCTGCCCAGCGCGCGTTCCAGCCGCGCCAGCCGGCGCCGCACCTGCTGCAGCGAGTCCACCGTGCCCTGCAGCCGCCTGGCGTCGATCAGCACCTGCGCCGACACGCCCATGAACCTGGCGAGCGTCTCGGTGCTCACCTTCACCGACTGCGGCGCCCGCGCCTCGGCCTCGCTCGCCTTCGGCGCGGCGGCCGGTTCGGCGACAGGCGGCGAGGGCTTTGCCTCGGTCACCGGCTCGGTCGTTAGTGTCTCGACGGGCGGCGCCGGAGCCGGCGGCTTGCTCTCGCCGCTGCCGATGGCCTGCAGCTCGGCGACCAGGGTGCCGATGGCGGGCGCCTCGGCCTCCAGCCATCCGGCCAGAGCCGCCAGGTCGATCTTGCCGAGATGCGCCAGATAGTCGCCCGCCGCCAGCAGCCGGTCGATGTGGTGGGCGTCCAGCGTCAGCCGTCCCTTGCGGGCGCCCTCGAAGGCGTCTTCCATGGCATGGGCGATCCGCACGCCCGGATCGATGCCGACGATGCGCGCGGCGCCTTTCAGCGAATGGGCGGCGCGCATGCAGGCGCCCAGGTGCTGCACCGCGTCGCCGCCCGCATCGAGGGCGACGATGGCGTCCTGCAGCACGGCGATCTGCTCCTCGACCTCGGCGCGGAACATGTCGAGCAGTTCGGCGTCGACCTCGATACTCATGCCAGGCTCGCCCTGAAACGTCGCAGCAGCGGGTCGGGCGCCAGCAGCGACACGCGCAATTCGTCGATCTCGAAGATGCCCGAACTAGCCGGATCGGGCGACCGTTCCAGCGTCGCGGGCAAGGGCTGCATGGTCTTGTGATCGACGCGGACCACGCCCCTGATCTCGTCTACCGGCGCCACCCAGCGCTCGCCGCCCAGCTTCAGCATCAGCCAGCGGCGGATGCCGGTTGCGGGCGCGCCATCGCCGTCGTCGACGCCCAGCACCGCGTGCAGCGACATGCACAGTTCGATCTGGCCCTCGACCGACGTCAGGCCCAGGAAGCCGGGATTGTTCCGGTGCGGCACCCGGCGGATCGGCGCGACCGGATGGATCTGTTCGATCACCCGCACCGGCAGGCCGTGCCATTCCGGCCCCAGCCGGAAGGTCATGATCGGCACGCCGTCGTCGCGCAGCGCGCCGCTCGACATGTTGGTGTTGAGGCCGGTGACCTCGTCGATGTAGTCCTCTTCCGGCGCGCGGTCGAGGAACTCGCGGGCGGCGTCGACGAAGGTCGGGCAGTTGCGGCAGTGGATGTGCGCGTCCAGCTCCGGGCAGGACCGGTCGCCGTCGATGCCGATGATCTGCCAGCACGGCACCCTCATGTCCGGCCGCCCAGCAGGTGGTCGAGGCTGACCTTGCTGGCCTCGTCATTGGGATCGAGGAACAGCGCCTTGCGCAAATGCCGGATCGCGCCGGGCCTGTCGTCGCGGGCGGCAAGGATCAGCCCGGCGAGGGCATGGCCCTCGGCGCTCATGGGCTTTTCCTCGAGCAACTGCCGCAACGGCGTCATGGCTTCCGTAAGGGCGCCGCCGTCGGCCAGCGTCTTTGCCTGGCGCAGCAGATCGGCGGGATCGGCGTGATGCTTCGGCTCGCGCAGCTTCGGCGGCGGTGCGACCGCCGGTTTCGCCGCGGCGATGGGGACGGGGTCGCGGCACGGCTGCGCCGCTGCGCCGGCGCCCGCCGTGAGGCAGAACGCGCGGCTCGGCCCGGCCGCGCGGAAGTCCATGCCCATCAACATGGCGGCCTCGGCGTGCCCGACGAACAGCGGCGCGCCGGGTGCCAGCGACGCCCGGATCAGGCCGACGATGCGCTTGCGGGCCGCCTCGTGCATGTACATCAGCGCGTTGCGGCAGAAGATCGCGTCATAGGACTTGCCCGACGGCAGGTGCAGCAGGTTCACCTGCGAGACGCTGACACAGCCGCGGATCAGCTTGCCCATGCGCACGCCGCCATCCGGCAGCGCGTCCGCATAGGGCTTCAGCATGTCGGCATGGTGGTTGCGCAGGCTGCGCGGCCCGTAGATTCCGGCCCGCGCCGTCCTGACCATGCCGCCGCTGAGGTCGACGGCTTCGACGGCGACGGCGTCCGGCGCCATCCCGGCGGTGAGCAGCGTCGCGGCGATGGACCAGGCCTCCTCGCCGCTGGCGCAGGGCGCACTGAGGATCCGCACCGGGTTGGCGGCGGTGCGCCGCAGCCAGTTCTTGCGCGCCAGTTCGAGCAGATGGTCGAACGGCGCCACGTCGCGGAAGAACCAGGTCTCGTGCACCAGCGCCCGCTCGACCAGCGCGGTCCGCTCGGCCTTGTCCGCCTTCAGGCTGGCCAGCCAGGTCGCCGGGTCCATGCCGCGCTGGCGCAGGCGGTGCCCGATGATCGATCCCAGCCAGCTCTCGGTCATCACCTGTGCGTCGAGCCCCGCGGCGTCGTGCAGCAGGGTGCGCACGGTTTTGAGCGCGTCGGCGCCGTGGGAGCCGGTCATGACGCGACCTCGCGGAACAGCACCTCGTGGAACGAGTCCCAGACCAGCGCCTGCGGATCGATGACCCGGATCACCTTGCCGTCCGTGATCAGCGTGCCGGTGACGCCGGGCCGTTCCGGATTGGCGACGGAGGGCTTCTGCAGGTCGGCGGGCCGATACTCGACGGTGTCGGTGATGCCCTCGGCGCGCAGCGCCACGTTGCCGCGCTGGGTCTTGCCCTGCCAGCGGAACACGATCAGCCGCGTCGTCAGGTGCCATTCGCAGGGCGTGCCGAAGAACATCTGGCGCAGGTCGATCACCGGCACCATGCGGCCGCGCCAGTTGAACTCGCCGCAGATTTCCGGCGGCGCATGCGGGATCGGCCGGATGCGCGAGTTCGGCAGGATCGCGGTCAGGCCCGCCAGATCCAGCGCGAAATGCTCGGCTCCCAGTCGGAAAAGCAGCGCCAGCATGTGCCTACTCTGTCTTGAACCGCCCCAGTTCGGATTCCAGCGAGGCGACGGCCGCGTTGAGCTGGTCGGCCGACTGGTGGAAGTCCTGCAGCGAATCCGCCGACCGCCGCGCGATGTCGACGAGCTGCAGCATGGCCTCGTTGATCTGCTGCTCGCCCACGTTCTGCGACTGCATGCCGTCATGCAGCGCGGCGAGGCGCGGCGACAGGGTCTGGATCTGTTCCAGGATGGCGGCGAACTGCTCGCCCACCGCGCCCGCGTCGGCCACGCTGCGGCGCACCTCCTCGGTGAAGCGGTCCATTTCCATCACGCCGCTCGACACCGCCGACTGCATCTCGCGCACCAGATTGTCGATGTCGAGGGTGGCGACGGCGGTCTGGTCGGCGAGGCGGCGGATTTCCCGGGCGACGACGGCGAAGCCGCGGCCTGCTTCGCCGGCCTTCTCGGCCTCGATGGCGGCGTTCAGCGACAGCAGGTTGGTCTGGTCGGCCACCTTGGTGATGGTGGTCACGACCGAGCCGATATTGGTGGCGCGGTCGCTGATCACCGACAGCTTCTCCGAGATGGTCGAGGTTGCCTGGCCCAGGCCGCCCATGGCCCGCTCCATGCCGGCGAGCGACGACTGGCCGCGCCCGGCGAGGCTCGCCGTCGCCTCGGTGGCGTCGGTGATCTCGCCCATGGTTTTCGACAGCTCGACCGAGGTGGCGCCGATCTCGCGCACCGCGGCCGCGATCTGGCTCGACGACGCGCCCAGGTCGGTCACGTTGCCCTCCTGCTCGCGCGAGATGGCCGCGATACCGGTGGCGGTCGAGACCAGCTGCACGCTGGCGTATTTGATCCGCTGCACCAGGCTGGTCAGCGACGACACCATGGTGCCGACCGCGCTCAGCAGCCGGCCCGACTCGTCATTGCCGCCCGGCGGCACGCTCACCGTCAGGTCGCCATGCGCCACCCGCTCGGCGGCGGCGGCGGCGACACCCATGCGCCGGGCCAGATTGTTGATCAGGTTGGCGACGATCAGGATCAAGGCGATGGCCACGGGGATGGCGATCGCCATGGGCTTGATCAGGCCCTCGCGCGCGGGCGCCAGCAGCTCGGATTTGGGTACCATCATGATCAGCCGCCAGCCATTGGTCGGGATGCGGGCCGAGGCGAAGTAAGTGTCGTTGCCGCTGACGGGGTCGGCGTGAACCGCGAAGTATCGCCCGTCACCGGTATAGATCGCCTCGATGATGCCGGCCCTCGGCGTGTCCTCCAGCTTCTTCGTGCGCAAGCTCGAGTCCGAGGTGTCGGCAATGATGCGGCCGCGCTCGCTGACCAGGATGAACTCGGCGCCCTCGTAGCGGCGCTGCTTCTTCAACTCGGCCTCGATCCAGTCGAGCGACCGGTCGGCCGAGGTGACGCCCTGGAACCGGCCGTCGATGGTGATGGGGAACGCATATTCCACCATCAGCTTGCCTTCGTACAGGTAGGGCTCGGTGATCATGGGCCGGATCGGGCTGGCGCCGCCGGGTGCCGGGTCGTGCCACAGCCTGCTCAGGCCGCCTTCCACCGCCACGCCGGTGGATTCGAGCTGGTTGTCGAAGCGGTTCTTGACGCCCCGGTAATAGAAGCTGGTGTCCAGCCCGCTCAGCGGCGACAGCTTGATCGCGCCACCCTCGCGGGCGTCACGGTACCAATAGGCGGTCAGCCGTCCCTGTTGGTCCAGCGCCTGCTTTTCCAGGTCCGAGGCCTGTGCCCTGAACGAGGCATCCTGCCCGTCGCCGTTGGGTTCGTAGGCGAGCGCGCTGCCGACGAATTCGGGAAAGGCCTCGACCACCGCACGGTGGAACGCCAGGGATTCGCGGCGCTTCCCGTAGAGGCCGTTTTCCTGCGCCAGGGCCATCACCTGCGGCACCGCGCTGGCAACCCTGGCCGAGCCGTCGTAGATCATCGCCACTTCGTGGACTTCCATGCGCACCAGCGCCTCGCCGCCGATGCGGTAGGCTTCGAACAGGCGCCAGCCCAGGGTGCCGATCAGCACCGTGAGCAGCAGCGCCATGGGCAACAGCCCCAGCAGCGCCAGCCTGCCCCTGATGCCCAGGCGGCCGAGCCATTTCCAGTGGAGTCCCTTGCGCGTCTCAGGAGTTGCTTGCATGGCGCTGGCCCGACCTCGAGAGCTGTTTGGTGAGTGTGAGGCGGTTGATGCCGCCGGTCCGCTGATAGTCGACCGAATCCATCATGGTCCGGACGAAATGAACGCCCAGCCCGCCGATCTGGCGGTGCTCCAGGTCGGCCTCCAGGTCCGGCGGCGCCGCCGACAGCGGATCGAACGCGTCGCCGTCGTCCTCGATGACGATGGTGACGTCGTTGTCTACCTGCATCCGCAGGCTGATCCTGCCGGTACGGCCATCCGGATAGCCGTAGCTGATGGTGTTGACCAGCAGTTCGTCGAGTACCACGTCGATATGCATGGCCACGTCCGGCGGCAGGTCCGCCTGCTCGGCGAACGCCTCGAGCTGCGGCGGCAGCCGGCCGAGTTCGGCCATGTCGTTGGTCAAGACCGTCGCGAACTCGAGGCTCATGGGGCCGGCTCCGCGCCGCGCACCGGCGCGTCCGCTGCCGCCCTTCGAAGCTGTTTCCCGGTGCCGTCCATCATGTCCAATCGATCCCAGGTGAGTTCGTCCAGTATCGCACGGGCGACACTATCACCGGTTTGGCCGATTTCGGCCACCATCGTCAGTAGCGGATGCAACGATTCCACGAGGTTGGCGCCGGCCGGACCGGCCGGCGGGAAGGAGATCAGTCGGCCTCAATCTGGAAATAAGGATAATCCTGCAAGGCGCTTTATCCAAAGCAATTTATGTATCGCGACACCTGGTGTCGGAACCCGCCGTCGCGGCGGTGGTCCTCACGGCAAAAGCCATGTTCTCTTTGCGGCGAAAAGCGGCTAACGTCTCCGGGCAACTGGCTGGCGGCGGCACGAGCCGCCGGACGGGGAGTCCAGCGTGCGCTTTTGGCATCCATCCTGCCCGAGGCATTTCCGATTCAGGGGCGGTCCATGTCCATAACTGTCTGCGAAGAGATCATCCTTCTCACCGTCAACGACGAGGGGAAGCTGCTGCGCTGGAGCGAGGAACTGGCCGTCCGGGCCGCCGTTGCCGGCGCCAGCCTGATCGACCTCGCGTTCCGCGGTCGCATCGACAACGACGTCAAGGAACTGTTCATCGTCAACAAGGAACCGACCGGCGAGGCCCATCTCGACATGGCGCTGAAATATCTGGCCGGCAAGGGCGACAGGATGCCGGTCCAGACGGCGGTTTACGACGTCATGGAAGTGGCGCGGGAAGTCCACGCCGCCGCGCTCCAGCGCCTCGTCGACAAGGGCATCCTGGCGAAGAAGGACGAGTCCTTCCTGTGGGTGCTGAAGAGCCGCCGCTATCCGCCGCTCAGCAGCGTCATCCAGCAGGAGGCCAAGCTGCGCATCCTGTCGGTGCTGATGAGCGACGACATTCCCAGTTCCGAGGATGTGGCGCTGATCAGCCTGGCCTACGAAACCCGCATCCTGGAGCTGTTCATGTCGCCCACCGAGATCGAGCGGCTGTCCACCCGCATCCAGGAAGTCGGCAACCTCGAGTTGATCGCCCAGGCCGTGTCCGCCGTGATCTCCGACATCAGGACGGCCTCGCCGATCCTGTTCATGGCGCCGCTCTGAGCAAGCCAGCACGAACCAGCATCCAAGAGGAAGACCATGGAAATCAACCACGAAACCATTGGCGACAAGCTGGTCGTCCGCCCGGAAGGCAGAATCGACAGCCTGACGTCCCCGGCCTTCGAGGCCGCGCTGCTGCCGCTGGTCGACCGGTCGGGTCGTGTGGTCATCGACTGCACGAGGCTGACCTATGTGTCGTCGGCTGGTCTGCGCGTGTTCCTGAGCGCCGCCAAGGCCGCCAAGGCGAAGGGCGGCAAGATCGTGCTGTGTTCGCTGGCGCAGGGCGTGCAGGAAGTATTCACCGTCAGCGGCTTCTCGAAGATCATCGACATGCATCCGACGCTGGACGCGGCGCTCGCCTGATCCTACCAAAATCCGCACTACCCCACCTGGAATCTGGACTCGGCCATCGATTCGGTCGTAAACACCCTGTTCGATACCGACACGGCGCCCGCAACGGGCGCTGTAATGAAAGTTCAGGTGCATGAAGGCTAAGGAAACCGGCAATTTCAATGACCGGTTGAGCGAACAGGCCAAGGCGAAGCAGGCGCTGCTGGAGCGCGCCAAGGCCCGGAACCCGTTAAACGATCCGGGGTTCGCCGAGCGGCAGGCCGCCAGGAAGGTCGCGGCCGAGGAGCGCGAAAAGCGCGATGCGGAAAAGCGCGCCCAGCGCGCCGCCGACCGGGAACGCCGCGAGGCCGAGGCAAAGCGAACCGCCGCCGAGCGTGAAGCGGCGCGTCTTGCCGACATCGCCCGCAAGGAACGCGAACTGGTCGAGAAGGCCGCTCGCGAGGTCGAGATGGAAGTCGAGCGCAAGGCCAAGCGCGACGCCCGCTACGCCGCCCGCAAGGCGCGCAAGAGGTAGCGGTACGCCCGCAGTCCAGGCGCCTGCCGACGGGATACGAAAAAGCGGCTCCCGGGGGGGCCAGGAGCCGCTTGAAGCACATCGGGTGGCTTGCGCCCTCCCTAGTGCTTGATCGCCTTCTTGATGGCGTCCTTGGTCTTGCCAACGGCCTTCTGAACCTTGCCCTTGGCTTCCTGGGCGACGCCCTTGGCCTCCATCTTCGGAGAATCGACGGCGCGGCCGGCGGCTTGGCGGGCCTTGCCGGCGGTTTCGTTGGCGGTGCCTTTGAGTTTGTCGGCGGTGCTACCCATGGAGCGTTCCTTTCACACGTGATGGTGGGGAGTCAGTCCTGGTTCAACGATTGACGGGCGATTGGGTTCCGGTGGCCGCTGCATTGACCCGGTCCTTGCCGTGAATCCCCTTGCGCGGCCGCCGCAAACCGCAATCTCCTAGGGAAGCAACGAGGAAGAGGGTTCTCATGTCGTCGAAGGTGCTGGTTGCCTGGCTGGCCGTTCTGTCAACCGTGTTCGCGGTGCCGGCCGCCGCCATACCGTTCGGCACCTATCAGCAGAGCTGCAAGGACATCAAGCTGAAGGATGCGGACGGCGACTCGGCGCGGGTGCAGGCGAAATGCCGTGACGGACGCGGCGAATGGCGCAAGACGTCGTTCGAGCTGGACCGGTGCTGGGGGGACCTCGCCAATATCGACGGCGAACTGGTCTGCGTCGCCGACCAGCGACACGGCGGTCCCGGCTTTCCCGATCAGGCCTATGCCGGCCTCGAATACCAGCAGGGTTATGAGGGCCGGCAGCCGATCCCGGCCGGCAAGCCCAAGGATGTGGCGGTCGACGTCTGCGTCGACTGGGCCTTGCGCGAAGCCCGCCGAAGCGGCGCCGGCTATGCGCGGCTCCTGCGCATCGAGGATATCGACCGCAAGGAGGCCGGGCGGATCAAGGTGAAGGGCATCGTTCTGGCGAGTGGCCAGCGCGAAAGCCGGACGTCCACGAACATGCCCTTCCGTTGCGATTCCCGGGGAGGTCAAGTGCTGGAATTCAGGTGGCGCTGAGGCCCTGAAACGAAAGTGCCCGGCCGCGGGTTCGGAGAGGGCTTGGGGGCTGAATTCCGAACTCGCGACCGGGCTGACGAGGCCAACGAGAGGGAATATCGCCGCCACCTATGGCTGCAATGGGGCCATGGCTGGGCAATATCGCGAAGCGATGATTTTCTTCTGCCTTAGTTGGAGCGCACCAGCTTGCGGTAGAGATGCCAGGTAGCGTGGCCCAGCACCGGTATCACCACGGCCAGCCCCAGGAAGAACGGCAGCGATCCCAGGAACAGCAGCACCGCCACGATCAGTCCCCAGACGGCGATCGGCGCCGGATTGGCGAGCACGGCGCGGATCGAGGTGAGCAACGCGGCTACCGGGCCGACGTCCTTGTCGACCAGCATGGGGAACGAGACCACGCTGACGCACAGCGTCAACACGGCGAACAGGAATCCCACCAGGTTGCCGACGATGATCAGTGTCCAGCCTTGCGGCGTCGTCAGCACCTCGTCCATGAACTCGGCCGGCGACAGATACCACACCGCGCCCTTGCCCAGCGTGAACTCATAGATCGTGATGGCGGCGGTCAGCCAGGCGAGGAACAGGCCCAGCAGGATCAACGTCATGAGGCCGATGCTGCCGATGGAATGATGCTGGAACACCCTGAAGGCGTCGCGCCAGTGCGTCTCCAGCCCCTGCTCGCGCCGCCAGCTCACATGATAGAGGCCGACCGCGACGATCGGGCCGAGCAGCGCCGCGCCGGTGAACACCGGATAGATCAGCGGCAGGACGCCGTAACCGAAGGCGAGCCGGACCGCTATGTACATCAGCAACGGATAGATCAGGCACAGGAACAGCACGTCGGTTCGATTTTCCGAGTAGTCCCGGTAACCCTCGGCGAGGGCGTCCTTCAAATCCCTGTAGGTAATCTTGTTGATCGCGGGCGCTTCGTAATCGGCGGCCGTGCGGGTCATATCCATCATCGCTCCGTTCCCCATTTCGTAAACGCGAACAAGGACCGCGATGCCGCCAACCGCTCCCCCAAATGGCTGACGTATCGTCAGAACCTCGAGCAATAAACGAATTGACGATACGCCCGTTTGACCGGGTTGTCACGGCTGGCGCCGGTCTCGCGCGCTTCGCTGGTCCCGGCCCACTTCAGCTGCCATGATCGGGTGTCTTGGACTCCGAGGGCCGTGATGACCGATGATGTACTTCAGGGATACGCGGACGCCGCGCCCGAACTCATTCGTCGCTTCGAGGCGATAACGCCTGCGCTGCTCTACCAGTCGGTGAGCGATCTGCTGCCGGTGGTCCCCTCGCGGATCGCGGACATCGGGGCAGGAACCGGGCGCGACGCCGCCTGGCTGACCGGCAAGGGGCACCGGGTGTTGGCGATCGAACCCGTTCGCGAACTGCGGAACGCCGGGATGACCTTGCACCAAGCCACCCCGATAGAGTGGCTGGACGATCGACTTCCTGATCTGGTCCATGTGGATGGCTCTTTCGACGTCCTGCTGCTGTCGGCGGTGTGGCAGCACCTCGATGACGGTGAACGCGATTCTGCAATACGCCGCCTGCGCCAGCTGATGGCGCCAGGTGGGCTGGTGATCATATCTCTCCGCCATGGGCCGGGAGCACCAGGCAGGCGCATCCACGACACTACGCCGGAGGACACAGTTCGAATGGCGCAATTGCAGGGCCTGGCGATGGTCCGTCAGGTTCGCGCCGACTCTGTTCAGGCGGAAAACCGGGCGGCTGGCGTTCACTGGACCTGGCTGGTCTTTGGTGTCCAGTGAGCCGCGAGAGGTGGAATTCCCACTCTTGTTACTCAGGCCATATCGTTCGCAGCCGTAGCGTATACTGAAATCACTATGCAGATTCCGCTGCGCCCAAGCCTTTCGGCGACAGCGGCGGGAACCACGGCGGATGTGGCCATGCTCGTTTCATAGAACGACAGTCCGAGATCGAGACTGACCGCGCTGATTGAACCCGCCTCTGCCAGAGCGAGCAGCTTGGCTCCAGTCTGGTCGACAAAAGTCATCACCGTCGTCCAGAGGTCATTGTCGGGTAGATTAAGCTGGGCGTAGCTGAGTTGGCCTGACTTTTCGGGCTCGTATCGGCTGACCTCATGCCCAAGATGCTGCTCGAGGGCATCACGCGAGATCGCGACACCGGACAAGCGGATCGTCGGTCCGAACAAGTCTGATCCACTCAATCTCGGCACCTTTTGCATCTACTTAGGCATGCAGTCTAGCGGCTCTCGACCCGGACCAGCAGGCGGGTGAGCTGCGACGTCTTGATCCGCCAGCCGTCTTCCAGCTTCACATAGGTCTCGCGGTAATGCCCATACCCCCGGAAGAAGAAAGAGCCGTTCAGCACCGTGTCCTCCATCGGATGGATGCCCTTGGCGGTGGTGTCCGACGTGAACTCGATCTCCGGCGTATGGCCGTGATGGGCGCTCTGGGCGACGGCCAGCGCGCCGGCGATGTAGTTGACGATGTTGTCGCGGCCGGTGACCGGCGCGTGCTCGGTCACGCCTTCGGGCGTGCCCAGCACTGGATCGCGCAGCGCCTCGCGGAAGTCGAAGGTGGCGTCCGGCGCGAACACGGTGTGCAGCGTCTGGAATTCCTTGGTGTCCATGGAGCGGAAATACCGCGCCTTGAGCTGCTTGATCTCCTCGATGGCGAGCAGCTTCTCGATGTCATTCATTCTTGTGCTCCTTAAGCCGTGCTGCCGCCGTCGATGACGAAGTCCGCGCCCGAGATGTAGGCGGATTCGGGCGCGGCGATGGTAAGAACCAGCGCCGCGATCTCCTCGGGCTTGCCGATGCGGCCGGTGGGTACGTTGCCGCCCAGGGCGCGCCGCAGCAGCGGCGTGTCGACGGCGCCGGGCGATACAGACACCACCCGTATGCCGTCCTTGGTGTGCGCCTTGGCCGCCGATTTGGTCAGGCCGATCACGCCGTGCTTGCTGGCCGCGTAGGTGGCGTTGCCCGCCAGGCTGTTGGTGCCCGCGATCGAGGCGGTGTTGAGGATCACGCCGGCCTTCTTCGGCAGCATCACCCGCAGCGCGTGCCGGATGCCGAAGAACACGCCGTCCAGGTTGGTGCGGATCGTGTCGTGGTATCCCATGGTGCCGTCGATCGGCACGTCGATGAACGGCGAGAACGGCCCTTCGATGCCGGCGTTGTTGAACGCGATGTCGATGCCGCCATGGGCCGCGACCGTCGCGTCCACCAGCCTGGCGACCTGCGCCTCCTCGCGCACGTCGGCCTGGATGTAGGTGCAGTTGCCGCCCTTGGCGCGGATCGCTGCCTCGGTCTCCTTGCCCAGCGCCTCGCGCCGGCCGCAGATCACCACATTGGCGCCCTCGGCGGCGAAGGCGTGCGCCGTCGCCGCGCCGATGCCCGATGTGCCGCCGGTGATCAGCACCGTCTTGCCCGCGAAGCGGCCCTTCGGCGCCTCGGCGCGGGCCGCGCCCGCCGCCAGCGTCGCCGTCGCCGCGGCCGCGATGGCCGCCCCCTTCAATAGATCGCGTCTTCCCAACCCGTTGCCGCTCATCCCGCATCTCCCCGTTTTGCGTGTCGCAGCGGATGATAGGAGGCATCGCGGCGGATCGCCATGGCCGTTGCTGAATTCTGAATCGGCTTTTTCACCTTCATACGTGCTTGTCCCGTGGTCGGGCGTTGCGCTAGCATTCGCCTGGACCTGGGCATCGCCACTGGGTGCGATGCGATATGGCTGGGGAGAGCACATGTCGGCCGTCGAGGAAATGATCAAAGAGCGCCTGAAGAACGACATCGATCCGCGCGAATTCGACAAGCCCGAATTCCAGCGCGACCCGTTCCCGCTTTACAAGCGCCTGCGGGACCATCACCCGGTGTACCACGACCGTTTCCACAACAGATGGGTGATCACCCGCTACTGGGACGTGGACGCCGTGTTCCAGAACAGCGAGGCCTACACCCGCGGCATCTATGAAGAGGAGGGACCCTACAAGTTCGGCTCGCGCCACGTGTTCGGCCCGAACATCCTGGAATATGGCCGCGGCGACCGCCACCGCTGGCTGCGCAACGTCATCGCCGGCCAGTTCGTCGGCCAGAAGCTGAACGACTTCCTGCCGGTGATCGACATGATCGCCCGCGAGCTGATCGACAAGTTCCGCAAGGACGGCGAGGTCGAGCTGGTCACCCAGTTCAGCCACCAGTTCCCGATCCGCGTCATCTCCAACATGCTGGGCCTGCCACGCGAGGACGAGAACATGTTCGTCGGCTGGTACCAGGCGCTGATCGCCGGCCTCGGCTTCGGCGGCGTGCATCTGGCGCGCGGCATCGCCGCCCGCAACGAGATGTGGGAGTACTTGGAGCCGCTGATCAACCAACGCAGCAAGAACCCCGGCGAGGACCTGCTGTCGCGGATCATCGCGGCCGAGCTCGACGGCGTGAAGATGGACATGGACGAGATCAAGGGCTTCGTCGCCCTGCTGCTCGCCGCCGGTGGCGACACCACCGACAAGGCCATCGCCAACATGATGTATCACATGATGTACACGCGCCCGGACCAGTTCGACCGGGTGAAGGCGACGCCGGACCTGTGGGAGAACGTGTTCACCGAGATGATGCGCTATGACCCGGTGGTGCACACCCAGGGCCGCCGCACCGTCAACGAGATGGCGCTCTATGACGAGGTGATCCCGAAGGGTGCGCTGGTGCTGATCTACCTCGGCGCCGGCAACCGCGACGAGCGGGTGTTCAAGGACCCGGACACCTTCGACGCCTTCCGCGACGACCTGCATATGGGCCGCGAGAACCGGTCCGGCCGCTACAAGGACGGCAAGCCCGGCCATCTCGGCTTCGGCATGGGGCAGCATTTCTGCATGGGCTATGCCATGGCCCGGCAGGAAGCGGTGCTCGCCTGCGCCTACTTCGCCAACTCGCTGAAAAACATCCGGCCCAAGTTCAAGGAGCACGCGGGCATCTTCTCGCCCAACATCGACTCCGGCGGGTTCCGCTCGCCGGCCGAGCTGTGGCTGGAATTCGATCCAGAGTGACCGCCATGAAGCTCAGGGTCGACTACAAGAAGTGCGAGAAGGCGGGCGAGTGCTATTACAACCACACCGTCCTGTTCGAGCGCACCGATAACGGCTTCCCGAAGATTCTCGTCGAGGATCTGACGACCGACGCCCTGCGTCACGAAGCCCGCGAAGCCATCGAGGTCTGCCCCACCGGGGCGATCAGCATCGAGGAATAGGTGCCGGCCGGCGGCTCAACCCGCCGCCGGCCGCACCGACCGATCATTCCACCGGCGTGGCGTTGGGCGTGCCTTCGGCGCCCATGTAGACGACGAGCAGGGCGACCGGCTCGGCGCCCTTGTTCATCCCTTTGTGTGGGACATGCAGGGCTTCCATCACGGCCTCGCCCTGCCTGAACACCCTGGTGCCGTGGCTGCCGTAATCCACCGTCACCACGCCCTGCAGCACATAGGCGTACATGGGCACATCGTGCCGGTGAAGCTGGCCTTCGCCGCCCGGCTGGATCGTGACGATGGCGGAGGTGATCCTTGGTTTGCCTGCCGGGTAGACGATCTGTTGCCCCAGGACATCGGCGTTGGTCACCAGCAGCTCGTGGGCGGGATATCCGAGCTTTTCCGATGCGCCCGCGCCTGCGGCGACCAGGATCGCCGCGCTTGCCGCGACCAATAGCAATACTGGCTTCATGCCTCGCCCCTCCAGGTCGTTCAGCCGCAGCCTTTTGTCGGAAGCTTAAGAAAGCCGGGGATCGCCCGAGCGGAACAGCGTGTTCAGGTCCTGGTCGCTGGTCTCCAGGATCCTGTCCACCCAGCGGTGGAAGCGGTGTCCGCCGCCCTCGTTGCGGCCGAACAGCACGAACTTGCGCGCGCCGCTCTCCAGTGCCTTCTGCTGGCGCAGGCCGGTGGCGTAGTCCTCCTCCTGCACGACATATTCCAGCAGCTTGAACTGCTGCAGCGCCTCGAGCCGCTGCTCGTCGGTGGGCTCCTTCTCCATCAGGTACATCTGCGTGGTGAAGGATTCGCCGGGCGTTTCGCCGGGAAACAACTGCGACAGCATGATGGCGCGCCCGCCGCCGCGGAACGAGGCGATGGAGATGTGCGGGAAGATGGTCCAGACGCCGGCGGACAGCACGTCGGCGCTCCACTCGTCCTCGGGCTTTTCCAGCAGGCCGATCATCTGCCTGGACGGCGAGGTCACCCGCTGGTGCGGTCCCCAGGCGTAGTACAGTGCGCGGTTGGACATCTGCTCGCCGAAGGTCTCCCGGTGCAGCACGGGCAGGTGGTACAGGTCCAGATAGCCGTCATAGGCGATCTTCCAGTTCGGGCCCTTCAGGGTGCGGGCCTCGAACAGGTGCCAGTTCTCCAGGCCGAAGGCGCCCAGCATCTCATCGTAGCCGGACAAGAACGCGTCCATCTCGACCGGGGAATCCGGATCGAGGATGACCCAGATCAGGCCGGCGCGCTCGGTGATCGGTAGCGGCACCAGGCCGTATTGCGCCATGTCGATGTCGCCGAAATCGTCCTTGGCGGCGACCGCGACCAGGTTGCCCTTGTAGTCGAACGACCACGCGTGATAGCCGCAAATGAACCGCTTGGCCTTGCCGGTGCCCAACTTGACGATGGGTGCGCCGCGATGGCTGCACGAGTTGATGAACGCACGGGCGACCCCGTCGCCGCCGCGCGATATCAGCACCGGCAGGCCGACCACGTCCATGGCCTTGTAGTCGCCCGGCTGCGGCAGCTCTGCGGTGGCCGCCAGCATCAGCGGGATGCGCTTGAAAACCCTGTCGATTTCCAGCCTAAAGCGGTCCGGGTCGAAATAGTTCGACGCCGGCACCTTGAACACCTCCGGCTCCTGCGTGATCGTGCCCGCCTGCGCGTGCCCGATATTGTCGCGCGCCATCTCGATCAGTTCAGCCCGTGCCACGACCCACCTCGTTTCCGAACGCCCTTGCGGCGTATCCGTCTGGTAGCGGCCAATCTAAAGCACCGGTCCCGACTTTTCCAACCGCATCGGCCTGCAACGAAAACGGCCCTCCGAAGAGGGCCGTTCCCAACCGTGGCTGATGCGAAAACTCAGTGGTCGAAGTCGACCGGCAAATCCCAGCAGGTATGCGTATCCCACAGCTTCAGCGAGCGCAGCTCCGGCCTGGCGCCCGGCTTCAGCCGCAGGCCGGGCAGACCGTCGATCAGCACGTTGAGCGCCGTCGTCGCCGTGTCGCGGGTGATGGCATAGAGCGAGCGCGGCCGGTCTTCGGGTACCGCCGGATGCTTCGACGGCTTGCCCAGGCCGAAGGCGATGCCGGCGGGCAGGCCGTCGGCGCGGTACTGGCCGCGCGGCTCGCGCTGGCACAGGTCCTTGCGGCCGACGATGAATTTCTCCGGCTCCTTGTACTGGCGCGGGTCGCGGTTGGCCGCGCCGGCCGAGCAGATGATCATGCCGCCGCCGGGGATCAGCTTGCCGAAGCGCTCCACCTCGTGCCGCGCGAAGCGGCGGGCCGCCAGCACCGGCGCGGAGTGACGCAGCGCCTCGAGAAAGGCGAACTTGGCCATGCGGCGCTCGTCCTTGACCTTCTGGAACTGGTCCGGATGGGTCAGCAGCAGGAACAGGGTGTTGGCCAGGCCGCCATGCAGCGTTTCGTGGTCGCCTTCCAGCAGCGTGATCACCAGATCCTCGGCCGTGGCGGGACCGCCGTCGAGGTCGAGGCCGGCAACCGCCGAGATCAGGTCCTCGCCGGGTTCGGCGCGGCGCCGGGCGAGCAGCGGCCGGAAATAGGCGGTCAGTTCGCGGATCGCGGCGAGGCCGTCCTGTTCGGCGACCGGGTCCGTGTTGAAGCCGTGGGTCATCCGCCAATAACGCTCGCAGAACAGCGGCGCGTCTTCCTTCGGCAGGTCGAGCTGGCGCACCAGCAACTCCAGCGCGAAGCGGGCGGCGAAGTCGATGCCGAGGTTGGCGCTGCCTTTGGCCCTGATGTCGCCGACGATCTGCTCGGCGGCGGGCTGTGCGTTGTCGTCGATGGCCTCCGCCTGGGCGAACAGCACCGGCAGCTCCAGGCGCAGGTCGCGGCCATAGTCGGCGATGTTGTAGAACCAGCGGCGCGGGCGGGTCTCGAAATTGGCGTCGTCGGTGAAGATCGACGTCACGTCGTCATAGCGGGTGATCCAGTAGGCGTTCTCCAGCCAGTCGCGGTAGCTGGGATAGTTCTCGCGCAGGATCTCCAGCAACGGGTAGGGATCGCGGATGAACTCCGGCGAGATCAGCTGCATCGGCTTGATCTTCGCCGTCGACTGGCCCAGCCGCTCGCGCTGGTGGACTTCGTAGGTGCGGAAGCCGTCGCCCTTGAGGCCGCCCGGCGTGATCGGCACGCCGTTGCGGCCATAGGTGACCTTGGGCGCCGCCGCATCCTGAGGCTTGCCGGTGCCCGCCGTGGCCCGGATCGTTTCTGTCGTGCTCATGGTAATGCCCTAGTTCAGGTCGTAGTCGATCCAGACTTCCCTGGCCGAGATGAGGCCGATCGGCAGCAGGCTGCCGTCGAAATCCTTCGGCATCTTGTCCACGTTCAGGCGCGGATTCTTCAGGTGACGCTGCAGGATCTTCGAGCCGATCACCGCTTCCTGATGGGAAATCCACGCGCCGGGGCACAGGTGCGGGCCGACGCCGAACGCCATGTGGCTGCACTTGCCTTCCTTGCGGTAGCCGCTGCGCAACAGCTTGCCGCTGTACAGGTCCGGCCGGAAGATGTTGAAGGTTTCCGGATCCTTGAAGATGCGGTCGTCGTGGTTGGCCGAGAAGTCGACCATGTTGACCAGCGAGCCGGCCGGAATCTTCACCCCGTGCAGTTCGATGTCGAACGAGTTGTGGCGCGGCTGGCCGCCGATCGGCGTCGAATGGCGCAGCGTCTCGTGGAACGCCACGTCCCACATGGTCTCCGGATCGGCCAGCACCGCGTCGAGCTGCCTCGGGTGTTGCAGCAGCAGGTACCACATGTTCAGGATGGCGCCGCGGGTGGTCTCGCCGCCGCCGCCCACCACCAGCGCGATGTTCGAGGTGATCTCCTCGGTCGACAGATAGTCGCCGTCGATCTGGGTCTCGCACAGCTTGGAGATGATGTCCTTGCCGATGGGGTCGCCTGCCGCGTCGTACAGGTAGGTCGGGTGCGCGCGGCGCTCCTCGACCAGCGTGCCGACATAGTCCTCCAGATCCTGGCGCGCCTCGAGGCCCTGGTGGTGGGTCTCCGAGCCGCCGAGGCCGGACATCATGGAATTGTACCAGTAGAAGAACTTCTTCCGGGACTCCTTGGGGAAGCCGAGCACATCGCAGACCACGCGGATCGGGAACTCGTTGGCGAACGCCTTGCCGATGGCGACCGTGCGGACGCCGTTGCGGTCCTGCACGATGCTCTCGTCCAGATTGCCCCAGTCGGCGATCATTTCCTCGCCGATGGCCTCGATGGCGTGCAGGCGGTTGTCGAGCGACTTGCCGACCAGATGCTGGCCGTACAGGTTGCGCCGGCGCCGGTGTTCCACGCCGCTGAGTTCCAGCTGGGTATTGCCCAGCACGCCGCTCGATGAGCCCTTCGGGATGGTGTTGAAGCCCTCGTCGTCGAAATAGCAGGTGGTGATGTCGTCGTAGCGGGTGACGTAGTAGCAGTTGTGCAGCTTGTCGAAGAACACCGGATAGTGATCCCGCATGATCCGGTAGTAGGGATACGGGTTCCGGAAGAATTCGAAGGAATTGAAGATGCGCGAGTCGATCAGCGGCGTGCCGTCGGGCGCATGGCCCATGTCGCAGGCCTGACCGACCGGCATCAGCGGGAAGTCGTGGCTCGACAGCGACTGTGCCCGCGGCACGCTGCCGGGCTTGGCCGAAGGGCCGCTGCCCTCGCTCGGCTTGGCGTCGGTGTTTTCGACGATGTTGCTGAGAAAAGCGGTGATGGAGTCCATTCGAGGGCCTCGTTCGGTTCAGGTTGGGCCGGATCGTGCCAACCTACATCCTCGATGGCGGATTGGCAATGAATCAAAAGTCACACGTGACTGGATAAACGGCGGAAATCCGCCGCGCTCAGAACACGACGGGCAGGTTCCAGCAGGTGTGCATTTCGCCCAGCCGAAGGCTGCGCAGCGCCGGCGTCGCGCCGGGCTTCAGCCTGACTTCGGGCACCACGTCCAGCAACACGTTTGACGCCGTCGTCGCCGTGTCGCGGGTGATGGCATAGAGCGACCTTGGCCGGTCCTCGGGCACCGCCGGATGCTTCGACGGCTTGCCCAGGCCGAACGCCACACCGGCCGGCAGGCCGTCGGCGCGGTACTGGCCGCGCGGCTCGCGCTGGCACAGATCCTTGCGGCCGACGATGAACCTGTCGGGATCCTTGTACTGGCGCGGGTCGCGGTTGGCGGCGGCCGCCGAGCAGTGCAGCAGCGCGCCGATCGGGATCAGCCGGCCGAAGCGCTCCACCTCGTGCCGCGCGAAGCGGTTGGCGGTCAGCACCGGCGCCGAATGGCGCAGCGTCTCCAGCCAGGCAAACTTCACCATGCGCCGCTCGCGCTTGACCAGGTCGAGCTGCTCCGGATGGGTGAGCAACTGGAACCACATGTTGGCAAGCGCCCCGTGGAGCGTCTCGTGGTCCTGCTCCAGCAAGGTGATCACCAGATCCTCGGCGGTGGCCGGGGCGCCATCGGTATCCAGCATCGCCACCGCCGAGATCAGGTCGTCGCCGGGATTGGCCCTGCGCGCGGCCAGCAGGGGCCGGAAATATTCGACCAGTTCCTGGACGGCGCCCAGACCCGCCTGCCGGCTCTTCGGCTCCCACATGGCGCCGCGCTGCATCCGCCAGTAGCGGTCGACGAATTTGGGAAAATCGTCCTTGGGCAGGTCGAGCACGCAGGCCAGCAGCTCCAGCGGCAGCCGCGCGGCGAACTCGATGGCGAGGTCGGTGCCGCCACCGGCCTTGAAGCCGCCGACGATCTCGCGGGCGATGCGCTCCACATTAGCGTCGATGCGGGTCGCCTGCGCCGTCAGCAGCGCCACTTCCTGGCCCAGGTCGCGGCCCAGGTCCTCGATGTCGTAGAACCAGCGTTTCGGCCTGGTCTCGAAGTTGGCATCGTCGGTGAAGATCGACGTCACATCGTCATAGCGCGTCACCCAGAACGAATTGCCCAGCCAGTCGCGGTAGAACGGATAGTTCTCGCGCAGGATTTCCAGTACCGGATACGGATTCCTGATGAACTCGGGCGAGATCAGCTGGATCGGACGGATCTTGTCGGTGGCCTCCTTGACCCGTTCGCGCTGGTAGACCTCGTAGGTCCGATAGTCGTTCTGGTTGCCGTTGCGGGTGTACAGCGGCACGCCGTTGCGGCCGGTGAAGGCGTCCTTGTCGGGGGCGCCGGCGCCATAGGCCGGCGGCTTGGCCGCTTGCTTCGCTTCGGTGCTCATGCCGCCGGTCCTAGGCCAGATCGTAATCGAGCCACAGCTCGCGGGTCTTGTTGATGCCGATGGGCGCGAGGCTGACGCCGTCTATGTCCTTTGGCATGCGGTCCCGGTTGATGCGCGGGTTTTTCATGGTCCGCGACAGGATCTTCGAGCCGATCACTGCTTCCTGGTGCGAGATCCAGGCACCTGGACACATGTGCGGGCCGACGCCGAACGCCATGTGGCTGCATTTGCCTTCCGTGCGGTAGCCGCTGCGTAGCAGCTTGCCGGTGTAGAGGTCGGGCCGGAAGATGTTGAAATTGTCCGCGTCGTGGAAGATGCGCTCGTCGTGGCTGCCCGAGAAGTTGACCATCTCGATCAGCGATCCGGCGGGCACGACGGTACCGTGAATCTGTACGTCGAAGGTGGCGTGACGCGGCTGGCCGCCGATCGGATTGGAATGGCGCAACGTCTCGTGGAACACCGCGTCCCACAGGGCCTCGTCGGCCAGCGCCGCCTCGGCCTGGTCGGGCTTCTGCAGCAGGCTGTACCACATGTTCATCAGCGTGCCGCGCGTCGTCTCGCCGCCGCCCGCCACCACCAGCGCGATCAGCGCGGTGATCTCCTCGGTCGACAGATAGTCGCCATCGACCTGGCTCTCGCACAGCTTGGAGATGATGTCCTTGCCGATATTCCTGCCGGCATTGTCGTAGAGGTAGGTCGGGTTCTTGCGGCGGTCCTCGACGATGGACTCGACGAAGTCCTCCAGGTGTTGGCGCGCCTCCATGCCCTGCTTGTGGGTCTCGGACGCGCCCAGGCCGCTCATGATCGAATTGTACCAGTACACGAAGTTGCCGCGCGCTTCGCTCGGGAAGCCGAGGACGTCGCAGACCACGCGGACCGGGAACGAATCGGCGAAGGCCTGGCCCAGCTCGATGGTGCGGACATTGCCGTTGGTGATGCACCACGGCGCGTCCACGTTGGACCAGTCGTCGATCATCTCCTGCGCCAGCCGCTCGATGGCCGGCACCCGATTCTCCAGCGCCTTGCCGACCAGGTGCTGGCCGAACAGGTTGCGCCGGCGGCGGTGCTCGACGCCGCTCAGCTCGTGGGTCACGTTCCCCAGCACGCCGTTCGACGAGCCCTTCGGAATCGTGTTGAAGCCGATGTCGTCGAAATAACACTCGGTCATGTCGTCGTAGCGGGTGACGTAATAGGTGTTGTTGAGCTGGTTGAAATAGACCGGATAGTGGTCGCGCATCAGCCGGTAATACGGCCACGGATTGCGGCGGAACTCGGCGGAAAAGAAGATGCGCGGGTCGATCAGCGGCGTGCCGTCCGGCGCCGTTCCCATGTCGACCCGCTGGCCCACCGGCATCAGGGGAAAGATGTCCTGGAAGTCGCCATCCGCCGCTTTCTCCACGGCGTCTCCGGCGTCGGCGCCGATGGCGCGGGCGAACACCGAGGCGAAGGGTTCCGTATTCATTTTCAAATCCCCGTTCAAGTCTGACTTTTTCCCGGACGCACGTTACATCTTACCCCACCCGATAGCAACGACCGATAAAGTCATGCTTGACTTGATGGGCTCTCGCGAGCGTAATGCGCGCATTGGGATGACGCCGCGCAGTATGGGGAAATCGCCGCTTCCGCGTGCCGCCAGCAGGCCATTTTCCGGCCTGCGGCTTCACGTTCCAGGTGGTACAGTGCCGCGCGGAAAGATTAAGAAACGAGCCGACCGTGCCGGGTCGGCCAAGCTAGCTTGAGGCTCGGGAACACGATGACTTACGTAATCAGCAACGCCTGCATCGACGTCAAGGACATGTCCTGCATCGAGGTCTGCCCGGTGGACTGCATCTACCAGGAGGACGAGGACCGCATGGTCTATATCGAGCCTGACCAGTGCATCGATTGCGGGGTGTGCGTTTCGGCCTGCCCGGTGGGCGCGATTTTCGCCGACCATGAGATTCCGCCGGCTGCCAAGGATTTCATCGAGATCAATGCGCTCTATTTCACGGACAAGGACGCGGCGCGCGCCAAGTCCGCCGAGCGGGCCGGCACCAGCATCTGATTTCGATCTGGCCATCCCGTTCCCGCTACCGGAGGTTTTTTTGGCGCGAGGGGATCGCCGTGCCCGCAAGCCAGCGCTCACCGGACCGTGACCAACAGTGAACGCCAGCATCCAGTTTCGCATGGACAACGACGTTTGCCGCTCCATAGGCTTCGAGCCTGGGAACGACGGGGATGTCATGTCGCGAAACCCTTTCAGGGAAATCGAGAGCGATGAACAGGCCGTGCAGGCGGCCAAGGCTGGGACGATCACGGCCGGCTGGATCGTCGCGGGCTATCTGCTCACGATCGCGGCCATGCTCGTCGGTGGCCGCGCCGGCATGCTGGCGGACGCCGCCCTGGCTTTCGCGATCATCTGTCTGCTGATCCTGTCGGGCCTGGTCGCGGGGATCGGCTGGCTCATCTGGACGAAGCAACCGCTGTGGGCCAGCATCGCGGTTCTCGCGGGACTGGTCATCGAATACAGCTATGCGATGGCGAATGGCGGCGTCGGCATTCCCGCGCTGATCCTCGCGCTCGTGGCGCTGGGCTGCGGCATCCTTTCGGTGCGCGGCGCCTGGTACCATCAGCAGTTTCTCGGCCGCCGGCGCGGCCACGAGGCGACCGGGGCCTGAGCGCCGCGCAGCGACGGGTCGTTGCTGTCCTCCGTCACGCGCAAGTTCTTCAGCCGAACAAATTGAAAGCCGGCACCAGCTGTGCTTCCCTCGCGGAAGCAGACGGGAGACGACCATGAAGCTCTACAACTTCGCCGCGCCCAATCCGCAGAAGGTGCGCCTCTATGCGGCCGAGAAAGGTATTCCGCTGGAGTTGGTGGAGGTGGATGTCATCAATCATGGTCTTCGGACACCCGAGATGCTGGCGAAGAATCCGCTCGCGGTCGTGCCGTTTCTCGAGCTTGACGACGGAACCGTGATTCGCGAATCCCTGGTCATCATCGAGTACCTCGAAGAACTCAACCCTCAGCCGCCCATGCTGGGCAGGTCGCCGTTGGAGCGCGCCCGCATTCGCGAGCTCGACCGACTCGCGGAGCTGGGACTGATGGCCGAACTGGCGCACTACGCCCACAACATCTCGCCCTTCTTCGCCGACAAGGGGCCACAGTCTCCCGATGCCGCCAGGATGGCGGTGAACTGCTACCGCAAGAACCTGGGCATCATGGACCGGGAGATCGGTGGCAAGCCTTTTGTCGCCGGCGACACGCCCTCGGTCGCGGACTGCACGCTCTATGCGACCCTGGGATTCGGCGACTATGTCGGCCTGAAGGACGCCGACGGGTTCGTCAACATCAGGCGCTGGCGGGCATCGTTCGCCACGCGGCCCAGCGCGGCGGCCTGATTGCCGGACTTCCACGCGCCGCTACCAGCCGCTAGAGTGCGCGCGGTAAGGCTGGGGGAGCAAAGTCATGTTGAATCCATTTGGAGCGCTGGAGCGCGACTACGAAATCTTCAATGCCGCGCGCGCGGGGGTATTCACGGCCGGATGGTTAGGCCTTTCTTACGTCATCGCGACCGCAAGATCCCTGGTATGGGAAATTCAGCCTGATGGTTCTCCCGTGCCCATTGAAATCCGCATTGTGCAGATCGTCATCTGTCTCTCAGCGGTCGTCGCCGCAGGCTTCCTCGGGTGGCGCATTCGCAAGCATTGTTCGTTCTGGGCGAGTGTCGTGGCGTTGGCATGGTTGGCAATCGAGCTGGCCGTCAGCCTGGTAAGCGGCAGCTTCGGTATTGGCGTGATCACGTTGATAGCCGGAGCCTGCGGCATTCTTTCGGTGCGCGGCACGGCCAAGTTGCGGGCACAGCGGCGGATTTCAGTAGAGGGCAACTCCGCCGCGTCCGAGTGAACCGTTAACGGACCGGGAAGTCGAAATAGGTGTCGGGGAACGGTTCGTCCTTCAGCGTGAAGTGCCACCATTCCTTGTCGAACGGTTTGAAGCCGTGCCGTTCCATCACCAGTTTGAGCAGCAGCCGGTTGGAGCGCTGCTCGCCGGTCAGGTCGGTGTAGTCGGGCCAGGATTCCGGGCCGAAGAAATCGAACGGCGTCCCCATGTCCAGATCGGCCACCGTGCCGTCCTTGCCGATGGTGACCAGCGTCAGATCGACGGTGCTGCCGCGGCTGTGGCTGGAGCGGGTCGCCACATAGCCTTCCTCGAACAGCTTCTGCTTGTCGATGTCAGGATAATAGGTGCGCTTTGCGCCGGGATCGTCGGGCATGGCGGACCAGCGGACGAAATGCGCGACGGCCCGGGTCGGCCGGTAGGCGTCGAAAATCTTGAGGCCAAGTCCGAACGCGTTCAGGTCGGCCTGCGCCCGCCTCAGCGCCTCGGCTGCCCGCGCGCTCAGCACGACGCGCGCCGCCTCATAGCCGTCGATCCGCTGGCCGACGAAGTTGTCCGCGCCGGCATAGCGCAGGTCGACGACCAGGCCGGGCACCATCTCGTCCGCGTACACGAAACCCTCGGGAAGCGGATCGTCGGCGGCAACAGCGGGCACGGTCGAGAGCATCAGCAGGAGTCCGATCAGGGCGTCAAGGGTGCGCATGCGGCCCATGCTACCGGCAACGGCGCCCGACGGGAACCCGTGTGGCGTCTCCTTGCCCCGATGGCGCGGAACGTCTATGAAAGGGCTGGTCCGCGCCGTGCGCGGATCCTTCGGAGGTATGCATGGTCTGGAAGATTCTCTTGCTCGTCGCGCTTCTGCTGCTCGTGTTCGGCAGGGGCAAGTTCTCCGAGCTGATGGGCGACCTTGCCAAGGGCATCAAGAGCTTCCGTCAGGGCATGGCGGAGGAGGAACATGAGCCGGTAACGATGAAGCCGGCCCCGGCGCTCGAGGCGCCCCGCCAGGCCCCGGTCACCGCCGATCCGGCCCGCAAGGAAGGCGACTAGCTCAGCCGAGCAGGTACAGGCCGGCGAAACCGGCCAGGCCGACGGCGATCCGCCACCAGCCGAACACGGAAAAGCCTCGCCGGCCGACATAATCCAGCAGCGCCCGCACCACCACCAGCGCGGTGACGAACGCCGTGACGAAGCCCACGGCGATCAGCGCCGTGTCGCTGAAATCCAGGATGTCCCAATTCTTGTACAGGTCGTAGACCACCGCGCCCGCCATGGTCGGCATGGCGAGAAAGAACGAGAACTCGGCGGCCGAGCGCTTGTCGGCGCCCATCAGCAGCGCGCCGACGATGGTCGCGCCGGAGCGCGAGACGCCGGGAACCATGGCAAGGCACTGACACAGGCCGATGCCCAACGCCATCGGCAGCGGATAGGCCATGGCGTCGGCGTGGCGCACCGGCAGCTTCACCCGGTCGACCACCAGCAGGATCAGGCCGCCACCGATCAGGGTGGCGCAAATCAGCCCCGGACTTTCGAACAGCACGTCCTTGATGTAGTCGTGCGCCAGCGCGCCGATCAGGGCGGCGGGCAGGAAGGCGAGCACGATGCTGGCGATGAAGCGCCGCGCCGCCGGATCGCGCGGCGCCGCGGCGGCCACGCCCAGCAGCCGCTGGGCGTAGACCAGCAGCAGGGCGAGGATCGCACCGAGCTGGATCACCACCTCGAAGGTCTTGCCGGTCGATTCGAACCCCATGAAGTGGCCGGCCAGCAGGATGTGGCCGGTCGAGGACACGGGCAAGAACTCGGTCAGGCCCTCGATCAGGCCCAGCACCAGCGCCTCGAGATAGGTGCGCCCGTCGGCGGCCAGCAGCATCAGGCTCATCAGGGCATCCGCGCCGGATCCATACCCTTGATCGGCGAGTCGTCGACGGCGGTGCCCTCGGCCTCCCGCTTCGCCTGGCGTCTGATGCGCCAGTCGCCCAGGAACAGCAGGATCGGGGCGGCGATGAAGACCGAGGACGAGGCCGCGATCACGATGCCGAAAATCATCGGTACGGCGAAACTCTCCACCGCCGACCCGCCCCAGATCGCCATGGGCAGCATGGCAAGGAGCGCGGTCGCCGAGGTGTAGACGCTGCGCGCCAGAGTCTCGTTGATGCTTTTATCGATGATGTCGCGCAGGTCCATCCTCTGGAAAAGCCGCATGTTCTCGCGCATTCGGTCGTAGACCACGACCTTGTCGTTCACCGTATAGCCCACAAGTGTCAGCAAGGCCGCGACGGCGCTGAGGTTGAAGTCCAGTTGGGTGATCACGAAGAATCCGACGACCTTCGTAATGTCCAGTATCATCGTTGCGATGGCGCCGATGGCGAAGTACCACTCGAAGCGGAACCAGATGTAGAACAACATGATGACGCTGGCGGCCAATACCGCGTAGAGTCCGGTGGCCGCCAGTTCACCGCTGACCTTGGGGCCGACCACCTCGGTGCGCGAGATTTCGCTGCCGGGCGCTGCTTCCCCGATGGCGGCGCGCGCTTTTTCGACGGCAACCCGCTGCGCTGCGTCTCCGCCGGGCTGGATTTCGATCCTGATCAGGACCTTGGTGTTGTTGTCGGCACCCTGAAGCGAGACGTCGCCCAGCCCAAGCCCCCCCAGCTTCTGCCTCATGGCGCCGAGGTCCGCCATGCCCTTGGCGGGTTCGACTTCCATCTGGATGCCGCCCTTGAAATCGATGCCGTAATTGAGCCCGGGCACGAAGAAAAGCACCAGCGAGGCCGTGGACAGGATCGCCGAGACGGCGATGCCCAGAAAGCGGGCGCGCATGAACCTGATGCTGGTACCCGTCGGAATGATCTGGAACGGCGGCTCCATGTCCAGGACCTTGAGATTCTGGACCTTGATCCACCAGATCATCATCATCCGCACCATCGTCACGGCGGTAAACAGCGAGATCAGGATGCCGAGTCCCATGGTAATGGCGAAGCCGCGTATCGGACCGGTGCCCACGGCAAAGAGCAGGACCACGGCGAACAGCGTCGTCATGTTGGAATCGATGATGGTCGCGAACGCCTTCTTGAAGCCGTATTCCAGTGACGCGTAGGCTCCCAGACCGCGCCGGGTCTCCTCGCGGATGCGTTCGTTGATCAGCACGTTGGCGTCCACCGCGATGCCGATGCCCAGAACGATACCGGCGATGCCGGGCAAGGTGAGCGTCGCCCCAAGAATGGTCAGCGCCGTGAGGGTCAGGATCGTGTGGATCAGCAGCGCCACGCTGGCGATGATGCCCCAGGTGCCATAGAGCATCAGGATCAGGGCGAACACGAGGATGAAGCCAATGAGGCCGGTCCATGCGCCCATCTTGATGGAGTCGGCGCCGAGGTCGGCACCCACGGTGCGCTCCTCGATGACGGTGAGCGGCGCCGGCAGCGCACCCGACTTCAGCATGGTCGACAGATCCGTGGCCTCGGTGGGCGAGAACTGTCCGGTGATGACACCTGATCCGCCCAGGATCGGTTCGTTGATGCGCGGCGCGCTCAGCACCTTGCCGTCGAGCACGATGGCCATCCGTTCGCCGGTATGCTCGAGCGTCGCCCGACCGAACTGCCGGGCGCCGGTGCTGTCGAACTCGAAGCCCACCTGCGGCTCGCCGGTATGTTGTTCGAAGCTGACGTCGGAATTCTCCAGGTGATCGCCGGTGACGATCGGCCGCTCGAACAGCGCCAATTGCTCGCCGGTCTCGGCGTTGGGCAGCACGAAGACCCCATGGGGTGGAGGCGCGCCCTCGGGAACGGACGAGGTGACCAGATGGAAGGTCATCTTGGCCGTGCCGCCCAGCAGCTTGGTGATGCGGCCGGGATCCTGCACGCCGGGAAGCTGTACCAGGATGCGGTCGCCGCCGACGCGCTGGATGGTGGGCTCGGCGACACCGGCGCCGTCGATGCGCTTGCGCACCACCTCGAGGCTCTGCTCGACCGCGGCGGTCACGCGCCGTGCGGTCCCTGCCTCGCTAAACCGGACGCGCAGCTGCGTCGCGCCGCCCGGTTCGATGTCGACGTCAGGCTGGCTGGGACCCATGCCCGTGGGCGGCGCCTGGGTGACGTCGCGGATGATATCGCGGAGCTCCTGCGCGCGGCTCGGGTCGCGGAACGTCACCATGACCGAATCGCCCACTGGCGCGGCGCGCACGCTGGAAATCTTTTCCTGACGCACTTTGGCGGCGATATCGTCCGCCATGGATTGCAGGCGCTCTTTCATCAGTGCCTTGGAATCCACCTCGAGCACCAGGTGCGAGCCGCCGCGAAGGTCGAGCCCCAGCGTGACCTGCTTCTTGGGGAGCCAGTCGGGCATGCTGGCGAGCTGATCGCGGGTGAATATGTTGGGGAGGGCCAGCGCCACGCCGATCAGGACGATGGCGCTGTAAAAATAGATCTGCCACTTGGGGGTGTGCATGGTGCCGCCTTTTGGGCTGGATGCGGAGCCTTCGCCAAGAGCTGGCTCCTTTACCGGATGCTATGGATATGGTGCGGTCGCGCCGCCCGGCGCGGGTGGTCTAGGCGTCCTGGAGCGGCGGCGCTCTGGGGCGGGCATCGGCGCGCCAATGCTTGGGCGCGGTATATTGCGCGCGACGGGGCTCGACAAGCGGGAGTGGCGACGGCTGTTGCACGCCGGTCGACGGCGCAAGGCCGTGCGATCCGGGGGTCCCATCGCCCGAGAAATGGGGCTTGAGGTGCAGTGGTTCGACGATCGCCGGGGCGGCGCGGCCCGGAAAGTGCGCCTTGCCCTCCGTGCCGGCCATATCCGAGCCGCGATGGTCGAGCGCGTTTCCGGACGGCGGTGCGATGGCGCGGGCAGTGCCGTGATCCAGCAGAACCGACAGCACCAGCAGCGGCAACGCCATGAGCAGGGCCGCCGCCCGGCCGCGACGCGGCCCGACCAATCCCGTCCCGTTGATGCCCGCCCGTCGGGCCTTGATCACGCTCCGCTCCCTGAATCCGGCGGTCGGTGGATTTTCCGCTTGGCTTGTCGCCGGCCGCGCCCACACATAGAACCAGGTGCCGCCGACCGCAAGGCATGTCCTCGCGCGCGGCGTCCGGCCATTGTAACATGGTTTGGCACCGGTTGGTTCGGGGGAGATCGGGTGAGCCGCAAGCTTCTCGTCGTGGAGGACGACACCATCACGTCCAGCTACCTGGTGCAGAGTCTCCGGGAGCAAGGCTATGCCGTCGATGCCGCCGAGGACGGCAGGGAAGCGCTTTATCTCGCCAGCGACGGTGCCTACGACCTGGTCGTCCTCGACCGTATGCTGCCGGGCCTCGACGGCCTGTCGGTGCTCAAGGCCCTGCGGGCGGCGCGAATCGAGACACCGGTGCTGCTGCTGTCGGCGCTCAGCACGCTCGACGAGCGGGTGAAGGGCCTGAAGGCCGGCGGCGACGACTACATGGTCAAGCCGTTCGCCGTCTCCGAACTGCTGGCGCGCATCGAGGTGCTGCTGCGCCGCCGCAGTGCCGGGCCGGAGGCCGAGACCAAGCTGCGCTGCGCCGACCTGGAGATGGACCTGATCGCCCGCAAGGTATCCCGCGCCGGCAAGGCCATCGACCTGCAGCCCCGCGAGTTCTCGTTGCTCGAATACCTGATGCGGCACCAGGGCCAGCTGGTGACCCGTACCATGCTGCTCGAGGCCGTGTGGGACTATCACTTCGATCCACAGACCAACGTCATCGACGTCCATATCAGCCGGCTCAGACAGCGCGTCGACAAGGGCTTCCAGCAATCGCTGATCCACACCATCCGGGGCGCCGGCTACCGGCTCGCGGCGGAGGGCTGACCGCGTGGCGATCCGCCCCCAGAGCGCTACCCTCCAGATCGCGCGCGCCCTGATTCCGCTCTCGATCATCGCGACGCTGATCCCCTTCGGCGTGCTCTACTACGACCTGTCGAAGCTTCACGAGCAGCAGGTTTCGCGCGAGGTCGGCGGCGAACTGGCGGCACTGAAGAGCGTCTATGAATCCGAGGGGCCGGCCGCGGTCGAGGCGATGATCCGTAACCGCCTGGCCAGCTCGTCGAGTGGGCGGATGCTGTATTTGTTCGAGGACGGCTACCGCTACCGCGTTGCCGGGAACCTCACGACCTGGCCCGCCAGATCCGCCTCGGGCTTCTCCTGGGAGGTGGTGCCGCTCAGCCGGTCGACCTTCGCCGAGCCCGAGATCATGGGCGCCACCGCGACCGAGCTTCCCGGGCGCTACCGTCTTCTGGTGGCGGTGCCCCGCGACGAGTGGGGGATCCCCTCGGCGCTTGTGATCAAGGCCGCCGTGCTGGCCTTCATTATCGCCCTGGCGCTGACCATCGTGGCCGGATTCCGGGTGTCGCATTTCCTGCGGCGTCACATGAGCAGCATCGTCGAGACCGCCGAGGACATCCTGGGCGGCGACATGTCCCGCCGCGTCAAGGTGAGCTATCTGCCGGTCGAGTTCAGCGTGGTGTCGGCATCGCTCAACGCCATGTTGTCGCGGATCGAGGACAGCATGACGACCATGCGCGCGGTCACCGACAGCATCGCGCACGACTTCCGCAGCTCGCTGACCCGGCTGGGAGCGCGGCTGGAAATGGCGTCGGGCGGGAAGGGGGGCGAACAGGAACTGCGCACCGCCATGCGCGATGCCGCCAGCGAAGTGGACACCATGCTGCATATCCTCAACTCGCTGCTCGAGATCGCCCGCGCCGAGGCCGGCGTCAGCGGCGACCAGATGGTCGACATGGACCTGGCCACCCTGATCTCCGATGTCGGCGACCTCTACGTGCCGGTGGCTGAGGAGAGCGGGCTGCGCCTCAACGTGCATGCGGCCGAGCCCATCCAGGTCCGCGCCCATCCCGAGCTGCTGGCCCAGGCCATCGCCAATCTGATCGACAACGCCATCAAGTATTCGCCGCGCGGCAGCGCCATAGAGCTGCGGGCCTCGCTCGGTCCCCTCGGTCCGCTGATCGAGGTCAGCGACCGTGGTCCCGGGATTCCGGCCGAGGCGCGCGAGCGGGTGATCCACCGTTTCGTCCGCCTCGACGCGGCGCGCAAGAGTCCCGGGTCGGGGCTGGGGCTGAGCCTGGTGGCGGCCGTCGCCAAATTGCACGGCGCGTTCCTGAAATTGCACGACAACCTGCCCGGGTTGACCGCCGTCATTCAGTTTGTATCCAAGCCACGACGCAAACCGCCGCTGAGCTTCCTGTTCAAGCGCAGCGCGGAAAGATGAAAAAAAGTTAATCTTTGAGCCATTGTCAGTTCATGCCCATGGCCGTATTGATAGGTCCAAGGTCCTCCGCCGCAGTGCCGGGGACCCCGCCGCCCGGGGAGGGCGGCCGGCGCCGAACCGAAAGGCGCTTCGGGGAAGATTGAAATACACAGCGTCGAGGAACCATGAACAATACCCAATCCGCGATTTCCGGCCGTGCGCTTGGTTTCGTCTTCGTCATCCTGGTCCATGCCGGTCTCTTCTATGCGCTCATGTCAGGTCTCAGCAACACCATGATCGAGATGCTGAAGGGGCCGATGGAGACCGAAATCATCGATGAGGTAGCCAAGGACGATACGCCGCCGCCGCCGCCGCCGCCGGACTTCAAGCCGCCGCCGCCGGCCTTCGTCGACATGCCGATGATCAGCTTCGATACCGCGGCTACGACCTCGGCCATCCAGAACGTCACCAATGAGGTTAAGAAGGCGCCGCCGCCGCCGCCGCCGCCGCCGTCTGCGCCGCCGACCGAGCCGCGGCAGGATCCCCGCCGGCCGATTACGCAGCCTGAATACCCGGCGACGTCCGTCCGGCTGGGTGAAGAAGGGGCCGTCATCCTGAAATTCATGGTGCAGCCCAACGGCCGCGTCGATGGCGAGACCATCTCGGTCGTCGAAAGCAGCGGCTCCGAACGTCTCGACAAGGCCGCGATCGCCGAAGCGCGCAAGGCCTGGAAGTTCATCCCTGGAACGAAGGACGGCAAGCCTGTTGCTGTATGGCACCAGTTCCGTGTCGTGTTCGAGCTGAAGAAGGCACGCGGCTAGCCGCGTGCTTTTCCACGCCTTGAAATCAACCTGCGCCGGCGCACCCGGCTCCACGTCAAGAATTGAAAACGGAGATAACACCATGAACCGCCTGTCCACCCGCCACTGGGGTGCCCGCGCGATTGCGTCGGTTGCCCTTGCCCTTGCCCTGATCGTCGCCCCGGTTGCCACCGGCGTCGCCATGGCCCAGGATGCCGCCGCCGAGGCGCCGGCCGCCGATGCTCCCGTCATGACCGATCCGGCCGCTCCCGCCGACGCCGCCGTGCCGGCCGAAGCCGCGCCGATCGAAGACGCCACGATGGCCGAAGTCGAGAACCCCTATGGCCTGAAGGCGATGTGGGAACACGGCGACTTCATCTCGAAGGGCACGCTGTTCATCCTGGTCGTCATGTCCATGGGCACCTGGTACATCCTGTTCACCAAGCTCTGGGACCAGACGAAGCTGTTCCGCCAAGCCAAGGCCGTCGACCGCGATTTCTGGAAGGCCCCGAGCCTGCAGGAAGGCCTCGACAAGCTCGAGCGCGGCAACCAGTTCCGCAGCCTGATCGAAAAGGGCCTGGGCGCGGCCCAGCACCACGAGGGCCGTCTGACCGACCAGATCGATGCGCCCGAGTGGATCGCCAATAACCTGCAGCGCGAATCCGACACCATCCAGAACCGCCTCCAGGGTGGTCTGGCCTTCCTCGCCACCGTGGGTTCGACCGCGCCGTTCGTCGGCCTGTTCGGCACCGTGTGGGGCATCTATCACGCCCTGATCGCCATCGGCGTCGCCGGTCAGGCCTCGATCGACAAGGTCGCGGGTCCCGTCGGTGAAGCGCTGATCATGACCGCCATCGGTCTGGCCGTCGCCGTGCCGGCCGTGCTCGGCTACAACTGGCTGGTCCGCCGCAACAAGGCTGCGGCGTTCATCGTCCAGAACTTCACGGTCGACTACGGTTCCTACCTGGTGCAGAGCCGCGCCGCGACGGCCCGGAGCCACTAACATGTCAATGACCGTCGGAGATAAGGACGCCGATGGTGTGATGAACGAGATCAACACCACGCCCCTCGTGGACGTGATGCTCGTTCTCCTCATCATCTTCCTCATCACCATTCCGGTGGTGATCACGACGGTGCCGGTGACGCTGCCGAAGGCGACCAACCAGGCGACGGTGACGAAACCTGAAAACGTCGTCATCGCCATCGACGCCGCCGGCAATGTCTACTGGAACGCGGTGCAGGTGGCTGGACCCGCCGAACTGTCGGAGAAGCTCGCCAGCGTGGCGGTGCTCGATCCGCAGCCGGAAGTCCACATCCGCGGCGACAAGGCGGCCCGCTACGAGTTCGTGGGGCGTGTTGTGGTGGCGTGCCAGCGCGTGGGCATCGTCAAGGTCGGCTTCATCACCGAACCGCTCCGTCCCGGCGCCTGAGCCGTCTGTCCTTAAGGAGTTTAGCCAATGTCTATGAGCGTAGGGAACTCGTCGCGGGACGAAGCGGACGTGATGGTGGAGATGAACACCACGCCCCTGATCGACGTGATGCTCGTGCTGCTGATCATGCTGATCGTCACGATCCCGATCCAGACGCACGCCGTGAAGCTCGATATGCCGGTGAACAAGCCGGCGGCGCCGCCCGAGCCGCCGGAAGTGGTCGAACTGCAGGTGGACTTCGACGGCACGGTGCTGTGGAACGGCAACGTCGTCCAGAACATGGGGCAGCTGAACGGCTACCTGAACACCGTCGCCGCGCAGCCCAAGCAGCCGGAAATCCACATCCGTCCCCACAAGCTCGTGAAGTACGAGTACGTGGCGAAGGTGATGGCGGCCACCCAGCGGCTCGGCCTGAAGAAGATGGGCCTGATCAACGATAGTTCGATCGGCGGCTGACGCATTCATTCCGGGTTCAACGTCTTGGACCTAACGTCTGGATCGCGTGGTTGACGCGTAGAACTTTGAGAAAATGGAAGACAGACATGAACGGGAAACAACTCGTCGCCCTCGTGATGGTCGCCCTGGCCGGTCCGGTCCTGGCAACCGCCGTGGTGGACACGGGCGCGGCCCTGGCCGCTCCCAAGCAGCAGAAGATGAGCGAGAAGGTCGGTAAGCCGCTGCAGGCCGCGCAGGAGGCGATTGCCGCCAAGGACTTCAACAAGGCGCTGCAGAAGATCGAGGAGGCCAAGGCCGTCGAGAAACGGACGCCTTATGAAAATTATGTGATCAGCCAGTTCGAGGCGAATTCATATCTTGGCCTGAAGCAGTACGACAAGGCTGCCAGAGCGTTCCAGGCGACGATCGACAGCGGTATCGCGGCTCCGGAAGAGGTCACCACCCTGCGCCGGAACCTGATCCAGATCTACTACAGCCTGAAGAACTACAACGCCGCCGTGCAGACTGCCCAGCAGTACCTGGCCCAGAATCCGGGTGACACGGACATGCAGGTCCTGGTTGCCCAGAGCCAGTTCCTGCAGGGCAAGTGCGGCGAGGCGGGGGCCACGGTCAAGCGGCTGGCGGACAGCGCCCGTGCGGCCGGCAAGCCGGTGAAGGAGGAGTGGCTCCAGATCCAGCTCAGCTGCGCCCACAAGGCCAAGGACGCCAACTCCATGCGCGACGCATTGGAGCAGCTCGTCCGCGTGGCGCCGAGCAACAAGGACTACTGGCGCGACCTGATCAACGCGTTCCGTGCCACCAACGCCAGCGACGCGATGAACCTGGAAAGCTTCCGGCTGATGGAGCGTCTGGGAACCTTGAGCACCGCCGATGACTACATGGAGATGGCACAGGTCGCGGTGCTGCTCGGCGTGCCTGGCGATGGCCAGCGCGCCATCAAGCAGGGCTACGACAAGAAGCTCCTCGGCGTTGGAAACGATGCCGGCCGCCACGAGCGTCTGAAGAAGACGGTCGACGACGCCGCGGTCGTCGACAAGAAAGAGACCCCGGCTATCGAGAAGGAAGCCGCCACGGCGAAGACCGGCGAGAAGGACATCGTGGTCGGCGAGTTCTATCTCAGCTACGGTCAGTTCGACAAGGCGGTCACCGCTTTTCAGAGCGGCCTCAAGAAGGGCGGCCTGAAGAATCCGGCTGCCGCGCAGTTGCACCTTGGCCAGGCCCTGCTCGGCGCCGGCAAGAAGGCCGAAGCCGACGCGGCCTTCAAGGCCGTCAAGGGCGACGCCGCCTACGAGAAGCTCGCCACCTATTGGATGATCGCTTCGTAGGCAACGGCTCGGCCGCTCCGGCCGTCAACCGGTCAGACCATCAAATCCCCCTCGCTTCCCGGCGAGGGGGATTTTCTTTGGGTGCGGGCGATCGACGGCGGGGGAGTTTTTGCGTGGCCGCTGTCGCGGCACTTCGGTACCCTGCGCGCAGTCGCCTCGCAGGGACAAAGGGAGGAGCGGACGTGACGGCATCGCAGCGGCGCAGCCTGGCCTTCTGGCTGATCGGGTTTCTCGTGTTCCTCGGCGTCGTATGGCTGCTCCGGACGATCTTGCTGCCATTCCTCGCCGGTCTCGCGGTCGCCTATTTCCTCGACCCGATCTGCGACCGCCTGCAGCGCTGGGGCCTCTCCCGGGTCTGGGCCACGTCGCTGCTCACCGTTGCCTTCGCGCTGATGGTCATGGCGGCGTTCGCGCTGCTGCTGCCGCTCGCGCTTCACCAGCTCGGCGATCTGGTCGACAGCGCACCGAAGCTGCTCGATGTCGCCAGGGAAAAATTCCAGGTGCTGCTCGACAGGGTCAACCAGAGCGTCGATCCGAACACCGCCAACCAGATCCGGGACGGCCTCGCCAGTTCGTTCGGCGGCTTCGGGTCGTGGATCGCCGGCGTGCTGACCGGCCTGCTGTCGAGCGGCCTTGCGCTGCTCAACGTGCTGTCGCTGATCTTCCTGACGCCGGTTGTTGCCTTCTTCATGCTGCGCGACTGGGACGGCTTCATCGCCAGGCTGGAGTCCTGGATCCCGCGCAATCAGGTCGACGTGGTGCGAAGCCTGGCGGGTCAGATTGACGACATCCTGGCTGCCTGGGTGCGCGGCGTGGCGCTGGTTTGCGTGCTGCTGGCCACGTTCTACGCCGTGACGCTCAGCCTGATCGGGCTGAAAGTCGGGCTGTTCATCGGCATCTTCGCCGGCTTCCTGTCGTTCGTGCCGTTCGTGGGCGCCGTCGGCGGGCTGATCCTGGCCGTCGGCATGGCGGCCATCGAATTCGACGATCCATGGCGGATCGCCGCCGTCGCCGCCGTGTTTCTGGTCGGACAGGCGGCGGAGGGTAACTGGCTTACGCCCATGCTGGTGGGCGAGAAGGTCGATCTGCATCCGGTCGCCGTGATCTTCGCGCTGCTGGCGGGCGGCGCCCTGTTCGGCTTCGTCGGCCTGCTGCTGGCCGTGCCGATGGCGGCGGTGATCGGGGTGCTGACCCGCTACGCGATCCAGCAATACCTGAAGAGCCAGCTCTACACCGGCAACGACCTGCCGCCGCCGGTGTAAAGGCGGGCCATGGCGCGGACACCATGGCCCATTGGCCGGCCTACATCCAGTATGGCGCGGCCCCGTAATAGCTGTGGACCTGTTTGCCCCAGGTCTCGTCGTCCCACCTGGGTGTCTCGTCGGCCTCGAAGGTGGGCGCGTTCTTCAGTTTGTCCTTGTCGATGTTGACCACGTAGCCGTCCATGTCGGTGTTGTATTTCAGCACGCTCCACGGCAGCGGATGATGCTTGTCGCCCATGCCGAGGAAGCCGCCGAACGACATGTCGGCGTAGGCGACCTTGCCGCTCAGCTTGTCGATCATGACGCTCTCGATCGAGCCGATCTTCTCGCCGTCTGGGTTGTAGACCGTGGTGCCCTCGACGCGGTCGGAGGCGATCAGTCTGGTGTGAGTCGTCGTATCCATGGGTCATCCCTTCGAGTTGTTGAGGAAGCTGCCGCGTCATCGGGGCGGCACACCGGAACAACGGGGCTGGCCGTCGTGTGTTCCTGATTTTCCGACGGAAGGCCGGAATCGCGAATGCGATGGTAACCGGCTATGCACACAACGCGACGCCTCGCCGGCCGGAAGCCTAGCAGCGGGCCTGATTGGTGATCGAGATGGTCACCGACATGCCGAGCGGGTCGCCGAGCGCGGCCTCGATGGTGCCGGAGATCGGCGACGCCTGGTGCGGGTCGCGCACGATCGCGACGGGGATCAGCTCGATATCTGTCGTGAGCGCGTTGGTCGGGTCCACATGGGTCCAACCGGTGCCGGGCAGGTAGATCTGCACCCAGGCGTGGGTCGCGCCGCCGCCGACCACCCCCGCCGCGTTCGATCCCGGATCCTGCGCGGCGTCGTAGATGTAGCCGCTGACGAAGCGGGCGGCGAGGCCCAGGCTGCGCATGGCCTCCATCATGAAGAACGCGAAATCGCGGCAGGTCCCCGAACCGGCCCGCAGCGTCTCCAGCGGTGACAGCGTGCCGTAGATGTCGCGCGGGATGTAGACGAAGTTGTTCTTGATCGCCGCCGCGATCTCGCGGATCAGCGGCAGGGTTTCCTTCGTGCCCGCGGTGCCTTCCGGCAGCGCCAGGAAGCCCTTGGCCCAGAGATCGACCGTGTGCTCGGGATCCTGGACGTGGCGCTCCTGCAGGCCGGCAAGGTCGCGGATCTCGTCGGCGGAATAGGCGAGCGGCAGGTTTCGGGCATGGTCCGACAGCATCGCTTCGGGCTGCATGAAGGCGAAGCGCTCCACGTCGAGGGTGCTGTCGATCACCAACTCCGTCGTTCGGCAGTCGAAGTCCACATAGGCAATGCTGTTGCCGAACACGTCGTACTGCCAGACGATGTTGCTGGGGAGCGGCGAGATCGCCATGGTCGCCTGGTGCAGCTTCATCTCGTGGCTGTCGCGGGGCCGCAGCATCAGGCGGTGCCGGCCCAGCGCGACCGGGTTGGCATAGCTGTATGTGGTTGTATGCCGGAGCAGAAATCTCATGGGATTTCCCGTGCCCTCGTTCTTCGTCGAGCCACAGGAACGCCTGGATGCGAGGCGGGTTCCTGCTGGCGCTCAGCCCGCCTCGGCCGCGACCGGCGATGCAACGCCGTGATCGGCGTCTGGTTCCTGTTCGTGGTCGCGATCGGGCCTATTCGGGCAGCAGCCAGCCGGCCGTGAGCGGGCCCGCCGCGCCCAGCTTGTCCGCCAGCCAGGGCAGGGCGGCTGTCGCCGCATCGGGAAAGGTAAAGGGCGGGTTCAGGACAAACAGACCCGAGCCGGTCATCCCGCGCTCCGGGGTGTCCGGCGACATGCACAATTCCACCCTATAGGTCTTGCGGATTCCCGCGGCGCGCATGGCGACTTCCATCGCCCTCACGCGCGCCCTGTCTATGACCGGGTACCACCAGATATAGGTCCCGCCGGGGAACTTTTTCCACGCCCGCGCCACCGCCGCGGCGACCAGCGCGTAATCGGTCTTGATCTCGTAGCTCGGGTCGATCAGGCACAGCGCGCGCCGCTCCGGCGGCGGCATGTGCGCTATCAGGCCGCGCAGGCCGTCGGACTTGTCCACATGGACCCGGTGGCGGCGTCTGGCGAGTGCGGACAGGCTGGCTTCGTCGGTGGGGTGCAGCTCGTGGAACACGGCGCGGTCCTGTTCCCGCATCAGCGCCATGATCAGCCACGGCGATCCCGGATAGGTGTGTAGGCCGCCGTCGCCGTTCAGCGACCGCACCATTTCCAGATAGTCCGACAGCAGTGCGGGTGCATCCGCGGCGTGGGGCATCAGCCGGCCGATACCTTCACGGTACTCCCCGGTCTTCTCCGCCTCCGGCGATCCAAGATCGTAGAGACCCGGGCCCGCGTGGGTGTCGAGGAACAGTATGGGCGCGTCCTTCTGCTGCAGGTAGCGGGCGACGAAGGCGCAGACCGCGTGCTTGAGCACGTCGGCGTGGCTTCCAGCGTGAAATCCGTGGCGGTAGGAGAGCATGGCGGGACCGGCGCAGGGGATGGCGGCGCTGCCGCACTGTGGCCACAGGCCGCCCGCTGATCAAGTGGCAATGCCGCGCGGGACGAGCCACAAAAGGAAACGGGGCGGACCGGGGTTGCCGGTCCGCCCCGCCCCGATAAGGTCAGCCTACCAGCGGTAGGTCGACTGGATGGTGATCAGGCGCGGCATGCCGAGCTGACCGGTGAAGTCGCCGGTCTTGGCCAGCGGCTTGTCCTGGATGCTGTAGACGTAGTGATCGTTGCCGCAGTTCGAGCAGATCAGCGCGAACTCCCACGGACCATCGCTCTGGTACAGGCGCAGCGAGGCGCTGATCAGGGTACGCGACGGCACGGCGGTGCCCGGCTGGCGCAGCGCTTCGCGACCCTTGGTGAAGTGGATCACGTCGCCGGTAAGGGCGAAGTTCCACTGATCGCTGATCGCCGTGTCCCAGGTGAAGCCGACGGTGCCCTGGAACGGAGCGCCGCCATAGTTTTCGCCGGACATGTCCTGAACGAAGCCGCCGGTGCCGGTCGGGACGCACAACACCGCCAGTTCCGGACGATAGGTCGCGGCGCCGGGGGTGTTCTGGCCCGCATAGCACTGGGCTTCCGGGAAGCTGCTGTACTTCAGGTCGTTGTACTGGGCAGACGCGCGGAACTGCAGCGCGTCGGTCGCCTGCAGGAACATGTTGCCCTCGATGCCCTTGTTGACGGCTCCCGCCGCGTTCTGGATGGTGAAGTTGGTGGTCACCGGGTTGAACACCGCCACCTGCAGGTCACTGTACTTCATGCGGTACAGCGCGATGTCGCCGGTCAGGATGCCGTCGAACCACGAGCCTTTCATGCCGATTTCGAAACCCTTAACCGTCGATCCGTCGAAGGTCAGGATCGGGTTGACCTCTTCGCTGGTCGCCCGGATCGGGTTGCCGTTGCTGTCGAACCGGATCGAGCCGTCATCATTTTTCGAATAGAAGTTGCCCATCGTGCCGGGGTTGGAGGTGCCCGCCGCCTGGTAACCGGTCTTGTAGGCGACGTACACCATCAGGTCGTCCATGGGCTTCCAGCTCAACGTCGCCTGCGGCGAGGTGTTGTGGAAGCTGCGGGTCAGGTCGTACTCGGTGCCGGAATGGGCGAACGGATTGGCCGTCTCGGGCAGGCCGATTGCCGTAAAGAACTGGTCGAGGCGGTTGAAGTACTGGATGCCGTGGGTCTTGCGGTTGTCCTCGGAGTAGCGCACGCCACCCGACAGCTCAAGGGTGTCGGTGATGTCCCACCGCATTTCGCCGAACACCGACCAGCTGGTGACGTCGTTGTCGTAGTGGTGGTGATAGGTGAGGAAGCTGCCGTTGTAGAAGTCCGGATAGAACGCACTGTCGGGCGCCGGACCCAGCGGGAAGATCTGCACCGGGGCGTCCAGGTCGCGGAACATGTCCTCGTAGAAGCCGCCGAGCATGAAGTTGACCGGGCCGTCATAATCGGACCGCAACCGCAGTTCGCTGGTGAAGCTGTGGCCGCCTTCGCCCTGCTTCGATGCCACGACGCCGTAGGTATAGTCGTACTGGGTCAGCTCGCGCTGCTTGTAGTCCCAGTAGCCCGACACCGAGGTCAGCGTCAGGTCGTCGGTGACCCGCCAGTTCATCTCCAGGGTGGTGAGGAAGTTGCGGACATGGTTGTAGTAATGATCGTCGTTGTCGTCGAGCGTCGGATTGCTGTCGAACCATGCCTGCGGTGGCTGCACGGCCGAACGACGCCAGCGGATCTTGCCGTCGCAGACCTGGGTCGGATCCTTGACCAGGCCGAAGAATCCGGTGTTCAGGTAGGGGCTGCCGCCGACGCCGTCGGCGCAGGCGATGACCGCCGCCGCGCCGGCGTCGTTGTCGCGGGTGTCCGCGGCGAAGATTTTCAGCGTGGCGTCGAAATTATCCGATGGCTCGAACACCGCGGTGATGCGGCCCACATACTGCTTGGTCCTGGGCTGCTCGCTGAACTGGTTGGGGTTTGTGGGGTAGAGCGCATCGGTCTCGAACGGGCTCAGGTTGCGCGGGACGCCGATCATTTCGGCGCCGTCGTTCTTGTAGTAGCCGCCCTGCATGAACTCGCCACGGCCGGCGATGCGGATCCTCAGCTTCTCATTGACCGGGATCGACACGCCGAATTCGATGCTCGGATCCTCGGAGCGGAACTCGTAACTGACCTTGGCGAAGCCCTCATAGTCTTCGCCGGGGCTGATCGAGGTGACCGAGATCACACCCGCCGGGCTGTTCTTGCCGAAGAACAGGGTCTGCGGACCTTTAAGCACTTCGACGCCGGCCAGGTCGAAGAAGCCGACGCTCGCCATGTGGCCGCGGGTGAACGAGAAGCCGTCGATGACGAAGGCGACCGGCTGTTCGGCGCCGTAGTCGGACGCCTGGCGGCCGATGCCGCGGATGATGAAGTTGCCGCCCGCGCCGCCGCCCGAGGCCTTGTTGACCTCGACGCCCGGGAGTTGGGCAGTCAGTTGCGTCACGTCGGTCGTGTTGTAGCGCTGGATCTGGGTCTCGGTCAGCACCGACAGGGCGACCGGCGTGTCGAGGGCGCGCTCCTCGGTCTTGCGGGCGCTCACCATGACGGTTTCGATCGTCGATACCCGGGCCTGTGGCGCGGGCTGTTGCTGCGTCGGCTGCGGCGCGGGGGTGTCCTGGGCTGCAACGGGCCCGCTCAAGCCGATCAGCAGCGCCACTCCCGCCGTGCCGGCGAGCAGGCGACCGGAGAATCCGCCGCTCCATTGGTGTCGTATCGTTATCACGCTTTTGATCTCCCCTGTTGACGGCGGCCGAGACGGGCGCCGGATTTCTGGTTTCACTCTTAAGGATTGTCCTGGATTTCGGCCCCTAAGGCCTCGCGTCGCCGTAGGCTCTCCCTGAAGCCGGCAACGCACGTACAACCCTCCCCAAGGTGGCATTCGCGCATTCGATGTTACCGAAATGAGAACATAGATGCGCATAAACATTCAAGCGTGAATTCTATGGCGCCGTCGGCTTTGTGACAGGTGTGTCAAATCAGTTACAGTCACGGGCGCTGGCTGAATCTCCGCGCACCTTTCAGGGATGGTCCGGCCCGTCTTTGCGACAGCCGCTCGACCGGCGCAAAAGGATTGTCGGGAAACGAGCGAATCGGCGGGTAGGCCGCAGCGGATCGTGAACGTCGCCACCTTGCGGACGGCACGAAAAAGCCCGAATTGTCCCTTACGGACATGGCCCTGCGGAAAACAGGGGACGCCGCGGGACATCTGGCGTCGGAGGGGAGCGGCCATGCGCGGCCCGAGGCAGCCTTCGGCGCCTGGTTGGTCGGGGTGGCGCGAGACATGGGTCCGTGCTTTTATGGCGCCCCCGGACGGTAAAAGGAGCGGCATTGGCTTGGCCCGCTGACATAATCCGGCCACGAGGTGGTAACGCGGCACTGCGACTGGCGGCCCTTGGGCTCGCGTTGGTCCTGTCGGCAGGCGGCCTCGCCGCGCGCGCCGAAACCGCGCCGTCCCAGCACAAGCGGGTCCTCGTCACAGAGGTGAAACCCAAGCCTCCGGCCCCGGAGCCGTCGCGCGTGGACCGCAATCCCAGTCCGTGGACCGGCGATCTGGACGGCATGAAGGACCGGCAGATCATCCGTATCCTGGTGCCGTACAGCAAGACGCTGTTCTTCTACGACAAGAACAAGGAGATGGGCGTCGTCCACGATCTTGGCGTATCGCTGGAGAAATGGGCCAACCAGCAGTCCTCGCCGGAGCCGGGCCAGAAGGGGCTGAAGGTGGTGTTCGTCCCGGTGCCCGAGGAACGGCTGCTGTCCGACTTGATGGCGGGATTGGGCGACATGGCGGCCGGCGGTCTGTCCATCGGCGAGGACGGCCAGGGCAAGATCGATTTCGGCGGCTCGCTGGCACCCGACAGCGGCGCGGTCATCATCACCCGCAAGCGCGGCGACCCCGTCGGCACGCTGGACGACCTGTCCGGGCGAGAGGTGGTGATCCACAGGTCGAACGCCTCATACGAACCTCTGCGCGCGTTCAGCGGCCGGCTCGAAGCGCAGGGCAGGCGGCCGATCAGGCTGATCGCGGCGCCCGAAGATCTGCAGGACGAGGACCTGCTGCAGATGGTCAGCGGCGGCCTGGTCAACATCGCCGTCGTTGACGGTTACGTGGCGGCCTTCTGGAGCAAGATCGTTCCCGGCGTGGTGGTGAACGGCGACTTGCTGGACCGGGGTGGTACGGCGCTCGGCTGGGCGGTGCGCAAGGACAGCCCGGAACTGAGGCGACTGCTCGAGGGATTCACCGCCCGCGGCCAGGGCGAGGCTTTCGCCGGCGGCGCGTCGCTCAGAAAATATCTCGGCGAAACCGCGCTCCCCACCAACGCGACGGCCCAGAACGAGATCGAGAAGTTCAACCAGGCCATCGACATGTTCAAGAAGTACGGCGACGCCTACGACTTCGACCACCTGATGATGCTGGCGCTCGGCTACCAGGAATCGCGGCTCAACCAGCAGGCCCGCAATCCCTACGGTCCGGTGGGCATGATGCAGATGACCCCGACGACGGCCGCCACCTCGGCCGTCGCCATCAAGGGCATCGAGAAGGATGCCGCGCGCAACGTGGAGGCGGCGGCCAAATATCTGAGATACATAGCGGACTCCTATCTGGACGATCCCAATATCAGCCAGATGAACCGCACGCTGATGGCGTTCGTCGGCTACAATGTGGGGCCGAAGAACCTGGAGATCATCCGCGACGCCGCCGTCAAGCGCGGGCTCGACCCCAACATCTGGTTCCAGAACGTCGAACTCGCCGCCGCGCAGACCATGGGCCGCAAGACGGTGGAATACGTCTCCAACATCTACAAATACTACACGGCATACCGCATCACCGTCGGTGACCCGCTGCTGCGCGAGAAGCCTCCGGAGCCGGCGGTCGCCCAGCCCGCCGTCACCCAGCCAGGCGCAGCCGTCCCTGCTCCGCCCGTGGCGGTTAACCAGCGCTGACCGTTCCGCGCGTCCTGGAGCGGAGTTCAACAAGCACCGGTGACGATTGCGTCGTGCCCCGTGCGTTTCCGAAGAGCGCTTGTTCGATATTGCGTTGCAGAAGTGCTGCTATTCGGAAAATGCCTGCCTTATCATTCGAGTAAAGGCGATAAGTTCTTGGCCGGCATGGCGGCGCGCCTTATAAGTCGCTCGCGCGGCGAATGCGAAGGGCCGGTTGATTTTCGTGAGTGTCCGTACCGGCAGGAGCTGAACGGGTTATGCACGACATAGCTATCACACATGGATTGACGGTCCGCCCGGACGTCCAATGCTCAGTATCGCGCCGGATGTAACGCTCAAGGGCCTCATGCGACTCCTTCGACATCCACTCAGGATCGGGTTACTGACGACCCTGTTGGGCACCGCGCTGATCGCCGCGTGCGGTGACGCGGCATCGCCTGGCGATGCCGCCGTCAAGTCGGCCATGACGGTCACCACCGTTGCCGCCAAGACCAAGCCCATGCCGCGGGCGATCGCGGTCATGGGCACGGTCGTCGCCTGGGAGGAGATGCCGGTCGGCGCCGAGGTCGGCGGGCTGGCGATCACCGAGGTGCTGGTCGACGAGGGTGCCGAAGTCAAGCGCGGCCAGGTGCTCGCGCGGCTCAATGACTCGGTGCTGCGCGCACAGCTCGCCCAGCAGGAGGCGAACATCGTCGCGGCGAGGGCGACGTTGACGGAAGCCCAGGCCAACCTGAAGCGCGCCGAGGAACTGTTGCCCAAGGGGCACATCAGCGGCCAGACCGCCGATGCCAGGCGCGCCGCTGCTGGCACCGCCCAGGCGCAGCTCACGGTGGCGCAGGCGTCGCGCGACGAGACTCTCGCCAGGCTGGCCCAGACGCGCATCACCTCGCCCGACGACGGCTATATCTCGGCGCGCAGCGCCGTCATCGGCCAGATCGTCAATTCGGGCGACCAGCTGTTCCGCGTGGTGCGCGACAGCCGGCTCGAGCTCGACGCCGAAATCCCCGAAACCATGCTCGCGACGTTGACGCCCGGTCTCACCGTCCAGGTCACCGCCGATGGCCTGCCGACGGCTGCGGCCACCATCCGCGCCGTCGCGCCCAGCGTCGATACCAAGTCCCGGCTTGGCCTGGCGCATATCGCTTTGCCTGTCGGTGCTGGCTTCCGCCCGGGCATGTTCGCCCAGGCCAGCATCGCCGTGCGCGACAGCGCGGCGCTCATGGTGCCGGCCTCGGCCATCGTCTACCGGGAAGGCGCCGCCGGTGTGTTCGTCACCGCCAAGGGCGACACCGTCCGATTCCGCAAGGTCGAGACCGGTGACCGCTCCGGCGACAATGTCGAGATTCGCAGCGGGCTTGCCGCCGGCGACGAGATCGCGCTCAAGGGAGCCGGCTTCCTCGAGGACGGCGACCGCGTGACGGTGGCGCGCGATCCCGAGGGCAACGCCCCGCCGCTTGCCAAGACCGAGCCCGGCCCGAAATGAGGAATCTGTCCTCCTGGTCGATCCGGAATCCCGTTCCCACGATCGTCCTGTTCGTCGGCCTCGTGATCGCCGGCATCGCCTCCTACACCACGCTGCGTATCAACAACGTGCCGGATCTGGAAGTCCCGGCCATCATCGTCACCATCGCCCAGCCCGGCGCGGCGCCATCGGAGATGGAAACCCAGGTCGCCCGGCTGATCGAGGACTCGGTCGCCGGCCTCGGCGGCGTCAAGCACATCCGCTCGACGATCAATGATGGCATTTCAGTCACCAGCGTGGAGTTTTTCCTCGGCACCGACACCGACCGGGCCACCAACGACGTCCGCAACGCCGTGACCAGCATCCGGCCCGACCTGCCGGCCGACGTCGAGGAGCCGACGGTGGAACGGGTCGACGCCTCGGGCGCCCAGCTGGTGACGTTCGTCGTCCGCGCCGAAGGCATGTCGCCCCAGGCGCTCAGCTGGTTCGTCGACAACGACGTCGCCAAGTCGCTGCTCGCCGTGCGCGGTGTCGCCGAGGTCGAGCGCCAGGGCGGCGTCAGCCGGGAGATCGCCGTTCGGCTCGATCCCGAACGCATGGCGTCTCTGGGCATCACCGCCGGCGAGGTCAGCCAGCAGCTGCGCCTGATCAATGCCAACCTGCCCGGCGGCCGGTCCGACATAGGCCAGTCAGAGCATTCGATCCGCACACTGGGCAGCGCCACCACCGTGAAGGACCTCGGCGCCAGCCTGATCAACCTGCCCGACGGGCGCACGGTGCGGCTGTCCGATCTCGGCAAGGTAGAGGATGCGTGGGCCGAGCCGCGCACCCGCGCGCGCTACAACGGCCAGGAAGTGGTCGGCTTCGGCGTCATCCGCACCCGCGGCGCCAGCGAGGTGCATGTGGCCGAGGCGGTTCGCGAGGCTGTCGGCAAATTGGACGAGTCGCGTGACGACGTCAGGATCGAGGAAGTCACGTCGGCCGACGAATGGGTGCGCGTCAGCTATCTCGCCTCGCTCGAGGCGTTGCTGCTCGGCGCGCTGCTGGCGGTCGTCGTCGTTTGGTGGTTCCTGCGCGACGCGCGGGCGACGTTCATCTCGGCCCTGGCCATGCCGCTGTCGCTGATCCCGACCTTCGCGGTGATGGCGCTGTTCGACCAGTCGTTCAACATCGTCACCCTGCTCGCGCTCGCCATCACCGTGGGCATCCTGGTCGATGACGCCATCGTCGAGATCGAGAACATCGTCAGGCACATGCGCGCCGGCAAGGCGCCGTATCCGGCGGCGATCGAGGCCGCCGACGAGATCGGGCTCGCCGTCGTCGCCACCACCATGACCATCGTCGCCGTGTTCGCACCGGTGGGCTTCATGCCGGGCGTTGTCGGCCAGTTCTTCAGGGCGTTCGCTATCTGCGCCTGCGTCTCGGTGCTGTTCTCGCTGCTGGTGGCGCGCACCATCACGCCGCTGATGGGCGCCTACCTCTTGAAGGGTGGCGAACGCCGGCACGACGAGCCGTTCTGGATGCCGCGCTATCTGACGATGGTGTCCTGGGCGCTCGACCACCCCATCAAGGTGATGTTGTCGGGCGCGGTGATCGTCGTCGTCTCGGTCGGCATGGCGGCGTTCATGAAGTTCGATTTCGTGCCGTCGAGCGACACCGGCCGCATGGTCATGTCGGTCGAGCTGCCGCCAGGCTCGACGTTGGCCGACACCGACGAGGCAGTCGCCAGGCTGTCCGAGATCCTGAAGCAGCGACCCGAGGTGAAGTCGATCTACGCGTCGCTGGGCACCTCGCTGACGCTGGTCGGCCCCGGCGGCGGCGGTTCCAGCCAGGGCGACGTGCGGCGGGCGATCATGACCGTCAACCTGGTGCCCATGAGCCAGCGCGCGCTCAGTCAGCTGGAGCTCGAGGCCGAGGTCAGTCCCGCGCTGCTCGCCGTCCCCGGCGTGCGGGTGCGCTTCGGCGCCGATGGGTCGAGCGGCTCCAAGCTGCAGATCGCGCTGGTCAGCGACGATGGCGCGGCCCTGACCAAGGCCACGCGCCAGCTCGAGCGTGAAATGCGCAACCTGCCGGGCTTCAACAACGTCGCCTCGACCGCCAACCTGGCGCGGCCCGAAGTCCTGATCACGCCCAAGCCCGACAAGGCCGCCTCGCTCGGCGTCGCCACCATGACCATCAGCCAGGCGGTGCGCATCGCCACGCTGGGCGACGTGGACGTGAACCTGCCCAAGTACAACCTGTCGGACCGCCAGATACCGATCCGCCTGATGCTGCTCGAGCGCGCCCGGCACGACCTCGAGACGATCCGTAACCTGCGGGTGCACACCGCCGCCGGCGGATCCGTGCCGCTGTCGTCGGTCGCCGAGGTGTCGTTCGGCGCGGGGCCGTCCCAGATCGACCGGCTCGACCGCCGCCGCAGCGCGGTCGTCGAGGCCGAGCTTGCCGGGATTCCGCTGGGGAACGCGGCCGAGACGGTCTACGCGCTGCCGGCCATGAAGAATCTGCCGCCGGGCGTGTTCGAAGTGCCGACCGGCGACAACGAGAACTTCGGCGAGATGTTCCTCGGCTTCGCCGTCGCCGTCGTCACCGGCGTGCTGCTGATGTATTTCGTGCTGGCGCTGCTGTTCAAGAACTTCGCCTATCCGGTCACCATCCTGACCGCGCTGCCGCTGTCCATCGGCGGCGCGCTTGGCCTGCTGCTGATCCTCGACATCCCGGTGTCGGTGCCGCCGCTGATCGGCATCCTGATGCTGATGGGCGTGGCGGCGAAAAACTCCATCCTCCTGGTGGAATACGCGATCGTCTCGCGCGAGGAACGTGGTGCCAGTCGGCGCGACGCATTGCTCGATGCCTGCCACAAGCGTGCCCGGCCGATCATCATGACCACGCTGGCCATGGGCGCCGGCATGCTGCCCATCGCCGTGGGCATCGGCGCCGACACCGAGTTCCGCGCGCCGATGGCCATCGCCGTCATCGGCGGCCTGATCACCTCGACCCTGCTCAGCCTGGTCTATGTGCCGGTGGTGTTCACGGTGGTCGACGATATCCAGGCCTGGCTCGGCCGGCACGCCAGCCGGCTGACCTTCGGCTCGCCCGACCCGAAAGGCGACATGGAGCCCGACGCGCCGCCCCGCCCGGGCGAGTGACGGCCATTGCCAGCGGCGGGCAAGTTCGCTAAGCCGTCGCCGGTCTGCCAAGGAAAGCGCCTGCCATGTCGATTGCCGTCACGCCCTCGTTCTTCGACTCCGAGACCGCCGTGGAGAAGGTGGGCGACAGCCGGTTCGACGCCCACTTCCACGAGACCTGGGGCATTGCTGGCGGCACGCCGAACGGTGGCTATCTGATGGCCATCGCCGCCCGCGCCATCGCCGGCACCGTGGCGCATCCCCATCCGCTCTCCGTCACCGGCCACTACATGAAGCGTTCGTCGACCGGGCCGGTCGAGATACGCACCGAGCTGCTCGGCCGGAGCCTGACCACCTCGACCGGCCTGGCACGGCTGATCCAGGACGGCGTGCAGCGCACCCATTTCACCGCCACATTCACCGATTTCGACATCGCCAGCGGCCAGTCGGTGGTGCACGCCATGCCGCCCGACCTGCCGCCGCCGGAAGACTGCGTGCCGCACCCCTACCTGCCGGGCAAGTCGCCCGCGTTCCAGGAGCACATCGACATGCGGTTCCATCCCACGCACATGGGATGGGCGCGGGCGACGCCTCACGGTGTCGGCGAGATGGCCGGCTATATCCGGTTCCGCGACGGCACCGCGCCCGATTTCTATTCGGTGCTGATGTTCGCCGACGCGGTGCCGCCCGCCATCTTCAACGTGGTCGGTGCCACCGGCTGGGTCCCCACCATCGAGCTGACCACCCATTTGCGCCGCCGGCCGGCGCCGGGCTGGCTGCGCTTCCGCTTCACCACCAGGCTGCTGACCCGCGGCTTCTTCGAAGAAGACGGCGAGATCTGGGACAGCGAGGACAGGTTGGTCGCCGACAGCCGCCAGATCCAGAAGCTCATGTCGCCGAAGGCGCGGGCGTGAGGTGACCTATGCGGTTTTCGCGGGAAAGTCCCTGAAGACCCGTCCTGGAAAGCCGGTTAAGATGGCCGAGTCACTTGCCCCGTAACCTGCGGTGAACACCTTGTTCAGAACACTGCGTTACCTGACGCTTCTGGCCGCGGCCGTCTGTTTCGTTTCCGGCGCCAATACGGCACGGGCGCTGCCGCCCGAGCCGCACTACGATGCCGTCATCACCGTCGGGGCCGACTATGTCGTTCGCTACAATGGGCGCCGGATGCCGGATTTCGATGCCCTGAAGCGGGAGTTGAAACTGGATGTCGCCGAACAGCCCGATATGACCGTCATCGTCCGGGCGGACGAGCAACTGGACTACAGTTACGTGATGTTGATCGTGAAGACGGTCGACCAGTACGGCGCGGTTCCCGAAGTGGAGTCGGTCGACTCCAACATCGACGGGACGCTCTGAGGCTTCGCCATCGACCGGCGCCGGCTTAAACCAGCAGCTTCTCCACCTCCTTCGGCTGGCGCTTGGCGTCGAACAGCGCCCAGACGCCGTCGGCTCCGTCCCAGCTGCCGCGCGTGGCGCCCTTGGAATATTCCGTCGCGCGCTGCTCGAAGAAGTTGGCGTGCTCGACGCCGTTGAGGATCTCCACCAGCCACGGCAGCGGATGCGCCTTGATCTGGCTGTAGGTGTTGTCGTGCTCGCTGAAATAGCCGAACACCGGCGTCAGCTTCAGCTGGGTCAGCCGCCAGTCGGCGACGTAGTGCACATAGTCGTGGATGTTCTCGGCGGTCATGCCCTGGATGCCGCCCAGGCCGAACGCCAGGTCGACGAACTGGTCCTCCAGCGTCACCATGGTCTTGGCCACATCGATGATGTCGTCGCGCACCGCCTTGGTCACCGCGCCGGTCTCGCGGTTCCACTGGTGGTACAGGCGGATGATGCCCTCGCAGTGCAGGCTCTCGTCGCGCACCGACCAACTGACGATCTGGCCCATGCCGTTCATCTTGTTGTGGCGCGGAAAGTTCAGCAGCATGGCGAAGCTGGCGAACAGCGACATGCCCTCGGTGAAGGCGCCGAACATCGCGAGCGTGCGCGCCACATCGGAGACCGTGTCGACGCCGAAGCTGTGCATGTAGTCGGCCTTCTCGCGCATCTCGCGGTAGTCGCGGAACGCCTCGAACTCGGACTTGGGCATGCCCAGCGTCTTCAGCAGCAGCGCATAGGCGTCGATGTGCACCGTCTCCATGTTGGTGAAGGCGGCCATCATCATCTGCACCTCGATCGGCTGGAAGATCGGGATGTAGCGCTTCAAATAGTTGTCGCCCACTTCCACGTCCGACTGGGTGAAGAAGCGGAAGATCTGGGTCAGCAGGGCGCGCTCGGCCGGCGTGACGCGGTCCGACGTCCAGTCGCGGATGTCGGCGCCCAGTGGCACTTCCTCGCCCATCCAGTGGGTCTGCTGCTGGCGCTTCCAGAACTCGTAGGCCCACGGATAACGCTCGACGTCATAGGTGCCGGTCGCCTGCAGCAGGCCGACGCGCCCGGTGCCGATCAGGCTGCGCGGATCGACGTCGCCGAAATGCATGTTTGCAGCGGCTATTGGCATGCCAGGCACTCCTCGTAGTCGGTGCGGCCGCCGTAGTTGACGACCTTCTCGCCCTTTTCCATCTGGCCGGCGAAGGCGGCGCGGCTGATCGACTTGGAGCGGCAGTAATACAGGCTCTTTATGCCCTTTTCCCACGCGCTCCAGTGCAGCATGTGCAGATCCCACTTGTCGATGTCGGCGGGCAGATACAGGTTCAGCGACTGGCTCTGGCAGATGAACGGCGTCCGGTCAGCGGCGAGGTCGATCACCCAGCGCTGGTCGATCTCGAACGCGGTGCGGTAGACCGATTTTTCGTCCTCGTCCAGGCAGTCGAGATGCTGCACCGAGCCTTCGTGCTCGACGATGGACTGCCAGGTCTCGGGCGTGTCGGCGCCCTTGCGCGCCAGCATCGCCTGCAGATACGGGTTCCGCACCACGAAGGCGCCCGACAGCGTCTTGTGGGTATAGATGTTGGCCGGGATCGGCTCGATGCAGGCGCTGGCGCCGCCGCAGATGATGCTGATCGAGGCGGTCGGCGCGATCGCCAGCTTGTGGCTGAAACGGGCCATCATGCCGCGCTCGGCCGCATCGGGGCAGGGGCCGCGCTCTTCGGCCAGCGCATAGGAGGCAGCGTCGGCCTCGCGACGGATCTTGCGGAACATGCGCAGGTTCCAGGCCTTGGCCATCGCGCTCTCGAAGGGAATGCCGCGGGCCTGGAGGAAGGAATGGAAGCCCATGACGCCCAGGCCGACCGAGCGCTCGCGCAGCGCCGAGTAGCGGGCGTGCTTCATGCTGGCGGGCGCGTCCTCGATGAACTGGGTCAGCACGTTGTCGAGGAAGCGCATGACGTCCTCGATGAAGCCGGGCTGGTCGTTCCACTCGTCCCAGGTCTCGAAGTTCAGCGACGACAGGCAGCAGACGGCGGTGCGCTCCTCGCCGTGCTGGTCGGTGCCGGTCGCCAGTGTGATCTCGCTGCACAAATTGGAGGTCGACACCGACAGGCCCAGGTCGCGCTGGTGCTTGGGCAGCGCCCGGTTCACCGCGTCGATGTTGAGGATGTAGGGCTCGCCGGTCTGCAGCCTTGTCTCCAGGATGCGCTGCCAGAGCTGGCGGGCGTCGACCTCGCGGATGGCGTTGCCGGTCTTCGGGCTGATCAGCGCGAAATTCTCGCCCGCGGCGACGGCTTCCATGAACGCGTCGGTGATGTTGATGCCGTGATGCAGGTTCAGGCCTTTGCGGTTGAAGTCGCCCGACGGCTTGCGGATTTCGAGGAATTCCTCGATCTCCGGATGATGGATGTCGAGGTAGACGGCGGCCGAGCCGCGGCGCAGCGAGCCCTGGCTGATCGCCAGCGTCAGGCTGTCCATGACGTGGATGAACGGCACGATGCCCGAGGTCTCGCCACAGCCCTTCACCGGCTCGCCGATGGACCGCACCTTGCCCCAGTAAGTGCCGATGCCGCCGCCGTTGGAGGCCAGCGCCACGTTCTCGTTCCAGATATCGACGATGCCGTCGAGCGAATCCGGCACGGCGTTGAGGAAGCACGAGATCGGCAGGCCGCGTGTGGTGCCGCCGTTCGACAGGATCGGCGTCGCCGGCATGAACCACAGCCGCGAGACCGCGTCATAGACGCGCTGGGCGTGGTCGAGATCGTCGGCATAGGCGCAGGCGACGCGGGCGAACATGTCCTGGTACGATTCGCCCGGCATCAGGTAGCGGTCTTCCAGCGTCGCCTTGCCGAACGGCGTCAGCAGGTCGTCGCGGCTGCGGTCCAGTTTCAGGTCGGCGGGCGTCGGTTTGGGCGCCAGCGGCATGGGCAGCGGCGCGCGCCTTGTGGGCTCGACCGTTGCCTCGCTGGCCGCGAAATGCATGGGAAGCTGGGAGGGCGGAATCGGCAGGGGCCGCGCCGGCAGCGGCTGCGGCACCAGATGACCTTCGCGGTCGAAATCATAGGCGAGCGTCGACATGCACCGTTCCTTGTTTTCCTTAGGGCGCTGGGGAATCAAAGGGCATGGCTGGCGCAAGCGCCCAGCACGCACCCCACAGGCCCCTCCGCCCTGGGACGTTTCCACTTTCCGGGGTGCCTTTCCGGCTCCGACTCGGCCGGATCGTCGCGGACTTTTCGCGCTTCCGGTGAACCAGTTGGCCCCAGATATGAACGCCGGGGACACCACAGACGCAATATCTTGTGCCTGTGACGGATTCAGGTCAAGCGGGATCGTCATTGCGAACGGGTGATAATGCGCCTGATGCTCCCATGCCGCAGAAGCTTTTGGGGAAGTGCTAGCCCGACTTTACAGCCAGCCGCAGCACGTCGCCGTAACCGCGCCGCAGCTCCATCCGCGGCTCCAGCCCCTTGCTGCGGAACAGCCTGTGCGCCTTGGGCAGGTTGTAGCAGGGGATCCACATATAGAGGTGATGCTCCAGATGGTAGTTGACGTAGTAGGGTGCGATGAACAGCCGCTCCAGCGAGTTGGCGATGGTGGTGCGAGCGTGGAGTAGCGGGTCGTCGTTGTCGCGCACCACGGCGTGCTCGGCGATGTTGCGCAGCCGCGTCACCCACATGCGCCAGGTGACCAGCGGCAGCACCCAGAACATCAGGTAGTAGTGCGGCTTGCCCACCGCCGTCAGCGCCACCAGCAGCATCAGGTTGGCGATCAGCGGCCTGATCAGGCCGCGCCTGGCGCCGCCGTCGGCGCGCCGCGCCGGGCTGTCCATGGCGGCGCGGTACTGCTTGAAGAAGGTGATTCCGGTCAGGTCGCGCAGGCTCTTGCGCAGGAAGCTGGCCCGGCTGACCGGGAACTTGGCCGACAGCGGCAGGTCCGGGTCGTCGGGCTGCTGGGTCTTGCGGTGGTGCTCGAAGTGATAGGGCCGGTAGATGTCGAGGTCGAGAAGCTGCGGATAGGCGCACAGCCAGTTGCCGACCCGGTCGTTAAGCGTGCGGTCGTGGAACAACAGGCCGTGCGCCGCGTCATGCATCAGGATGCCAAGCCCGAGCTGCCGCGCGCCGACGATCGTCACCGCCAGCAGGAAGGTGAGGGGATTGGGCCACCACGCGAACAGCGCCATGGCGCCGAAGATCAGCCCCCAGGCATGCGCCACCATCCACGCGCCGCGCCAGTCGGAGCGCTTGCGCAGGATGCGCAGCTCGTCGCGTGAGAGATATGAACCGGCGGTCGGCATGGTCCTCGGTCCTAGTGCGGCCGGGACGAGTACTTGTTCTCGGCGTCATCGTCCCGGTTGAAGAACCGATGATACAGCAAAAGCCGCAGCGTCGCTTTCGGATCGCCCTCGTCGGACAGAATCTCGAACCGGTTGATCTGGTCGCAGGACAGATCGTAGGGCGCATTGGCGAAATACTTGCTCTGGGTCTTGTGGGTGGCGAACACCGTCTGGCACGCCGCGCCCTCGAGCAGTTCGCCGTCGCTGGTGGCGCAGGCGATCACGTCCAGGGCTTCCGGCCCGGCTTCCTTGCCGTTCTCGCCCCTCGCGGCGATCAGCGTGCCGTCGGCGTACCACCAGACCGGACCGGGATATCCGCTCACAGGCTTGCCGAGCAGCGCTTCCAGCTCCCGGGCGAAGGGTGCGTCGCCGCGCGCCGAGAACGGCCATTCCAGCATGACGCGGTCGACCGTGCGGAACTTCGGATCGCCCTTGATCACCGTCGCCAGCGCGTCGGCGCTCATCGGCTTCAAGTCGGTGCCCAGCAGGATGGTCTCGTTGCCCATGGCGGCGACCGCGTAGGTGTCCTCGCTGGTGCCGTTCTTCGCCACGAAGTCGAACACCATCGACTGCACGGTCTCCGGAACGGGCAGGTCACGGCAGTCCTTGGCCAGGACAGGCGGGACGGAAACGGCGAGCGCCGCGACGGCGACGAGCAGGCTGCGTCGCATGGTTACGGGAACCTTGCAGCGATCTCCTCGCTCACCTCCCAAAGCCTGCGGGCGGTTTCGGCATCGGTCCCGTCGGCGCGCGGCGTGGCGATATTGCAGTCGTCGAAGTACTGGCCGTTTATGCCGGCCGCATCCGGGTTGACCGCAAGATAGCATTCGGTCGCCGCGCCCTGTTCCACGGTCTTGCACATCACCACGCTCGCGACGCCGAAGCCGAACTTCATCACCGGATTCAGGTGCCGCCCCAGATTGGTGATGATCACGCCCGGATGCAGCGAGTTGGCGGTCCGTCGCGTTCCCTCGAAGCGGCGGGCCAGTTCCTTGGCGAACAGCAGGTTGGCGATCTTCGCCTGGCCATAGGCGCTCCAGGCGCCGTAGCCGCGCTCGCCCGACAGGTTGTCGAACTGGATGCCGCCCTTGGGCGCGCCCCTGTGCGCGGTGCTGGACACGACCACGACCCGCGCGTCCGCCGCCAGGGTGGCCATCAGGCCCTGCATCAGCATGAAGTGGCCCATGTGGTTGGTGAAGAACTGCAGCTCGTAGCCGTGTTTCCGCTGCAGCTTCGGCAGTCCCATGATCCCGGCATTGAAGACCACCGCGTCGAGCGGGCGCCCCAGGCTGGCGATTTCAGCGGCCGCTTGCCGCACCGACGCCGGTTCGGACAGTTCGCAGGCGACGGCGGTCACGTTGGCGCCGAAGCGGGCGAGTACGCCCCTCGTATTCTCGGCGGTTCGGCCCGTGCCGATCACATGGGCGCCGCGCGCCGCCAGGACCCGGGCCGCCTCGCGCCCCAGGCCCGAGGTGACGCCGGTGATCAGGATGGTCTTCGCTGAAAGGTCGAGGCCGTCCGTTACCTCCTCGGCCGTCGAAGCGAAGCCGAAGCCGTTGGCCCCCCTTCGGCCCTTGATCGCCGCTAGCAATGACATCAGTCGCTCCTCGTTTGCCGTGATGAGCCTACGCGGTTTGAACCTTTCGGCCAAGCTGTCCGGAGATTGCCGGACGGTCGGGGAGGTAATAGCATGCGTTCTGGGAGTGGTGGGCCGCCTGGCCTTGAGGAGATCGATGATGAAGAGAGTGATTGCAATCGCCCTGTTGTCCGTCCTGGCCGTCGGCCAGGCTTACGCCGACTGGGATCCGGAACTGGAGGCTCAGGAGCAGCGTGAGCGCGAGGCTGCGGCCCGGGAACGGGCGGCGCGGGAAGCCGAGGCTCAGCGCATCCATCAGGAAGCCATGGCGAAGGCGCATGCCCAGGACATGGCCCGCAAGCGCGAGTACCTGGGCGCCGAGGCCAACGGAAAGTCCGAGGCCGAGGTGAACCGCCTCTATGACGCCAAACAGGCCGCCAAGAAGGCGGAAGCCAACCAACTGTGGGAAGAAGGCATGCGCAAGGTCAAGAGCCCGGAAGCCCGCGCGTCGACGGAGGCAGTGACCGGCTACACCATGGAGGAGATGTCCAACATGTCCGACGCCGAGCTGGAAGCGCTCACCAGGGAAATGGAAAAGAAGTACGGCGGCGGCCACTGACCGTTCCCCGCGTTGCATCGCTATAGCGCGGCGGGCATGCTCGCCGTCCGCGCGTGAATTCTTTTCAGGGGAACCCCATGGGCACCGATAGCAAGCATCCCGAGACGCTGGTCCTGCATGCCGGCTACCGCGCCGATTCCGCCACCGGCGCGGTTGCGGTGCCGATCTACCAGACCACGTCCTACCAGTTCCAGGACACCGCCCACGCCTCGCGCCTGTTCGCGCTCGAGGAGCTGGGCAATGTCTACACCCGCATCATGAATCCGACGACGGGCGTCCTGGAAGGGCGGATCGCTGCCCTCGAAGGCGGCGCGGCGGCGCTGGCGGTCGCGTCCGGGCAGGCGGCGTCAGCGCTGGCGTTGCAGAACCTGGCGTCTGCCGGCGACAACGTGGTCAGTTCCACCGACCTCTATGGCGGCACCTGGAACCTGTTCAACAACACGCTGCGGGCGCAGGGCATCGACGTGCGTTTCGCCGATCCGGCCGATCCGGAGAGCTTCCGCCGCGCCACCGACGAGCGCACCCGCGCCTATTACGCCGAGACGCTGCCCAACCCGAAGCTGCAGGTGTTCCCCATCGCCGAGGTGGCGGCCATCGGCCGTGATTACGGCATCCCGCTGGTGATGGACAACACCGCGTCGCCGCTGTTGTGCCGGCCGTTCGATCACGGCGCGGCGATCATCGTCTATTCGCTCACCAAGTACATCGGCGGTCACGGCACCTCCATCGGCGGCATGATCGTCGACGGGGGAAACTTCGACTGGGAGGCCCATCCGGCGCGGCAGCCCAACCTCAACGCGCCCGATCCGTCCTATCACGGCGCGGTCTGGACGCAGGCGGTCAAGCCGCTCGGCCCCATCGCCTACATCCTGCGTGCCCGCACGGTGATGCTGCGCGACCTTGGTCCGGCGCTCAGCCCGACCAACGCGTTCTACATCATCCAGGGGCTGGAAACCCTGCCGCTGCGCATGGAGCGGCACTGCGCCAACGCCGCCAAGGTCGCCGGCTGGCTGGCGCAGCATCCGAAGGTGACAACGGTGATCTATCCCGGCGAGCAGTCGGGCGAGGCGCGCCGGCGCGCCGACACCTATCTGAAGGGCGGCTATGGCGGCCTGGTCGGATTCGAGTTGAAGGGCGGCATGGAGGCGGGGCGCCGGTTCATCGACGCCCTCAAGCTGCTCTATCACGTGGCCAATATCGGCGATGCGCGCAGCCTCGCCATCCATCCCGCCAGCACCACGCACAGCCAGCTGTCGTCCGAGGACCAGCTGGCCACCGGCGTCACCGCCGGCTATGTGCGCCTGTCGATCGGCATCGAGCACATCGACGACATCATCGCCGATCTGGACCAGGCCCTGGCGGGTTAGCCCGGATTTCTCACGGAAAGTAGGTGCATCGGGGCTCTGAATCGGCGAAAGTTATTCTGCAACAAACACTTACCCGCTTGCAGAGGACTTCCCCGATGCCGACAGACTGTAC
>JALHLV010000011.1 GCA_022844405.1 Sphingomonadales bacterium | reverse complement strand
GTTGCCATCGTCAAGAAACGCCTCGCACTGCCAGCCAGCCTCTACACAATCCTCCAATTGGTCAGCGTCACCGCATTCGAGAAAATCCCAATGGATCAGCTGCTTAGCTCAAACCAAACGCCAAAGCAAAGCCACGATGCCGATAGCCAATTGAATTTGTTCAACAATTAACCGGACACTAGTGGGACATAATACATATTTCAAACCTGCTCTGGCCTGAGCCGTATGACGAAATAGGTATTATGTCCCCGCATTAACCCTTATGACGAAATAGGTATTATGTCCCCGCATTAACCATGTCCCCGCATTAACCCTAACGGTCAGTCCCCACAACGAAAAGGGCCGGTGTCTCCACCGGCCCTTCCGTTAACCCATAACCGAAAGCCTCAATCGGCCAGTACCGGCTCGTCGCGTTCCTTGCTGGCGGAGGTGCGCGGGGGGACGACCAGCGGGGTGATGTCGAAGTGGAGCGCGTCGTCCTTGACCTTCAGCTTGATATGGCCGCCCTTGGCCAGCTTGCCGAACAGCAATTCGTCGGCGAGCGGCTTCTTGATGTATTCCTGGATGGTCCGGCCCATGGGGCGCGCGCCGTACAGGCGGTCGTAGCCCTTGGTGACCAGCCAGTCGATGGCTTCCTGGGTCAGCTCGAACGTCACGTGACGGTCGCTGAGCTGGGCCTCCAGCTGCATGATGAACTTCTCCACCACGCGGCTGACGATCTCGGTGCTGAGATGGCCGAAGCCGATGGTCGCGTCGAGCCGGTTGCGGAACTCGGGCGTGAACATCTTCTTGATCGCCTCGTCGTCGGCGTCGTCCTTGGTGCCGCGGCCGAAGCCGATGGAGGACTGGCTGAGCTCGGCCGCGCCGGCGTTCGTCGTCATGATCAGGATGGCGTTGCGGAAGTCGACCGACTTGCCGGAATGGTCGGTCAGCTTGCCGTGGTCCATGATCTGCAAGAGCACGTTGAACACGTCCGGATGGGCCTTCTCGATCTCGTCGAGCAGCAGCACGCAGTGCGGATGCTGGTCGACCGCGTCGGTCAGCAGGCCGCCCTGGTCGAAGCCGACATAGCCCGGCGGCGCGCCGATCAGCCGCGAGACGGAATGCCGCTCCATGTATTCGGACATGTCGAAGCGGATCAGCTCGATGCCCATGATGGTCGCGAGCTGGCGCGCCACTTCGGTCTTGCCGACGCCGGTCGGGCCCGAGAACAGGTAGGAGCCGATCGGCTTCTCGGCCTCGCGCAGGCCGGCGCGGGCCAGCTTGATGGCCGACGACAGCGCTTCGATGGCCTTGTCCTGGCCGTAGACGACGCGCTTGAGATCGCCGTCCAGGCTTGCCAGCGCCGTCCGGTCGTCGCGCGACACGGATTTCGGGGGAATGCGGGCGATCTTGGCCACGATCTCCTCGACCTCGCGCACGCCGATGGTCTTGCGGCGGCGGCTTTCCGGCACCAGCATCTGCGCCGCGCCCACCTCGTCGATGACGTCGATGGCCTTGTCGGGCAGCTTGCGGTCGTTGATGTACTTGGCCGCCAGCTCGACCGCGGTCTTGATGGCGTCGTTGGTGTAGCGGACCTTGTGGTGCTCCTCGAAATAGGGCTTGAGGCCCTTCATGATCTTGATCGCGTCCTCGACCGAGGGCTCGTTGACGTCGATCTTCTGGAACCGGCGCAGCAGCGCGCGGTCCTTCTCGAAATACGAGCGGAACTCCTTGTAGGTGGTCGAGCCGATGCAGCGCAGGCCACCCGACTGGAGCGCCGGCTTGAGCAGGTTGGACGCGTCCATGGCGCCGCCGCTGGTGGCGCCGGCGCCGATCACCGTATGGATCTCGTCGATGAACAGGATCGCGTTGTCGTGCTCCTCGATCTCCTTCACCACGGCCTTCAGCCGCTCCTCGAAATCGCCGCGATAGCGGGTGCCGGCCAGCAGCGCGCCCATGTCGAGGGCGAAGATGGTGGCGCCGCGCAGGATTTCCGGCACCTCGTGGCGGATGATCTGGCGCGCCAGGCCCTCGGCGATGGCGGTCTTGCCGACGCCCGGATCGCCGACCAGCAGCGGGTTGTTCTTCTGCCGGCGGCAGAGGATCTGGATGACGCGCTCGACCTCGGCGTGGCGGCCGATCAGCGGGTCGATCTTGCCGTCGCGGGCCTTCTTGTTGAGGTTGACGCAATAGGTCGACAGCGCCTCGCCGCCCTTGGCGGTCGGGGCCTCGGCCTCTTCCTCGGCGCCGCGCGGGGTGCGCGTCTCGGTGCGCGCGGCGGCCTTGGCGATGCCGTGCGAGATGTAGTTCACCGCGTCGAGCCGGGTCATGTCCTGCTCCTGCAGGAAGAACGCGGCGTGCGACTCGCGTTCGGAATAGATCGCGACCAGCACGTTGGCGCCGGTCACTTCCTCACGGCCCGAACTCTGCACATGGATGATGGCGCGCTGGATGGCGCGCTGGAAACCGGCGGTCGGCTTGGCGTCGGTCTTGTCGGAGACGCGGATGCCGGCGAGCTCGCGCTCGAAATAGTCGAGGATGGTCTGGCGCAGCTTGTCGAGGTCGACGCTGCAGGCGCGCATCACGGCGATGGCGTCGGGGTCTTCGGTCAGCTTGAACAGAAGGTGCTCGAGGGTCGCGTATTCGTGGTGATGCTCGTTGGCGAGCGCCAGAGCACCGTGGAGCGTCTTTTCCAGATTCTGCGAAATGGCTGGCACGGTCTGTTCCTCTTTCTACTCTTTTTCGAGAGTGCACTGCAGCGGATGTTCGTGCCGCCGCGCGTAGTCGATGACCTGAGTCACCTTGGTTTCCGCAACTTCGAACGTGTAGACGCCGCAGACACCGATGCCCTTCTGATGGACCATCAACATGATATGGGTCGCTTCTTCGCGGTTCTTATTGAAAAAGCGTTCCAGCACATGGACGACGAATTCCATCGGGGTGTAGTCGTCGTTCAGCAGCAGGACCTTGTAGAGGGACGGCTTCTTGGTCTTGGGTTTGGTCTTGGTGACCACGCCCGTGCCGGTGCCCCCGTTCCCGCCTTCGTTCTCGTTGCTCATACAGACCGTATCCGCTCATGGTGCCGCCGCGCCGGTGTTGGGGCTGCTGGGCGCAGCGGTCGACGGGCCTATTAAATAGGGAATTACGGTCGGTTTCAAAGGCGATTTTATTTGCGGGCCGCCAGGCGTTCCTCCAAACAAAAAGGCCCGGTACATTCGCTGTACCGGGCCTTTTTCCATCTCCTGGCTCCGCGCTCTAGAGAGCGAGCGGCTTCGAGAGCTTTTCCATCGCCGCCGTCATCCGGCTCTGGATCGGGGCCATGGCGTCCTTGGAATACTCGCCCAGCATCTCGCCGATCTTGGTGGTGTCCGAGACCATGTGGTCCCACGACGTCTTCATCAGATCGGACTGGAGTTCGAAATATTCCTTGGCGCTCTTGGCGGCGGCCAGCGCCTTCACGGCGGCGATGCTGTCTTCCAGGTTGCGCTTGGAAATCGCGGCGATCTCGGCGTTGACCGCCTCGATGCCCTTGGCGAAGACGGTGCCGGCGCTGACGACGGCGTCCATGTTGTCCCGCCCGACGGCGGAGATGTCGCTGAAGCTCTGCATGACTGTCTCGTATTTCTCTTTGCTGGTTGAGAGCGCGTGCTCGAAGGTCCTGGTGATCTTCTCGGTGCCGGCCTTGACGGCCTTTTCGGCGGTCTTCTTGCCGGCGATCGCCGCTTTCTCGACCGACTTCAGGCCGGTTTCGGCGGCCTTGACCGCCTTGGCAGCCGTTTCCTTGACGGCCGAGGCCGTCTTTTCGGCGACGTCGGCGACCGGCTCGACGGCGGCTTCCACGAGGGGAAGCGTTTCAGCCACAGTGGTCTCGATCAAATCGGCGGTCGCCTCGACGGCCGGGGGAGCCGCCTCGATGGCCGCCGGAACGGCCGCGACAGGGGTTACCGGCTCCGCCGGGACCGGTTTGACCGCCTTTGCCCGGGGCTTTGCGGCCTTGAGGGCCGGCGCGGCGGCGGCCGGCGCGGTGGGGGGAACCGCTTTCGGCTTTGCCGCGGTCCTGGGTCTGGTGATGCGGGTCGTGGCCATTTGCTTCCTCATTTCGTCACAAGTCACACGCGGCGCCGCCGGGAGGGTCGGGCTGGGAGCGGACTATCGCAGCGCAACGTAACCAGAGTATGGGAATGGCCAGATGGAGCGTCAAGGAATTTTTGTGCACTGCAACAAATAATGTTGCGGCGCAGTTGTAAAACCGTTTCGCACCAATGCCCTGGATGCCGGCGAAAAGTCCGGCGCCGCCTCGGCACCCTGGAGCCTAAAGTGACTCCGGCGGCTGGATGCCGCTTTGCCGGAGCTGCGCCACCAGTTGCTCCTTCAGCCGCCCGAGTCCGGCCTCGGTGCCGGATTCGCAGCGCGCCACCAGCACGTCCTGGGTGTTGGACGCGCGCAGCAGCCACCAGCCGTCGCCATTGGTGACCCGGACGCCGTCGATGTCGTTGACGTCGTCGCCGGAGCCGGCGAGCCGGGCGCGGATCTCGCCGGGGACGGCGAATTTGCGGTCCTCGGGGCACGCAAAGCGCAGCTCGGGCGTGTTCATCATGCTGGGCAGGCTGGCACGGAGTTCATCCAGGCTCTTGCCCGAGCTGGCGATGGCGCCGAGCAGCCGGACGGCGGCGTAGATGGCGTCGTCGAAGCCGTACCATTTGTGGGCGAAGAAGATGTGGCCGCTCATCTCGCCGGCCAGCGGCGCGCCGGTCTCGGCCATCTTCTGCTTGATCAGCGAATGGCCGGTGCGCCACATCAGCGGCTTGCCGCCATGGGCGGCGACGTCGTCGAACAGCACCTGGCTGGACTTCACGTCGGCGACGATGGTGGCGCCGGGCACGTCGCGCAGCACGTCGCGGGCGAGCAGCGCGAGAAGCTGGTCGCCCCAGATGATGTTGCCCTTGCCGTCGAGCGCGCCGATGCGGTCGCCGTCGCCGTCGAAGCCGAGGCCCAGGTCGAGCCCGTTGTCGAGCGTGGCGGCGCGGAGCTGGTGCAGGGTTTCGGGATCGGTCGGGTCGGGGTGGTGGTTCGGAAAGGTGCCGTCCACCTCGGCGTTGATCACCACCTGGCGGCCGCCGATCCGTTTGGTGAGCGCCTCGACCACCGGGCCGGCGGCGCCGTTGCCGGTGTCCCAGGCGGCGTTGAGCGTGCCGCCGGTCCAGTCCTTCAGCAGCCGGTCGATATAGGCGTCGAACACCGGCGCGTCCTCGGCGCTGCCGGCGCCAGATTCGTAGTCGCCTGCGGCGGCGACGCGGCCCAGGCCCAGGATCTGCTCGCCGAAGAACGGCTTCTTGCCGATCATCATCTTGAAGCCGTTGTAGTCCGGCGGGTTGTGCGAGCCGGTCAGCATCACGCCGCCGTCGGCGTCGTGGTGGTAGACCGAGAAATATAGCATGGGCGTGGGGCCGAGGCCGATGCGCTTGACCCGCAGGCCGCACGCCTTCAGGCCCTCGACCAGCGCCGCTTCCAGCGCGGGCGAGCTGACGCGGCCGTCATAGCCGGTGCAGACCGTCTTGCCGCCGTTGCGCCGGACGAGCGTGCCGAAGCCGCGGCCGACAGCATAGGCATCGGCCTCCGACAGCGTCTTGCCGACGATGCCGCGGATGTCGTATTCGCGCAGGACGGTGGGATCGAAGGTATGGGCGGTCATCTCGCGGCTCCCCGGCCGATGGAGTGATAGGTGAACCCGGACCCGTCCAGTTCCTCGGGCCGGTAGATGTTGCGCAGGTCGACCAGCACCGGCTGTTTCATCAGCGCGCGGGCGCGGGCGAGGTCGAGCGCCCGGAACTGGTTCCATTCGGTGACGATCACCACCGCGTCGGCGCCGTCCATGGCGTCGTAGGCGTCGGCGCAGAACGCGACGCCCGGCAGCAGCCTGGCCGCCTCCCTCATGCCTTCCGGATCGTAGGCCCGCACGCTGGCGCCGGCCCGCTGCAGCGCGGGCACGATGTCGAGGCTGGGACTGTCGCGCATGTCGTCGGTGTTGGGCTTGAAGGTCAGGCCGAGCACCGCGACCGACTTGCCTTCGACCGAACCGCCGCAGGCGGCGACGATGCGGTCGGCCATCGCCTGCTTGCGCCGGTCGTTGGCGGCGACCGCGGCGCTGACGATGCCGAGCGGCACGTCGGCCTCCTCGGCCGTGGCCAGCAGCGCGCGCGTGTCCTTGGGAAAGCAGCTGCCGCCATAGCCCGGCCCCGGATGCAGGAACTTGGCGCCGATCCGCTGGTCGAGGCCGATGCCGCGCGCCAGATCCTGCACGTCGGCGCCGACCTGCTCGCACAGGTCCGCCATCTCGTTGATGAAGGTGATCTTGGTGGCGAGGAAGGCGTTGGCCGCGTATTTGATCAGCTCGGCGGTCTCGACCGAGGTGAACAGCATGGGCGTCTCGCGCAGCGACAGCGGCCGGTAGAGGCGCTGTATCACCGCGCGTGCCTGCGCGTTCTCGACGCCGCAGACGACCCGGTTCGGGCGCATGAAGTCGTCGATCGCCGAGCCTTCGCGCAAGAACTCGGGGTTGGACGCCACATCGAACGTGGCGGCCGAGCCGATCTCCCTGAGCCGGTCGCCCACCACCTGCCGCACCCGCGCGCCGGTGCCCACGGGCACCGTCGACTTGGTGACGATGAGCGCATAGCCGTCGAGCGCGTCGGCGACCTCGCTCGCGGCGGCGAACACATAGGTCAGATCGGCATGGCCGTCGCCGCGCCGCGACGGCGTGCCGACGGCGATAAACACGGCCTCGGAGCCGGGAACGGCCGCGGCAAGGTCGGTGGTGAAGGTCAGCCGCCCCGCCGCCATGTTGCGGGCGACCAGGTCATCGAGGCCCGGCTCGTAGATCGGGATCGCGCCGCCGCGCAGCGCGCCGATCTTGGCGGGATCCTTGTCGACGCAGACCACGTCGTGGCCGAATTCCGAGAAGCATGCTCCGGAAACGAGGCCCACATACCCGCTTCCGATCATCGTGATGCGCATTCACCTGTCCGTGTGTTAGAGGCCCAATTTCTTGATGAAGGCGATGACGCCGTCGCGCAGCTCCGGCCGCTCGAGCGCGAACGCCAGATTGGCCTCGAAGAAGCCGACCTTGTCGCCGCAGTCGAAGCGGGTGCCCTCGAACCGGTAGCCGTGGAACGGCGCGCCGCCGATCATCCTGGCGAGCGCGTCGGTCAGCTGGATTTCGCCGCCGGCGCCCTTCTGCTGGCCGGCGAGATGCCCGAACACCTCGGGCTGCAGGATGTAGCGGCCGACGACCGCCTGGTTGGACGGCGCATCGGCGGGTCTGGGCTTCTCGACCAGCCCGGTCACCTCGGTCAGCCGCCCGGTCACCGCGCCCGGGGCGATAATGCCGTAGCGCGAGGTGTGGTCGTGCGGCACGTCCATCAGCGCGATCATGTTGCCGCCGACCTCGGCATGGGCATCGACCATCTGCTTCAGGCAGGAGGTGTCGGCCTTGATCAGGTCGTCGGCCAGCAGCACGGCGAACGGCTCGTCGCCCACCAGATAGCGCGCGCACCACACCGCATGGCCGAGGCCGAGCGGATCCATCTGGCGGGTGTAGGAGACCTGGCCGGGAGCCGGATTGGAGCCGAGCAGCTCCTTGAGCGTGTCGCCCTTGGCCTTCTCGGCGAGCAGCGCCTCGAGCTCGGTGGAGCGGTCAAAGTGATTCTCGATCGCCGACTTGCCGCGACCGGTGACGAAGATGAATTCCTCGATGCCGGCGGCCTGCGCCTCCTCGACCGCATACTGGATCAGCGGCTTGTCGACGACGGGGAGCATTTCCTTGGGCATGGCCTTGGTGGCGGGCAGGAATCGCGTCCCCATGCCGCCGACGGGGAATACGGCTTTACGAACGGGTCTGGTCATGATCTCGGGGTCAGTTGGAAGGGATTTTTGGGTGGTAAGTCTATGCCGGAACCGGCCGGGCTGTATATGCGGCAACCTTGGCGAAAGTGTGTTGCGGCGCACACCGGGCCGGTCCGTCGGGCGCGTCAGGTTTTCAGCAGCAGGTCCTTGGCCTGGTTGATCCGGGCGGCGAAGTAGTTGGTGCCACCCTGGTCGGGATGGAATTTCTTCATCAGCCGGTGATGGGCCTCCTTGATGTCGGCGGCCGTCGCGCCCGGCGCAAGCCCCAGGATCTCGAACGCCTCCTCGCGGGTCATGGGTCCGCCGGGCGCCGGCCCCGCGGCCGTTTCCTCCTCCCAGTCGCCGGGATAGGCGCGCGCCAGGTAGGCGTCGAGCAGCCGGGCGCCTTCGGGATCGTCCCGGCTCAGCTCGTCATACAGCGCGCTCAGCTCGTCGCGGCTCAGCTCGCCGAGGCGCTGGCCGGCGAAGCGGCCCGCCAGGACGACGCCGTCCATGTCGCCGGAATCGTGGTTCAGGGTGACGCGAAGATACGGCGTGTCCACCTCGGACTGCTGCTTGGCGGACTTGCGCCCGCCGCCGAGCATGGTCAGCCGCCGGCGCGACGCCAGCGCCGCAGCGCCCGCCACAAGCGCGAGCGCCAGTCCCGCCTGCCCGCGCACGAACAGGAGGATCGCCAGCGCCGCCACGAGAAACGCCGCGAAATAGCGCACGACGCGCCGCACCGTGGCGCGATCGGACTTGGCGGCCCAGTTCGTCAGCAGCACGAGGAGGACGAGGAGGATCGCCCCAAGAAACAGCCAAGTCACCAACTTACCCTACGTCATCGATCCGGTGGTCATCATGGCCCAGCTTGGCGGCGCAAGCCATAGAAGATGGCGGCGGCCAGCGCATCAGGCGCCCGGCAGCAGCCGCGCCAGCCGCAGCGCGTGGCCGCCCTTGCGGGCGCCATGATCGGCCAGCGCCCTACGCCCGCCGGCGGCGAACACGGCCACCGCGCCCAGCAGGTCGCGGAGCTGGCCGGCGCTGCCTTCGTCGAACCGGCACCACGCCCCGCCCGACAGCCGGGCCACCTCGCGGAACACGGATTCGGCATAGGGGTCGCCGCCTTCCTGGAACATGAAGGACGGCACGCCGGCCAGGCCCAATTCGCCCGCCACCGCGCAGACGGCGTCGATCTCCTCCTCGCAACTGTCGCCCACATAGACCAGGGCGTTGACCTTGCCCTCCCGCGCCTCCTTGACGGCGCGCCTCAGCACCCGTTCGACCTGGGTGTAGCCGCCCTGGCAGGAAATCGACGTCATCGCCCGGGTCAGCGGCCCGGAGCGGCCATACCAGGGGCTGGCCTTGCACTCGCGGTAGCCGCGGAAGAACACCAGCTTGATGTCGAGGCCGCCGACCGCCTCTGCCTCGCGGAACATGTCGGCCTGGATGTGGCAGGCCCGGTCCCAGGTCGGCTGGCGGCTGAGGGTCGCGTCGAGCGCGAAGATCAGCCGCCCGCGCCCGGCGGCGGCCGGCACCGGTGTGAGCGCGAGCTTGCGCAGGAAAGCGTCCACCTCGCCCGCGGCGCCCAGAATTTTAGGTGTCTTGCCTGCCATGCTTCAGTATCGTGCCGCCATGCCGAATGAACCCGTCATTCTACGTGGCGTCGCCGACCTGCGCGGACAAGTGGCGGCGTGGCGAAAAGCTGGCGAAACCGTCGCCCTCGTCCCGACCATGGGCGCGCTGCACGAAGGGCATCTGTCGCTGATGCGGCTGGCGAAGCGCCAGGCCGGGCGGGTGATCGCCAGCATCTTCGTCAACCCGGCCCAGTTCGGCCCCGGCGAGGACTACGAGCGCTATCCGCGCACCGAGGCCGAGGACGTGGCGAAGCTGGCCACCGCCCGCGTCGACGCCGCCTTCGTGCCGACGGTCCGCGAGATGTATCCGGAGGGCTTTTCCACCAGGGTTCATATCGAGCGGCTCGGCGACGTGCTGTGCGGCGCCCACCGTCCCGGCCATTTCGACGGCATGGCGCTGGTGGTGGTCAAGCTGCTGACCTCGGCGCTGCCCGACGTGGCGATCTTCGGCGAGAAGGACTACCAGCAGCTTCAAATCATCCGCCGCTTCACCGCCGACCTGAACATCCCGGTGCGGATCATGGGCGGACCCATCGAGCGCGAGGCCGACGGTCTCGCCCTGTCGTCGCGCAACCGCTACCTGAACCCGGAGCAGCGCAGGGCGGCCGTGGCGCTGCCCACGGCGCTGAAGGCGGTTCGGGACGCGGTGAAGGCCGGCCGCGACCCGTCCGAGGCGTCGGCGAAAGCGCGCGCGGACATCGTCGAGGCCGGATTCGACAGCGTCGACTATGTCGAGGTGCGCGACCCGTCGTCGCTGGAACTGGTCACCGAGCCCGGCAAGCCTGCAAGGGTGTTCGGCGCGGCAAGGTTGGGGACGACGCGGCTGATCGACAACTGGGCGATCCAAAACTGATTGTCATCCCGGCACGAAAGCCGGGACCCAGCGATGCAAGTCTCCAACCTTTACCGTGTCCCTGAGCTTGTCGAAGGGCCCTGCATCAGCCTTGGTGCAACGCCCTTCGACAAGCTCAGGGACACGGATAGTTTTTTGCTTGCACAGGGACTGGGTCCTGGCTTTCGCCGGGATGACAACAATTGGGATGGGTCTTTACAGCAGCCCCAGTTCCCGCAACTCCGCGATCATTTCCGGCGGCATGTCGCCGGTGTCGCCTTCGCGCAGGTCGGGCGGGGCGTCCTCGGGCTTCAGGTAGCGCCAGCCCTGGTGCGGGCGGCGGGGCCAGGGATGGACCGGCACCACCGTGCCATCCAGGTAGATGCGGCAGTAGGCGCGGCCGTTGTCGTCCTCGAGGCGCTCGATGGACGTCAGCAGCTGCCGCGCCAGGATCTTGCGGGTGATGATCCAGTAGACCGAGCCGCCGGCAAGCAGCTCGTCGGCGCGCTTGGGGATGTTGCGCGTATGGATGCAGCGCCCATCGCCGCGTGCCAGCATCACCTGCCGCAGATTGTCGAGGTCGGTGACCCCGACCGCCGGACGCAGCAGGTGAACGCTGGCCATCAGACCAGCTCGATGGCCAGCGCCGTGGCCTCGCCGCCGCCCAGGCAGATGCCGGCGACGCCGCGCTTGAGACCGTGCTTCTCCAGCGCGTTGATCAGGGTGACGATGATCCGCGCGCCCGAGGCGCCGACCGGATGGCCCAGCGCGCAGGCGCCGCCATGGATGTTCATGATGTCGTGGCCGACGCCAAGGTCGCGCATCACCGCCATCGGCACCACGGCGAAGGCCTCGTTGATCTCGAACAGGTCCACGTCCGACATTTTCCAGCCGACGCGGTCCAGCACCTTCTTCACCGCGCCGACCGGCGCCGTGGTGAACCATTCCGGCTCCTGTGCGAAGGTCGCCTGGCCGATGATGCGCGCGAGCGGCTTGACGCCCCGTTTGTCGGCGTTGCCGCGGGTCATCAGCACCACGGCGGCGGCGCCGTCGGAGATCGAGCTGGAATTGGCCGGCGTCACCGTGCCGTCCCTGGCGAAGGCCGGCTTCAGGTTCGGGATCTTCGAGTGGTCGGCGGTGCGCGGCTGCTCGTCGGAATCGATCACCGCCTCGCCCTTGCGGGTCTTGACCGTCACCGCCGCGATCTCGCGCCCGAAGGTGCCGTCGACGTTGGCGGTCTGGGCGCGGTTGAGCGAGGCGACCGCGAAGGCGTCCTGCGCCTCGCGGGTGAACTGGTAGCGCTGGGCGGTCGCCTCGGCATAGGTGCCCATCAGGCGGCCGTGGCGGAAATCCTCCAGGCCATCGGTGAACATGTGGTCCTTGACCTCGCCATGGCCCATGCGCAGGCCCTGGCGGACCTTGGGCAGCAGGTAGGGCGCGTTGGTCATGCTCTCCAGGCCGCCGGCGATGACGATGTCGGCGGCGCCGGCCATGATCATGTCGGCGCCCTGCATGATCGCCTTCATGCCCGAGCCGCACATCTTGTTGACCGTGGTGGCGCCGACGCTGTCGGGGATGCCCGCGCCCAGGCTGGCCTGGCGGGCCGGCGCCTGGCCCAGGCCGGCCGGCAGCACGCAACCCATGATGGTCTCGTCATAGTCGGCGACCGGAATGCCGGTCTCGGCGACGGCCCTGGCGATGGCGACGGCGCCGAGCTGGGGCGCGGTCAGGGACGCCAGCTCGCCCTGGAACGTGGCCATGGGCGTGCGGCCGATGCCGGTGATGACGATCGAAGTGTCGGACATGGCGTTTCCTTCGTTGCGGAGCGCCGGGAAGGCGGCGTGATGGACGTCTTTTTGTTTTGACCGGGGGCCCGGAGTCAACCCGGAATGGAGGCACATGGGCCGACGCGCGGCAAAATCACAGCAGGATCAGCGCGGCGAGACCGAGGAAGGCGAAGAAGCCGACGACGTCCGTGACCGTGGTCACGAACACGCTGGAGGCGACCGCCGGATCGACGCCAGCGCGCGACAGGCCCAGCGGAATGAGCACGCCGGCGAAGGCCGCGACCACCAGGTTGATGATCATGGCGCTGGCGATCACGCCGCCGAGCATCCAGTTGCCGAAATAGAAGCCCACCAGCAGGCCGATCAGCAGCGCCATGGCCAAGCCGTTGAGCAGGCCGACCGACGCCTCGCGGATCACCGTCCGCATGGCGTTGGCCGATGTCAGCTCCTTCATGCCCAGCGCGCGGACCGCCACGGCCAGCGCCTGGGTGCCGGCGTTGCCGCCCATACTGGCGACGATGGGCATCAGCACGGCAAGTGCCACCATCTGCTCGATGGTGGCGTCGAACTGGTTGATCACCGAGGCGGCCAGGATCGCCGTCAGCAGGTTGACGAACAGCCATGGCAGGCGCGTGCGCACCGTCCACAGGACCGACTCGTGCACCGAGGCGTCGGACACGCCCGACAGCAGCAGAATGTCCTCCTGGGCCTCGTCGTGGATGACGTCGACGATGTCGTCGACCATGATGACGCCGAGCAGCCGGTTGTCGTCGTTGACGACCAGGGCCGAGATCAGGTCGTACTGCTTGAACAGGAACGCCACTTCCTCCTGGTCGGTCATGGCGTTGATGAGGACCGGCTCGTCCTCCATGATCTCCTCGACCTTCACCGGGCGCTTGGCGCGCAGCAGGCGGTTGAGGGCGAGCGAGCCGATCGGCTTCATCTTGGCGTCGACGACGAAGATTTCGTAGAAATCCTCGGGCAGGTCCTCGCTGTCGCGCATGTAGTCGATGGTCTGGCCGACGGTCCAGTAGGCCGGCACCGCGATGAAGTCGCGCTGCATCAGCCGGCCCGCGGACTCGTCCGGATAGGCCAGCGCCGCCTCGACGTCGGCGCGCTCCTCGACCGGCATGGCGTCGAGCACTTCGCGCCGGTCGGCGTCGTCCAGGTCCTGGATCAGGTAGGCCGCGTCGTCCGCCTCCAGCTCGCTCATGGCGGCGGCGACCTCGCGCGGCCCGAGCAGGTCGAGGATCTCGTCGCGGACCGTCTCTTCCAGTTCGGTCAGCGCCTCGGGCTCGATCCAGTCGCGGGCGATCTCGATCAGCCGCCGCCGGTTCTTCGACGACAGTTGCTCGATGAGGTCGGCCTGGTCGGCGGCGTGGTACTTGTCGAGCAGGGCGTGAATGAAGGCGCCGTCGTCGTTCCTGAGCGCCTCGGCGACCTGCGCGACCTCCTCCTCGGAGACCCGGTAGGGCGAGCTTTCAGGCGCCTCGGCGACGGGGCGGCCTTCCAGTTCCGTCTCTTCGCTCTGCATCGGCACCCCCTGTCAGAACAGGTTCGCGGAAGAAAAAAGACCTGCAGGCAATATCGGTTACCTGCAGGTCCTTGAACTGGTGCGGTCGAGAAGACTCGAACTTCCACGAGCTTGCGCCCACAGCGACCTCAACGCTGCGCGTCTACCAATTCCGCCACGACCGCAGTGAGGCGCTGAAGTAGCAAAATCGGATGCGGGCCGCAAGGAAAGAACGGGCCGGGAATCCGATTGGCGTGAGCGGTGGATAAAACGCCCCTCACCCTGCCCTCTCCCAAGGGGAGAGGGTTCGATGGAGTACGCTCCCGCGTTCCCTCTCCCATTGGGAGAGGGTTAGGGTGAGGGGCGTTTTCGATGAGGCAAACCGGCCTAGATGTTCTCGGCCACGTGGATGCCGCACTCGGTCTTGTCGGTGCCGGCCCAGCGGCCGGCGCGGTAGTCCTGGCCGGCCTCGACCCGCTTGGTGCAGGGCATGCAGCCGATCGACAGATAGCCGTCTTCGACCAGCGGATGGCGCGGCAGGTCCTTCTCGTTGGCCACGCGCTGGAGATCCTCCAGGCTGAAATTGGCCAGCGGGTTGATCTTGATGCGGCCCTCGCTCTCCTCGATCAGCGGCAGGCTAGCGCGGGTGCCGGTCTGGAACCGCTTGCGGCCGGTGATCCAGGCGTCGAAGCCTTCCAGCGCCTTGTCGAGCGGGCGGGTCTTGCGCAGGTCGCAGCAGGCGTCGAGGTTGCGGGTCCACAGCAGGCCGTTTCTGTCCTCGGCCTTCACCTCTTCGGCGTCCGGCTTCAGGGTGCGGATGTCGGTCAGGCCGAAACGGCTCTGCAGCGTGTCGCGGTAGCGCAGCGTCTCGCCGAACAGCTTGCCGGTGTTGAGGAACAGGATCGGCGTCGCCGTGTCGATCCGGGCGACCATGTCGATCAGCACCGCGGATTCCGAGCCGAAGGACGACACCAGCGCGATCCGGCCGGGGAACACCTCCCTGATCATGACCTCGAGCAGGTCCTTGCCGTCCAGGTGGCCATAGCGTTCGTTCAGCCACGCCACGTCGGGCAGCCGGTTTTCCTGCTTCACTTGCAACGCCGCCGTCATTTCAACCACTCGCTCTTCTCGATCATGGCGTCGGTGCGCTCGGCGACCGTCGCCATATCGGCGCCTTCCTCGATCCACTTCCGGCGCTGCGCCGACAGCACCTGAAGCCGCTCGGCCCATTCGGGCCCGAATTCTTCCTCCAGGTGGCGGCGCAAGCTGCGCGCCAGGCCCGGGCTCGCCCCGCCGGTGCCGACGGCGATCAGCAGATCGCCGCGCCGGACCGATCCGGGCACGTGGAAGTCGCACAGTTCGCGCACGTCTTCCACATTCACCAGCACGTTGTGCTCACGCGCCATCAGCGCCAGGCCGAACGACGCGTCGTTGTCGAGCCCGGCGACGTAGAGCAGATCGACGCCCGCCAGGTCAGCGACCTCGGGCAGCCGGTCATGGACCACGCCGCCGGTCAACGCCGCGAACCGTTCCGCCTCGCCGGGCGCGAACACCGCCACCGCGCTGGCGCCGCCCTCGCGGGCCTGGCGCACGCGGCGCTCGGCCGCAGGGCCGTTTCCCGCCACCACGATGGTCACCCGTTCCGGGTCTATCATGATCGGGATCATGGGGCCGTTCCGCTGCCGGCAACCGCACCGGTTTCCAATTGACAGTGTATATTAGGGGTATCGGGAAAAATCTCAAGGGAACATGTAAAACCCAAAATTATACATGAAAAACTTGTTGATTTAATTGCCCGCGGCCCGGGCCGACGTTGTTGTGGCACTCTCGAAACCGCGTGCCTATTCTGGCGGTCCTTCTTCGGGAGAGACCCAGCGGCAGAAAGGGGAGCCAGCATGTCAGAATCCTTACAATATGTGGCCGATCGCATCGCGTTGATGGACGTGATGCTGAAATACACCAAGGGCGTCGACAACCGCGACCTCGCGCTCTACCGGTCGGTTTTCACCGACGACGTGGAAGTCGTGGGCTTCGGCCAGAATGTTTATCATGGCGGCGATGCATGGACCGCATACGTCAAGGAAGCGCTGCTGCAGTACGGACCGACCCAGCACATGCTCGGCCCGCAGCTGGCGACGGTGAACGGCGACACGGCCCATTGCCGCACCGACGTGCAGGCGCTGCACTATCTGAAGGACAAGCCGGACACCACGCTGACGCTGTGGGCGACCTATGAAAGCGACATGAAGCGGGTGAACGGCGAGTGGAAGATCGCCCGCCACCAGCTGGTCGCCCGGGGCACCCGCATCCAGGCCGATTGATCGCGGCCGTTCCCGGCCTAGTTTGACGGGGATGCCGGACTGGATCATTTCGGGCGCGCCCGTCGCCTATCCCGACGCGCTGTCCTTCATGGAACGGCGCGTCGCGGATATCGGGGCCGGTCGCGCGCCCGAGACGGTCTGGCTGCTCGAGCACCCGCCGCTTTACAGCGCCGGCACCAGCGCCCGCGCCGGGGACTTGCTGACGCCCGGACGGTTCCCGGTCTACGACACGGGGCGCGGCGGCCAGTACACCTATCACGGCCCGGGCCAGCGCGTGGCCTATGTGATGCTGGACCTGAACCGGCGCGGCCGCGACCTGCGGCGCTACATAACCGGCCTGGAGCAGTGGGTCATCGACACCCTCGCCGCCTTCAACGTCAAGGGCGAGCGGCGGGCGGGCCGGGTCGGCATCTGGATAGACCGGGGCGGCGGCCGCGAGGACAAGATCGCCGCCATCGGCGTGCGGGTGCGCCACTGGATCACCTTCCACGGCATCGCCATCAACGTCGACCCGGTGCTGGAGCATTTTTCGGGCATCGTGCCGTGCGGCATCGCCGGGCACGGCGTGACGTCGCTGGTCGACCTGGGCCTGCCGGTGACGATGACCGACCTCGACGTGGCGCTGAAGGCAGCGTTCGAGACCAGTTTCCCTGGCGTCGCCAGCCAACCAACGGAGAGCTTCCGTTCTCAAGCTGGCATCGATGGGATATAAGTGACGCCATGATACCGTTGGTTACACACAGGCTGAATGACATTCGCGCTTTGTGCATCAAGCACAAGGTCCGCAAGCTCGCGCTGTTTGGCTCGGCGGCCCGCGACGATTTCAATCCGGACACCAGCGATCTGGATTTTCTGGTTGTATTCGAGCCCCTGCCTCCGGTGGAATACAAGGACCATTTTTTCGGTCTTCTGGCTGATCTCGAGGATTTGTTTTCCCGCAAGATCGACCTTGTCGTCGAGGACGCGATCCGGAACCCCTATCGTCGTGACGCCATCCTGTCTTCAAATGAACTGATTTATGAAGAAGCGGCGTAGTGTAACCGCGTATCTTTGGGACATCATGGATGCCTGCGGCAAAACGCAGGAATTCACGGCGGGCTGCACATTGGAGAAATACGCCGCCGACGCGTACATGAAGTCGGCCGTCGAACGCCAACTCATGATTGTCGGCGAGGCTGTCGTACAATTGCTGCAGCGGTTTCCCGACTATGCGGCGCACTTCCCCGAACGATCAGTTATCGTCGCTTTCCGCAACAGGCTGGTGCACGACTATGAGAGTACAGCGGATGGGATTGTCTGGGGCATCGTGCTCGACGACGTTCCGAAATTGCGGGCCAAGGTCGCCAGACTTCTGAATGATCCGCCAAACTAAGCCGTCGTATCGTATACTGGCAGATTGCAGCCATGGCATTGATATGAGTGCCGCCAAAAAAGCAGCGGGCAGGCCAGCTTGCGCCGGCCTGCCCACTCTTTCCGCGAGTCTCAGAAGCGGTAGGTGCCCTGCACCATGAGTTCCCGGCCGCGTTCGACGACGCCGGAGAGATCGCCGCGGTTGCCGCCGGGCTTGTCGCCCGAGGTCAGCACCTTGATCTCGTTGGTCAGGTTCTTGCCGATCAGCGCGAACTCCCAGGTGTCGTCGGGATCGTGGAAGCGGATCGCGGCGTTGATCTTGGCATAGCCGGGCTGGCGGGTGCCGGGCGCCTGGTTGTCCTGCGACCAGTACCAAGTGATGTACTTCACGTCCGCAGACAGGCCGATATTGATGCCGTTGCTGATCGGCGTGTCGTAGCTGACGCCGAAGAAGCCCGAGAACCGCGGCGCGTTGGCCAGGTTTTCGCCGCTGAGGTCCTGAACGTTCGGCTTGCCGGGAGCGGACGGTAGGCAGCCTTCGCCCGGAAGCTGGCCGTTGAAGCACGGAGCCGTGGAGAAGTCCCTGAACTTCGCCACGTTGTAGGTGAGGGCGGTGCGGATGTTCCAGTGATCGTCCGGCACCCACTGGATCTCCGCCTCGACGCCCTTGGTCACGGCGGACGCCGCGTTGCGGATGACGAAGGAGGTGGTGACGATGTCGAGCGACGACCGCTGCAGGCCCTTGAACAGGTAGTAGTAGGCGTTGAGGTCGAGCCGGATGGTGCCGTCGGCCAGCGCCGCCTTGTAGCCGATTTCGCCGCCCTTGGCGGTTTCCGGGCCGAACGACAGGCTCTGGTAGGTTTCGGCCTTGAAGATCAGGCCGGCATGCGAGATGCCGCCCGACTTGAAGCCGGTCTTGTAGGCCGCGTAGATGGTGTGATCGGGCGCGGGATGCCAGGTGAGCGTCGCTTCCGGCGACCAGTTGGAGGTGTCCGTGGTGCCCTGGATGTTCTGGCCTGGCTGCAGCATCAGCAACTGGAACAGCGAGCCGGGGTTGATGTAGAGGTTCTCGCGGAACGCGTACATGTGCTCGTTGGTATAGCGCACGCCGGCGGTAAACTGCAGGTCCTCGACGATGTCCCACAGAATCTGGCCGAAGCCGGACATGGTCTCGCGCTTGTTGACGTCCTCGTGCCAGTAGCCGACGAAGAACGGCACCGTCGGATCGAGGGTCAGCGCCGTGTTGAGGCCGCCGCGGCCCACATTGAAGGGACGCCTGGTGGTGTTCTCGTAATAGCCGCCGATGACGAAGTTGACCGGGCTGTCGAAGGTCGAGGTTATGCGCAGTTCCTCGCTGAACTGCGACTGGGTCTCGCCGTTGAGGCCCGGAAAGTGGGTCGAGCTGTCGAAGCCATAGTTGCCCCAGCCCTTGGTGCTCAGATAGTAGTAGCCGCTGATCGAGTTGATGTTCACGTCGCCGAAGTCGTAGGTCATGTTGAGCGAAATCAGGGCGCTCTTCTGATGGGTATAGTACTCGCCGTCGGCGCCCTTCGCCTGCAGCGGATAGGTCGAGGCGATGAAGGTCGGCATCTGGCTGGAGACGCGGATGTGGTCCGGCTTGCAATCCTCGAGGGGATCGCGGAAACCGCGCGTGGTCGAGCCATCGGGACCGCAACCGGCCACCTGGGTGATGCCGGTCTGCTCGTCGTCTTTGTATAGCGAGCCCAGGACCCGCAAGGTGGCGGTGAACCGGTCGGACGGGTCGAACTGCATGGTGATGCGACCGACCAGGTTCTGGACGGACGGCGTGACCCGGTTCTTGTCGCTGGCGCCGGGGATCGGATAGGCCGGTTCGAACGGGTTGGCGATCGGGGTGGAAATGTTGCGCAGATAACCCTTCATGTCCGAGAAGCGCACCGCCGCGCGGATGCCGAACTTGTCGTTGATCGGGCCGCCATAGGCGGTCTCGACCATGATCTCCTCGGCCTCGAATTCGTAGCCTGCCTGGACATAGCCTTCCCACTCGGAGCCCGGTCCCTTGGAGCGGAGCGAGATCACGCCGGCCGGGCTGTTCTTGCCGAAGAACAGCGCCTGCGGGCCCTTCAGCACTTCGACCTGCTCCAGGTCGAAGAACGCCGCGCGCGCGATCCAGCCGCGCGAGATCTGCACGCTGTCGACGTTGAAGCTCACCGCCGTCTCGATGCCGGCGTTGGTCGACGACGACGCGATGCCGCGCAGGATCACCGCGCCACCATTGCCCGAGGTGCCCTGCGTGATCTGCAGCTGCGGCACCTGGTCAGCGATTTCAGTGATGCGCGTCGCGTTGTAGCGGTCGAGGTCTCTCTCGGTGAGCGCGCTGACCGCGACCGGCACGTCGATCAGGGTCTCTTCCTGCTTGCGGGCCGTGGTGGTGACCGACTCGATGCCGCCGGTGCGCGCAGGCGCGGCGGGAGGCGGATTCTGCGCCCAGGCGGGCGCGGCGATGGCGAGCGTCAGTGCGCCGAACATGAGCGGCCGGCGGAGCGCGACGGTAAGCGCGCCTGGAAAATGTTTCATTGTTCCCCCCTGGGATTTTTGATGTGCCTTGCTCGCGATCATTGCCGCCGCCGGACAGGGATGCGGATCGCCCTCCGCCTCGATGTCCGGGCCTGCGTCGTTGACGGTCCCCTCGGCCGCGAGCGTGATCGCCCGCACCAAGATTCCCGTTGGTCCTGGAAACCCCCGTCTCTCGATCAATTTTCTATACAGCCATATACTAAAGTCAAGGGCGCTGTTTTTTAGGTCGCGGGCCTGGAATCAATATGACCTGCCGAGGGCGCCGACTGGATGATGATCAGGGGCGAAAGGCGGCTTTCAACAGCTCCTGGGCTGTGTCCCTCGCCGCCCCGATATCGACGGCGCCCGGATTGAAGCGCGACTGGATGCCGATGCCGCGCAGCATGCCTACCAGCAGCACCGCGAGCGAGGCCGTCGGCAGTCCGGCGCCGATATGGCCGTCAGCCTTGGCCTCGTCGATCATGCGGGCGAGGATTTCGCGGAACACCAGGTCAACCTCCACAAAGGTCTCGCGGATCACCGGATTGGGCCCCAGCGCCTCGCCCAGCAGCACGAAGAACGCATTGGTGCCGAGGGAGTTGCCCATCAGCGAGGCGCAATAGGCGTCGATGAACCTGGTCAGCGCATCGAAGCCCCTGGCGTTGCCCAGCTGCTCGACCACCTCGGTCCGGAACCGGCGATGGATTTCGGCGGTGACGGCCGAGATCAGGCCGTCCTTCGACCCGAACCTGGCCATCACCAGCCCGTGGCTGAAGCCCGAGCGGCGGCCGATCTCGACCATGGACGCGCGCGTGCCTTCCTCGAAGAACAGCTCCACGGCGGCGCTCAGGATCGCCGCGGACGAGGCGGCCGACCGTTCGGCCTGGGTGCGGCGCTGCTTTGGTCCGATCGCGGTCATTCCGAGGGCCCGACATCCTGACAATGTGATGAGATCGACGGGGCGAACGGTGGCACAGCTCATGCCGCCGCTCAAGGTGATCGCGAGAGCGATCAGGCGGTCTCGCGAATCTCGAAGCCGGGGCCGGGATCGTCCTTGCTGGGATCGGACATCACCTCGGAGACCTTCGAGCCGGGCGGTCCCAGATAGCAGGCCATCATCATCTCGATGACCTGCTCGTTGTCGCCGGAGAACAGCGCCTCGACGCTGCCGTCGGCGCGGTTGCGCACCCAGCCCCTGAGGCCGCGCCTGGTCGCCTCGCGCAGCACCCACATCCGGAAGCCGACGTTCTGGACGCGCCCGCGGATACGGGATTTGACGGTGCGGCTCACGGCCTCACTCGAATTCCATGATGACCTGGTCGACGGCCATGCTGTCGCCGGGCCTGGCATGGATCTTCGACACCCTGGCCTGCTTCTCGGCGCGCAGGATGTTTTCCATCTTCATGGCCTCGACGGCGGCCAGCGTCTGGCCAGGGAACACTTCCTCGCCCTCCTCCACGGCGATCGACACGATCAGGCCGGGCATCGGGCAGAGCAGGAATTTCGAGGTGTCCGGCGGCACCTTCACCGGCATCAGCGCGGCGTATTTCGCCACCAGCGGCGAGCGTACCGTGACCTTCACGAACGAGCCGTCATGGGTCAGGAAATAGCCGTCGGTCAGCCGGTCCACCTCGACGCCGAACGGCACGCCGTTCAGCAGGCCCTTGAACACCGTCTGGCCGGGTTTCCAGCTGGACTGCAGGTTGACGAACCTTCCGTCGAGGAACACGTCCCAACCGGCGGTGGCGGGGGCGATACGCGCGTCGTGGGTCTCGCCCTCGATGCCGACCACCCAGTCCGTCGCCTCGGCCGGCGCCCAGTGCGGCAACTGACCGGAGATCGTCGCCTCGCGGGCCGCCGACAGCGCGTGGACCACGGTCGCCACGCCGATCAGGCCGTCGCGGGCATGGGGGGTCAGCGGCGCGCCGTGGAAGCCGTCGGGATATTCCTGGGCGATGAAGTTGGTCGACAGCCGGCCCTCCTTGAAGCGCGGATGGGCCATCACCGCCGACAGGAACGAGATGTTGTGCGAGATGCCGCGCAGATAATACTCGTCGAGCGCCACGCGCATGCGCTCGATGGCCTCGGCACGGGTCGGCGCATAGGTGCACAGCTTGGCGATCATCGGATCGTAGAACATGCTGATCTCCGACCCCTCGTAGATGCCGGTGTCGATCCGGACGCCGTCGGTCTCGGCCGGCGGCTGATAGCGGGTGATGCGGCCGATCGAGGGCAGGAAGTTGCGCAGCGGGTCCTCGGCATAGAGGCGGCTTTCCACCGCCCAGCCGGTGAGTTTCACATCGTCCTGGGTGAGGTTGAGCGGCAGGCCGGCGGCCGAGCGGATCATCTGCTCGACCAGGTCGACGCCGGTCACCAGCTCGGTCACCGGATGCTCGACCTGCAGGCGGGTGTTCATCTCGAGGAAGAAGAAGCTGCCGTCCTGGCCGACGATCATCTCGACGGTGCCGGCGCTGTCGTAGTTCACCGCCCTGGACAGCGCCACGGCCTGCTCGCCCATGGCCTTGCGCAGCTCGGGCGTCAGGAACGGGCTCGGCGCCTCCTCGATCACCTTCTGGTGACGACGCTGGATCGAGCATTCGCGCTCGCCCAGATAGATCACGTTGCCGTGCTTGTCGCCCAGCACCTGAATCTCGATATGGCGCGGCTCCTCGATGAATTTCTCGACGAACACCCGATCGTCGCCGAAGCTGGATCGCGCCTCGTTGGTGGCCGAGGTGAAGCCCTCGCGCGCCTCGGCGTCGTTGAAGGCAATGCGCATGCCCTTGCCGCCGCCGCCGGCCGACGCCTTGATCATGACCGGATAGCCGATCTCGGCGGCGATTTTGGCGGCCTCCGCCTCGTCCTTGATCACGCCGATATAGCCCGGAACGGTGCTGACGCCGGCGGCGATCGCCAGCTTCTTCGATTCGATCTTGTCGCCCATGGCGAAGATGGCGTGCGGGTTCGGGCCGATGAAGGCGACGCCCGCCGCCTTCAGCGCCTCGGCGAATCTGGTGTTCTCGGACAGGAAGCCATAGCCCGGATGCACCGCCTGGGCGCCGGTGCGCCTGACCGCGTCCATGATCTTGTCGATCACCAGGTAGGACTGGGCGGCCGGCGGCGGACCGATATGGATCGCCTCGTCGGCCATCTGGACGTGCAGCGCGTCGCGGTCGGCGTCGGAATAGACGGCGACCGTGGCGATGCCCAGCTTACGGGCGGTCTTGATGACGCGGCAGGCGATTTCGCCGCGGTTGGCGATGAGGATCTTGTCGAACAGCATGGGCTTCCTCCCCTGGCCTTAGAGCGGCAGGTTGTCGTGTTTCTTCCAGGGATTGCGCACATCCTTGTTCTTCAGGATGCGCAGCGAGTGGGCGATCCGGCGCCGGGTGGAGTGCGGCAAGATCACCTCGTCGATGAAACCCCGGCTCGCCGCCACGAACGGATTGGCGAAGCGCGCCTCGTAGTTCCTGGTGTGCTCGGCGATCTTTTCCGGGTCGCCGATGTCCTTGCGGAAGATGATCTCGACCGCGCCCTTGGCGCCCATCACCGCGATCTCGGCGGTGGGCCAGGCATAGTTCACGTCGCCGCGCAGGTGCTTGGAACTCATGACGTCGTAGGCGCCGCCATAGGCCTTGCGGGTGATGACGGTGACCTTGGGCACCGTCGCCTCGCCGAAGGCGAACAGCAGCTTGGCGCCGTGCTTGATGATGCCGCCATATTCCTGCGCCGTGCCCGGCAGGAAGCCCGGCACGTCGACGAAGGTGACGATCGGGATGTTGAAGGCGTCGCAAAAGCGCACGAAGCGCGCCGCCTTGCGCGAGCTGTCGATATCGAGGCAGCCGGCCAGCACCATGGGCTGGTTGGCGACGATGCCGACGGTCGAGCCCTCGATGCGACCGAAGCCGATGAGGATGTTGCCGGCGAATTTGGGCTGCACCTCCATGAAGTCGCCTTCGTCGAGGACCTTGGAGATCAGCTCGTGCATGTCGTAGGGCTTGTTCGGATTGTCGGGGATCAGCGTGTCCAGCGATGTCTCGATCCGGTCGGCGCGGTCGAAGGTCTCGCGCAGCGGCGGCTTTTCCTTGTTGTTCAGCGGCAGGAAGTCGAAGAACCGGCGCGTCTGCAGCAGCGCCTCGACGTCGTTCTCGAACGCCAGGTCGGCCACCGACGACTTGGTGGTGTGGGTGATGGCGCCGCCGAGCTGCTCCTGGGTCACCGTCTCCTGGGTGACGGTCTTGACCACCTCGGGGCCGGTGACGAACATGTAGGAGGTGTCCTTCACCATGAAGATGAAGTCGGTCATGGCCGGCGAATAGACCGCGCCGCCCGCGCACGGGCCCATGATCAGCGACAGCTGCGGAATGACGCCCGACTGCTCGATGTTGCGCTGGAACACGCCGGCATAGCCGGCCAGCGAGGCGACGCCGTCCTGGATGCGCGCGCCGCCCGAATCATTGATGCCGATGACCGGCGCGCCGACATTGGCGGCCCGGTCCATCACCTTGCAGATCTTCTCGGCGAAGGTTTCCGACAGCGCGCCGCCAAACACGGTGAAATCCTGCGAGAACACGAACACCAGCCGGCCGTTGATGGTGCCGTGGCCGGTGACGACGCCGTCGCCGGGGATCTTCTGCTCGGCCATGCCGAAATCGGTATTCCGGTGCTCGACGAACATGTCGTATTCCTCGAACGAGCCTGGATCGAGCAGGACCTCGAGGCGCTCGCGGGCGGTCAGCTTGCCGCGCGCGTGCTGCGCATCGATGCGCGCCTCGCCGCCGCCCAGACGGGCGCGGGCGCGGCGCTTTTCCAACTCCTGCAAGATTTCCTGCATGGCGGGATCCCCCCAACGATTGATTGTCGATTATGGAGAAACCGGTTCGGCGACCGGCAATTCGGTGGCGACGTTACAGCAAGGTAATCTGCTTTGTAACAGACTCTCGCACCTGCGGCATAGGCCGTTTGGCGGGCGCCGGACCGGGCAAATATTCAAGGCGCCCGGGCGGTCAGCCGCGTGCCAGCCGCGCGAAATCCGCCGCGTCGAGCAGGTCCTGGCGCAGCGCCCGGCGGAATGCCACCGCCTCGTCGTCGGCGCCCCACAGCGATTCCTGCCAGAGCTCGTCGATCTGGCTCAGCGCGAACGCCTCGTCGGCGGTGATCCGGTCCGCGATGACGGCCATGGCGAGCACGACCGAGCCGGTGCCGTGGGTGAGCTTGCTGGCGCCCACCATGGTGAAGTCGTCATAGGTGTCGAGGTGAAGCCGCGCCGCCTCGACCAGCCCCGGCTCCTGCTCGACCGGCACGATCCCGGCGGTGACCACCAAGCGCAGCCCCAGATGCGCCGCCGCCCAGTCGAGCAACGCCTGCCAGCCGGCGTCCTGCCGGGCGCGCAGTTCGGCGGGCGCCTCGGCCCGGTAGCACAGCAGGTCGGTCGCCGCGTAGCCGGCCACATCGGCGACGATCTCGCCGCGGCGCGTGGGCATCAGGTCGATGGTGGCGTTGGCCATGCCGGTCATCGCCATGGTCTGGGGCCTCACCTCGTCCTGCTGCGCGTCCCACTCCGCGGCGACGCGCTCGGCCAGCGCCCGTGTCGGCAGCACCAGGGGCGCGCGGGCCGGGGTGCGGATCGGCTTGGCGTCCAGCCGCACGGCGAAGCCCTCGCCATCCGGGACGACGGCGACCTGCGTGTAGAACCGCTTCACGCAACCGGCTCCCAGAGGCTGGCCAGCCAGGGCGACAGGCCGGCATACTCCTCGAGCACGTGCCGGGCGCCGGCGTCGGCCAGCTCCCCGGCGGGATGATAGCCCCAGGACACGCCCAGCGGATGGACACCCGCGTTGCGCGCCATGTGGATGTCGAAAACGGTGTCGCCGATCATCACCGTGTCCTCGCGGCGCGCGCCGGTCGCGCGCAGGGCGTTCTCCAGCATGCCGGGATGGGGCTTGCCGGGTGCGTCGTCGGCCGTCTGCAGGGTGACGAACAGGTCGCGCATGCCGTGCAGGTTGAGCGTGCTGTTGAGCCCGCGCCGGGACTTGCCGGTGGCGATGCCCAGCAGGTAACCGGCGCCGGCCAGCGCCTCAAGCGCCTCGCGGACGCCGGGAAACAGCGGCTCGGTATGGAGCGGGTCCTGGCGCAGATGGCCGAAGGCGTCCCTGTAGGACCCGGCGAGGACGACGTGGGTGTCCCGGTCGAGGTGCGGCACCAGGACTTCGACGGCCTCGACCAGGCCCAGCCCGACAACACGGCGCACCGAATCCATGTCCGGGCAGGCCATGCCGTGCCGTTCGAAGGCGTAGGTCATGGCGGCGAAGATCACATGCTGGCTGTCGACCAGCGTGCCGTCGCAGTCGAACATGATCAGCCGCGGGTCAGTCATCGTCGAAGACGTCCTCGCGCATGTTCGGATCGAATTCGAACAGCTTCCACGTCTCGCGCATATGTGGCGGCAGCGGCGCCGTCACGTCGACGGTGCCGCGCACCGGATGGGGAATGACGATGTTGCGCGCATGCAGGTACAGCTTGCTGGACAGACCGTCGCGGAAGCAATCCTCGTTGCCGTACTTGCCATCGCTGACGATGGGGGTGCCGAGCTGGGCGCAGTGGACGCGGAGCTGATGCGTGCGCCCGGTGACCGGCCGCAGCGCCAGCCAGGACAGCGCGTTGCCGGCGGCCTCGACCACCTTGTATTCGGTGATCGCCTTCTGGCCCTTGTCGCCCGGCCGGACGCGCTCGTCCTCCTCGCCGTCCTTTTCCATGATCGAGATGATTTCGCCCTCGTTGGGCACGGGAACGCCGGTCACCAGCGCCCAGTAGGTCTTTTTGGTGGTGCGGTCCTTGAACGACCTGGCCAGCGCGGCGGCGGCCAGGCGCGAGCGCGCCAGCACCAGCACGCCGCTGGTATCCTTGTCCAGCCGGTGCACCAGCCGGGGCCGCTCGGACGCGCCGAAGCGCAGCGCATCGAGCATGCCGTCGAGATGCTTGCCGATGCTGGTGCCGCCCTGCACGGCAAGGCCGGGCGGCTTGTTGATGACGATGACGTGCTCGTCCTTGAACAGCACCGTATCCTGCAGCATCTGGACGTCTTCGCTGCGCGGCGGTGGCGGCGGCGCCTTCTTCATCGGCAGCGCCATCTCGCCCATGGGCGGGATGCGGATTTCGTCGCCCGCCGTGAGCCGGTAGTCGGCCTTGGCACGCCTGCCGCCCACCCGGATCTGGCCGGTGCGCAGCAGTTTCTGCAGGTGGCCGAAGGACAGCGCCGGATAGTACTGCTTGAACCAACGGTCGAGCCGCTGATCGGCGTCGGCCGGTTTGACCGATATGGTTTGCACGCCACTCATCAGGTAATTCCAAACGTCCAGCCTTCGAAGCGGCGGACCCTATCCGATAAGCCCGGCGGATGCCACAGCGAGGGATTCGGACTGAGGGCGCGCAACGCCGCCGAGCTGACAAGCGCATCGGTCATATCGTCGGTGAACTCAAATACACTGTCATCCCGGCGAAGGCCGGGACCCAGTGGTCGTAGGCCAATGTCCCTTCCCCGTTCTGGGTCCCGGCCTTCGCCGGGATGACAAGATGTTTTGAGAATTGGGCGGGAACTGAAGTGCTTCAGCACCCGGTTCAGCCGCTCTCCATCCCTCACCTTCCCGGACCCGCCGCCGGCCATGCGCACGAAGGCGGTTGGGAAGGCTTCGACCAGCACCAGCCGCGTGTCGCCGATTTCGTCGAACGGCCACACCGCCACGCCGTCATGCCGACGCAGCCACCGCAGCATTCGCATGCCCGACAGCGACGCCTTGCCCACCTGCCGCGCGCCGACCAGGTTGAAGACGGACTCGGGCACGCCCAACCCGCGCTCTCCGGTCAGCGCCTCGACCACCCGCAGACGGCGGGCGTAGCACGCTCCGGTCACCGCGCCGCGCCGGAAGTGGTGATGCAGCGGCTCGACATCGGCGAGACCGCCGCCGAACAGGCCGTCATCGGCCACACACAGCGCCTCGACCAGCGCCCAGAATCCGGCGTGGTCCGCCGGATCGTCGGCGAAACCCGGGAAATAGGCCTGCCGGTCCTCCCACGGAAAGCAGAACGAGAAATCGAGGCCACAGAGCACGCGGCGCTCCCTCGCCCGCGCCAGCAGCCAGGCGGCGAAGCCCGGCCGGGTCCACGCCCCGCCTGACGGATTGGCGACCAGCGACGGCGCGCCCTGCCCGGCGCCGCAGGCCGCCACTTGCAGCCGCTTCACCCTGGGGCCGCGCTCGCCGGACCAGTCGGCGCCCACGAACAGGTCGAACCCCGTCACTGCTGGCCGGCGTCGCGCTGCTGGCGCTCGGCGCGCAGCTTGGCCCAGTATTCGAGGCGCTTGCGCACCTCGCGCTCGAAGCCGCGCTCGACCGGGCGGTAGAGCTGGCGGCGCGCCATGGCTTCGGGAAAGTAGTCCTGGCCGGAGAAGCCGTCGTCGGCGTCGTGGTCGTATTCGTAGCCCTTGCCGTAGCCCAGAGTCTTCATCATCCGCGTCGGCGCGTTGAGGATGTGCATGGGCGGCATCAGCGAGCCGGCCTCGCGCGCGGCGGCATTGGCCATCTTGAACGCGGTATAGACCGCGTTCGACTTGGGCGCGGTGCCCAGATAGATGACGGCCTGGACGATGCCCAGCTCGCCCTCGGGCGAGCCGAGGAAGTCGTACATGTCCTTGGCGGCCAGCGCCTGGACCAGCGCCTGCGGATCGGCCATGCCGATGTCCTCGGCGGCGAAGCGCACCAGCCGGCGGGTGATGTAGAGCGGGTCCTCGCCCGCCGTCAGCATCCGCGCCAGATAGTACAGCGCCGCGTCCACATCCGAGCCGCGCAGGCTCTTGTGCAGGGCGCTGATCAGGTTGTAGTGGCCTTCCTGCGCCTTGTCGTAGACCGGCGCGCGGCGCTGCACCACGTCGGCGAGCGCGGCGGTGTCGAGCGGCGCGGCGCCTGGACCCAGCGCCGCCACTTCCTCCACCATGTTGTAGAGGAAACGGCCGTCGCCGTCGGCCATGGCCTTCAGCGCCACGCGCGCATCCGGCACCAGCGGCAGGGGATGACCGGTCTCGGCCTCGGCCCGCGTCAGCATGATCTCCATGGCCGCGTCGTCGAGCCGATTGAGCACCATCACCTGGGCCCGCGACAGCAGCGCGGCGTTCAACTCGAAGGATGGATTCTCGGTGGTGGCGCCCACCAGGATGACGGTGCCGTCCTCCACATAGGGCAGGAAGGCGTCCTGCTGGGAGCGGTTGAAGCGGTGGATCTCGTCGACGAACAGCAGCGTGCCCTTGCCGTCCTTGCGGCGCGCCCTGGCGGTATCGAACACCTTGCGCAGATCCGCCACGCCCGAGAACACCGCCGACACCTGCTCGAAATGCAGGTCGACGTGATCGGCGAGCAGGCGGGCGATGGTGGTCTTGCCGGTGCCGGGCGGTCCCCAGAGGATCAGCGACGCCATGCGCCCGGCGCCGAGCATGCGGCCGATGGGACCGGTGGGGCCGAGCAGGCGATCCTGCCCGACCACGTCCTCGATACGCGCCGGCCGCAGCCGGTCGGCGAGCGGGCGCGGCGCCGACGCCTCGAGCCCGGCGGTCTGGAACAGGTCTGCCATCCGCGTAATGTAGGGCGGAGACCCTACTGGCGGAAGGTTCCCGTGACGATCTGGTCGCCGCGCTTGATCTTCACCTCCATCATGCCCCTGTAGCCGGTCCAGCCGGCGTTGAGCTCGGCCACCGATCTGACCGGCTTGTTGTTGATGGAAACGATGACATCGCCGGGCCGCAGGCCGGAGCGATGCGCCGAGCCGCCGCGTTCGATGGCGAGGACGATGACGCCCTTGCCCATGATGTCGAGCTGCAGTTCGTCCGCCAGGGCCGGTGACATGTTCGCCACCTTGGCGCCGGCGAACAGATGCCCCTTGGGCAGCACGGTCTCGTCGCGCTTGGGGACTTCCGGCGCCGCGACCAGCGGCACGGCCAGCGTCATCATCCCGCGGTCCCGCACGACCCGGATCTGTACCTTGCCGCCGACGGAATGGGTCGCCAGCAGCGAGACCATGCTGGCGGGATCGTCGACGCGCCGTCCCTCGAGCTCGGTGACCACGTCGCCGACCTGCAGGCCCGCCTTGTCGGCCGGACCGCCCGGGTACACCGCGTTGACCAGCACGCCACCGGGCCGGTCCAGGCCCAGCGATTCCGCCAGATCGCTGGTGATCTCCTGCCCTGTGGCGCCGAACCAGGGCCGCAGCACCTTGCCGCCGGTCTGCGACGCCTCGACGATACGTTTCACCATGTTGGCGGGGATGGCGAAGCCGATGCCGGCATAGCTGCCGGTGGGCGAGAAGATCGAGGTGTTGATGCCGAACAATTTTCCGTCGAGGCCGACCAGCGCGCCGCCGGAGTTGCCCGGATTGATGGCCGCGTCGGTCTGGATGAAGAACTCGTAGTCGCCGGCGGCCGAACGGCTGGCGCGTCCCACCGCCGAGACGATACCCTGTGTCACGGTCTGTCCGATGCCGAACGGGTTGCCGATGGCGAACGCGACGTCGCCGACCTCGATCGCGTCCGAATCCCGCAGCGGCAGGAAGGGCAGCCCGGCCGACTCGATCTTCAGCACCGCCAGGTCGAGGCGCGCGTCATCCGCGATGATCCTCGCCTTGAACTCGCGCCGATCGTTCAGCACGACGAAGATCTCGTCGGCGCCCTTGATGACGTGGTGATTGGTGACGACGACGCCGTTGGCGCGCACGATGACGCCCGAGCCCAGCGAATTCTGCTGCTTCCGCTTCTCCTGCGGCTCGTCGCTGAAGCGGTCGCCGAAGAACTGGCGGAAGAACGGGTCGTCGAAGATCCGGTTGCCGCCGGCCTGCACCATCTTGGTGGTGTAGATGTTCACCACGGCGGGCGCCACGCGCTTCATCAGCGGCGCATAGGAATATTCGATCACGGAAGTGTCGGCGGGGACCACCTTGCGCACCGGTTCCGGCGAGGCCAGCGGCGCCGGCGGCTCGGCGTCCGGCTGGGGCGGGCCGAGCTGTGCGACGCTGACGCCGCCGACCGCGCCGCCGACCGCGAGAACAACCAACACCGCCAGCGCGCCGCGCCAGCCCGACACCCATCCGCTCATGCGTCCGTCACCCTCTCGACAGTCCCGTTTCTATGTAGGAGGCCGGTTCCACAAACGCAAAGGGCAGCCGGTGAGGGCTGCCCTTCGGTGAATTCCCACAGGAACCAGGCTTACGCCGCGTCCTCGTCGTCGTCATCGCGCGCATCGGCGGTCGGACCCGCGTCGGTGCCCTTGGCCTCGGGATCGCGATCGACCAGCTCGATGATCGCCATCGGCGCGGCGTCGCCATAGCGGAAACCGGCCTTCAGCACACGGGTGTAGCCGCCGGCCCGGTCCTCGTAGCGCGCGGCGATGGTCGAGAACAGCTTGTCCACCACCTTGGACTCCGGAATCCTGGCCGCGGCCTGACGGCGGGCGTGCAGGCTGCCGCTCTTGCCCAGCGTGATCAGCTTCTCGACGTAGGGCTTCAGTTCCTTCGCCTTGGGCAGCGTGGTCTTGATCTGCTCATGCTTGAGCAACGACGTCGCCAGGCTCTGCAGCAGCGCCTTGCGCGACGACGAATCGCGATTGAGTTTCCGTCCCGACATACCATGGCGCATCGTGCTACTCCCGAATGACCGGCCTAGGGCCGATCAGTATTCACTTTCCAGTTTCTTCGCCAGTTCCTCGATGTTCTCCGGCGGCCAGTTGGGCACTTCCATGCCCAGCTTCAGCCCCATCGAGGACAGCACTTCCTTGATCTCATTGAGCGACTTGCGGCCGAAGTTCGGCGTGCGGAGCATCTCCGCCTCGGTCTTCTGGATGAGATCGCCGATATAGACGATGTTGTCGTTCTTCAGGCAGTTCGCCGAACGCACCGACAGCTCGAGCTCGTCGACCTTGCGCAGCAGGTTCCGGTTGAACTCCGGCTCCTTCTCCTCTTCGCGGCGCACCACTTCGCGCGGCTCCTCGAAGTTGACGAACAGCTGCAACTGGTCCTGCAGGATGCGCGCGGCATAGGCCACCGCGTCCTCGGGTCCGATGGAGCCGTCGGTCTCGACGTCCATGGTCAGCTTGTCATAGTCGAGCACCTGGCCCTCGCGGGTATTCTCGACCCGGTAGGACACCGACACGACCGGGCTGTACAGCGCATCGACCGGAATCAGGCCGATCTGGGCGTCTTCGGGACGGTTGCGCTCGGCCGGGACATAGCCCTTGCCGTTGTTGACGGTCAGTTCCATGGTGATGTCGGCGCCGTCGTCGAGCGTGCAGATCATCAGGTCCGGATTGAGCACCTCGATCGAGGCATGCTCGCCGATGTCGGCGGCGGTCACCAGCTTGGGTCCCACGGCCTTCAGCGTCAGACGCTTGGGGCCTTCCACATGCATCTTCAGCGCGAGCGACTTGATGTTCAGCACGATGTCGGTCACGTCCTCGCGGACGCCCGGGATCGACGAGAACTCGTGCAGCACGACGCCGCCCTCATGCGTGATGTTGATGGCGCTGACGGCCGAACCCTGGAGCGAGGACAGCAGTACCCGGCGCAAGGCGTTGCCGAGCGTCAGGCCGAAGCCGCGCTCGAGCGGCTCGGCGACGATGGTCGCCTTCGTCTTCGCGTTGGTCCCCGGCTTGACCTCGAGCTTGTTCGGCCGAATCAGTTCCTGCCAGTTCTTCTGTACTACCACCGTTAGACCCCTTGTTAAGGTCAAGCGCCCCGGTGGGGCGCTATAATCCTGGATATTCCGCGTGCCTTGAGGCTTAGACGCGGCGACGCTTGGGCGGGCGGCAACCGTTGTGCGGGATCGGCGTCACGTCCTTGATCGACGTGATCGTGAAACCCACGGACTGCAGCGCGCGAAGCGCCGACTCACGGCCCGACCCGGGGCCGCTGACTTCGACTTCCAGCGTCTTCATGCCGTGCTCCTGCGCCTTGCGGCCGGCGTCTTCGGCGGCGAGCTGGGCGGCATATGGCGTCGACTTGCGCGAGCCCTTGAAACCCTGGGCGCCCGCCGAGGACCAGGCGATCGTGTTGCCCTGGTGATCGGCGATGGTCACCGTCGTGTTGTTGAACGTGGCGCTGACATGCGCGACGCCGGAGGTGATGTTCTTGCGTTCGCGGCGTTTGACGCGGCCGGTATCGGTTGCCATAGGGCTCTGTCCTTACTTCTTCTTGCCGGCGATGGGCTTCGCCTTGCCCTTGCGCGTCCGTGCGTTGGTGCTGGTGCGCTGGCCGCGTACCGGCAGGCCGCGGCGGTGACGCAGGCCGCGGTAGCAGCCCAGGTCCATCAGCCGCTTGATGTTCATCGCCACTTCGCGGCGCAGATCGCCTTCGACGGTGTAGTCGCTGTCGATGCTCTCGCGGATGTGGATGACCTCGGAGTCGGTCAATTCGTTGACGCGGCGTTGCGCCGGGATGTTCAGCTTCGCGCAGATTTCCTTGGCGCGCGTGTGCCCGATCCCATGGATGTAGGTCAGCGCGATCTCGACCCGCTTGTTGGTCGGTATGTTTACACCGGCGATACGTGCCACGACGTTAGTCTCCTTAGGCGTTCAATTCTGCGCTGATCCGCCCTGATTCGCGGAACGCGGGATTATAGAAAGCTACAGCGTCCAGTCAACCGCTCAGCCGCTGGTCGGCGGCGAGCACGTTTTCGATCTCTTCGGCGACCTTGTCCATGGGCGCCATGCCGTCCAGCTGCACCAGGTTGCCGCGCTTCTTGTAGTAGGGCAGCAGCGGCGCCGTCTCCTTGTGGTAGGTGGCGAGGCGCGAGCGCACCGTGGTCTCGTTGTCGTCGGCGCGGCGCACCATCTCGGTCGAGGCGCATACGTCGCACACACCGGCGACCTTGGTCGGCTTGAACGTGTCGTGATAGCCGGCGCCGCACTTGCCGCAGGTGAAGCGGCCGGTGATGCGATCGACCAGCGCCTCGTCGTCCACTTCCATCTGGATGACGTGGTCGAGCTTCAGGCCCTTCCTGTCCAGCATGGCGTCGAGCGCCTCGGCCTGGGCCACGTTGCGTGGAAAGCCGTCGAGGATGAAGCCGCGCTTGGCGTCGGGCTGGTCGATCCGGTCCGAGATGATCGACACGACCACATCGTTCGGCACCAGCTCGCCGCGTTTCATGATGCCGTCGGCGATCTTGCCGATCTCGGTGCCCGCCTTCACGGCGGCCCGCAGCATGTCACCCGTCGACAACTGGACCATGCCGTGGCGGTCCTCGAGGCGCTTGGCCTGGGTGCCCTTGCCCGCGCCCGGGGGACCAAGGAGAATGACGTTCAACCCTTCCTCCCGCGCAGCCGCGACTTCTTGATCAGCCCTTCGTACTGGTGCGCCAGCAGGTGGCCGTGCACCTGGGTCACCGTGTCCATGGTGACGCTGACGACGATCAGCAGCGACGTGCCGCCGAAATAGAACGGCACCGAGAACTCGGAAATCAGGATTTCCGGGATCAGGCAGATCACGCAGAGATAGGCGGCGCCGACGACGGTGATCCGGGTCAGCACGTAATCGATATATTCGGCCGTCTTCTCGCCCGGCCGGATGCCCGGCAGGAAGCCGCCATGCTTCTTCAGGTTGTCGGCGGTGTCCTGCGGATTGAACACCACCGCCGTATAGAAGAAGCAGAAGAAGATGATCATGCCGAGATACAGCGCCAGGTACAGCGGCTGGCCGTGGTTCAGCGCGGCGGTGACGGTGGTGAGCCATTCGGGGCCGCCCTTGGCCGAGAACTGCGCCACGGTCAGCGGCAGCAGCAGCAGCGAGGACGCGAAGATCGGCGGAATGACGCCCGCGGTGTTGAGCTTCAGCGGCAGGTGCGAGCTGTCGCCCTGGAACACCTTGTTGCCCACCTGGCGTTTCGGATACTGCACGAGCAGCCGGCGCTGCGAGCGCTCGACGAACACGATGACGCCGACGGCGATCACCACCATGACCAGCAGCCCCAACACGAACCAGATGCTGAACTGCTGCTGGTTCCAGCTCAGTTCGAACATCTGCACCACGGCGCGCGGCAGGTTGGCGACGATGCCGGTGAAGATGATCAGCGAGATGCCGTTGCCGACGCCGCGGGCGGTGATCTGCTCGCCCAGCCACATCAGGAACATGGTGCCGCCCAGCAGCGTGGTCACGGTGCTGATGTAGAAGAACGGCCCCGAGTTGAGCGCCAGGTTCTGCGACGACAGGAACACGGCGATGCCGTAACCCTGGACGATGGTCAGGCCGACGGTGCCGTAGCGGGTGTACTGGTTCAGCCGCTTGCGGCCAGACTCGCCTTCCTTCTTCAGCTGCGCCAGCGTCGGCGACACGCTGGTCATCAGCTGCACGATGATCGAGGCGGAGATGTAGGGCATGATGCCCAGCGCGAAGATCGCCATGCGCTCGATGGAGCCGCCGGCGAACATGTTGAACATGCCGAGCAGGCCGCCGCCCTGCTGGCTGAACATTTGCGCCAGGGCAACGGGATCGACGCCGGGCAGCGGAATGTAGGTGCCGAGACGATAGATGATCAGCGCGCCCAGCGTGAACCAGATGCGCTTCTTGAGCTCAGTGGCCTTCGAGAAGGCGCTGAGATTGAAGCTTTGTGCGAGTTGTTCGGCAGCCGACGCCATTGGACTTCCCGGTTCCGCGCCTGGGCGCTCTTATTCGGCGCCGTCGGTCGGCGTCGCTCCCGCGACGATGTGGACTTTGCCACCCGCCTTTTCAACCGCCTCGACCGCCGACTTCGACGCGCCGTTGGCGGTGATCTCGATGGACGCGGTGATCTCGCCCTTGCCGAGCAGACGGAAGCCGTCACGCAGATGCGTCACGACACCGGCGGCGACCAGCGCGGCGCCGTCGATGGCGCCCGCCTGCAGCTTGCCGGCGTCGATCGCGGCCTGCAGGCGGCCGATATTGACCGATGCATAGCGCTTGCGGTTGATGCTCTTGAAGCCGCGCTTCGGCAGCCGGCGATGCAGCGGCATCTGGCCGCCTTCATAGCCGTGGATCGCCACGCCCGAGCGCGAGGTCTGACCCTTCACGCCACGGCCGCCGGTTTTGCCCTTGCCCGAGCCGATGCCGCGGCCGATGCGCTTGCTGGTCTTGTTCGCGCCGGGATTGTCGCTGATCTGGTTGAGCCGCATCTTACTAATCCTTGGTTAGGGGCAAACGCCTAGACGTCGACCTCTTCCACCTGCACCAGGTGGTGAATCTTGTTGACCATGCCGCGCACCGACGGCGTGTCTTCGAGCACGCGGGTGCGGTGCATCTTGTTCAGGCCCAGGCCGACGAGGGTCGCCCGCTGGTCCTTGGTCCGGCGGATCGGGCTGCCGATCTGCGTCACCTTCAACATTTTCTCGGACATCTTCCTACCTTCCGCTTCGGGCTTTATCAGCCGTCGACAACTTCGCCCATCTGCTCGGGACGACGGACGAGGATGTCGCTGACCTTCTTGCCGCGCTTGGCGGCCGCCATGCGCGGCGACATCTGCTTCTTCAGCGCGTCGAACGTGGCGCGCACCATGTTGTAGGGGTTGGACGTGCCGGTCGACTTGGTGACCACGTCGTGGATGCCCAGCGCCTCGAACACCGCGCGCATCGGGCCGCCCGCGATGATGCCGGTACCGGCCGGAGCCGTCCGCAGGATCACCTTGCCGGCGCCGTGACGGCCATCGATGTCGTGGTGCAGCGTGCGACCCTCGCGCAGCGGCACGCGGATCAGGTTGCGCTTGGCCGATTCGGTCGCCTTGCGGATCGCTTCGGGCACTTCGCGCGCCTTGCCATGGCCGAAGCCGGCGCGGCCCTTCTGGTCGCCGACGATGACGAGCGCGGCGAAGCCGAAGCGCCGGCCGCCCTTCACCACCTTGGCGACGCGGTTGATGTGCACCAGGCGATCGATGAATTCGCTGTCCTGCTGCCGCTCCTGCGAACGCTCCGACCGTTCTCCACGTTCCCGTGCCATATCGTGTTCCTACTCGATTCCGTTATCGGCTTAGAAGTTCAGGCCGGCTTCGCGCGCGGCATCCGCCAGGGCCTTGATCCGGCCGTGGTAGAGGAAGCCGCTGCGGTCGAACATGACATCCTTGATGCCTGCGTCGACCGCACGCTTGGCGATCAGGGTGCCCACTTCACGGGCCGCGTCCACATTGGCGCCCGACTTGTGGGCGCCGCGGAAATCCTTCTCCAGCGTCGACGCGGCGACCAGCGTGCGGCCCTGCCTGTCGTCGATGACCTGGGCGTAGATGTGCTTGCCGCTGCGGTGCACGGCCAGACGCACGCGCCCGGTCGAGTTCTTCCGCAGCTGGTTGCGCACCCGCTGCTGACGCCGGAAAAACAGCTCAATTCTCTTGTTCATGGCTTCAAACCCACCCGTGTGCCGAACGCGGCCATTACTTCTTCTTGCCTTCCTTGCGGAAGATGAACTCGCCCACATAGCGCACGCCCTTGCCCTTGTAGGGCTCCGGCTTGCGCCATTCGCGGATCTTCGCCGCGACCTGGCCGACCTTCTGCTTGTCGATGCCCGAGATCTCGATCTCGGTCGGCGTCGGCGTCTTGATGTCGATGCCGTCCGGGATCGGGAACACCACGTCATGGCTGTAGCCGAGCTGCAACGTCAGGGTCCTGCCCTGGGCCGCGGCGCGGTAGCCGACGCCGGTGATCGCCAGCTTCTCGGTGAAGCCCGTCGACACGCCGGTGACAAGGTTGTTCGCCAGGGTCCGCTGCATGCCCCACATGGAGCGGGCACGCTTGGTGTTGCCGCGCGGCTGCACCGAGATGCCGCCGTCGTCCTGCGTGACGATCACATCGTCGACGAAGGTCATCGCCAGGGCGCCCTTGGGACCCTTCACCGACAGCTCGGACCCGTTCAGCGTCACGTTGACGCCGTTGGGGATGCTGACGGGCTTTTTACCGATACGAGACATCGTTCCGTTTCCTTACGCTCTCGGCCCTAGACGACCGTGCAGATCACTTCGCCGCCAACATTGGCCGCGCGGGCCTGGTTGTCGGACATGACGCCCTTGGGCGTCGAAATGATCGAGATGCCCAAGCCGTTGGCGACACGCGGCAGGTCGCCCACCGACGAATAGACGCGGCGGCCCGGCGTCGACACGCGGGCGATGGTCCGGATCACCGGCTCGCCCTCGTGGTACTTCAGGGACACTTCGATTTCGGCCTTGTTGTCGGCCAGGTCGAACCGCTCATAGGTGCGGATGTAGCCTTCCGACTTGAGCACTTCGAGAACACGCTCGCGCAGCTTGGACGCCGGCACGCGCACCGTCGACTTGCGCCGCATCTGGGCGTTGCGGATGCGGGTCAGCATATCGCCGATTGGATCTGATATCGCCATGGGCGTTTCTCCGTTACCAGCTCGACTTGACCAGGCCCGGGATCTGTCCCTTGGACCCGAGCTCGCGCAAGGCAATGCGTGACAGTTTGAACTTGCGATAGACGGCGCGCGGACGGCCGGTCAGTTCGCAGCGATTGCGGACACGCACCACCGCGCTGTTGCGCGGCAGCTCGGCCAGCTTCAGGCGGGCGCGGAACCGGTCTTCCGGCGACAGCGCCTCGTCCTTCGCCTGGGCCTTCAATTGGCGGCGTTTGCCGGCGAACCGGACCGCCAGGCGTTCACGCTTCTTGTTCTTAGCGATCGAACTCTTCTTAGCCACGATCAAGTCCTCCTGAGACCTGCTCCAGCGCAAACAACGCCTTAATTCCGGAACGGCACCTGGAAACCGGTCAGCAGGGCTTTCGCCTGCTCGTCGTCGGTCGCCGTGGTGCAAATGATGATGTCCATGCCCCGGATCTCGTCGATCTGGTCATAGTTGATTTCGGGGAACACGATCTGTTCCTTCAGCCCCAGCGCGTAGTTGCCGTTGCCGTCGAAGCTCTTGGGCGACACGCCGCGGAAGTCTCGGACGCGGGGCAGCGCGATGGTCACCAGCCGGTCCAGGAACTCGTACATGCGCTTGCCGCGCAGCGTCACCTTGCAGCCGACCGCCATGCCCTCGCGCAGCTTGAAGCCAGCGATGGACTTCTTGGCCTTGGTGACCACCGGCTTCTGGCCGGCGATCTTGGTCAGCTCTTCGGCCGCGATCGTGATCTTCTTGGCGTCGCGGGTGCCTTCACCCACGCCCATGTTGATGACGATCTTGTCCAGCCGCGGCACGGCAAGCTTGTTCTTCAGCCCGAACTGTTCCATCAGCTGCGGCCGCACCGCCGTCTCGTAGTGGCTCTGCAGGCGCGCCTTGTCAGCGGTCTCAGACATCGATGTTCTCTCCTGACTTCTTCGCGAAACGGACCTTGCGGCCGTTCTCGATACGGAAGCCGACACGGGTCGCCTCGCCCGTCTTGGGGTCGACGATGGCCAGGTTGGCGAGCGCCAGCGGCGCCTCTTCCGACTTGATCCCGCCCGGGTCGAGCTGGCTCGGGCGCTTGTGCTTCTTCACCACGTTCACGCCCTGGACGACGGCGCGGTTGTCATCGGGGATGACGCGCAGCACCTGGCCCTTCTTGCCCTTGTCGCGGCCCTTGGTCACGACGACCTGGTCGCCCTTCTTGATCTTCGCGGCCATCACAGCACCTCCGGCGCCAGCGAGATGATCTTCATCATCGCCTTCGCGCGCAGCTCGCGGGTCACCGGGCCGAAGATACGGGTGCCGATGGGCTCGCCCTGCTTGTTGATCAGCACGGCCGCGTTGTTGTCGAAGCGGATGCTCGATCCGTCCGACCGGAAAATCTCCTTGGCGGTGCGAACGATGACGGCACGGTGCACGTCGCCCTTCTTCACGCGCCCCCGCGGAATCGCCTCCTTCACGCTGACGACGATGACGTCGCCGACGGAAGCGGTCTTCCGCTTGGAGCCGCCGAGAACCTTGATGCACTGGACACGGCGCGCACCCGAGTTGTCGGCAACATCCAGATTCGACTGCATTTGAATCATGGCGTCTCTCCCGGTGCGCTCATCAAGCCTGCTCGGCAATCACCCGCCAGCGCTTCAGGCGCGAGATCGGCGGACATTCCTCGATCCGCACCAGGTCACCGACCTGGCACGCATTTCCTTCGTCATGGGCGTGGTAGCGCTTCGACTGGCGCACGACCTTGCCCAGCACCGGGTGCTTGACGCGCCGTTCGACGCGGACCACCGCGGTCTTTTCGTTGGCGTTGCTGACGACCACGCCCTGCAGAATTCTTTTCGGCATCTCTAGCGTACTCCGTCCTACGCGCTGGCCCCGGGGGCCTGTTTCTCGCCAAGAATCGTCTTGATCCGCGCGATGTCCCGACGCACCTGGCGGCGGCGCGAGGGCTTTTCCAGCTGGCCGGTGGCCTGCTGGACGCGCAGGTTGAACTGCTCACGCTTCAGCTCGGCGAGCCGGTCGGTGAGCTGGTCGGGGGTCATGCCCCTGGTTTCCGACGCCTTCATGGCTTCCAATCTCCTAGTGTTCGCCCGGCCGCGAAACCAGACGGGTCTGGATCGACAGCTTGGCGGCGGCGCGGTCGAAAGCCTCGCGGGCAATCGTCTCGGACACGCCTTCGATCTCGAACATGATGCGGCCCGGCTTGACGCGGGCGATCCAGAACTCAGGCGAGCCCTTGCCTTTGCCCATGCGGACTTCGGTCGGCTTCTTCGAGACTGGTACATCCGGGAACACCCGGATCCAGACGCGGCCGGCGCGCTTCATGTGGCGGCTGATCGCGCGGCGTGCCGCCTCGATCTGACGCGCGGTGATACGGCCAGGCTCCACCGCCTTGAGGCCGAAGGCGCCGAAGTTGAGCTCGGTGCCACCCTTGGCCTTGCCGTGGATGCGGCCCTTGAAGGCCTTCCTGAATTTCGTCTTCTTCGGCTGAAGCATGGACCTGTACCTTCAGTCTGCGCTTTAGTTCATCGACCGGGAGCCGGGGCCGCCTGTTTGCGACTCCAGTGCCCGCTTTTCCGAGGCCATCGGGTCATGGGCGAGAATCTCGCCCTTGAACACCCAGACCTTCACGCCGCACACGCCATAGGCGGTGTTGGCGCGGCCTTCGCCGTAATCAATGTCGGCGCGCAGCGTGTGCAGCGGCACCCGGCCTTCGCGGTACCACTCCATGCGCGCGATCTCGGCGCCGCCGAGACGGCCGCCGCAGTTGATGCGGATGCCCTTGGCGCCCAGGCGCATGGCCGACTGCACGGCGCGCTTCATGGCGCGGCGGAACGCGACGCGGCGCTCGAGCTGCTGCGCGATGTTCTCGGCGATCAGCTTGGCGTCGATCTCGGGCTTGCGGATCTCGACGATGTTGAGGTGCACTTCCGAGCCGGTCATCGTCGAGATCTCCTTGCGGAGCTTGTCGATGTCGGCGCCCTTCTTGCCGATGATCACGCCCGGACGCGCCGAGTGGATGGTGACGCGGGCCTTCTTGGCGGGCCGCTCGATGACGATCTTCGAAATACCGGCGGCCGACAGCTTGTCTTCCAGATACTCGCGGATCTTGATGTCCTCGTGCAGCAGCTTGGCGAAGTCCTTGTCGTTCGCGTACCAGCGCGAATCCCAGGTGCGGTTGACGCCGAGGCGCAGCCCGATCGGATTGACTTTTTGACCCATCAGGCGGCCTCCTCGACTTCGCGGACGATGATCGTCAGCCGGCTGAACGGCTTCTCGATACGCGCGCCACGGCCGCGGGCGCGGGCGTGGAAGCGCTTCATCATGAGCGCCTTGCCCACATGGGCTTCGGCGACGATCAGCTGGTCGACGTCCAGCTGGTGATTGTTCTCGGCGTTGGCGATGGCGCTTTCCAGCACCCGCTTCACGTCGGCGGCGATGCGGCGCTTGGAGAAGGTCAGGGCGTTCAGCGCCTGCTCGGCTTTCAGGCCGCGGATCATGCCCGCGACCAGGTTCAGCTTGCGGGGGCTGGTGCGGATCGAGGTGGCGATCGCCGTCGCCTCGTGATCGCCCAGAACGCGCGGTTTGGCTTTCTTGCTCATCTCAGCCCCTCTTCGCCTTCTTGTCGGCGGCGTGGCCGTAATAGGTGCGGGTCGGCGCGAACTCGCCGAGCTTGTGGCCGACCATTTCCTCGGACACATGCACCGGCACGAACTTGTGGCCGTTGTGCACGGCGAAGTTCAGGCCGACGAACTGCGGCACGATGGTCGAGCGGCGCGACCAGGTCTTGATCGCCTCGCTGCGGCCGCTGTCACGGACGGCACCGGCCTTCTTGAGCAGGTAGCCGTCGACAAACGGGCCTTTCCAGACTGAACGTGGCACGCTGTGTCTCCTACTTCTTCCGCGCGTGGCGCGAGCGGACGATGAACTGATCGGTCGACTTGTTGGACCGGGTCTTCTTGCCCTTGGTCGGCTTGCCCCACGGGGTGACCGGGTGGCGGCCGCCCGAGGTGCGGCCTTCGCCGCCGCCGTGCGGATGGTCGACCGGGTTCATGGCCACGCCGCGGACCGACGGGCGCTTGCCCAGCCAGCGATTGCGGCCGGCCTTGCCGAGGTTGGTGTTCTGGTTGTCCGGGTTCGACACCGCGCCCACCGTGGCCATGCAGGTGGAATGCACGATGCGCTGCTCGCCCGAGGCCAGACGCAGGATCGAATAGTCGCCGTCGCGGCCGACATACTGCACGTAGGTGCCGGCGGCGCGGGCGATCTGGCCGCCCTTGCCCGGCTTCAGCTCGACGTTGTGCACGATCGTGCCCACCGGCATCGAACCCAGCGGCATGGCGTTGCCCGGCTTCACGTCGACCTTCTTGCCGGAGATCACCTGATCGCCGACCGAGAGGCGCTGCGGCGCCAGGATGTAGGCGAGTTCGCCGTCCTCGTACCTGACGAGGGCGATGAACGCCGACCGGTTCGGATCGTACTCCAGCCGCTCGACCGTCGCCGCCGCGTCGAACTTGCGGCGCTTGAAATCGACCAGGCGGTAGGACCGCTTGTGACCGCCGCCTTGGCCGAACGCCGTGACGCGGCCATGGTTGTTGCGACCGCCCTTCTTGGTCAGGCCTTCGGTCAGCGCCTTGACGGGCTTGCCCTTCCAGAGGCCGGAGCGATCAACCAGCACCAGGCCGCGCTGGCCGGGAGTGGTCGGATTATATGTCTTGAGTGCCATCGGTCAGACTCCCGTCGTGATATCGATCGTCTCGCCTTCGGCGAGGGTCACGATGGCCTTCTTGTAGTCGGGACGCTTGCCGACCACGCCGCGGAACCGCTTGACCTTGCCCTGCTGGCGCAGGGTGTTGACCGCGTTCACCTTCACGCCGAACACAGTCTCGACGGCTTCCTTGATCTCCGGCTTGGTCGCGTTGATGGCGACCTTGAAGGTGACCTGGTTGTTCTCGACGCCGAGCGTCGATTTTTCGGTGACGACGGGCTTCAGCAGCAGGTCGAAGTGCTTGTTCTTCGCCTTGAGTTTGCTCATTTCAGGCGCTCCCCGAGCTTCTCGACGGCGGCTACGGTCAGCACCAGCGTGTGGTGGCGCAGGATGTCGTAGACATTCGCGCCCTGGCTGGGCAGCACGTCGATATACGGAATGTTGGCCGCGGCGCGGGCGAAGTTCTGCTCCACCGCGTCGCCGTCGATGATCAGCGCGTTCGACCAGCCCAGCTTGGCCAGCGTCACCGCCAGCCCCTTGGTCTTGGCATCGGACAGGGTCGCGTGATCGAGCACCACCAGCTTGCCCTCGGCCTGCTTGGCCGACAGCGCGGTCTTCAGCGCCAGCTTGCGGACCTTCTTGGGCAGATCATGCGCGTGGCTGCGCACGACCGGGCCGAAGGCCTTGCCGCCGCCGCGGAACTGCGGCGCCTTGCGGTCGCCGTGCCGGGCGCCGCCCGAACCCTTCTGCTTGACGAACTTCTTGCCGGTCAGCGCGATTTCCGAGCGGCCCTTGGTCTTGTGCGTGCCGGCCTGGCGCTTGGCGAGCTGCCAGCGCACGGCGCGCTGCAGCAGGTCCTGGCGCACCGGCAGGCTGTAGATCGCCTCGTCGAGTTCGGCCGAGCCGGCGGTGCCGGCGTCGAGGGTAATGACGTCCACTTTCATCGCCATTACTCCTGGTTCTCGGCGGCGTCGCCGCTGGTTTCATCCACCTGGGAGTCCTCGACCTGAGGCTCCTCGGCGGCCGGCGTGGCCGACTGGCGCAGGCCGGCCGGGAACGGCACGTCCTTCGGCAGCTTGCGCTTCACCGCGTCGCGCACCAGCACCCAGCCGCTGGCCGGGCCCGGGACGGCGCCGTGGATCAGGATCAGGCCGCGCTCGACGTCGGTCGAGACCACCTTGAGGTTCTGGGTGGTGACGCGCACGGCGCCAAGGTGGCCGGCCATCTTCTTGCCCTTGAACACCTTGCCGGGATCCTGGCGCTGGCCGGTCGAGCCGTGCGAGCGGTGCGACACCGACACGCCGTGCGAGGCGCGCAGACCACCGAAGTGGTGGCGCTTCATGACGCCGGCGAAGCCCTTGCCGATGCTGGTGCCGACGACGTCGACGAACTGGCCGGCGACGAAATGGCCGGTGGTCAGCTCGGCGCCCACGTCGATCAGCGCGTCCTGCGACACGCGGAACTCGACGACCTTCTTCTTCGGCTCGACATTCGCCTTGGCGAAGTGGCCGCGCATGGGCTTGCCTACGCGGTTGACCTTGGCCACGCCGACGCCGAGCTGGACGGCGGTGTAGCCGTCACGGTCCTCGGTCTTCTGGGCGACGACCTGGCAATTGTCCACCTTGAGAACGGTCACGGGCACATGAGCCCCGTCCTCGGCGAACACCCGGGTCATCCCGACCTTCTGTGCTATCAATCCCGAACGCATTGGAGTCTTCCTGCCTTAGGCCTGCAGCTTGATTTCGACGTCGACGCCGGCGGCGAGGTCGAGCTTCATCAGCGCGTCCACGGTTTCCGGCGTCGGGTCGATGATGTCCAGCAGCCGCTTGTGGGTGCGGATTTCGAACTGCTCGCGCGACTTCTTGTCGATGTGAGGCGAGCGCAGCACGGTGAACTTCTCGATCTTGGTCGGCAGCGGGATCGGGCCGCGCACGCGCGCGCCGGTCCGCTTGGCCGTGCCCACGATCTCGCCCGTCGACTGGTCGAGGATCCGGTGGTCAAACGCCTTCAGGCGAATGCGGATATTTTGATTGTCCATGCCACTCTCACCAAATAATTGGGCCGGTCCGGATTTGGCCGGACCGGCCCTGTTCGTTTCTTACTTCAGGATCTTGGCGACGACGCCGGCGCCGACGGTGCGTCCGCCTTCGCGGATGGCAAAGCGCAGGCCCTCGTCCATGGCGATCGGCACGATCAGCTCGACTTCCATCGAGATGTTGTCGCCCGGCATCACCATCTCGGTGCCCTCGGGCAGCTTGACCATGCCGGTCACGTCGGTGGTGCGGAAGTAGAACTGCGGCCGGTAGTTGCTGAAGAACGGCGTGTGACGGCCGCCCTCTTCCTTGGTGAGGATGTACGCCTCGGCCTGGAACACCGTGTGCGGCGTGATCGAGCCCGGCTTGGCCAGCACCTGGCCGCGCTCCACGTCGGTCCGGTCCACGCCGCGCAGCAGCGCGCCGATGTTGTCGCCCGCCTGGCCCTGGTCCAGCAGCTTGCGGAACATCTCAACGCCCGTGCACACCGTCTTGCGCGTCGGCTTGATGCCCACGATCTCGACTTCCTCGCCCACCTTCACGATGCCCCGCTCGACGCGGCCGGTCACCACCGTGCCCCGGCCCGAGATCGAGAACACGTCCTCGATCGGCATCAGGAACGGCAGGTCGATCGGACGGTGCGGCTGCGGGATGTAGCTGTCGACCGCTTCCATCAGCTTCAGGATCGACTGCTTGCCGATCTCCTCGTTCTTGCCTTCGAGCACCGCCAGCGCCGAGCCGGTCACGATCGGAATGTCGTCGCCCGGGAAGTCATACGACGACAGCAGCTCGCGCACTTCCAGCTCGACCAGCTCCAGCAGCTCCGGATCGTCGACCTGGTCGACCTTGTTCAGGTAAACCACGATCGCCGGAACGCCGACCTGGCGCGCCAGCAGGATGTGCTCGCGGGTCTGCGGCATCGGGCCATCGGCCGCCGACACCACCAGGATCGCGCCGTCCATCTGCGCCGCGCCCGTGATCATGTTCTTCACGTAGTCGGCGTGGCCGGGGCAGTCCACATGCGCGTAGTGACGGTTCTTCGTCTCGTACTCCACATGCGCCGTCGAGATCGTGATCCCGCGCGCCTTCTCTTCCGGCGCCTTGTCGATCATGTCGTAGGCCTGGAACGTCGCACCGCCCGTCTCGGCAAGCACCTTCGTGATCGCCGCCGTCAGCGACGTCTTGCCGTGATCGACATGGCCGATCGTCCCGACGTTGCAATGCGGCTTGGTCCGCTCAAACTTTCCCTTAGCCATGGGATAATTCCTTCTCTCTGCGCTGCTTACGCGCGTTTGGCGACAACCTCGTCACTGACGGCCTTGGGAACAGGCGCGTAGTGCGAGAACTGCATGGTGTACTGGGCGCGGCCCTGGGTCATGGACCGCAGCGTGTTGACGTAGCCGAACATGTTGGCGAGCGGCACCGACGCCGTGATGGTGTTGGCGTTGCCGCGCATGTCGGTGCCCTCGACGAGACCGCGGCGGCTGTTCAGGTCGCCCATCACGTCGCCGACATAATCTTCCGGCGTCACCACCTCGACAGCCATGATCGGCTCGAGGAGCTGGATGCCGGCCTTCTGGGCGGCCTCGCGGAACGCCGCGCGGCCGGCGATTTCGAACGCCAGGACGCTGGAGTCCACGTCGTGATAAGCGCCGTCGATCAGCTGGGCCTTGTAGTCGATGACCGGGAAGCCCGCGAGCACGCCGTTATCGGCGACGCTGTGGATGCCCTTCTCGACGCCCGGAATATACTCGCGCGGCACCGAACCGCCGACGATCAGCGATTCGAAGATGCCGCCCGAACCCGGCTCGCCCGGCTCGACGACGATCTTGACGCGGGCGAACTGGCCCGAACCGCCGGTCTGCTTCTTGTGGGTGTAGTCCACCTCGGCGCGGCGGGTCAGTGTCTCGCGGTACGCCACCTGCGGCGCGCCAACATTGGCCTCGACCTTGAACTCGCGCTTCATGCGGTCGACGATGATTTCCAGGTGCAACTCGCCCATGCCCTTGATGATGGTCTGACCGCTTTCGTGGTCGACCGACACGCGGAACGAGGGGTCTTCCTGGGCCAGGCGATGCAGGGCGACGCCCATCTTCTCCTGGTCGGCCTTGGTCTTCGGCTCGACGGCCACCTCGATGACCGGATTGGGGAATTCCATGCGCTCGAGCACGACCGGCTTGACCGGATCGCACAGCGTGTCGCCCGTGGTCGATTCCTTCAGGCCGCAGAAGGCGATGATGTCGCCGGCGCGGGCTTCCTTGACGTCCTCGCGGTGGTTCGCGTGCATCTGCAGCATGCGGCCGACGCGCTCGCGCTTGCCCTTCACCGAGTTGAGCACCTGGGTGCCGCTCTCGACCACGCCCGAATAGACGCGCACGAAGGTCAGCGAGCCGACGAACGGATCGTTCATGATCTTGAACGCCAGGCCGGCGAAAGGCTGCTCGTCCGAAGCGCTGCGCTCGGTGGTCTCGTCGCTCTCGGGCAGATGGCCCACATAGGGTTTCACGTCGAGCGGCGACGGCAGGAAATCGACGACGGCGTCGAGCAGCGGCTGCACGCCCTTGTTCTTGAACGCGGTGCCGTTCAGCACCGGCACGAACGCGCCGCCGATGGTGCCCTTGCGGATACAGCGCTTCAGCGTCTCTTCATCCGGCTCGTTGCCGTCCAGATACAGCTCGAGCGCCTCCTCGTCCTGCTCCACGGCCAGCTCGAGCATCTCGAGGCGGGCGGTCGCGGCGGCATCGGCAAGGTCGGCCGGAATGTCGACATAGTCGAACTCGGCGCCCAGCGTCTCGTCGCGCCAGATCACGGCCTTGTTCTTGACCAGGTCGATCAGGCCCTTGTACTCGCTCTCCGAGCCGATCGGCAGCTGGACCACCAGCGCGGTCGCGCCCAGGCGGTCGCGGATCATGCTGAGGGTGCGCTCGAAGTTGGCGCCGGTGCGGTCCATCTTGTTGATGAAGCACATGCGCGGCACATGATATTTGTCGGCCTGGCGCCACACGGTCTCGGACTGGGGCTCGACGCCCGCGACGCTGTCGAACACGGCGACGGCGCCGTCGAGCACGCGCAGGCTGCGCTCGACCTCGATGGTGAAATCCACATGGCCAGGGGTGTCGATGATGTTGATGCGGTGGTCGCGCCAGAAGCAGGTGGTCGCGGCCGACGTGATCGTGATGCCGCGCTCCTGCTCCTGCTCCATCCAATCCATGGTGGCAGCGCCGTCGTGGACTTCGCCGATCTTGTGGCTGCGGCCGGTGTAGTAAAGGATACGCTCGGTCGTCGTCGTCTTGCCGGCATCGATGTGCGCCATGATGCCGATGTTGCGATACATGTCGAGCGAGGTGATGCGGGACATCTCAATCAAGCCTTCAAGTTTGCCGGTTACCAGCGGTAGTGCGAGAAAGCGCGGTTGGCTTCCGCCATGCGGTGCGTGTCTTCGCGCTTCTTGACGGAGGAGCCGCGGTTGTCGCTGGCCTCCATGAGCTCCTTGAACAGGCGCTCTTCCATCGTGTTCTCGGACCGCTTGCGGGCCGCCTCGATCAGCCAGCGGATCGCCAGCGCCTGGGCACGGTCGGAGCGAACCTCGACCGGCACCTGGTAGGTGGCACCGCCGACGCGGCGCGACCGGACCTCGATCTGCGGACGGACGTTGTCGAGCGCGTCGTGGAAAACGCGGATCGGCTCGTTCTTGCCGACCTTCTCGATGCGGGTGAAGGCGCCGTAGACGATCTCTTCGGCAGCGGATTTCTTCCCGTGGAACATCAGGTTGTTGATGAACTTGGACACCACCACGTCGCCATACTTGGCGTCGGGGAGGACTTCACGTTTTTCAGCGGCGCGACGGCGCGACATCGGGGCTCTCCTTACTTCGGACGCTTCGCGCCGTATTTCGAACGGCGTTGACGACGGTCCTTGACGCCCTGCGTGTCGAGCACGCCGCGCAGGATGTGATAGCGGACACCGGGAAGATCCTTCACGCGGCCACCGCGGATCAGCACCACCGAGTGCTCCTGCAGGTTATGGCCTTCGCCCGGGATGTAGCTGGTGACCTCGAAACCGTTGGTGAGGCGAACGCGCGCGACCTTGCGGAGCGCCGAGTTCGGCTTCTTCGGCGTCGTCGTGTAGACGCGCGTGCAAACGCCGCGCTTCTGCGGACAAGCTTCGAGCGCCGGAACCTTGTTACGTTTCACCGGCTGCTGGCGCGGCTTGCGGATCAACTGGTTAATCGTCGGCATGTGAACCCTTTGGCGTCCATCTTCAACAGGCGCGGCACATGCCGCGTTCAACTAGCAAAAAACCAACGGCATCCCACCGCTCTGGCGGCTGCCGGTGATTTGTTCTCGGGGTGATCGGAAGAGGCTGACATCCACTACTGGGACTGTCACAGCGCAGCGTCTAGGAATTGGCCTACAGCCTGCACCCTCGAGAGGCGCGGAACATACGAGCGACCTGCCCTTCCGTCAAGCGTTAGATCGCAGATTGCCGGCGCCGCGCCGGAGCCGTGAATACGGCGGAAATGCTGACTAAATCCGCGCGCCGCAAGGCTGCCATGCTGCGGCGGTTCCACGAGGGAGGGCGCGATCTCAGCCTGGCGGCATGGAGGCGCCGGATGGCGTCGAGATCACGGGCCATGTGTGGACCGAATCGAAAGCCGATTGGTTCGAAATCCGCGACGACCTACCGAAATATGAGCAAGGGCATCATTGACCATTCTCTTCATTGTCATCCCGGCGAAAGAGCGTGTGAAGAAATCAATATCTCAAAATAAATATTCGTTATCCCCGCGCACGCGGGGACCCAGATGGGGCAAGGGCAAGAACCGTTCAACCGCTCCATCGAACGAAAAGACTTTTTCGTGGACCAAGCCCATGGCCACTAACGCGCTCTACGACCATCTGGGTTCCCGCGTGCGCGGGAATGACGACGTTTTATTGGATTGCGTCACATGCTCTTTCGTCGGGATGACAAATGATTATAGAGTGGACGGTCTGTAGTGGTCCGCCGGGACCAGACCTGATTTCGGAGGCAAACGATGGTCCGTTTTGTGATTTTGATGCTTTCAGCCCTGCTGCTCGCCGCGCCGGCGGCAGAAGCGAAGCGCGAGCCCGAGGCCAAGGTAACGGTGGGCGACGTACCGCCGGACTATCTCGGCCAGGACGAGAACGGCGACGACATCCTCGCCAGCGCCCAGCGCGGCAAGGTGGTCGTCGTGACTTTCTGGGCGACCTGGTGCGGGCCGTGCCTGCGCGAGTTGCCGGTGCTGCAGGGGATTCGCGAGCAGGTGAGCGAGGACCGGCTGGCGATCGTCGCGGTCAACTACGGCCAGGGCAGGAAAATCTACAAGAAGATCCTGGAGAAGACGCCCGACTGGAGCCTCACCTTCGCCTACGACCCCAAATACCGGGCCGCCAAGGCGTTCGGCGTGAAGGGCATCCCCCACATGTTCATCATCGACAAGCAGGGCAAGGTCGCCTCGGTCCATGTGGGCTATGGCGACGAGACGCTGGCGACGCTGGTCGACGAGCTCAACACCTTCCTGACCGCCAAGCCCTGATACGAAAAGCGCGCGGCCCTTTCGGAGCCGCGCGCCTTTCCAGATGCCATGAAGCGGGCGGTTACTCGGCCGCCGGCGTCGCCGGGCCTGCCTCGGCGCCGGGGATCATCCCGGCCACGTCGGGCTGCTCGCTCTGCTGGGCCGCGAGATATTCGCGGTCCCGGCGATGGGCGACCTGGCGCAGGCGGTTCATCATGTTGCCGGTACCGGCCGGGATGAGGCCGCCGACGATGACGTTCTCCTTCAGGCCGTACAGCCGGTCGATCTTGCCGTTGACCGCCGCCTCGGTGAGGACGCGGGTGGTCTCCTGGAACGAGGCCGCCGAGATGAACGAGCGGGTCTGCAGCGAGGCCTTGGTGATGCCGAGCAGGACCGGTTCGGAGGTGGCGATCTTGCCGCCCTCCTTCTCGGTCTTTTCATTGAGCTCGTCGAACTCGGTCCGGTCGACCTGTTCGCCCTTCAGGAAGGTGGTGTCGCCCGGGTTGAGGATCTCGACCTTCTGCAGCATCTGGCGAACGATCACCTCGATGTGCTTGTCGTTGATCTTCACGCCCTGCAGCCGGTAGACCTCCTGGATCTCGTTCACCAGGTAGTTGGCCAGCGCCTCGATGCCCTGCACGCGCAGGATGTCGTGCGGCACCGGATTGCCTTCCAGCACGTACTCGCCGCTCTCGATGTAGTCGCCCTCGCGCACGCTGATGTGCTTGCCCTTGGGGATCAGGTATTCCACCGGCTCGCCGTCGCCTTCCTTCGGCTTGATCACGATCCGCTGCTTGTTCTTGTAGTCCTTGCCGAACTCCACATAGCCCGAGTTCTCGGCGATGATGCCGTGATCCTTGGGCCGGCGGGCCTCGAACAGTTCGGCCACGCGCGGCAGACCGCCGGTGATGTCGCGGGTACGCGCCGCTTCACGCGGAATACGCGCGACCACGTCGCCGGCATGCAGATCGACGCCGTCGTTGACGGTCAGGATCGCGTCCACCGACAGCATGTAGCGGGCCTCGAGGCCGTTCGACAGATGGACGAGCTCGCCCGCCTTGTCCCGCAGGGTGATGCGGGGGCGGAGATCGACGCCCTTGGGCTGCGAACGCCAGTCGATGACGACGCGCTGCGAGATACCGGTGGTTTCGTCCAGCACTTCGCGGATCGATACGCCGTCGACCAGATCGACGTAGCGGGCGATGCCGCCGCGCTCGACGATGATCGGGATGGTGTAGGGATCCCATTCAGCCAGCTTGGTGCCGCGCTTGACCGGGCTGCCGTCGTCGACCAGCAGATGCGCGCCGTAGGGCACCTTGTAGCGAGCACGCTGGCGGCCGGTGGCGTCGGACACCACGACCTCGCAATTGCGGCTCATGGAGATGAGACGCTTCTGCGAATCCTCGACCACGTTGCGGTTTTCGAGGGTGATGGTGCCGTCGCTGGTCGCCTCCACCGACGACTGCTCGGCGAACTGCGCCGCGCCACCGATGTGGAAGGTGCGCATGGTGAGCTGGGTGCCCGGCTCGCCGATCGATTGCGCCGCGATGACACCGACGGCTTCGCCGATGTTCACCTTGGTGCCGCGGGCCAGGTCACGGCCATAGCACGCGCCGCAGACGCCGCCCGCCGACTGGCAGGTCAGCACCGATCGGATCTTGAGGGTCGAGATGCCCGCGCGCTCGACCTTGTCGACCGCGATCTCGTCCAGCGTGTCGCCGGCGCCGATCAGCACCTCGCCCGTGACCGGATCGATGATGTCCTCGGCCGACGACCGGCCCAGGATACGCTCGGCCAGCGGTTCGATGACCTCGCCGCCTTCCATCACCTCGGACACGGTCAGGCCGTTGGTGGTGCCGCAGTTGCGCTCGATGATGATGCAGTCCTGCGCCACGTCGACCAGACGGCGGGTCAGATACCCCGAGTTCGCCGTCTTCAGCGCCGTGTCGGCCAGGCCCTTGCGGGCGCCGTGGGTCGAGTTGAAGTACTCGAGCACGGTCAGGCCTTCCTTGAAGTTCGAGATGATCGGCGTCTCGATGATCTCGCCCGACGGCTTGGCCATCAGGCCGCGCATGCCGGCAAGCTGCTTCATCTGCGCGGGCGAACCACGCGCGCCGGAGTGCGACATCATGTAGATGGAGTTGATCGGCTTGGTGCGCCCGGTCTCCTCGTCCACCTGGATCGACGAGATGCGCTTGATCATCTCGTCGGCCACGCGGTCGGTGCACTGGGCCCAGGCGTCGATCACCTTGTTGTACTTCTCGCCCTGGGTGATGAGGCCCTCGGCGTATTGCTGCTCGTATTCCTTCACCAGCGCGCGGGTGTCGTCGACCAGCTTGATCTTGGTTTCGGGAATGACCATGTCGTCCTTGCCGAACGAGATGCCGGCAAGTGCCGCCTGGCGGAAGCCCAGGCCCATGATCGCGTCGGCGAACAGCACCGTCTCCTTCTGGCCGCAGTGGCGGTAGACGATGTCGATCACCTCGGAAATCTGCTTCTTGCCGAGCGTCCGGTTGATGATGTCGAACTTCACCTTCGGGTGCTTGGGCAGGTGCTGGGCCAGCATCATGCGGCCCGGCGTGGACTCCACGCGGACCGTGATCGGGTTGCCGTCGTCGTCCACCGTGTCGTAGCGGCAGTTGATCTTGGCGTGCAGCGTCAGGACCTTGTTGTCGAGCGCCTGGCGGATCTCGCTGACGCCCGCGAAGGTCATGCCCTCGCCCGGCTCGTTGTCGTATTGCAAGGTCGCGTAGTAGAGACCCAGCACGATGTCCTGGCTCGGCACGATGATCGGCTTGCCGTTGGCCGGGCTGAGGATGTTGTTGGTCGACATCATCAGCGCCCGCGCCTCGAGCTGCGCCTCCAGCGACAGCGGGACGTGCACGGCCATCTGGTCACCGTCGAAGTCGGCGTTGAACGCCGAGCAGACCAGCGGATGCAGCTGGATCGCCTTGCCTTCGATCAGTACCGGCTCGAACGCCTGGATGCCCAGGCGATGCAGCGTCGGCGCCCGGTTCAGCATGACCGGATGCTCGCGGATGACCTCGTCCAGGATGTCCCACACCTCGGGACGCTGGTTCTCGACCATCTTCTTGGCCTGCTTGATGGTGGTCGACAGGCCCTTCTGGTCGAGGCGCGAATAGATGAACGGCTTGAACAGCTCCAGCGCCATCTTCTTCGGCAGGCCGCACTGGTGCAGCTTCAGCTCGGGACCGACGACGATCACCGACCGGCCGGAATAGTCGACGCGCTTGCCGAGCAGGTTCTGGCGGAACCGGCCCTGCTTGCCCTTCAGCATGTCGGACAGCGACTTCAGCGGGCGCTTGTTGGCGCCGGTGATGGTCCGGCCGCGGCGGCCGTTGTCGAACAGGGCGTCCACCGACTCCTGCAGCATGCGCTTCTCGTTGCGCACGATGATGTCCGGCGCGCGCAGCTCGATCAGCCGCTTCAGGCGGTTGTTGCGGTTGATGACGCGGCGATACAGGTCGTTGAGGTCCGACGTGGCGAAACGGCCGCCGTCCAGCGGGACCAGCGGGCGCAGTTCCGGCGGAATCACCGGCACGACGGTCAGGATCATCCATTCCGGACGGTTGCCGGACTCGATGAACGCCTCGACCACCTTCAGGCGCTTGATCAGCTTCTTCGGCTTCAGCTCGGACTTGGTCTCGGACAGCTCCAGGCGAATCTCCTCGCGGATCATCGCCAGGTCGAGACCTTCCAGCATGTTGCGGATGGCCTCGGCGCCGATGCCGGCGGTGAAGGCGTCGTCGCCGTAGCTGTCCTGGGCGTCGCGGTACTCTTCCTCGTTGAGCAGCTGGCCCTTCTTCAGCGCCGACAGGCCCGGCTCGATGACCACGTAGGATTCGAAGTACAGGATGCGCTCGAGATCCTTCAGGGTCATGTCGAGCAGCAGGCCGATGCGCGACGGCAGGCTCTTCAGGAACCAGATGTGCGCGACCGGCGCCGCCAGCTCGATGTGGCCCATGCGCTCGCGGCGCACCTTGGACAGGGTCACCTCGACGCCGCACTTCTCGCAGACGATGCCGCGATACTTCATGCGCTTGTACTTGCCGCACAGGCACTCGTAGTCCTTGATCGGACCGAAAATGCGGGCGCAGAACAGGCCATCGCGTTCCGGCTTGAACGTCCGGTAGTTGATGGTCTCGGGCTTCTTGATCTCACCGAAGGACCAGGACCGGATGCGATCCGGCGACGCGATCGAAATCTTGATCGAGTTGAAGCTCTGGGCCTTGTTCTGCGGACTGAAGAGGTTAGTGACCTCTTGGTTCATGTTCTGCTCCTCGACTGGATCCGGAAGGGATCCTGCTCGGTAAGATTTGTTCGAGACCTAGTGTACCTGCCGTGTCAACCAGGTCAGTCTTCGATGGTGACCAGCTCGACGTTGAGCGCCAGCGACCGCATTTCCTTCACCAGCACGTTGAAGGATTCCGGGATGCCGGCCTCGAAGGTGTCGTCGCCCTTGACGATCGCCTCGTAGACGCCGGTACGGCCGGCCACGTCGTCCGACTTCACCGTCAGCATCTCCTGCAGCGTGTAGGCGGCGCCGTAAGCCTGCAGCGCCCACACCTCCATCTCGCCGAAGCGCTGGCCGCCGAACTGGGCCTTGCCGCCCAGCGGCTGCTGGGTCACCAGGCTGTACGGGCCGATGGAACGCGCGTGGATCTTGTCGTCCACCAGATGATGCAGTTTCAGCATGTAGATGTAGCCGACGGTGACCTTGCGGTCGAACGGCTCGCCGGTGCGGCCGTCATAGAGCACGACCTGACCGGAACCGTCGAGGCCCGCCGCGACCAGCGCGTCGACGATGTCGGGTTCCTTGGCGCCGTCGAACACCGGGGTGGCGAACGGAATGCCCTTGCTGAGGTTCTTGGCCAGTTCGCGGATCTGCTCCTCGTCGAGGTCACGGATGACGTCGTTGTACTGAGCATCGCCATATAGCTTGTTCAGGTGCGAACGCAAGGCAGCGCTCGACCCCGCGGCCTGCACGTCCTCGAGCAGCTTGGCCACCTGGCGGCCCAGGCCGGCCGAGGCCCAGCCCAGATGGGTCTCCAGGATCTGGCCGACGTTCATGCGCGACGGCACGCCCAGCGGGTTCAGCACGATGTCGGCCACGGTGCCGTCCGCGAGGAACGGCATGTCTTCCATGGACGCGATGCGCGAGATCACGCCCTTGTTGCCGTGACGGCCGGCCATCTTGTCGCCCGGCTGCAGCTTGCGCTTCACCGCGACGAACACCTTGACCATCTTCATCACGCCGGGCAGCAGCTCGTCGCCGCGCTGCAGCTTCTCGACCTTCTCCTCGAACCGCTTCTGCAGCCGGTCGCGGGCGTCGTCGAACTGCTTGCGCAGGGCCTCGATGTCGGCCTGGCGCGCCTCGTCCTTCACCGCGACCTGCCACCACTGGCCCTTGGTCAGCTCCTTCAGCAGGTCCTTGCTCACCTCGGCGCCGGTCTTGAAGCCCTTCGGACCCTTGGCGACCGACTGGCCGAGCAGCAGGTCCTCGAGACGGGCATAGGAGCTGCGCTCCAGGATCGCCAGCTCGTCGTCGCGGTCCTTGGCGAGACGTTCGATTTCCTCGCGCTCGATGGTCCGGGCGCGCTCGTCCTTGTCGACGCCGTGGCGGTTGAACACGCGGACCTCGACCACCGTGCCCGAGTCACCCGGCGGAACGCGCAGCGACGTGTCGCGCACGTCGGAGGCCTTCTCGCCGAAGATGGCGCGCAGCAGCTTTTCTTCCGGGGTCATCGGCGACTCGCCCTTGGGCGTCACCTTGCCGACCAGGATGTCGCCCGCCTTCACCTCGGCGCCGATATAGACGATGCCGGCCTCGTCGAGATGGGACAGGCTTTCCTCGCCGACGTTGGGAATGTCGCGGGTGATTTCCTCGGGACCCAGCTTGGTGTCGCGGGCCATCACCTCGTATTCCTCGATGTGGATCGAGGTGAAGACGTCCTCGCTGACCATCCGCTCGGAGATCAGGATCGAGTCCTCGAAGTTGTAGCCGTTCCAGGGCATGAACGCGACGAGCACGTTGCGGCCCAACGCCAGCTCGCCCAGGTCGGTCGACGGACCGTCGCCGATGATGTCGCCCTTCTTGACCACGTCGCCGACGCGGACCAGCGGACGCTGGGTGATGCAGGTGTTCTGGTTAGAGCGCTGGAACTTCACCAGGTTGTAGATGTCGACGCCCGACGAGCCCGGATCCACTTCCGACGTGGCGCGGACGACGATGCGGGTCGAGTCCACCTGGTCGATGATGCCGTCGCGCTTGGCGACCACGGTCACGCCCGAGTCACGCGCCACGACCTCTTCCATGCCGGTGCCGACCAGCGGCGCCTCGGCGCGGACCAGCGGCACCGCCTGGCGCTGCATGTTCGAGCCCATCAGCGCGCGGTTGGCGTCATCGTTCTCGAGGAACGGGATGAGCGCCGCGGCGACCGACACGAGCTGCTTGGGCGACACGTCCATGGCGGTGATCTCTTCCGGCGCCACCATGACGAATTCGCCCGCCTCGCGGCACGACACCAGGTCGCTGGTGAAGTGGCCTTCGGCGTCGAGCCCCGCGTTGGCCTGGGCGATGGTGAACTTGCCTTCTTCCATGGCCGACAGGTAGACGACCTCGTCGCTGACCTTGCCGTCGATGATCTTGCGGTAGGGCGATTCGATGAAGCCATACTTGTTCACCCGCGCGAAGGTGGCGAGCGAGTTGATCAGGCCGATATTCGGGCCTTCCGGCGTCTCGATCGGGCAGATGCGGCCGTAATGGGTCGGGTGCACGTCGCGCACCTCGAAGCCGGCGCGCTCGCGGGTCAGGCCGCCCGGGCCAAGCGCCGACAGGCGGCGCTTGTGGGTGACTTCCGACAGCGGGTTGGTCTGGTCCATGAACTGGCTGAGCTGGCTCGAGCCGAAGAACTCGCGCACCGCGGCGGCGGCCGGCTTGGCGTTGATCAGGTCATGCGGCATGACCGTGTCGATCTCGACCGAGCTCATGCGCTCCTTGATCGCCCGCTCCATGCGCAGCAGGCCGATGCGGTACTGGTTCTCCATCAGTTCGCCGACCGACCGGACGCGGCGGTTGCCGAGGTGATCGATGTCGTCGATCTCGCCCTTGCCGTCCTTCAGCTCGACCAGGGTCTTGATCACCGCCAGGATGTCGTCCTTGCGCAGGGTGCGGACGGTGTCCTCGACCTCCAGGCCCAGGCGCATGTTCATCTTCACCCGGCCGACCGACGACAGGTCATAGCGCTCGGGGTCGAAGAACAGGCCGTCGAACAGGGATTCGGCGGTCTCCTTGGTCGGCGGCTCGCCCGGACGCATGACGCGGTAGATCTCGACCAGCGCGTGTTCGGCGCTCTCGACCTTGTCGGCCAGCATGGTGTTGCGCATGTGCGCGCCCACGTTGATGTGGTCGATGTCGAGCGTCGGCACCTCGACGATGCCGGCGTCCTCGAAGATCGCGATATGCGCCTCGGTGATCTCCTCGCCGGCTTCCAGATAGATCTTGCCGGTTTTCTCGTTCACCAGGTCGGTGGCGAGATAGCGGGTCACCAGGTCCTTGGCCGGGACCAGGACTTCCGTCAGGCCCTGCTTCTCGAGCTGGCGCGCGGCGCGCGGGGTCAGCTTCTCGTCGGCCTGCAGGATGATCTCGCCGGTGTCGGCGTTGGCGATCGGATAGGGCAGCTTGGCGCCGCGCATGGTGCGGGCGTCGAACGGCCGCTTCCAGCCGTCCTTGGCGCGGGTGTAGGTGACGTGCTTGTAGAAGTAGCCGAGGATGTCCTCGCTCGACATGCCCAGCGCATAGAGCAGCGTCGTCACCGGCAGCTTGCGGCGGCGGTCGATGCGGGCGTGGACGATGTCCTTGGCGTCGAACTCGAAGTCGAGCCACGAGCCGCGGTACGGGATCACCCGCGCGGCGAACAGGAACTTGCCCGAGGAATGGGTCTTGCCGCGGTCGTGATCGAAGAACACGCCCGGCGAGCGGTGCATCTGCGAGACGATGACGCGCTCGGTGCCGTTGATGATGAAGGTGCCGTTCGAGGTCATGAGCGGCATGTCGCCCATGTAGACTTCCTGCTCCTTGATATCGAGCACGGACCTGGCGCCGGTATCCTCGTCGACTTCGAACACGATCAGCCGCAGCGTCGCCTTGAGCGGCGCCGCGTAGGTCATGTCGCGCTGCTGGCACTCCTCGGTGTCGTACTTCGGCTGCTCGAACTCATAGCGCACGAACTCCAGCGAGGCGGTCTCGCCGAAGTCGGAGATCGGGAACACCGACTTGAACACCCCCTGCAGGCCGGTATCGTCGCGCTGGTCCGGCGCCGAATCCTTCTGCAGGAACTGGTCGTAGGAATTCTTCTGCACCTCGATCAGATTGGGCATCGAGGCAACTTCTCTGATATTGCCGTAGAACTTGCGGACCCGCTTACGACCGGTGAACGAGTTTGCCATCCTTGATCCTTCTCTGACCGCTCAGTACTCAAGCCGACGAAAAAATCGGCGATTTGGCGCCTAAATAACCAAAACGGACAGGCTCCCCCGAGGAGGAGAGCCTGTCCAATTCCGCAGCGAAGACTACTTCACTTCGACCGTAGCGCCGGCTTCCTCGAGCTTCTTCTTGAGGTCGGCCGCTTCGGTCTTGTTCACGCCTTCCTTGACGGGCTTCGGCGCGCCTTCGACCAGGTCCTTGGCCTCTTTCAGGCCGAGGCCCGTGATCGCACGGACTTCCTTGATCACGTTGATCTTCTTGTCGCCCGAACCGAGCAGGATGACGTCGAAGGAGTCCTTCTCCTCGACGGCTTCCACCGGCGCGGCGGCACCGCCAACGGCGGCGACGGCGACCGGCGCGGCGGCCGAGACGCCCCACTTCTCTTCGAGAAGCTTCGACAGCTCGGCGGCTTCGATCACGGTCAGGTTCGAGAGTTCGTCTACCAGTTTCTGCAGGTTAGCCATTTTGTATCTCCAAAGATTAAGGCCATGTCGGGTTCAACCGATCAGGCGGCCTCGCTATTCCCATAGGCAGCAAATACGCGGGCCAGCTGGCCGGCCGGTGCCTGAAGCACGCCCGCCACCTTGGTCGCCGGCGCGTTGAGCACGCCGAGGATCTTGGCTCGCAACTCGTCCAGAGACGGCAGCGACGCGAGGGCCTTGACGCCGTTCGCATCCAGTTCCGTCTTGCCCATCACGCCGCCCAGAACGATCAGCTTCTCGTTCTTCTTGGCAAATTCAATCGACACCTTGGCTGCCGCCACGGGGTCATCCGAGTAGGCGATCGCCGTAGGCCCGGTGAACAGATGGGATATGGACTCGCACTTGGTGCCCTCGAGAGCAAGCTTGGTCAGCCTGTTCTTGGTCACACGGAACTGGGCACCGACGCCGTGCATCTGCACGCGCAAAGCCGTCATTTCGGCAACGGTGAGCCCGGAGTAGTGTGCCACTACCACGAGGCCCGTCCTGTCGAAGACGCCTTTGAGCTCGGTGACCAATTCCGCCTTTTGGGCTCGGTCCACTTTCACTCTCCAGTGTAGCGCGACGGGGACTGTCCCAGCCGCGCGGCCACATTGAGGTCCGGAATGCGGCGAACCGCGAACCGGACCCGGTTACCCTGTCCCAGGGCCGTGAACCCGACGCCCGCCCGAAGGCCTCCCTGCCGGGAGCGGCCCGGGATATGGTACCCGGACCGAAAAGCTTCAAGTCTCGTTTCCCCCGTCTGTGCAGGCCGGCGCATCCGATTAAGCCGCTTGCGCGGCGCCTACGGTCTTGGACAGGCGGGCGGCGAACATGCCGCCCTATCTCCGGACACCGAAGTGCCCGGAAAATCTCGTTACTGAGCGCTGAGGCTCGCTACGTCGATCTTCACGCCCGGGCCCATGGTCGAGGTGAGCGACACCTTCTTCACATAGGTTCCCTTGGCGCCGGCCGGCTTGGCCTTGATCACCGCGTCGGCGAACGCCCGGATGTTCTGGGCGAGCGCTTCCTGGGTGAAGCTGGCCTTGCCGATGCCGCCATGGACGATACCGGCCTTCTCGGCGCGGAACTCGACCTGGCCACCCTTGGCCGCCTTGACCGCGCCCGCCACGTCCGGCGTCACGGTGCCCAGCTTCGGGTTCGGCATCAGGCCGCGCGGACCGAGCACCTTACCCAGACGGCCGACCAGGGCCATCATGTCCGGGGTGGCGATCACGCGGTCGAAATCCATGTTGCCGGCCTGGATCTGCTCGGCCAGGTCGTCGGCGCCGACGATATCCGCGCCGGCGGCGCGGGCCTCATCGGCCTTTTTGTCCTTGGCGAACACGGCGACGCGGACATTCTTGCCGGTGCCGTTGGGCAGCAGCACCACGCCGCGCACCATCTGGTCCGAATGGCGCGGATCGACGCCCAGGTTCATGGCGACCTCGATGGTCTCGTCGAACTTGGCCTTGGCATGCTGCTTCAGGATGCCTACCGCCTCGTCCAGCGAGTAGGACTTGTTGGAATCGACGATCTTGCGGTCGTCCTTTTGACGCTTCGACAGTTTCGCCATCGGACTACTCCCTGACCTCGAGGCCCATCGAACGGGCCGAACCTTCGATCATCTTCATCGCCGCATCCACATCGTTGGCGTTCAGATTCTTCATCTTCGCTTCGGCGATGGAACGGATGTCGGCGCGGGTGACGAAGCCGGCGACCGCCCTGCCCGGGGTCTTGGAGCCCGAGTTGATCTTGGCGGCCTGCTTCAGGAAGTGCGACGCGGGCGGCGTCTTGGTGATGTAGGTGAAGCTGCGGTCGGCATACACGGTGATCACGACGGGGATCGGCGTCCCCTTCTCGATATCCTGCGTGGCGGCATTGAACGCCTTGCAGAATTCCATGATGTTCACGCCGCGCTGACCGAGCGCCGGGCCGATCGGCGGCGACGGCGTCGCGCTGCCGGCCTTGACCTGCAGGTTGATGTAGCCTGTAATCTTCTTCGCCATGGACTTCCCTTCCTTTCGTTACGGGCGGGCGCCGCTTTCGAGGCTACCCAGGGATGCGCGGTCCGGTCATGGCAACCTCCCGCACGTTTGGGCGCCGGGGCGCCCGAAATCTCACAACTTGTAACCCGGGTGCCAAGGCACCCGGCGGTCAGCTCTTCTCGACCTGGGCGTATTCCAGCTCGACCGGCGTGGCGCGGCCGAAGATCGACACCGACACCTTGAGGCGCGCGCGCTCTTCGTCGACGTCCTCGACCAGACCGTTGAACGAGGTGAACGGACCGTCGGTGACCCGCACCTGCTCGCCGATCTCGAAGCGGATCGACGGCTTGGGCCGATCGACGCCTTCCTGGACCTGGCTGAGAATGCGCGTCGCCTCGCCGTCGGTGATCGGCATCGGCTTGTTGCCCGAGCCGAGGAAACCCGACACCTTCTGGATGTTCTTCACCAGGTGATAGGTCTCGTCGGTCATGTCCATCTTCGCCAGCACGTAGCCGGGGAAGAACTTGCGTTCGGCGTTGACCTTCTGGCCGCGCCGGATCTCGACGACCTCTTCCATCGGGACGATCACCTGCTCGAACAGGTCAGTCATGCCCTGCAGGGCCGCCTGCTCCTTGATCGATTCGGCGACCTTCTTCTCGAAATTGGAATAGGTCTGGATGATGTACCACCTGGCGGTCATGTCGGTTCCGTTTCGCTCAGCCGTGGTTCGGCAGGATGAGTTTGACGGCCTGGGCGAAGCCCATGTCGACGAGCAGGAAGAACACCGACGCGGCGGCCACCATGATGAACACCATGAGCGAGGTCACCCAGGTCTCCTTCCACGACGGTGTCACCACCTTCGAGACTTCCTGGCGGACCTGCCGGATGAACTGTGCTGGATTCGTCCTTGCCATCTTCCCTCAGCGTAACCGTGTGTCTATCCCGCCGTGGCGCTGGCGTCAGTATTGGCAGGAGTGGAGGGGCTCGAACCCCCAGCCCCCGGTTTTGGAGACCGGTGCTCTACCAATTGAGCTACACTCCTAAAGGCTTCCCAGCCGTTGTTTCGCTCGCCGCCGCACCGCCCGCAAAGCACCCGAGGGCGGCAAGAAGCCGTCCCCGGAGCCGTTGATTTGTTTCGAGCCGCACCTTCTATTGTGAACCGGGCTCGATTGTCAACCGTGCGGTGGCTGAAAAAATCCTACTTCAGGATCTTGGCGACGACGCCGGCGCCGACGGTACGTCCGCCTTCGCGGATGGCGAAGCGCAGGCCCTCGTCCATGGCGATCGGCACGATCAGCTCGACTTCCATGGAGATGTTGTCGCCCGGCATCACCATCTCGGTGCCCTCGGGCAGCTTAACCATGCCGGTCACGTCGGTGGTGCGGAAGTAGAACTGCGGCCGGTAGTTGCTGAAGAACGGCGTGTGACGGCCGCCCTCTTCCTTGGTGAGGATGTACGCCTCGGCCTGGAACACCGTGTGCGGCGTGATCGAGCCCGGCTTGGCCAGCACCTGGCCGCGCTCCACGTCGGTCCGGTCCACGCCGCGCAGCAGCGCGCCGATGTTGTCGCCCGCCTGGCCCTGGTCCAGCAGCTTGCGGAACATCTCAACGCCCGTGCACACCGTCTTGCGCGTCGGCTTGATGCCCACGATCTCGACTTCCTCGCCCACCTTCACGATGCCCCGCTCGACGCGGCCGGTCACCACCGTGCCCCGGCCCGAGATCGAGAACACGTCCTCGATCGGCATCAGGAACGGCAGGTCGATCGGACGGTGCGGCTGCGGGATGTAGCTGTCGACCGCTTCCATCAGCTTCAGGATCGACTGCTTGCCGATCTCCTCGTTCTTGCCTTCGAGCACCGCCAGCGCCGAGCCGGTCACGATCGGAATGTCGTCGCCCGGGAAGTCATACGACGACAGCAGCTCGCGCACTTCCAGCTCGACCAGCTCCAGCAGCTCCGGATCGTCGACCTGGTCGACCTTGTTCAGGTAAACCACGATCGCCGGAACGCCGACCTGGCGCGCCAGCAGGATGTGCTCGCGGGTCTGCGGCATCGGGCCATCGGCCGCCGACACCACCAGGATCGCGCCGTCCATCTGCGCCGCGCCCGTGATCATGTTCTTCACGTAGTCGGCGTGGCCGGGGCAGTCCACATGCGCGTAGTGACGGTTCTTCGTCTCGTACTCCACATGCGCCGTCGAGATCGTGATCCCGCGCGCCTTCTCTTCCGGCGCCTTGTCGATCATGTCGTAGGCCTGGAACGTCGCTCCGCCCGTCTCGGCAAGCACCTTGGTGATCGCCGCCGTCAGCGACGTCTTGCCGTGATCGACATGGCCGATCGTCCCGACGTTGCAATGCGGCTTGGTCCGCTCAAACTTTCCCTTAGCCATCGGCTCGACCTCTGTTCTTGCGCCCGCGCGGCGCGGTTGACCTGACCCAGACCCGTCGTGGAGCGGGTGATGGGAATCGAACCCACGTAGCCAGCTTGGAAGGCTGGTGCTCTACCATTGAGCTACACCCGCACACGCCAGCCGCTTGCGCAGCTTCGCCGCCGATCCGGTGACCTTTGGTGGAGGGGGTAGGATTTGAACCTACGTAGGGTTACCCCGGCAGATTTACAGTCTGCTGCCATTGACCGCTCGGCCACCCCTCCGCACGGGTCTGCCCCGAAAGACGGTGCGGGGAACTAAGGGAATTTGCCCTATGCTGTCAACCCCGAATGGGGTTAAACCGCGTTTCCTTCCCCACGCCCCACGGAACGCCGCGATGAACAGCGACAGACACCACGATAAACCGCATGCCGGAGACGAGCCCTACTGGCTCTACGGCATGCATCCGGTGCGCGCGGCGCTGGCGAATCCCCGCCGCACGCTGCACCGGCTGCTGGCGACGCGCAACGCGGCGCAGGCGCTTGCGGAAGACGGCGCGCTCAAACTCGAGCCCGAGATCGTCGAGCGCAAGGCCATCGACCGGCTGGTGCCAGCGGACGCCGTGCACCAGGGCGTGGCGCTGCTGGTCGACCCGATCGTCGACATCCGGCTCGATACCCTGCTGAAGGACGAGGCGACGCGGATCGTGCTGGTGCTCGACCAGGTGACCGACCCGCACAATGTGGGCGCCATCCTGCGCTCGGCCGCCGCGTTCGGCGCCGCCGCCGTCCTCACCACCTGGCGCCATTCGCCGCCCGAGACCGCCGTGCTGGTGAAGGCCGCCGCCGGCGCGTTCGAGGCCATGCCCTATATCCGCATCCAGAACCTGGCCGGCCTGCTGGAAAAGCTGCACGAACACGACTTCATCAGCATCGGCCTCGACGCCGAGGGTCCGGTGCTGGTGCGCGACGCGCCGCACGGCGAGCGCACGGCGCTGGTGCTGGGCGCCGAAGGCAAGGGCCTGCGCCACCTGACCCGCGCGCTGTGCGGCATGCTCGCCCGGCTGCCGATCTCCGAGCGGGTGGAAAGCCTCAACGTGTCGAACGCCGCCGCCGTGGCGCTCTACGAACTGACGCGCGACGCGTGACAAAATCGCCGATTTGACGTATCCCGATCCCGCCGAGACGCCGGATTAGCTCAGGGGTAGAGCAACCGCCTTGTAAGCGGTAGGTCGTCGGTTCAATTCCGACATCCGGCACCATTTTCCTAACCTTGTTGAGTGTCGGCTCCGCCGCCGCTAACGTACCGGCGGTTGTCGACCGCATCATTAGAAAGCAGCCCGCCTTTGTCTGAAGTCGTCGGGTTCATTGAACGATGGGCAAAGTCCGGCGACGCGGAACTGGCCAACTATCAGCTTTTCGCCGTCGAGCTTTGCGAGTTGCTGCGCCTGCCCCGTCCCGACCCGGCCCAGGAAAAGAACCAGCACAACGACTATGTGTTCGAGCGGCGGGTTGCGTTCAAGCATCCCGATGGCACGCAGACGCTCGGCCGGATCGACCTGTACCGGAAGAATGCGTTCGTGCTCGAGGCCAAGCAATCGGCCAAGCGGACGAGCAAGCCCGACGCCAGCCAGATGGACCTGCTTCCGGAGGATGCCGGCCAGATCAAGGCGGGCACGGCGAGGCGCGGCACGCGCGGTTGGGACACGTCCATGGTCGCGGTCCGCAAGCAGGCCGAGGACTATGCCCGCGCCCTGCCCGTCGAGCACGGCTATCCGCCGTTCCTGCTGGTCGTCGATGTCGGACACGTCATCGAGGTCTACGCGGACTTTTCCGGCCAGGGCAAGAACTATGCCCACTTCCCCGACCGCCGGACATACCGCATCGCCATCGACGATCTGGCCGACGAAACCGTACAGAATCGCCTGCGCGCCATCTGGCTCGATCCCCTTTCGCTGGACCCCGCCAGGAAGTCGGCCGAAGTCACCCGCGACGTCGCCGAAAGGCTGGCGCGGATCGCCAGGCGGCTGGAGGGCAAGCGCGACCCGAAAGAGGTCGCCGAATTCCTGATGCGCTGCCTGTTCACCATGTTCGCGGAAGATGTGGGCCTGCTGCCCAGGGACGGCTTCGCCGATCTGCTGGAGCAGATGAAGGAAACGCCAGCACACTTCGCGCCGGCGTTGGAAAGCCTATGGGCGGTGATGGACGCGGGCGGCTATGCGCCGCACCTCAACGCGACCTTGAAGAAGTTCAATGGCACGCTGTTCAAGAAGCGCACCGCCATCGCTCTCGATGCCGAGGACATCCATGAATTGTGGGTCGCGGCGAAACGGGACTGGCAGGACGTGGAGCCGGCAATCTTCGGAACTCTGTTGGAACGGGCGCTGGAGTCGAAGGAACGTTCCAAGCTGGGCGCTCACTACACGCCGCGCGTCTATGTGGAGCGGCTGGTGGTGCCGACTATCATCGAGCCGCTGCGCGAGGACTGGCAGGAGGTGCAGGCGCGGGTGCAGGACTTGCGCGCCCAGGGCGAACACGCGGCAGCGCTGAAGGCGGTCAAGGATTTCCACCACAAGCTGTGCACGGTGCGCGTGCTCGACCCCGCCTGCGGCACCGGCAACTTCCTTTACGTTGCGCTCGAACTGATGAAGCGCCTCGAAGGCGAGGTGCTGGAAGCACTCGAAGGGCTGGGCGAGACCGCGCCGAAGTTCGCCATGAAGGGCGAGACGGTGGACCCGCACCAGTTCTTTGGGCTTGAGATCAACCCGCGCGCCGTCCCCATCGCCGACCTCGTATTATGGATCGGCTACCTGAAATGGCAGTTGCGCACCGGCGGACCGGAGTCGGTGACCGAACCGGTGCTGGACGCTTATGGGACGATCCGCGAACAGGATGCCGTTCTGGCCTATGCAAGGCAGGAACTGCTCCGGGACTCGTCCGGCGAGCCAGTTACCATTTGGGACGGCGAAACCTTCAAACTGCACCCGATAACCGGCGAGCTGATCCCGGACGAAACCGCGCGCAAGGAAACCTACACCTACGTCTCGCCGCGCCCGGCGCCATGGCCGGAGGCGGATTTCATCGTCGGCAATCCACCTTTCATCGGCGGCAAGGACCTGCGGGCCGCGCTGGGCGACGGCTACGCCGAGGCAGCGTGGAAGGCGCGACCCCATATGCCCGGCGGCGCCGACTTCGTCATGCACTTCTGGGATCAGGCGGCGACGATCCTGCTGGCGAAAGGATCGAAGCTCCGCCGCTTCGGCTTCATCACCACCAATTCGATCACCCAGACGTTCTCCCGGCGGGTGATCGAACGGCATCTGGCGAAAAATGAGCCGCTGTCGCTGATATTCGCGATCCCGGATCATCCGTGGATGAAGGCGTCGGACAAGGCTGCTGTCCGTATTGCCATGACCGTGGCGGACAAGGGCGACAAACCCGGTGTCCTCGCGGAAGTAATTTTGGAAGCCGACCTGAATTCCGACACGCCGAGGGTTGCTCTCGTCCGCCGCGACGGCAAGATTCAAGCCGACTTGACCATGGGCGCCGATCTCGGCTCCATCCGCCCGTTGCTCGCCAACGAGTTGATTTCAAGTCCGGGCGTGAAGCTCCATGGGGCAGGCTTCATCGTCACTCCTCAGAAAGCTCAATTGCTCGGATTGGGAAAACTGGAAGGACTGGAGAAGCATATCCTGGCGTATCGCAACGGCCGCGACATAGCCCAGCGCTCGCGTGGTGTGATGGTGATCGACCTGTATCCACTGCCACTCCAAGAGGTGTGCGACCGCTTTCCCGCCGTTTACCAGCATGTGCTGGAACACGTGCGGCCAGAACGACACGCAAAAGTAGGCGCGTCCAAAGATATGCGGGAGTACGCGGACAAATGGTGGCTGTTCGGTAAGGTACGCTCGGAATTGCGCCCGGTCTTGGAAACGCTGCCACGCTACATAGCCACTATCGAGACCGCGAAACATCGCTTCTTTCAATTTCTCGACACAAGCATTCGGCCAGACAATAAGCTAATTAATATCGGCGTCGATGACGCTGCTACGCTAGCCACACTATCATCTCGCCTTCACATCGGTTGGATGATCGCGACGGGTGGCAAATTAGGTGTCGGCAACGACCCCGTGTATGTCAAGACCCGAACATTTGATCCCTTCCCCTTTCCCTCCATGTACGAGTTGGGTCCAACGATGACTGGCCGTCTGCGGGGTCTCGGGGAACGCCTCGATGCCTTCCGCAAGTCCCGGCTGACGGAATATAATTTCCTCACCATGACCGGTCTCTACAACATCATGGAGCGGCTGCGGGAACTGGAGAATGGCTGCGATGCGCTGCCATTGTCCGACAAGGAGCGGGATATCCACGACGCCGGCCTCGTCTCGGTGCTGAAGGAAATCCATGACGATATCGACCGTGCGGTGTTTGAGGCTTATGGCTGGGCCGACCTGATCCCGCACCTGGTTGGAAAACCCGGCGCGACCGCGCCGTCGCCGTTCAAATCGCCGGCGCAGGAGGCCGCCGAGGAGGATTTGCTGACGCGCCTCGTCGCCCTGAACCATGCCCGTGCGGACGAGGAGAAGCGGGGTACCGTGCGTTGGCTACGGCCCGACTTCCAGATACCGCGACTTGGCAAACAGGTGAAAAAGCCAGCCGCTGAACAGGTCGAGGCCGTGTTCGATTTGCCCGAGGCCGACCTGCGTCCGAAGTGGCCGGGCGATGGCCTGGCGCAGATACGGCAGGTTCGCAACATCCTCGCGCGATTCCCTGCGCCGGCGGCTGCCGACGCCGTTGCCGCCGCCTTCGCGGGCCGCAGCACAGCCAAGCGGAAAGAACGCGTCGAGCAGGTTCTCGACACCCTCGTCGCCACCGGCGCCGCCCGGCGGGCCGACTCTGGCAGTCAATATTTCATCCCGAAGTAAACGATGCTACTGGACCAACATGGCTCCCTCCAAGTTCACCACGACAATTTCCGGCAAGGGCCAAATCACCTTGCCCGCGTCGATCCGTGTGCGGCGGCGTTGGGAAGCCGGCACGCGGCTCGACGTCGTGGAAACCAAGGATGGCGTTCTTTTGCGCCTGGCGTCGCCGTTTCCCGCAACGCGGCCAGAGGATGTCTTCGGGTCTGCCCGATACGACGGCCCGCCAATGTCGCTGGAAGCGATGGACGCCGCCGTTGCCGCCGAAGCATCCAGATGGACCGATGACTGAACGGAAGTCTTCTCCTGATGATCGCCTTATGGCGAAGCCGCTGAGGTCAACATCCCCAAGGTCTTCTCTTTTGTGAGTCTGCGAGCGTAGCGAAGCAGCCCAGCCTCTCCGGTGATGGCTGTGTGGCGGCCCGGCTGGGCTGCTTCGCTACGCTCGCAGAATCACCGTAGGAAGAACTTCTGTCGGAGGCGAGCCAACCTTATCGACGCTCGCTCCAGTCTCAGGCCCGCTCCAGCACGACGACCGGGATTTCCCGTCCCGCCTTCTGCTGGTAGTCGTCATAGGGCGGGAACAGCGCCGCCATCTCGCTCCATAGTTTGCTGCGCTCGGCGCCGGTCGCCACGCGCGCCCTGGCCGGGAATTTGTCGGCCAGCACCTGCACCTCCACCGCCGGATCGGCCTCCAGGTTGAGGAACCAGCCGGGATGGGCCGGCGCGCCGCCCTTCGAGGCGATCACCACGTAGAAGTCGCCGGCCCTGCCGTAGATCAGCGGCATGACGAACCTGTCGCCGCTCTTGCGGCCGGTGGTGGTCAGCAGCAGGGTCGGCACCGGCGCCATCTTGCCAGCCGAGAACATGTGGCCGTCGGCGCCGCCGGTGGCCAGATAGCGGCGGACGTGATCCTTCACCCAGTCGAACGCGCCGTCCGGCACTGTCGCTTCGCTCATGTCGGTATTCCCGCTGGTTGAACTGTCCACACTCTAGGACGGCTCGCCACGCGCGTCACGCATAGGCCGCGACGGCATCCGCATAGGCCTGCAGCTGGGCGAAGGCCTGGTCGCGGCCGTCGTTCGGCAGGCCGAACACCATGCGCTCGACGCCCAGTTCGGACAGCCGGTCGATGTATTGGGGCTCCGGCGGCAGGCCGAGGGCGGTGATCGTCGTCCTGCCGCGTCCCGCCTCGGCCTCGAGCTGCCGCTGCTGGGCGATCATGTCGGGCAGCTCGTGCAGCGGCGTCATCTTGTTGCGCATCGATTCGTGCCACTGGGCCGCGACGACCGGCATCCAGCCATCGCCATAGCCGACCACGCGCTTGAGGATGCCCGCGCCGGCGCCGGCCACCAGGACGGGCGGATGCGGCGTCTGCACCGGCTTGGGCCACTGCCAGGACCGGCTGAAGTTCACGAGGTCGCCGTGATACTCAGCTTCCTCCTCGGTCCACAGGCGCTTCATCGCCTCGATGCGCTCGCGCATGATCTTGAACCGGTTGGCGAAGGCGACGCCGTGATTTTCCATTTCGGGCGGGTTCCAGCCGGCGCCGATGCCGAACACCACGCGGCCGCCGGAGATCTGGTCCAGGGTCGAGATCGCCTTGGCGCAGTGGATCGGATCATGCTGCGGCAGGATGCAGATGGCGGTGCCAACCTTGATGGTGCGGGTCACGGCCGCCGCCGCGCCGAGCGCCACGAACGGATCCAGCATGCTGCGGTAGGCCATGGGCACGTCGTCACCGAGCGGGAACTTGGTGTCGACCGGGATGTGTGAATGCTCGGAGACGAACACCGACTCGAAGCCCAGCCGTTCCGCCTCGGCCGCGATCTCGGCGGGCCCGGCGCTGAAGTGCGTGACGAATATGCTGACCCCGAACTTCATGGCATGCGCTCCCCGCGATGTTACCGGAAAGTATCGTCCCGGCTGATGGCTGGTAGCAGCGATCCGCGCCACGGGTCAACAGGAATGGGCGGCGGGAAACCGGCGTGACGCAGGGTCTCCCACTATCCGTGTCCCGCCCCATGCAAATTCGGAATACCGGGCGTTTCGACCCGGTCTATTGGTGGGCGGAAGAAAGTACCCATCTTGTGCCCATGCAAGGCCGCCAGCGCGGCGAAACAGGAGAACACCGATGATCGACCTTCGTCCCTTCGACAGCCTCGGCGGCGCCAACCACGGCTGGCTCGACGCCAAACATCACTTCTCGTTCGCCGGCTACCGCGATCCGGACCGGATGCACTGGGGCAATCTGCGGGTGTGGAACGACGATACCGTCGCCCCGCGCAGCGGCTTTCCGCCGCATCCGCACGCCGACATGGAGATCATCACCTATGTCCGCAAGGGCGCCGTCACCCACAAGGACAGCCTGGGCAACCAGGGCCGCACCGAGGCGGGCGACGTGCAGGTGATGTCGGCCGGCACCGGCATCTCGCACTCCGAATACAACATGGAGGACGAGGAGACGACGCTGTTCCAGATCTGGATCATCCCCAGCGAACCGGACCGGAATGCGCCGTCCTGGGGCGCCAGGCCCTTCCCCAAGGGCGACCGCTCGGGCCGGTTCGTGACGCTGGCCAGCGGCATCGACGGCGATGAGGGCGCGCTGCCTCTCCGCACCGACGCCCGGGTCGCCGGCGCCACGCTGAAGGCCGGCGAGACCACCGAGTACCGGCTGGGCGGCGGGCGCTACGGCTATCTGGTGCCGGCGAGCGGCTCGGTCGAGGTCAACGGCGTCAAGGTCGGCGCCCGCGACGGCGCGGCGATCAAGGACGTGGATGTGCTCCGCGTCACCGCGCTGGAAGACAGCGAGCTGGTACTGGTCGATACCGGCTATACGCCGTAACGACGCGACGTCAGGGTTTGATGCAGATCACCCCATATCCGTGTCCCTGAGCTCGTCGAAGGGCCTTGCATCCGCGTCCGTGCAAGGCCCTTCGACGAGCTCAGGGACACGGTAAAGGTTGTGTTCTGCTCCATGCACGTCAGAGAGCAACCGGACCGAAACCTACTCCAGCAGCAGGGCGCGCAGCTCCTCGCGGACCTTGGGCGTGACGCCCAGGGCATCCGTCAGATAGCGGTCGAAGCTGCCGAAGCTCTCGTCGACCGCCTCGAACGACGCCAGCAGGTAATCCGGGTTGGCGGCCATCATGACGTGGAACAGCTCGGGCGACTTCAGCTGCGGATATCTGTCGAGCAGGTTGCGCCTGGTGTACTCGTTGGTGAGGGCGTAGTCCTCGAGGATGGTCTCGCGCGACACGCCCAGCGCCTCGAGGATGATGGCGGCGGCGAAGCCGGTGCGGTCCTTGCCGGCGGCGCAGTGGAACAGCAGCGGCAGCTGGTCGGCGCGGGCGACGCGGCCCATGAACTCGGCATATTGCGGCGCGAACTTGATCGCGAACTCGCGGTAGATGTGCTTCATCACGTCGCGCAACTCGGCCTCGCTGGCCTCGCCGCTCCAGAGATACTCGTACAGCTTCGAATCCGACCGCTGCGGGCCGACGGGGAGCTGCAGGATCAGCGGCGCGTTGGTGCTGGGCAGCCGGGTCGGCGCCTCGACGCTCTCCTCCTCGCGGCGCAGGTCGCAGATCAGCCTGATGCCGAGGCCCGAGATGTGCTCCAGGTCCGCGTCGGTCAGCGCCGACAGCGAGTTGGAGCGGTAGAGATGGCGCCACTTCACCGTGCGGCCGTCGGCGCCCTCGTAGCCGCCCAGGTCGCGGAAGTTGGAGGCGCCTTCGAGGGGCGTGCGGCGCGGCGGGGCTGTCGTGTTCATGGCGTCTCTTCCTGTGTTCGTCGGTGACGGTTTATAGCGCAGCCGGATGACAAAGTAAGCGCGGCAGGAAGAAATCCTTTGCCTGCACCGGCGGCTTCACCGCCAAATACCGCCAGGCCGGCAATGGAGGGGGAATTCGTGCAGGCGATATTCGGCATCGTGGCGCTGATCGCGCTTGCCTGGCTGATCAGCGAGGATCGCAAGGTGTTCCGTGCCAAGATGGTGCTGGGCGCGCTGGCGCTGCAGGTCGCCCTCGCCCTGCTGTTCCTGCGCCTGCCGGGATCGACGGAGGCGTTCGCCGCGATCAACCGCGCCGTCGAGGCGCTGGAGCGGGCGACAACCGCCGGAACCACCTTCGTCTTCGGCTATCTGGGCGGCGCGCCTTCGCCGTGGACGGCGAGCGGCGCCGGCAGCAGCTTCATCCTGGCGTTCAACGCGCTGCCGCTGGTGCTGGTGGTCAGCGCCATCAGCGCTCTGCTCTACTACTGGCGGGTGCTGCCGATGATCGTGAAGGGCTTCGCCTGGGCGCTGAACCGGACGCTGGGCGTCAGCGGGCCGGTGGGCCTGAGCACCGCCGCCAACGTGTTCGTCGGCATGGTGGAGGCGCCGCTGCTGATCCGGCCCTATCTGTCGCGCATGGACCGGGGCGACCTGTTCCTGGTGATGGTGGGCGGCATGGCCGGCATCGCCGGCACCATGCTGGTGCTCTACGCCACCATGCTGGCGCCGATCGTGCCGGGCGCGGCCGGGCACCTGATCACCTCGTCGGTGATCACCGCGCCGGCCGCCATCATGGTGGCGGCGCTGATGGTGCCGCCGTCGCTCCGGCCGCAGGACCAGACCCTGTCGGTGCCGCGCTCGGAAGCCGAGAACAGCATGGACGCGATCACCCGCGGCACCACCAACGGCATCACCCTGCTGCTCAACATCATCGCCATGCTGATCGTGCTGGTGGCGCTGGTGACGCTGATCAACGGCGTCATCGGCCTGTTTCCGGACGTGGGCGGCAAGCCGCTGACCCTGCAGCGCATGACCGGCTGGCTGCTGGCGCCGGTCGCCTGGCTGATCGGCATCCCGTGGAGCGAGGCCCAGGCCGCCGGCGGCCTGCTCGGCACCAAGGTGATCCTGAACGAGCTGCTGGCCTATGTGGAGATGGCCGCCCTGCCCGAGGGGACGCTGTCCGAGCAGTCGCGGCTGATCATGACCTATGCGCTGTGCGGCTTCGCCAATTTCGGCAGCCTGGGCATCATGATCGGCGGCATGGGCGCCATGGCGCCCGAGCGGCGCAGCGACATCCTCAGCCTGGGCTTCAAGTCCATCGTGGCGGGCACCATTGCCACGTGCATGACGGCGGCGATCGCGGGACTGATCGTCTGAGTACAAATGGCGCGTCCCCTGTCATTATCCTGCTCAGGGGCAAGCCACTTAAACCGGGGAGACACCACCAAATGGTCAAAGCTGAAATCATCGAGCGCCAGCGGCAGATTTCCAGGACACCCATGCTGGAGCGCATCGCGTCCATGAGGGACTCGCTGGCCGCGGCCGGGGACGAAGCCCAGCGGCTTCGTCACCTGCCGGCCTGGGCCTCCAGGGAGATGGCGGACATCGGGCTGTATCGCTACGCGCTGCCGCCGGAGCTTGGCGGCGAGAACCTTCGGGCGCGGCAGCAGATCGAGATCATCGAGGCGGCCTCGGCGATCGATGGATCGGTCGGCTGGTGCGTCCAGATCTCGTCGGAGATCAACGCCCTGGTCATCCGCCAGATGGGCCCCGCGCTCGCGGCCAAGATCTTCGACGACTGGTATGCGCTGGTGTGCTCGGGCCACGGTCCGGCGAACGGACCCAACCCCGGCCGCAAGGCCCGCCGCGACGGCGCCGGCTGGCGGCTGAACTACCAGGGCAGTTTCGCCAGCGGCTGCCAGAACGCCACATGGAACTACCTGATGGGTCCCATGGTCACCGACGAGGCGACCGGCAAGACCGCCGACGCGTCCTTCATGATTCCCAAGGGCGAGTTCGAAATCATCGATACCTGGGATACGTCCGGCATGCGCGGCTCGGGCAGCCACGACGTGCGGATGGCGGACTGTCATGTGCCGCCCGAACACCTGCTTCCGGGCCGGTCGCTGGCGCCCAGCGAACTGTGGGACAACCCGACCTACCGGAACCCGACCCATGCCATCTACAACAAGGCGGCGGTCGCGCTCGGGGTGTGCCGCGGCGCCATCGACAACTTCATCGATCTCGCCATGGGCAAGGTGCCCTGGGGCCTCAGCACGACGCTCAAGGATCAGTCGGTGGTCCAGTACCGGGTCGGCGAAGCCCAGGCCAAGCTGATGGCCGCGCGCAGTTTCGTCATGGAGACGCAGGACCGGCTGGAGGACCATCTCGGACCGCTGCCGGCCAAGGGCGGACGGCTGATGCCGCAATGGGAGTATTTCCGGCCCGCGCTGCTGGCCTGCGCCCATGCCGCGCAGACCTGCCGGGAAGTCGTCGGCGTGATCAACAACACGGCGGCCACCACCGGTTGCCGGATGGACAGCCCGCTCGAGCGTCAGCTTCGCGACGCGCAGCAGGCGGCGAACCACGCGCTGATCTCCTACCGGCACTACGAATATCTGGGCGCGACATTCCTCGGTCACGCGCCGCCGGAAACCTACCTGGCCCTCTGCGAGCCTGTCTGAGCGAGGTGGGTTGAACTGGCTGGGCAGCGCGGGTCCGGTGACTGATCGGTTTGGCTGCACTCCAGCTTTCATGGGCAGGACATAACTTTCACCGTGTCCCTGAGCTCGTCGAAGGGCCTTGCACGAATGTCGATGCAAGGCCCTTCGACGAGCTCAGGGACACGGATATGGTAGTGACCCGCATCAAACCCCGATTTCGCGCAAGAGTGGTTTCAGCTAATGCTGAACCACTCTTGCAGTCGTCGCCGCGGCTTTCGGACGCCAAGGCGATTCCGCCTTGGCTGAAAGCGCTCCAATCCGCGCTGAACAAAAAGAGGGCGGCGCGATCACTCGCGCCGCCCTTCCGGTTGGTCTGTGACGTGGTCAGTCTGCCTTCTTCTCCGGCAGCCGGCCCTCGATATAGTCGTCGATGATCTCGTGGTAGCGGCGGATACGGCGCTCCTGGCCGGAGAGATACACGCCGTTGAAGCCGCGGCTGCGGAAGCCGAGCTGCTGGCCCGCGGTCACGCCCATGTCCTGGTCGATGGCGAAGCCCAGGCTCTTCTCGCCATAGTCGAACACGTCGAGCTCGACCTCGGCGTCACGGTCCACCGGGCCGCCCGCCGTGAACACCGGCGCGGTCTCGCCCGCCGGCTGGCTGGCGTACCACCAGTTGTCGAACACGCACTTGGTCGGGTCGGTCGGGTGCGGGATGGCGCGCAGGAAGTGGAAGCCGTCCGCCCACGCCGTCACCGCGAAGTTCGGGAAGATGGTGTAGTGGTAGGCGTCGGTCAGCTGGTCGTCGCGCAGGTTCTCGTAGTGGGTGTAGCCCTTCTCCTTGCCCCGCTCGCGCTTGGCCTTCTGGATGGCCTCGCGGGTCTCGTACTCGCGGCCCTCGAAGTCGGCCGGGTCGAGGCCCCACGCCTTCAGGGTGGAGATCAGCGGCTCGCGCAGCAGCGGCACGTTCTTGCTCTTGAGCGAGTTGGACGGCACGCCCGCCTTCATGATCATGCGGTTGTGGCCCTCGTCCGACAGATCGAACTGGGTCCACTTGTAGTTCTCTTCGATCGAGGTGTCCGACTCAGGATGCACCGCCGGCAGGTGATAGGACTCGTTGAAGTTGTCGAGCACCACCTTCCAGTTGATCGGCGACCGGCAGCGCATGGCCTGGTAGCGCTTCCATGTGTCGAAGCCGTAGGCGTTCCAGTCGTCCCAGATCGGGCCGAGATATTCCTTCAGGGTGACGGCGTCCTTGTCCATGTTGATCCAGATGAAGCCGGCGAACACCTCGGTGCGCACCTCTTCCAGGGTCAACTTGCCGCAGGGGTCGCCTTCCGGGAAATCCTCGGGATCGAGCGCGAAGGTCAGCGTGCCGTCGATCTCCCAGCGCCAGCCGTGATACGGGCAGGTGAACGAGTCGACCGTGCCGATATCGTTGAAGATCAGTCGGGCGCCGCGATGCTGGCACACATTGTAGAAGGAGCGGATGGAGCCGTCCTGCTGGCGCACCATGAGGAAGGACTCGGGTCCGATCTCTTCCATCTGGTAGTCGCCGGGCTCGGGAATCTCGGGGGCGCGGCCGACCAGCAGCCACACCTTGGTCCACATGTTCTCCCATTCCTGCTTCCAGAAATCCTCGGAATGGTAGCGATAGCCCGGGATGCGGTGACCGCGGAGCTCCGGCTCCGGCCACTTGGGCGATGGCTGCACGCGCCAGTCGTTCACATCCTTGAGTTTGGTTGCCATGGTTCTTCCCCTTGAAACGGACTGCTTCCAGCGTGCCGCACCCTAGCAGAAAAGCCAGCGAGCCGCGAACTATCGATTCTGATAGGCGGCTGCGCCATTGACGCCGCTCGCCATGCGGTTAAAACCCCGTGAACCCAGACGAACGCGGGAAAACGAGGAGGCCGGGGTGACCGACGAAAATCCGACGAAGCGCCGCCGCGCCGCGATCAACGACACGCTGGGCGCCAGTTTCATCGACGGCAACGCCGAGCAGGGCTGGATCCGCATCCGCTACCTGGGTACGCCCGCCTTCGACAACAGCAGCGGGCTGATCCAGGGCGGCATCCTGGCGGCGATGCTGGACAATGCCATGTCCCGCGCCGTCGGCCAGCGGCTGGGCGACGGCCAGATCATCCAGACCCTTGAGATGAAGACCACCTTCATCGGCCCGGCGCCGATCGGCCCGGTGATCGGCGAAGGCCAGGTCGTGCGCCAGGGGCGCTCCATCGTGTTCCTGGAGGGGCGCCTCTACAGCGAGGCCGGCGACCTGCTGGTCACGTCTTCCTCGACCGCCAAGCTGGCAACCCGCAAGGGCTAGCCGGAGACATCCTCGGAGACGCTGGTCGCGGCGGCGTAGCTGCTCTCGACGCTGGGCCGGTCGCCGGACGAGAACCCCGGCGGACGCCGGCCCTCGATCAGGTCCTTGTGCGGCATGATGGCGTTGGCCATGAAATTGATGAACGCCCGGACCTTGGCGGTGCGCCGCAGGTCCGCATGGGTGAGCAGCCACAAGTCGAACACCGGCTCCAGGTGATAGGGCGGCAGGCGCCGCAGCTCGCGGTTGGTGTCGCCGACATGGCAGGGCAGCATGCCGATGCCGATGCCGGAAATGATCGCATGGAACGCCGCCTCGATGCTGTTGAGGCGGATGCGCACCCGCGCGTTGGGGTAGGCGTCGCGGAACCAGCTCGCCTGCGCAAAGTCGCGCGGGCCGCCTTCGAAGGCGATGACGTCGGGCGCCGCCGCCGAGTTCGGGGCGCCGGGCTCGCCCGGTGCGATGAAGTCGCTGCGGCCATAGAGCATGGCGGTAAGCCGGCCGATGCGGCGGCCGACCAGCGTGTCGGGCGGATTGAGCGTGGCGCGGATCGCCACGTCCACCTCGCGGGCATGCAGGTTGGCCAGGTCGCTCGACACCACCAGCTCGATGTCGATGCCGGGGTATTCGGCGAGGAAGCGGCCGATCTGCTCCATCAGGAACGGATTGACGAAGGTGCCCGCCGTCGTCACCCGCAGCACGCCGCTGAGTTCGGTGTCGCGGCCATAGAGCCGGCGGTCGAGGCCGAGCGCCTCTTCCTCCATGCGCTGGGCCGACGGCACCATCTCCTGGCCGGCTTGTGTGAGGTTGTAGCCGGTGGCGATCCGGTCGAACAGGCGGACGCCCAGATTGTCCTCGAACGCGGCGATGCGGCGCGACACCGTCGAATGGTTCACGCCCAGGTCGCGCGCGGCCGAGGTGATGGAGCCCCGGCGGGCGACAGCGAGGAAATAGCGGATGTCGTCCCAATCGATCATGAACCGCATTAATGCACGGCTCCCCTGCATGAGTCGAGCGTGGAAGCACGTGCGCGCCGGCAACATATCATCCTTGGATTTTGCGCTGCGGCGCAGCATCGATCCGGCTATGTCATTGCATTCACGCATATCTCACGGGTCGATCATCCCGTTCATATCTGATTGTTTATTAACGATTAAATGGAATTAATCCAGGACACACTTGATTCCATGATATCCAATGAAATCGCATATCAAGATCATAAACGCACATCCAATATGCAAAATCAGATCGTTTTCACACGGCCGCACCTGCAATACATTCTTCTCATCGACAGGGCATCCCGCCCCGAGACACGACCCGAGGAGATCGGACATGAATACGACACGGCACATCGACATCGACAGCACCCTGAATGCCGCTACCGGCGTCCTGATCGCGCTGCTGACCTGCGCAGGCCTCCTGACCGCCTTCGTCGGCTGATGAGATCCCTCTCGCGGGACCTCAGGAAAGGCCGCTCCACCTGATGATGGAGCGGCCTTTCCCTTTTCAGGAAGGCGCGTATCGTGCGGATAGGCACGGCACGCTCGAATACCCCGATCGATTTCTCCACAATACGTTTCCACCCACGTAACAGCGGCCGGGCTTGCGTTCCGCAACGAAGCTACCTAGTGCTTGGGGCTTCTTCACCAGCCACTGCCCCCAATGTCCGACCTCAAGCTCAGCGTCGTCGACCAGTCGCCCATCCGCGAGGGCGGCACCGCGGCCGACGCCATTCATGAGACCATCGAACTGGCCAAGGCCGCCGAGCGCTGGGGCTATACGCGGTTCTGGCTGGCCGAGCACCACGGCACCAGCGGCTTCGCCGGCTCGTCGCCCGAGATCCTGATCAGCCGCATCGCCGCCGAGACCTCGAGCATGCGGGTCGGCTCCGGCGGCGTCATGCTCAGCCACTACAGCCCGCTGAAGGTGGCCGAGAACTTCCGCATCCTGGAGACCATGTCGCCGAACCGCATCGACCTGGGCATCGGCCGGGCGCCGGGCGCCGACCAGCTCACCTCGGCGGCGCTCGCCTATGGCTCGCAGGTCGGCATGGAGTTCTTCGGCACCCGCGTGGCCGACACGCTGGCCTTCCTGACCGACACGCCGCCGGCGACCCAGGCGCTCGCCGAGGTCAAGGCGACGCCGCGGCCGGGCACCGTGCCGCAGGTGTGGATGCTGGGATCGAGCGACCAGAGCGCGGCGATGGCGGCCCAGTTCGGGCTGGCGTTCTCCTACGCCCATTTCATCGCGCCCGACGGCGGCCGCGAGATCGTCGAGCAGTACCGCGCGTATTTCCGGCCGTCGCGGTTCTACGGCGTGCCCAAGGCCAGCGTCGGCGTGTTCGTGCTGTGCGCCGACACCGAGGAGGCGGCGCAGCACGCCGCCGCCAGCCGCGACCTGTGGCGGCTGCGCTTCGAGCAGGGAAGGCTCGGCCCCTATCCATCGCCGGAGGACTCGCTGGCTTATCCCTATACCGATGCCGAACGCGCCATGATCGGCCGGCGCAAGACCCACTCGATCATCGGCGCACCCGAACAGGTGAAACAGCAGATGACCGAATTCGCCGACAGCTACGGCGTGAACGAGCTGGTGGTGCTCACGATCTGCTATGATTTCAAGGCCAGGCTGCGGTCCTACGAGCTGCTGTCGGAGCTGTTCGGCCTGGAAAGACGATGAGATTATTGGGGCGCCCATGAAACTCTGGACCCCGACCGGCGCATTATTGGCGCTTGCCGCCGTCGCCCTCGGCGCGGCCGGCAGCCACGCCGTGCCGATGGACGTCCACGCCCGCTCGCTGTTCGACACCGCGAGCCGCTATCATTTCTACCATGCGTTCGCGCTGATCGCCGTGGGCCTGTCCATCGGCCACGCCCGGGCGGGCATTGCGCACGGCGCCGGCATGGCGTTCCTGTTCGGCACGGTATTGTTCTGCGGCTCGCTCTACCTGCGCGCCTTCGGGACCATGACGCCCAGCTTCATGGCGCCGGCGGGCGGCATGGCGCTGATGCTCGGCTGGCTGCTGCTGGCGGTCGCGGTGTTCCTCGGCAAGAGGCATCCCTGATGTCCCGGCTGCGCGGCACCTTCGAATCCATCGTCAGCGCGGTGGACGCGCAGAGCGCCATCGACATCGCCGCCGAGGCGCTGCCGAAGGGGACCGACCTGACCAGCAGCGCGGCCGCGGACGTGTCGGGAGAGTTCGGCAAGGACAGCTGGCTGGTGACCATCAAGTTCAAGCGCCGTGCACCGGAAGGCGAGTTCGAGGCCTGAAAAAGAATGAGGCGCGGCTGGGGGGATATCAGCCGCGCCTCACTTTGATCCGCCGGAAGTCAGTCTGACGAGGACACGAAGGTCCGGCGGATGTCCCTATGAATTGTTCATGATCTTCCAGCTGCCGTCGGGCATGCGGCACGCGGTGCCGTAACCCTCCTCGCGGCGGCCGCCGATCCAGATTTCCTGCTGGTACTCGCGGCACTGGTAGCCGCGCCGGTCGGTGTACGAGCGCCGGGGCGTGACCGCGCCGCGCGCGCCGGTTTCTTCGTCATACCAACCGGCGGTATCGTAGTCGCGGTTGTTGTTCATGGCCTGGTAGTAGGCCTGCTCGTGCCGCCGGCGATCCTTCTCGTCCATGCGGCTGCCGATGCTGTTGCCGATGGCGCCGCCGAGCAGGCCGCCCATCACCATGGCCGCGCCGCCGTCGCCATGCACCGCGGAGCCGAGCGCCACGCCCAGACCGGCGCCGATGAGGGTGCCGACCACCTCGTTGTCGTTGCCGTAACCGTCGCTTTCGCAGGCCGCGAGCAGACCCGCGCACAGCATGACCGCAAGTACCTTCTTCACATTGAACCTCGTTTTGAACCGTCAGGACGTCCCGCCGGCCACGTCGACGCAACAGTGCGGCCGCTTAGCTGAACGATCCCTGAACGACCCGGGCCGGACGATGTTCCGCGCTCAGGCGGCGCCCGAGTCGGCGGCGGCGGGCAAGGTCAGGATGGCCTTCAACCCGCCCAGCTCCGAGCGGTCGAGGGCGATACCGCCGCCATAGAGGCCGGAGATGTCGCGGACGATGCTGAGGCCGAGGCCGCTTCCCGGCGTCGCCTCGTCGAGCCGCTGGCCGCGGCTGAACACCGCCTCGCGCTGTTCGTCGCCGATGCCGGGGCCGTCGTCCTCCACCAGGAAGACGAGCTGGTTGTCGCGCCGCTCGCTGGTGACGTGGACCACGGTCCTGGCCCATTTGCAGGCATTGTCCATCAGATTGCCCAGCATCTCGTCGAAATCCTGGCGCTCGCCGCGGAAGCTGAGCTTCTCGCCGCCGTCGACGACGATCGACAGGTCGCGGCCGGCGTAGATCTTCTCCAGCGTGGTCTTCAGGCTGTGCACGGCGGGCGCGACCGGCGTCCGCGTGCCGATCACCTGCCCGGCCGCCGCCGTGCGGGCGCGCACCAGGTAGTGGTCGACGAGGCGGCGCATCACCTCGAGCTGACGGCGGATCGAGACGCCGAGCGCGCTCGAATCGGCGTCGCTCTCGTTCATCAGCACCGATAGCGGCGTCTTCAGCGCATGCGCCAGATTACCCACATGGGTGCGGGCGCGGGCCAGCACGGCGGCGTTGTGCTCGATCAGCTGGTTGAGCTCGCCGACCACGGGCGCGATCTCGGCCGGATACTCGCCCTCGAGCTGGTCGACCGTACCCGATCGCACCCGCTCCAGCTCGCGCCGCAGGCTGCGCAGCGGCCTGAGGCCGTAGCGGACCTGGATGATCACGGCGCCGAGCAGACCCAGGCCCATCAGGCCGAGCGCGAGGACGATGGCGCCCACGAACCGCGCCACCTGCTGCTGGTTCTCCGTGGTGACCCCGGCGACGGCAAAGCGCACGCTGGCGTCGGCGTCGGGAAAGATGATGTCGCGCTCGATGACCCGGACTTCCTGGTCGTCGGGACCCATGGCGTAGTACTGGCGCGGCTGCGGCGCCGGCTGCGACAGGTCCTGGACCAGTTCGCGGTCCCACAGCGAGCGCGAGATCATCACCGCGCCGTTGCGCGGCGTGATCTGCCAGTACCAGCCGGAATAGGGCTGTTCGAAGCGCGGATCGGGCAGCGACCCGCTGAGATAGACGCCGCGCTTGCGGTCATACTCGGCCGAGACGATGAGGCTCTCGAGCAGCACGTTGAGGCGCGCGTCGAAGCTGCGCTCGACCGTCTGGCGGAACAGGAACGACAGCACCACGCCGACGACGATCAGCGCGAACAGGGTCCACAGACCGGCACCGAGGATAAGACGAAGGGTTAGGGAGCTAGGACGCCTCACCGTCCGGCTCCATGCGGTAGCCCAGGCCCCGCACGGTCTTGATCACATCGACGCCCAGCTTCTTGCGCAGCCGGCCGACGAAGACCTCGATGGTGTTGGAATCACGGTCGAAGTCCTGGTCGTAGATGTGTTCGGTCAGCTCGGTGCGGGACACGATCTTGTTCATGTGGTGGATCATGTAGGACAACAGCTTGTACTCGTGCCCGGTCAGCTTGATGCTCTCGCCATCGACCGTCACGGTCGCGCTGTTGGTATCCACCTCGACCGGGCCGCAGCGCATCACCGGCGACGCATGCCCCGCCGCGCGCCGGATCAGCGCCCGGATGCGCGCCAGCAGTTCCTCCATCTGGAACGGCTTGGTCAGGTAGTCGTCGGCGCCGGCGTCGAAGCCCGCCACCTTCTCGCTCCACTGGCCGCGCGCGGTGAGGATCAGCACCGGCATGGTGCGGTCCTTGGCGCGCCAGCCCTTCAGCACCGAAACACCGTCCATGACCGGCAGGCCCAGGTCGAGCACCACCACGTCGTAGGGTTCGACCTCGCCCAGATACATGGCTTCCTCGCCGTCGGTCGCCTGGTCGACGGCATAGCCTTCGGCGCGCAGTGTATCGGAGAGCTGTCGGAGGAGGTCGGGATCGTCCTCGACGACCAGGGCGCGCATCTAGCGCCGGCCCTTGACGTCAATCACCCGCGAGGTCCTGGCGTCGACGTCGATGGTCATCATGTTCCCGTCGGGCGACAACACGCGGAACTTGTAGACGTAGTCGGCGTTGTCGGACTTGAGCTGGGTGCCGATGATCTGACCGTCGAAGTCGCGCTGCACGTTGCGCCTGATGTCCTCGAGCGACATGATCTCGCCGCGCTGGTAGGCGTCGCGCGCGCTCTCCTGCTCGCTATTGGCCAACGCCTGACCGGCGCCCGTCAACAGTGCAGCCCCCACAATGATCGTCGTCCATCGCATGCGGCGAATTGTACCCACCCCCACCTAAACCGCAAATGAACAGTCCCGGCCATAATAAGTCAATTGGCGGAGAAACATATGTTTTTTCTGATCCGCGGGGCCGGCGGACGGGCATGCCGCGACCGGCGACTCGGCATGGCGCTTGCTTTGCCGCGCGCCTGTGGGTAAGTGACGGCCAACCATAGCGAGCGGCAATGACCATCGAATCCCCCTGTATCGGCGTGTGCCGCCTCGGCGACCGCCATTGCCTCGGATGCTTCCGCACCATCCGCGAGATCGGCGGCTGGTCAAGCTACGACGACGAGGAAAAGCGCGCCGTGCTGGCCCAGCTTCCGGCCCGCCGCGACGCCGCCAACGGCAGTTGAAGGGTCCTGGCCTCGCGCCCTCGCGGGCGGCATAATCCCCGGTCATGAAAACACTCATCGTCCTGTTCTACCTGCTGAACGGAAACCTGGTCAGCTATACCGTCAGCGAATATGGCGCGTTCCAGCGCGAGGCGCATATCGACGCCGCCCGGCCCTGCGAGGCCGCCATCGGCAACACGGATTTCATCGAGAGCGTCCGCAACGGGCTGGCGGAGGGGGAAAGCATGAAAGCCGAATGCTACCGGAGCGACGACCTGATGAAACTGGGCGAGCCCTACAGGTCGGTCACCATCGCCCGCCAGTGACCGCCCCATACGGGCGGAGTCCGAGGCCGGCGGCATTCGGGTGACGGGGCGGAAGCGGGCGGCCGCTAAGCCGTGATCGGCGCGGTGGCGGCTTCCAGCCAGGCGCGGGTCTTGTCGTCCAGCCGGGGGCCGATCTCGTCGCGAACGCGGCGGTGATAGGCGTTCAGCCAGTCCAGCTCCGGTCCGGTCATCATCGCCGGGTCGATCAGCGACCGGTCGATGGGCGCCAGGGTCAACGTCTCCAGCTCGTAGAACGGCGAGTCGTCCTCGCCCGGCTCGGCCGGCACCACGGCGACCAGGTTCTCCATGCGGATGCCGTAGTCGCCTTCCTTGTAATAGCCCGGCTCGTTGGACACGATCATGCCCGGCTCCAGCGCGACGCTGGACGGGCGCGGCGAGATGCTGTGCGGCCCTTCATGCACGCCCAGATACGAACCGACGCCGTGACCGGTGCCGTGGTTGAAATTGAAGCCGCCCTGCCACAGCGGCATCCGCGCCAGCACGTCGAGCTGGTGACCCGTCGTGCCCTTCGGGAAGCGCGCCATGGCCAGCGCGATGTGGCCGCGCAGCACCCGGGTGAAGCGGTCGCGGTGCTCGGCCGACGGCGTGCCAATGGCGACGGCGCGGGTCACGTCGGTGGTGCCGTCGAGGTATTGGGCGCCCGAGTCGACGAGGTAAAGCTCGCCCAGCGCCAGCGTCCGGTTGGTCCTCTCGCTCGACCGGTAGTGGACGATGGCGCCGTTGGGGCCGGCGCCCGAGATGGTGTCGAAGCTGAGGTCGCGGAACAGGTCGCCCTGCTGGCGGAACGCCTGCAGCCGCTCCACCGCCGACAGCTCGTCGACCGTGCCCTTGGGCGCGTTCGCGGCCAGCCAGCAGAAGAATTTGGCGAGCGCCACGCCGTCGCGCTTGTGGGCGGCGCGGGTGCCGTTCAGCTCGGCCGGGTTCTTCAGCGCCTTGGCCTTCTGGATCGGATCGGTCTTGCGCACGATGGTCGCGCCGCCCTGCTCCAGGCGGTCGACGAACCAGACCGGCGCGGATGCCGGATCGACCATCACCGGCTTGTCCCTGAAGCCGGCGAGCGCCAGCGCCAGCGCGGCTTCCGGCTCGACCCGGACCTGATTGCCCAGATGGGCGCCAAGCGCGGCATCCACCTTGCGCTCGTCGACGAACAAGTCGACCGAGGCGTCGTCGTGCAGCAGCGCGTATGACAGCGCCAGCGGCGTGCGCGCCACGTCGGCGCCGCGGATGTTGAGCAGCCAGGCGATGGAGTCGGTGGCCGACAGAGCGAGAGCGCTGGCGCCGGCGGACTTCACCGCCTCGGCCATGCGGGCCCGCTTGTCGGCGGCGGGTTCGCCGGTATAGCGCAGGTCGTGCGGCACGATGCGCGCCAGCGGCCGCGGCGGCTGGTCGGTCCAGACGGCGTCGATCGGATTGCCGTCGACGGCGACCAGTTCGGCGCCGGCCTTCTCGCAGGCCTCGAGCAGCGCCTTGACGCCGGTTTCGGTATGCAGCCAAGGGTCGTAGCCCAGCGTCTGGCCGGTCTTCATGGTCTCGCCGACCCATTTGGGCACATCGAGATAGGACCTGGTCTCGAACACCTCGAGGTCGACCTGGTCGCGCACCTGCAGGGTGTAGCGGCCGTCGACGAACACGGCGGCCTTGTCGGCGAGCACGATGATGGCTCCCGCCGAGCCGAGGAAGCCGCTGAGCCAGGCCAGCCGCTGCGCGTGGCGCGGCACGAATTCGTTCTGGTACTCGTCGGCCATGGGCACGACGAAGCCGTCGAGGCCACGGCGCGCCAGCTCGGCGCGCAGCGCGGCGACACGTTCGGCGCCCTTCTCCATCCGGATCTGGCTGGCGAAATCGTTGGCGGCACGCGCCACATAGTCGACCAGGTTGCCAGCCTCGACCGGCATGCCACCGCCCGCGATCAGCGCAACGTCGACGCCGGTGACCAGGCTGACGGGCGCGGCCGCCACAGCCCTCGCCCGCTCCAGCACATCGGCCGGCAGGTCAGCTTCGGGCTGGGGATCGACTCGAATGTCCATTGGGGCGCTTTCCGATCTTGCGCAGTTTATATTGGTTCGAAGGTGCAACGGAAAAGAGATTTCCGTCGTGGTTTCACGAGCCCCGCGCCGAAAGTACGCCGACTATCGCGCCCGTCAACCGGCAAAGGTCCTCCTCGCCGATGATGAAGGGCGGCGTCAGGTAGACGATGTCGCCGAACGGCCGCAGCCAGACGCCTTCCTCCATGAACCGGGCCTTGAGCGCCTCGTTGTCGCTCAGGTCGGCAAGCTGGATCGCCGCGATCGCGCCAAGCACCCGGACATCGACGACGCCCGGCAGCGCGCGGCAGGGCTCCAGCTCGCGCCGCATCTGCGCTTCGATCCGCGCGACGGTCTCGCGCCACGGCTCCCGCTCGAACAGGTCGAGCGCCGCGTTGGCGGCGGCGCAGGCGAGCGGATTGGCCATGAAGGTGGGGCCGTGCATCAGCGCCGCCCGGGGATCGTCGCTGAGGAACGCCTCGAACACGTGCTCGCGGGCGATGGCCGCCGACAGCGGCGTGGTGCCGCCGGTCAGCGCCTTGCCGACGCACATGATGTCGGGCACGACGCCGGCGGCCTCGGCGGCGAACATCGCCCCGGTGCGGCCGAAGCCGGTGAAGATTTCGTCGAAGACCAGCAGCGCGCCGGTCCGGTCGCAGGCCTCGCGCAGACAACGCAGCACCTCGGCGCCGTGGAACTTCATGCCGCCCGCGCCCTGTACCAGGGGCTCGACGATGACGGCGGCGATGCGGTGGGCGTTCTCGTCCATGAACAGGTTGAAGGTGTCCTGCTGCTCGGGCGTTTGCGGCAGCGCGGTCACGTAGTTCCGCGGCATGGCGTCCGCGAACAGCGCATGCATGCCGTCCTGGGGATCGCAGACCGACATGGCGGCAAAGGTGTCGCCGTGATAGCCGCCATAGAAGCTGACGAACTTCGTGCGCTCGTTCTGGCCACGGTTGATGAAGTACTGCAGCGCCATCTTCATGGCGACCTCGACGGCGACCGAGCCGCCCTCGGCGAAGAACACCCGGTCGAGGTCGCCCGGCGTCAGCGCGGCGAGGCGCGAGGCCAATCTAAAAGCCGGCTCGTGCGCCAGCCCGCCGAACATGACGTGGGGCATCTCCGCGACCTGCCGCTGCATGGCCGCGACGATGTGCGGATGATTGTAGCCGTGACAGGCCGTCCACCACGACGCGGTGCCGTCGATCAGGTCCCGCCCGTCGGCCAGCGTCAGCCGCACGCCGTCGGTCCGCGTCACCGGCACCGGCGGCGGCGTGGTCTGCATCTGGGTGTAGGGCATCCAGATGTGCTGGTAGCCGTCGCGGAGCCATTCGGGCGCCGTGTTGGGCAGCCTTGGCGCGGATGACGTCATTCAGCCGCGTGGCGCGCCGCGAGGTCTTCCGCGCCCAGCGGCGCGATGCCCAGCCGGTCGAACAGGCGGACGTCGCGGTTGTTCTCCGGGTTCGGCGTGGTCAGCAGCTTCTCGCCATAGAAGATCGAGTTGGCGCCGGCGAGGAAGCACAGCGCCTGCACCGCGTCGTCCATGGTCTCGCGGCCGGCCGACAGGCGCACGAAGCTCTCGGGCATCATGATCCGGGCGACGGCGATGGTGCGCACGAATTCGAAGTGATCGAGCTTCTCCGCGCCGAACAGCGGCGTGCCCTCGACCTGCACCAGCATGTTGATCGGCACGCTCTCGGGATGCCTGGGCAGGTTGGCCAGGGTCATCAGCATGCCGGCGCGGTCGTCGCGCGACTCGCCCATGCCGACGATGCCGCCGCAGCAGACGCTGAGCCCGGCGTCGCGCACATGCTCCAGCGTCTCCAGCCGGTCCTCGTAGCAGCGGGTGGTGATGATCTCGCCGTAGAACTCTTCCGAGGTATCGATGTTGTGGTTGTAGTAGTCGAGGCCGGCGTCTTTCAGCCGCCGGGCCTGCTCGGCCTTCAGCATGCCGAGGGTGACGCAGGTTTCCAGACCCATGGCGCGCACGCCGCGCACCATGTCGATCACCTTGTCCAGGTCCTTGTCCTTGGGCGAGCGCCACGCCGCGCCCATGCAGTAACGGGACGCGCCGGCGTCGCGCGCCCGGCGCGCGTCGGCCAGCACCTCGTCGAGCGGCAGAAGCTTGCCGGCGTCGACGCCGGTGTCGTAGCGCGCCGCCTGCGGGCAATAGGCGCAATCCTCGGCGCAGCCGCCGGTCTTGATCGACAAGAGGGTGCTGAGCTGGACCTTGTTCGGATCGAAGTGCCGCCGGTGCACGCCCTGGGCGCGGAACATCAGGTCGCTGAACGGCAAGTCGAACAGCGCCTTGACTTCCCCGAGCGTCCAGTCGTGGCGGATTGTATCGGTCATCGGCATCCTCCGGAATTCGCGGCTACCCTTGCCGCGACCGCCTCATCTGTCAAGCCACGCGGCAACAATGTTGCCGCGTCTGTCCAGTTCTGGGCGACTATGATACATGACGCGCCATGACATCGCTCGACGACTTTGCCCGGGAAAAACTGGAGCGGCTGGAGGCCCGGGGCCTGCGTCGCCGGATGATCCCGACCGACCGTTTCAGCGAGACCGGCGCCAGGCGCGGCGGCCGCGACCTCGTCTCGTTCTGCTGCAACGACTATCTCAGCCTGTCGCACCATCCCGAGGTGATCGAGGCGGCGCGCGAGGCCACCTCGCGCTACGGCGCCGGCTCGGGCGGCTCGCGGCTGATCTCGGGCAATACGCCGCTTTATGACGCATTGGAGGCAGGGCTGGCGCGCTGGAAACAGACTGAGGACTGCCTGGTGTTCGGCAGCGGCTACCTGACCAATGTGGGCGTGATTCCCTGCCTCGCCGGCGAGGGCGACCTGATCCTGCAGGACGAGCTCAACCATGCCTGCCTGTTCGCCGGCGGCCGGATGAGCGGCGCCACCATGCAGGTGTTCCGCCACAATGACCTGGACCATGCCCGCGCCCTGCTGCGCGAGCACCGCGCCGCGCACGGCGTCTGCCTGATCGCCGTCGACGGCGTGTTCAGCATGGACGGCGACATGGCGCCCATCGACAGCCTCGCGGCGCTGGCCCGCGACTACGACGCCTGGCTGATGACCGACGACGCGCACGGCCTGGGCGTGGTCGGCGGCGGCCGCGGCAGCAGCTTCCTCGGCGCGACCAAGTCCGACGTGCCGCTGCAGATGGGCACGCTGTCGAAGGCCGTCGGCGCCTATGGCGGCTATCTCTGCGCCAGCCGGCCGGTCGCTGACCTGATCCGCAACCGTGGCCGCAGCTTCGTCTATTCGACCGGCCTGCCGCCGGGCACCATCGCCGCCGCCATCAAGGCGCTGGAGATCATCGAGCGCGACCCGGAGATGTGCGCGCGGCCGGTGAACAACGCGGCGCGGTTCTGCGCCGCGCTCAACCTGCCTGCGCCCGTGAGCCCCATCGTCCCCGTCATCCTCGGCGAGGCGCGGCGGGTGATGGACGCCTCGGCCGCGCTGCAGGAGCGCGGCTACCTGGTGACCGGCATCCGCCCGCCGACCGTGCCCGAAGGCACGGCCCGGCTGCGCGTGACCTTCTCCTCGGCCCATACGGAGCCGGAGATCGATGGGCTGGTGGCGTCCATGCGGGAGCTGGGACTGGCGGGATGAGCCGCACCTTCATCACCGCGACGGGCACGGGCATCGGCAAGACACTGGTGACCAGCGTGCTGGCCCGGCAGTTGCGGGCGCAGGGCAAGACGGTGCGCGCGCTGAAACCGGTGATCAGCGGCTTCACGGACGAAACCTTGAACGAAAGCGACACCGCCGAGCTGCTGCGCGCCATGGACCGGCCGGTGACGCCCGAGACCATCGCCGACATTTCGCCCTGGCGCTTCGCGGCACCGATTTCGCCCGACATGGCCGCGAGCCGTGAAGGCCGCACCATCGACTTCCGGAAGCTGATCGAGTTCTGCAACCGGCCGGAAGACGCCGACCACACCCTGATCGAAGGCGTCGGAGGGGCGTTCGTGCCGCTCAATGACAACCACACCGTCGCCGATTGGATCGCCGAACTCTCGATCCCTGCCCTGCTGGTATGCGGCTCCTATCTCGGCACCCTAAGCCACACCATCGCGACGCTGGCGGCGCTTAACAACCGGCGCGTCACCGTCACCGGAATCATCATCTCCGAGTCACCGGACAGCCCCGTTCCCCTGGCGGAGACACGGGCTGCGCTGGGACGCTTCGTGGGCTCGATCGAGATCAGCTGCCTGCCGCGTTTGAGCGGCTGGAACGACGCACCAGATCTCGCCGGCCTGATAGGCTAGACGGATATGCGTCTATATGCGCATAATATATGCGCATAAGGAGTGCGCATAATGAACAGGATCGACAAATTCTCCAGCCGCAGCCGGAAAGCCGTCAACCTCAGAGTGGACGCTGAACTCATTGAAGCGGCGAAATCCATGGACATGAACCTGTCCCAGATATTCGAAAGCAGTCTCAAGCAGGCCGTGTCGGAAGAGCGCAAGCGGCGTTGGGTGGAAGAGAACCGGGAAGCAATCGATGAACACAACGAGCGCGTTGCGCGTGAAGGCACGCTCGGCATGAAAATCTGGGCTGCCAAACATGGCCCAGTTTGACGTCTACCGGAATGAAACAGGGTATGGAGCGGACATCCCGTTTCTGATCGACGTCCAGGCAAACTTCGTTTCCGAACTCACCTCCAGAGTTGTCATTCCCCTCCAGCGAATGGTTGAGGTCCGTCGTCCACTGAAGCACCTCAACCCGATTGTCGAGGTTCAGGGCGAACAGTTCGTGGTCATGACGCAGGACATTTTCAATACCCCAACCACATGGCTGGGCGAGCGCGTCGGATCGTTGGAAACACAGCGCGATCAATTGATCCGCGCCATCGATTTCATCATCCTCGGCTTCTAATCCTCGCGGTACCACTCCGGTGCCAGCTTTTTCGTGATCGGGCTGTCATAGGCCCAGGAGTGGCAGCCGCCGATGGAGAACGGCTTGCGCTTGGGCGCATCGGGGTTCTTCGGTTTGCCGGCGTCGCGGAGGCGGGAATAGCTGGGGATCGACTGGAACGCCACCGTCGCCATGGGACCGAACAGCTCGACCACATGGGTGCAGCCATGCTTGCCGCCGACCCGCTCGCGCACGTTCTTCATCCAGCCGGAACCGACCTTCAGCCCGACCAGGTCCTGGAAATTGGGCTCGACCTCGTTGCAGATGGAGAACGGGAAGACGTCCATCTTCACCTCGATCGCGCGCACGGTGAAATGGTCGTCCAGGGTCATGCGGATGAACATGTCATGCACCCGGTCGCCGGCGTCGACCTGGCCGCGCACATGGCTGTCATAGGCATAGTTCTTGACGTCGGTGACCCGGCCCTCGATGTCCCACAGGCCGTCCTCACGGTAGAACGCGTCCATGACGATGGTGCGGGTGTGCAGCGGCTTGCGGCCCGGCTGCGGCTCTGAAAGCGGCATCGTGTTGCTCCTGCTCTGGAGCGCAATATGCGCAGCCCTGCCCGCCCGCGCAACCGCCGTGAACCTTGCACTCGGCCCCGACTTCTGAAATCAATGGCGGCGAGTCGGATTGCTTACGGAAACGCCATGGAAGACAGCGACGGCATCGACCCGAGGGCCCTGCGCCGCGCCTTCTCGTGTTTCGCGACCGGCGTGACCGTGGTCACGACCCGCAACCGCACCGGCGGCCCGATCGGGCTGACGATGAACTCATTCACCTCGGTGTCGCTCGATCCGCCGCTGATCCTGTTCAGCCTGGGCAAGAAGTCCGAGCAGTACGACGACTTCATGGCCGCCGATGAGTTCGCCGTGAACGTGCTGTGCGAGGAGCAGGTCGGCCTTTCCGGGCGATTCTCGACGCCCGGCGACAAGAGCTTCGGCGACATCCCGTTCGAACTGTGGAAGACCAGCGCGCCAATCATTCCCGGCGCCCTCGCCGCGTTCGACTGCCGGCTGGACCAACGGGTCGACGCCGGCGACCACATCCTGTTCATCTGCCGCGTGCTGCACACCGCCGTGGTGTCCGAGGCCGCGCCGCTGCTGTTCCACCGCAGTTCCTACGCGCGGCTGGAGCCGCAGGTCGACGCGTGAAGGTGCTCGACGCCACCGGCCTGCTCTGCCCGCTGCCCGTGCTGCGGACGCAGAAAGCGCTGCAGGGCATGGCGGCCGGCGACGTCATCGACGTACTGGCGACCGACACCGCCTCGGTCAACGAGTTCCCCGCCTTCTGCGAGCAGACCGGCCACGAGCTGCTGGAATGGGAGCAGGCCGGCGACCAGTTCCGCTTCCGCCTGCGGAAAGCCTGATCGGGCGCGCAGCAGCGCTCCCGCCAGCCCGAAGGCGCCGCTTCGTTGCAAGGCGCGATCATGTATTGACGTTTACGTAAAGGTAAACTATAGACTCGGGCGTACCGGCCGAATCGAAACGGGAACTTCCTTCGTGTCGCAGACCTGGACCATATCGGAACTCGCCAAGGAGTTCGGGGTGACCCCCCGGACCATCCGTTTCTACGAGGACGAGGGTCTGGTGACCCCGAAGCGGGACGGCCAGAACCGCATCTACGCTTCCCGCGACCGGGCGCGTCTCGCCTGGATCCTGCGCGGCCGGCGCGTCGGCTTCACGCTCGCCGACATCACCGAGATGCTCAACCTGTACGACCTCGGCGACAGCCGCGAAACGCAGCGGGTCGTGACCCTGGAGAAGTGCCGCGACCGTCTGGCCGCGCTGGAAAGCCAGCGCGCCGACCTGGACGCCACCATCGACGAACTTTCCAGCTTTTGCCGCCTGCTGGAAGACTGGAAGGCCGGCACGCCGCTGGACGAGATCCGGCGCAAGCACAACGCCAAGCTGAGGAGTGTCGCGGAATGACCACCTACACGGCCCCGATCGCCGACTTCAAGTTCGTGCTCAACGACCTGCTGGGCCTGGACAAATACGCCAACCTGCCCGGCTTCGAGGAGGTGTCTCCCGACCTGGTCGATGCCATCCTGGAGGAGGCCGGCAAGGTCGCGTCCGAGGTGCTGCACCCGATCAACCAGAGCGGCGACCTGGAAGGCTGTCACTGGAACAACGGCGTCGTCACCACGCCCAAGGGCTTCAAGCAAGCCTACGACCTCTATGTGGAAAGCGGCTGGGGCAGCCTCACGGCCAAGACCGCGCATGGCGGCCAGGGCCTGCCGCAGACGCTCGCCATCATGGTTTCGGAGATGATGATCGCCGCCAACTGGGGCTTCACCATGTATCCGGGCCTGACCAAAAGCGCGGTCGAGGCCATCGACGCCCACGCCTCGGACGAGCTGAAGCAGCGCTACCTGCCGAACATGGTCGCCGGCAAGTGGACCGGCACCATGAACCTGACCGAACCGCATTGCGGCACCGATCTGGGCCTGATCCGCACCCGTGCGGAGCCGCAGGCCGACGGCGCGTACAAAATCAGCGGCACCAAGATCTTCATCTCCGCCGGCGAGCACGACCTCAGCGAGAACATCATCCATCTCGTGCTGGCGAAGATTCCCGGGGGTCCGGCCGGCACCAAGGGCATCAGCCTGTTCATCGTGCCGAAGTTCCTGGTGAACGGCGACGGCTCGTTGGGCGCGCGCAACGGCGTGTCCTGCGGCTCCATCGAACACAAGATGGGCATCCACTCCAACGCCACCTGCGTGATGAACTATGACGGCGCCACCGGCTATCTGGTCGGCGAGGTCAACAAGGGCATGCCGGCCATGTTCACCATGATGAACGAGGCGCGGCTGTGGGTCGGCATCCAGGGCCTGGGCATCGCCGAGGTGGCCCACCAGAACGCCGTCGCCTATGCCCGCGACCGGCTGCAGGGCCGCGCGATCAGCGGGCCGCAGAACGCCGACGGCCCGGCCGATCCGATCATCGTCCACCCCGACGTGCGCCGCATGCTGATGACCGGCCGCGCCTTCACCGAGGGCGCCCGCGCGCTCGCCGCCATCGCCGGCCTGCAACTCGACCTGCTGCATCACCATCCCGACGAGGCGGTGCGCCAGAAGGCCGATGATTTCATGGCGCTGATGACTCCGGTCATCAAGGCCTACTTCACCGACATGGGCGTCGATGTGGCCAGCCTTGCGGTGCAGACCTGGGGTGGGCACGGCTTCATCCAGGACAACGGCATCGAACAGTTCCTGCGCGACAGCCGCATCGCGCCGATCTACGAGGGCACCAACGGCGTCCAGGCCATGGACCTGGTCGGCCGCAAGCTGGCCATGAACGGCGGCCGCGCCATCCAGGCGTTCTTCGCCGAGGTGGCCCAGTTCGTCGCCGAGACCAAGGCCGACCCGGCGCTCGGCGCCATGGCCGGCGAGCTCGAGAAGGCGCTGGGCCGGCTGCAGCAGGCGACCATGTGGCTGATGCAGAACGGCCTCGCCAAGCCCGACAACGCCGGCGCCGGCGCCGCCGACTACCTGCGGCTGATGGCGCTGGTCGCCATGGGGCATGTCTGGGGCATGATGGCCAGGGCCGCGCAAGACAAGCTGGCCAATGGCGCAGGGAACCGCGCCTTCTACGAATACAAGCTGGTCACCGCCCGCTTCTTCTTCGAGCGCATGCTGCCCGACACTGGCAGCCTGTTGAAGAAGATCGAATCCGGCAGCGAATCCCTGATGGCGCTGCCCGCCGACGCTTTCTGACAATTCGCATCCAAAGGATCAAACCCATGGCAGACGCATTCATCTACGACACCGTCCGCACCCCGCGAGGCCGCGGCAAGAAGGACGGCAGCCTGCACGAGATCACGCCGATCTCGCTGACCACCCAGGTGCTGCAGAGCCTGCGCGACCGCAACAACCTGGACACCTCGCTGGTCGACGACGTGATCTGGGGCGTGGTGGATCCGGTCGCCGAGCAGGGCGCCGTGCTGCCGCGCATCGCCGCGCTGAACGCCGACTATTCCGAGGACGTCGCCGGGGTGCAGATCAACCGGTTCTGCGCCTCGGGCCTGGTGGCGACCAACTTCGCCGCCGCCAAGGTGATGTCCGGCCAGTCCGACCTGGTCGTGGGCGGCGGCACCGAGTGCATGTCGCGCGTGCCCATGGGCTCGTCCGGCGGCGCCTGGAGCATGGACCCGTCGGTCGCGATCAAGACGCACTTCGCGCCTCAAGGTATCGGCGCGGATCTGATCGCCACGAAATACGGCTTCAGCCGCGACGACGTGGACGCCTATGCGGTCGAAAGCCAGAAGCGTGCCGCCAACGCCTGGAAAATGGGCTATTTCAAGAAGTCGATCATGCCGGTGAAGGACCAGCTCGGCCTGACCGTGCTGGACCATGACGAGCACATGCGGCCCGACACCACCATGCAGTCGCTGGCGTCGCTGAAGCCGTCCTTCGTGGACATGGGCGAACTGGGCTTCAACACGGTGGCGCAGCTGCGCTATCCCGAAGTAGAGAAGATCAGCCACGTCCACCATGGCGGCAACAGCTCGGGCATCGTCGACGGCTCGGCCGGCATCCTGATCGGCAATGGCGGCATCGCCGCCGCCACCGGCATGAAGCCGCGCGCCCGCGTCCGCGCCTTCGCCGACGTGGGTTCCGAGCCCACCATCATGCTGACCGGCCCGTCCTTTGCCGCCGAGAAGGCGCTCAAGCGCGCCGGCATGACAAAGGAGGACATCGACCTGTGGGAGCTGAACGAAGCGTTCGCCTCGGTGGTGCTGCGCTTCATGCAGGCGCTCGACATCCCGCACGACCAGATCAACGTCAACGGCGGCGCCATCGCCATGGGCCATCCGCTGGGCGCCACCGGCGCCATGATCATGGGCACCGTGCTGGACGAGCTGGAGCGGCGCAATCTGAACACCGCGCTGGTCACCCTGTGCATCGGCGCCGGCATGGGCACCGCCACCATCATCGAGCGCGTCTGAGCGCGGATCGGGAGAACATCAATGACCGACACCATCAAGTTCGAGGTCGATAGCGACGGCATCGCCCTCCTCACCATCGACCTGCCCGGCCGCTCCATGAACGTGATCAACGGCGACGTGTCGCGCGACCTGTCGTCGCTGATCGAGAAGGTTGCGACCGACCCCGCCATCAAGGGCGCGGTGATCACCTCGGGCAAGCCGGCGTTCCTTGCCGGCGCCGACTTGGGGATGCTGGGTTCGCAGGCGGGCGCGTCGTCGGTGAAGGACATGTTCGAGAACGCCCACGCCATGAACCGGCAGATGCGCCGGCTCGAAACCTGCGGCAAGCCGTTCGCGGCGGCGATCAACGGCCTTGCCATGGGCGGCGGCCTCGAGATCACCCTCGCCTGCCACTACCGCGTCTGCGCCGACGATCCGAAGATCCAGCTTGCCCTGCCCGAGGTGAAGGTGGGCCTGCTGCCCGGCGGCGGCGGCACCCAGCGCCTGCCGCGCCTGATGGGCGTGCAGGCGTCGCTGATGTATCTGCTGAAGGGCGACTCCATGACGCCGCAGCAGGCCAAGGCCGGCAACGCGGTGCACGAGCTGGCGCCGCTGGCCGACATCGTCGCCCGCGCCAAGGCCTGGATCAAGGAGAAGGGCGATCCGGTCCAGCCCTGGGACAAGAAGGGCTTCAAGGTGCCGGGCGGCGAAGGCGCGTTCAATCCGGCCATCGTCCAGACATTCACCGGCGGCAACGCCATGGCGCAGAAGGAGACGCTGGGCAATTTCCCCGCCGTCCAGGCGATCCTGTCCTGCGTCTATGAAGGCCATCAGGTGCCGATGGACGCGGCGCTGCGGATCGAGAGCCGCTACTTCACCAAGCTGATGATGGACCCGTCGTCCAAGGCCATGATCCGCTCGCTGTTCATCAACAAGCAGGCCGCCGACAAGCTGGCCCGCCGGCCGCAGGGCGTCGACAAGTTCCAGGTGAAGACCCTGGGCGTGCTGGGCGCCGGCATGATGGGCGCGGGCATCGCCTATGTCTCGGCCGAGGCCGGCATGACGGTGATCCTGCTCGATACCACGATGGAAGCCGCCGAAAGGGGCAAGGCCTATTCGCAGGGCCTGGTCGACAAGGGCGTGCAGCGCGGCAAGGTCAGCGCCGAGAAAGGCCAGGCCCTGCTCGGCCGGATCAAGCCGACGACGTCCTATGACGACCTGAAGGGCTGCGACCTGGTCATCGAGGCGGTGTTCGAGAGCCGCGACATCAAGGACGACGTCACCCGCAAGACCGAGGCCGCCGTTCCGGGCCTGCCGGTGTTCGCCTCCAACACCTCGACCCTGCCGATCACCGGCCTGGCCAAGAGCTTCTCGCGCCCGCGGGACTTCATCGGCCTGCACTTCTTCTCGCCCGTCGACCGCATGCCGCTGGTCGAGATCATCATGGGCAAGGAGACCTCGCAGGAGACGCTGGCCCGCGCCATGGACTATGTGGGCCAGATCCGCAAGACGCCGATCGTGGTCAACGACAGCCGCGGCTTCTACACCTCGCGCTGCTTCGGCACCTATGTGGCCGAGGGCCTGGCCATGCTCGCCGACGGCATCGTCCCGGCGCTGATCGAGAACGGCGGCAAGCAGGCCGGCATGCCGGTCGGCCCGCTCGACGTCGGCGACGCGGTGTCCATCGAGCTGGGCTACAAGGTCCGCGAGCAGACGAAGAAGGACCTCGGCGACGCCTACAAGCCCGCGCCGGGCGACCACATCGTCGACAGGCTGATGGAGCTGGGCCGCCTCGGCAAGAAGGCCGGCAAGGGCTATTACGAGTATCCCGAAGGCGGCAAGAAGTTCCTGTGGCCGGGCCTGACCGAGAACTGGCCGTCGGCCGCCGACCAGCCCGACGTCACCGAGGTGAAGAAGCGCTTCCTCTACCGGCAGGCGGTCGAAGCCGCCCGCTGCCTGGAGGAGACCGTGCTGACCGATCCGGCCGACGGCGATATCGGCGCCATCTTCGGCTGGGGCTTCGCGCCGTTCACCGGCGGACCGTTCAGCCTGATCGACGCGGTCGGCGTCGACGCGTTCGTGCGCGAATGCGACCGGCTGGCCCAGCAATACGGCGCCCGCTTCGCCCCGCCCAAGCTGCTGCGCGACATGGCGGCCAAGGGCGAAAGCTTCTACGGAAGCAAGGTGAAGGCGGCGGCGGAGTAAGCGGAAGCAACGCCCCTCACCCTGCCCTCTCCCAATGGGAGAGGGTTCGATGGAGTGCGCCACACCGTTCCCTCTCCCTCTGGGAAAGGGTTAGGGTGAGGGGCGTTCCAGCCGAGCCAAGGCCTTGAAAGGAAAGAACATGTCCAAAGCTGTGAAACTGGAGGTCAAGGATCAGATCGCCCATGTGATCCTCAACCGGCCCGACGAGTTCAACTCCCTGAACCCGGACTTCTGGGTGGAGTTTCCCGCCGCGTTCGAGGAAATCGAGGCCCGCGACGACGTGCGCGTGGTGGTGCTGTCGTCGACCGGCAAGCACTTCTGCGCCGGCCTCGATCTCAACGCGTTCAAGAGCCTGAACGCCCCCAGCGACGAGGACGAAGGCCGCAGGCGCGAGGCGTTCCGGCGCCATCTGCTCGACCTGCACGACCGGTTGGGCCGGGTCGAGAAATGCCGCTATCCGGTGCTCGCCGCCATCCAGGGCGCCTGCGTCGGCGGCGGGCTCGACATAACCGTGTGCGCCGACATGCGCTACTGCACGAAGGATGCGTTCTTCGTCGTGCAGGAGGTGAACATCGGCATGGCGCCGGACCTGGGCACGCTGCAGCGGCTGCCGCGCCTCATTCCCGCCGGGATCGCCCGCGAGCTGGCGTTCACCGGCCGCCGCATGTATGGCGACGAGGCCAAGGACGTGGGCTACGTCAACCGGGTGTTCGACAGCCAGGACGAGATGCTGGCGGCGGTGATGGAGATCGCCCGCGGCATCGCGAGCAAGTCGCCGCTCGCCGTCCACGGCTCGAAGGAGCTGATGAACTACGCCCGCGACCACAGCGTGGCCGACAGCCTGAACTACGTGGCGATCTGGACCGCGGCGACCCTGGTGGGCGGCCACGACCTGCGCGAGGGAGTCGCGGCGTTCCGCGAGAAGCGCGCGGCCGGTTACGCCAACCTGCATCCGGTCAGCCGCGACCGCCGGCCCCACGACGACTGACCGCGACTCGCGCCGCCGGTTCCGCCGGGGCGCGCGCGGCCGGCAGCCGCCGACGCCCTTCCGGTGCCCGTTGGCGCGGGTTGCTTTCGCAACCTCCTCAAGGCGTTAGCATCCGTCCCGGCGGCTGGATTCTTTTCGGTTGATCGGCGCGCTTTCTTCGAGTCAGCATGGCTGCGGTCGACAAGGCCATTCGTAGGCTAGGGGGTCTCGGATGCCATTCAAATCCATCGGAATCATTCTCCTCGCCGGCTTCCTGCTCGGCTTCAGCGCCGTGCCGTTCGCCCAGATGCTGCACGAGGATCCGCCCCCCGAATACAGCCCGGTCACCGCCCGTTGACAGGTGCCGCCAACGACGGCGTGCCGCGAATCGGTTTGAGAGTCGCCGGATTCGATCCGCCGGCCCCGTGGAAAACTCGGGGAATTCATCCGTAACGCATGGCAGGTAACGCCAAGGCGCACGAAAAGTACCGTGGCAGACACGGCTTTGCCCCATCTTTGCCCTTTTTTGACGGAGAAACGATTGACTCCTCTTGCGATTGGAGACATTTCGCGGCATGTTTGAACCGGGTGGGAACCACGTAAAGCGCGTTTCCTCCGGTGAATACGACGCCAACGGAACTCCTGTTTTGAGGATTGGAGCCCCGAAGGCAACGCCAGGCGCACGGCGCCGGCGACCGGGGAGACGCACACTGACGGGGTTTCTCGTTTGGGTATTTGCGAATTTGGTCAGCCCCTGTACCCGTACCGCTGTTTTGCCGGCCCAAGCACTATTGCGGTAAGGATCCGGAGAGCTATCGGCCCATAGCCGGATCCAGTACTGGGGTTGCGGGGCGGCACAGTTAATTTTCTAACTGTGCCGCCCCACTCATTTCCGGGCCACTCCAACACATCACCGATCAGGACCGCCCGGCAGCCCTCCGCTATTCGCTGGCCAGCATCATGTTGCGGACCAGCGGATAGATCTGGTGCTGCCAGCGGCGGCCGCTGAACACGCCGTAGTGCCCGACGCCCGCCTGCATGTGATGACGCTTCCGGTATGGCCGCAGCTTGCTGCACAGATCCTGGGCGGCCATGGTCTGGCCGACGGCGCAGATGTCGTCCCGCTCGCCCTCGACGGTCAGCAGCGAGGTGCGGCGAATCGCCGACGGGTCCACCTTCATGCCGCGCCATTCGAGCTTGCCCTGCGCCAGCAGCGCCTCCTGGAACACGCGCTGTACGGTCTCGAGGTAGAACTCGGCCGGCAGGTCGAGCACGGCGAAATACTCGTCGTAGAAGGTCTTGGTCGCGTCGGCCTTCTCGACGTCGCCGTTCACCAGGTGATCGAACAGTTCGGCATGCGCCTTGATGTGGCGGTCCAGGTTCATGCTCATGAACGCGGTAAGCTGGACGAAGCCCGGATAGACCCGTCGACCGGCGCCGGCGAATCCCAGCGGCACCCGGGAGATCAGGTTCTTCTCGAACCACTGGATCGAATGGGTCGTCGCCAGCTCGTTGACCTTGGTGGGATTGATCCGCGTATCGATCGGTCCGGCCATCAGGGTCATGCTGAGCGGCTGGGCGGGGTTTTCGGTCTGCGCCATGACCGAGGCGGCCACCAGTACCTGCACGCAGGGCTGGCAGACGGCGATCACGTGCGCGCCCGGCCCCATGTGCTCGAGGAACTGGATGACGTGGTCGACATACTCGTCGAAGCCGAACACGCCGGCATCCCTGGGGACGTCGCGGGCGTTGTGCCAGTCGGTGATGTAGACGTCGTTCTCCGGCAGCAGGGTCTCGACCGTGTTGCGCAGCAGGGTGGCGAAATGGCCCGACAGCGGCGCCACCACCAGCACCCGGGGCTGCGCCAACTCCAGGTCCTTCTTCCTGAAGTGCAGCAGCGTGCCGAACGGCGTGGCCAAGGCGGCTTCCTCGACCACCTCGACCTCGCCATTGCCCACCGTCACGGTGTCGAGGTGATAGGACGGACGGCCATGGGTGAGTTTGGTGCGGCCGAGCAGCTCGAACGACGCGGACATATTGCGGACGAAGTAGTTGTCGCCAAATCCGCTGGCGCCGAGCATGGAGGCAGCCACCTGGGCGGCCGCGCGGAACGGCTCCATGAAGTCGGTGGTGGTTTGATAGGCGAGATAGATCATCCGCGCGAAGCCGATCCGGTCAGACGTGTGGACAGCCCGTCGCGCCATGCGCGGGAGCCGCCGGACTGTCAGGCTAATGTATTTTTTGCTGCACCGCGAGAGACTTCTACACGCGCCCGCACTCGTTATTCTGCCTTAATTGTTGGCACGGACGCCTAATGTTTCGGCTGGAAACGCCAGCATCTTTTCGCACTTGCACACGGGGCCGGAACCGCTCAGAATCGGGCGTTGAAACGACGCATCGCGCGGCGGCGCCGGCGGAGAAGGACGATGGCCCAGGCAACACTGACGATCAGCAGCAAGAACTACTCCTCGTGGTCGCTGCGCGGCTGGTTGCTGACCAGGATGGCGGGGCTGGATTTCAAGGAAGAAATCCTGCCCGCCGACGATCCGTCGACCCGCGCCGAGCTGCTGCTGCTGTCGCCCTCGTTCCAGGTGCCGCGCCTCACCCACGAGGGCATCTCGGTCTGGGACACCCTCGCCATTGCCGAGTACCTCAACGAGATCAGCCCGGAAGCCGGACTGTTCCCGGCCGATCCGGTCGCCCGCGCCCATTGCCGCTCGATCGCCGGCGAGATGCATTCAGGCTTCGCCAATCTGCGTTCGGCCCTGCCGATGAACCTGAAGGCGCGCTTCCCGGGGTTCAAGATCTGGGCCGGCGCCCAGGCGGACATCGAGCGCATCGTGACCATCTGGCGCGAATGCCTGCTGACCAGTGGCGGACCTTATCTCTACGGCGAGATGTCCATGGCCGACGCCATGTACGCGCCCGTCTGCACCCGCTTCAAGACCTATGACGTCAAGCTGGACAAGGAATGCGCCGCCTACTGCCAGCGCATCCTGGCCTGGCCGCTGATGGTCGAATGGACCGAGGCCGCCCAGGCCGAACCCGAGGAACTGGAAGAGCTCGACGTCGAGTTCTGACGCCTCGCGGCCCCCCCCCAATCCTCGCCGTCGCAAGCCACGGTCAGGTTGCCCCCGGCGGACCCTGGCGTTAGTCTGGGCCAGGGGGCTTCATGGCGCATCACGGCAAGCTTCTGGTTATCGGCCTCGATGCCTTCGACAGAGGCCTCGCGCAACAGTGGATGGACGACGGCCTGCTGCCCAATCTGGCGGCGCAGATGGCGACCGGCGTGACCGCGGGCGTCCGCAATCCCATGGGCATGGAATCCGGTTCGCTGTGGCCAAGCTTCGCCTATGGCTGCGATCCGAGCGTTCACGGCCTTTATGACGGCATGCGCCATGTCGATCCCCAGACCTACGAGATTGGCCCCCGCCGCGTCCAGGATATCTCCCTTCGTCCCTTCTGGTCGCGTGTCGATGAGGCCGGCGGCAGGTCCATCGTGATCGATGCGGTCACGGCGCCCGACATTGGCCCCAGACGCGGCGTGCGGATCATCGACTGGTTGGCCCATGTGCCGGCGGAAAGCGGCGCCACCATGCAACTGCGGACCAACCCGCCCGAGTTGAAGCAGGCCATCGAGCAGGATTATGGCCTTGACCCTCTGGGCGGGCGCATGTGCGATTTCTACCAGCCGCGGACCGCCGCCCAGATGCGCTGGTTCACCGACGCCCTGCTGCAGCGGGTGCGGATCAAACGCTCGCTGACGCTGGATCTGATGGCGCGGGAAGAGTGGGATTTCTTCATGGTCACGTTCACGGACGGCCATTGCGCGGGACACCATTGCTGGCACCTGAACGACGATTCCCACGAGGAATTCGATCCCGCCGTGGCAGCAGCTGTCGGCAACCCGTTGAAGACCATATACATGGCCATTGATGATGCCCTCGGCGATATCGTTCGCGAGGCGGGGCCGGACGTGACGGTCCTGACGCTGCTGAGCCAGGGGATCGGCACCGGCTATACCGGACTTCGCCTGCTCGACCGGGTTCTGGCGCGCCTCAATGGCGAAATGTCCGAGGGCCGCAATCTGGCGGTCGCCGGCTTGCGCAGGGCGTGGCGCGCACTGCCCATCTCGCTGCGCCACCGGCTGCGCCCACTGCACAATGCCGCGCGGGGGTCGTTCTACCGTGACGGCTTCCTGCCCGCCCCCGAGAAGCGCCTGTGCTTCGAGACCCACTGCAACGAGCGCACCAGCGGCATCAGGATCAATCTGGCCGGCCGGGAGTCGCGCGGCATCGTCCAGCCCGGAGCAGAATACGAGGCGCTTTGCCACAGGCTGATCGCCCAGCTCGGCGAGGTGCGCAACGATGAGACAGGCGAACCGCTGATCGCTCAGATCGACCGCACGCGCGATTTCTATCATGGACCCAGGACCGATACCCTGCCCGACCTGCTCGTCACATGGAATCGCGACCGGCCGATTCGCGCGGTGTCCTCGCCCGCCATCGGACGCCTGGCCCATCCGCATCCCAGCATCCGCACCGGCGATCACCGCCCGCACGCGATGCTGCTGCTGAACGGCCCTGGCTATGCGCCCCGCCGGATCAACGACGACATCGACATCATCGACCTGGCCCCGTCATTGACCGCCCTGATGGGCTTGCCGACGGCGGGATTCCAGGGGCATCCCCGTGCGGTGCTCGCGCCGGGCGGCGCCTGAAGCGTTGCCCGGCGCGTGACCGATGAGCCGTCTACTTGCTGGCGAACAGCGCCCGGTACGCGCCGGCGCCGATGACGGCACCCACGATCGGCGCCACCCAGAACAGCCAGAGCTGGTGCAACGCCCAGCCGCCGACGATGATCGCCGGGCCGGTGCTGCGCGCCGGGTTCACCGACGTATTGGTGACCGGGATGCTGATCAGATGGATCAGGGTCAGCGCCAGGCCGATGGCCAGCGGCGCGAAGCCCGCCGGCGCCCGCGCGTCGGTGGCGCCCATGATCACCATCAGGAATCCGGCGGTGAGCACCGCCTCGGCAATCAGGCAGGCGACCAGGCTGTAGCCGCCCGGCGAATTCTCGCCAAAGCCGTTGGCGGCGAAGCCGCCGACCTCGAAGCCGGGCGCGCCGCTGGCGATGACGTACAGCACGCCGGCCGCCGCGATGGCGGCCACCACCTGGACCACCACATAGGGCGCGACATCGCCCGGCGGACAGCGTCCACCGATCCAGAGGCCGATCGTCACCGCCGGATTGAAGTGTCCGCCCGACACGTGGCCCAGAGCATAGGCCATGGTCACGACGGTGAGGCCGAAGGCGAGAGAAACGCCCGCCAGTCCGATGCCGACGTCGTTGAAGACGGCGGCCAGGATCGCCGCCCCGCAGCCGCCGAATACAAGCCAGAACGTCCCGATAAACTCCGCGCCTAGTTTCCTGATCATGCCCGTTTCCCCTTCGCAGGCCCGGCCGGCCTCCCCCGAGGCCTCCGTCCGGACGCGTGTTAGGATACCACCAGCGTGCAGACTGCGTGAGGGCAATCAGGGAAGAACCTGAAGGTCCGACGAACCGGTACGGGGGGCGTCGCCGGGTTATTGCCGCAACAGCCTCGAACAGATAGCCTGTCCGCAAGGAGGGGCGCATGGGGCAGCAGGGGAAAGTCCTGGTCATCGGACTCGATTCCTTCGATTCGGCACTCGCCGAGGCGTGGATGGCCGAGGGCAGGCTGCCGAACCTGGCGCGCCAGATGTCGGCCTCGGTGACTGGCCGCGTCCGCAACCCTCGCAACCTTGATGCCGGGTCGGTCTGGCCCAGCTTCTGCTACGGCGCCGATCCAAGCTTCCACGGTATCTTCGACGGCTCCCGCAGCCTCGACACGGTCGCCGAGCGACGCGGCGCGGCGCCGAATCTGCGCCCGATCTGGTCGATCCTGGAAGACGCGGGCAAGCGCACCATCGTCGTCGAGGTGCCGGTCGTTCCCGAGGGCGCCGACGCGAAGGGTATCCGCATATTGAACTGGTTCTCGCACCACCCGACGGAAGGAAAGAGCCGGCTCGTGCTGCAAACCCATCCGCCGGAACTACGCCAACGCATCGTGCGCGATTACGGCGAGGATCCGTTGCACGGGCGCATGTGCGACTACCACCAGCCCAGCACGGCCGATGAGATAGCATGGTTTCGCGACGCCCTGGTCCAGCGGGTGCGCGCCAAGACCGCCCTTTCCGTCGACCTGATGCGCCGCGAGGCGTGGGATTTCTGCCTGGTCAATTTCGAGGATGGCCACTGCGGCGGCCACTACTGCTGGCATCTGCAGGAGGGCGCGGGCCGCGACTTCGACGCCGGGATGGCCGCCCGTGTGGGCAACCCGCTGCTCGAAATCTACATGGCGATCGACGATGCCGTGGGCGCGCTGGCGGCCGAGGCCGGCGGCGCCGACGTCCTGGTTTATCTGAGCCACGGCATGGAACATGCCTATACCGGTTACCGGCTGCTCGACCGCATCCTGGCGCGGCTGAACGGCGAGCTCAACGAGACGCGCAATGCGCTCCTCCCCCAGGCGCGCCGCGCCTGGCGGATGCTGCCGACGCGGGTGCGGAAGGCGCTGCAGCCCCTGCATTTGCCGTTGAGGGACAGATTCTATGCGGACCGCGACCTGCTGCCCGGCGCCGCGACGCGGCGGTGCCACGAGGTCTATTGCGGCGACCGAAGCAGCGGCGTCCGTATCGGCCTGGCGGGCCGGGATTCTGGCGGCAAGGTGCGCCCCGAGGAGTACGAAGCCTATTGCGACTGGCTGATCGCGGAACTCCTTGCGGTGCGCAACGATGACACCGGCGGACCGCTGGTGTCCGAGATCACCCGCACCCGGGACGATTTCCACGGACCGCTGGCAGGCGTGCTGCCCGATCTGCTCGTCATCTGGAGCCGCGCGGCGCCCATTGTCTCGGTGTCGTCGCCGTCGATCGGCCGGCTCCGCCATCCGCACACCTCGAACCGCGTCGGCGACCACAGGCCCGGCGGCCTGTTCATGCTGGCCGGCCCTGGGTTTTCGCCGCAGCGGCTCAACGACGATGTCCCGGTCATCGACCTGGCGCCGTCGCTGGCGGCATTATTCGGCGTGCGCTCGGCGGCCTTCCAGGGAAGCGCGCTGGAGCAGCTCGCGCCCGCGAGACCGTGACCGGGAAAGCGCGGCGACGGCGTTTCCGGCCGGTTTCAGGCAGCAGCCGCTCGACACGCTCATGCCTTGGGCAGGCTGCCGCCCAGCCGAGTTGCTTGCCTCACGCCCGGTTGCTAGCCTGTAGCGGCCAAGGGGGGTGCTGATGCCGCTGACCGACGACACCAAAGTCCTGGTGATCGGACTCGACTCGTTCGATCCACAGCTGGCGCAAGCCTGGATGGAGGAAGGCAAGTTGCCGCACCTGACGGCGCTGATGGCGGCGTCGGTCACCGGCCGCGTGCGCAATCCGCCGGGGCTTGAAGCCGCCGCGGTCTGGTCGAGCTTCTCCTACGGCGCCGATCCCGGTATCCACGGCATGTACGACGGCAGCCGCGACCGGAGGAAGGCGCTCGCCGGGAAAAGCGGCGGCGAGGCCGCCGGCCTCCGTCCGCTCTGGTCCATCCTGGAGGACGCCGGCCGGCGGTCGATCGTCATCGAGGCGCCGGTGGTGCCCGATGGCGCCGAGCCGAGGGGAATCCGGGTCGTCAACTGGTTCTCCCACCTGCCGGAGGAAGGCAAGTCCAGGCGCACGCTGAGCACGCAGCCGCCAGAGTTGCGGGAGATCATCGAGCGCGACTATGCGGGCGATCCGCTGCAGGGGCGGATGTGCGACTACTATCAGCCGCGCAGCGCCGCCAAGCTCGCGTGGTTCCGCGACTCGCTGATCGGCCGGGTCCGGACCAAGACCGCGCTCGCCACCGACCTGATGCAGCGGGAGCCATGGGATTTCTTCCTGGTCAATTTCGAGGACGCCCACTGCGCCGGGCATCATTGCTGGCACCTCCTCGACCCGTCGGGTGACGACGCCGCGATCGCCGCGCAGGTCGGCAATCCGCTGAAAACGCTGTACATGGCGATCGACGAGGCGGTCGGCACGCTGGTCCGGCAGGCGGGCGAGCGGGTCAACGTGCTGGTGTTCATGAGCCACGGACTGGAGCCGCCGCACACCGGCCTGCGGCTGCTGGACCGCATCCTGGCCAGGCTCAACGGCGAGCTGGACGAGACGCGCAACGGCATCATCACGACGCTGCGGGAAGCGTGGCGCTCGATTCCCCTGCCCGTGCGCCACCGGTTGCAGCCGATTCGCGACGCGGCGAAGGCCGCATTCTACGGTGAAGGCTTCCTGCCCTCGCCCGAGACGCGCAAGTGCCACGAGGTCTATACCGGCGAGCGCGGCAGCGGCATCAGAATCAACCTGGTCGGCCGCGATCCCCATGGCCTGGTGCAGCCCGGCGATGAATACGAGGCGTTCTGCGACTGGCTCATCAAGGAGATCGGCGCCGTGCGCAACGACGGCACCGGCGAGGCGCTGGCGGGCGAGATCGTTCGGACGCGGGATGTTTTCACCGGCCCCATGGCCGATACGCTGCCGGATCTGCTGGTCACCTGGAACCGGCACGCGCCGATCCCGTCGGTGTCCTCGCCGTCGATCGGCCGCATCCGGCATCCGCATCCGTCGATCCGGACCGGCGACCACAGCCCCGACGGGCTGTTCCTGCTGGCCGGTCCCGGCTTCGCGCCGCGGCGGCTCAACGACGACGTGTCGGTCACCGACCTGGCGCCGTCGCTGGCGGCGTTGTTCGGGGTGCATGCGGGCTTCCAGGGCCGTGCTCTCGAGCAGCTCGCGCCCGCGCCGCCGTGATCAAGAAAAAAAGAGGCGCCGTCAGGCGCCTCTTTTCTCTCCGGACAGTACCGGCGGCCGGATCCCGCGCCCCCATCTTCCGCCAGCGATCCGCCGGCGGCGTCGATTGATATCGTGGCCAGCGGCCACGGAAACGACTTGGTCGCTTCAAATTTTAAACAAACTACCGAATCTCTGGGCGAAGTCCAACACAATTTCACCACAATTGAAACAGGATTCGCCCCAGGCGCGCAGCGATCACCGTTTTTTTACAATTTAAGGTTGTCCGGCGTGAACGCGGCGAAGGTGCGGGCGATCTCGTCCGGCGTGGCGCCGCCGAGCGGGGCGATGATGTGGGTGTGGATGCCGGTCTCGGCGCACCATTGCAGCCGCTCGCGGCATTCGGCCTCGCTGCCGATGATGGCGATCTCGTCCACCATCTCGTCGGAAATGGCGCCGGTGGTCTTGTTGCGGTCCTTCTGCGCCCAGCCCTCGCGGATCACCGCGGCGGCGTCCTCGTAGCCAGCCCAGGCCAGGAAGTTGTTGTAGACCGGCGTGGCGTAATACGGCGCGAAGGCGGCGCGGAAGCGGGTGCGGGCGCTGTCCTTGTCGTCGGTCACCAGCACCATGTGGCGGTTCACCACCTCGACCGAGTCCGGGTCCTTGCCGGCGCGGCGGGCGCCGATCCTGACATGCTCGATCATCTTCGGCAGCGCCCGCTTGGGCCACAGGTTGAAGATGACGCCGTCGCTGAATTCGGCCGCGGTCTCGATCATGCCCGAGCGCAGCGCGGCCATGTAGACCGGCACCGGCACGTCCAGCTTGGGCTGGATGTAGCCGTGGCTGCGCAGCGTCTCCAGGTCGAAGTTGGATTTCTCGCCCGCCAGCATGGACTTCACCATGATCGCGGTTTCCTTGACGCGGGTGACCGGCTTCTCCAGCGGCACACCGTGCCAGCCATCCATCATGTTCTGGCTCGACGCGCCCAGCCCCATGACGAACCGGCCCGGCAGGATCTGGCCCAGCACGTTGGCGGTGGCGGCGAGCACGGCGGGCGTGCGGCTGAACACCGGCGTCACGGCGACGCCGAGGCGAAGGCGCTGCGTGTGATGGGCGATGGCCGCCGTGGTGGTCAGCGAATCCGGCGCGCCGCCGTCGCCAAACCAGGCGTCGTCATAGCCGCTGTCCTCGGCCCATTTCACCCGGTCGACAGTGTCCTGAATCTTCGGCCCGCCGGGCAATGTGACCGCGATGCGTTGCTTGAGCGCCATGTCCCCACTCCATCCGTGTCTTTGCCGGGAAAACTACTGGCTTCGCGGCTGGATGGCCATGGGGAAATGGCGGCTGTCAGCCGGTCAATGCACCCGCCGCCGGGCGATGGCGCGGACTGCCACGGCCTGGGCGCCGTGCGCGCCGACGATCTCCGAGAACACCACTTCCTGTCCCGCCTCCAGGGTCTCGAACCCGCCTTCGGCCACGCTGTCGCGGTCGAAATACAGGTCGCGCCCGCCCGGGCCGGCGATCAGGCCGTAGCCTTCGTAGGGATAGATCTTGGCGATGATCCCCGGCGGCAGCGCCTCGCGGTGTCTGGTGCGAAGCTGGCGCTTGCGCATGGCGTCCTGCAGCTGGCGCTTGGCCGCCGCGAAGGCGTCGTGAATGGCGTTGTAGACGTCCGAGTGCGACCGCCGGTGGCCCGAGTCCTTGCTGACGACCACATCGCCGCCGCCCGGCAGGGTCACATGGATACGGACGTAGTAGGCGTTGCCTTTCTGGTGATGCTGATGGGGTTTGTCGATGACCACGCGGCATGAGGTGATGCGGTGGTAGAAGTGCTCCAGCTTGGAGGCTTCCTGCCTGACGCGGGCCGCCACGGTTTCCGAAGGCTCCAGGCCTTCAAAGGCGATCTCCAGCGGTATCTCCATGACGCACTCTCCTTCTTCCGTACTTAAGAAATCTCTCTATCCCGTCGTGCCTCCCGCGGCGCCGTTCGTTCCCGGCGCCGGACTCGCGATCATGCGCCTCCTACGCGCGCTTCTCCAGATCGAGAATGAGCGCCATGAGGAATCTTGCCGCCTCGCCGCCGGTCACGACGCGGTGATCGAAGGTCAGCGACATGGGCAGCACCGGATGGACCACGGCGGTATCGCCGTCGGGCACGACCTTGCGGACGATGCGCCCCGCGCCGGCGATGGCGACCTGCGGCGGCACGATCGCGAGATGGGCGTGCCGCCCGCCCAGGGTGCCGAAATTCGACAGGGTGATGGTCTGGCCCTTCAGGTGCTCGAGCGGAATCTGCCGCGAGCGCACGGCGGCCTTGAGCGCCTCCAGGCCGCGCTTGAGGTCATCGACGGGCCGGTTGGCGATGTCGTTGAGCACCGGCACGAACAGGCCGCCCTCGGTGTCGACCGCGATGCCCAGATGCACCTCCGGATGGATCAGCAGCCGCTCGCCGGCCGCGTCATACCAGGCGTTGAGGCCGGGCGACGCGGCGACGCCGGCGCCGATGGCGCGCACCAGCCGCATGGTCACGTCGGTGCCTTCGGCCCAGCCATGGATGTCGGCCTCGTCCATGATCGTCGCCGGCACCACCGAGCGGCCAGACGCCGTCATGTTGCGCGCCATGGCCCGGCGCACCCCGCGCACCCTCTGCCATTCCAGATCGGGTTTCGCGGCACCCCGCCCGGCGGCGGCTTCCACGTCTTCGCGAGTGACCTGGCCGTGATCGCCGGTCGGCGCGACCGTTGCCAGGTCGACGCCCAGCTCGCGGGCCAGCGCGCGGACAGCCGGCGTGCACTTGATCACCTCGCCGCGCGCCACCGGTGTCTGAGGCCGCACGGGCTTCGCGCCAACCGGCGCCGCCGGCGACACGCTGCCGACGACGGTTCCGGTATCGGCGCCGATCTCCTGCTCGATCTCCACCAGGTCGGCGCCCACGGCGACGGTGTCGCCGGTCTGAGCGAACAGGGTCCTGATCCGGCCCGACCAGGGCGACGGCACCTCGACCACGGCCTTTTCGGTCTCAACCGACACCAGCGGCTGGTCGGCGACGACGTGGTCGCCCTCGCCCACATGCCAGGTGACGATTTCGGCCTCCTGCAGGCCCTCGCCCAGATCGGGCAGCTTGAACAGGCTCATTGGTAGTTCACCGTTTCGCGGGCCGCCCTGAGGATGCGGGCGACGCTGGGCAGGTACATGTCCTCCATGCGCGGCAGCGGCATGACCGTGTCCCAACCGGCGACGCGGCGGACCGGCGCGGTCAGCGACAGCAGGCCCTTGTCGGCGAGCCGCGCGGCGATCTCGCCGCCAAAGCCGCCGGTCAGCGCCGCCTCGTGGACGATGACGCAGCGCCCGGTCTTGCCGACCGACGCGAGGATGGTCTCCTCGTCCAGCGGCTTGATGGTGGCGACGTCGATCACCTCGGCATGGATGCCGTCCAGGGCCAGCGCATCCGCGGCGGCCAGCGTCTCGCGGGTCATGGCGCCCCAGGTGACGAGGGTGATGTCGGTCCCTTCGCGCAGCACGAAGCAACGGTCGAGCTCGGCCGCCTCGCCGTCGTCCTCCACCTCCTCCTTCACCGCGCGGTAGAGGCGCGTGGGCTCGAGGAAGATGACGGGGTCCGGGTCGCGGATCGCGGCGAGCAGCAGGCCGTAGGCTTTCGACGGCGACGACGGGATCACCACCCGAAGGCCCGGCATGTGGGCGAACATGGCCTCCATGCTTTCGGAGTGGTGCTCGGGCGCCTTGATGCCGGTGCCCATGGGCATCCGCAGCACCATGGGGCAGCTCAGCCGGCCGCGCGTGCGGTTCCTCAGCCGCGAGGCGTGGTTCACGATCTGGTCGACCGCCGGATAGACGAAACCCATGAACTGGATCTCGGCGACCGGCCGGAAGCCCTGCGCGGCGAGGCCGACCGACATACCGGCGATCAGTCCCTCGGCAAGCGGCGTGTCGCGCACCCGCTCCGGGCCGAAGCGGGCAAGCAGGCCTTCAGTGGCGCGGAACACGCCGCCGTCCTTGCCGACGTCCTCGCCCAGCACCAGCACGCTGGGATCGTCCTGCATGGCCCGCGCCTGCGCCATCGCCACGGCCTCGACCAGGGTGATCTCAGCCATCGCCGTCCTCCGCCAGGCGGCGCTGCTCCGCCAGCGAGGGCGGCAGCGTCTCGTAGAGGTAATCGAACATCGCCGCCGGTTCCTGCGGCGGCATGGCCAGGTAGGCCTCGACGGCGGCGTCGACCTGCGCGCGTATGTCCCTGATCAGCGCCTCCTCGTCCGCCTTGGTCCACCAGCCGCGCCCGACCAGGTAGTTGCGCAGCCGCAGGATGGGTTCCTCCTGCCAGCGGGCGCTGACCTCGGCGTCATCGCGGTAGCGGCGGGCGTCGTCGGCGGTGGTGTGGTCGCCCAGCCGGTAGGTCAGCGCCTCGACGACCTGCGGGCGGCCTGCGCGCGCTTCCTCCACGGCCCGGGACACCGCGTCGCGCACGGCGACCACGTCGTTGCCGTCGGCGCGCGATCCGGCGATGCCGGCGGCGACCGCCTTCTGCGCCAGGGTCGGCGCGGCGGTCTGCATCCGGGTCGGCTCGGAGATCGCCCACTGGTTGTTGTTGATGACGAACACGGCCGGCAGGCTCCAGACGCCGCAGGCGTTGATCGCCTCGTAGAAATCGCCCTTCGAGGTGGCGCCGTCGCCGAGGATGCAGACGGCCACGCGCTTCTGCCTGCGCAGCTGGAATGCCATGGCGACGCCGACGGTGTGCGGCGCCTGGCTGGCGACCGGAATGGCGACGGGAAAATCCTCGCGCGGGCCGGCGAAGTCGCAGCCACGCTCATCGCCGCTCCAGTACTGCAGGATCTCGACCATGGTGACGCCGCGCCACAGCATGGCGCCGTGATCGCGGAAGGCGGGCAGCAGCACGTCGTCCTTGTTCATGGATGCCCCGACACCGACCGAAACCGCCTCCTGGCCGAGCGAGGATGCGTAGGTGCCCAGCCGCCCGGTCCGCTGCAGCGACACCGCCTTCTGGTCGAAGGTGCGGGTCAGCACCATGGCGTGGTAGAGCGGGATCAGCCGGTCGCGGCCGTCGAGTGCCTCGGACAACGGCGCGATGGCAGCACCCGCCTTGTCCAGGTAGCGCAGCAACGGCCAGTAGTGGTTGGGGTCCAGATCGGGCGGGCCGATATCGGTCTCGGCCCTCATGCGGTGCCCTCGCGCCGCGCGGTGGTTAAATTGCGCGTCATGAACGGACAATTCTTCCCCATGAGTCTGATAATGGGACGTCACGGGGGAAATACAACCCCGCGCGCGATGCCCGACCGGTCGCATGGGGTCCGCTGGTCCGGCAGAAAGAAAGTGTCAGCGGCCCTGCCCTGCGGTAGCGTCTTTTGCGGGGAGGACGGAAACGGGGTCATGTTGTGACGACGGTGATGCGCGTACTGCCGGCGGTGCTGATCGCGGTGATGCTGGTCGCTTGCGGCAAGCAGGAAGAGAAGCCAGCGGGACCGGCGGCGGTCGACGAGACCCGCCTGGTCAACGCCGACCTGGAGCCCGGCAACTGGATGAGCACGGGCCGGACCTATGCCGAGCAGCGCTACAGCCCGCTCGATCAGGTCAACGCAGCGAGCGTCGCGAAGCTCGGCCTCGCCTGGTACCACGATCTCGACACCACCCGCGGCATCGAAGCGACCGCCATCGTCGTCGACGGCGTGATGTACACCACCGGCGCCTGGAGCCTGGTCTATGCGCTCGACGCCGCGACCGGCAGGCTGCTGTGGACCTACGATCCCGAGGTGCCCAAGGAATGGGGCGTCCATGCCTGCTGCGACGTGGTCAACCGCGGCGCGGCGGTGTGGAAGGGCAAGGTGTTCGTCGGCACCATCGACGGCCGGCTGGTGGCGCTCGACGCCGGCACCGGCAAGCCGGTGTGGGACGTCAGCACCATCGACAGGACCAAGCCCTATACCATCACCGGCGCGCCGCGAGTGGTGAAGGGCAAGGTGATCATCGGCAATGGCGGCGCCGACATGGGCGTGCGCGGCTATGTCAGCGCCTACGACGCCGACACCGGCGCGCTGGCGTGGCGCTTCTACACTGTGCCGGGGCATCCAGCGGACGTGTTCGAGAGCGACGTGCTGAAGGAGGCCGCCCAGACCTGGGACGGCGAATGGTGGACCATGGGCGGCGGCGGCACCGTCTATGATTCCATGGCCTACGATCCCGAGCTCGACCTGCTCTATGTGGGCGTTGGCAACGGCTCGCCGTGGAACCAGCAGATCCGCAGCCCGGCGGGCGGCGACAACCTGTTCCTCGCCTCGATCGTGGCGCTCGACCCGGATACCGGCGCCTATGTCTGGCACTACCAGACCGTGCCGGGCGAGACCTGGGACTATACCGCCACCCAGCACATGATCCTGGCCGACCTGACCATCGACGGCCAGGTGCGCAAGGTGATCATGCAGGCGCCCAAGAACGGCTTCTTCTACGTGCTGGACAGGGCGACGGGCGCGTTCATCTCGGCCAAGAACTTCGTGCCGGTGACCTGGGCGAAGGGGATCGACCCGAAGACCGGCCGGCCGATCGAGAACGAGGCGGCGCGCTACACGCTGAAGCCGGCGCTGGTGTCGCCGTCGCCGCTGGGCGCGCACAACTGGCAGCCCATGGCCTACAGCCCTAAGACCGGGCTGGTCTACATTCCGGCGTTGGAGATGGCGTCGCTCTACAAGACCGACGACCCGTTCGATGTGTATCCCGGCCGCTACAACACGGGCACCGACATGGTGATCGCCTCGCTGCCCGACGACGAGGCCCAGCGCAAGGCGGCCAGAGCGATGGTGAAGGGGAAGCTCTCGGCCTGGAACCCGGTGACCCAGAAGGAGGCCTGGAGCGTCCAGTATGACGGACCGTGGAACGGCGGTGTCCTCGCCACCGCCGGCGGCCTGCTGTTCCAGGGCACCGCCGACGGCAGGCTGGTCGCCTATAAGGCCGACAACGGCAACAAGCTGTGGGAGGCGCCGGCGCAGACCGGCGTGATGGCCGCGCCCATCACCTACCAGGTGAACGGCGAGCAGTATGTCAGCGTCATGGCCGGCTGGGGCGGCGCGTTCGGCATCGGCGCCGGCTATTTCGCGCCGGAGTCCACCCGGTTCCGCAAGGCGCGGGTGCTGACCTTCAAGCTGGGCGGCACGGCCAAGTTGCCGCCGCTCGACATGACGCCGCCGCCACGGCCCGACCCGCCGCCGCAGACCGCCCGCGCCGGATCCGTCGCCCGTGGCCACGCTCTGTTCCACCGGCTGTGCCATGTCTGCCACGGCGACGCGGCCGTCGGCTCGGGCGTGGTGCCCGACCTGCGCTGGTCCGCCAACATGAAGACGAAGGACGCCTGGCTCGCCGTGGTCATCGACGGCACGCTGAAGGAAAACGGCATGGCCGGATTCGGGCAGATGATCAGCGCCGAAGACGCGGAGGCGATCCGCGCCTATGTGATCCGGCGGGCGCATGAGACGAAGGATGGGAGGGGGTGAGCGCGCTGTCCGCGGGCTGAGCTCGGTGAGCCTAACCTTCAGCAGCGTGCAGATTTAGTAAAGCGTCACCGAAACCCTCGCTCATTTCACCAGTTCGATTCCCTATGGGCCACCCCCGGAGTGAGACACAACTGTAGTCGTGCAACAATAATATTCACCGTGTCCCTGAGCTTGTCGAAGGGCCTTGCACGAAAGCTGATGCAGGCCCTTCGACAAGCTCAGGGACACGGTGAGGTTTGAGTGTTGCACACGCCATCGTCTTCAACAGGTCGAGCGAAGAGGGGAAGCGACTCTGCCTTGAGGTTCGACAATCTCACCAGTTCGTCCCAGTCGCGCCGGATGAGCGCTTCTTTCTTCAGCCGTGACCAGCCCTTGATCCGCCTCTCGGCATCGCGGGCCTCCTCTCGGGTAGAAAAATACTCGGTGAAGACCAGCTCGACCGGCCTTCGCCGACGCGTGTAGACGCACTTGATGCCGTTCTGATGTTCAGCGAGCCGCTTCTCGATATTGTCTGTCTGCCCGGTGTAATACGAACCGTCGCTGCACCTCAAGATGTAGACCCAGAAAGACATATGGGTGAATGCCTGGGGCCGCCGCGTTATCGCGACAGCCCCATCGCGTTCAGTTATACCGGCCGATCACCGCGATCGCCGACACGTTCGAGTGCGGCGCGCCGCCCAGATTGTGGGTGAGGCCGAAGGTCGGGTTCTTCAGCTGGCGGGGGCCGGCGCGGCCCAGCAGCTGGAGATAGACCTCGTAGACCATGCGCAGGCCCGAGGCGCCGATCGGGTGGCCGAAGCATTTCAGGCCGCCGTCGATCTGGCACGGCAGCGGGCCGTCGGCGTCGTAGAAGCCGTCCATGACGTCCTTCACCGCCTGGCCTTCGGCCGAGATGTAGAGGTCTTCCATGGTCACCAGCTCGGTGATCGAGAAGCAGTCATGCACCTCGATCATGCTGAGTTCCTTGCGCGGATCCTTGATGCCGGCTTCCTCATAGGCCTTCTTGGCCGCCACGCGGGTGGTGGCGAAATGGCTGCCGTCCCAGGTGTTGAAGGTGCTCTCGACGCCGTCCGACAGGCACAATTGCAGCGCCTTGATGGAGACGATGTCGGTCTTGCCGAGAGCCTTGGCGATCTCGGGCGTGGTGACGATGGCGCAGGCCGAGCCGTCGCTGACGCCGCAGCAATCGAACAGGCCCAGCGGCTCGGCGATCATCTGCGCGCCGAGGATGGTTTCCATGGGCACCGGCTTCTGCAGATGCGCCTTGGCGTTCTTGGCGCCGTTCTGGTGGCTCTTCCACGAGACGTGGCCGATGGCCTCCTTGAGGTCCTTGGCGCTGACGCCATGCTTGGCCGAATAGGCGGTGGCAAGCTGGGCGAAGTTGCCCGGCGCCGAGCCGTTCGGCACCCACAGATCGGGCAGCGGGCCCCGCGAGCCGGCGGGAAGGCCGCCATAGCCGGTGTCCTTCAGCTTCTCGACACCCAGCGCGAGCGCGATGTCGCAGGCGCCCGACGCGACGGCGTAGGTCGCGCCGCGCAGCGCCTCGGTGCCCGTTGCGCACATGTTCTCGACGCGGGTCACCGGGATGCTGGACAGCCGCAGCGACGTCGACAGCGGCAGCGCCGACGCGCCCACATGCACCCGGTCGAAGGCGGTGCCGAACCAGGCCGCCTCGATCTGGTTCTTCTCGATGCCGGCGTCGGTGAGCGCCTCGTTGAACGCCTCGACGATCAGATCCTCGGCGTTCGCGTCCCAGCGTTCGCCGAACTTGCTGCAGCCCATGCCGATGATGGCGACCTTGTCGCGAATTCCCCGTGCCATGTTCAGGCCTCCTTGCCCGTTGAAACCGGCGCCGCCTTCCAGAAATAGCGGCGGTAACCCCGGTCGTGATCGTAGTCCTTGATGCGGAACATCATCTTGAGGGCGGACCCGACCTCGATCTGTCCCGCGTCCGTGTCGGTGAAACCCATCAGCACCCTGCCGCCGGTTTCGAACTGCACCTGGCCGTAGAAGAACGGCGGGCTGGGATTGTAGGACAGCCAGTCCGCGGTGAATGACATAACCCGCGCCGGACTGTCGGCAAACGAATAGGGCTCCTGCGTATCGAGCGCCTGGCAGTTCGGGTTGACGCAGTAATGGGTGCGCGGGAACTGCACCGTGCCGCAGACCGTGCACTTGCCGCCGGTGAAGCCGGTGACCATGTCCTTGTTGCGGTATTCGCTCGACAGCGCGGTCTTGTTGTCGACCTCGCCGCGCATGCCCCAGTCCAGCTTCACATTGTCCTGGAAGGAGAGGAACTTCATGTAGTCCTCTTCCTTGCGGCCCCGCGCCAGCGCGCCGGACACGCCTTCGCGTTTCGGCAGTTTCGTGATCGCGTCGGTCACTTCCAGCAGGATGGCGTCGGCGCCCTGGCCGAACGACGCGACCAGGATCAGGTCGCCGGGCTTGGCCGTCTCCAGCGCCGCGACCAGCATCAGCAGGGCGTGCGCCGCGCCGGTGTCGCCGCAGACCTCGCCCATGGTGTCGGCGACGGCCTCGGCCGGGATGCCGAAATCCTTCGCGATCTTCTCGGGGATGCCCTTCATGGTGCAGGGCATGACGAAGCGGGAAATCCGCGCGCCCTCGACGCCGGTCTTCGCCAGCAGGGCCTTGACCGCCTGCGGCACGATCTTCGAATAGCCTTCCTCGCGGATCCAGCGCTCTTCCCAGCCATAGTCGAATTCCTGGCCTTCGCCGCGGAAGTGGTCGACGAAGTCGGTGGTGACCGTGTAGCTGGCGACGAGTTTTGCGATAACATCCTTGACCCCAACCGTCAGCGCCGCCGCGCCATGGCCGAACTGCATCTCGCCGGAGGAAGCCGGCCGGGCCTTGCGCGCATCGGCGGCGGCCAGCAGCGTGTCGCCCTCGCCCGCGCTCCTGAGCGCCGTGATCAGCGCCGAGGTGCCGGCGCGCTGGGAGCCGGCGATATCGAGCGACGAGATGCCGTGTTCGAGGTTGAGCGCGGCGCTGATGACGCCGGCATTCTGGCGGTCGAGGAACGGCAGGGTCGTCGAGGCGAAGAAGACGCCGCCGATGTCCGAGCGTTCACGCCCGGTCAGGCAGTCGCGCGCGGCTTCGACCGCCATGGTGATGGCGTCCTCGTCCCAGTTGCACATGGAGCGTTCGCCCTTGGCCATGCCGCGCAGGCCGGGCATGGCCCATTTGTGCGCGGCCGCGATGCTGGCGCGGTTGAGGCGCAGCCGCGGAATGTAGGCGCCGAACGCAGTAATACCCGTGGTCACCGACCCGATCCTCCCCTGTTCCCATCCGGTAAGCGCGCAGCTTAGCGGGCGGGAGGCGCGGGCTTCAAACTAAAAAGCGGGTGTCAGGCGGTGGCGCGGTGAATGTTCTCGACCCGGGCGTCGAGCTGGATGCGGAGCTGGCGTGACAGCTCGGCCTTGCCGAACGGCTTGCGCAGCAGGGCGAAGGGCTTTTCCAGCTTCTTGTTGCGCTCCATGGCGTCCTCGGTATAGCCGGACATCAGCAGGATGGCGCATTGCGGGAACGCCTCGTGCACCTCCTGGGCGAACTGGATGCCGTCCTTGCCGTGGGGCTGCAGCACATCGGTCAGCAGCAGGTGCGGGCGCAGGCCTTCGTCCAGCATGGTCTGCGCCTCGCCGGCGCTGGGCGCCTGGCGGACCACGTAGCCCAGCGCCTTCAGGGTGCCGACGATGACGATGCGCACCTCCTCGTCATCCTCGACGACGAGGATGGTTTCGCCGTCGCCCTGGATCACCGTGGACGAGGAATCCTCGTCCTCCAGCGCGCGCGATACCGCGTGGATGGCGCGCGGCAGGTGCAGCAGCACGGACGTGCCCTGGCCGATCTCGCTCCTGATCTCGATGTGGCCGCCCGACTGCTTGACGAAGCCGTAGACCATGGAGAGGCCAAGGCCGCTGCCGCGGGTGGAATCCTTGGTGGTGAAGAACGGCTCGAACGCCCGGTCGAGCACTTCGGGCGCCATGCCCGTGCCGGTATCGCGCACCGTAATGACCACGTAGTCGCCCGGCGACAGCGTCGGATGGCGCATGGCGGCGACGTCGTGCAGCGTCTCGTTCGACGTCATGATCGACAGCGTGCCGCCCTGCTTCATGGCGTCGCGGGCGTTGATCGCCAGGTTGAGCAGCGCGTTCTCGAGCTGGGCCGGGTCGACCAGCGCGTCCCACACGTCGGTCGCCAGCTCGTTGTCGATGCGGATGTGGGGACCCAGCGTCCGGGTCAGCAGCTCGGTCATGTCGGCGACCAGCCGGTTGATGGAGGTGGATTCGGGGCGCAGCAACTGCTTGCGCGAGAACGCCAGCAGCCGCTGGGTCAGCTCGGCGCCGCGTCCGACCGCCTTGAGCGCGGCCGCCACGTAGCGTTCCACCGCCGGGTCTTCCGCCACCACCTCGCGCAGGAACTCGATATTGCCCTGCACCGCCATCAGCAGATTGTTGAAGTCGTGGGCGAGGCCGCCGGTGAGCTCGCCCACCGCCTGCATCTTCTGCGCCTGCAGCAACTGGCGCTCGATCTCGCGCTGTTCGGTCAGGTCCTCGCCCGAGCCGAGCACGCCGACCACATAGCCGCTCTGGTCGCGGATGCGCGCCAGGCTCCAGCCGATCACCCGGCGCTGGCCGTTCTGGCCGCGGATGGTGTTCTCGAAATAGGGCTTCTCCTCGCCGTCGCCGGCGACGATCTCGGCGAAGGCGCGCTTGGCCTCCTGCCGGTCGGCCGGGTCGACCAGCGTGTCGAACCAGTTCTGGCCGATCAGCTCCTCCTCGGAGAAGCCGGTGACTTCGGTGCCCTTGCGGTTGAACCGCGAGACCTTGCCCTGCCGGTCGAGCGCCAGGATGATCGAGGCGGCGACGTCGAGATACTGCTCGGCGCGGGCCTTCTCGCGGTGCAGGTCCTCGGTGGCGACGACCCGGTCGGTGATGTCGATGACCACGCCTTCGAGCGCCTGCACGGCGGACCGGCCGGTGATCTGCGGCGTGCCCTGCTGCATCAGCCACTTCACGTCGCCCTTGCGGGTGATGACGCGGAAGCTGACCTGGAACGGCCGGCCCAGATTGATCGCCTCGAGGATTTCGCGGCGCATCCGCTTCTCGTCCTCGGGATGGATCATGGTGGCGAACGCGACCATGCGGTTCTCGATCAGCGCCTCGGGCGGATAGCCGAGCACCTCGAAGCAGCCCTTGGAGATGATCTCCATGGTCCAGAACGGATCGTGCCGGCAGCGGAAGGCGAAGCCGCCCGGCAGATTGTCCATCAGCGTGACCAGCCGCCGCTGGCTTTCGCCCAGGGCCTTCTCGGCCTCGCGCTGGGCGGTGATGTCGACGCACGACGCGATGGCGCCGATGGGCGTGCCGTCGGGCGCGCGCACCAGGCTGGCCGACACCTGCACCACCCGCACCGATCCGTCGAGCCTGGCCGCGTTGGTGACGCCGATCCAGCGGCCGGTGTCGATCAGCGTCTGCCAGATGCGCGCCGCCTCGCCCGGCTTGCCCCACAGCGCCTCGGTGCGCTGGCCGGTCAGGTCGTCGGGATCGCCGTAGCCGAGCATGTCGGCGAACGCGGCATTGGCGTAGGTGACGACGCCCTGCAGATCGAACATGGCGAGCGGGCTGAGCGCCGAGGCCATGGCCGCGTGGCGGATACGCGCTTCCTCCTCCATGTTGCGCTGCTGGGTGACCACCTCGGTGATCATCACCAGCCCGGCGACGGCGCCGTCGGGCGCGCGCAGCGGCTGGACTTCCCAGCGCAGTCTTTCGCGGCTGCCGTCGGCGCGCAGGAACACGTCCTCGGAGTCCAGGGTCTCGCCGGCCAGACAGCGGAGGTGGACATCGGCCCACAATGCCTCGGTATCCGGCATTACATCGTAGAGCCGCTCGCCGATCACGTCCCGGTCGCCCAGGCCATATTCCCGGCGCCAGCGGTCGCTGACCCCCAGGAACCGGATGTCCCGGTCGACGACGGCGATCGAGGCCGGGGTGTGTCTGATCAGCGCCTGGGCGAGCTGGCGCGAACTGGACGCTTCCTCGGCGAGGTTCCAATAGGCCGCGACCGGGGGCAGCACCTTTTCCAGAAGGCCCCGCCGTTTCATGGTTTCCGCCCCCAAGCGCCCATGTTCATGTCTACCTTGCCCGGGCGGCCGCTATGAGATCCGGCGGGCGACATCCAGCGCCGAGGCCGTGCCGATCCGGCGCATGATGTCAGGCAGCGCGACCGGACGGCTGAAATAGAAGCCTTGTGCGTAGTCGCAGCCCAGGGTCATCAGCGTGTTGGCCGACGCCCGGGTCTCGACGCCCTCGGCGCATACCTTCATGCCCAGATTGTGCCCCAGGTCGACGATCGACCGGACGATGGTGTAGGCCTCCTCGTTCTGGTCCATCTCGCTGACGAACGAGCGGTCGATCTTCAGTTCGGTGAACGGCATGCGGTAGATCTGGATCAGCGACGAGAAGCCGGTGCCGAAATCGTCGAGCGACAGGCCGAAACCCTTGAGCCGGAAGCGGCTCAGCACATCCATGAAATGCGGATCCTCGGTGACCGCCGAATTCTCGGTGATCTCGAGGATCATCTGGTCGGGCGACACGCCGACGGCATGGGCCTTGTCGGCCAGCCGGTCGGGCAGGTCCAGATCGGCCAGCGTCGACGGCGAGATATTGACGGCGACGTTGAGCCGCACGCCGCGCGCCTTCCACTGGGCCAGCGCCTCGATCACCTGCCGGAACACCGACTGGGTCAGCGGCTCCATCATCCGCGAATGCTCGGCCACGGGAATGAACTTCACCGGCGAGACCATGGCGCCGTGCGGGTTGCGCCAGCGGGCCAGCGCCTCGAACCCGACCACCTCGAACGGCGTGTCGTCGACGGTGAGGGTAAGCATGTCGGCGCCCGCGTCGCGTTCGCCGGCCAGCCGGACCTTGGGTTGATAATGCACGAACAGATGGTCGTCGGAGATCGCCTGCTCGAGCTCGAGGGCGCTGAAATCGCCGGATTCGCGGAGCTGCTTGCGCAGTTCCTCCTTCAGCGTGGTGACCGAAACCGGTTTGTTGAGGGCGCCGACGATATTGAGGCCCAGCGACACGCCGAGACGCTCGGCGGTCTGCACCACCTTGGGATCGAAACCGCTGAGCAGCCAGATCTTCGCCTTGCAGCCGCGGTCGGCGAGGAACCGCAGAACCTGGATGCCGTCCACGTTGGGCAGCACCAGATCGAGCACCATCACGTCGGGCTCGGCCACATCCACCTGCACCTTGAGAGCCTCGAAATCCTGCACCGCGAGCGCGACAAAACCCACCTGCCGCGCCGCCTCGACAACGAGCTGGCCCACAAGATCGTCATCATCGATAACCACGAGCGTTTTATCGCCCACTCGGACGGCCCCCCTTGCCAATTGTTCTACCGGCCCCGACTTGCGTCAGAAATTTCGGCAAGCGTGTCACGGGCGTCATCGTACCCGCTGTGCCCGGATTCTCAAAACGTGAAATTCCCCGCCGCGGCGGCTGCCGGATCAGCTACTCGTCTCCCTCGTCACAGAATATTTCAAATCTTGGGTATTAATTCGCGACCTCCCGCCAACGGCCGGACTGGCGCGGATTTCGCTCAAATAAAATGAATTGTCCGCCGTTTGGAAACGCCTACTCTAGGTTCCGGAGCCGCTGGCTGGATTGTTGGAAATGCCCCGGCGACGGCGGCCCGGATCGGCGCAGCGGCGAAAATGATCGGTTTTGCGTCCAACCGGTAATATACTGATACCGCGCGAGTTGGGGGCTCCACCACGGAGGCCGGACGGCCGCGACATCCGTCGCGATAGAATATCGATGTGCCGCCTGGCGCGATGCATCCAGAGCAGGGAGCCGGCGCCAGGCTCCGCAGGCCGACAAGAGGACCGCAGTGATCGAGCTGAGCCACGACAAGCTTTCCGATCTGATCGCGATGATCGAGGAGACGGGCCAGGTCGGCTATTGGCAGCTTCACGCGGAGTCCGACAGCTTCGACTGGTCGCCGCAGATTTATCGGATCCACGGCCGTCGCTCCGACGGCGGCATGGTCCCGAGGCGCGACGCGCTCGCCTACCTGCATGCCGACGACCGCGCCGTGATCGAGGAGCACCTGCGCGCCGCCGCCGACGCCCGCGAGGAGTTCCACATGGACGCCCGTGTCGTGCGCGCCGACGGCAGCGTCCGCTACGTCAAGATGGCGGGCAGGCCGTTGCCGGGACGGGACGGCACGGCGGCGGATGTCCTCGGCGTCCTGATCGACATCACCGAATTCAAGCGCACCGAGAACAAGCTGCGCCGGCTGGCCGAAACCGATCCGCTGACCGGCGCCGTCAACGTGCGGCGCTTCGAATCCATCGCCCAGGCGGAGCTTCGCCGCGCGGCGCGCTTCGGCAAGCCGGCGGCGCTGGCGATCATCGACATCGACGGCTTCAAGGGCATCAACGACAGCTTCGGCCATCTGGTCGGCGACGAGGTGCTGCGCAAATTCGTCAAGATGATGACCCAGACGCTGCGGGAGGTGGACGTGGTCGCGCGCATCGGCGGTGACGAGTTCGCCATCCTGATGCCTGAAACGACCGTCGCGGAAGCCGCCATTCCGCTGGAGCGGATCGCCGGCATGAGCCGGTCGCTGGCGATCGAGCGCGAGGATCTGACAATCTGCCTGACATTCAGCAGCGGCATCTCGGCGATGACGCCCGGCATGGACCTGCGCGAGATTCTCCGCTCGGCGGACAAGCTGCTCTACCAGGCCAAACACGCGGGAACCGGCCGGGTCGAGCCGTTCGGCGGCGACGCACGCAAGCGGATGTCTTCCTGAATCCGCCCGGCTCTGGACCGGTCCGCGCCGCCGGCACTGCCGGATCGTGGCTATTGTAGAGTTGCGCGGAACGTGCAAAAAACTGCATTATCTGTATGCCTTTGGGCGGCCAAAAGGGGATGGTTTTCGTGACGGATGCCTATGCTGATCTGATCGGGCTGATCGAACGCCTGCATCGCCGATGTCTTGACGTCATCAAGGCCGAGATCGACCGGCATGAAATTCGGGATCTGAACGCCGCCCAGGCGATGATTCTGTTCAACATCGGCGACCGGGAACTGCCGATGGGCGAACTGATCGAGCGCGGCTATTATCTGGGCTCGAATGTCTCGTACAACATCAAGAAGATGGTCGAGAACGGTTACGTGGTGCAGACGCGTTCGCCTTACGACCGGCGCTCGTTCCATGTGCGCAGCTCGGAACGGGGCCGGGAAATCTGTGACCGCCTGCAGAAGCTGTTCGAGTGGCACTCGACCCAGCTGTTCGACGGCATGCAGATGGAAACCGAACTGATGCAGACCCGGGAATCCCTGCTCAAGCTGGAAGGCTTCTGGTCTTCGGCGCGGCACGCGATGCCGACGCGCTGACAGGACCCGCGCGGCGACGGGCGGTCCTGCCTTCATCTAACCCGAGCGACGGCCTGCGGCGCGCAGCGGCGCGTCAGATCTTCGTGCTCACCGACGTGAAGATCGTATCCAGGTTGGTACCGATCGAGCCAATGGTGGCGATGAACACGACACCGATCAGCACGGCGATCAAGCCGTACTCGATGATGGTCACACCCGAATTGTCGGTGACGAAGTCCCGGACGGACTGATGCATGTTGACCCTCTAAACGACCTACGGGGGCATCCCGTGCCGGCCCGCAACCCAGTGGCTATACCCATACCAAAAACTTCGCAGAGGGTCAAAATACCTAATAAATTTAATTGAGTGAAAATTGAAGTAATCGGGTGCGGGCATGTTTTGGCCACAAACCGGCTGAATTTCGACACATTTCCCGCCCACCGCGTGTCTCGCGCAACCATCGCGGCCGCGGCCCGCGAACATGTATCGCGCCCTGGACACCGCTGCGACTCGGAGACGGACGAGCGCAAACAGTGCGCACCGGCGCCAATAGCGACAAGTAACCGCAAGCAATGCCCGCCCAATCTGAGTACCGCGGAAAGGTGATCCGGCACTCATGCGCACAACATGACCTCCGCGTATCGGCGGCTCCAGCCGCCGCCGCCTGCCGGACATTCGCCATCCGGCATGGCACCGTAGCCCGCCGGCCACCCTTGAAAACAGCCGCGCGGATGATGCCTCTCCCCGGCTTCCGGGACGCCGCCAAGGGCATGAAGGGCGCAAACCGGTTGCAGAACCGACGGTTTGGGCAGTGTTCGGCACTCGAATCGGGCATTCGCCCCACACTTTCTACAGCGCCAACGCCTTAGACGCCGATCTTGATACCACCAAGCAGGCAAGAACCCATTATGGGTAGACTGAAATACAACCCTTGAGGGCATGGCCCAGTGATGATATGACGACGACCATCAGTTCCGGCGGCGGTGTCGTCGCCACGCCGGGCAGTCAGATGCGATACCCCATATATTGTGTTTACTTTGTGGCAACCCCGCCACAATCGCACAACATTTCGATGGGATCGCGTGTTCTCGATATCGCCGGGGCGACCGGCGAGCCGACTGGTTTAATGTCGCGATATGAAGGCTTAACCTTACCATGCTCCCGCAAGTTCGATTTTTATGTTTGTTTTAGTTAATTAAAAATATTTTGCGCCGCAGTGCAAAATATGTCTTTCTTGTGGTTATCCAAGGCGGGCTGGTCACCACCCGCTGGCAGTGGATGAACGTAACCTCGACAACTGGAGTAACCCAATGCGCAACGTGCTCAAGAATTTCGCCTCGGACGTCAAGGGCGTCACCCTGATCGAGTACGGCCTCATCGCCGCCCTGATCGCGGTTGCCCTGGCCACCATCCTCGGCACCGTCGGCACCAACCTGAACACCCTGTTCACCACGGTGTCCACGAAGGTCTAACTGGCCGTCTTCCGCTGCCCTGCCATACAGGACTTGGCAGGGCGGCAGGGAAGCGGGCTTGCGCAGAACCGCGGTCGACCGCCTGATCCGTCAGGCTGCCGGGGCGGTTTTCTGACGAGCCACACTCCAGCGAGCCCACTGCCGGCACGCCTGAAGCTTTACGGACGCGGATTCCATGCCTGATGCCGGCGCCACAGCGATCATGCCACTGGCGGCGCTCTTCGGCTTGCTGGCGTGGTGCGCCGTCGAAGACATCCGGACCCGCACCATTCCCCATGCGGCAATCGCCGCCATCGTCGTCGTGTACGCCGTCTATGCGCTCGCCGGGCACGCCGACTGGGTTTCCGGCCTGATCAGCGCGGCCATCCTGCTGGTTGCCGGCTTCCTGCTGTTCTACTTCCACATCATGGGCGGCGGCGATGCCAAGCTGATCGCGGCCATGGGACTGTGGGTAGGATTGAGTCACATCGTCGCGTTTATTCTGTATACGGCGATTGCCGGCGGGTTCGTTACTCTCGCCGTCCTGTTAATTCATCGCCTCAAGGCGCGGAATTCTGATACTCTTGTGCACGCGGCGCCTTCGGTGCCGTATGGTGTCGCCATCGCCCTTGGGGGCTCTATCGCGGCCTGGCAAGCTTTTCTGACGGAGGCCATCTGAAATGAAGGCGCGGTTCGCAATCCTTCTGCTGATCAACATCCTGTTGGTCGTCGGCGTGGTGATATTCCTTGGAATGGGCAGGGCCCCACAGGCGCCGGCCCCGGGCACCGCCGCCGCGCCGGCGGTCGATGACTCCGTCGACGTCCTGATCGCTGCCAACAATCTGCCGCCGGGGACGCTGATCCAGCCGACAGACGTCGCCTGGCAGAAGTGGCCAAAAGAGAATCTCAGCGACACCTTCACCAGCAAACCCCGCGACATGCCGGGCGATCAGGCGGCCGCGCTGCAGAATTCGATTGCCGGAAGCGTGGTGCGCCTCGGCATCGGCAAGGGTCAGCCCATCGTCACCGGCGCGGTCATCAAGCCGGGCGAAAAGGGCTTCCTCGCCGCCATCCTGGCGCCGGGCATGCGCGCCATCTCGATCAATATCTCCGCCTCCGGCGGCGGCGCCGGGCTGATCCTGCCGGGCGACCGGGTCGACGTGCTGCTGTCACAGGGACTGAAGATCGAGGACAAGGACCGCCGCGTGACCGAAACCTTCATCCCCGACCTGCGCCTCATCGCGCTCGACCAGAAGGTGTCCGGCGACCCCAAGGATCCGGTCGTCGGCCGTACCGCCACCCTGGAGGTGACGCCGCGCCAGGCCGAGATGCTCGTCCTGGGGGAAGACATGGGAAAACTGTCACTTAGCCTGCGCAGCGTGCAGAAGGCGGACACGGATACGCTTGGGCGCACCGTGGTTTGGGACTATGCTGCCTCGATGGCCACCGGAAGCGAGGCGATGAAGGTTTCAATGCCGACCATCGTGCGCGGCGGAGCGGCCAAGTAACGGCTACCAACCAGAACAATCAAGACCAAAAGGGGGGCCACACTTAATGACGATCACTGCCAGGGGCTACGGAGGCATGGGCCCGGTGTTCAGGCGGCGCGCGGCGCGGCTTGTTCAAGTGATTGCGTTTTCGTTCCTGGCCCTGGCGGGTCCATCGGGCGCCGGCGCCGCCGTCGACGAACCGCCGCAGACCACGGTCGAGGTCAGCGTTCACAAGGGAACCATGGTTCGCGTGAGCCGCCCGGCCGTGACCGTCTTCGTCGCCGACCCGACGATCGCCGACGTCGAAAGCCGCTCGCAGCAGTCGATCTTCGTCTATGGCAAGAAACTGGGCGACACCACGCTGATGGTGCTCGACGAGAACGACAGGCCGCTGATCAACGCGACCATCCACGTCACCCATGACCGCACCCAGCTCCAGGGCCTGCTGAAGCGGATCGCGCCGGATGCCAACATCACCGTCTCGTCCGTCGATGGCGGCATCATCCTCGAGGGCAGCGTCGAGGAGCCCCAGGAGGCCGAGGACATCGAGAACGTCACGATGAAGTTCCTCGGCGACAAGGAAACCGTGCTGAACCGCATCGCCGTGACGGCGCCGACCCAGGTCAACCTGCGCGTCCGGTTCGCCGAGGTGTCGAAGGAAGTCGTCCGCGCGCTCGGCGTGTCCTGGCAGGCCACCGACTTTACCGGCAACACGCAGTTCAACATCCAGGCACTGCGTCCGTCGCTGGCCAACGCGGCGACCCAGGTCATCGACATCGGACAGCAGATCGGCCCGGTGTTTCTCGAGGCCACGATCGACGCGCTGGAGCAGGAAGGCCTGGTGTCGCTGCTGGCGGAGCCGAACCTCACGGCGCTGTCGGGCGAAACCGCCTCGTTCCTGGCCGGCGGCGAGTTCCCGATCCCGGTCAGCGTCGACAGCGACAGCGGCAGCGGCGGCGGTGGCAGCGACATCGGCATCGCCTTCAAGTCCTACGGCGTCAGCCTGTCGTTCACGCCGACCGTGCTGTCGGGCGACCGGATCAGCCTGCATCTGAGGCCGGAGGTCAGCGAACTGAGCGACGCCGGCGCCATCACGCTGGAGGGCTTCCGCATCCCCGGCCTGATCACCCGCCGGGCCGACACGACGATCGAGCTGGCGAGCGGCCAGAGCTTCATCATCGGCGGCCTGATGCAGAACCGCACCGCCAACAGCATCGACAAGGTGCCCGGTCTGTCGGACATCCCGATCCTCGGCAAGCTGTTCCAGTCGCGGAACTACCAGGCCAACGAGACCGAACTGGTGATCATCGCCACGCCGTATCTGGTCAGGCCGATCGGCGCGGGCAAGAAGCCGGTGGTGCCGACGGACCGTCCCATGTCGGACTACCAGTTCGAGAACATGCTCAAGAAAAAGCTCGCCAATTCGGGCGCTGAACCCAACGTCAAGGCGGCCACCGGCAATCCGATCGCCGGCCCCGTCGGCTTCATGGTGGAGTGACTGAGATGACGCTTTACAGGTCCACCATTTCGCCGCGCTCCATCGGCCTGGCCGTCGGCCTGGTGGCGGGCGCCGCCCTGCTCGCGGCCTGCGGCACCAACAACAGTTACATGCCGCCGCGCACCGGCTACATCGACGTCAGGGCGCGCACCACCGCGACGATGACGTCGTTGAGCTACCGGCTGGAGCTCGGTCGCGGCCAGACGGCGCTGACCCGCGCCCAGATCGACGGCCTGAACCGCTTTCTCGCCGCGAACGGCGAGACGGACGGCGACCATATCGAGATCCGGACCGCGACGCTGGCGGGCCCGGGCCGCAACGCGGCCATCGCCGACGCCCTTCGCGGCAGCTTCCTCGCCGGCGGCTACGTGCCATCGCGCGTCGAGATCATCGAGGCGCCCGGCTATGGCGACACGGTCGAAGTCGCGATCCAGCGCTATGCCGTCGTCCTGCCCGACTGCAGCCATGATATCGCGCGCAACGAGGGTATGATGGAGTGGAGCGACGAGCCGGTGGACATCCGCAAGCTCGGCTGCAGCAACGAATACAATTTCGGCCTGATGCTCGCCGATCCCCGCGACCTCGACGGCGGACGCGCGCTGGGCAAGGCCGCGGGATACAGGGAGGTCGGCGCCGTCCAGCGCTACCGGAACGACAAGGTGAAGGAACTGAAGAGTCTGTCGACCACCCAGGGCTTGGACTAGGGAAGCTTGATCAACTCTCGTCGCAATAGAAATGAACGGACCGCTCAACATGTCGACCCAAGCCCCTGACGATAAGCAAGGCTCGTCTCAGCGGGATCCCTTTCTCGCCTTCGTGACCGACGACCGGAGCGAGGCCGTCGTCCGCGAGATCGCCGAATCGCTGCTGCTGCCGGACGACCTGGTGCGCCGGGGCTCCATGGAACAGGCCCGCGTCTTTCTGGAGCGCATGCATTCGCCCCGGCTGCTGATCGTCGACATCGACGGCTCCGCCGATCCGATCGAGGAAGTGGTGAAACTGGCCGACGTTTGCGAACTGGGCACCCGCTTCATCGCGCTGGGTTCGGACAACGACGTCACCCTGTTCCGCGACCTGCTCAGCATGGGCGCGGCCGACTACCTGGTGAAGCCCATCGACCGCGACGCGCTGCTGCGATCGATCAACAGCCTGCAGGACGGCAACGCCGGCCCGGCGACCATGGGACGCACCGGCAAGGTGATCTCGTTCATCGGCGCCCGCGGCGGCTCGGGCACCACGACGCTGGTCAGCAATTGCGGCCGCGCCATCTCGCAAAGTTCCAAGCGCAAGGTCGCCATGGTCGATCTGGACCTGCACTTCGGCAATCTCGGCCTGTCCATGGGCGCCAACGTCCATGAGGGCCTGGCCGACGCGCTGCAGCAGTCGGACCGCATCGACAGCCTGTTCCTCGAGCGGGTGATGAGCCCGTGCGGCGACCGCCTCTTCGTCATCGGCGGCGAGGAAAACATGTCGCGCGCCACCTTCGCCAGCGACCCGCTCGCGGTCGACACGCTGATGAGCGAGTTGCGGTCGATCTTCCACTTCGTGCTGATCGACATCCCGCGCTCGCTCACCGACATGGCATACCGGGCCATCCAGCTGTCGAGCGTCGTGGTGATCTCGTCCGACCTGTCGCTCGCCGGCATGCGGGATGCCGTGCGGCTGCTCAAATTCGTCCGCGAGAACAATCCGGGCGCCCAGCTCATCATGATCATCAACCGGATCGGCGAGAACCCCAAGGCCGAGATTCCGATTTCCGAGTTCGAGAAGGGCCTGGGCCGCAAGGTCGACTTCCGGATCAACTTCGAGCCCAACGTCTTGTTGAACGCCGCCAATCTGGGCAGGCCGCTGATCGAGACCGGCGGCGCGGCGGCCCGCGTCATCGATCAGCTCGCCGAGCGGCTGGCGGGTCCGGGTCCCAAGGCGGCGCCGGTCCGGACCATGAAGTCGCTGCTCGCCCGCTTCAGGAAGTAAATCGCCATGTTCGGTCGCCGCCCCCCCAACGCCGATCTCAATACACGCAGCCGCTCTCGGGTGCAGCCGGCGGCCGAGGCGCGGACCAACGTCCCCGAGACCGTTGCCGCCAAACCGATCGAGCCGGCGCCGGCAACGGGCATCGACGACATCGCCCACGCGCTCGCCATGCAAAAGGGCGCGCAGTCGCGCTCGGCCGCCGAAGGCAACCGTGACGAGATCCTGGCCGAAGTGCTCGAGCGCATCGACGCGTCGACCGCTGTGCGGCTGTCGCGCGAGGACCTGCAGTCGCAGCTCGGCGGCCTGGTGTCCGAGATTCTGCTGGAGCGTCGCATCGTGCTGGGCCAGCGCGAGCAGCAGGACCTCACCCGCCAGCTCGTCGACGAAATGGTCGGCTTCGGCCCCCTGGAGCCGCTGCTCAACGACGAGACCGTCACCGACATCATGGTGAACGGCCCCAGCAAGGTCTATGTGGAGCGCGCCGGCAAGCTCACGCTGACCGACGTCAACTTCCGCTCCAACGCCCATGTGATGAACGTGGCGCAGCGCATCGTCAGCCGGGTCGGCCGCCGCATCGACGAGTCCGTGCCGCTGGTCGATGCCCGCCTTCCCGACGGCAGCCGCGTCAACATCATCGCGCCGCCGCTGGCGCTCGACGGCACGTCGATCTCGATCCGCAAATTCTCGCAGAAGAAGATCACGCTCGACGTCATGGCGCGGCAGAAGAACCTCTCCAACCCCATGGCGACCACGCTGAAGATCGCCGCCGCATCGCGCCTCAACATCCTGGTGTCGGGCGGCACGGGCTCGGGCAAGACCACCCTGCTCAACGCCCTGTCGCGGATGATCGACATCGGCGAGCGCATCGTCACCATCGAGGACGCCGCCGAACTCCAGCTCCAGCAGCCGCATGTGGTGCGGCTGGAAACCCGGCCCATGAACATCGAGGGCCGCGGCGAGATCACCATGCGCGACCTGGTGAAGAACGCCCTGCGTATGCGGCCCGACCGCATCATCCTGGGCGAAATTCGCGGCGAGGAAGCCATCGACATGCTGCAGGCCATGAATACCGGCCATGACGGCTCGCTCAGCACGGTGCACGCCAACTCGTCGCGCGAGGCGCTGATCCGCATCGAGAACATGATTTCCATGGGCGGCCATTCCATGAGCGAGCGCGGCCTGCGCACCCAGATCGCCAACGCCATCGACATGATCGTGCAGATCGAGCGCATGCGCGACGGCATCCGCCGCATCACCCAGGTTTCCGAGGTGCTGGGCCTGGAAGGCGACGTGATCCTGATGCAGGACCTGTTCACCTTCGATTATGGCGGCGCCCTGCACGAAGGGCGCCTGGTCGGCGATTTCCGCTACACGGGCCTGCGTCCCGCTTTCCTGAAGAAAGCCGGCTATTTCGGTTACGACCGGGTGCTGCTGGCCGCGCTGAACGAGACCGCGCAATGATCGAGTTCCTGCAGGAAAATTCGATCATCGCCCTCCTGATCTGCGGCGTCGCGATCCTGGTGACTGTCTCGCTGATGGCGCTCGGCTCCGCCGACGAACGCCGCCTGCAGCGGCGGCTGTCCCAGGTGGTCGAGAGCGGCGGCGTGCCGGTGTCGGCCAGGGCCGGCAAGAAGTCCGACCCGTCGCAGCCGACCCTGAAGGCCGCGAGCAACCAGCGCCGCGCGTCGAAGGCAGCGGAGGGCGGCGCGCTCGGTTCGTCGCTGCTGCCGAGCGTGGACCTGCTGACCCTCAAACTCGAGCGGGCAGGCCTGAACATCAGCGTCTCGACCATGCTGATCATCGCGGCCGGCCTGGCGCTGTTCGCGCTGCTGCTGTTCACGCTCATGCTCCAGCTGTCTTTCCTGGTGGCGCTGCCGGCGGCGCTGGCCGTCGGTATCGCGCTGCCGAGCTATTTCGTGTCGTCGGCCGGCAAGAAGCGCGGCCAGCGCTTCCTGAAGGACCTGCCGGACGCCATCGACCTCATCGTCCGCAGCGTCAAGTCCGGATTGCCGGTCTCGGAGGCGATCTTTGCCATCTCCCGTGACCTGAAGGGACCGGCGGCGGTCGAATTCACCAAGATCAGCGACCAGATGCGGATCGGCATTCCCCTCGACGACGCATTCGCGCGCTCGGTGAAGCGCATCGGCCTGAGCGATTTTGCGTTCCTCGCCATCTCGCTGTCGATCACCCAGGAGACCGGCGGCAATCTGGGCGAGACCCTGACCAACCTGTCGCGCCTGCTCCGGCTGCGGCAGCAGATGCACCTGAAGATTCACGCCCTCACCTCGGAGGCCCGCGCGTCGGCGATCATCGTCGGCAGCCTGCCGTTCCTGGTGGTCGGCGCCCTGATGGTGCTGAACCCCGACTACATCAACACGCTGTTCACGGACCCCACCGGCCACAAGGTGCTGTATTTCGCAGGCGGCAGCCTCGGCATGGGCTTCTTCGTGATGAGCAGAATCGTGAAGTTCGACTTTTGAACGCCATCGCCGAGTTCTTCGCCAACGCCACCGGCACGGAACTGACCGCGCTGGGCTCCATGGTGATCATCATGGTGACGGTGTTCCTGGTCTGGGTGAACCTGATCGAGCGCGACCATCTGGCGGCGCGCATGCGCGAGATGACGGCGCACAAGGAGAGCCTGCAGCGGCGCGAGCGCACCGCGCAGGCCAAAGCCACGGTGCGCCGCGAGTTCCAGACCGTGAGCATGTTCAATCGCCTGGGCGCGAACCTGCGGCGCGCGCAGACCGAGCAGTCCACCAAGACGCGCCGCTTCCTGTCGCAGGCCGGATGGCGATCCACCGAAGCGCTGGGCATCTACATCTTCATCTCGGCGATCATGCCGCTGGTCGGCGTGGTGTTCGCGTTCCTGCTCTACAACACCATTCCGGCGCTGCACGACAAGCCGCAGCTGCTCAAGCTGGGCGGCCTGATCGGCTTCGCCTTCCTGGGCTTGAAGCTGCCGGAATGGGTCGTCGGCTGGGTGGTGAAGAAGCGCAAGGAAAAGCTCGACCGGGCGTTGCCCGATGCGCTCGACCTCATGGTCGTGTGCACCGAGGCCGGCCTTGGCCTCGACTCGGCGTTCCAGCGTGTCTCCGGCGAAATCGGCCACAGCCACCCGGTGCTCGCCGACGAGCTGATGCTGACCTCGGTGGAGTTGAACATCCTGCCGCGCCGGCAGGAGGCGCTCGACAACATGCTGCACCGGACCGGAACCTCGGCCATCGAGTCCGTGGTCAACACGCTCGGACAGACCGAGCGTTACGGCACCCCGCTCGGCCAGTCGTTCCGGGTTCTCGCCAGCGACTTCCGCGAGCAGCGCATGCTCAGGGCCGAAGCCAAGGCCGCCAGGCTGCCGGCCATCCTGACCGTGCCGCTGGTCATGTTCATCCTGCCGTCGCTGTTCGCGGTGCTGCTGGGTCCGGCGGTCATCAAGTCGCTCAAGGCGTTCTGAGCCGCCGCGGCGCCGTTTCCATCCCGATCTACCGCTGATCGGCACCCGGCCGCACGGCCGAAGCCTGCCGCGGATCGCATTTCAGCCCTTGGCCGCGAACCGCGACGCAGGCGGTGCGCGCGGCTTCCTCACCCCAGAACGGTCCGGCCAGCAATCGCCGGGTCGTGCCTTCGGGTTCGAGATAATGCACCGCCTGACCGAACTGAGGCTGCTGCTGCTTGATCCGCTCCCAGGTCTCGCGGGCGCCGACGTCGGTGTCGAACACGCCGAGATCGACCACCCATGGCTGCCTGACCTGAACAATCTGGCTCTTCGGCTCGGCCGGGGCGACTGGAGCCGGCGCGGCAGCCGACGCAACCGGCGCGGGCGTGGCCTGGACGGCGGACGCGGCGGCGCCTGCCGGCGCGGCGG
>JALHLV010000010.1 GCA_022844405.1 Sphingomonadales bacterium | reverse complement strand
ATACGAAAACAGCGCACCGCTCTCTAAATCCTCGCCCCGCATCCCGGAAACTCCCTATCCGTACCCGGATAGGGAATCATCTCCGCATCCCCAAGGCGAGACACTTTTTCAGCAGCCTGTTAGAGGGTTGGTCTCAAGACGCTGGAACCTCCTCAAGCTGTGTATAAGCGGGCAAACCACGGGCAATGAAGCGCTCCGCCTCCTCGTCGGCGCCCGCAGACTGTCCGCCAATCCTCAGGCAAGCATCGCAGCGCTCGGCCAAGGCGAGCGACAGCGGCATCATGACCTCGTCATAGCCGCCGCCCGCCTCGATCACCGGCAGCGCCATGTTCACGCCGATGATAGGGACGTGTCCCATCCGGAACAGCGTGAGGGCCGCCTCGTTCATGGCGCGCAGATTTGCGGCTCGCTGGTGTTCATCTACCGCGCCGCTGCTGTACGGGCCGGAGATCATGATCCACATCATTCTGTTCGCTGATAACGGCACGGCAGGCTGTATGCCTCGCCGCACAGTTCGGCACCGGTTACACGCTCCGGCACCTTGTCCTTGGGCAGGATGCCTGTGGCGACTAGGTTGGTGATGACGGGGCCATCATCCCGCATGGTCACCCAGACAACCGCGTCCATCTCGCCCCGCTTGCCGTCCGGCGACCAGCCGCCGCCCGCGGTACCGACCTCGATATAGTCGCGTCCGTTGCGCGTCTCGATGGCGTAATGGTGGGTATGGCCGCCGATCATGGTATAGCCGCGCGTGCCCAGAGCCACTTCGATCCTCCCGAGATTGGGGATGGTCTCGCGCCACACCGGCCGGTGCATGAAGAAGAAGGTCCAGCGCACGTCCTTGTATTTGTCCAGCAGCCCCAGCACCCATTGGGTCTGCTCGTCGCCGATCCGGCCCGCGTCGTTGTCGTGCATGTACTGCTGGATCAGCGGATTCGACTGCATGAAGGCGCCGACGGCCTTGGGGTCATCCTTCATGATCGCCAGCGCCTTGTTCAGCTCCACCCGCTCCTCGGGCGTTGCATACCGTCCGTCCTCGGTGTTGAGCGCGATGAACAGCACGTCCTTGTAGACGAAGTGATAGCGCGGCAGGCCGGCATGCTTGCGCCAAAGCGCCTCGCTCGCGGTGTCGAAAATGTCGTGGTTGCCGACCACCAGGAACAGCGGGGATTCCAGCTTCCGCATGAAGCCGTCCACCTCGGTCCATCTGGCGGCCAGTTCGTCGGGCTCGAAGGTGTAGCCCTCCATGTAGTCGCCGATGCTCATGGTGAATTCGGGCTGGAGCGCGTTGACTTTCGCCAGCACTGCCTCGAACACGCCGTCGCGCTTGCCGCCCGACCGGTCGCCGACAATCGCAAACTGGAAGTCATTGGGATCGTTGCGGAAATTCAGGTGCGTCCACGGCCGGGCGTCCGAGCCTTCGGGCCAGGCTTCCTTGCTCTGGAAAGTGGGCTTCTCGGGCGTCGGCGCTTCCTGCTTCGCTTCGCCGCAGGCCGCGACCGCCAGCAGTACGGGCATCAACCTAACAATGGAACTTATCGACACTAAAGCCACGGCAGCCTCCCCAGGTCCATCCGCGTGAAAATATGAGGAGAGCTTTTAGCGCAGACTGGGCGGCAGTGGTAGCTACATGCGCCGACGCCGCGCTTGGATGGTGTTCCCGCCCAATCTGCGGGCGCAGGCGACGGCTTGCGTAGCGAAGCCGACCAACGCGACGCCGAGAGGCACATGAGCCCACAGGAGGTTGGCGCCATTCGCCGAGGACTTGCCTATTGCGGTCTGGGCAAAGAGCACCGCCGCCAACGCCAACAGGGTCAAGCCAAGTTTCAGCCCATGCGGGATACGGCGGAGCGTGATGACGGAGACGAGGCCCGCCGTGATGGTCGAAGCAAGCAGTATGGAAGCATTCGCCGAATGCGCCGCGCGTGCCCACTCGGCACCCGACAACATGGCGCCGGCGAAGGCCGCCTCGATGAAGATGGCCGCCACCACCACCATCGTGATGACGGTCCACCATTGCCGCAGGCTACGGTCCGGCTCGTCCGACTCCGCTGGATGGTCCAGGTGGAGAGCTTCGTCCAGCTTGTCCGTCGTCATCTCCCTTTCCCTTCGCTCGGTGCTGGTGCCGCGCCGAAGCCGGCGGGCTGGAACAGCTCGACGACGTTGCCGGAGGGATCGAGCAGCAGGATCTGCCTGCCGCCGGGTCCTTCGAGGACGTCGTTGCGAAAGCGCGCGCCGGCCTTGCGCAGGCGGGCGACTTCGGCGTGGATGTCGCCGACGATGAGGTGGATGCGGTTCCAGCCGCCAGGTCCCGGAACGGCACCGTCGGGCATGGGCCGGCCCGCCGAGCTGACCGGCCCGCTGAGCAGCAGCCGGAGGTTTCCGCGCGTGACGTCGGCGAACGCGGGAAGGAACTTCGTCAGCACCTCGAAGCCGAGGGTGCCGGTGTAGAAGGCCAGCGCCTCGCCGACATCGTCGACCATGTAGCGGATACTGACCATGTCACGGGGGTCGGTCATGGCTTCCTCCTTCTATCGGGGAACGGGCGTCCCGTCGGCCAGCGCGGCGAGCAGGAAATCGATGCGGGTCGCCAGTTCGGCGGCGGTTTGCCGGAACAGCGGCCAGGTGACGTCGTCGGCCTCACCGCTCGCGGGATTGGCGATGCTCCAGTGGATGGTTTCGGGGTGGCCGGGAAACCCGGGGCATACCTCGCGCACCCGGTCGCACAGGCTGATCACCCGGTCGAAACGCTGGCCGGCGAAAACGTCGAGGTGCCTTGACGTGTAGCCCGTGAGGTCGAGGCCATACTCGTCCCGCATCACCCGCACCGCGTTGGGGTGCAGGGGCTTGGGGTGGCTGCCGGCGCTGTACGCCTCGACGGCGCCGCCCGACCGGGCCTTGGCCAGCGCCTCGGCCATCTGCGACCGCGCGCTGTTACCGGTGCACAGGAACAGCACCCTCGCCGGCGCTGTCAAGAGATGGTCGCGCGAGGGAGGCGCGAGACGAAGGCCGGGGTGGAGCGCCGCGCCGGCAGCCGACAACAGGCCGCCGACATGCGCCAGATCGAGACCGTAGTAGGTGTCGCGGCGATCGGCCGCGCTGCGCCGAGCAAACACAAGCCGCGCGTCCCGCAGCTTGCCCAAATGGTATGAGACCAGATTCTGCGGCTCGCCGACCAGTCCGGTCAGCTCGTGCACCGTGCTGTCGCTCCGGGCCAGCTCCCCCAGCAGGCGCCAGCGCACAGGATGCCCGGCGAGCTGCAGGAACTCGGGCGGGGCGATGTCGGAACGAAGCTGTCGGGTGCTCATAAGCCTTCTTATACATCAACCATGTTTGATGCATCAAGCAAAATTGATTGATCCAAAGCGCGCCGGCTTACATCCGCACCCGCCGCGCCTCGATCGCATCCCAGACCAGCCCCGCGATATTCGCGTTATCAAACCGGTCGATTTCCTGGATGCCGGTGGGCGAGGTGACGTTGATCTCGGTCAGGTAGTCGCCGATCACGTCGATGCCGACGAAGATCAGGCCGCGCTCGGCCAGCGCCGGGCCGATGGCCTCGCAGATTTCCTTCTCGCGCCGGGTCAGCTTGGATTTTTCCGGCCGGCCGCCCACATGCATGTTGGAGCGGCTTTCGCCCTGCGCCGGGACGCGGTTGATGGCGCCCACGGCGCGGCCGTCGACGATGATGATGCGCTTGTCGCCCTGGCGGACCTCGGGCACGTAGCGCTGCACCACGATGGGCTCGCGGTAGAACTGGGTGAACATCTCGAACAGGGCGTTGAAGTTCTCGTCCTCGGGCTTGACCCGGAACACGCCGGCGCCGCCATTGCCGAACAGCGGCTTCATGATGATGTCCTGGTGTTCCTTGCGGAACTCCTCGATGTCGCGCTTGGCGGCGCTGATCAGGGTCGGCGGCATCAGGTCGGGGAAGCGGGTGACGAACAGCTTTTCCGGCGCGTTGCGCACATGGTGCGGGTCGTTCACCACCAGCGTCTTGGGGTGGACGTGCTCGAGCAAATGGGTGGTGGTGATGTAGCCCATGTCGAAGGGCGGGTCCTGGCGCAGCAGCACCACGTCGAAGGTGGCGAGGTCGATGGTCTGGCCCTCGCCCAGGCTGAAATGGTTGCCGTGCTCGCGGCGCACCTGCAGCGGATGGACGAAGGCGACGACGCGGCCATGGGCGAAGGTCAGGTCCCGGGGCAGGTAATAGTACAGGCCGTGGCCGCGGCGCTGGGCCTCGAGCGCCAGCGCGAAGGTGCTGTCGCCGTTGATGTTGATGCCGGCGATGGGGTCCATCTGGATGGCGACGGCAAGGCTCATGCGGTTCTCCTTGTCGATCCGGGACATGAATGTCCCGGTGGGCTCCCTGTTATTCGTATCCCCAGGCGCCCGGACTATGGGTCGGCCAGCTTCGGGGCGCAATCGTCATGACGTCGAAGCGCATGTCGAGCACCGCCAGCGCCGGATGGGCGGAAACATATACCTCGGCCGCGCGCCGCACGCGGCGCTGCTGCCTGGAGGAAACCGCCTCGATACCGGCGCCGTGGCTGGCGCGGGCCTTGACCTCGACGAACACCAATAATTTACCGCGCCGGGCGACGATGTCGGCCTCGCCCACGGGCGTCTTCCAGTTGCGCGCCAGGATGCGGTAGCCCTTCAGCCGCAGCAGCCAGCAGCACAGCGTCTCGGCGGTGCGGCCCGAGCGGAACGCGCGGCGGCGCTGCGCCGTCGTCCTCATTCGCCGTCCTGTCCTTGCGACAGCGCGACGGCGCGGGCATAGACCTGCCGCCGCGGCAGCTTCAGCATGAAGGCGACGGCGCTGGCCGCCTCCTTCACCGACAGGTCGCGCAGGGCGCTGCGCAATGCGGCGTCCAGGTCGGCGGCGTCGGGATCGGCCTCGTCGGGCGGGCCGATCACCAGCACCACCTCGCCGCGCGGCGGGCCGTCCCTGTGGTAGCGCGCCGCCAGCTCGGCGGCGGTGCCGCGCACGGCTTCCTCGAAATGCTTGGTCAGCTCGCGGGCGACGACCACCGGCCGGCCGGGCGCGATGGCCGCCAGGTCGGCGAGCGAGGCGGGCAGCCGGCGGGCGGATTCGAACACAACGACGGTGCCGGGCAGGCGCAGCGCCTCGTTGAGCGCGTTCTGGCGCGCCACCTGCTTTTCCGGCAGGAAGCCGCCGAAGCTGAACCGGTCGGTCGGCAGGCCGGCCAGGCACAGCGCCGCCAGCACCGAGGACGGCCCCGGGATCGGCACCACGTCCACACCCTCGGCGATGGCCGCGCGGACCAGCTTGAAGCCCGGATCGGACACCAGCGGCGTGCCCGCGTCGCTGGCCAGCGCCACCGCCTCGCCCGCCTTCATGCGGTCGATCAGCCGCTGGCGGTCGGCCTCGCTGCTGTGGTCGTCATAGCGGCTGAGCGGCGTGGTGATGGCATAGCGGTCGAGCAGGCGCCTGGTGATCCGGGTGTCCTCGCAGGCGACCACATGGGCCGACCGCAGCACGTCGAGCGCCCGCAGCGTGACGTCGCGCAAATTGCCGATGGGCGTGGCGACCAGATAGAGGCCGGGCGCCAAATTGACTTGGCCGTCCGGGGCTTCCATAGTCATGGGATGTTCCTGCTCAGCCCGATCAGGCCTCTCCGACCAAATTCGCCTCTTAAAGGCCCGCCTGCATGACGTTCTTCCGCCTGATCCGAAACCATCTTTGCCCGCTTTTGCTGGTGGCGTCCATGCTGGCGTTGGCCGCCTGCGGCGGCGTCCGGGAACCGGTGGCCGCGCCGCCGCCGCCGCCGCAGATCGTCGCCGCCCTGCCGCCGCCGGAGGAGGAACTGCCGACGCTGCCCCAGCGGCCGGACAAGTACTTCGAGAAAGGGTTCACCAAGGTCGGCCTGCTGCTGCCGCTGTCGGGCCGCAACCAGGCGCTGGGCCAATCCATGCTCGACGCGGCCCAACTGGCGCTGTTCGACGTGCAGGACCCCACCATCGTGCTGCTGCCGCGCGACACCGAAGGCCCCAGGGGCGCGGCCGGCGCGGCCCAGGACGCCATCGACAGCGGCGCCCAGATCCTGCTGGGTCCGATCTTCGCCGACGCCATCCGCGCCGCCGGGCCGGTGGCCAAGCAGTACCGCATCCCGCTGGTCGGCTTTTCCACCGACCGCACCGTGGCCGGCGGCGGCGTCTACATCCTGGGCTTCACGCCGCAGCAGCAGGTGGAGCGGATCGTCGAATACGCCATCGACCAGGGCTACAAGCGGCTGGCCGCGCTGGTGCCGGACTCCGCTTACGGGACGATGGTCACCGAAGCGCTGCGCAACGCCGCGTCGAAACATGGCGGCACCATCGTCGCCATCGAGCCGTTCCAGGAGACCGAGGAGGCGCTGGCGCCGCCGGTGCAACGTCTCGCCGCGCGCAAGACCCAGGTGGCCTCGACCGAGCCGGTGCCGCCGCAGGTTCCGGGCGCGCCGCCCTATGTGCAGCAGCCGGTGTTCGAGTACCAGTTCGACGCGCTGCTGATCGCGGCCGGCGGCGGGCTATTGAAGACGCTGGCGCCCATGCTGCCCTATTACGACATCGAGCCGGAAAAGGTGAAGTTCCTCGGCACCGGCCTGTGGGACGACGCCAGCCTGAAGAACGAGCCGGCGCTGGCGGGCGCGCTCTATGCGGGGCCGTCGCCGGAGACCGGGATAGCCTTCTCGTCCCATTACGGCAAGGCCTATGGCGGCACCGCGCCTCGGGTGTCGAGCATCGCCTATGACGCGGTGGCGCTGGTCGCGGCGCTGAAGAAGATGCATCCCGACCGGCCGTTCACCACCTCGGCGCTGACCGACGCGAAGGGCTTCGCCGGCATCGACGGTGCGTTCCGCTTCGGCCGCGACGGCGTCGCCGAGCGCGGCCTCGCCGTGATCCAGATCACCCCGGCGGGCATGAACGCGGTCGACCCGGCGCCGCAGGAATTCGGCGCGCCGGTGGCGCGGCCGTAGGGGGAAACCAAATACAAAATGAATGTCATCCCGGCGAAAGCCGGGACCCAGTCCTGATGCAGGTAAAATTCTATCCGTATCCCTGAGCTTGTCGAAGGGCTTTGCACGAGCGCCGATGCATGGCCCTTCGACAAGCTCAGGGACACGGTGATATTTGAGCCTTGCATCGCTGGGTCCCGGCTTTCGCCGGGATGACAATATTTGGGGGAAAATCCGCTACCCCAACAACCGCCGGATCACTTCGTTGAGAACCGGCCAGGCTTGGGTCGTAGCCTTGAGCGCATCGGGCGTGCGCACGAGCATCCCCTGGCCCAGCAGATCGGCCAGCCGCTCGCGATCAACCACATCATCCAGCGTCCCGCCGGAAACCGCCGCCAGCCGCGCCAGGTCGACGCCTTCGGTCGTGCGCAGGCCCATCATCAGCATCTCCTCGGCGCTTTCGGCAGGCGGCACCCTGTGCATCACCTCGGTGCCGTGGCCCTGCGCCTCGACCAGGTCGAGCCAGGTTTCGGGCTTGCGGCGCTGGGCGGTCGCCGTCACGCCGTCCAGGTGCAGCCGGCCATGGGCGCCGGGGCCGATGCCGGCATATTCGCCGTAGCGCCAGTAGGTCATGTTGTGGCGGCTTTGCCCGCCCGGCGCGGCGTGGTTGGAGATCTCGTAGGCGGGCATCCCGGCCGCGCCGGTCATGGCCTGGGTCAGCTCGTAGAGCTCGGCGGACGTATCCTCGTCGGGCAGCACCAGCCGTCCGTCGCGGAACGCGGCGTGGAAGGCGGTGCCCTCCTCGATGGTGAGCTGGTAGAGCGACAGATGATCGCCCGCCAGCTCCAGGCCGCGCGCCAGCTCGGCCTGCCACAGCGGCACCATCTGGCCGGGCCGAGCGTAGATCAGATCGAAGCTGTAACGCGGGAAGGTGTCGCGGGCGAGCGCGACGGCATCCAGCGCCTGGCCGACGCTGTGGCCGCGCCCCAGCGCCTTCAGGTCGGCGTCGTTCAGCGCCTGCACGCCCAGCGAGACCCGGTTGACGCCGGCCTTCTCATAGGCGGTGAAGCGGCCGGCCTCGACGCTGGTCGGATTGGCCTCGAGCGTGATCTCCGGGCTGTCCGCATAGCCCCAGCGTTCGCCGATGCGGCCGATCACCGCCGCCGTGGTCTCCGGCGCCATCAGCGACGGGGTGCCGCCGCCGAAGAACACGCTGGTGACCGTCCGGCCCGGCGTCAGCGCGGCGTAGTGATCGATCTCGCGCAGCAGGCCGGCGCGCCAGCGGTCCTGGTCTACGCTTTCCCGCACATGGCTGTTGAAGTCGCAATACGGGCATTTCGACAGGCAGAACGGCCAGTGGACATAGACTGCGAAGCCAGGATTGGGGCCGGGTTCAGAAGCAGGCATCGATCAGCTGCCGGAACGCCACGGCGCGGTGGCTGATGGCGTGCTTGGCGTCAGGGTCCATCTCGCCGAAGGTGATGTGGTGACCGTCGGCGCGGAACATGGGGTCGTAGCCGAAGCCGTGCACGCCGCGCGGCGGCCAGACCAGGTCGCCGCGGACCTGGCCCTCGAACGTCTCCACATGGCCGTCGGGCCAGGCCAGCGTCAGGGCGCAGGTGAAATGCGCCCGGCTGCCGTCCTTGCCGTCGGCCCGCAGCAGGTCGCGGACCTTCTGCATGGCGACGGAAAAGTCCTTGTCCGGCCCGGCCCAGCGCGCCGAGTAGATGCCCGGATCGCCGCCCAAATCCGCCACCGACAGGCCGGAATCGTCGGCCAGCGCCGGCAGGCCCGAGGCCGTCGCGGCGGCCAGTGCCTTCAGCTCGGCGTTGGCGCGGAAGGTGGCGCCGGTTTCTTCCGGCTCCGGCAGGCCCAGTTCGCCCGCCGAGACCGCGTCCACATCGTAGGGACGCAGCAAATCGCCTATCTCGCGCACCTTGCCCGGATTGTGGGTGGCCACCACCAGCCGGCCGCCGGGAAAGCGCCGCGCCATCACTCGATTCCGAGCGCCTGGCGCTGGAAGCGGGCCAGATCGGCGATGCCCGCCTTGGCGAGCGACAGCAGGTGGAGGAACTCGGCCTCGGAGAACGGTTCGTCCTCGGCGGTGCCCTGGATCTCGACGATGCCGCCCGCGCCGGTCAGCACGAAGTTGGCGTCGGCCTGGGCCTTGGAATCTTCCAGATAGTCCAGGTCGAGCACCGGCTGGCCGTTGTACAGGCCGCACGACACCGCGGCGACCTGGCTGGTCAGCGGGATGTTCTCGATCAGGCCCTGGTCCTTCATCTTCTTGAAGCAGAGATAGAGCGCCACGTAGCCGCCGGTGATCGAGGCGGTGCGGGTGCCGCCATCGGCCTGGATCACGTCGCAGTCGATGACGATCTGGCGCTCGCCGAACGCCTTCATGTTGGTGACCGCGCGCAGCGAGCGGCCGATCAGGCGCTGGATTTCCTGGGTGCGGCCGGTCTGCTTGCCGCGCGCCGCCTCGCGCGATGAGCGCGTATGGGTCGAGCGCGGCAGCATGCCGTATTCCGCTGTCACCCACCCGCTGCCCTTGCCGCGCAGGAAGCCCGGCACGCCTTCGTCGAGCGACGCGGTGCACAGCACGTGGGTGCCGCCGAAGCGCGCCAGGCACGAGCCTTCCGCATAGGCGGAGAAGCCGGTCTCCAGCGAGATCGGGCGGAGCTGGTCGGGGGATCGGCCGGATGGGCGCATGATTGTTTCCCGTGAGGATTGGTGGCAGCGTTCTAGTCCGTGTACTGCCTCGCGTCCAGCAGGAGACAAAGGTGCGGTTCGATTTCGGCCTCCTGAAGGCCAGGCACGACCTGACCCCGAAGCAGTTCCGCGCCAGCGGGATCGTCATCCTCGTTCTGGCGGCCATCATCCTGGCGCTGGTCCTCTTGCTCACGGCGGCGCTGCTGGTGGTCGGCCTGAACATCGAAATTCCGCCTAGCCTTGTGCCGGACGGTATGCGGATCGACCGGGAAGAACAGGCACAGGCCGGCTCGCCCGGACTTTTCATCTTCATGGGCCTGTTCCTGACCGTGTTGTTCGCCTACGGGATTCTCGCGCTGGTACAGGGCATCTGGCAGATCATGTTCGCCAGCCGGAACGAGCGGGTGATGAGGATCATGGTCTGGATCGTCTTCGGCATCGTGGTCGCCGGCGCAATTTCTTCCCTCGCCCTGGGCCGCATGATCGGGCGGGTGGGGCAGTAGTCTCATTGAACAGGCAGGCGGTTTGCCTCCATAGTCGGCTCATGATCGAGGAACTGAACGAGCGCACGCGCAAGATCATGCGCGGCATTGTCGAGGCCTACCTGGAAACCGGCGAGCCGGTGGGCTCGCGCACCTTGGTGCAGCGGCTGGGGCTGAACCTGTCCTCGGCCAGCATCCGCAACGTCATGGCCGACCTGGAGGACGCCGGACTGCTCTACGCGCCGCACACCTCGGCCGGGCGGCTGCCGACCGAGCGCGGCCTGCGCATCTTCGTCGACGGGCTGCTGGAATTCGGCAACCTCAGCAATGACGAGCGCAACGCCATCCAGGGCCGCATGGGCTCGGGCGGCCAGACCATCGACGGCGTGCTGCAGCAGGCGTCGGCCATGCTGTCGGGCCTGTCGCACGCGGCCGGGCTGGTGATCGCGCCCAAGCTCAACGTGGCGATAAGGCACATCGAGTTCGTCAGCCTCAATCCGGGCCGGGCGCTCGCCGTGCTGGTGACCGAGGACGGCCAGGTGGAGAACCGCATCATGGAGGTGCCCGCGGACATGATGCCGTCGACGCTCCAGCGCGCCAGCAACTATTTGAACGCGCGCATGACCGGTCGGACGCTGGACGAGGCCAAGGCGTTCATCCTCAGCGAGCTGACCGAGCACCAGGCCCAGCTCGACGAGTTGTCGGGCAAGGTGGTCGAGGACGGCCTTGCGATCTGGACCGGTCCGACCGAGGGCAACCAGACGCTGATCGTGCGCGGCCAGAGCCATTTGCTGGAGAATTTGGAGGCGGCCGAGGACCTGGAGCGCATAAGGCGGCTGCTGGAAGACCTTGAAAACAAGCGCGAGTTCATCCATTTGCTGGACCTGGCGAAGGAAGCCGAGGGCGTCCGCGTCTTCATCGGCTCGGAAAACCAGCTGTTCAGCCTCTCCGGCTCGTCGCTGATTCTGGCCCCCTACGCCAACGAGCAACGAAACGTCATCGGCATTCTGGGCGTTATCGGTCCGACCCGGATCAACTACGCCCGGATCGTGCCGATGGTCGACTACACCGCCCGCGTCGTGGGCCGGCTTCTGAGTTGAGGACATGATGAACGACGAACAGGAAAATCCGGAAACCGGCGACGCCGATCCCAGCGAGGCCGCCGATCTGGAAGCGCGGCTGGAACTGGCCGAGGCGCAGATCGCCGACCTGAAGGACAAGATGCTGCGCGCCGTGGCCGAGGCCGAGAACGTGCGCCGCCGCGCGGCCAAGGACGTGGAGGACGCGCGCAAGTACTCGACCGCCGGCTTCGCTCGCGACATGCTGGCGGTGGCCGACAATCTGGGCCGGGCGCTCGACGCGCTGCCCGAAGGCGCCGAGACGGACGAGACCTTCGGCAGCTTCGTCGAGGGCGTGCAATTGACCGGCCGCGAGGTCGCCAACGTGCTGCAGCGCCACGGCGTCAAGGAAGTGAGCCCGCACGGCGAGAAGTTCGACCACAACCTCCACCAGGCCATGTTCGAGGTGGAGGACGCCAGCCAGCCCCACGGCACCGTCAACCAGGTGCTGCAGGTCGGCTACACCATCGGCGACCGCCTGCTCCGCCCCGCCATGGTCGGCGTGACCAAGGCGCCGGCGAAAGCCGACGCGGGGAAGTGAGCCCGGTTGCGGACAAGGACGAAAGCCAGTACGTCCGCGCGCTCGATATCCTCGACGGAAGAGCCTACGGCTTCGCGATCCCGATTCTGGAGGCCCTCGCCCTGCGACGCTATCCGCCTGCGCTTAGCGTACTAGGGGATTTCGTAACCCCGCGCCGAGCGCTGGAGCTGCTTCGGACAGGCGTGCGCCTGCGTGATCCCGGCTGCACCTACAATCTCGCCATCGAGTATCGCAATAGAGGCGACCTGGGCCGTTACCGGTACTGGCTGGCCCGCGCCGCCCGCACCTATCCCGATGCAAGGGAGGAGCTGTCCTGGTTCCGCACGCGCTTTCCGCATAAAATCATGAGGAAGTTCGGTCGGCTGTGCCCCTGGGCTTCCTGGGATCGCTAAGCGGTTGCGCCCGCCAAAGAACGCTGGGGCATTAGAAGTCGATGATCTTTCCATCCTCCGCATACTCGTGGCGCGCACCGCCGAGCTTGGCGAGCATGTCGGGACCGAAATGCGTCAGGACGATGCGCTTCGCCCCAATCCGGGCTTCGTTGGCCAGCACCGAGGCATAGTCCAGATGCTGGGAAATCTTCCGCTCCCAGGTTAGCGCTTCGACAATCAGGAGATCGGCATTGCGGCCGAGCGCAATGAGCGCGTCGGTCCACTCCGTGTCGCCAGAATAGGCGACAGTGCGACCATTGCAGGCAAAGCGCAGACCCAGCGGCGGTGCGCCGCATGCGTGGCGCATCTCTACCGTCTCCAACCCGATGCCGTTCACGGAGAGGCTATCACCGGGCGCAACCTCATGAATCTCGATCAGGAACTTCCGCACGGCATTGGAAGACCCAGGAAAGAATACGTCCATCGCTTCCGTCAGCCTCTGGCGGAAGCCGGGCGGGCCGACAAGGGTCAGCGTTTCGATGCGCCGGCTGTTGAACTGGGCGTCGAGGATGAAGAACGGCAGGCCGCCGAAATGGTCGCCGTGCAGATGGGAAATGAAGATCGTCTTGATGCCGTTCGGGTCAATGCCCAGCTTGCGCAGCGCGATCATGCTGGACGCGCCGCAATCGATCAGGAAGTCGCCGCCGGGCCGCTCCACCTTGAAGCAGGTGTTAAAGCGCCCTCCCGTCCCGAAGGCGTCGCCGGTGCCGATGAACTGCACGCGCATGACCGCCCCTCCATCCATTACTCGGCGATACGATCCGCTTACAGCCGCCAACGATCAATGTGGCAATAAGCACCACCGCTGTGGATCGATGCACAGCGGGCGTTGCCGCTCTTCGATCGGACTGATATGACCTGTCGAGTTCCCCCAGCAGAGGTTCGCCATGTCCGACGCCGCCCGCATCCCTGCGCCTGATCCGGCGCGGTACGGCGGCGAGACCATCGCAGCCGGCCATGCCGCTTTTCGCGATCTGATTGAAGGCGATATCGAGGCCATCGTGCGCTACTGGTACGACAGCACTGACGAGTATCTCGCCTTCCTTGGCATCGACAAGGCCCGCCTGGGCACCGAGGACGACACTCGCGCCCGCTTCCACCGGGCGCTGCGCACCGGCGACCCGGACCAGCGCTCCATGGCGTTCGCCATCACCCTCGACGACACGTTCGTGGGCTACACCCTGCTGAACCGCTACGGCGCGGACAGCAACTTCTCCCACTGGCACCTGACCAACCCGCTCGCGCGCAGGACGGGCATCTCGACCGCGCTCTATCCGCACCGGATCGCCATGTATTGCGCGGTGTGCGACATGAACCGCCTGACCCACCAGACGAGGCCGCGCAACATCGGCGTCAATCGGATGCTGGACAAGTTCTTGCCCATCGCCGAGACGGTCTGGGTGGAGAAGCCGGATGGAATCGCCGGCCCGGGCGAGTTCAACCATCGGCACGTGACGCGAGCGGATGCGCCAAGGCTGTTCGAGAGGCTGGCGGAATTGAAACGCGGCTGACCGGGCGTCTGTCATTTGATATGATGAACAGCAGGCAACGAAGGCGCTATCTGCCGTGACAAAAAAAGAATTTGTCGAGCGGAACTGGCAATGGACCGTGATTCCGTTGGGCATCATGTTCAGTCTGAGTATCGCGGTGTTGATATATTCGGCCATCGCATACCTGTTTGGGTCGAAAGACGTTATTGATATCGACCTTGTGAAATTCTGCGGGATTTTCGTCCTGTTTTCCGGTCCTTTCTACCTATTCATCCGCTTCATTAAGTCGGTCGTCATGTCCGCGATTGACGATGAACCATAGCAACACGCTGCCATTAAATTGACTGCTCTGGATGAAGCAGTTTCCCCACAATTCCAGCATTATGTCCCAGCCGGGTCTCTTGCTGTAGGACCGGGTGACTGATAAACCCGGTTACCTTCCCAGCACCGAGGTTCCGCCATGTCCGACGCCGCCAGCATCCTTGCGCCCAACCCGGCGCGCCTTGCAGAGATCATCCGCGCCAAGTCGTTCGGCATGGGCAAGATCATCAGGCTGGCGTCGGGGCGCGAGAGCAATTTCTACTTCAACATGAAGCCGACCATGCTGGACCCGGAAGGCTCGGCGCTGATCGCCGCCGCCTTCGTCGAGGTGATGACGCGGGAGAAGCCCGACTTCATCGCCGGGCTGGAGCTGGGCGCGGTGCCGCCGCTCGCTTGCGCCACCATGGCGAGCTGGCTGGCCGGCGCGCCGGTGCCCTGCCTGATCGTGCGCAAGCAGCCCAAGGAGCACGGCACCCGCCTGCCGATCGAGGGCCTGCCGTCCGAGGATGCGCTGAAGGGCGCCAAGGTATTGATGATCGAGGACGTCACCACCACCGGCGGCTCGGTGATGAAGGCGGTGCGCACCATGCGCGAGATGGGCGCCGAGGTGACGAAGGTGCTGACCATCGTCGACCGCCAGGAAGGCGCGGCCGAGGAGCTGGCCAGGGAAGGGCTGGAGCTGCTGTCGGTGTTCAGGGCCGAGACGTTTTTGAAGGGGTAAGCCGTTCAAATCATACAATTATCGTCATTCCCGCGCACGCGGGAACCCAGCTCTTCGTAGGGCTCGGTTCTCCTGGATTTTCCGTTGCATGATGGCCCATAGGGATGACGATACGCTCGTGTAAGGCAGATCAGTCGGAAACCCCTTATGTTCGATGCCTTCGTTTACATTCTCGCCAGCGAGCGCAACGGCACGCTTTATATCGGCGTCACCTCAAATCTTCCCAAACGCATCTACGAACACAGAACGGATGCAGTCGACGGATTCACGTCGCGCTACAACGTGAAGATGCTGGTCTACTACGAGGCCCATGACAGCATTCAGGGCGCGATCTGGCGTGAGAAGATGCTCAAGAAGTGGCGGCGAAGCTGGAAGCTGCAGTTGATCGAAGACAACAATCCGCAGTGGCGCGACCTATACGACGACATCGCCATCCCTTGAAGGTAGAGGTCACCAGCGCCGGTGCTCTATGAAGAGCTGGGTCCCCGCGTGCGCGGGGATGACGATTATTGTTGTATTTTTAATACCTTACCCCTGTCCCGGTCGCCAACCTTCCGGCGCCATCTCGAAGCCTGAGAACTCGAAGCCGGGGGCGACGGTGCAGCCTAGCAGCGACCAGTTGCCCTGGCTTTCCGCCGCCTGCCAGGCGTGGGGCGGGACGATGGCCTGGGGGCGCTGGCCCAGATCGAGCTGGTTGCCGAGGATGTGGCGGCTCACCGCGCCGCCATCGGCCGAGATCGACAGCAGGAGCGGCGCGCCGGCGTACCAGTGCCAGATTTCGGTGGCGTCGATGCGGTGCCAGTGGGAGCGCTCGCCTTCGCGGAGCAGATAGTAGATCGACGAGACCGGGCCGCGGCCCTCTCCGCCCGCGCGGAACATCTCGCGGTAGTGGCCGCCTTCGGGGTGCGGCTGGAGCCCGAGTCGGGCGATGATTTCCGAGGCCTCGTCCATGGAAGTCCTTTTCGGGCGGAACCAAGGCATTCCGCTGATTCACGAATTTCGAGTCATCAGTGGTTGTAGCCCAAAAACCGCCTCACTATATAACGGCCGAACTAAAATTCGAGGCTCCCGAGGGGGCCGGCGCGGTGCACGACGTGGCTGCCCCGGTCCGCCACAAGGAAAAAGAGGAGAACGACGACATGGCTAAAGTTATCGGCATCGACCTGGGCACCACCAATTCGTGCGTGGCCGTCATGGACGGCAAGACCCCCAAGGTCATCGAGAATTCGGAAGGCGCGCGCACCACGCCGTCGATCGTCGCCTTTACCGGCGACGGCGAGCGTCTGGTCGGCCAGTCGGCCAAGCGCCAGGCGGTGACCAACCCGGAGAACACCTTCTTCGCCATCAAGCGCCTGATCGGCCGCCAATACACCGACCCGGCGACCCAGAAGGACATCGGGATGGTCCCCTACAAGATCATGAAGGCGGACAATGGCGACGCCTGGGTGGAAGCGCGCGGCGACAAGTACAGCCCGAGCCAGATCAGCGCCTTCATCCTGCAGAAGCTGAAGGAGGACGCCGAGAAGTACCTGGGCGAGACCATCACCCAGGCGGTGATCACCGTTCCGGCCTATTTCAACGACGCCCAGCGCCAGGCCACCAAGGACGCCGGCAAGATCGCCGGCCTCGACGTGCTGCGCATCATCAACGAGCCGACGGCCGCGGCGCTCGCCTACGGCCTCGACAAGTCGGAAGGCAAGACCATCGCGGTCTATGACCTTGGCGGCGGCACCTTCGACATCTCGATCCTGGAGATCGGCGACGGCGTGTTCGAGGTGAAGTCGACCAATGGCGACACCTTCCTGGGCGGCGAGGATTTCGACATCCGCCTGCTGAACTACCTGGCCGACGAGTTCAAGAAAGAGAACGGCATCGACCTGCGGGGCGACAAGCTGGCGCTGCAGCGGCTGAAGGAAGCCGCCGAGAAGGCCAAGATCGAGCTGTCGAGCACGGCCCAGACGGAAGTGAACCTGCCGTTCATCACGGCGGACGCGACCGGTCCGAAGCACCTGACCATGAAGCTGACCCGCGCCAAGCTGGAAGCCCTGGTCGAGGAGCTGATCGAGAAGACCATGGGCCCGTGCAAGGCGGCGCTGAAGGACGCGGGCCTGTCGGCCGCCGAAATCTCGGAAGTGGTGCTGGTTGGCGGCATGACCCGCATGCCGCGCGTCGTCGAGCGGGTGAAAGAGTTCTTCGGCCGCGAGCCGCACAAGGGCGTCAACCCGGACGAGGTCGTCGCCATGGGCGCCGCCATCCAGGCCGGCGTGCTGCAGGGCGACGTCAAGGACGTGCTGCTGCTCGACGTGACCCCGCTGTCGCTGGGCATCGAGACCCTGGGCGGCGTGTTCACCCGGCTGATCGACCGCAACACCACGATCCCGACCAAGAAGAGCCAGATCTTCTCGACCGCCGAGGACAACCAGACGGCGGTGACGATCCGGGTCTATCAGGGCGAGCGCGAGATGGCGGCCGACAACAAGCTGCTGGGCCAGTTCGACCTGGTCGGCCTTCCCTCGGCGCCGCGCGGCGTGCCGCAGATCGAGGTCGCGTTCGACATCGACGCCAACGGTATCGTCAACGTGACCGCCAAGGACAAGGGCACCGGCAAGGAGCAGCAGATCCGCATCCAGGCCTCGGGCGGCCTGTCGGAAGCCGACATCGAGCGCATGGTTAAGGAAGCCGAGGCGAACGCCGACGAGGACAAGAAGCGGCGCGAGCTGGTCGATGCCCGCAACCAGGGCGAGTCGATCGTCCACACCACCGAACGCCAGCTCGTCGAGCATGGCGGCAAGGTGACCGCCGCCGACAAGCAGGCGATCGAGGACGCCATCGCCGCGCTGAAGACCGCGCTCGCCGGCGACGACCTGGCCGAGATCAACGCCAAAACCGAAGCCGCGCTCCAGGCGTCGATGAAGCTGGGCGAGGCGGTCTACAAGTCCCACCAGGCCGAGCAGGCTCCGCCGGCGGGCAGCGCCGGTCCGCAGGACGGCCCGGCGGGCGGTGACGACATCGTCGACGCCGACTTCGAGGAAGTCGACGACGACGGCAAGAACAAGTCGTAACACGGATGTGACCGGGCGGCGGGCATCCCCTGCCGCCCGTCGTTTCGAGGGTTTGCCAGGGACGCGCGGATGGCCAAGGTTTGTTACTACGAGATGCTCGGCATCAGCCGCGAGGCCGACGATGGCGAGATCAAGAAGGCGTTCCGCGCCAAGGCCATGGACTGCCATCCCGACCGGCACCCCGGCGACGCCGAGGCCGAGCGCAAGTTCAAGGAAGTCAACGAGGCCTACGAGATCCTGAAGGATCCGCAGAAGCGCGCCGCCTACAACCAGTTCGGCCATGCCGCGTTCGAGAATAGCGGCGGACGGCCGGGCGGCGGGTTCGACTTCAACTTCAACGGCTCGTTCAGCGACATCTTCGAGGATCTGTTCGGCAGCGCCTTCGGCCAGCGCGGCGGCCAGCGCCGCGGCGGCCCGCAGCGCGGCGCCGACCTGCGCTTCGACTATGCGGTGACGCTGGAGGAGGCGTTCGCCGGCAAGCAGGCCGAGATCAGCGTCAACACCTCGGTCGCGTGCGAACCGTGCGCCGGCACCGGCGCGGCGCCCGGCTCCAAGCCGGTCGACTGCCCGACCTGCCGCGGCTTGGGCAAGGTGCGCGCCCAGCAGGGCTTCTTCACCGTCGAGCGGGCCTGCCCGACCTGCCACGGCGCCGGCCAGACGGTGAGCGATCCCTGCGCGTCCTGCCACGGCGCCGGCCATGTGAACCGCGACAAGACCCTGTCGGTCGCCATCCCGGCCGGCGTCGAGGACGGCACCCGCATCCGCCTGTCCGGCGAGGGCGAGGCCGGGACGCGCGGCGGCCCGGCGGGCGACCTCTACATTTTTCTGTCGGTGAAACCCCACCGCATCTTCGAGCGCGAGGGCATGGACCTGCACATGAGCGTGCCGATCCCCATGACCACCGCGGCGCTGGGCGGCTCCATCGAGGTGCCGACCATCGACGGCAAGAAGGCCAAGGTCACCATCCCCGACGGCACCCAGACCGGCCGCCAGTTCCGCCTGCGCGGCAAGGGCATGCCCCGGCTGCAGCGCGGCGGCGTGGGCGACCTGTTCGTGCATGTGGGCGTGGAGACGCCGGTCAACCTGACCAAGGAGCAGGAGCGCCTGCTGCGCGAGTTCGAGGCCGCCGGTGGCGGCAAGTCCAGCCCCGAATCCGAAGGCTTCTTCGCCAGGGCGAAGGAGTTCTGGGGCGATTTGATCAAGGATTAGCCGGGCGCGGCCCTCCATCGACAACGCCCCTCACCCTACCCTCTCCCAAAGGGAGAGGGTTCAAGTGGTTGTGGTGCTTCATGAATTCCCTCTCCCTCTGGGAGAGGGCCAGGGTGAGGGGCGATCCCTCCGCATCACGGACCTCCCTGTTTCTTCACCATCATGTTGCGAGGCGCCACTCACTGGCGTAAGCCACCGCTTCCATAAGCGGAGAACGACACATGAGCGATCTTGCAGTGGGCATCCTGGGTGGCGCGGGCCGCATGGGACGGGCATTGGTGCGCGCGGTCACCGAGGCGAAGGGCTGCCACGTCATCGGCGCCGTCGACGCGCCCGGCAATCCGGAATTCGGCAAGGATCTGGGCGTGCTCGCTGGCATCGATCCGCTCGGCACGGTGCTGACCGATGACGTGAGGGCGCTGTTCCAGAAGGCCGACGTGATCATCGACTTCACCATTCCCAGGGTCACCGCCGCGAACGCCCGCATCGCCGCCGAGACCGGCACGGCCTATGTGGTCGGCACCACGGGCCTCGAGCCCGAGCAGCAGGCCGTGATCGCCGAGGCGGGAACGCGCGCCGTCGTCGTGCAGGCGGCCAATTTCTCGTTGGGTGTCAACCTGACCATCGCGCTGACCCGGCGCCTTGCCGAGGTGCTCGACGACAGCTTCGACATCGAGATCGTCGAGATGCATCACCGCCACAAGGTGGACGCACCCTCGGGCACGGCGCTGGCGCTGGGACGCGCCGCGGCGGAGGGGCGCGGTGTCTCACTGGAACACGTGGCCGACCGGGGCCGCGACGGCATCACCGGGGCGCGCAAGCGCGGCCATATCGGCTTCGGCGTGCTGCGCGGCGGCAACGTGGCGGGCGACCACACGGTGATCTTCGCGGCCGACGACGAACGCATCGAGCTGAGCCACAAGGCCGGCGACCGCATCATCTTTGCCCGCGGCGCGGTGCACGCGGCGCTGTGGACGGCGGGCAAGCCGGCCGGTTACTACACCATGCAGGACGTGCTCAAGCTGTAGCGGGGCCGCGGCGCAACCCGCGCAACGCCCGATCCAACGCCGCGCGGAAACTTTCCTTCTCGTCGCCCGCCAGGAACCGGCCCAGTTCCATGGATTTGCCGTGGGAACGCAGCACCAGGCAACCGTCATCATCGACCAGCACGCGGGTCCAGTAAGGCGGGAACGTTGACCGCGTCTCGGCGCCGCCGGGCGCCACCTGCAGCACCTCGAGGCTGGCGGCGTCCAGGCGGACCCGCTCGTAGCACCTGCCGTCGCGGAAGTTGCGCTTGAAGGCAATGTAGACCAGCGCCGCGTCGAGTCCGAAGAAGCCGAACACCGGCCAGGCGCCCAGCAGCAAGAACACCATGCCGCCGGCGAAGCTGAGCCCGCCCACCAGGATCATCACGATCAGGAAGGCCTTGCGGCTGAGCGACCGGTGCGGATGCAGCACCGCGTCGAAATGCACGGCGGAGTCGGTCATGGGGAAAGCATAGGCCGTCGCTTGCCCGGGCGTCATGCGGCTTTAATATGGCACCCATGAAAAAGGCCGACATCGAGGAATTCTTCACCCGGTTGCAGGGCGCGGACAGCGCGCCGCGCACCGAGCTCGACTACATCAATCCGTACACGCTGCTGGTCGCGGTGGTGATGTCGGCGCAAGCCACCGACGTGGGGGTCAACCGGGCGACCGGGCCGCTGTTCAAGCTGGCGACGACGCCGGCGCAGATGGTGGCGCTGGGCGAGGACCGGCTGCGCGGCTACATCAAGACCATCGGCCTGTTCAACGCCAAGGCGAAGAACGTCATCGCCCTGTCGCAACTCCTGATCGACAGGCATGGCGGCGAGGTGCCGCGCGACCGCGAGGCGCTGGAAGCGCTGCCCGGCGTCGGCCGCAAGACCGCCAACGTGGTGCTGAACGTAGCCTTCGGCGAGCCGACCATCGCCGTCGACACCCATATCTTCCGGGTCGGCAACCGCTCGGGCCTGGCGCCTGGCAAGACGCCGCTGCATGTGGAGGCCAAGCTGAACAAAGCGGTGCCCGACCGCTTCAAGCTGCACGCGCACCACTGGCTGATCCTGCACGGCCGCTACATCTGCAAGGCGCGCAAGCCCGAATGCCCGAAATGCATCGTCGAGGATCTCTGCGCCTACAAGGCGAAGACGATTTAGCCTATTTCGGCGCGGCAGCGCCTGGCGGGACCGGGTCGCCCGGTGAATAGACCGGCGTGCCGGACAGCGGCCGTCGGGGCATGGCAGCCGGGCTGGCGAGCGGCAGCGCCGAGGCGTTGGCCGGCGTGCCCGGGCGCGGGCCGGTGAGACAGTTGGCGGCCTCGGTCTCGCGTCCCGGCAGCATGCGGCCCTGGGCGTATTTCACCCGCGGGCTGCCCTTGCCGTCCTTGGGCTCGTAGAGCACCACCAGCAGCACGCAAATGTCGTCGGCATATTGCCAGACCTGGGCGGGCGATTCCTTGCGCAGCAGGCGCGGCTGGCCGTAGCGGGCGCGGACGGACTCCGCGTCCAGGTCCATCAGCTCCCTGGCGCGGGTGCTGACGTCGACAACGACGGGCTTGGCCGGTTGCGCGGGCGCCTGCTGGACCGGCACCGGCGGCGTCTCTTCCTTCTTCCTCCTGGCGTCGGCTGCGTTCGCCGAAACGGCGGCGATCGCCGATGCCAACACCAGGGTCCTAAGTCCTCGCAACCTTCGCCACTCCCTTGAACACATGCACCATCAGCGCCGTCCCGATCAGCGGCGCCGCCAGATTGAGCCCCGGCACGCCGAACATGACCGCGATCAGGCATCCGGCCAGGAACACCCGCCCGGAGGCCCGCCGCCTGAGCGCCCGCTCCGACGCGGCGTCCATGTGCCGGCTCGCCACCATCCCGAAATATTCGCGCGAGAGCAACCATCCATTGACCGCCAGCCAGAACGCGGCGGCGAACGGCGGGATCACCAGCAAGATCAGGTAGACCGGCAGCGCCAGCAGATTGATCAGGATCACCCGGACACCCATGCGCACGCCCTGCATCGCGCCGGTCACCAGCGGCAGTTCGCGGCCCGGCGGATCGCCCGGATAGTACTTCCGCTCGGTCGCCTCGGCGATGTCGTCGAGGAACAGGCCGACGACCAGGCTCGCCAGCGCCGGAAACAGCAGCAGGGCGCCGAACAGCGCGGCGGCGACGCCCGCCACCTGCAGAATCCATTGCAGCACGCGGTTCGGGCTGTCCGGCAGCAGCCCGGCCAGCTCGAGGCCGGCCCAGAACGCCAGCGCCGCCAGCGGCAACGTCAGCAGCAGCGACTTCAGCGCCGTGGCCCAGAAGGCCGGCGCGGCGAACAGGCCGAAACTCTTGCGCAGCGCCTCGATCATCGTTGGCCTGGCATGCCGGAAATGCCCTTTGCTCCGCGCGGTTGCACGTCGGTCATCCCAGCCTATACTCGCCCCGACGCAACCGCCAGAAGGTCCCCTCATGCACGAAATCGATGTTGTCGGCATCGGCAACGCCATCGTCGACGTTCTCTGCCAGGCCGACGACCAGTTCCTCGACCGCCACGGCCTGACCAAGGGCGCCATGATGCTGGTCGACGCCGAGCGGGCGGGCCGGCTCTACGCCGCCATGCCGCCGGGGGTGGAGATTTCCGGCGGTTCAGCGGCCAACACCATGGCCGGCATCGCGGCGCTGGGCGGCAAGGGCGCGTTCGTCGGCAAGGTGCGCGACGACCAGCTCGGCGAGGTGTTCGCCCACGACATCCGCTCCATCGGCCTCAGCTTCATGACGCCGCCCGCGCTCGAGGGTCCGCCCACCGGCCGCTGCCTCATCGTGGTGACGCCCGACGGGCAGCGCACCATGAATACGCTGTTGGGCGCCGCCAACGACCTGACGCCGGAGGACGTCAACCCGGAGGTGATCCGCGCCGCCCAGGTGACCTATCTGGAGGGCTATCTCTGGGATCCGCCAGACGCCAAGGCCGCCTTCCGCAAGGCGCTGGACATCGCCCATGGCGCCGGGCGCAAGGTGGCGCTGACCCTGTCGGATTCGTTCTGCGTCGACCGGCACCGGGACGAGTTCCGCGCCCTGGTGGACCAGGTCGACATCGTCTTCGCCAACGAGGCCGAGATCCTGTCGCTCTACCAGGTCGCCACCTTCGACGAGGCGCTTCATGCCGTCCGCAAGGCCGGCGCGCTCGCCGTGCTGACCCGTTCGGAGCAGGGCTCGGTGATCCTCGACGGCGACGACGTGCATGTGATCGGCGCCGAACGCGGCGTGACCGTGATCGACACCACCGGCGCCGGCGACCTCTACGCCGCCGGCTTCCTGTCGGGCCTGACACGTGGCCGGCCGCTGGCGGATTGCGGCCGCATGGGCGCCATCGCCGCCGCCGAGGCGATCAGCCACATCGGCGCCCGGCCCCAGGCCGACCTGGCCGCGCTGGTTAAGGAAAAGCTGGGATAGAATCAGCCTGCCGGATCGGGTTCCGGGCTCTCGCCCTCCAGCAGAAGCTGGAGCTCCGCGCGGGCGCGGCTCACCCGGCTCTTGATGGTGCCGACGGCGCAGCCGCACACCTTGGCCGCTTCCTCGTAGGACATGCCCGCCGCGCCGACCAGCATCAGCGCCTCGCGCCGCGACGGCGACAGCTTGGCGAGCGCGTCGCGCACCGCGAGCAGCTCCATGTGGCCGGGCTGGGCGGCGGGCGCGACGATGTCCGGTTCGTTGCCCGTGGTCTCCTGCTCGAATTTCCGACGGCGGATGCCGCTGAGGAAGGCATTGCGGAGGATGACGAACATCCAGGCCTTGAAGTTGGTGCCGGCCTGGAAGCGGCCGCGGGCCGACCAGGCCCGCAGCAACGCATCCTGAACCAGGTCGTCGGCAAGAGCGGCCGACCGGCACAGGCTGCGCGCATAGCCGCGCAGGTGCGGGATCACCTCTTCCAGCGTGCGAGCAAAGACATCGTCCGCGAGCGCGGTGATGTCGGTAACGTCCCGCTCAACCGCGTCGTCGGCCAATGCGTCCAAACTGCCCATCAACTCCTCGACGTTGAACAACCCGTGGTTGTCGGATCACGGGTGGTAACGTCGAGGCGAGCGGAAAGTGTCCGGAAAAGTCCGGTAAAAAGGTTTGGTGCCTTTACGCCTTCGGCCAGTCCCTGACCAGCATGGGGCCGAGGCGCTTGCCGCCGAAGATGTGGATGTGCAGGTGGGGCACTTCCTGGTGCGAATCGGGACCGTGGTTGGCGAGGATCCGGTAGCCCGGATCGACCAGCCCCAGCTCGGCCGCGACCTTGCCGACGGCGCGGAAGAAGCCCAGCACGAGCGCATCGGGCGCGTTGGCCGTGAAGTCGGCCATGGAAACATACGGTCCTTTCGGGATCACCAGAACGTGGAACGGCGCCTGCGGGTTGATGTCGTGAAAGGCAAGCGCGCTGTCGTCCTCGTAGACCTTCCGGCAGGGGATTTCGCCGCGCAGGATGCGGGCGAAGATGTTGTTCTGGTCGTAGGCCGTCACTTCTTGCGCCCCTTCTTCTCCTCGATGCCGGAGACGCCTTCGCGGCGCGCCAGCTCGGCGAACACCTCGTTCGGGGTAACCCCCTTGGCCGACCACAGCAGCATCAGGTGGAACACCAGGTCGGCGGATTCGGCGATGGTCTCGCCCTTGTCCTTGGCGACGGCGGCGACGATGGTCTCGATCGCCTCCTCGCCCATCTTCTCGGCGATCTTGTTGAGGCCCCGGTCATGCATCTTGGCGACATAGCTCTTGTCCGGGTCGCCGCCCTTGCGGGACTCGATGAGCGCGAACAGCTTGTCGATCATGTGTTGCTGGGCCATGGCGAAACCTTATGGGCCGACGGGCCGGATGGCAACGCCCGCCGCCGTCATATGCGCCTTGGCCTGGGCCACCGAATAGGTGCCGAAGTGGAAGATCGACGCGGCCAGCACCGCCGTCGCGTGGCCGTCGCGGATGCCCGCGACCATGTGGTCGAGCGTGCCGACGCCGCCCGAGGCGATCACCGGGATGCGCACCGCGTCGGCGATGGCGCGGGTCAGCGGGATGTCGAAGCCCTGGCCGGTGCCGTCCCGGTCCATGGAGGTGAGCAGGATCTCGCCGGCGCCGTTGCGCTCGGCCTGGCGGGCGTACCCGACCGCATCGATGCCGGTGGCGGTGCGGCCGCCATGGGTGAAGATCTCCCAGCGGCCCGGCGCCACCTGCTTGGCGTCGATGGCGACGACGATGCACTGGGAGCCGAATTTCTCCGCCGCCTCGCGCACGAAGTCCGGGTTGTTGACGGCGGCGGTGTTGATCGAGGCCTTGTCGGCGCCCGCCAGCAGCAGCCTGCGCACATCGTCGACGGTGCGGATGCCGCCGCCGACGGTCAGCGGCATGAAGCACTGCTCGGCGGTGCGGCGCACGACGTCGAGGATGATGCCCCGGTTCTCGTGGCTGGCGGTGATGTCCAGGAAGCAGAGTTCGTCGGCGCCCGCGGCGTCGTAGACCGTCGCCTGCTCGACCGGATCGCCCGCGTCGCGCAGGTTGACGAAGTTGACGCCCTTGACCACGCGGCCGTCCTTCACGTCGAGGCAGGGGATGATACGCGCCTTCAGCATGGGGATATCGCCCGGGGCAGGCAACGCCCCTCACCCAACCCTCTCCCAGAGGGAGAGGGCTTTTCCGTCCCGCGCCCGGATCCCCTCTCCCTCTGGGAGAGGGCTAGGGTGAGGGGCGTTCCATCCACACACACCAGCCTCATTTCAGCAGCTCCAGCGCCGCTTTCGGATCGAGCCTTCCGTCATAGAGCGCCCGGCCCGAGATCACGCCTTCGAACGGCGCGCCCGTGGCCTTCAGCGCCTTCAGGTCGTCCAGCGACGCGACGCCGCCCGAGGCGATCACCGGGATGCTCGTCGCCCGCGCCAGCAGGGCGGTCTGCTCGACGTTGACGCCGGTCAGCGCACCGTCGCGGTCGATGTCGGTGTAGATGATCGCCGCGACGCCGGCATCCTCGAACCGGCGGGCCAGGTCGACGACGGTGATGGTCGAGGTTTCGACCCAGCCTTCCACCGCCACCATGCCGCCGCGCGCGTCGATGCCGACGACGACGCGGCCGGGGAAGCGGCGGCAGGCTTCCTTGACCGTGGCCGGGTCGCGCAGCGCCATGGTGCCGAGGATCACCCGGCGCACGCCCTTGTCCAGCCACATCCCGATGGTGGCCATATCGCGGATGCCGCCGCCCAGCTGCACCGGCAGCGAGGTCGCCTTCAGGATCGCCTCGACGGCGGGCGCGTTGGCCGGCTTGCCCTCGACCGCGCCGTCGAGGTCGACGAGGTGCAGCCATAGGAAGCCGGCATCCTCGAATGTCTTCGCCTGCTCGGCCGGGTTGTCGCCATAGACGGTCGCCCTGTCCATGTCGCCGTAGAGCAGGCGCACGCACTTGCCGTCCTTCAGGTCGATGGCGGGGAACAGGATCACGGCATCCACCTCAGGAAGTTGGCGATCAGCCGCAGTCCCGCCGCCTGGCTCTTCTCCGGGTGGAACTGGCTGCCGATCATGTTGGCGCGCCCGACCAGCGCCGTGACCGGCCCGCCATAGTCGACGGTGGCCAGCAGATCGGCCGGATCGCCGGGCTGGAAGGCATAGGAATGGACGAAATAGACGTGTTCGCCGGTGGCGATACCATCGAGCACCGGATGCGCCGCGCGCAGGTTCAGGTCGTTCCAGCCCATATGCGGAATCTTCAGCGCCGGGTTCGACGGCTCCATCGGCGCGACGGTACCCTTCAGCCAGCCCAAGCCGGCATGGCGGCCATGCTCAAGTCCCCATTCGGCCATGAGCTGCATACCGACGCAGATGCCGAAGAACGGCACCTTGCGGCCGTGGACGGCCTGCTCGAGCGCCTCGCCCATGCCGGCGATGCCGAGCAGTCCCTGGCGGCAGTCGGCGAACGCGCCGACACCCGGCAGCACCAAGCGGCCAGCGGCCGCCACCACCGCCGGATCGGCGGTGACGACGATGTCTTGTCCGGTGCCCGCCTCGGCGGCGGCACGGGCGAAAGCCTTCTCGGCCGAGCGCAGATTGCCCGAGCCGTAATCGATGATCGCGACGGTTTCAGCCGTGGCCATGGCTTTCTCGCGGGGTTTGGTTGCGGGGGCATATGCCCACATCAGGCGGGCATGACAAGCTCAAACTACGCCGGGATCACCGGCGTGGTGCTATGGATTTCCGGCGCCGGCGCCGCGGCGAGCTGGTTTATACGCTTGCCGAAATAGCGCATCTCGGCCTCCTCGATGGACTCGCCGGTCGAGACGCCGGTCTCGACGAAGCCGCGCCGCGCCAGCGCCGCGCGCTGGAAGTCGCGGCCGAAGATGCCGACGCCCATGGCGACCGCCACCTGGATGGCCCAGTTCAGATATTCTGGCACGCCCAGCATGGTCTGGCCGAAGCCGAGCAACAGGTAGACGCCCAGCACCACGAAGCCGGCGAGCCAGGCCCGGTGCACCCACAGCCACAGCACGGTGAATATGAAGGCGAGGATGCTGAAGCCCTCGCGGACGAACTCGACCTCGCCCTCCAGGCCGCCCTTTTCATGGACCGTGTAGAGCCTGGTCGCGGCCATCAGAGGCTCCCGCCGAGCACGCCCTTGGTCGACGGCACGGCGTCGGCCTTGCGCGGATCGATGGCGAGCGCCTGCTTCAGGCTGCGGGCGATGCCCTTGAAGCAGCTTTCGACGATGTGGTGGTTGTTCTCGCCGTACAGGTTCTCGATGTGCAGCGTACAGCCGGCCGACTGGGAGAACGCCTGGAACCATTCCTTGAACAGTTCGGTGTCCATGTCGCCCAGCTTGGGCTTGGAGAAGTCCACCTTCCAGATCAGGTAGGGCCGGTTCGACATGTCGAGCGCCACGCGGGTGCAGGTCTCGTCCATGGGAATGATCGCCGAGCCGTAGCGCTCGATGCCCTTGCGGTCGCCCAGCGCCAGCGACACCGCCTCGCCGATGGCGATGCCGGTATCCTCGGTGGTGTGGTGGAAGTCGATGTGCAAGTCGCCCTCGGCGCGGACCGTCAGGTCCATCAGCGAGTGCCGCGACAGCTGCTCCAGCATGTGGTCGAGGAAGCCGATACCGGTCTCGACATCATAGACGCCGGTCCCGTCGATGTTCACCTCGACGGATATCCGGGTTTCCTTGGTGTTGCGTTCGATTTTGGCGGTGCGCATGTCGCATTCTCATACCGGGAACGGCGGATATTGTGTAGTTCTGTTTTCCGGCGGGACAAGGTCTGCGGGTCTCCGGTTCCCCTGTTGCAACCCTTCTCCAACCTCCCTATGTAACCAGCCATGTCCGACACACCCTCCTGGCACGGTACCACCATCCTTTCGGTCCGCAAGGCCGGCACGCTCGTCATGGCGGGCGACGGCCAGGTGTCGATGGGCAACACCATCGTCAAGCCGAACGCCAAGAAGGTGCGACGGATCGGCGACGGCAGCATCATCGCCGGCTTCGCAGGCGCCACGGCCGACGCCTTCACCCTGTTCGAACGGCTCGAGGGGAAGCTGGAAAAGCATAGCGGCAATCTCACGCGCGCCTGCGTCGAGCTGGCCAAGGACTGGCGCACCGACCGCTACCTGCGGCGCCTGGAAGCGCTGCTCGCCGTAGGCGACAAGGACGTCAGCCTGCTGCTGACCGGCACCGGCGACGTGCTGGAGCCCGGCGACGGCATCATCGCCATCGGCTCGGGCGGCAACTATGCGCTGGCCGCCGCCAAGGCGCTGTACGACATGGAGCTGAGCGCCGAGCAGATCGTGCGCAAGTCCATGAAGATCGCCGCCGACATCTGCGTCTTCACCAACGAGAACGTCACCGTCGAAATACTGGAAGCCCAGTGAGCGCCTTTTCCCCTCGCGAGATCGTCTCCGAGCTCGACCGCTACATCATCGGCCAGAACGACGCCAAGCGGGCCGTGGCCGTGGCGCTGCGCAACCGCTGGCGCCGGCAGCAGCTGCCCGACAGCCTGCGCGACGAGGTGCTGCCCAAGAACATCCTGATGATCGGCCCGACCGGCGTCGGCAAGACCGAGATCTCGCGCCGGCTGGCGAAGCTGGCCGAAGCGCCGTTCATCAAGGTCGAGGCGACCAAGTTCACCGAGGTGGGCTATGTGGGCCGCGATGTGGAGTCGATCATCCGTGACCTGCTGGAATCGGCCATCGTCATGGTGCGCGAGAAGAAGCGCAAGGACGTGCGCGCCCGCGCCGAGCTGGCCGCCGAGGAGCGGGTGCTCGACGCGCTGGTCGGCACCGACGCAAGGCCCGACACCCGCGACAAGTTCCGCCAGAAGCTGCGCGCCGGCGAGATGGACGACAAGGAAATCGTCATCAAGGTGGCCGACACCGGCGGCGGCGGCCTGCCCACCTTCGACATCCCGGGCATGCCCGGCGCCCAGATGGGCATGCTCGACCTGAACGACGTGTTCGGCAAGATGATGGGCGGCCGCACCAAGGACAAGCGCACGACGGTCGCCGAAAGCCATGTCATGCTGGTGGCCGAAGAGAGCGACAAGCTGCTCGACGACGAGGACGTCACCCGCACCGCCATCGACGCCGTGGAGCAGAGCGGCATCGTGTTCCTCGACGAGATCGACAAGATCACCGCCCGCTCGGGCGAGCGCAGCGGCGCCGACGTGTCGCGCGAGGGCGTGCAGCGCGACCTGCTGCCGCTGATCGAGGGCACCACGGTCGGCACCAAATACGGCCCGGTGCGCACCGACCATGTGCTGTTCATCGCCTCGGGCGCGTTCTCACTGGCCAAGCCGTCGGACCTCCTGCCGGAATTGCAGGGCCGCCTTCCCATCCGGGTAGAGCTCAAGGCGTTGAGCCGCGACGATTTCCGCCGCATCCTCACGGAGCCGGAAGCCTCGCTGATCAAGCAGTACAAGGCGCTGATGGAAACCGAGGGCGTGACGCTCGACTTCACCGAAGACGGCATCGACGCGCTGGCGGCGACCGCCCACGAGGTGAACCTGTCGGTCGAGAACATCGGCGCACGGCGGCTGCACACCATCCTGGAGCTGGTGCTGGACGAGATCAGCTTCGAGGCGACCGACAGGCCGGGCACCACGGTCACCGTCGACGCCGCCTATGTGGACGCCCATGCGGGCGCGCTGGTGCGCGACACCGACCTGTCGAAGCACATCCTGTAATGGCGACCGCCCGCCACGGCACCGAAGCGGACCTGGCGGCGATCACCGAGATCTACAACTATTTCGTCGCCAACACGGTCATCACCTTCGACACCAGGCCGCTGCGCGCGTCGGACCGGCTGGGCTGGTTCCACCAGTTCGCGCCGCGGGGGCCGCACCAGATCTTCGTGGCGGCCGGCGCCGGCAACGTCATCCAGGGTTTCGCCTATTCCACCCCGTTCCGCGACAAGCAGGCCTATGAGCGGACCGTCGAGGTCGCCATCTATCTGGCGCCCCACGCCGACGAGCAGGGCATCGGCAGCACGCTCTATGGCGCGCTGTTCGCCGCCCTCGACCAGGAACCGGAACTGCACCGCGCCATCGCCATGATCGCCCAGCCGAATCCCGGCTCGGTGGCGCTGCACGACAAATTCGGATTCAGGAGCGTGGGCGAGCTGACGGAGGCCGGCTTCAAGTTCGGCCGCTACGTCGACATCCTGATGATGGAACGGGCGTTCGGAATTTAACTTAATAGTATCTAATGTTAATCACGGTTTAGTTTTAGGAAGAGCACTTGTTTGATTTTGAAAAACGTCAGTTGCCCGAGAGCCATAGGCTGTGTTTTCAGCTAGCTCACTAGTTAATTGAAAGAACGTAAGTTGGCATGGCATATCATCTAATGGCGTCAATTCAATCTTGAATTGTCCACTATTCCGTATTTCTAAGGTAATATGGCCGTCCCATCCAGGCTGAATCCATGGTGCTGTTTGATGCATCGATAGACCGACCCGGGCATATGTACTACGCCCCTCAACCATTGCTATAAGATTCCTCGGCATATAAATATGCTCATAAGTTTGAGCGAGGATAAATTCACCTGGTTCTAGAATATAGGTGCGGCGTTTTCCAAAGCCGTCTTTAATTGGAAATACCTCCTCGTGCCATAAACCCGTATCAGCAACAGCTGTGATCCCTTGGGCCATAGAAAAAGTAACATTTGGAGCGGGTATGAGTTTTGTGAATTTTAAACCAAGTCTCAGATCTACGGACGCTTCTCCCCACTGACGCTCTTGGAGCGGTGGGTCAAATCTAATTTCACTTTTCTTAACTGCGTCGCGTATTTGAGGTTGAGAAAGGATCATGCGCTTCCCAAGCTAAAAAGTGCCAGAGGATCATGAATCTAGGCTGCTAAGGCCATATCTGCAGGAATAGTTGCAATGCCGTTCGTAGTAAAGAATGAACCTCGAATCCACACGGTTATAAGGTCCGCTTCTATCGACTGAACGACCGCACGTACATACCATTGTCCAGATTCTTCGCGAAGCTCGTTTTCCCGCACAAAGCCCGAAACCGGACCATCGACAGTCTCGAAACTGATCAAGCGATCTTCAGAAAACGGTCCCGGCTTAACCTCACATCGAACGGCAATTAATGAGCCTTCCCCTAGCTTTGTCACGGTAACCCTCGCCCCAGGTTGACAACAGATCCCAAACATATGCATCTTACACGTTGTGGCCCTCAATTCAACCTGAAAGTACCCGAAGGTACCTTAAGGTACCTTATGCGTGAGATGGCGCTGATGCCTCCCAGTTCCAAAGACGCAAAGCTTCAACTCGGAGAACCTTGGGCAGGGAAGCTCGCGGATTTCTGTGCAGCTTATCTTAACGCGCCACAAAAAGAAGTTATTCGTGCAGCGCTCGACTTCTACATCGACGCGGAACTAGCCGCCAACGCCGGCGTCAAAGAGAGGTATGAAAAAGCCCGCCAAAAACGCCTCTCGAATGGCAACATTCGATCATTGAAGCCCATCGACGACTGATATCGGCGACACCCTCGGTTCACCGAATCCGCCTGATCACCACGTAGAGCGCGCCGTCGCCGCCGTGCTGCTGGGCGGCGGGATGCCAGGCGACCACCCGGGCGGCGTTCTCGCCCTCGGCGAGCCATTGCGGCACCAGGTTGCGCAGGATGCCGGTGCGCGGTTCGGTCCACATGTCCTCGATGCCGTCCTTCCTGGCGCCGCCCTTGCCGGTGACCACCAGCACCACGCGCTTGCCCGCCTCCTGCGAGCGGGCGAGGAATGGGCCGAGCGCGCGCCAGGCCTTGTCCTGGGTCATGCCGTGCAGGTCGAGCCGCGCTTCGACGGCGAGCTGGCCGCGCTGCAGCCGCCTGGCGCGCGAGCCGTCGAGGCCGGTCAGCGACTGCGGCGCCGGGACGAGCTGGCGCGGCGGCATGTCGAACAGCGGCTCGGCCGCCCGGCGGCGGGCCGGATGGTCGCGGACGGGGAGGTCGCGGGGGGAACGCCAGGCGTCGAAGCGCACGGGCCTGGCGCCCCTGAGTGGCGCCACGTCCCTGGTCACCGCCGCCCACAGCGCGGCGTCCTCCGGTCTGAGCGGCTTGCGGGTCATGGGTTGGGCGTGGACCGAGGCTTGGGCCGGGCGGCCTTCTCGGCCAGCGTCAGGGGCAGCAGGATGAAGTAGCGGCCCCGGTCCTTCATGGCACCGGCCGCGGCCTCCGCCTTGTCGCCCTCGCCCCAGTAGAAATCGCCGCGGACGATGCCGCGGATGGCGCCGCCGGTGTCCTGGGCGATGACCAGCCGGTGGAGCGTGCGCGCGCCGTCGTCGCTTTCGACGTCGAGCCACAGCGGCGCGCCCAGCGGCAGATGCTTGCGGTCGATGGCCATGGAGCGGCCGCCGGTCAGCACCACGCCCTGGGCGCCGATGGCGCCATCGGCCTGCTGTTCCTCGAAGAACACATAGGAGGCGTTCTCGTCGAGCAGCTTGCGGCCTTCCTCGGGGCGGGCGTTCACCCAGGCGCGGATGCTCTGCATGCTGGCCTGTTCCCTGGTCATCTCGCCGCGCTGGACCAGCAGGCGGCCGACCGCCGTATAGACGTGGCCGTTCTGGCCCGCAAAGCCCAGCCGCACCAGGCCGCCGTCGGGCAGGCGCACCAGGCCCGATCCCTGGATCTGCAGGAAGAACGCATCCACCGGATCCTTCAGCCACATGATCTCCAGCCCGCGGCCCGACAGCGCGCCGCCGACGATGTCGCCGCGCGACGCAAACGGCACCAGCTTGTTGCCCTCGACCTTGCCGGCGATTCGCTCGCCCTTCAGGCTAGGGCGAAACAGGCCCAGATCGACCATCACCAGCTCGGGCGGCACCCGGTAGAGCGGCACGCCATAGGTTTCGTCGCGCGCGCGGCTGCCGGCGACCATGGGCGCGTAATAGCCGGTGAACAGCCCCTCGGGCTCGGCACCGCTTCGCACCGCGAACGGGCGGAAACGATCCTCGAAGAAGCGGCGGGCGGCGATGGGATCGCCGGGCACGAGCGCCTGGGCGTCGCGGCAGTCGGCCTGCCAGTCGCCGACAGTGCCGGCGAAGCCGTCGCCGTCCATGGGCTTGTCGGCCGGTTGCTTCAACAGGGTCGCACACGACAGCAGGAACGCCCTGAGCGCACCGGACTGGTCATCCCTGTCCCAGCCTCTCAGGTCGGAAAAGCCGACGGGCTCGAGCACCAGGGCCGGTTCCGCGCCCGGCGGGACGACCGTCATGGGCCGCGTCAACAGCCAAACGCCCGCCGCGGTGACGACGGCGAGGAAAAGCACGACGAGGATGAATGGGGATCTGGTCTGCACCGCCGGCCGGCCCTCGCGGCCCGGTCAGTCGTTGGAGTCGGTGGCGACGAGCAGCCAGTTCGGGTCGCGCGCCTTGACCTGGCGGGCGAAGGTCCAGACGTCGGTCACCGTCTCGGTGTCCGACGGATTGCCGGAGATGATCCGGCCCTCGCCATCGCGCTCGACACTGATCAACTCGACCTTGAACGTGACGGTCACCTCGGCCGTGCCGTTCTCCAGTCTGGCGTCGGTGATTTCGTTCTGCAGGACATCGACGATCTTGGTTTGCATCGTATGGCCGGCGGCCTCGCGCTCGGCGATAGCGGAGTCGAAATCCCGCATCACGTCCGGGCTGAGCAACGAGCGCAGGGTCTCGCGGTCGCCCTCGGCGAAGGCCGGCGTGATCATCTCGTAGGCGCCGCGCGCGCCTTCGAGGAACCCGTCCGGATCGAAGCTGTGGTCGGCCATCATGATGCGCGACAGCGACTTGCCCAGCGGCGTGTCGCGGTCGAAGCTGGCGGTGGCGCCGGGCTGCGCTGCCGGCGGCGCGCGGTCGCGGCCGGGAAGATCGACGGGCTTGGCGTCGCCGGGCGTCGGGGCGCGCTCGAGGCCGGCTGGATTCTCCTGGCGGCGCTCGTTGCCGGTGCGCCGGCCGAGCACGCTGACGAGACGCAGGATGATGAATCCCGCGAGCAATGCCAGAAGTATGAGATCGAGTCCGCCGCCCATGTTAGTACGTGTAGCCTTTCACTTCGGCACCCGCGGGGAGGAACCGTGCCTCAACCTCGGCTGACGAGGTATCGGCGGGCCGCCCGCGAGGCGCATGGCCGCATCGAACATAGATAATTCGTGGCTGTCGAAAGAACAAGCATGCTGATTGCCCTGATCCTGATATTCATCGCGGTCCCGGCGCTGGAAATCTATCTCTTCATCCGGGTCGGCGCGCTGATTGGCGCGGGTCCGACCGTCGCACTGGCCTTCCTGGCGGCAGGCGTGGGCGTGGCGGTCATCCGCACGCAGGCGCCGCGCGCGATCGGCCGGGCGCGGGACGGCTTGCGGCGTGGCGTGGCGCCGGTGGCCGAGGTGCTGGACGGGCTGGCGCTGGCCGCGGCCGGCTGTCTGTTGATTCTGCCGGGGTTCTTCACCGACCTGGTAGGGCTGCTATTGCTGGTTCCCTGGATTCGGCGGACCCTGGGCCACGCGCTGCTGTACCGCGCCCTGAAGCCCGCCGCGGCACGTCCGGGATCCGGCGCCACGAGCGTGGTCGACGGCGCGTTCGAGGTCGTCGAGGGCTCCCGCGCGCCTGACCGGCCTGATGCCGGGCCACGGCTTCCGCCCGCGCCATAAGCCGGTTGAAGCGCCACGCCGCCGCCGCTACAGTCCGCGCGCTTCATTCCAGCGAGGGTCCCATGAACGACAAGAACGAGCAGGCGGAGAACCAGGGCGGCCAGGTCGTCCTGCTGACGCAGTATGTGAAGGATCTGTCGTTCGAGAGCCCCAACACCCCGGCGATCTTCCAGGCCAACGAGGAGCACAAGCCGCGCATCGACGTCAACGTGTCCGTCCGCGTCAACCAGGTGGGTCCGGAAGGCTTCGAGGTGGTGATGACGATCAACGTCAAGGCCATGAGCGGCGAGATGGCCGCCTTCCTCGTCGAGCTGGAATACGGCACCCTGTGGGGTGTCAGGGGCGTCCCCGAGGAGCATCTGCCGCCGGTGCTGCTGGTCGAGTGCCCGCGGCTGATGTTCCCGTTCGCCCGCCGCGTGCTGGCCGATGCCATCCGCGACGGCGGCTTCCCGCCGGTGCTGCTGGAGCCCGTCGACTTCGGCGCCCTCTACCGCGCCCAGCACCTGGCCAACGCCGAGACAGGCACCAAGCCGAACTGAGTACGCCCTATTCCTGCAGCCAGAGCGCGCCCGCGATCGTCGCGACGAACGCGGCGTGGGCGGAAAGCTCTGCCTCGGTCGGCGCGTGCGGACGCGGCGGGCGGATGTTGCGCTGGACGGCGACGGTGACCTGCGTCGCCTGCACCGACAGCACCAGGCCGGGCTGACGGCCGCCGATCAGTTCCAGATAGACCTCGGCCAGCAGCTCGGCATCGAGCAGCGCGCCGTGCAGCGTGCGACTGCTGTTGTCGACATTGAAGCGGCGGCACAGCGCATCGAGGCCGTTGTTGGCGCCAGGGAACTTCCGCCGCGCCAGCGCCAGCGTGTCGATCACCCGGTCGCCCGGAATCAGCGGCCGGCCGGCGCGCTGCAGCTCGGCGTTGAGGAAGGCCATGTCGAACGACGCGTTGTGGGCGATCAGCGCGCCGTCGTCGATGAAGGCGAGGAAATCGTCCGCCACCTCGGGAAAGCGCGGCTTGTCGGCGAGAAATTCCTCGGACAGACCGTGCACCTGGAACGCGCCCGCAGGCATGTCGCGATCCGGATTGAGATAGACATGAAAGCTGTGGCCGGTCGGCATGTGGTTGACCAGCTCGAGGCAGCCGATCTCCACCACGCGGTGGCCCTGCAGCGGGTCGAGGCCGGTGGTTTCCGTATCGAGGACGATTTCGCGCATCTATCTCCGCCGCAGCAGGATCCGGCCCGGCCAGACCCGGGCGCGGCCGGTTTCCCGGACGGTTTTCAGGATACGCTCGACGGCGCTGCGCGCATAGGCCTTGCCGAGGCCGGAATGCACGACGAAGTCGGCCTTCTTGCGTTTGACCCGGTCGGGCGTCTGCTGGGCGAGGACGTGCCTGAGCCTGTCCTCGGTCATGCCGGGGCGGGCGAGCACGCGGCGTCGCTGCATCTCGGGCGGCGCGGACACCACCACCGAATAGTCCACATAGCGGTTGCCGCCGGTCTCGAACAGCAGCGGGATGTCGAGCACCACGACCGGCGCACCGCGCGCCTGCGCCCGTTGCAGGAAGCGGCGCTGGGCCTGGCCGACCAGCGGATGGATGATGCGCTCCAGCCGGCGCAGTTCCTCGGGCTTGCCGAACACCCGCTTGCCCAGCTCGGGCCGGTCGACGGCGCCGTCCTTCACGACGCCGGGAAACGCCGCCTCGACGGGCTTCACCGCCGCGCCGCCACGGCGCATCAGCGCGTGGACCGCCGCGTCGGCGTCGTAGACCGGCGCGCCCGCGCGGCGGAACATGCGGGCGGTTTCCGATTTGCCCATGCCGATGGAGCCGGTCAGTCCGATCAGGATCATTTTCCCCCCAGGTCCCGAACGATGATGTCGCGCAGTTCCGGCGTCACGTCCGGCCGGACGCCGAACCAGGCCTCGAAGCCCGGCACGGCCTGGTGCAGCAGCATGCCGAGGCCGTCGACGGCCATGTTGCCGCGCGCCCGCGCCGCCGCCAGCAGGCCGGTTTCCAGCGGCACGTAGACGATGTCGTTGACCAGGGCGTCAGCCGGCAGGTCGTCGAGCCGCAGCGGCAGGGGCTCGTTTCCCTGCATGCCCATGCTGGTGGTATTGACGAGCAGCGCGGCGCCTGCCAGCGCCGCCTCGCGCTCGTCCCAACCGACCACCTCGACCCTGCCCTGCCCCAGCTCGGCGGCCAGCTCCCCGGCGCGAGCACGGGTGCGGTTGGCGAGGAGAATCTTCGGTACGCCCGCGTCGAGCAAGGCCACCAGCACCGCCCGCGCCGCGCCGCCCGCACCCAGCACCACGGCAGGACCGGCGCCAGGCCGGAACTCGGGCGCGTTCACCAGGAAGCCCGCATGGCCGACACCTGTGGCGTCATCGACGAATTTGGTCCGCAGCAGTCCATTGGCCGCCGTCACCAGATTGCGCAGGAAGCCTTCGGCATCGGTGTTGGTGGCGTGGATCACGCCGTCGCGGACCACGATGGTGTTGGCCGCGCCGATGCGCCGGGCCAGATCATCCACCACATCGGCGGCGGCGAGCGCGGCGTGTTTGTGCGGTACCGTACAATTGCAGCCCGCGAAGCCCCGTTTCGGCAGGGCGCGGATCGCCGCCACCGCATCCTCAGGCTTCACCGGCAGCAGGTCGTAGGAGCCGGCGATGCCGTGCTTCTTCAGCCAGTAGCCGTGGATCAGCGGCGAACGGGAGTGGGCGACGGGCCAGCCCATGACGCCCGCCTTGATGGGTGCTGTGGAAGACACTCAGGCCTCAATCAGTTTCTGGTGCCTCAGAAAAGCCAACAGCGGCAGCAAAGGCAAGCCCAGGATCGAGAAGAAGTCGCCGGCGACCCGCTCGAACAGCTGCGCGCCGCGGCCTTCGAGCTGGTAGGCGCCGACGCTGAGCAGCGCATCCGCGCCGACCGCGGCCAGATAATCCTCGATGAAACGGTCGCTGAACGGCCGCATGACGAGCTCGGGCCGTTCGCTGTGCCGCCACAGCACCTCGCCGTCCCGCACGACGACAGTTGCGGTGCAGAGATGGTGGGTCCAGCCGCGCAGCCGGCGCAGATGGCCGCGGGCCTCGTCGATAGTTTGCGGCTTGTCGAACAGGTCGCCCTCGCAGACCAGCACCTGGTCGGCGCCGATCACCAGCGCACCCGGCCGTGACGGTGATACCGCCCGCGCCTTGATGGCGGCCAGCGCCTCGGCGATCGCCATGGGATCGGCGCCCGCCATCTCGCGCTTGGCGATGGATTCGTCCACGTCGGCCGGCAGTGTCTCGAATTCCAGCCCCGCCTGGCGCAGCAATGTGGCGCGCACCCTGCTGCCCGACGCCAGCACCAGCCGGCTCATTCCCCGGCCCGCTCTTCCTGGCGGCGCTGGTACAGGCTGTAGATCGCCGCGGCGGTTTCCTCGATCGAACGCCGCGTCACGTCGATGATCGGCCAGCCGCGCTTCAGGTAGAGCCGCCGCGCGGCGGTGATCTCCTCGGCCACTGCTTCCGGATCGGCATAGGCGGTATCCTCGGGTTCGGACAGCGCCCGCATCCTGGTGCGGCGGATATGCACCAGCCGGTCCGGCGAGACGGTCAGCGCCACGATCAGCGGCTTCTTCAGCCCGTCCAGCTCCTCGGGCAGCGGCACGCCGGGTACGACCGGGACGTTGGCCACCTTCAAGCCGCGGTTGGCGAGATAGATGCCGGTCGGCGTCTTCGAGGTGCGCGAGACGCCCAGCAGGATGATGTCGGCCTGGTGCAGGTCGTCGGTCCGCAGACCGTCGTCATGGGCCATGGTGAAGCCCATGGCCTCGATGCGGCCGAAATACTCGGCGTTCATTTCGTGCTGCTGGCCGGGACGGCCCAGGCTCTTAGCGCCAAGGAACCGGCCGAAGGCGTCCATCACCGGATCGAGCACGGCGATCGACAGGAATCCCAGCGCCCGGCAGCCTTCCTCGAGCTGGGCGCGCAGCTCGCGGTCGACCAGCGTGTAGAGCACCAGGCCGGGCGTGCGCTGGATGGCGGCAAGCGCCAGTTCCATCTGCTTCGGGCTGCGGATCATGGCATGCAGATGTTCCATGGCGTCGAAGCCTTCGAACTGGGCAAGCGCCGCCTTGGCCACGGCGCTGAGTGTCTCGCCGGTCGCGTCGGAAACCAGATGGAGATGGAAACGCTGCATGGTATCGCCCAACGTGAAGCCACGGTGGATGAACTGTGCATAACCTGCATCTCTTGGCAATGTCCCGCATGGGACGCGGTTCAGCGGGGATAAGTCCGCCAACCCGTGGCCCTGTTGAACAACCCCGGCGCACTGGCTGTGAGTCACGGAGGTTGCGCTGCCGGCTGCACCGGATATCCCCATGACTCAGATGTTGCCACACCGCGTCAGGCATGGCCCGCGCATGCTTGTCCACCGCCCTGGCGGCGTCCCCCGCCGTCGAGGCATAAAAGTGGCCAGCGCGAGGACAAGTATTGTATGACTGCGCTGCCCCCGTGACTCACAGGCATCCACTACCTCTTCAACCTTTCTCTTTAGAAAAATCTTAAGGATAAGGGCGCGTGAACAACCCTTCCTCCGGCAAGCGTCTGATCGATGCGCTGACCGACCGTCCCGTCGACCGTCCGCCATTCTGGTTCATGCGCCAGGCGGGACGCTATCTGCCCGAATACCGCAAGGTCAGGGCGCAGATCGGCGACTTTCTGGAAATGTGCTACACGCCGACGGCGGCGGCGGAAGTGACGCTGCAGCCGATCCGGCGCTATGGTATGGACGCCGCGATCCTGTTCGCCGACATCCTGCTGATCCCGGATGCGCTGGGCCAGAAGCTGGAGTACAGGGAAGGCGAGGGTCCGGTCCTGCAACCGGTCCGCGACGGCGCCGCCTTGGCCGCGCTGAAGCCGGAGCGGATCCACGAGCGCCTCGCGCCGGTCTACGAGACCGTTGAGCGCGTAGCCGGCGCGCTGCCCGATGGGACGGCGCTGATCGGGTTCGCCGGATCGCCGTGGACCGTTGCCAGCTACATGGTGGAAGGCCACGGGTCGAAGGAATTCCAGGAGACACGGTTGTGGGCCATGCGCGATCCGCAGGGCTTCGGCGCGCTGATCGACGTGCTGACCGAAGCCACCATCGAGTACCTGTCGCGGCAGATCGAGGCGGGCGCCCATGCGGTACAGCTGTTCGACAGCTGGGCGGGGGTGCTGTCCGAGGACCAGTTCACCCGCTGGTGCACGGTGCCGACACGATCGATCGTGGGCCGGCTGAAGCTGCGCTATCCGGACGTGCCGGTCATCGGCTTTCCGCGCGGCGCCGGGTCCAAGACGCCGGAATATGCCGCGGCCACGGGCATCGACGGCGTCGGGATCGATACGACCATGCCGCCGCGCTGGGCGGCGAGCACGCTGCAGGCCACGGTTGCCGTGCAGGGGAATCTGGACCCGCTGGCGGTCGTCGCCGGCGGCCGGGTCATGGAGGATCAGGCACGGCACATTCTTGAGGCGCTGTCCTATGGCCCCTTCATCTTCAACCTGGGCCATGGCATCGTGCCGCAGACTCCGCCCGAGCATGTGGCGGCCCTGTCCGATCTGATCAGGGACTGGCGCACCAGCTGATCCACGGAGACTTTGTGAGATGACCCTGTTTCTGGCCGATATCCAACCCTGGCTTCTTGCCGCGCACATCATCGCGATGATTGCCTGGATGGCCGGCATGCTCTACCTGCCGCGGTTGTTCGTCTATCACTCGGGCACCATGCCTGGGTCCGAGGCGTCGGAAATCTTCAAGGTCATGGAGCGCCGGCTGCTGAAGGCGATCATCAACCCGGCCATGATCGCCACCGTCGTTCTGGGCGTGCTGCTGCTGTGGGCCGGGGACTGGGTGCATTTCAAGCATGGCTGGATGCATGCCAAGCTGGCGCTGGTGCTGCTGCTGGGTGCGGTTCACGGCGTCATGGTGGGCCATGTGCGCCGTTTCCGGGAAGATCAGCGCGCCCGGACCGCCCGCTACTACCGGGTGATGAACGAGATTCCCACCGTGCTGATGATCGCCATCGTCCTGCTTGTGGTCGTCGGCAGCCGCTCGTGACACCGGCCGCAAGTCCTTTTCCGGACTCTCCATTTTTGCTGGACAAGGCTTGAACCATTGGCCATTGTGCCCATATCCCACGGCAGTAACACGCGCTGTCACACCCCTTTCCGGGGTCTCTTCGGAAAAACTTCTCCACAAGAACCAGTACGACCGAACGGTGGGACACAGTGAGCGGATGTTCGCCGCTTATTCCCGGATCGGTCGCAACAGTTCCATCCTTCCAGAAGGTAATCGGATATTCCGATGAATCTACAAGAACTTAAGGGCAAGTCTCCGCCTGACTTGCTGGCGTTCGCCGAAGAGCTCGAAATCGAGAACGCCTCGAACATGCGCAAACAGGACATGATGTTTGCGATCCTCAAGCAGCTTGCCTTCCAGGGTGAAGAGATCACCGGCGTCGGCGTGCTCGAGGTGCTGCAGGACGGTTTTGGCTTCCTGCGCTCGCCGGACGCCAACTATCTGCCGGGTCCGGACGACATCTATGTCAGCCCCACCCAGATCCGCCGCTTTGGCATGCGCACCGGCGACACCATCGAGGGGCCGATCCGCGCGCCCAAGGACAGCGAGCGCTATTTCGCGCTGCTCAAGGTCAACACCATCAATTTCGAGGATACGGAGAAGGCCCGTCACAAGGTCAACTTCGACAACCTCACGCCGCTCTATCCCGACGAGCGCCTGGTGCTCGACCGCAGCGACGCCAAGGGCGATTCGAAGAGCGACGACATGAGCTCGCGGATCATCGACATCATCTCGCCGCTGGGCAAGGGACAGCGCGCCCTGGTCGTGGCGCCGCCGCGCACCGGCAAGACAGTGCTGCTGCAGAACATCGCCCACTCGATCACCGCCAACCATCCCGAGGTCTACCTGATCGTGCTGCTCATCGACGAGCGGCCCGAGGAAGTGACCGACATGGCCCGCTCGGTGAAGGGCGAGGTCATCAGCTCGACCTTCGACGAGCCGGCGACCCGGCATGTGGCGGTCACCGAAATGGTCATCGAGAAGGCCAAGCGGCTCGTCGAGCACAAGCGCGACGTGGTCATCCTGCTGGATTCGATCACCCGCCTGGCGCGCGCCTACAACACCGTGGTGCCGTCGTCGGGCAAGGTGCTGACCGGCGGCGTGGACGCCAACGCCCTGCAGCGGCCCAAGCGTTTCTTCGGCGCCGCCCGCAACATCGAGGAAGGCGGCTCGCTGACCATCATCGCCACCGCGCTGATCGACACCGGCAGCCGCATGGACGAGGTGATCTTCGAAGAGTTCAAGGGCACCGGCAATTCGGAAATCATCCTGGACCGCAAGGTCTCGGACAAGCGCGTGTTCCCGGCCATCGACATCCTGAAGTCCGGCACCCGCAAGGAAGAACTGCTGGTCGACAAGGGCACTCTGTCGAAGATGTGGGTGCTGCGCCGTATCCTCAACCCGATGGGCACCGTCGACGCCATCGAGTTCCTGCTCAGCAAGGTCAAGGACAGCAAGAACAACGCCGACTTCTTCGAGTCGATGAATACGTAAGGGTTTCTGCGATTCGGAAAGGCACGTGAGGGGCGCCACGAGCGCCCCTTTTTCATTCCTTTGCCCTACCCTCGTTGTTACCCCGGATTTATTCCGGGGTCTGTGCCTCCACAGGATACGTCATAGGGGTCCGCATCGACATCGATGCAAAACATTGATGATCTTGCTCGCGTAGAGACGGATCCCGGAATAAATCCGGGATGACAATAGAGGGAGTGCGGAGTCTACGCGCCCCTGAGCGCTACCGATTCCATCGTGTGGTCGCTGCCCTTGCGCAGGATCAGGTCGGCGCGCTGGCGGGTCGGCTGGATGTTGCGGCGCAGATTGACCAGGTTGATGGTCTCCCAGATCGACGTGGCGGTTTCCCTCGCCTCGCTCTCGGTCAGCACCGCATAGCGGTGGAAATAGGACTGCGGGTCGCGGAACGCGGTTTCGCGCAGCCGCAGGAAGCGCTCCACGTACCATTTGAGCAGGTCGTCCTCGCTGGCATCGATATAGATCGAGAAATCGAAGAAATCCGACACATAGGGCATGGGCTCGGCGCCGGCCGGGCTGGTCTGCAGCACGTTGAGGCCCTCGACGATCAGGATGTCCGGCCGGTCGACCACCAGCCGCCTGTCGGGCTGCACGTCGTAGACAAGATGCGAATAGGTAGGCGCGGAGACGTCGCGTTCGCCGCCCTTCACGTCGGCCATGAACGCCAGCATGGCGTGCAGGTCGTAGCTCTCGGGGAAACCCTTGCGGTTCATGATGCCGCGGCGTTCCATCTCGGCGTTGGGCAGCAGGAAGCCGTCGGTGGGCACCAGATCCACCTTGGGATGGTCGGCCCAGCGGCTGAGCAGGGTGCGCAGGATGCGGGCGGTGGTGCTCTTGCCCACCGAGACGCTGCCCGCCATGCCGATGACGTAGGGCACCTTGCGTTTTTCCAGGCCCAGGAACTCGTTTGTGGCACGGAAAAGCTGCTGCGAGGCGGCATAGTGCAGGTTGATCAGGCGCGACATGGGCAAGTAGATGTCGACCACTTCGTCCATGGAGATCGGCTCGTTCAGGCCTTTCAGCCGGTCGAGTTCGTCGGGCGACAGGGTGAGCGGCGTGTCCTCGCGCAGCCGCGACCATTCGGTGCGGGTAAAGTTCCGGTAGGGAGACACGCTGGGCACGGTTCTGCGGTTCATTGGCCTGCTGGCCTGGAAGGGATCGGGCGGACGTCAGGCCGGCTCGTCAAGGCAGGATGACGGTTGACCCGGTATGTTTGCGGTCTTCCGCGTCGCGATGCAACTGAACGATGTCGCCGACGCGGCCGGGCGAATCGATTTTCGTGCGGCGGATGGCCTCGATCGGCCGTTAGCGGAGGTTGGCGGCGAAGAAATCCAGCGTCCGCTTGTTGGCCAGGTCGGCGTCCTGCTTGTCGTAGTGCTCGCCGCCGGTGCGGGCGAAGGCGTGGTCGCGGCCGGGATAGTCGTGCAGCGTTACCCGGGGATTGGAATCGAGGCCCGCATGCATGGCGGCCTGGGCCTCTTTCGGCACGAAGCCGTCCTCGGACGCCACATGCAGCAGCAGCGGCTTCCGGATGCCCGAGGCTTCGGACAGCCGGTCGTTGATCGACACGCCGTAATAACCGACCGCGGCGTCGATGCTGGTTCGCGCGGCGGTCAGGTAGGCCAGCAGGCCGCCCAGGCAATAGCCGACGGCGCCGACCTTGCCGGTGCAGCCGTCCATGTTGCGCAGCGCGTCGATGGTGGCGCCGATGTCCTCGATGCCCTTGTCGATGTTGAAGCCATTGAACAGCTCGAACGCCTTGGCCCAGTCGGCCTCGGTCTTGTCGGTGAGCTGGATGCCCGGTTCCTGCCGCCAGAACAGGTCCGGCGCCAGCGCGACATAACCCTGCGACGCCAGCCAGTCGGCGGTCTCGCGGACGAAGCCATTGACGCCGAAGATCTCCTGGATGACGACGATGCCCGGCCCCCTGCCGCCCGCCGGCTTGGCCAGGTAACCCATGAAGGTGCCGCCGCCGTCCGTCGCCTGGATATTGATCTCGCTCATCGATGCTCTCCTCTGCCCGGTGGTGCAGGAACTCTAGTCGGAGGAGGAATGGGCCTCAAGGCTGTTGGCGCGGCTACAGCAGCGCGCCCTCGAGCCGCAGCAGGAACACTTTGGTCTCGGTGCCGCCGTCGCCGGAGTAACCGCCGAGCCCGCCGCCGGCGGCGAGGACGCGGTGGCAGGGTATGATGATCGGGATGGGATTGGCGCCGCAGGCGCCGCCGACCGCCCGCGCCGGCGAACCGACGGCGGCGGCGATCTTTCCGTAAGTCGCGGTGTCGCCATAGGGAATCCGGAGCATGGCGTCCCAAACCTGCTTCTTGAATTTGGTCCCGTAGGGCCGCAGCGGCAGGTCGAACCGTTTGAGGTCGCCGTCGAAATAGCGCTCGAGCTGGCGTTTGGCTGCCAGCAGCAGCGGCGTTTCGGTCTGCATGGCGCCCCAGCCCCAGTCGACCGACACGATGGCGCCCTCGTCCTCGCTGACCGTCAGGTCGCCCAGCGGGCTGTGCAGGGAAAGCTGGGTCATGGCGCGGTCCTGTTCAGTATGTCGCGCAATGCCGATGGATCGGTGATGGGCAGCGAGCAGGTCTGGCCGTGACAGATGTAGGCGGTCGCCTTGCCACCCACTTGGGTCTTGCCGCTGGCCGGATGCCCGGGCGGCAGCGCCGCGCCATCGGCAACGACCTGCAGCACCCGGTTGGGCTGCGACACCTCGAATACCGCCTGCAGCATGGCCTGTGTATCCGGCTCACCGCGGTCGCCGACGATGACGGTCTGGTCGGCGCCCAGCAGCAGGTCGAAGCCGCACAGCAGCGTGGCGTGGGACGGCGCCTGGCCGGCGACGGCGGACGCGAAGGCCGAGACGAGTTGCTCTGCCCTCTCGCGCCAGGCGTCGTCGCCGGTGAGCAGCGCCAGCCGCGCCAGCACCTCGACCATGACACCGTTGCCGGCTGGCACGGCGTTGTCGGTGGCGTTGCGCGAGCGGACGATCAGCGCCTCGGCATCGTCGGCAGTGAAGAAGTAGCCGCCGCTCTCGTCGTCCCAAAAGCGCGCGCCGAGCGTGCGTGCCCAGGCTTCGGCGTGGTGCAGATAGGCCGCCTTCCCCGTCGCTTCATGCAGCGCGAGCGCGGCGCGGGCCATGTTGGCGTAGTCGTCGAGCATGCCTTCATGCTGCGCTTTTGCTGCGCGGTAAGAGTGCAGCAAACGGCTGTTTCCCGCCGAATCCATGCGGGTCTGGTCGTGGATCACCGCGGCGAACGCCGTCTCGGCCAGCGCCAGCCAGTCCGGTTCGTCGAACGCCGTCGCCGCCCCGGCGAGCGCCGCGATCATCAGCCCGTTCCAGTCGGCCAGCACCTTGTCGTCCCAGCCGGGATGGACGCGGGCGTGGCGCAGCTTGAACAGCAGGCCGCGAATCTCGGTCATCAGCGTTTCGGTCTCGTCATCCGGCTTCTGGCGGAGGTGCAGCCGGTTGAGAATGGTGTGGCCCTCGAAATTGCCGCGCGGCGTGACGTCGTAGATTTGCGCGAACAGGTCGGCGTTGGTGCCGAGGCATTCCTGCAGCTCGGCGGCCGACCAGACGTAGAACTTGCCCTCCTCGCCCTCGCTGTCGGCGTCCTGGCTGGCGGCGAAGGCGCCGTTTTCGGCGATCATCTCCCGCGCCACCCAGCCGATGGTCTCGCGCAGGCGTTGCTCGAACAGCGGGTTGCGGTCGTCGAGCCAGGCCTGGGTCAGCAGCTCGACGATCTGGGCGTTGTCGTAGAGCATCTTTTCGAAATGCGGCACCAGCCAGCGGTCGTCGACCGAATAGCGGGCATAGCCGCCGCCGATGTGGTCGTAGATGCCGCCTTCCGACGTGCGGTCGAGGAGCAGGTCGACGGCGCGCTTGTAGCTGGGCTCGCCGGTCTTGCGGTAGGCCAGCCAGAACAGCCGGAAGATCGGCGGATTGGGGAATTTCGGGGTGCCGGACAGGCCACCGCGGGCGAAATCGACGCTGTTGATCAGCCTGGCGGCGAGTTGTTCGACCGAATCCGGCCGCAGCGTGCCGCCGTCTCCCGCGCCCGCCGACATCAGGCCGAGGCGCTGGACCAGCGCCACGCGGTTCTGGTCGACGGTCTCGCGTTCCTCGCGCCAGACCTGGTCGATCCGCTTCATGATATCGACGAACCCGGGCTGTCCCCACCGCGATTCCGGCGGGAAATAGGTGCCGCCCCAGAACGGCTCGCCGTCTGGTGTCAGGAACATGGTCAGCGGCCAGCCGCCCTGCGCCCCCAGCAGGTGGAGCGCCGACATGTAGATGGCGTCGATGTCGGGCCGTTCCTCGCGGTCCACCTTGATGCTGACGAACAGGTCGTTCATCACCGCGGCGATCGCCGGGTTCTCGAAGCTTTCATGGGCCATCACATGGCACCAGTGGCACGCCGCATAGCCGATCGACAGCAGGATCGGCTTGCCGGCCGCCCGCGCCTCGGCCAGCGCCGCCGGACCCCATGGCCGCCAGTGCACCGGATTGTCCTTGTGTTGCAGCAGGTAGGGGCTGGTTTCCTGGTCGAGCAGATTGCGGGTCATTGGGTTTCCGGGACCGATTGGTGTACGGTTTCGGTCTGGACCACCCGCCCTGTCAGCCGCGAGAGGTTACGCCGATGAAGGTGACGATAGACATAGACTGCACCCCCGAGGAAGCCAGAACCTTCCTCGGCCTGCCGGACGTCAAGCCGTTCCAGGACGCCATGATGGACAAGATGCAGGGCCAGGTGCAGAAAACCATCGATACGCTGGGACCCGAGGCGATGATGAAGGCGTTTTTCCCCACCGGCATTCCCGGGCTGGAGGAGATGCAGGGTCTGTTCTGGCGCATGGCGACCGGCGGCGCCCGCAACAAGACGGAAAAAGACAAGGAAACCAAATAGGTTATGCCGAAAGACCCGCCGCTGTACTTCGCCGGACACGTGTTCTGCTGCACCAATGAGCGGCCGGAGGGCCATCCGCGCGGCTCGTGCAAGGCCAAGGGCTCGGAGCCGCTGCGCGACTATATGAAGAAGCGCGCCAAGGAACTGAAGATCAAGGGCGTTCGGATCAACGCCAGCCTGTGCCTGGACCGCTGCGAGCTGGGGCCGACCATGGTGATCTACCCCGAAGGCGTCTGGTACCACTACGACACCACGGCCGATCTGGACGAGATCCTGGAGCGGCACCTGCTCAGGGGCGAGCGGGTCGAGCGGCTGATGCTGCGGCCTGACCAGACCCCGCTCTCCGAACCCACCGAAAAATGACCACGATCTACGCGCTGGCGTCGGCGAAGGGCCGTGCCGGCGTCGCTGTGATGCGGCTGTCGGGCGAGGACGCCGGCACGGCGCTTGCCAGCCTCACCGGCAAGGACGTCCCACCCGCGCGGCAGGCGGCGCTGCGCTCGTTCACCGATCCGGAAACCGGCGTCGTCATCGACCGGGGCCTTGCCCTCTGGTTTCCGGCGCCGGCCAGCTTCACCGGTGAGGACGTGGCCGAGCTGCACCTGCATGGTGGCCCGGCGGTTATTTCGGCCATGGTCGCGGCGCTCGACGGGCTCGGGTTGCTGCCGGCCGAGCCGGGCGAGTTCAGCCGCAGGGCGTTCGAGCACGGCAAGCTGGACCTGACCGAGGCCGAGGGCATCGCCGACCTGGTCAACGCCGAGACCGAGGCGCAGCGCATCCAGGCGCTGCGGCAGATGGACGGCGCGCTGGGCGCGGTCTATGAGGGCTGGCGCGGCGACCTGATCCGGGCGCTCGCCTTTCTCGAGGCCGACCTGGATTTCCCCGACGAGGATCTGCCCGGTGGCCTCGCGGTCCGGGTTCTGCCGGCGCTCGAGCCGCTGACCGCGGACATCCGCGCGCATCTGGCCGACGACCGGCGCGGTGAGGCGTTGCGGGACGGCTTCCAGGTCGTCATCACCGGCGCGCCGAATGTAGGAAAATCCAGTCTTCTCAATGCGTTGGCGCGGCGCGACGTGGCCATCGTCTCGGAGATCGCCGGCACCACGCGAGATGCCGTCGAGGTGCGCTTGGACCTCGGCGGTTATCCGGTGACGCTGGTCGATACCGCCGGATTGCGGGACTCGGATGATGTCATTGAGCGGGAGGGCGTGCGCCGGGCGCGCGCCCGCGCCGAGACAGCGGATCTGCGGCTGAATGTGCACGAGGCCGGCGAGGGTGTCGGCGCCGTCCAGCCGGACGCTCTGGTCGTCATCAACAAGGTGGATGTCTCACGCCCCTCGCCGATGCCCGGCGTGTTCCTGATCTCGGTGCGCACCGGCGAAGGCATCGACACACTGCTGGCGGCGTTGGAGCAAAGGGTCGTCGCCATGATGGGCCTGCGCGACACGCCCAGCCTGACGCGGTCGCGCCATCGCCGCGCGCTGGAGGATGCGGCGGCTCATTTGGACCGGGCGTGCGCTGGTGTGGCGGGTGACCTGGAACCCGAGCTTGTCGCCGAGGACGTCCGCCTCGCGGCCCGTGCGCTGGGCCGCATCACTGGCCGCGTCGACGTCGAGGACATCCTCGACGTGGTGTTCGGCGAGTTCTGCATCGGCAAGTGAGCCCTTCTTGCATGAGCGGCGCTCCTACTCATCCGTGTCCCTGAGCTTGTCGAAGGGCATTGCACCAGCGCTCGTGCAATGCCCTTCGACAAGCTCAGGGATACGGTAAAGGGGGAGATTGGCATCTGGTTCCTGACGCGGTCAAAGCAATGTTTCACGTGAAACATCCCTGTCCCTTGCCCTGAAGCCGCCGCGCGCATAGATTGCGCGCAAATCGGAGCAGGCATGTACGACGTTATCGTCATCGGCGGTGGTCATGCGGGGTGCGAGGCGGCGGCCGCCTCGGCGCGGGTCGGCGCGCGCACGCTGCTGCTCACGCACAAGATCGAGACCATCGGCCAGATGTCGTGCAACCCGGCCATCGGCGGCCTAGGCAAGGGCCATCTGGTGCGCGAGATCGACGCGCTCGATGGCGCCATGGGCCGGGTGGCGGATGCGGCCGGCATCCAGTTCCGGCTGCTCAACCGCGGCAAGGGCCCTGCCGTTCGCGGCCCGCGCGCCCAGGCCGACCGCAAGCTTTACCGCAACGCCATGCAGGCGCTGCTGCTCGCCACGCCCAACCTGACGGTGATGGCCGGCGCGGTGGAAGACCTGATTCTGCAAGAACTTACGGCGAGCGGTGATGCGACCGCGCTTGTCGGAGGGATCGTCACCGGCGGCGGCATGGAAATCCGCGCCGGCCGGGTGATCCTAACCACCGGCACCTTCCTCAGCGGCATCATCCACATGGGCGACCAGCAGACCGCCGGCGGCCGTATCGGCGAGGCGCCGTCGCTGGGCCTGTCGGCGACGCTGCGGCGCCGGGGTTTCGCGGTGGGACGGCTGAAGACCGGCACGCCGGCGCGGCTCGACGGTCGCACCATCGACTGGGCGAGCCTGGAAGCGCAGCCCGGCGACGATCCGCCGGTGCCGTTCTCGTTCCTCACCGGGGCCATCACCACGCCGCAGGTGAACTGCCACATCACCTATACCAACGCGGCGACCCATGCGCTGATCCGCGCCAACCTGCACCGGGCACCGATGTATTCGGGTCAGATCGAATCGAGCGGCCCGCGCTATTGCCCATCCATCGAGGACAAGGTGGTGCGCTTCGGCGAGCGCGACCGGCACCAGATCTTCCTGGAGCCGGAAGGCCTCGACGACAATACGGTCTATCCCAACGGCATCTCGACGTCCCTGCCCCGGGAGGTTCAGGCCGAGATGCTGCAGACCATTCCGGGGCTGGAGCATGCGGTGATGCTGCAGCCGGGTTATGCCATCGAATATGATTTCGTCGACCCGCGCGAACTGCGCCCGACCCTGGAAACACGAAAGGTTTCAGGGCTTTATTTTGCCGGCCAGATCAACGGCACCACCGGTTATGAGGAAGCCGCGGCGCAGGGCCTGATGGCCGGGCTGAATGCCGCGCTGTCTGCCGGCGGCTCGGAGGCCGTGGTGCTCGACCGGGCCGAGGCCTATATCGGCGTGATGATCGACGACCTGGTGACGCGCGGTACCCAGGAGCCATACCGCATGTTCACCTCGCGCGCCGAGTACCGGCTGCGCCTGCGCGCCGACAACGCCGACCAGCGGCTCACACGGCGCGGCATCGACCTTGGCTGTGTCGGTTCGGAGCGCGCCGAAGCGTTCGCCATGAAGACGGCTGAACTGGCGGAGGCTCGCGCGTTGGCCCGTGCCTTGGCGTTGACGCCGAACGAGGCTGCGATGCATGGCATCGTCATCAACCATGACGGCAAGCGGCGGCCGGTGCATGAACTGCTTGCCTATCCGGAGGTCACGATCGATCGCCTCGCCGCCATCTGGCCGGAATTGCTGCGATTTTCGCCTGCCGTCCGCGAGCAGCTGGAGATCGATGGACGCTATGCCAGCTACATGGACAGGCAGGACGCGGACGTGGTGGCGTTCCGCAAGGACGAGTCGCTGGTGCTGCCCGCCGATCTCGATTACGCGGCCATCGGTGGGCTGTCCAACGAGGTCCGCGACAAGCTGATCCGTGCCCGTCCAGCGACCCTCGGTGCTGCGGCGCGCATCTCCGGCGTGACCCCGGCGGCGTTGACTGCCTTGCTTGGTCATGTGCGCCGGTCCGGCGAGCGGCAGAAGCGGCGGGCGTGAGCGAAGGGTTCGATTCCGCCGCGTTCCGGCGCGCGACCGATGTTTCACGTGAAACATTAGATAGACTGGAAGCCTATGCGGCGCTGCTGGTGAAGTGGCAGCGTTCCCACAATCTGGTGTCGTCCGCCACGCTGCCCGAGCTCTGGCGGCGTCATTTCCTCGATTCGGCCCAGCTTGCGCCGCTGATCCTGGCGGCGAATCCGGCACCGCGCTGCGCCGACATCGGTACCGGCGCGGGTTTTCCGGGGATGGTGCTGGCGATCATGGGCGTGGGCGGCTGGACGCTGATCGACAGTGACCGGAAGAAGCTGGTTTTTCTGCAAGAAGCCGCCCGCGTCACCGGGGTTTCTGTTAAGCTGCTCCCGTCGCGTCTCGAAGCAATGGAGGGCGTCATCGCGGACATCGTCACGGCACGCGCATTGGCGCCACTCGGCAAGTTGCTCGGCTACGCCGCGCCGCTTTTGGCGGCGGGCGGCAGCGCGTTCTTCCTCAAGGGGCGGGACGCCGGGTCCGAGTTGGCCGAGGCGCGCGGGCAGTGGAGTTTCCGCGCCGAAACCTTCTCCAGCGCCACGGACCCCGAGGCGAAAGTCATTCAACTTCAGGATATTGCCCGTGCTGTCCCTGGGCATTGACGGCAAGCGCAGGAAGCGGCACGGCGGCCGGATCATCGCCGTGGCCAACCAGAAGGGCGGCGTCGGCAAGACCACGACGGCGATCAACCTGGCGACGGCGCTGGCGGCGATCCGCAAGTCGGTGCTGATGATCGACCTGGACCCGCAGGGGAACGCGAGCACCGGCCTGGGCATCAACCGGGCGGCGCGCAAGGTCAGCATCTACGATGTGCTGATGCGCGACCACGATCTGGGCGAGGCGCTGATCCAGACGGCGATCCCGGGCCTGAAGCTGGTCTGCTCCACGGTCGATCTGGCGGGCGCCGAGCTGGAATTGGTCAGCGCCGAGGAGCGCGCCCAGCGGCTGCGCCAGTCGCTGCGAGACGGCGAGTCGGGCGAAGCGCTCGACGCCTTCGATTACGTGCTGATCGATTCGCCGCCCTCGCTTGGCCTGCTGACCCTCAACGCCCTGGTGGCGGCCGACACGGTGCTGGTGCCGTTGCAGACCGAATTCTTCGCGCTGGAAGGCCTCAGCCTGCTGATGAAGACCATCGAGCGGGTGCGGGGCGCATTCAATCCGGACCTTCGCCTCGAAGGCATCGTCTTGACCATGTATGACCGGCGCAACCGGCTGTCGAGCCAGGTGGAGGACGACGTGCGCGACTTCATGGGCGACGCGGTGTTCAAGACCGTAATTCCGCGCAATGTGCGGCTGTCGGAGGCGCCCAGCCACGGCAAGCCGGCCCTCGTCTATGACATGCGCTGTCCCGGCAGCATGGCCTACATCAAGCTGGCCTCGGAGCTGCTGAAGCGCGAAAAGAAACTGGTTCCCGCGTGATATCAAGGAATTAGACCGGCATGGCACAGGACGACAAGATCGCGAAACGCCGCCCAGGCGGGCTTGGCCGGGGCCTGTCTGCCCTGCTGGGCGACGATCCGGCGGCCGACGCCGCGCCGCGCGGCGCGCGCGAGCTGCCGATCGAGAAGCTGCATCCCAACCGCTACCAGCCGCGCACCCGGTTCGACGAGGCGGCGATCGAGGACCTGGCCACGTCGATCAAGGCGCGCGGTATCCTGCAACCGATTCTGGTGCGTCCGTCGTCGTCGCGGCCGGGCGAATACGAGATCGTCGCCGGCGAGCGCCGCTGGCGCGCCGCCCAACGGGCGCGGCTGCATGCCGTGCCGGTGATCGAGAAGACGCTGTCCGACGACGAGTCGCTGGAGATCGCCATCGTCGAGAACGTGCAGCGCCAGGACCTGTCGCCGATCGACGAGGCGCGCGGCTACCGGCGGCTGATCGACGAGTTCGGCCACAACCAGCAGGACGTGGCCGAGGTCGTCGGCAAGAGCCGGCCGCATGTGGCCAACATGGTCCGCCTGCTGAGCCTGCCCGAGAAGGTGCAGGCGCTGCTCGACAACGGCGCGCTGTCCATGGGCCACGCCCGCGCGCTGGTGACCTCCGACAACGCCGAGTGGCTGGCGCAGGAGATCGTCGCCCGCGGTCTCAACGTCCGCCAGGCCGAGGATCTGGCCCGCGAGGCACCGCGCTCGAAGGGGCGTGGCCCGGTCCGGCCCATGAAGGACGCGGATACGCGGGCGCTGGAGAAACAGCTTTCCGAGGCGCTGGGGCTGCGGGTTACTGTCGATCACAAGGGTCCAGGCGGTTCCGTGGTGATCAAATACGGCACCCTCGACCAGCTCGAGGACGTGACGACGAGGCTGGCCGCGAAGCGGTAAGCTGTTCTACTTGCTTAACTATTCTCCTTGATCGTCATTGCGAGGAGGCGAAGCCGACGCGGCAACCTAGTCGTTGGGTCGAGCTGCGCCGCTGCTTCTGGGTTGCCGCGCCGCTATGCGGCTCGCAATGACGGAAGTTTTTTACTCCGTCCCCAAGATTCACCCGTGAATGTTTGAATCATAGTTATGTAAAGAATTCGGTGCCCCGAAAACCTACGCCCGCGCCGCGGCGACCAGGCGCATCATGGCGCGGGCGGTGATGGCCTCGGCGGGCATGCCAGTGGTCTTGCAGGCCATTTCGGCCTCGAGCAGCAGGGCCAGCGCCGTCGCCAGCTTTCTCGTTGTCCAGCGGCCCAGCAACTGGCGCATCTCGTTGCCCTCGCTCTGGAAGGCGGGCGGCTTGAGCATCCTGAAAGCGGCGTCGAGCGGGGTGCCGCGCTCGGCCAGGCTGGCGACCAGATGCAGCCGCTGCATGCGCCGCGCCGTGAGCCGCAGCAGGCCGACGGCGCTCTCGCCCGTCTCCTCGGCCTTGGCGAGTGCCGCGATCAACGCCTTCATGTCGCCGCGCGCCGCGGCCTTGCCGACCGCGTCGAACGCCTCGGCCGAGCTGTCGCCGACACAAGCGCGGGCATCCTCGACGCTGACCACGCCGTCGCCCCCCAGCTTGTACAGCGCCAGCTTGTCCAGTTCCTGGCGGCTGATCATGCGGTCGCCGCCCAGGCTGGCGCGCAGATGCAGCCGTGCCTCCTCGCTGACGATCAACCCCTGCCCGGCCAACGCCTGGTCGATCAGGCTGTCGATGGTCTCGGCGCTGTCGTAGCCGCATTCGAGAGCCGCCGCGTTGGGCGCGTCCTCGAACGCCTTGCGCAGGCTGCTCTGCCGGCCCAGGTCGTCGCCGGTCACCAGAACGAAGCCGTCGCCCGGCGGCGCGGCAAGGAATTCCTTGAACAGGCCCGAATGCCGGTCGCCGGCGCGGCCAACCTTTACCAGCCGCCGCCCGCCGAGCATGGAGATGGCGGCCGCCTCATCGGCGAGGCGCGCCGGATCGGCCAGCAGCGTCGCGGCGTCCAGGTCGGCGACGCGGAACGGATCCTTCGGGTCGTCGACGATGGCGGCGGCGACGGTTGCCGTCCGCTCGCGCACCAGCCCCTCGTCGGCGCCGAAGATCAGGATGGCGCGAAGCTGCGCGTCCGGTCTGTCGGTGAAACGCTTGAGTTGGGCGGGCGTGAATTTCATGTGCCGGCACCTTCCGGCCATGTGGCACCCCTCATCCGGCGCTTCGCGCCACCTTCTCCCACAAGGGGAGAAGGGCTCGATGCCGTGCACCGGTAGAATCCCCTCTCCCCTTGTGGGAGAGGGCCAGGGTGAGGGGTACGCTGATCCAGAGCGCGGGTGATCACGGAAGGCGCAAACCATAGTGGGTCATGAGCAACCAGCATACCACGGATCGACTTAATCCGCCTACTTGCCCTTGTCGAAGAACACCGCGATGCGGGTCTTGATCTCCTCGGCCAGCTCGGCGGCGAGCTTCTCCTGCGCGTTCTGCTGGGCGATGACGGTGGGATAGTCCTGCTGCACGATGTCGAAGGCGGTCTCGGCCCAGGTGGTGCCGGTCAGCACCACCTTGTCGGTGGCGAGCTCGCGCAGTTCGAACCTGGCGCTCATGCGGTAATTGGCGCGGGTCGCCGAGGCGTTCTGGCGGATGGCGACGTCCTCGCGCTCCTCGCCCACCTTCAGCGCCAGCTCGTAGACCGGCGCGCCGGACTTCCCGCCCGGCGTGACGGCATCGACCAGCTCGTTGCGGACCACCTGCCCAAGACGGTCGGGAATCGGCCGGATGTCGATGCTCGCCATCTTGTCCATGACCGAAGCGGACGTCGCGGTGGCGCCCGCACCATACATGGGCTTGAAGCCGCAGCCCGGCAGGGCGAGGGAGAGCATCAGAATGACGGCGGCGCGGCGCATTCCGTCAGACTACGATGTTCAGGATACGATTGGGAACGTGGATCACTTTCCGGGCTTCCTTCCCCTCCATCGCTGCCCGCACCTTGACGGATGCGTAGGCGATAGCCGTGCAGGCGGCCTGGTCGGCGTTCAGCGGCACGGTGATCGTGTCGCGTAACTTGCCGCCCACCTGGACGCCCAGCGTCACCGAGTCCTGCGCCAGTAGCGTCGGATCGGCCTCGGGCCAGACGGTCTCGAACAGCGGTGCGGTGTGGCCCAGCTCGGCCCAGGCTTCTTCGGCCAGATGCGGCATCATCGGCTCGGACAGCCGCACCAGCGTCTCCAGCGCCTCGCGCAGCGCCCAGCCGTCGGCCGGACCCGCCGGCTTGAAGCCATTGATCGCATTGGCCAATTCGTATATCTGCGCGACCGCGGTGTTGAACCGGAAATTGTCGATGCCGTCGGTCACCGCCTTGATCGCCTTGTGGGTCGACCGGCGCAGCGCCACGGCGCCGTCGCTCGGACCGTCGGGTGCCGGCGTTCCCGCGCCGGGCAGGCCCACCGCCTCGCTCACCAGCCGCCAGACCCGCTGCGCGTGGCGCCACGCGCCCTCGATGCCGCTTTCCGACCAGTCCAGATCGCGCTCGGGCGGGCTGTCTGACAGCATGTACCAGCGCGCCGTGTCGGCGCCGTAGGTCTCGATGATGTCCGTGGGATCGACCGTGTTCTTCCTGGACTTGCTCATCTTCTCCGAGCGTCCGACGACCACCGGCTGGCCGTCCCGCGTCACCAGTCCGTCACCGGCCCGCACGATCTCCTCGGGTGACAGCCACTTGCCGTCCGGACCCTTGTAGGTCTCGTGGTTGACCATGCCCTGGGTGAACAGGCCTTGGAACGGCTCGGCCAGCGACACCATGCCGCATCTCTCCAGCGCGCGGGTGAAGAACCGGGCATACAGCAGGTGCAGCACCGCGTGCTCGACGCCGCCGATATACTGGTCGACGGGCATCCAGCGGTCGACGGCCTCGCGGTCCAGCGGCTGGTCCGGATCCAGCCCGCAGAAGCGCAGGAAGTACCACGACGAATCGACAAAGGTGTCGCAGGTGTCGGTCTCGCGCCGCGCCGCGCTGCCGCAAGACGGGCAGTCCACGTGTTTCCAGGTTGGATGCCGCTCCAGCGGATTGCCCGGCACGTCGAAGGTGACGTCGTCGGGCAGCAGCACGGGAAGCTGGTCGCGCGGCACAGGCACCACGCCACAGTCGCCGCAATGGATCACCGGAATCGGGCAGCCCCAGTAGCGCTGACGCGACACGCCCCAGTCGCGCAGCCGGTAGTTCACCTCGCGGGTGCCGGCATTCAGCCGCTCCAGCTCGTCGAGCACGCGCTTCTTGGCCTCGGGCACGGACAGGCCGTCCATGAAGCGCGAATTGCCCAGCCGCCCGTCTTCGGTGAACGCCTTGTCGGCGACGCTGAAGCTGTCCGGCGTCTCGCCGTCGGGGAACACGACGGGCGTCACGGGCAGGCCGTATTTGCGGGCGAAATCCAGGTCGCGCTGGTCGTGAGCCGGACAGCCGAAGATGGCGCCGGTGCCGTATTCCATCAGCACGAAATTGGCGATGTAGACCGGCAGGGTCCAGTCAGGGTCGAACGGGTGCGTGACCCGAAGGCCGGTGTCGAAGCCCATCTTCTCGGCGGTCTCGATCTCGGCCTCGCTGGTGCCGGTGCGCTTGCAGGCCTCGATGAAGGCGGCCGCCTCGGCGTTTCCTTTCGCCACCTGCTGGGCGACCGGATGGTCGGCGGCGATGGCGCAGAAGCTGGCGCCGAACAGGGTGTCGGGCCTTGTGGTGTAGACCTCGATCGCCTCGTTGGTCCCGGCGATGCGGAAGTGGACGCGGGCGCCTTCCGACCGGCCGATCCAGTTGCGCTGCATGATGCGCACCTTCTCGGGCCAGCGGTCCAGGGTGTCGAGACCGGCCAGCAGGTCCTCGGCGAAGTCGGTGATCCTGAAGAACCATTGGGACAGCTTGCGGCGCTCGACGGGCGCGCCGGAGCGCCAGCCCTTGCCGTCGATCACCTGCTCGTTGGCCAGCACCGTGTGGTCGACGGGATCCCAGTTGACGTAGCTTTCCTTGCGCTCGACCAGCCCGTTCTCCAGGAACGTCAGGAACAGCGCCTGCTCGTGGGCATAGTAGTCCGGGCTGCAGGTGGCGAACTCGCGGCTCCAGTCGATGGCCAGGCCCAGGCTCTTGAGCTGGCCGCGCATGGTGTCGATGTTCTGATAGGTCCAGGCCGCCGGGTGCACCTTGCGTTCCATGGCGGCATTCTCCGCCGGCATGCCGAAGGCGTCCCAGCCCATGGGATGCAGCACGTTGAAGCCGCGGGCGCGCTTGTAGCGGGCGACCACGTCGCCCATGGTGTAGTTGCGGACGTGGCCCATATGGATGCGGCCCGACGGATAGGGGAACATCTCCAGCACGTAGTAGCTGGGCCTGTCCGCGTCCTCGCGGGTGGCGAAGCTGTCGCGCTCCGCCCAGATGTCCTGCCACTTCCGCTCGGCGGCCTTGGCGTTATAGCGGCTCATGACCCTGATTCTTGATTGGGAAACTAGTCCTCTTTTTCGGTCACGGTGCCGATGCGGATTTGCCGGGCCCGGACCAGGATGGCGTCCTCGACGCCGGCGACGGTGGCCTGCTGCACGGGCTGCTCCACCCACTCGCCGCTGCGGTCCTTGGCCTGGCGGTTGATCGCCACCTTCAGCGCGTCGGCGCGCAGGCGTGGATCCATCACCGCGATGCGCATCTTCACCCGCTCGTTGGGCGCCGACGGGTCGGTGTACCAGTCGGTGACGATGACGCCGCCGGTGGCATCGGTCGAGACGATCGGCATGAAGTGAAGGGTTTCGAGCGCCGCCTGCCAGAGATAGCCGTTGACCCGCATGTCGGCGGCCTGATCGAGCTGGACCGGCCGGTAGCGGTCGGCCACTTCCTTGCTGCCGCCGCCGCACGCGGCCAGGGCGGTCAGGCCCGCCAGCACGATGACTCGAAACGCTATCCTCGGCATCTGTTCGCCTCAGTTTGGTGAAGGGGTCGCGGGGCGCGCCGCCGGGACTTTATACAGGCCGCGCCGCCGATAGAACAACCGGTTTGAGGGCGGCAGGCTCCGCGTTCCGGGGCCATGGCGGCCCATCCAGTCCGATTCGCTGTGGATAACCATGAAACCGTCCATGTTTTCAGGGCCGTCCCCTGTGAGTCTTCTTGATTTGCCGAGGAGGTTGGAGTGGAATATATAGAGATCAAGTCCAGACATGTTGAGAGTTGGGCGAATTTGGTCTATGTGACCGCGCGTCCACGCAGAGGAAACGAACAAGGAGCGCGGCCCTTCCCGAAAGGGGATGGTGTCGCGGACAAGATGGGGCGGCTCGTTCGAAGTGCATTGGTATCGGTGATGGCGCTGGCCTTCGGGCACCAGGCGGTCGCGCAGGAGTCCATCCAGTTCATTGACGGCGGCGACCTCCAGCTGCTCGAGCCGACACGCCCGGCGCCGCAGCCTTGGCAGTCGCTGGCCAAGGACAAGGCCGGCACCGCCGCGACGATCACCACGCCCGCGCCCGGCACCGACAATAGCCTGTTCCACCTGCAGGCCAAGCCCAAGCTCGACGGCATGCGCATCGGCGCCGACATCAAGCTCGACGAATCCGACAAGATCGAACTGCGCGAGGCCAGCCGCCTGTCGTTCCAGGCGGATATCGGCACCATGCCGGCGTTCTCGGCCGGCGCCGTGCAAGGGCCGTTCGGGTCGCCGGCGACGACCGCCATGACGCGCACCGGCTTCGACGACCGGGCGCTGTTCGCCAGGTCGGCCGCAGTCAATCTCAGTAAGCCGCTGACCGTCGCCATGCTGCGTGATCCGCAGGCCATGGTGCCGCGCTATGCGGGCCTGCGCATCGGCTACGCCACCGGCTATTCGGCCGACGACCCGCTGGGCCTCGATCCGGCCGAGCGTGGTTTCGAGGTCTATCTGAGCTCGGCGGCCATGAGCACCGGGTACGACGGCGCCAGCCTGGCCTATACCAGCGTGCCGCCCTTCGCCCATCCCGAGTCGGCCTACAATGTGGGCGTCAACATGGGCTACCGCGGCTTCACGCTGGCCGCGTCCTATCTGCGCGGCACCGCCGAGGACGCGCCCGGCTACGAAAGCTACGACCTGGGCGTGAGCTACAATTTCGGCAGCTGGGTGACCAGCGTCGCCGTCGGCGGCTACTTCGCCGACCGCAATCCGCTCAGCCTGCTGCAGATGTCCGATATCGACCAGCTCTACAGCGTCGAGATCGGCGCCGCCTACGAACTGCGCCCGGGCATCCATCTGCTCGGCCGCCTGAAGTTCTTCGACTCGCGCACGGTGTTCCGCGACACCGCCCTCGACGGCATGGGCGGCAGCTTCTACGTCGGCACCAGCTTCGGGTTCTGAGGCCTCCAATTCCCTCAATTCAATATTGTCATCCCGGCGAAGGGACCCAGGGATCATAGGGCGAAGCCCTTCCCCGTCTGGGTCCGGGCTTTCGCCGGGATGACAGGATTTCATGGACCGGCAACCGCACCAATAGCCGCGACCCCGGCGATTCCGGCGGACCGAAGCTGGGAAACGTTCCCTCCGTCCACACCGCCCAGCGCATAGACCGGCATGTCGGTCGAACGGACCAGCGCGGCGAAGCGCACGGTGCCCAGATGCGGCGCGCCCGGATGGCTGCGAGTCGGGAACACCGGCGACAGGAACGCGGCGTCCGCGCCGGCGAGCGCGGCACGCCGCAATGCGATCTTTCCGTGGACCGCGGCCGTGATCAGCCACGACGGATGACGCTGCCGGATAACCACAATGCGAGTCGCCTGCCATTCGGGCAGATGCAAGCCGTCCGCGCCGACAGCGGCGGCGAGACGCTCGTCGCCCGCAACCAGCAACAGCAGGCCGCGCCGCCGGCACGTGGCGGCCAGCGCCATAGCAAGCCCGGCCCGGTCCGCGGCGTCGTAGTCCCGCAGGATGATACCAGCGCCCCTGGGTAGCGTTTCGGCCGCCGCCACCGGATCGGCGACGCGGGCCCGGTCGGTCATGAACCACAGCGGCGGCAGGCCCCGGGCACGGGCCTCGCGGCTCTGCGCGGCCTTCGACAGGCGCCACAACTGATCGAGCTTGGGACTGGCCATCAGGCGGGGACGCTAATATACAGGCGGCGGAAATGACAGGCCCGAGCATGACCCCGACCGCCTCGCAGATCGCCGCCCATCTGGACGAAGTCCGCGCCCGGATCGACAAGGCCGCGCGGAAGGGTGGGCGCACCGGCGCCGACGTGACGCTGATCGCGGTGTCGAAGACCCATCCACCCGAGGTCATCGAGCGGGCGCTCGCCGCCGGCCAGCGACATTTCGGCGAGAACCGGGTGCAGGAGGCCGAGGCCAAGTGGCCGGCGCTGAAAGCAAAATACCCGGACGTGGTGCTCCATCTGATCGGCGGCCTGCAGACCAACAAGGTCAGGGACGCCCTCGCCCTGTTCGACGTGATCCACACCGTCGACCGCCCCAGGCTGGCCGAGGCCATCGCCCGGCAGGGCGGCGAACTGGGCGTGCGCGCGCCCTGCTTCATCCAGGTCAACACCGGCGAGGAAGCGCAGAAGGGCGGCGTCATGCCACTGGAGACCGACGCGTTGGTCGCCGAATGCCGTGGCCTGCTGGAAGTGGCCGGGCTCATGTGCATCCCGCCGGTCGACGATCCGCCCGCGCCCCACTTCGCGCTGCTGAAGAAGTTCGCCCGGCGCAACGGCCTTTCCGGCCTCAGCATGGGCATGAGCGGCGACTATGAAACCGCCACCGAAATGGGCGCGACCCATGTGCGCGTCGGCTCGGCCATCTTCGGCGCCCGGGGCTAAAACGCCAGCCGCCCGCGCAGTTCCTCGAACGATACCATGACGTGCTCGCGGTAGGCAGGCCTCTCCTGCAGCCGCCCGTACCACGCTTCCAGATGGGGAAAGCTGGGCTTTTCCAGATCCAGCGAATACCAGCGGTGAAGGGTACAGGCGGCGGGAATGTCGCCCATGGTGAGGCGGTCGCCGCTCAGCCAGGCCTGCCGGGCCAGCACCTCGTCCATCAGCGTGAACAGCCGCGCGGTGCGCTTGAGGCCATCGTTTATGAAAGCCCAATCGCGCTGTTCGGGCGGGGTGCGGAAATAGCCCCAGAATACATCCATGAAGGCTGGCTGCAGGGCGGTCGCGGTCCAGTCGGTCCAGCGGTCCACGAGCGCACGTTCGCCCGGGTCTTGCGGCCAGAAGGTGCCGGCGCCGTAGCGCGCCGCCAGATAGCGCAGGATCGTATGGGACTCCCACAGCACCAGGTCGCCGTCGCGCAGCACCGGCACCTTGCGGTTGGGATTGAGCGCGCCGAATTCCGGCGTGTCGAGGCCGCCGAACCGGCCGCCGGCGTCGATCCGCTGGTGCTCCAGCCCCAGCTCGCCGAGCAGCCACATGACCTTGAACACGTTCTGGGAGGTTTTGCGGCCCCAGACGGTGATCACGGCTACAGCACCTCGATCTCGTCGCCCTTGCGCGCCTCGCGCAGGATGGCGAGCAGGTCCTCGATGGCGACGGCGACGCAGCCTTCAGTCGGGCTGTAACCGGGCGCCGCCACGTGCAGGAAGATGGCACTGCCGGCGCCCGGCACCACCGGCGCGTCGTTGTGCCCGAGCACGACGATGATGTCGTAGAGATGGTCGTCGCGCCACAGCGTCTCGGTGCGCGCCGGATAGGGCGTGATCACCTTGGTGTTGTAGGTGGGATAGTCCGGGTCGTCGCACCAGGCGTCGTCGGGGAACAGCTGGATCACCGGCAGCCGCGTCGTTGGCGTCTCCATCCGGTCGGGCCGGAAATACACCCGGCGCAGCGCAAAGCGGCCGACCGGCGTGGCGCCATCGCCTTCCGCCTTGTCGGCGCGGACGCCGCCCTTGCCCAGGGCGCAGCGCACCCGGCGGCCGTCCCACGACAGCCAGCCGTCCCGATCGACGGTGATCAACGGACTCAGCGCTTGCTCCGGGCTTTCAGGCCCGGCCCCGACAGGTAGTGGCCGCTGCGCCGCGCCTTGGTGGCCAGGTACAGCTCGTTGTGGGCGTTGGACGGGAACTCGTGCGGCACCCGCTCGACCACCTCGATGCCGAAGCGGGCGAGCGCGGCGACCTTGTCCGGATTGTTGGTCATCAGCCGCACGCGGTCGAAGCCCAGGCCGCGCAGCATCTCGGCGGCCGGCAGGAACAGCCGCTCGTCGGCGTCGAAGCCGAGCCGCTCGTTGGCCTCGACGGTGTCGAAGCCGTCGTCCTGCAGATGGTAGGCGCGCAGCTTGTTGATCAGGCCGATGCCGCGGCCTTCCTGCGCCAGGTAGAGCAGGATGCCGCTGCCGGCCTTGCCGATGGCCTCGATGGCGCCGCGCAGTTGCTCGCCGCAGTCGCATTTCAGCGAGCCCAGCAGGTCGCCGGTGAAACATTCGGAATGCAGCCGGATCAGCGCCGGCTGATCCGGGTCCGGATCGCCGATGACGATGGCGAGATGCTCGACGCCGCCGTCCTCGGGCCGGAACGCGATCACCCGCGACGCCTCGGCGCCGCGCAGCGGCACGCGCGCCGACGACACCGCATGCAGGCTGATGGCGGCTACCTCGTCATAGGCCTCGATGTCGGCGACCGCGACCGCCGGGACGGACTCGTTGGGCACGTTGTCGACGGCAACGCTCACCACGGCGGGCAATAGCTGGCCCAGCTTGCACAGCTTGATGGCGGCGCCGGCGGTGTCCGGCACCGGATCCCACGAGCGGGCGAACGGGCCGCGCATGGGATTGTCCAGGTCGTGGGTCGGGTCCGCCAGCGAGCGGACCAGCCGGGCGTTGAAATGGGCGGCGACCGGCATGCGGACGATGTCGGCGCCGGTCGGGTTGATGCGCAGGACGGCGGCCCGGTTCGCGGTCAGCGCCACCATCGGCGTCGCGTCGGACCGGCGCTTCAGGTCGCCCATGGTCTCGGGCGACACGGATTCCGCCGCCAGGCACAGGATGGTGCCGCCGTCGCCGGTCACCGCGACCAGCCGGCCGCGCCGGAGGGCGGCGAAACCCTCCTCCACGCGGCGCAGCAGGGCGTGCCGTGCGTCGGAATCGCGCGCGAGTGACGGGTTCCAGTTCATCGGACTTATATACGGCGGCAAGAAGCCGTATAACAGTGGAAAGCATTTACGCGCTTCGCGAGGGGGTTTCCATGTCGGTTCACAAGCATGTGCTGCTGATCGATGACGACGTCGATTTGCGGCATACGCTCGCCGACCAGCTGACGCTGATCGACGACTTCACCGTCGAGGAAGTCTCGACGGGTACGGAAGGGCTGAAACGGGCCCGCGCCGGCGACTACAACCTGATCCTGCTCGATATCGGCCTGCCCGACCTGGACGGCCGCGAGGTGTGCCGGCTGATCCGCAAGTCCGGCCTGAAAATGCCCGTCATCCTGCTGACGGCCGCGTCCACCGACGCCGACACCATTCTGGGCCTCGATTCCGGCGCCAACGACTATGTGGTGAAGCCGTTCAACTTCGCCGTGCTGCTGGCGCGCATGCGGGCGCAGATCCGCCAGTTCGAGCAATCCGAGGACGCGGTGTTCCGTATGGGTCCCTACACCTTCCGGCCCAGCCAGAAGGTGCTGGTCGACGAGGAACGCGGCAGCCAGAAGGTGCGCCTGACCGGCAAGGAAACCGACATCCTCAAATATCTCTACCGCGCCGCGGGCTCGGTCAGCCGCGAGGTGCTGCTCGACCAGGTATGGGGCTACAACGCCAGCGTCAGCACCCACACGCTGGAGACCCACATCTACCGGCTGCGCCAGAAGCTCGAGCGCGACCCGGCCAACGCCACCATCCTGATCACCGAGGGCGGCGGCTACCGGCTGCGGCCCTGACGCCATGGCCGATGAGTTCACCGTCCGGTTCTGGGGCGTGCGCGGCTCGATTCCCTGTTCGGGTCCGGACACCGCGCGCTATGGCGGCAATTCCTCCTGCGTCGAGATGCGCTGCGGCGGGCGGCGGCTGGTCTTCGACGCCGGGTCCGGCATCCGGCAGCTCGCCGCCACCATGAAGGGGCCGCAGGATTTCGACCTGCTGTTCAGCCATTTCCACTACGACCACGTCATCGGCCTGCCGGCCTGCGCGCCGCTCTACCATCCGAAAACCGTCTGCCGGATCTGGGCCGGTCGCGCCGGGAGCGACACGGGCGTCAGGCAGGTGCTGTCCGACTTCATGCACCCGCCGCGCTTCCCGCTGAAACTGGACTTCTTCAACGCCGCGCTGAGCTTCCACGATTTCCGCCCGGGCGAGACGCTCGACCTGGGCGACGGTATCCGGGTGCGCACCGCCGCGCTCAATCACGAGAACGGGGCAACCGGCTACCGCGTCGAGTTCGGCGGCCGGGCGGTCTGCTACGTCACCGACACCGAGCAGTTCGAGGATGGGCTCGACCGCGACATCCTCGCGCTGATCGAGGGCGCCGACCTGTTCGTCTACGACTGCACCTACACCGACGCGGAATACCCGGCCCACAAGGGTTGGAGCCATTCGACCTGGCAGGAAGGCATGCGGCTCGCCGACGCCGCCGGTGTGAAGACCTTCGTCATCTTCCACCACGACCCCAGCCACGACGACACGTTCATGGACGGCGTCGCCGCCGAGGCGCAGGCCGCGCGGCCCGGCACGGTGGTGGCGATGGACGGCATGGAGTTGGCGGTCTGACGACTACCCGCCCAGCCGTTTCAGCAGCCCGTCACGCACGGCTGGCCATTCCTCGGCCAGCACCGAGAACACCACGGTGTCGCGGACACGGCCGGTCCAGCACACCCGGTCCTGGCGCAGGATGCCTTCCTGCACCGCGCCCAGCTTCACCATGGCGGCGCGGGAGCGGGTATTGATGGCGTCGACACTGAATCGCACCCGGCGCGCGCCTTGGGAGAAGGCATGGTCCAGCAGCAGATGCTTGGCGGCCGGATTGACGGTGCCGCCGCGTTGGTCCGGGCGGTAATAGGTGCCGCCGATCTCCACCGACCGGTTCACCGGGTCGATTCCAAGATAGCGGGTGATCCCGATACACACGCCGCGGGCCTTCACCGCGAACGGCACGCAGCGCCCGGTCTGCTGCTCGGCGCGGGTGCGGGCCCAGAACGGGTCGAAATGTGGGCCGATCATGGAATAGGGATAAATCTCCCAGATTTCCCGGTCAGCCTCGCAGGCCGCGCGCAGCGATTCCTTGTGGACATCCTCCAGCGGCTCCAGCCGAACGAAGGCGTTCTCCAGCAACGGCGTGCCGAGTTCCATTGTCACACCTCCAGATCGACCGTCACCGGGACGTGGTCCGACGGCTGCTGCCAGCCGCGCGCCTCGTCCATGATGTGGACCGAGCGCAGGTGCGGCTTCAGCGGTGGCGTCACCCAGATGTGGTCCAGCCGCCGTCCCCGGTTGGACGCGCGCCAGTCCTGCGCCCGGTAGCTCCACCAGGAGTACAGTTTTTCCGGCTCGGGGTGGAACTCGCGGATCGCGTCCAGCCAGCCGGTGCCCATCAGCCGCGTCAGCTTCTCCACCTCGATCGGCGTGTGCGAGACCACGTCGAGCAGCTGCTTGTGCGACCAGACGTCGAATTCCGACGGCGCCACGTTCAGGTCGCCGACCAGGATCATCTTGCCGTCGGGGCGGCAGCGTCCGGCGAACCACTCGGCGGCTTCGTCGAGGAACATCAGCTTGTGGGCGAATTTCTCGTTCACCGCCGGATCGGGAATGTCGCCGCCCGACGGGATGTAGAAATTGTGTACCTCGATGCCGCCCTCCAGCGTGGCGTGGACGTGGCGGGCGTCGTCCTTGCCACACCAGTTGCGCCGGTCGCGGGCCTCGAATGGCCAACGCGACAGGATGGCGACGCCGTGATAGCCCTTCTGCCCGGCGATGACGTGATGCACGTAGCCCAGCTTCTCGAACGCCTTCAGCGGGAAGAACGGATCCGGCGTCTTGGTTTCCTGCAGGCAGATCACGTCCGGCTGCATGCGCTCGAGGAACGCGGTCACCAGGTTGATCCGCAAGCGCACCGAGTTGATGTTCCAGGTCGACAGCCGCAGGCTCATCAGCGTCCTCTAAAAGATGTTGAACGACCGGCCGCTCAGCCCGATGGGCCATCGGCCCAGCTCGAACAGCCGGAACTTGAGGGCGAAGGGGTGTTCCTCGACCGCCTGGGCGGCGAGTACCAGCGCGGCCTGGTAGCAGGCCTGCACCGCCGCGCCGGTGGCGGCCTCGATCACCGCGTCGTCCTCGACTGGCCACAGCGATGCGGCGCTGGCGATCGCCTCGACCACCACGGGTCCGGCGCTTTCGGTGATGAAGGCGAGCGTGTCGGATATCGTGTCCTCGTCGAAATACTCCAGCGCTTCGCGGCTCAAATCGGCGCGGAGCTGCTCCTCGACCTCCCAGCCCTCGCTGTTCAGGTCGGTGCTGTCGGCGGCGTCGCCCGCTTCGGTCCAGTCCTCCAGCGGCGCGGGCGAGGCGTCGGGAAAGCCCAGCATGTCCAGGTAGCGCCGCGACAGGTCCAGTTCCTCGGCGCTGAGCGGCTGGCCGATGCGGCTGAACCAGGGGATGCGGGTCACTACCTCGCCCAGCCGGCGGATCGCGGTCAGCGCCGCGAGCTGGTCGTCATCCAGGCCATCGTCGTCGTCGTCGTCATCCATGAGAGTTCCTCCGCGCCCTGTTCTAGAGCGCTTTCAGCCAAGGCGGAACCGCCTTGGTGCCCGAAAGCCGCGACGACAAATGCTGGAGCGGTTCAGCGGTAGCTGAGACCGCTCCGGAGGGCCGGCGCGGTCAGGTCGAGCGCGGATGCGGGTGCCCCGGAAAAGCGTAAGCCCGGCCAGGAGAAAATTCCTGACCGGGCTCTGCGCTGTTACGCATGGTACCAGGAGGGGGGTCCGGTACCGGCAACGCCAGATGCAGAACACCAAGGGAGGGGATGTGATACTGCACCGCAAAGGACGTCGCTGCGGCTGTATTTGGTGGTGACGTCACAAATTTTCAACAGTGATTTTGCCTAATTTTGCATCACTGATATGCATCTTATTTCGCTTTTTAGGTTCAATGCCTTACCGGTGCCCATCATCTATGCGCACCTGCATGCGAAGAAAGCACCGGAGCGGAAACGATCAGGGTTGACCGCGGATCACCGAATTTTGGCGGGCACCCTAGTTTTTCGTGGCCGGGCCGCCGCGTTTCGGACGCGGGTCCTTCCAGGTCCAGAGCGACTTGTCGAGCGCGACGTTGGTCTGCAGCGCGTCGAGGGTGACGATGGTGGTCTGGCCGCGCTCGTCCAGCACCTGCCACTCGGTCAGCGTCAGCGGGTTGCGCGAGAACGTCAGCAGCATGCTGCCCTCGTCGCGCTTCTTGGGATCGGTGATCGCCACGTTGATCCACTGGGCGTTGCGCCGGATGCCCAGCACCTCGACGTCCTCGCCGAACATGAAGTCGCTGCGCACCAGCGGCCGCAGCGGCGTGTCGTTGATCGGCCAGCGGGTGACCTGCTTCAGCTCGTAGTCGATCAACGTGATGACGGTACCGTCGCTCACCACCAGGATCGGCGTCGGTGGCGTGTATTCGAAGCGCAGCCTGCCCGGCTTCAGCAGCGACATGGTGCCGGCACTCACCTGCCGGTTCGGCGCCACCTGCTGGAACCGCGCGCGCAGCGAGGTGATGCTCTTGAGGTAGGACTGGACGGCCGCCAGGTCCTGCGCCTCGGTCGTCGACAGCGTCTCGACGGCCTCCTTCGGCGCCGGGGCGGCGCGTGCCGGCGCGGCGGATGCGAGCAGGCTGGCGGCGAGGATCGATGCGAGGACTCGAATCATGGCCGCACCCTAGCGGTTAAAAGCTGACTTTTCCATGAATGAGCTCAGGCGCCGTGGTCGCCCACCAGCACTTCGCGCTTGCCCACATGGTTGGCGGCGCTGACCACACCCTCCTTTTCCATGCGCTCGATGATGCGCGCGGCGCGGTTGTAGCCGATCTGCAGGTGGCGCTGCACGAAGCTGGTCGAGGCCTTGCCCTCGCGCGCCACCAGCGCCACGGCCTGGTCGTAGAGCTGTTCCTCGCTGCCGCCCTCGCCGCCGTCGCCAGCCATGTCGAGGATGGTTTCGAAGCCGCCGTCCGGCTCCTCGGTGACGCTCGACATGTATTCGGGCGCGCCCTGCGCCTTCAGGAAGCGCACCACGTCCTCGACCTCGCCGTCGGTGACGAACGGGCCGTGCACGCGGGTCACCTTGCCACCCGCCGCCATATACAGCATGTCGCCGCGCCCCAGCAGCTGCTCGGCGCCCTGCTCGCCCAGGATGGTGCGGCTGTCGATCTTCGACGTGACCTGGAAGGAAATCCGGGTCGGGAAGTTGGCCTTGATGGTGCCGGTGATGACGTCGACCGACGGGCGCTGGGTGGCCATGATCAGGTGCAGGCCGGCCGCGCGCGCCATCTGCGCGAGGCGCTGGATCGAGCCTTCCACGTCCTTGCCGGCCACCATCATCAGGTCGGCCATTTCGTCGACGATGATCACGATCAGCGGCAGCGGCTTCATCTCCAGCGGCTGCTCCTCGTAGATCGGGCGCCCGCTGGCCGGGTCGAAGCCGGTCTGCACGGTGCGCACCAGCGCCTCGCCCTTCTTCTCGGCCTCGGCGATGCGCTCGTTGTAGGCGGCCAGGTTGCGCACGCCCAGCTTGGACATCAGCTTGTAGCGGTCCTCCATCTCGCGCACCGCCCATTTCAGCGCGACGACCGCCTTGCGCGGATCGGTCACCACCGGCGTCAGCAGGTGCGGAATGTCGTCATACACCGACAGCTCGAGCATCTTCGGGTCGATCATGATGAACCGGCAGTCCTGCGGGGGCAGCTTGTAGAGCAGCGACAGGATCATGGTGTTGATGGCGACCGACTTGCCGGAGCCGGTGGTGCCGGCGATCAGCAGGTGCGGCATGGCGGCGAGATCCGCGACGACCGGGGTGCCGCCGATGTCCTTGCCCAGCGCCAGTGGCAGCTTCGTCCTGGTCTTCTCGTAGGACATGTCGCCCAGCAGCTCGCGCAGCAGCACGGTCTCGCGGCCTATATTGGGCAGCTCGATGCCGATGGCGTTGCGCCCCGGCACCACCGCGACGCGGGCGGAAACCGCGCTCATGGACCGGGCGATGTCGTCAGCCAGACCGATCACGCGCGACGATTTGGTGCCCGGCGCCGGCTCCAGTTCGTAGAGCGTGACCACCGGGCCGGGGCGAACCTGGGTGATGCGGCCCTGGACGCCGAAATCGTCGAGCACGGATTCGAGCAACCGGGCATTTTGCTCCAGCCCCTCCTCGTTCACCCGGTCGGTCTTGCGCCCGGGCTCGGGTTCCTCGAGCAGCGACAGGTGCGGCAGGGTGAACGACGACGAATTGGCGTCGAACTCCAGCGCCTGCTGTTTCTCGTCGGCGGCGCGCCTGCCTTCCTTGACCTTCTTCGGCTCGCGGGAGATCAGCGATTTCTTTTCCCTGGGCGGCGTCTCCAGCTCGGGCTCCGCGGAGCGCCCGGCCAGGCCGCCCAGCACCGGCGCGATCCGCTCGCGCGTCTCGCGCGGCTCGGTCGGCCGCCGCACCACCAGCGGCTCCTCGCCGTCCCGCGCGCCGTGCCGGTTCATGACATGGCCGATCGGCCAGTACAGCGCGCGACCCACGGTGCGCCAGTGGCGGATGCTGAAGCCCATGGCCGGCAGCAGCAGCATCATCGCCGCCGCGCCCAGCAGCAGGCCGGGAAGCTGCGCCGGCAGCACCGGCGTCAGATACGGGTGCAGTGCCTTGTCGTAGAGCAGCCAGCCAAGGGTGCCGCCGGGGCCCGCGCCGCCCCTGACTGGCCATTCCAGCTCGGGCGCGATCGCCTTGGCGGCGAAAGCCGCCAGCGCCACGCACAGCGGCAGCAGCGCCAGGTAAAACCAGATGGAGCGCAATCCCTGATGGGTCATGATCCGCCAGCCCCAGCCGAGCATGGCGAGCGGGAACACATAGCCGGCGATGCCGACCCACTGGAACAGGATATTGGCGATCCACGCGCCGGGCGTGCCCAGCCAGTTGGCGGTCAACACGGCCTGGTCGCGGATGCTGGTGTCCGTGCTGGGATCCCCGATGTCGTAGCTGAACAAGGCGGCGGCGAAGGCGACGGCCGCGGCGATCACCAGCAGCCCGCCCAGCTCGATCAGCCGGCGCCGCACGAAGGTGACGAACCCGGCCGGAAGGAACGATCGTTTGGCCGCCGCCGTGCCGGTCGATGCCATCAGCGTGCGTCCACCGTCTCGAGCGTATCGCGGATGCTCTGCAGGGCCAGTTCCGTAATCTCCAGCGAGTTCACCAGCGCGACCCTGATATAGGCCGCTCCGGGATTATAGCCTGAAGCGTCGGGCCGCGCCAAATACGCTCCGGGCAGGACGCGCACGCCGGCCCTGCTCCACAGGGTCCTCGCCGCCGCCTCGCCGTCGCCGACATTGAGCCAGAGGTAGAAGCCGCCGCCCGGCCGGTAGGCGCCGAAGCGTCCCCGCAGGATGGTGTCGGCGGCGTCGAACTTGGCGCGGTAGAGCACCCGGTTCTCGTCCACATGGGCCTCGTCGTTCCAGGCGGCGGCCGCGGCGGCGTAGACCGGCAGCGGCGACGGCGCGCCGCCATAGGAGCGCAGCTCGCGGTAGGCCGCGATCAGCCGCGGATCGCCGGCGACGAAGCCGGAGCGCAGGCCCGGTACGTTCGAGCGCTTCGACAGCGACTGGAAGCTGAGGACGTTGGCGTAGGGATCGGCCGGATCGCCCAGGCCGCGCCGCGCCATGCTGCGGCAGGCTTCCAGCGCGCCGACGGGCGGCTGGTCGGTGTAGATTTCGCCGTAACACTCGTCGACCACCAGGGTGATGTCGTGGCGCCGGCACAGGCCGATCTGCGCGTCGAAATAGTCCTGGCCGGCCACGGTCCCTTGCGGGTTGGCCGGCGTGCACAGATAGACCAGCGCCGCGCGGGCGAGGTCGTCCTCGCCCAGCGCGGCGAAATCGGGCAGGAAGCCGGTCTCGGCGGTGGCCGGCAGGTAGACCGGCTCGGCGCCAGCCGAAAGCGCGGCGGCGGCGTAGCACTGATAGAACGGGTTGGGCATCAGCACCGTCGGCTGCTGCCCGGCCTTGCGCGGCGGCACGGCGACGAAGGCGATCGAGAACAGCCCCTCGCGGGTGCCGGCCACCGGCAGCACATGCCGGTCCGGATCGACGCCGGCCAGGCCGTAGCGCCGCTCCAGCCATCCCGCCACCGCCCGCTGCCACGCGGGCGTGCCCTGGATCGGCGGATATTTGGCATAGTCGGCGCTGTTGGCCTCCAGCACCTCGGTGATGAACGCCGGCATCGGGTGGCGCGGCTCGCCGATGGTCAGATCGAGCGGCGCGTTGCGCCCGGCCGGCACGCCGTCGAGCAGCGCGCGCAGTTGCGTCCAGGTATGGGCTGGCAGATTGGCGAAGACAGGGTTGAGCAAACGGCGCACCGGAACAAAAGCAAAACGCCCCGTACTGTACCGGTCGGCGGGAATCCCGACAAGAGTCCCCCGGAAAATTCAACGGCGCGAGATGCCAAGCGCCGGTTGGCTGGACAACGATGGAATAGGACATTAACCTAACCGCTTTAGTTATGGCGGGCGGCGATGCCGAGAATTTTGTGGATCGATGGCTTTCGTGTCGTGATTTATCCCAACGATCACGAGCCCGCGCATGTTCACGTGATCGGTGCCGACAACGAAGCGCTGTTCAACCTCAATTGCCCGGACGGGCCGGTGATGCTGCGCGAGAATTTCGGGGTTAGCCGGCAGGACGCGAAACGCGTCGCGGCCGAGTTGGCCGGGCAGCTCGAAAGACTATGCGGCGAATGGAGCAGGATTCATGGCTGAGGGAGACGAATTCGACCGGGCGACCGAGGCCGGTGTCCGACGCGCGACCGGTCCCGTTGCCGTGTCCGCCCGTTATGACCGGGGCCGGGGCCGCATCGTGGTCGGACTGAGTACCGGCCTGGAGCTGGCGTTCCCGCCTCACATGGCCGAGGGTCTGTCCGGAGCACCGCCCGCGGCGCTGGCCGATATCCAGATCACGCCCTCGGGGCTGGGCCTGCATTGGCCGCGCCTCGATGCCGACCTCTACGTTCCGGGGCTGCTGGAAGGCGTGTTCGGGTCGCGGCGCTGGATGGCGGCGCGTCTTGGCGCGGCGGGCGGTCGTGTCCGCAGCGCGGTGAAGACGGCGGCCTCGCGTGAGAACGGCCGGTTGGGCGGCCGGCCGCGCAAGAGTCACGCGGCCGGCTGATGCCCAAACGCGCTCACCGTCCGCTGACGTCCTCTTCGGGCGTTGCGCCGATGCTGTGGAGTGACAGGTCGGCGCCGCGGAACTCCTGCTCCTGGGTCAGCCTGAGGCCCATGGTGACGCGCAGCGCGCCGTAGATCACCAGGCCGCCGACCAGGGCGAGGCCCGCGCCGATCAGGCTGCCGACGAACTGGCTCATGAAGGTCACGCCGCCCAGGCCGCCCAGCGACGCCTGGCCGAAGATGCCGCAGGCGATGCCGCCCCACAGGCCGCACATGCCGTGCAGCGGCCAGACGCCCAGCACGTCGTCGATCTTCCATTTGTTCTGGCACCAGGTGAAGGCGTAGACGAACAGGCCGCCGGCGATGGCGCCCACCGCCAGCGAGCCGACCGGATGCATCACGTTGGAGCCGGCACAGACCGCGACGAGGCCGGCCAGCGCGCCGTTATGGGTGAAGCCCGGGTCGTTGCGTCCCGCCAGCCATGCGGCGATGATGCCGCCTGCCATGGCCATCAGCGAGTTGATGGCAACCAGGCCGTTGATGCCGGCCACGCTCTGGGCGCTCATCACGTTGAACCCGAACCAGCCGATGCACAGCAGCCACGAGCCCAGCGCCAGGAACGGGATGTTCGATGGCGGAATGCCGATGACCGTCCCGTCCTTGCGGTAGCGGTTGGCCCGCGCGCCCAGCATCAGCACGGCGCCCAGCGCCAGCCAGCCGCCGAAGGCATGCACCACGATGGAGCCGGCGAAGTCGTTGAACTTGGCGCCGAACTGGGCCGCCATGAAGTCCTGGAAGCCGTAATTGTTGTTCCACGCCATCCCTTCGAAGAACGGATAGGCAAGGCCGACGATGACGGCGGTGGCGATGAGCTGGGGCGTGAAGCGGGCGCGTTCGGCGATGCCGCCCGAGATGATCGCCGGGATCGCCGCGGCGAAGGTCAGCAGGAAGAAGAACTTCACCAGGTCGAAGCCGCTGGCCGCGAAGGCGCCGCCTTCCGCCGCACCGGAGATGACGTCGGCGCCCTGCAGGAAGTGCACCCCGTAGGCGATGCTGTAGCCGACGAAAAAATAGGCAATGGTCGATACCGCGAAATCGACCAGGATCTTCATCAGGGCGTTGACCTGATTTTTCTTCCGCACCGTGCCGACCTCGAGGAACGCGAAGCCCGCATGCATCGCGAACACCAGGATCGCCCCCATCAGTACGAAAAACACGTCAGCCGCCCGACCGGACGCTTCCATTCGCTCTCTCCCTTTTTCCCTCTCCCGACGGTCAATCCGTAGGCACGGCGACCGCATCAACGGCAAAGCAGTACCAAGAACCGTGCCAAGTGGCATGGCGGAGAAGTAAGTGAAGGTATTTCAGGATGTTGGCACGCCGGTGCCGCACATATGCCGGCGGCATGGGTAGCGGCGCCTGCTCAAAAAACGGGCCGGGCCTGCCCGGAACGATGAAGTTCTGGGCAGGCCCGGTGGAGAGACCGGCTTGGGAGGAGCCGGGGGAGAAACGGTTCGGGCCGGTTCGCGCTGGCCTTGCGGCCAGGCGCGAACCGGACCCGACGGGCTTACTGCAGGGATTCGCCGTGGAGGCTGATGTCGAGGCCTTCCATTTCCTGCTCTTTGGTGACGCGCAGACCCATGATGAGATCGATCGCCTTGAGGATGATGAAGGTGGCGAACGCACTCCACACGATGGTGGCGCCGATGCCCTCGATCTGCTTCACGAGCTGTTCCATGCTGCCGGCGACGCCGCCGATGGCCTCGACGGCCAGGACACCGGTCAGCAACGCGCCGACGATGCCGCCGACGCCGTGAACGCCCCACACGTCGAGGGAGTCGTCATAGCCCAGCGCCTTCTTCAGGCTGGTCGCCGCGAAGAAGCAGACCACGCCGGCCGCGAGGCCGATGATCAGCGCGCCCATCGGATCGACGAAGCCCGACGCCGGGGTAATGGCGACGAGACCGGCGATGGCACCCGACAGGATACCGAGAACGCTGGGCTTCTTGTGAACGATCCACTCGACCAGCATCCAGGCTAGCGCGGCGGCCGCCGTGGCGATCTGGGTGACGACCATGGCCATGCCCGCACGCTCGCCGGCCGTCAGTGCCGAACCGGCGTTGAAGCCGAACCAGCCCACCCACAGCAGCGAGGCGCCGATCAGCGTCAGCGTCAGGTTGTGGGGGGCCATGTTCTCCTGGCGATAGCCGGTGCGCTTGCCGAGGACGATACAGGCCACCAGGCCGGCGACACCGGCATTGATGTGCACCACCGTACCGCCGGCAAAGTCCAGAACGCCTTCGTCGAACAGGAAGCCGCCGGGCGCCCAGACCCAGTGGGTGATCGGCGCGTAGACGATCAGGCTCCACAGACCCATGAACCACAGCATCGCCGAGAACTTCATGCGGTCGGCGAAGGCGCCGGCGATCAGCGCGGGGGTGATGATCGCGAACGTCATCTGGAACAGCATGAACACGCTCTCGGGGATGGTGCCGCTCAGCGTTTTCATGTCCAGATCGTGCAGGAACAGGCGGTCCAGACCGCCCCAGAATGCGTTGAGCGAGCCGCCGTTGCCGAACGCGATGCTGTAGCCGGCGACCATCCACAGGATGGTCATCAGGCTGCAGATGGCAAAGCTCTGCATGGCGGTGGCCAGGATGTTCTTCTTGCGCACCATGCCCGCATAGAACAGGGCGATGCCCGGGATGGTCATCAGCAAGACCAGCGCGGTCGCGGTCATCATCCAGGCGGTGTCGCCCGAGTTCAGGGTCGGGACGGGGGCGGCGTCCTGCGCGAAGGCTGGCGCGGCGGCCATGCCCAGGACGGCGATCGCCGAAGCCGCGGCCAGAAGGGTTGATTTCGTCTTCATAGGATTAGTTCTCCCTAATCTTGTTAGACAGCGGTGGGGCCGGTTTCGCCGGTCCGGATGCGGGCGGCGTATTCGACCGGGACGACAAACAGCTTGCCGTCACCGATATTCCCGGTCTTGGCGGCGGCCATGATGGCCTCGATCACCGCTTCGGTTTTTTCCGCGGCGACGACGAGTTCGAGCTTCAGCTTCGGGAGGAAGCTGACATCGTATTCGGCGCCGCGGTAGATTTCGGTGTGGCCCTTCTGCCGACCGAATCCCTTGACCTCGCTGACGGTCATCCCCGTCACGTCGAGTGCCGTCAGCGCCTCGCGCACCTCCTGCAACTTCGACGGTTTGATGATCGCAATGATCAATTTCATGGGATCGTCCTTTGCCTCGTGGATCCAATTTTTCTTGGGAAGGGTGGCGGTAACGCCGGAGCGCGCGTTTCCCTTCTATCTCGCTAGAGTCAAGAACCGTGCCAAACTTGAAATTTATGTCTAAGATATTGCGTAATAACGTATTTCTAAATTGCCCCGATAGTGCGCCGCAGCATGCCGGACAGACGAAATGATTACAAAATGTGCAATTTTATCAGGCTGACTGCATTTTGATCAAAGATTAGGCGGGTGATGGGGATGGACAACATATTGCCTCGCCGTCCATGGTTTGGCTCATGACCTCGACCCACGCGCCTGCTCCGTGTCCGCGCACCGACGTGCTGATCGTCGGCGGCGGCCTCGCGGGTCTCAGCCTTGCCGTGGCGCTCGGCCGCGCCGGCCTCGACGTTACCGTCGCCGAGCGGGCCAGTCTGGACGCCACGGTCGATGCCGGCTTCGACGGCCGGGTGACAGCCATCGCCTATGCCTCGTGGCGCCTGCTCGAGGCGATCGGCGCCTGGCGGCACATGGAAGCCCATGCCCAGCCGATCCTGGACATCAGGGTGACCGATGGCGCCGCGCCGGTGTTCCTCAATTTCGACCACAGGGCGCTCGGCAGCGAGCCGTTCGGCTATCTGGTGGAGAACCGGCACATCAGGCTCGGGCTGCTCAGGACGATCCAGGATCTGGGCACGGTCCACCTGCACTATCCCGCCACGGTCGATCGCATGGACCCGCATCCTGGCGGCGCCACCGTCCATTTCGGCGGCCACGGTGCGCTGCGCGCGTCGCTGGTGGTGGCGGCCGACGGGCGGAAATCGCCGCTGCGCGAGGCGGCGGGCATCAAGGTGCTGGGGCACGACTATGCCGAAACCGGCATCGTCACCACCATCGAGCACGAGAAGGACCATCTCGGCATCGCCCACGAGCGGTTCCTGCCCGCCGGGCCGTTCGCCGTGTTGCCGATCGCCGGCCGGCGCTCGTCGCTGGTGTGGAGCGAGAAGCATCATGTGGCCAAGGCCATGCTCGCGCTCGACGACGACGCGTTCGACGTCGAGATCGCCAGGCGCATGGAAGGTTTCCTCGGCACGGTGCGCGCCGTCGGCCCGCGCTTTTCCTATCCCTACGCGGTGCATGTGGCCGAGCGGTTCTGCGCCGACCGACTCGCGCTGGTGGGCGACGCCGCCCACGGCATCCATCCCATCGCCGGCCAGGGCCTCAATCTGGGCTGGCGCGACGTGGCGGCGCTGGCCGAACTGCTGGTCGATACCGCGCGGCTCGGCCTCGACATCGGCTCGCCGCTGGTGCTGGAGCGCTACGACCGCTGGCGGCGCATCGACACGCTGACCCTGGCCGCCGTCACCGACAGCCTCAACGCCCTGTTCACCAATGACGTCGCCCCCATCCGCCTGCTGCGCGACGCCGGCCTCGCCATGGTCAACCGCATCGAACCTCTGAAGCGCTTCTTCATGCAGCACGCGCGCGGCACGGTGGGCACGCTGCCGCGGCTGCTGAAGGGCGAGGCGCTGTAGCAGGAGATTTCGCAAGAAAAAGGCCGCTCGGCAATGCCTGAGCGGCCAAGTCTGGGGGAGTCATCAGACCGGCCAAGGGAGGGGTGATGCCGATCTGATGACGTCACTCTATGCGGGTGAACCTTAACGGCAGATTAACGGCAGCCGGATTTGCGCTTTCCGCTACTTGAACAGCTTGGCCGCCGCGGACTGGCTGGATTCCTTGGATTCCATCAGCTTTCTGGTGCGCGCGATCTCGGCCTCGAGCAGTGCGATGCGCTCCTTCAGTTCATAAAGCGACAGATTGTCGAGCACTTCCCTGGCCAGATCGGCGGCGCCGGCCGGGCGCGGGCGGGGCAGGTCGTCCAAATCCACCTTGTCCTCCTGTTCGTCATTGGTAAGGTGCCGCGAGCTTACTCGAAAACGAGGATATCCAGAATGTCCGACCTGCCCAAGACCGCGCCGGCCATCGTCATCACCAGCTTCGGCGGCCCGGAGAACCTGGCGCTGCGGGACGTGCCGGTGCCCGCGCCGCAGGCGGGCGAGATCCTTATCCGGGTGCGCGCCGCCGGGATCAACCGGGCCGACGCCGCCCAGCGCGAGGGCCACTATCCGCCGCCCAAGGGCTCGTCCGAGATCATGGGCCTGGAATGCGCGGGCGAGGTCGCGGCCGTCGGCGACGGCGTCACCGGCTTCAAGGTCGGCGACAGGGTCTGCGCGCTGCTCGCGGGCGGCGGCTATGCTACCTATTGCGCCGTGCCCGCCGTCCAGGCGCTGAAGCTGCCGAAAGGCTTCAGTTTCGAGCAGGGTGCGGCGGTCATGGAGACGTTCTGCACCGTCTGGACCAACGTGTTCGAGCGCGGCCGGCTGCAGCCTGGCGAGCGGCTGCTGGTGCATGGCGGCTCGTCGGGCATCGGCACCGCCGCCGTGGCGCTGGCCGCGGCGCTGGGCGCCGAGGTCTACGCCACCGCCGGCACGCCCGAGAAGTGCCGGGCCTGCGTCGACCTGGGCGCGAAGCGGGCCATCAACTACAAGACCGAGGATTATGTCGAGGTGATCAAGGCCGAGGCCGGCGACGGCGTCGATGTGGTGCTCGACATGGTGGGCGGCGACTACCTGGCCCGCGACCTGTCGATCATGCGGCTGGAGGGCCGGCATGTCAGCATCGCCGCCCTCGGCGGCAACACCGCCCAGATCCCGATCTTCACGATGATGCTGAAGCGCCTCACCATCACCGGCTCGACGCTCCGGGCCCGCACGCCCGAGCAGAAAGGCGCCGTCGTCCGCGCCGTTCACGCGACTGTCTGGCCGCTGTTCGAGAGCGGGCGCATCGCGCCGGTGATCGATTCGGTGCTGCCGCTGGCCCAGGCGGCGGACGCGCAACGCCGCATCGAATCCAGCGTCCACATCGGCAAGATCATCCTGAAGGTCGATTAGACAAAATCTTTCTTTCGCGCGGGCCTCAGCCTATATAGGGGCGAACATCCCAGCATTGACTGCCCGTCGGCGCCGATGCGGCGCACAGGAGACTATTGATGAACCTACCGTTGATGCCCAAGGCAACCGCTGTCTGGCTCGTCGACAACACCAAGCTGACCTTCCGTCAGATCGGTGATTTCTGTGGTTTGCACGAACTGGAAGTGCAGGGAATCGCCGACGGCGAGGTTGCACAGAACATCGTTGGCCTTGACCCCGTCGGCAACGGCCAGCTTACCCGCGACGAGATCGCCCGCTGCGAGGGCGATCCGGCCGAGCGGCTGACGCTGAACCAGCCGGTGATTCCGGAAGCCAAGAAGCGCAAGGGTCCGCGCTATACGCCCGTGTCGAAACGCCAGGACCGGCCCGACGCCATCGCCTGGCTGGTGCGCCATCACCCGGAGCTCACCGACGCGCAGGTCGGCAAGCTGATCGGCACGACCAAGCCGACCATCGCGTCGATCCGCAACCGCTCCCACTGGAACATGACCAACCTCAAACCCACCGATCCGGTGAGCTTGGGCCTGTGCAGCCAGATGGAACTGGACGACGCGCTTCGCATCGCCGGCGCGCGCCTCGACAAGCTGCGCCCGGCGCAGACCGACGTCCCCGGCATGGGCGAACAGCCGTTCATCGACCTGGGCAAGATGCCCCAGCCGGACATCACGTTCGACTAGACCGGAGCCAGGCAGACCGATCCCTCCCGGCGGCCATCGGACCGCCGGGTGACGGCGCCGACGATCAGTCCTGCAACCGCGTGATCTCTTCCTTGATTCGGAGCTTTTCCCGTTTGAGGGAGGTGAGCCGGATCTGGTCCGGCGAGGGGCGATGCATTTCGCCGCTGATTTCGTCTTCGAGACGATGATGTTTTGACTCGAGTGCCGACAGATGCGCCTCACTGGTCATCAATATCTCCTTCTTCAGGCTTAACCCGTATATTACATCACGGCGACAGCGGCAGAGTCACGGAAGAACGATTCTAATCTAGGTTGCAACGCGGAGGCCGGCATCTCCACACAGGCCAAAACCCCCAATGTGAACAAGCTGATCGTCGGCATCACCGGTGCGTCGGGCGTGATCTACGGCGTCACCCTGCTGCGGGCGCTCAAGGCGGCCGGCGTCGAAAGCCATCTGGTCATATCGAAGGCCGCCGAGATGACCCTGGGCTACGAGACCGACCTGAAGCCGGCCGGCGTCAGGGCATTGGCCGACCACTGTTATCCGGCAGCCGACGTGGGCGCGGCCATCGCCTCCGGCTCGTTCCGGGGCCTCGGCATGGCCATCGCGCCCTGCTCGGTGCGCTCCATGTCGGAGATCGCGACCGGCGTCACCACCACCTTGCTCACCCGCGCCGCCGACGTCACGCTGAAGGAACGCCGCCGGCTGGTGCTGATGCTGCGCGAGTCGCCGCTCCATCTCGGCCACCTGCGCACCATGGTGGCGCTGACCGAGATGGGCGCGATCATCGCGCCGCCCCTGCCGGCCTTCTACCCGCGCCCGGAAACCGTGCAGCAGATCGTCGACCATTCGGTCGGCCGCGTCCTCGACCTGTTCGGCATCGACAACGAGCTGGCGCACCGGTGGCGTGAATAGGGGCCAAACTCAAAACTCACCGTCTTTCCCGCGCACGCGGGAACCCAGATGGGGCAGGGTACGAGGCCTTTGTGCGCTTCGATCACGATAAGACTTGGGATCTGGAAATGGGGCTGGTGCCCTACGAAGAGCTGGGTCCCCGCGTGCGCGGGGATGACGAGGTTTGTTGAAATTTCACCGTGTCAATCAGCGACTTAGAGGCAGCAAGAAACCCCTCAACGTCGACCCCCAGCCGCTCCGCATACAGCCGCAGATTCACGACCGCCGTCTCCACATTTGGCATCCCCGCCTCACCCAGCGCCTCGAGCGCGTCCTGCTCCAGCTTTTCCGCCGCCAGCTCGGCCTTCCTCACGGCGTCGCGCACGCCCGCGTCCTTCGGCAGCGACCGGCGCATCTCGCGCAGCGGGTCGATGTACTGGCGCAGCGGCGCCGCCGTTTCCAGTGCCAGTTCCAAGGCCTCGGCCGTCAGTGGCCTGCCGATCCAAAGGCAATAGAGCGCCAGATTCACGTCGGCGCCGAAACGATCCTGCAGATCCAGGCACGCGGCCTCGACGCCAGGCTTGCCATAGACCGACAACGAAAAATCCCAGAAACGGCCGGCAGGAGACATGGGCGACTGAAAGGCTCACGGATTTGCGGTTACGCTGTTATCATACACGCGGAAACTTTTCTGACTCTACGGGACGATGATCGATCGAGCGGCGCTGGAAGCCAAACTGGCCCAGTTGGAGATTGAACACAGCGATCTGGACGCGTCGATCTTGGCCCTGCAGACGCAGGCGCATGTAGATCAGATTCGCGTGCAGCGGCTGAAGAAGCGCAAGCTGGCCCTCAAGGACCAGATCGCGAAGGTGCGCAGCGAGCTCACCCCCGACATCATCGCCTGACGTTGCGCCGGCATCACCCCGTAGCGCCTGAACCGCGCGCTTGCTACCGGCGGATTCCCGCCTATAATCCCGCGCTTTCCAGTGGAAGGCAACGTAATGGCGGATCAGCCGCTGGTGGGGATCATCATGGGGAGCCAGTCCGACTGGGCGACCATGAAACATGCCGCCGACATCCTGGACGAGCTTGGCGTGCCCTACGAGACCCGCATTGTCTCGGCGCACCGCACGCCCGACCGCATGGTGGAATACGCCAAGACGGCCCGCGCCCGCGGGCTGAAGGCGATCATCGCCGGCGCCGGCGGCGCCGCCCATCTTCCCGGCATGACCGCGTCGATGACCATCCTTCCGGTGTTCGGCGTGCCCGTCGAATCGAAGGCGCTCAAGGGGCAGGACAGCCTGCTGTCGATCGTCCAGATGCCCGGCGGCATACCGGTCGGCACCCTCGCCATCGGCGTGGCGGGCGCCAAGAACGCCGGGCTGCTCGCGGCGCGCGTCGTCGCGCTGATGGACGAGGCGGTCTCGTCCCGGCTCGAGGCCTGGCACCGCGCGCTGACCGACTCCGTCGCCGCCGAACCCGTCGACGAGGCGTAGCAGGCCCCATGCGCATCGCACCAGGCGGGACGATCGGCATCCTCGGGGGTGGTCAGCTGGGCCGCATGCTGGCGCAGGCGGCCAAGACGCTGGGCTACCGCACCGTCATCTTCACGCCCGAGGAGGACAGCCCCGCCTCGCAGGTCGCCGACGAGACCATCATCGCGCCTTACAAGCGCGAGGAGGCGCTGAAGGCGTTCGCCGACAAGGTCGATGTGATGACCTACGAGTTCGAGAACATTCCGCAGCAGACCGTGCTGTTCGCCAGCAAGGACAAGCCGGTGCAGCCGTCGCTGCAGGCGCTGAAGACGTCGCAGAACCGGCTGGACGAAAAGACCTTCCTCAACCGCATCGGCGTGCCGACCACGCCGTTCGCCGCCGTGCAGCTGCTCGACGACCTGGTCGGCGAGGCGCCGGTGCTGGGCTTCCCCTGCGTGCTCAAGACCCAGCGTGGCGGCTATGACGGCAAGGGCCAGGTGCTGATCCGCGAGCGCAAGGACATGGGCCGGGCCTACGCCCAGATGCTCGGCCAGTCCTGCATCATCGAGGCGTTCGTCGAGTTCACCCGCGAGCTGTCGATCATCTGCGTGCGCGGCCGGTCCGGCGCCATCCAGTTCTATCCGGTGGTCGAGAACGAGCACCGCAACCACATCCTGTTCCGCACCACGGCGCCGGCGCTGATCTCCGAGCGGCTGGAGCAGCGCGCCCAGACCATCGCCACCAAGATCGCCGAGGGCCTGGATTACATCGGAGTGCTCACCGTGGAGCTGTTCGAGACCGTCGATGGCGGCCTGCTGGTCAACGAGACCGCGCCCCGGGTGCACAATTCCGGCCACTGGACCATCGAAGGGGCGAAAACCAGCCAGTTCGAGAACCACATCCGCGCCATCTGCGGCCTGCCGCTGGGTCCGACGACCCAGACCCACCGCGCGGTGATGACCAATTTGATCGGCGACGACATCGAGAAGGTGCCCGAGTGGCAGGCGCAACCCAGCACGTTCGTGCATCTCTACGGCAAAACCGAAGCCCGCCCCGGCCGCAAGATGGGCCACGTAACGCAGATCTTTCCGCTGGACGACTGACTTCCAGGTTCCCTCCCCCTCGCGCGGCCAACGCCACCGGACGCGCGACCGTTGGCGCATAAATCCACCTTGCTCTAACATGCGACCAAATGGCCTCGCGGGAGCCGGTCGGATCGGCGCCGGCAAAGGACCCTGCCGACAGAGTGGAGAGATGAATGGCCCTGCAAGATCATGGTCTCGCGCCCAAGCCCTCCTATGTGCCCGACGACCGGGTCGTCGACATCGACATGTACAACCCGGCGAACGTGTCGGCGGACTTCCATGTCGCGTGGAAGACCATCCAGGACCAGTCCCGTTACAATGTCATGTGGACCCCGCGCAACGGCGGCCATTGGATCGCGCTGCGAGGCGACTCCCTGAGCGCGGCGCTCAACGACTACGAGACATTTTCCAACCGGATCATCCTGGTGCCCCGTTCGATCGGCGAACTGCATAACATGCTGCCCACCACGCTCGATCCGCCGGAGCACCGTGCCTACCGGAATGTGATCAACCCCGGCTTCGTTCCAAGCCGGATGCGCGGCCTGGAAGCGACGATAAGGTCGATCTCGGTCGAGCTGATCGAGGCGGTGCGCACGTCCGGCTCATGCGATCTCATTACCGCCTATGCCGAGCAGTTCCCCGTGCGGGTTTTCCTTGCCATGGTCGACCTGCCGCTCACCGATGCGAAAAAGCTCAAGCGCCTGTCGGACCAGCTCGTGCGCCCGGACGGGTCCATGACCTATGAGGAAATACGGCAGGCGTTCAGCGACTACGCCGGACCCTATATCGAGGCGCGCCGGGCCAGCCCCGGCGACGACTTCTTCAGCGAAATCGTCAATGCCAAGGTCGGAGGCCGCGCGCTGACCTTCGATGAATGCATCAATTTCATCACCCAGATCCTGATCGCCGGCCTCGACACCGTCGTCAATTTCATGGGCTACCTGTTCCTGTACCTGGCGCGAAACCCGGAGGACCGGCGGCGGCTCGCCGCGGACCATTCCCTGATCCCCGCGGCGGTCGAGGAACTGGTGCGGCGCTATGGGCTGGTCACCATCGGGCGGCTCGTCACGCGCGACGTCGACTTTCACGGCGTCACCCTCAAGAAGGACGACATGATCGTCCTGCCGACCCAGTTGCACGGCCTCGACGATCGGGAAAACGCCGACCCCATGACGGTCGATTTCGCCCGGCCACCCTACAAGCATTCAGGCTTCGGCAAAGGGCCGCATCATTGCGTGGGGGCGCCGTTGGCGCGGGTCGAAATACGCGTCACGCTCGAGGAGTGGCTGTCGCGCATCCCTGAATTCAGCGTGGCGCCGGACGCGGTGATCGAATGCATGGGCGGCATCGTCGGTTGCGTTCGCGAGCTGCCGCTGGTGTGGGACCCGGCGACGACCCGCGTGCCGGCGTAACACCTTCCGCCTCAGGGCTTCATCCGGGTCTCGCCCGGATAGCGCAACCGCGACAGGACGCTGGCCAGCGACGGCGCGCTCCTGATCTTGTCCTTCACCCGCAGCTTGGCCTTTTCGAACGCCATGACGTTCTCGATCCGGCGGTCGAGGAACGCCCATGTGTCGGCGTCGTCCGCCGATGTGTCGGCGATCCAGTACATCACGGTGGCCGAATACACCGCCGCCAGCGTGGCGCGCTTGGTGTAGAAGGCGAAGTCGGTCGAGGTGTCTCCCGCCGCGCGCCACATCTGGTCGACGGTGCGCGACAGCGCCTTGACGCCCAAAGGGGCGTTCTGCGGCAGCGCGACGAAGCTGAGCGCCCGGCGCTCGGCTTCCTTGTGCTCGGCGATGACGTCGATGCGGGTCTTCACTACGGTGCGAATGCGGTCGCGCATGCGCATCTCGCCCACGCCGAGCTCGGCGACCCGGGCGACCATGCGCGAATCGGCGTAGCGGGTGAAGAAGTCGAGCAGGTCGGTTCCGCCGGCCGGGAACGCCATGGAGGCCGTCCCCGCGTCCACATGGATGTCCCTGGCCGCCTTGTTCAGGCTGATGCTGGTCCAGCCGTCGAACGGAACATGGGTCAGCGCGGCGGCCAGCAGGTCGCGGCGGACGGGATCGAGGCGGTCTGCGGGCGTATCGCTCATGTTTTCAATATGGTTGCTGCGCTCCGCGCGGTCAAAGGGCTTCACAAGCCCCGGACGAAGTGATAAACACGCGCCAACTTGCTGGCTGGAACACGCTGGCGATACACCTATATGTCTACCGTGCGGTGACATCAACGACAGGAGAGAACGTGCAGGTTTCCGTTCGTGACAACAACGTCGATCAGGCGCTGCGCGCCCTGAAGAAGAAGATGCAGCGCGAGGGTATCTACCGGGAAATGAAGCTCCGCCGTTTCTACGAAAAGCCGTCCGAGCGGCGCGCCCGCGAGCACGCCACGGCCATCCGCCGGGCCCGCAAGCTGGAACGCAAGCGCGCCGAACGCGACGGCGGCGTGTAAGTCTCACGCCGATACCGGATCGAAAAGCCGCCCGCTGGGCGGCTTTCGTGTTTCTGGACCCTACTTTCTCTCCGTCAGAGTAAACCAGCCTACGCCGGCTATGATCAGTGCCGCGCCCAGCCATTCCATGCCGGACATTGCTTCGCCCAGGATCGAGCCCAGCCCGCCGAGGACGTAGCCGACGGCGAGGCGTGATCGTTGGGCGGATGAAGCTGTCTGCGGGGTCATGCGATCGTTCCTTGAGCTTGGGACGGGAGCGATCGCGTTGGCAAGAGACCGGCGGCGCGTCGCTCGCGCGGCCGGCCTCGATGCTGAATCAGGCACCGCCCCGGTCGCGGAGACCGGGAATAATCCACAGGGTGGTGTTCGGGCGCTGCATCATGGCGGCTTGGTAGCACGCGGCTTCGAGCCGAGGCAAAAAGAAAAGGCGATTATGGGTTTGCATACCCTTGCTCCGCGGACGTCGGCTATCGACGGGTGATCCACGACCCAAAGCTGCAACTACGGAGCGGGTTTTGTACCGCTGACACTTGATGCGCATCCGAAAAAGTGGCGGCGGAAATAGACGTCGAGGCCTTCCTCGCGCAGCATTCCGGCGAAAGCTGATGCGTCGCCGAAGTTGGTGCAATAGGTACCGATCATCGCGAAATCCTCGGCCCCTTTGAGCAAGGTCCGTTCGACGATCGGAAGCACCGTCTTCAGGTGGAACAGATAGATCGGGCGCAGCCACCAGCCCTTTGGGTCGGAAGCCTCGATCAACGCGAATGCGCCGCCGGGCTTGAGTGTGACGGCGACCAGTTTCGCCAGCCGCGCGAGCTGCGCGGGGTTGAACGTCTTCAGGCCAAAGGTCGAGACAATGAAATCCGCGCTTGCCGGAGGAAGTTCGCTGGCCAGCACGTCGTCTTCAATAAAGCGGATCTTGTCGGTCCGCTGACGGTGCAACCGTTCCAATGCCAACCGGTGCATACCCGTGGAAATGTCGACGGCGACGATAGAGTCGATCTGCGGATATCGGGCCAGGAGGTGCGGCCAAGCCTCGCCGGTGCCAGCCATGAGATCATACACGACGGAAGCCTGCGCGCGGCCAAGGGGCAGAGCCTCGACGCACTGGCGCCGCCACCGCTCGGTGAAGCCAAACGAGCATGCCCAACTGAACGCGATATATTTGGACGAGCACCGGTCGAACACGCTTTTGACGAAAGCGGGGTCGTAAATATCGGTTTGTGGGACGGGTGACTCCATGGACTGCAGGTTTGCAGATGGACCGCCGGCTTTCCACCCTTAACAGGCTGGCGACAGCCTCTACCCATAGCCGCCATCAGCGCGTCGGTTCTCAAACTATGCAGTCGCCAAAGAAAAGGCCGCCCGGAGGCGGCCTTCCCGAAGCACTGTCGATGCGCCTTACAGCGACTTGACGATCTCCTCGACCATCTTCTTGGCGTCGCCGAACAGCATCATGGTGTTGTCGCGGAAGAACAGCTCGTTCTCGACGCCGGCGTAACCGGCCGCCATGCCGCGCTTGATGAACAGCACGGTTTTGGCGTTTTCCACGTCCAGCACCGGCATGCCGTAAATCGGGCTGGTCTTGTCGGTCTTGGCCGCCGGGTTGGTGACGTCGTTGGCGCCGATGACGAAGGCCACGTCGGCCTGGCTGAACGACGAGTTGATGTCCTCGAGCTCGAACACCTCGTCATAAGGAACGTTGGCTTCCGCCAGCAGCACGTTCATGTGGCCGGGCATGCGGCCGGCGACCGGATGGATGGCGTATTTCACGGTGACGCCTTCCTTCTTCAGCTCCTCGGCCATTTCCTTCAGCGCGTGCTGCGCCTGGGCGACGGCCATGCCGTAGCCGGGGACGATGATGATCGAGCCGGCGTTCTTCATGATGAAGGCCGCGTCCTCGGCCGAGCCGCGCTTGACCGGGCGGGTTTCGACCACGCCGGTCGCGCCGGTGCCCGACTCGCCGCCGAAGCCGCCCAGGATGACGCTGAAGAACGAGCGGTTCATCGCCTTGCACATGATGTAGCTCAGGATCGCGCCCGAGCTGCCGACCAGCGCGCCGGTGATGATCAGCGCCGTGTTCGACAAGGTGAAGCCGATGCCCGCGGCCGCCCAGCCCGAATAGGAGTTGAGCATGGACACCACGACCGGCATGTCGGCGCCGCCGATCGGGATGATCAGGGTGACGCCGATCACCAGCGCCAGGACGGCGATGGCCCACATCACCCAGGCTTCCTGCGAGATGCAGAAATAAACGATCAGCAGCACCAGGATGATGCCCAGCAGGGCGTTCAGCAGGTGCTGGCCGGGGAACACCACGGGCGCGCCCGACACCAGGCCCTGCAGCTTGGTGAAGGCGATCACCGAGCCGGTGAAGGTGACGGCGCCGATGGCGATGCCCAGCGACATCTCGATCAGGCTGGCGATCTTGATCATCCCGGGCTCGCCCGGCACGTCGATGCCGAAGGCGACCGGCGAGTAGAACGCGCTGGCGGCGACCATGACGGCGGCGAGGCCGACCAGGCTGTGAAACGCGGCGACCAGCTGCGGCATGGCGGTCATCGCCACCTTGCGGGCGATCACCGCGCCGATGCCGCCGCCGATGGCGAGGCCGCCGACGATCAGGCCGATGGTGGCCGGATCGACGCCGTGGGCGGCCACATTGGCCAGCGTCGTGCCGATGGCGATGGCCATGCCCAGCATGCCCAGCGTGTTGCCGCGGCGCGACGTAACCGGCGACGACAGGCCACGCAGCGCCAGGATGAACAGCACGCCGGCGACGAGATAGAGGATGGCGGTCAGATTCGCGGACATTTCCCCGGCCCCTTACTTTTCTTTTTTCTTGTACATGGCCAGCATGCGCTGGGTGACCAGGAAGCCGCCGAAGATGTTGACCGAGGCCATGATCAGGGCGAGGAAGCCGAGGATCTTCGAGGTCCAGGTCATCTTCGCCAGGTTGGCGGCCATTTCGGGCACCTGCACGCCCACGGCGATCAGCGCGCCGACCACGATCACCGACGAAATGGCGTTGGTGACCGCCATCAGCGGCGTGTGCAGGGCGGGCGTGACGCTCCAGACCACGTAATAGCCGACGAAGATCGCCAGCACGAAAATGGCCAGCTCGAAGACGACGGGGCTAACGAGTGCGTGTTCCATGATCAGGCTCCGGTGAATTGCGGATGGACGATCTGGCCGTCGCGGGTCAGCAGGATGCCGGCCACCGTCTCGTCGTCCCAGGTGAACGACAGGGCACCGTCCTTCACATGGGGCGTGATGAAATTCAGCAGGTTCTTGGCGAACAGGTTCGATGCGTCGACCGGAATGCGGCTCGGCACGTTGAAGTGACCGATGATGGTCACGTCGTTGCGCACCACCACCTCGCCGGGCACGGTCAGCGTGCAGTTGCCGCCGGTTTCGGCCGCCAGGTCGTAGATCACCGAGCCCGGCTTCATCGACGCGACCATGGCGTCGTCGATCAGCTTGGGCGCCGGGCGGCCGGGGATCAGCGCCGTGGTGATGGCGATGTCCTGCTTGGCGATGGTGTCGGCGATCAGCTTGGCCTGCTTGGCCTTGTAGGCGTCGCTCATTTCCTTGGCATAGCCGGCGGCGGTCTCGGCGGCCTTGGACTCCTCGTCCTCGACCATCAGGAACTTGCCGCCCAGCGATTCCACCTGCTCCTTGGTGGCGGGACGCACGTCGGTGGCGGAGACGATGGCTCCCATCCGCTTGGCGGTGGCGACCGCCTGCAGGCCGGCGACGCCGGCGCCGAAGATCATCACCTTGGCGGGCGCCACGGTGCCGGCCGCGGTCATCATCATCGGCATGGCGCGGTTGTAATGGTCCGCCGCCTCGACGACGGCCTTGTAGCCGGCCAGGTTGTTCTGCGAGCTCAGGATGTCCATGGACTGGGCGCGGCTGATGCGCGGCATCAGCTCCATGGCCATGGCGTTGATCCCGGCGGCGGCATAGGCCTTCACGCCGTCCATGTCCTGATAGGGCGTCAGCGACGCGATCAGGTAGGCGCCGCGCTTGATCAGGCCCAATTCGTCCACGTCGCCCTCGCCGGCGCGCAACGGACGCTGGATCTTGAAGATGACGTCGGCGTCGGCATAGGTCGACGCCGCATCGGCCGCGATGGTCGCGCCGGCCTCGGCGAACACCCGGTCCGGCTGCGAGGCGGCGTCGCCCGCGCCGGTCTCGACGACGACGTCGAAGCCCAGGGCCTTCAGTTTCTTCACGGTGTCTGGCGAGACCGCGACGCGGCGCTCGTGCGGACGCCGTTCCTTGGGTACAGCGATTTTCATGAAAACGTCCCGTTATGCCGTTTTTTGGCGATGTTTATCGTTGGCGCGGACTATAGCAGAGCATCACTGCACCGCAACAATCTCGGCAGCGTACAAGCGCACGTGACTTTAGGGTTTTTGCACAGCCTGCGATGGCGCCAGCCGCCGCACGACCAGGCTGGCGATGGTCACGTGCGGATGCGGTCCGTGGCCCAGCCGCATGGCCAGCGACGGGGCGCCGTCGACGGCGTCGGCGAGGGCGCGCGCGCCGGAGGCGATGGCCCGTTCGGTGGCGATGCTCTCCTCCAGGCCCTTCTTCAGCGCACCCATGGCGGTGCGCATCGGCGCGGTGCTGGCGATGCCGCTGGGATCGTCGTGGCGGCGCAGCCAGTCGTAATAGCGCGGTGCCGACGCGGTGGCCTTGCGCAGCAGCCCCTCGGCCTTATCGATGGCCCGGCGCGCGGCGGCCAGATTGGCCGGCGCGAGCGGCTGGCCGGCGGCGTCCGGCCGCTCCAGCAGGTGGATCATGGCGGTGTTGAGCTCGGCCCGCGCCCGGGTCAGGAAGTATTGCGGATTGGCGGTGCGGATGGCGTCGGCCGCGGCATACTGGAAATCGTTCTCCCGCCCCAGCAGGTCGATCAGCAACTGGTCCTGGGCCGCCGCCAGCAGCAGCTCGGCGGCCAGATCCTTCTTCTCCCGGGCGATACGAACCTGGCGCGAAATCACGATCTGCCGTTCCGTCGCCGCGATCAGCGCCGCGGCATAGGCGAAAACGCCGGTGACATAGTCCTGCCGCTGGGTGTCGCGCAGCCTCGGCACCGGCACCAGCCTGAGCGCGCGCGAGGCGATGCCCGCGGATGTCGCGGCATTGACAAGCGCATTGTCGGCGGCGCTCTCCGAGGCCTGGCGTTCCAGCAGACCCAGATAGGCGGCGCCCGCCTCGGCCAGGATCGGCTTCAGCCTGCCCATGGCCTCGAACTCCGCCCTGGCGTCCTCCCGGTAGCGCTGGACGTCCGCGTCGGAGTCGGGCAGGTAACACTGGCGGACACGCATCCACCAGGTTCGCAGCTTCCGTCCGATCCGCTTCGTGGAAGCTTGCGCCACGATCCGCTCCTAAAGCGATTCCAGTTCGTCGATCATAGCAGAAATCACCGACAAACCCTTCTGCCAGAACGCCGGGTCGGATGCGTCGAGGCCGAAGGGCGCCAGCAGCTCCCTGTGCCGCTTGGTGCCGCCGGCGCGCAGCATGTCCAGATACTTGTCCTCGAAGCCGGAGGGCTGCTGCTGGTAGACCGCATAGAGCGAGTTCACCAGGCAGTCGCCGAAGGCATAGGCATAGACGTAGAACGGCGTGTGGATGAAGTGCGGGATGTAGCACCAGTAGTCGCGGTACGCCTGCGTCAGTTCGATGGCCGGACCCAGGCTGTCGCCCTGCACGCCCATCCAGATCTCGCCCAGCCGCTGCGGCGTCAGCTCGCCGCGGCGGCGCTCGGCGTGGACCTGCTCCTCGAAAGTATGGAACGCGGTCTGGCGCACCACCGTGTTGATCATGTCCTCGACCTTGGACGCCAGCATCACCTTGCGGCGCACCGGATCGCTGGTCTGGCCAAGCAGTGCCTGGAAGGTCAGCATCTCGCCGAACACGCTGGCGGTCTCGGCCAGCGTCAGCGGCGTGCCCGCCATCAGCGCGCCGCGCGGCCCGGCCAGCACCTGGTGGACGCCGTGGCCCAGCTCGTGGGCGAGCGTGGTCACGTCGCGGGTCTTGCCCTGGTAGTTCAGCAGCAGATAGGGATGCGACGACGGCACGGTCGGGTGCGCGAAGGCGCCGCCCTGTTTGCCCGGCTTCACCGGCGCGTCGATCCAGGCGTTGGCGAAGAACGGCTGCGCCACATCCGCCAGCTTCGGCGAGAAGGCGCGGTAGGCCTCGATGACCGTCGAGGTGGCCTGCTCCCACGGGATGTGCGCGTCGTCATGCTCGGGCAGCGGCGCGTTGCGGTCCCAGAAGTTGAGCCGCTCCACGCCCATCCACCTGGCCTTGAGCGCGTAGTAGCGGTGCGACAGCCGCGGATAGGCGTCGCGCGCGGCGTTCACCAGCGCATCGACCACTTCCGGCTCCACCTGGTTGGCGAGATGGCGCGAGGCGGCCGGCGTCGGATATTTCCGCCAGCGGTCCTCCACCTCCTTGTCCTTGACCAGGGTGTTCATCACCAGCGCGAACAGCCGGATGTTCTTGCCGAACACGTCGGTCAGTGCCTCGGCGGCCTTGCGCCGCCTGTCCGGATCCTTGTCCGACAGCAGGCCCAGGACCTGCTCCTCGGTCAGGCTCTCGCCGTCGACGGTGAAGCGCAGGCCGGCGATGGTCTCGTCGAACAGCCGCGCCCAGGACGACCGGCCCGTCACCGACTTGTCGTGCAGCAGATGCTCGGCCTCGTCGGACAGCTGGTGGTCGCGGAACAGCCGCACCTCGTCGAGCCATGGCCGGTAGTGGTTCAGCACCGGACTGGCCAGCAGCGCGGCGAACGCCGCGTCCTCGATGCGGTTGATCTCCAGGGTGAAGAACAGCAGGTGCGCGCTGATGTCGGTCAGCGCTTCCTGGATGCCTTGGCTGAAGCGCGCCGTGTCGGCGTCGTCGAGCCGGGTAACGTAATAGAGGCCCGCATAGCTGCCGATCCGCCCCGCCAGCTCCTCGATCCGCTCATAGACCTGGACCGCCTCGCCGAGCCGGTCGCCGGTCAGGCCGCCGATCCTGCCCTGATAGGCGGTCTCGAAGTCCGTGGCCCGCTTCTCGAGCTCGGCCAGCGCGGCCTTCAGCTCGGGCGACTCGGGACCGGGGTAGAGGTCCGACAGATCCCATTCGGGCAGCGCTGTGTTGGATTTCGCGGGCTTGGCCATGGTCACCCCTCGATGGCGCTCATATAGAGATCGAGCAGGGCTTCCAGCTCCTGGCGGTCGCCCCGCTCCATCTTGCGCAGCCGAATCACCTGGCGCATGACCTTGGGGTCGAAGCCGTTGCCCTTCGCTTCGGCATAGACGTCGCGGATATCATCGGCGAGGCCCTTCTTCTCTTCCTCCAGGCGCTCGATCCGTTCGATCAGCGACTTGAGTTGACCCGCCGCGATACCGCCGACATCGGCCATGAAACGCTCCCTGCTATTGTCTGTTCCGGTCCTGCCGGAACTTAGCGGCTGCGCCCCGGATTGCAACCTTCTGAGAATTCACACCTGGGGGACGATGCGCGCCGCAAGCTCGCGGATGACCGACGCATCCACCGCCGGATCGAACTTGCGCGCGAAGAACGCGCCCGACGCATCGACCGCCGGCAGATCCTCGAGCCGCAGCACCGCCGGATGCGCCCTGCCGCCGAAGCGGTAGTAGCGCTTGTTGTCGGCCACCAGCGTATGGCGGAACGGGCTCGCCGTGATCATCTGCTGCGCCAGGAGCTCGTCCGAGGCGAAGGTGAACGGCAGCGTCGACCATCCGGCCTCGCGCGGCGTCGCCCCGGCGACCCAGTCGCAGAACCGCCGGCTCAGCATCACCCATTGCGAGCCGTAATAGCGCACACGGCGGCGATGGACGAGCCCCATCGGCACGGGCAGGCGCCGCGTGCGCCCCCCGCCCTCATAGGTGAACCAGCGGCGGCGGCGCTGGAGCACGCCCCGCAGCGGCTGATCGAGCTGATCGATGGCGCGGACATCGATGAAGTTGGCGCCGTCATGCGCGGCCAGGAAGGCGCGCAGTTCGGCGATGGGCCGTACCGGCATGTCCTGGGCGCTCAGGTTGATCAAATAGTCCCAGTCTTGTCCGCTCGCGCACAGGTCGCGCACGGCGTCGAGCAGCATGCGCGACATGCTCCAGCCGCCCCAGTACACCTTGCGCGACGGCAGCAGCCGGGCGCCCAGCCGATCATGCAGCCGGCGCGCCGCGTCATGCATCCCGGCGTCCGCCTTCGCGTCCACATGCAGCACCATGGTGTCGTGCGGACCCGTCAGCAGTCCGGCGAGGTCCTCGAACTGCCCTGGGTCGCGGTGCGCGGCGATGAAATAGGCGATCTTCACGGGACCTCGTCGTCGGGTGTGCGGCACTGTATCCGTTTGCCGCATGGCGCGCGATGCTTCCAGAGGTTTTCGCGCGTGGCCCCGCCGCCGCCGGTATGCTACTCCGGTCGCCAAGACGCCATGGGGGAAGTGCCGAAAATGCGCCGCTCACGCAGCATCCGAATCATTGCCACGCTCGGTCCGGCCAGCAACACGCCGGAGATGATCGGCGCGCTCTACAGCGCCGGCGCGGACGTATTCCGGCTGAACATGAGCCACGGCGACCATGACCAGATCGCGGCGCTCTACGAGGCGATCCGCGATCTCGAGGCGTCGATCGGCAGACCCATCGGCGTACTCGCCGACCTGCAGGGCCCCAAGTTCCGCATCGGCGGCTTCGCCGGCGGGCCGGTGATGCTCCGCGACGGCGATCATTTCCGGCTGGACGGCGATCCGTCGCCCGGCGGCGGGAACCGCGCCCACCTCCCTCACCCGGAGATCTTCGCCGCTCTCAAGCGGGGCCAGCGGCTGCTGCTCGACGACGGCAAGATCCGCCTGAAGGTGCTGGAACTCAGCGGCGACAGCGCGGAGACCGAGGTCGAGGTCGGCGGCCTGCTGTCCGACCGCAAGGGCGTCAACCTGCCCGAGGCGGTGCTGCCGCTGCCGCCGTTGACCGAGAAGGACAAGCGCGACCTGCGATTCGCGCTGGATCTCGGCGTCGACTGGATCGCCCAGTCCTTCGTGCAGACCGCCGCCGACGTCGCCGCCGCCCGCGACCTGATCGCAGGCCGCGCCGGGCTGCTGGCCAAGATCGAAAAGCCGCAGGCGCTGAAGGACATCGCCGCCATCACCGACATCGTCGACGCGGTCATGGTGGCGCGCGGCGACCTGGGCGTGGAGATGCCGGTCGAGGACGTCCCCGGCGCCCAGAAGACGATCATCGACGCCGCCCGCCGCCGCGGCAAGCTGGTGGTGGTCGCCACCCAGATGCTCGATTCCATGGTCAAGTCGCCGGTGCCGACCCGCGCCGAGGTGTCGGACGTGGCCAACGCCGTGTTCGAAGGCGCCGACGCGGTCATGCTGTCGGCCGAGTCCGCCGCCGGCGATTACCCCATCGAGGCGGTCGAGGTGATGGACCGGGTCGGCGCCAAGGTCGAGCAGGATCCGCACTACCGCACCTATATCGATTCGGTGCGCCCAACGCCCGAGGCGACCAGCGCCGACGCCATCACCACTGCCGCGCGCCAGGTGGCGCAGACCATCAAGGCGGCGGCCATCGTCACCTACACCAGCTCCGGCTCCACCGCCCTGCGCGCCGCGCGCGAGCGCCCGGCGGTGCCCATCCTGGCGTTGACGCCGCGGCAGGACACGGCGCGCCGGCTGACCCTGGGCTGGGGCCTCCACAGCTTCGTCGGCGAGGATGCGCACAATTTCGGCGACATGGTCGACAAGGCCCGCCGCGTCGCCAAGCAGCAGGGCTTCGCCCGCACCGGCGACTACATCGTCGTCACCGCCGGCGAGCCCTTCGGCACCCCCGGCCGCACCAACGTGCTACGCATCGCCAGGGTGCTGGAGGAGGACTGAGCGCTGCCCCAAAAGGAAAGGGCCGCGTCTTGCGGACGCGGCCCTTGAATTCCTTCGCCAGCGGGCTGGGATCAGCCCTGGCGCGCCTTGTAGCGGCGCTGCGTCTTGTTGATGACATAGACGCGGCCCTTGCGGCGGATCACGCGGCAGTCGCGGTGGCGCGCCTTCAGCGACTTGAGTGAGTTCTTGACCTTCATCGTTCTGCTCCGGACCGCACTGCGGCTGAATTCGAGGCGCGGACCATATGGGCGGCAACCGGCGTTGTCAACACGCAGAAAAAGCCGGTTGCGCGAATCGTCACTGCGCCGCCGCCGGCGCCTCTTCTTCGGAGAAGCCGTCGTCCGAGGCGCTGACGACGATGACCGCGCCCACGCCCAGCGCCAGCGCCATCAGGCCGTAGGTCCACCACGGCGACGGCTCGCCTTCGCTGCGGGCGGCGAGGCGCTGCTCGGTCTCGCGCACGCTCAGGCCGTTGACCCGCAGGTCCTCGAAGCCGTCCGGCGTGAACTTCAGCTCGGCCAGCGACATCAGGTTGCGGCGCGTGTCGACATAGGTGGTCGAGACGCTGTCGGGCATACGGGCCGCCAGGTTGACGCCGTATTTCACGTCGGCCTTGCGCAGATGGGCCGGGCCGCCGAACGGAATCTTCAGATAGGCCATGCCGGCCACCTCGTCCTCGCCCAGCACACCCGCCAGGGCGCTCTCCTGCGCCGCGTAGAGGTTGCGCCAGTCCTGCGCGAACGCGGGCGTGGTCTGGGCCGCGGCCAGCGCGACGGCGGTGGCCATGAGAGCGGTCTTCCGCAGCATGAAGCACTCCGAATCCAACGGTAGGGGAGCCGATCATACCGGTTTTCCCCGTCCTGTCATCCGGTTGAGCGGCGCCGGTCACCGGCCGATCAGGAACCGGGCGATGCGCTCGATGCGGGTGCCGAAGGGTGGCCACGCCGCCTTGTTGAAGGCGATGCGCCCCTGCTCCAGCACCGAGCGGGCGTGGCTGAAGCTGCGGAACCCGGCCTCGCCGTGATAGGCGCCGATGCCGCTGGCGCCGACGCCGCCGAACGGCAGGTCCTCGATCGCCACGTGCAGCATGGTGTCGTTGATGGTGACGCCGCCCGACAGGGTGCGGTTCAGCACCGCGTGCTTCTCGGCGGTGTCATTGGTGAAGTGATAGAGCGCCAGCGGCCGGTCGCGGGCGTTGATGTAGCCGATGACCTCGTCGATCGACCGGTAGGACTTCAGCGGCAGTAGCGGGCCGAACACCTCCTCCTGCATCACCGCCATGTCGTCGGTCGCCTGCAGGATCAGCGTCGGCGCGATCTTGCGCCGGTTGCCCAGCGCCTCGTTCGACGGGTTGATCTCGACGATCTCGGCGCCCTTGTCGCGGGCGTCCGCCACCAGCGCCTGCAGGCGCGCATAGTGCTGGTCGGAGACGATGGAGGTGTAATCCGAATTGGCCGCCAGCGACGGGTACATGGCGGTCACCTGGCCGGCGAAGGCGGCGGCGAAGGCGTCCATGCGGCCTTCGGGCACGAAGCCGTAGTCGGGGGCGATGCAGGTCTGGCCGGCGTTGATCAGCTTGCCGAAGGCGATGGCGCCCGCCGCCTTGGCCATGTCGCAACCGCCGCCGATGATGACCGGCGACTTGCCGCCCATCTCCAGCGTCACCGGCACGAGGTTCTCGGCGGCGGCCTTCATCACCAGCCGGCCCGTGGCCGTCGATCCGGTGAACATCAGGTGGTCGAACTTCTGGCGGGCGAAGGCGGCCGCCACGTCGGGACCGCCATTGATCACCGCGACGCGGTCCTCGTCGAACGCCCGGGCGAGCAGCTCCTTCATGAGCGCCGAGGCCGCCGGCGTCAGCTCGGACGGCTTGATCATCACCCGGTTGCCCGCGGCCAGCGCCTGGGCGAGTGGCACGAGGCACAGCTTGTACGGATAGTTCCATGGCGCCATGACGCCGATCACGCCCAGCGGCTGGTAGTTCACATAGGCCCGTGCGAAGGGCTGTTGCAATCGGTTCAGCGGCACGGCGCGCGGCTTGATCCATCGCGGCAGGTGCTTGCGGGTGTGGCGCATCACCATCAGCGATCCCAGCGCTTCGGCCAGCATGGTCTCGTGCGGGCTGCGGCTGCCGAAGTCCGCGCTCAGCGCCTCGGCCATCCGGACGTGGTTCTGCCGGATCAGGTCATCCAGCGCATCCAGCTGCGCGAGACGTTCCTTGAGGTCGGGTGCGCCTTGATCGAGAAACGCGCGCCGTTGCCTGTCGAGGACGACGCCGATCTGCTGCTCGAGCACCAGGCTCCTCCGGTTGGTTGTTCGGGCCATAGTAGCAGTGCGCCCGGCGATGCACAGTCACAACCGTGCCGATCCGGGTTGCGCCAGGAAGGCGCATGTTCGAAAGTGCCGGACATGGCGCGTCAGGACTTCAAATTCTTCCACCGCATCCGCACCCGCTACGCCGAGGTCGACGCGCAGGGCGTGGTGTTCAACGCCCACTACCTGACCTATTTCGACGTGGCCCACACCGAGTACATGCGCGCCATGGGCTACGACTACAAAGGCGAAGTGGCGCGCTCGGGCCTCGACTTCCACCTCGTCAGGTCGGTGGTGGAATACCGCCAGCCGCTGGTGTTCGACCAGCAGGTCGACGTCTGCGTCCGCGCCGCGCGCGTCGGCCGCACCAGCGTCACCAACCTGTTCGAGATCCATGCCGCCGACGCCGACGACCTGCTCGCCTCGGGCGAGACGGTGATGGTCTGCGCCGACCTCGCCACCCACCGCCCGGTGCCGGTGATGCCGTCGTTCTTCGAGGCGATGAAGCGGATCGAGGGCGACGGCCTGGTTATCGCGTAAGCCGCTCGAACGCGGCGCGTACCAGCGGCAGACGGTCGTTGCCGAAATACATGTCGGTGCCGTTCACGAACATGGTGGGCGAGCCGAAGCCGCCCCGGTCGATGACGTCCTGGGTGTTGGCCTTCAGCCGGTCCTTGATCTCCTGCCGGGCGATGCCGTCGAAGAATCGGGCGCGGTCCAGGCCGGTTTCGGCGACGATGTCGGCCAGCACCGCGTCGTCGTTTATGTCCCGGTTCTCGCCCCAATAGGCGTGGAACACGCGGGTCGCGAACGGTACCAGCCTGCCGTCCCCGGCGGCGATGAAGCAGCCGCGCATCGCCTTGACGCTGTTGATCGGGAAGATGCTCGGCCAGTTGATCTCGATGCCCGCGACCCGCGCCCAGTCATACAGGTCCTTGCGCGAATACGTCGCCTTGGCAGGCACCGGATTTTCCCGGTTGCGGTAGACGCTGTCGTTGACCGCGTTGAAGATGCCGCCCACCAGGATCGGCTTCCATTCGATGTCGACACCGAACTCGGCGGCGATCGGCTGGATGTTGACGAAGCCCAGATAGGTCCACGGGCTGGAGCAGTCGAAGAAGAACTCGAACCTGATCATCATGTCCTCTCCAGGTGAGGTTGTTCCCAGTATTTGTACACCACCAGCCAGACCAGCACGGCGCTCGATCCCAGATAGGCGGCGCTCAGCCAGGCGAGCAGGCTGACCGAGGCGCCGTGGTCGAAGGCGAGGCCCATGACATAGGGCGACAGCGCCGTGGCCAGCATGCCGAAACTGCTCATGATCGCGCGTACCGACCCCACATGGCGCGGGCCGTACATCTCGGTCCAGAACGCCGTGCCCGCCGGAATGCCGAAGCCCAGCGTGATTCCCGACAGGCCCAGATAGAGCCAGGCGGCGATCGGATGGCTGGTGACGGCAAGCGCCACCATGCCCGCCATGAAGGGCAGCGTGTTCCACGCAATCATCTTGCGCGCGCCGACCCGGTCGACCAGCGGCCCGGCGATGACTGAACAGACGAAGGCGACGCCCGCGAAGGCGATGAACGCCTTGGGCTGCAGGCCCAGCGGCCAGTCCTGCAGGCGCGCGACGTGCTGCTGGTGGAAGATGAAGCCGGTGAGGATGAACGGCATGGTCATGGCCGACGGGAACATCAGGTAGAAGCGGATGTCGCGCAGCAGCACGCGGCGCGTCCAGCCGGACTTCCGCTGCGCCCCAGGCTGGCCTTCCTCGTTGTCGCGCAGGAACGCCGCGTGCCGTTCCTTGTGGCCGACCAGCAGCCACAGCATCATTGGAATCAGGGTGACGGTCAGGAACAGGGCGCTCCAGTGCCAGGCGTCGCGCCAGCCGAACTCGCTGTTGAGCGTCTTGGCCAACACCGGGAAGGTCGCCTGGGCGAGCGCCATGCCGAACGACGCGACCGAGATCGCCTTGCCGCGCTCCTTGTCGAAATAGCGCGCCATGGAGGTGAACGAGGCCTGCATCATCAGGCCCTGCCCCGAGATGCGCAGCAGAAAGAACCCCAGCATCAGGGTCGGGATGGAATTGGCCGTCGACATGGAGAAGCAGCCGGCGATCAGGGTCACGCAGATCAGGAAGGTGAAGGTGCGCAGGTCCATGTCGTCTATCTTGCGCCCGGCCCACATCATCAGCAGGCCGGCCAGGCCCGTGGCCAGCGAGAACAGCAGGCCGATGTCGCCATGGCTCAGGTTGAACGACTGGCGCACCGAATCCGTGTAGGGGCCGAAATAGTAGGTCTGCCCGAAGCCGGAAAAGAACAGCATCATGAACCCGTATGCCAGGAAGCGCGGGTTCGACAGGATGAAGGCCAGGTAATTCATCGAGCGCCCCTCCCCGCGGGCGCGGCCGTTGTGGCATCGGCGACAATAGGTCTACATACCAGGGCGTAAACGTAGCGGCAGGGGAAGGCGAAGGCCATGACGGAATGGCGGTATTTCGAGGATCTGGCGGTGGGTGAAACCGTCGAATCCGAACCGTTCACGCTGGAGCGGGACGCGATGATCGCCTTCGCCTCGCGCTATGACCCGCAATGGTTCCACAACGACGAGGCGCTGGCCGCCGGCCATCCGGTGTTCGAGGGCCTCAGCGCCAGCGGCATCTACACGGCGGCGATCTGGCGGCTGCTGGATCACCAGGTGTTCGGCGACGTGCATTGGGTTTGCGGCATCGGCTGGGACCAGGTGCGCTGGCGCAAGCCGCTGAGGCCCGGCGACCGGGTGCGTGCCTGGGCCGAGATCCTGGAAAAGCGGCCGTGGAAGAAGCGCACCGACATCGGCCGCGTCACCATTCGCCACGAGCTGCGCAACGACGCCGGCGAGGCCGTCTTCCACTTCCTCGGCGACAGCCTGGTCCACAAGCGGCCGGTGGCCGCCTAGCCTTTGCGCGAGGCGTGCTGGGCGGTCATCTCGCCCACCTTGTCCTCCAGGCTCAGCCGGTCGAGCGAAGCGTGCGGCAGGCTGACGAAGGTGGACAGCAGCACGTTGATGTCCTTGTAGGTCTCGGCGAACTCGGCGGCGATCTCGGCCTCGTTGTGCTCGCCAGTCTCGAAGCGCGACGGATCCGGGAAAGTCCACTGGGCGGTCACCGGGTGACCGGGCAACTGCGGCGCGGGCTCGCCATCGGTGGGATCGGACAGGGTGATAATGAAGTCGAACGCCTGTGCGTCCGGCCCGCTGAACTCGTCGATCGACTTGGAGCGCAGTCCTTCGACGGGATGCTTCATCTGCCGCAGCAGGTTGAGGGCGCGCGGGTCGACGGATCCCTTGGGCTTGGTACCCGCGCTGTAGCCTTTGAATTTGCCCTGACCCAGCTTGTTGAGGATCGCCTCGGCGATGATGCTGCGCACCGAATTGCGGGTGCACAGGAACAGCACGTCATAGACGCCGTCTTTGGGCATGGTCATCCTCATGGCAATAGGTCGGCATGCCGCCCGCGCAGCCGCCGCTCCCAGGCCATGGTTTCGAAACGGGCCAGGAGTTGCCAGTGAACTTTTTCTGACAGCGCCTCCGCCGCGTGCCTTGCTAGACGATCAGCCCGGCGCGCGCGTCGGTGTAGGCGCCGCGGTTCACCGTCACCTGGCCGTTGACGATCACCGTGTCGATGCCGGCCGGATGGCGGATGTAGCGGTTGGCGTTCCCGGGCACGTCATGGACGAAGACTTCCTCGCCCCGGTCGATGGTCGCCGGATCGAACACCACGATGTCGGCGGCCATGCCGGGCTTCAGCAGGCCCCGGTCGGCGATCCCCCAGGCGTCGGCCACCTCCTTGGTCATGCGGTGGACGGCGCGTTCCAGCGTCATGTCGCCCCGGTCGCGGACATGGCGCGACAGCATGTAGCAGGTGTCGCCCGCGCCGCAGAACTGGGCGATGTGGGCACCCGCGTCCGACGCGCCGACCAGGCAGGCCGGATGGTCGAGGATCTTGGCGACGAAGTTCTCGTCGCCGTGGATCGCGCCGACCAGCTGGAACTCGGCGTCGAGATCGTCGCGCAGGGCGATGTCGATCATCGCCCGCGGCATCGGCACGCCCAGCTCGTTCGCCACCTCGTGCAGCCCCCGGCCCTCGAAGGGCTTGTTGTCCGGATGGGTGACCCGGCCCACGCGCAGCGCGCCGAAGGCGGCCATGATCGGGCCGGCGCTCATCTCCTTGATGAGAATTTCCTGGGTGGCGGGATCCGAGAAATAGGCCAGCCGGTCCTGCAGCGGCATCTTCAGCGCCTTGGCCCAGGCCGGCATCGACAGCAGCAGGAACGAGTTCTCCGACAGCCGCATGTTGAGGTCGAACGGCCGCGGCATGGACTGGCCGTAGACGTTGGCGCCGCCCGCGCGCACTTGCGTGAGGCGATCCAGCGAATCCTGCCACAGCGTGCCCATGGGGCTGTAGACGATGGGCGCCAGGGTGCACATCACGCCGGTCTCGCGCGAGATCTGGGCCAGCTCGTCGATGCACTCGATCTGCTTCACCGGATCGAGGAAGAACGGCACGGTCTGCATCACGCCGCGGCCGGTGTCGGCCATGGCCTGCGCCAGCGCCAGCTTCTCGCGCATGTCGGCGAAGCGGCTCGGCACGGGCTTCATGTTCTCGTCGATGTCCACATAGGAGGTCGACAGGCCGATGGCGCCCGCCGCCATGGCCTCCTTCAGCAGGCGCACCATCTCGGCGATCTCCGCGTCGGTGGCGACGCGCTCCTGCGCCGCCTCGCCCATGACGTAGATGCGCAGCACCGAATGGCCGACCAGCGCGCCCACATTGATGCCCAGGCCCTTGCGGATGTAGTCGAGATAATCGGGGAAGCTCTCCCACGACCACGGCACGCCTGCCTCGAAGGTGGCGTCGCCGATGTCCTCGATCACCCGGAACATGCTGACCAGCTTCTTCGCCGCCGCCTTGTCGCGGATCGGCGCCACCGACAGCGAGCAGTTGCCGATCACCACCGTGGTGCAGCCATGCTCCAGCGACGGCGTCGCCAGCCGGTCCCAGCACAGTTGCGGATCGTAATGGGTGTGGATGTCGATGAAGCCCGGCGCCACGGCCTTGCCGCCGGCGTCGATGGTCGTCGCCGCGCTGCCGGAAAAGCTGCCGACGGCGACGATCCTGCCGTCCGCGATGGCCACGTCGCCCCTGAAGGGCGCGCCGCCCGACCCGTCGACGATCAGCCCGTTCCTGATCAGAATGTCCGCCTGCGCCATCCCGCGACTCCCCAACGCTGTTACCGTGTGGTTACAGACGATAAAGCGGCAGGTTGCGCTGGTAAACGGGCAAAATGAATCGTTTCTCGCATCTCTTGCGAAGGCCCCCTCACCCTACCCTCTCCCCGGCGGGGAGAGGAGAAAAACAGAGGACGGCAATCGATGTCGGCGTTCCCTCGCCCCGCCGGGGAGAGGGCCAGGGTGAGGGGGACCGCGAAGCGGTTCCGTGCTGCTACGCCACCACCACCGTCTTGATGTTGGTGAACTCGCGGATGCCGAAGATGCCGAGCTCGCGGCCATAGCCGCTTTCCTTGACGCCGCCGAAGGGCAGGCGCGGGTCCGACTTGACGAAGTCGTTGACGAAGCAGACGCCGGCGTCGAAACGGTCGCGGGCGATGCGTTCGCCGCGCTTGCGGTCGCCGGTGAACACGGCGGCGCCCAGCCCGTAAGGCGTGTCGTTGGCGATCTTCAGCGCCTGGTCCTCGTTGGCGGCGCGGATGATCGACGCGACCGGGCCGAACAGCTCCTCGTCGAAGGCCGGCATGCCCTTCTCGACGCCGTTCAGGATGGTCGCCGGATAGAACGCGCCTGGCTCGTTGGGGATCACGCCGCCCAGGATGTTGCGCGCGCCGTCCTTCAGGCTGCGCTCCACCTGGCCGTGCAGCTCGTCGCGCAAATCGGCGCGGGCGAGCGCGCCCAGCGCCACCGTCTCGTCCATGGGATCGCCCATCTTGCGCGCGAGCAGGCGCTCGGCCAGCTTGTCCTCGAATTTCTTCGCCACGGCGTCGACCACGATGAAGCGCTTGGCGGCGATGCAGGCCTGGCCGGTGTTGAACAGCCGGCTGGCGGCGCCGGCCTCGGCGGCCTTGTCCAGGTCCGCGTCCTCCAGCACCACGAAGGGATCGCTGCCGCCCAGCTCCAGCACGCTCTTCTTCAGGCAGGCGCCCGCCGTCGCGGCGATGGCCCGGCCGGCGGCGTTGGAGCCGGTGAGGGTGACGGCGCGCACGGCGTCGTGCCTGATCACGCCCTCGACCATGCCGCTGGGGATCAGCAGGGTCTGGAACACACCGTCCGGCAGGCCGGCCTCGCGCAGCGCCTCCTCCAGCGCCAGCGCCGAACCGGGCACGTTGGAGGCGTGCTTCAGCAGCGCCGCGTTGCCCGCCAGCAGGCTGGGGATGGCGAAGCGCAGCACCTGCCAGAACGGGAAGTTCCACGGCATCACCGCCAGCACCACGCCCAGCGGCCGGAACGCCACGAACGCCTTGTGCGCCTCGGTCTGGACGATGTCGTCGGCCAGGTATGCCGGGCCGTGCTCGGCATAGTAGCGGCAGGCCCAGGCGCATTTCTCGATCTCGGCGCGGGCTTCCCTGATCGGCTTGCCCATTTCGGCGGTCATCAGCCGTGCATAGCGTTCCTTGCCCGCCTCCAGCACGGTTGCGAGCCTCGGCAGCAGCGCGGCGCGCTCGTCGATGCCGGTGGCCGACCAGCCGGCGAAGGCGCGGCCCGCGGTGTCGATCTTCCGGCCCACCTCGCCGGCGGTGTGTTGCTGGTAGGTGGCGATGACCTCGCCGGTGGCCGGGTTGATCGCCTGCATCACGCTCATCGCTGCTTCCTTCGAGAGATTTATTGCTTCACGCGCTCGAGCGGCGTGGTCCACAGATAGATAGTCCGTTCGCGCTTGTATGCACCGCCCGGCGTCACCTTTACAACGGTCTGCTGCCGGATGCCGGGGATGTCGAAATCGTGGCTGACGATGCGCGATCCCGGCTTCATCCGGTCGAACTGGGGCAGCAGCTTGGCGTTCATGGTCGGGCTGAGATAGAGCGTCACCACGTCGGCCTGGCTCAAATCGGCCATGAACAAATTGCCTTCGCGCACCTCGATCTTCTTGTCCAGCTTCAGCGCCTTGACGCGCTTGCGCGACTCCTCGACCAGCCTGGGGTCGATCTCGTAGCCGACCGCCTTCGCGCCGTATGTCTGCGCGGCGGCGATCAGGATGCGGCCGTCGCCCGAGCCCAAATCGTAGACCGTCTCGTGCGGCATGACGCGGGCCATCACCAGCATCTCCTCGGCGACGGGCTCGGGCGTCGGCACGAAGTTGATGCCGGCGCCGCCCGGCCGGTCGACCGCGGTCGCCGCCGAGGCGGTCTTCAGCGGCGTGGTGTAGACATAGATCAGGTGCTCGCGCCCGCCTTCCACCTCGGGCGCGAAGCGGATCAGCTTGTCGGACACGTAGTCGCCCAAGCCGTGGTCGTGGCTGACGATGCGCGCCCCCGGTTTCAGCCGCTCCAGTTGCGGCAGCAGCTTGCGGTTCAGCGCGCGGCTCAGCGACAGGGTGATGACGTCGGCGTCCTGCAGGTCCAGCGTCAGGATGTCGCGCCGCACGAAGCTGACCTTGTTCTCCAGCCCGGCCTCCCTGGCCGCCTTGCGCGACAGCTCGACCAGCTTGGGATCCAGCTCGAAGCCCTCGGCCTTCACCCCGTAGGTCAGCGCCGCCTTGATGACGATGCGGCCGTCGCCCGAGCCCAGGTCGTAGAGCACCTCGCGGCGCTTCGGCCTTGCGGCCTCCAGCATGCGCTCGACCACGATCATCGGCGTCGGCGCATAGGGGATGTCCGGCTGCTTGAAGGTTTCCGCCACCTCGGGCTGGTTCTGCTCGCGGTACTCGCGCCAGCCGCTCCAGCCGAAGAAGCCGGCCGCCGCCACCGCGAGCACGACGAAGATGCCGCTCGATACGGCGCGCTTCATGGCCTCATTCCCCGATGTGGCGCGCCGTTGCTGACGGTTCCTACTCCTCGACGTCCAGCCGGTACGCGTCGCCGTCGCGCACCAGCCGCCCGGCGGTCGGGCTGGCGAAATGGGTGCCGATGATCAGGGTCGGTGTATCGGCGTAACGCTCGAACACCTCGCGGCGGGTCCTGGTCGACTGGTCCGAATCGTAGTCGACGGCGGCGGCCCAGTCCGGCCGGGCGATCTGGCAGGGATGGTGCATGAAGTCGCCGGTGATCAGCGCCGTCTCGCCCCGCGACTCGATCAGCACGCTGACATGGCCCGGCGTGTGCCCGACCGTCGGGATCAGCCGCACCGTGTCGGAGAGGACGTGGTCGGTGCCGACCAGGTCGACCAGCCCGGCCTCGAACACCGGCCGGACGGAATCGCCGAACACCTGGCCGCTTTCCAGCATGCCTTTCTCGCCCGGCGGCAGCGCCGCCTCGGCGTCGGCTTCGGCCTTCCAGTAGGCGAACTCGTCGGCGCCCATCAGATAGCGGGCGTTGGGGAAGGTCGGCACCCATTTGCCGTCGACCCACATGGTGTTCCAGCCCACATGGTCGATGTGCAGATGGGTGCACAGCACCGTGTCGATGGACTCGCGCGGAAAGCCGGCGGCGGCCAGGTCCTGCAGGAACGGCCCCTGCATGTGGTTCCAGGCGTCGAACGCCCGGTCCTTGTCGTTGCCGACGCAGGTGTCGACCAGGATGCGCCGTCCGCCGGTTTCGACCACCAGCGCGTGGATGCTGGCCAGCAGCTTCAAATCGTGGGTGACGAAATGCGGCTGCAGCCACTTGATCGGCTCGATCGCCTCGCGGGTGGCGGCCGGGATCAGCCCGCGCATGCCGGGCACCCGGTCCAGCTCGGGCACCTTGGTGACGGTGACGTCGCCCACCATCCACTTCATAAAATCCATCGGTCTCTCCCCGTTCCGATATCCCGTTCCTACGGCAGGCGCGTCGCCACCGTGCGCTTCATGCGCCGCTCGGGTCCGATGACCGAGACGCGCTCCATGGTCATGCTGTCGGCCCAGCCATCGGCGAGGCGCAGGATAGTGGTCTGGTTCTGCTGCACGTCGAAATTCTCCATCGCCTTGATCGGCGCGGCCAGTCTTTCGGGCACGGTCCCGCCGTTCTGCGCCGCGACCTGCGTCGACGCCAGCGCCAATCCCTCGCGTACGCTGTCCCGGTCATAGGCGGTGCGCAGCTGGATCACCGCCTGGGCGGTATCCTGGCGCACCAGCTTCAGCGTGCCCCTGGTCTTGAGCATGGTGCCGGTCATGGCCCAGGGCTCTTCCTCGGCGAACTGGATCTCGCCGTCGGGCGGCAGGTCGATGCCGGTGGTGCCGAACAACGGCCTGATATCCTCCAGCAACGCCTTGTTCGCCTGTTCCTGGGTCATGGTGGCGTAGGCCTTCTCCATGTTGTCGACCATGGCGATGGCCTGTGGCGGCAGTTTGGCCTGCTTGAAGAAGTAGCGCAGGTTCTCGGTGTTCCTGGCCATCATCTCCTTGAGGTCGACCAGGTTCTCCAGCGACGTGGGATTGCCGTTGTGGTCGCACAGATAGATCAGCGTGGTGCGCTCGAACCGCTTGCCGATCTTGTCGGCCACCTCGTCGCTGATGCCAAGCGCCTTCATCTGCGGCGACCGGCTTTCCACCTTGTCGTAGTTCATCGCCATCCGGTAGCCGTCGCTGCGGGTCGACAGCACCCGGAACGACACCTCGGCGACCTGGGTCGCGGTCACGGTCGGGCCGGGCTCGCCCTCCTTCTGGCGCGACTGGGTCACGTCGATGCGGTAGCGGACGATGGTGGTGGGCGTCGCGCGGAACGCGATGTTGATGTCGCCAGGCCGGCTGGTCGGCTGGGCGATGATCGGCTGCGCCGCCGCCGCGCCCGGCAGCAGCAGGAGAACGATCGACAGCAGGGCCAGCCTTGCGCGCATGTGCCTGAATCCAAAGAAGCTCGCGTGCCGAACCCTATCGCGCGGCGGCGGTGGTGGATAGTCCCGTGATCCGCCGATTGAAGCGCTTGCGACGCGTCGATAGAGTGGGCGCGGGGAAACGGGGTAGTAACATGACCGAACTGGCCGACGTCCACCTGGGCACCACCGCGGGCGAGATCTCGCGGCGGGCGATCGAGCGCTATGGCGACCGCGAGGCGCTGGTGTGCGGCGACATCCGGCTGACCTACCGCCAGCTCGGCGCGCGCATCAGCCAGATCATGCAGGCGCTGCAGGCGCGTGGGCTGAAGCGCGGCATGGCGCTGTGCCAGCTCGGCTCCAACCGGCCCGAGACGCTGATGGTGCGGCTCGCCTGCACCCTGCTCGGCATCCGCTACACCGCGCTGCATCCGCTGGGCGCGGTGGAGGATCACGCCTTCATCATCGAGGACAGCGAGGCTGACGCGCTGGCCGTCGATCCGTACTACGCGGAGCGCGGCGCGGCGCTGGCGGCGCGCGCGCCCGGGCTGCGGCATGTATTCAGCGTCGGACCCAGCAACATCGGCGACGACCTGCTGGCCCGCGCCGACGCGTTCGAGCCGAGAAAACTCTGGGACGAGGCCGATCCCGCCGGCATCGTCGGCCTGGTCTATACCGGCGGCACCACGGGCCGGCCCAAGGGCGTCATCCACCGCCACCGGGCGACGGTGAACGCCATCCTGATGATGCTGGCCGAATGGGAATGGCCGCGCGACATCCGCACGCTGGTGGTCACGCCGCTGTCCCACGCGGGCGGCTCCATGGTGGCGCCCAGCTTCGTCAAGGGCGGCACGGTCCATTTGCAGGAAGGCTTCGACCCGGACAAATTCCTCGACTGCGTGGTGCGCGAGAAGATCAGCGTCACCTGGCTGGTGCCGACCATGCTCTACCGGCTGCTCGAGCATCCGCGCATCCGCGAGCTCGACCTGTCGAGCCTGAAGCTGGTGGTCTACGGCGCCTCGCCCATGTCGCCGACAAGGCTGAATGAGGCGCTCGGCATCTTCGGCCCGGTGTTCCTGCAGCTCTACGCCCAGTCCGAGCTGCCGATGACGGTGACCACGCTCAACACCTGGGACCACGACCCGAACCATCCGGAACGGCTGGCGTCGTGCGGCTTCCCGGTCGCCAACGTGCAGGTGAAGCTGCTCGACGAGAACGACGTCGAGGTGCCGCAGGGCGAGGTCGGCGAGATCTGCGTGCGCAGCCCGCTCGCCATGGACGGCTACTGGAAGAGGCCCGAGGAGACCGCGGCCACCCTGCGCAGCGGATGGCTGCACACCGGCGACATGGCCCGCAAGGACGAGGAGGGCTTCCTCTATATCGTCGACCGCAAGAAGGACATGATCATCTCCGGCGGCTTCAACGTGTACCCGAAGGAGGTCGAGGACGTGCTGACCCATCACCCGGGCGTCGCCCAGGCCGCCGTCATCGGCGTGCCCGACGACAAGTGGGGCGAGGCGGTCACCGCCGTCATCGTCCGCAAGACCGGCGCGACCGTCACCGCCGAGGAGCTGATCGCGCTGGTGAAGGAAAAGAAGGGCTCGGTGCAGGCGCCCAAGCGGATCGAGTTCGCCGACTCGATCCCGGTGACCGCCATCGGCAAGCCCGACAAGAAAGTGCTGCGTGCCCGCTTCTGGGGTGAGACCGCCCGCCAGGTGAATTAGGAGAGTTCCATGACAGACGCAGCCCTCGCCAACCCGCCCACCATCGTGCCGTTCCTGAAGTTCGGCGCGGACGGCGCGCCGTACCTGGAAGGCCAGCAATGCGCCGACTGCGGCGAGATCTACACCACCGAGCGCATGGCCTGCTCGAAGTGCTTCTCGCGCAAGCCGTTCAAGGCGGTAAGGCTGCCCACGACCGGCGAGCTCTACACCTTCTCGATCGTCCACCGCTCCTATCCGGGCATCAAGGTGCCGTTCGTGTCGGCCACCGTCGACCTGGACGGCGCCTGCTCGCTGAAGGGCACCCTCGTGGACGTGACGCCCGATCCGGAGCATGTGAAGACCGGCATGAAGGTCGAGGTGGTGTTCCGCGAGCTGGAGCACAGGAACAAGGAAGGCAGGACATACGTGTCCTACTTCTTCGCGCCGAAAAAAGGTTGAGGGTGGTGCGGGTGGCAGCAACGCCCCTCACCCTGACCCTCTCCCAGAGGGAGAGGGAATTTGGCCGGCGTGCTGCATCGATCCCTCGCCCTCTGGGAGAGGGAGGGGCCCGCGCCCGAAGGGCGTGGGAGGGTGAGGGGCGTTCCCTCCGCCACACAATTCTCCAAGGAGAGCTGACATGAGCGAAGACGTTTACGTACTCGGCGTGGACATGATCAAGTTCGGGCGCTTCCCGCACCGGACCATCGACGGCCTGGGCGCCGAAGCCGCGCTGCTTGCGCTCGACGACGCCGGGCTGGGCATCAAGGACATGCAGGCGCTCTATCTCGGCAATGTGGGTCACGTCACCCAGTTCGTCGGCCAGAAGATCCTGCAGCAGATCGGCCAGACCGGCATTCCGGTGGTCAACTGCACCAATGCCTGCGCCTCGGGCGCCACCGCGTTCCGCGAGGCCTACCTGGCGGTGAAATCCGGCGAGTTCGACCTGGTGCTGGCGGTCGGCGTCGAGCAGATGGGCAAGGGCCTGCTGGGCAACGCCGGCGGCGGCGATGACGGCATCCCGCGCGAGGGCCTGCTGGGCTCGCGGCTGATGCCGGCGCTGTTCGCCGAGGTCGGCATGGAGCACTCGCGCAAATACGGCACGAAGCCTGAGCATTTCGCCAAGGTGTCGGTGAAGAACCACCACCATTCGACGCTCAATCCCAAGGCGATGTACCAGATCGAGACGCCGCTCGAGGAGGTGATGGGCGCCGAGATGATCGCCTATCCGAACACCAAGCTGATGTGCTCGGTGAACGTCGACGGCTCGGCGGCGGCGGTTATCGCGTCGGCAAAGAAGGCGCGCGAGCTGGGCATGGGCCGCGCCGTCCGCATCCGCGCCTCGGCGCTGACCAGCGACCGCTTCACCCAGCGCGACCTCACCCTGCCCGACTTCAACACCTGCACAAGGGACGCGGCGAAGATCGCCTATGAAAAGGCCGGCGTCAGCCCGCAGGATATCAACCTGGTGGAGCTGCACGACTGCTTCGCCACCGCCGAGATCGTCCACTACGAGAACCTCGGCCTGTGCGGCGAGGGCGAGGCCGGCGCGTTCATCGATTCGGGCGCCACCTGGCTGGGCGGCAAGGTGCCGGTCAACGTCTCGGGCGGCCTGTTGTCGAAGGGCCATCCGCTCGGCGCCACCGGCATCGCCAACATCTACGAGGTGGCCACCCATCTGCGCGGCGAGGCCGGCGCAAGACAGGTCGAGGGCGCCCGGCTAGGCCTCACCCACGTGCTGGGCCTGGGTCAAGCCTGCGCGGTCCACGTGCTGGAGAAGGTGTAGACCACTCGGCCGACGTCCGCGCCGCTTCAGCGGCTGTTTCCCGGTCGGCGCGCCTTGCGTTGCGGCGGACGATCGCCGCGCGCATCTTGCCGTGACGCGCCTCGGTGATCGGGTAGCGCCATGCGACCCAGGCAGTCAGGAGCATGAACACCGGCGGCCCCAGCGCGAACATGCATTTCAGCCCCCAGAGCCCTTGCTCGGTGCTCACGGCGCCGGGCTTGGGGTCGAATCCCAGCGTGGCCAGCAGATAGAGCGCGAGCGCCGGGCCGACCGACAGCGAGACCTTGGTGATCAGCGCCCAGACCGAGAAGAACAGCGCGGCGCGGTTCTGGCCCGTCTTCAGCGTGTCGAGGTCGATGACGTCGGCCTTCATGGAATTGGCCAGCACCGCCGACGAGCCGCCCCCGAAGCCGGTGACCGCCGCGACCGGCAGCATCCACCAGAAATCGCCCGGCCCCAGCAGCAGGTAGAGCCAGCTGAAGCAGGGATAGACCATCAGGCAGGCGACCCAGGCCCTGTGCTTGCCGATCTTCTTCGACAGCCAGACCCAGAACGGGATGCCGATCAGCCCCGCCAGATAGAACACCAGCAGGAACAGGATGCCCAGCTTCTCCTCGCCGACCACGTTGCGGACATAGAACAGCGCCGTCGCCGTCGCCACCGTGGTGCCCATGAAGTTGAGGAAGAACGCGAACATCAGCCGCTTGAACGGGCCGTTGCGCCACATGGCGACCAGGCCGCGCAGGAACGGAATGGTCGGCGGCCGGTACTGGGGGAATTCGGGCACGTTGGCGACGGTCAGGCCGACGCTCAGCGGCACCAGGATCAGCGTCATGACGCCGATCATCATCAGCACCTCGCGGGTGCCGCCGAAGCCGAACAGCAGCAGGGCCGCGACGGGCACCACCTTGCTCGCGACGTTGGCGGCCATGCCGAGCCAGACCCGGGCGCCGACGATCACCGACCGCTCGTTGTAGTTGGTCGACAGCTCGGCCGCCCATGCATAATAGGGGATCAGCAGCATGGTCCAGCCCAGCCAGAGCACCAGCATCCAGGTCAGGAAATAGACGGCGTCGACCGGCGGGTCGGGAAAGAACAGCTTCCACACCGAGAGCATGATCAGCGGCACCGACGCGACCATCCAGACGCGCCGGCGGCCCCACCGTGTCCGGGTGATGTCGCTCAGATAGCCGATGAGCGGATCGGTAACCCCGTCGAAGATGCGCGCGACCAGCCAGATGGTGCCCACCGCCGCCAGACCCACGCCAAGATCCGCCGCGTAGTAATTGAGCAGGTAGGCGGAAATCACGACGCTCGCCACCTGCAGCGGCATCTCGGACAGGCCATAGAAGAAGATCGTCCGCTTCGATAGCGGACGGTATCCCGTTTCCTCGACCATGATATCTCCCCAATATCGGCTGGTCCCGGCTTCCATCAAGCAAACGTCCGTCTCTTCGCGATGTCCAGCGAAGTTTCCGGCGCGGGTGCAGAAAAACCGCCACGCTGGACGGGACGCGCCGCCGTGCTATTAATCGGGCGATGCGGATATGGATGCTGGTCATGACCCTGGGTCTGGTGGCGCTCGCGGCATGCGGCGAGCCGCTGGGCAAGAAGCCCATGCTGGCGGGCTGCGAAGCCTCGGCGGCCGCCATGCGTCCCGAACTGGACAGCGCGGCGCTCGATTACCGCGCGGTGGTCGGCCGCGAGGCGATCCTGCGGTTCCACGTGCCGGGCGCGGGCGCCGAGCCCACGGTCGTCAACGTCAAATGCAAGGTCACCATGGGCGGCACCCTCAAGCGCATCAAGATCGACGGCACCGGCGCGCACGGCGATGAGCTGGATGCCGCCAAGGCGGCCTTCGCCGCGGCGGTCCACCCATGACCCGCTATTCGGCGGTGGCAATCGCGCTGCACTGGCTGATCGCGCTGGCGATCGTCGGTCTCGTCGTCATCGGCATCGTCATGACCGGCCTGCCGGATACCGAGCTCACCCGCAAATTCGCGCTCTACCAGCTGCACAAGTCGCTGGGCATCACCGTGCTGGCGCTATCGCTGCTGCGGCTGGCCTGGCGGCTGACGCACCCGCCGCCGCCGTTGCCGGACACGCTGAGGCCGTGGGAGCGGCGGGCGGCGCGGGCGACCCATATCGGCTTCTATATGCTGATCGTCGCCATCCCGCTGCTCGGCTGGGCCATGGTGTCGGCGTCGCCCTACAACATCCCGACGGTGCTCTGGGGCGTGATCCCGTGGCCGCACCTGCCGTTACCCAAAGCGGCGTTCGAGGCCTTCAAGGCCGGCCATGTGCTGCTGGCGTTCGGCGCGGTCGCGCTTCTCGTGCTCCACGTCGCGGCGGCGCTCAAGCACCACTATGTCCAGCGCGACGACGTGCTGGCGCGGATGCTGCCCTTCATGCGGCGCAAAGGAGCGTGACGATGCGGCGGTGGCTGCCGGTTTCGATACTCGTGCTCTGCCTGGCGGCCCCGGGCGTTTGGGCGGCGGGCGCGCGCAAGGACGACGGCGCAAGCCACGGGCTGGTGGCGCCGACCTGGCGCATCGTGCCCGAAAAGAGCAGCCTGACATTCACCGCCAGCCAGCTCGGCCAGGCCTTCACCGGCAAGTTCTCCAAATTCACCGCCGACCTCACCCTTGACCCGGCGGACACGACAAACGCCACGCTCAACGCGACCGTGGACCTGTCCGCCATCGACGCGGGCGACAAGCAACGCAACGAGGCGCTGCCGGGCGGCGACTGGTTCGACGTGGCGGGCCATCCGAAGGCGACGTTCAAGTCGCACAAGATCGTGGAGAAGGCCGGGCGCGGCTTCGAAGCCACGGGCATGATGACCATCAAGGGCGTCCAGCGGCAGGTGACCATTCCGTTCACCCTCATGCCAACGGGCGACACCGCCGCCATCAAGGGCGGCTTCACCCTCAGGCGCACCGACTTCGGCGTGGGTGAAGGCCAGTGGGCGACGGATCAATGGATCGGGCTTGACGTCAAGCTGGCGATCGTCGCGGTTGCGGTGAAGCGCTGAACCGGGCGTGCGCCACTTTCGCCGCGCCGCCGCGTTACCTATAAGGAAGGCTGCGCCCGGGACCGGCGCGCTGTTGGCGACGGAGGGAACGTGATCGGAATCGTGAGGGCCATGACCGTCATCGGGCTTGCGGCGGTCGCCGGCTGCGGCGTGGTCTACAAGCCGGAGGTGCTGATCAGCGGCTGCATCTCGGCGTCGCGCGCCCTGGGCGAGCCGATCCGCGGCGCCAAGGTCGACTCCCACAGCTGGGGACCGGGCCAGGCCCAGCTCGACCTGATCACCCAGGATTCCGAGGACGAGCGACGCATCGTCACCACCTGCGCCATCGACAATGACGGCGAGCTGGACGAGATCAAGGTCGACGGCAAGGAGGTCGAGGGCGAGCCGTTCGACGCCGCGAGGAAGGCGTTCGGCGATATCGCCCGGTCGCCGGCCTGGGCCAACCAGTAGCCGGCCGCCGGCACTCACCCCGCCGGCCGGTCGGCCGACGGCAAGGCGCGCAGCGCCAGCGGCCGCCCGTCGATGTCCCCGGGCGGCACGCCGAGCAGGGCGAGGACCGTCGGCGCGATGTCGAGCACGCTGCCGTCCGGCAGCCGCTTCCCCGCCAGGATGCCCGGACCGGCCGCCCACATCCGCGCATTGGGCACGTGGTCGCCGGTGCGTGGATAGCCTGGCGAGTTGATCGGCACCGCCACGGTTCCGATGCGCGGCGACTGGCAGGCCTCCATGCGGCCGATGTCGGCGCGGAAGCTCACCATCAGGTCCGGGACGTCCGGATGGTGGCCGGGGCCGAACGCTTCCTCGGCGCCGATGATGCTGTCGATGATGGGTTTGTCCGTGCCCGGCAGTTTCAGGGCCATCAGCTCGGCGCGCAGTTCGGCGACCAGCGCCGCCGCCCCGGCGCCCGGCGCCACCGCGCCAAACGGCTCGCGGCCCTTCAGGTTCAGCCGGATGGCGCCGCACCGGTTGTTCCGCACCACGCCGGCGCGGGTCTCCCGGGACTCGAACGGATCGTACATCACGCCGATGCTCGCCTGGGCCCGGCGCAGCCCGCCGAACGCCAGCGCCGCGCGCAGCCGCCGCTTGACGCCCCACGGCAAATAGCGCGCCTTGTCATGCAGCGCGCGGAGCCGCCGGCGGATCGGCGTGTCGCGCGCCGCGCCCATGCCCAGGCGCGAGAGAACTTCCGGCAACAACTGCGGTCCGCCCACATAAGGACCCATGCCGTGGCTCGCCAGGACCATCACTGTGGCGTCGGGGCCGGCCCGCGCGATCACCCGTCCCACCCCGTCGTCGATGGCCGAGTAGAGCAGCTTCATGGCGTCGCGCATCCGCTGCGGCGCGTCCGCCGGATGCCGGGGATGCGATTTGTCGAGCAGGTGCCAGAACTGGTGGCCGCCGCAATGGGCCTCGCTGAACACGCAGGTGAACAGGTCCCAGCCGTCGCGGTCCATCAGGTCCGTCAGCAGATCGGCCTTCCTGCGGCAGCCGTCGAGCAGGCTGTCGAGCAGCACGTCGTGGCCGTCCTGGGTGGCCAGCGTGTCGCACGCCCGGCCCTGGACCGGATGGTCGCCGTGCCGGGCGCGCAACTCGCCGAGCAGCGCCGGCGGATCGGACGCGATCTTGAAATTGCGGTCGTGCAGGCCCCATTCGCAGAGCTGGACGCCGTTGATATCCTGCGCGATGGCCGTCTGCGGCATGTCGATGGCGGCGACCCTGCGGCCCGCGCGGCTGGCCTTCGTCCAGAAATAGCGTTCGGGGTCGGTGTCGGCCTTGGTCAGCGGCCGGATGCGCGATTCCCCGGTGCGGAGCTGCCCGGGGTGATAGAATTCTCCCATCTTGCCGCATGAGATGCCGGTCGAGATCTCCGGCCAGATGGCGCCGGGGAGGGTCTGCAGCGGGCTTTCCAGCCGGCACAGCGCGCCCTCGCGCTCCAGCCGCGCGAAGGTCGGCATCGTCCCCTCGACGGTAAACCGCCGGATCAGCGCCGCGCTGGCCGCGTCGAGGCCGATGAAAAGCACTTTTGCCGGCACGTTCCCCCTCGCGGCGCTGCCCGCGCCCCAGCCAATATTAAGGATCCGCTCGGATGGCGGCAACGGGCTGTGCCGCAGATCGGGCTTTCGCGGGTGTGACGCGAAGGTCTACTCTCCGCGGCGAAACAGGGAAATCAGCAGGTGACACCATGACCATTCGGCTCGCGGGACTGACGTTGCTCGACAATCAGGCCGGCTCCAACACCAAACGGGTCCGCATGTACCTGGCGGAAAAGGGGCTGGAGATACCGCGGCAGAACGTGGACTTCTCGAAGATGGAGCACCGCACGCCCGAATTCCGCAAGATCAATCCCATGGCGGCGCTGCCGGTGCTCAGGCTCGAGGACGGCTCCTATCTCACCGAGTCCTACGCCATCTGCCGCTACCTGGAGGAGTTCCATCCCAACCCGCCGCTGTTTGGCACCACGCCGAAGGAGCGCGCCGTCATCGAGATGTGGAACCGCCGCATCGAGCTCGACGTCGCCAGCTACGTCACCAGCTTCGTCAAGCACCAGCAGCCGTTCTTCGCCGGGGTGCTCACCCAGGTGCCGGAGTATGTGGACGCCTGCCGCCACGACGCGCTGAAGAAGTTCGACTGGCTCGACGCCGACATGGCCGGCCGCGACTACATCGCCGGCGACGATTTCACCGTGGTCGACATCACCGCCTATGCACGCCTCGGCACCGGCAAGCATGCCGGCCTGTTCTTCGCCGACCGGCACACCAACCTGCTGCGCTGGTGGGACAGGATCGAGAAGCGGCCCAGCTCGCTTGCCTAGAAGGGACGATCCTGCCCGGTGTGGCAGCCGAGAAATCTGGTCCGCTGGCTGAGCACCCGATCCGCTTCGGAACCGCTTCGCGGTCCCCCTCACCTGGCCGCTGCGCGGCCATCCTCTCCCCGCCGGGGAGAAGGTGGCGCGAGTTGTCCCGGCGTAGCCCAACGGGCGAAGCTGGAAGCGCCGGATGAGGGCGACCGCGCCAGCGGCACGCTGATCCCACTGACCCAACCTGAGCGGCTCTTGCCCTAATGCGGCAGCGGCGCGCCGGGCACGTCGCCCGGACGGATCTCGGGCTCGTCCGGCGGCGACGGCTCCGGCAGCGGCGTCTCGCGCGGCACCGGCCGCGGTGCGCCCCGCGGCGGATCCATGTTGTAGTTGCGCGCGAACGGCTCGGCGAAGTTGCGGCAATACTTGAAGTCCTGGGCCAGCAGCGAGGTCTTGCTGGACGCGGCGCTCTCGCCGGCATAGGCGGCGACCATGCGCTCCACCTCGTCCATGACCCCGTTCGCCGTGGCCGTGGCGTCGTCGCCCTGCTTCATGCGGAACGACGTGGCGATGGCGATCATCTTCATCGCCGTCTGCAGGATGTGCTCGGCCTTTTCCGGCGGCACGTCGGCGTCCGTCGCCTTCAGCGACGACATGTAGAGCGCGCCGCAGCGCATCAGCGGATAGGCATGGTCGCGCTCGCCCGCCCGGCCGGTGTCCAGATGGTCGCGGATCGGCGCCATCGCCTGCGCCGGCCCGGCGGCGAGCAGCAGGCCCAGGATGATCGGCAGCGCACGGTTCTGCTTCGGAAGGTCCATGACTCACGGATAATGGGTTGGCGTCGCGAGGAAAGTAGGAGCCTGCGAAACCGGCGGCAAGCGGCTAGGACCCGTTCCGTGCCGAGGCGTCGTCGAATTGCCTGACCAGCGTCTTCGGCGCCTTCATCCGCCAGGCCTGCTCGATCCGGTGCGCCAGCTCGTCGTCGGCGATGGCCGCCATGCGCACCAGCACCGCCGGCCAGCCCCGATAGTGGTCGGTCTCATAGTAGATATCCGGCGCCGCCTCCATCAGCAGTTCCTTGTCGGGCAGCGCGCACATCACCACCAGCGTCTCGCCGTCCTTGACCCGCGCCAGCAGCGTGCCGCGCACCTTCACGGCGGGCGTGCCGTAGGAGATGCCGGCCTCGATGCCGGGGAGGCGGGCCGCCGCCGTCATGGTGCGCGCCTGAATTTTCTCCATGTCGTCCATCACGGCCTCCGGTTCGTCCGATAGCGCGGCCTCCGCGCGGGATCGAGACTCGGCCACCGGCCCGGCGAGCGCAACCCTTCGTCGACGGGTCCCTTCGGGCTGTTGGGCGCCGATTGCAAGTGCGCCTGCGTCGACATAACCTATCGGGCGGTTTGGGGGCGGAGGCGGTCAACGGGCCGCCGGGAGGGAGAGAGAGAGAGAGACATGAACCGCATCGCATTGCTGGCGGTCGCGCTGGCCGCTGTCTTCGTATTCGCCGTCACCGGAACCCACGCGCAGCCGACCGGTGGCCAGGCCACGCTGGCCGCGCCCAAGCCCAAGCCGACCTTCTTCTACTCGTGCAACAGCGACACCAAGAAGTGCACCTGCCACGGCGCGCAGAACTGCATCAAGCTGGCCAATTCGGGCAAGTGCAAGAGCGAGGTGACCAACGTCAACGACAACAACGGCAACCCCACCGGCGGGCAGTGCGACTGGGCGAACCTGACGCGCCGCCCGGCCATGGCGCTGGCCGCCGCGCCCACCCCGCAGAAATACGACTGCTACTACCACGACAATCCGAGCCACAGCTTCTGCGACTGCACCGGCACGGCCGACTGCAAGAAGCTGAGCGATTCGAAGAACTGCACCGGCGCGCTGGAGGGTAGCGGCGAATACAAGCAGTGTCCGACCAAATAGACGGCTTTCGTCGAACCGTCGGTCGGCGGGCTCCCTGAGGCGCCAGCGTTGGCGGCTTCCTCGCCGGCTGGGAACGGTCGCCGACGCGGTCGGCGAGCGCGCGCCACGCGCCCGTTGGTGCGCGGGGCGGCCATGGTCTACCATCGGCAAAGGGAAACCGCACAGAACAGGCCAGCCAGGCGCACAGCATGGTCTGACGATAGCGGCTGGGGCAGCAGGATGTATTTGCAGGCAACGATAATGGCCGGATGGCCGTCCTTCCTCCGCGCCGTCAGACACGCGCTCTGGCGCAACCGGCTGCTGATCGGCGCCGTCGCCATTCATTTCGCGATAGCGCACGCCATCTCCCGGTTCCTGGGGAAGTCGTTCACGTCGGGGGCGATGGATATCCTGCTGACCGCCGCGCAGATTTTCCTGCCGTTTTTCCTGATGGCCCTCCTGGCGGCGCGGGTTTTCCACATGGCGATCCGGGTGCGGCCCGAAAAGCCGATCGAATGGCTGATCGGCGATACCAGGGCCACGGTCCTGGACATGGACCGGCTGGTCAACGGGATCGTCGCGTTCGGAGCGGTCGCCATTATGGCCGGCGCCTTCACCTTCGTGAAGGATCAGATTTCGCTGATCGCGCCGTTTTCGTGGGATCCGGAATTTGCCGCTCTTGACCGGCTGCTGCATGGCGGGCACGACCCTTGGCGCCTGCTCCTGCCGGTCCTGGGGACACCGCTGCGCACGACCGCCGTCAACGCGGTCTACAACGCCTGGTTCTTCGTCATGTTCTTCCTGGTTCTCGTCGCATGCTTCGGAAATCCGAGCCGGCGCGAGCACACCGTCTTCCTGCTCGCCTTCGCCCTCACCTGGGTGATCGCGGGTAACCTGCTGGCGATCCTCCTGTCGTCGGCGGGACCGGTCTATTACGCCGCGCTCGGCTACGGCGACGATTTCCGGCCGCAGATGGATTTTCTGTACGCGTCCGCCAGGACCAGTCCGGTCTGGGCGCTCGACATACAGCGGATGCTTCTCGAGGGGTATCGGTCTGACGGCCCGGTGCGCGGGATTTCGGCGATGCCGAGCCTGCACGTCGCCAGCAGCGTGACGATGGCGCTGTACGGCTTTTCGCTCGCGCGGTGGCTCGGCTGGCTGCTGACCGGGTTCGCCGTCGGTATCCTCGCCGGATCCGTGCATCTGGCGTGGCATTACGCGGTGGACGGTTATCTCGGCGTCCTGGTCGCGGTGATCCTGTGGTACGCGGCGCGCGGCCTGGTCAACCGGACGAGATGAAGCCTCCGGCTGCACGCGGCACTGGCGGCGCCCGAGAGAACCTCGATGGGAGAGGGAATGGTGGGCGCGACACGGCTCCCCTAAAGCGGCGCCGGGTTGACGCAGGCGGCGTTGTCGATGCGCAGTTCGGCGCCGTTGATGAACTTCGATTCGTCCGAGGCGAGGAACAGCACCGTGTTGCCCACGTCCATCGGTTCGCCGACTCCTGGCCCGGGTTTTGCCTCGTCCGCTTCCACCCTGATCTGCTGGGCTTCGCCGGTGCCGGCGGTCGCCGCGCGAATCCCCAGCACCAGCGGCGTGATGATCACCCCGGGTAGCAGGCAGTTGACGCGGATCTTGTAGCGCTGCTGCTGGCAGTGGATCGCCGCGGCATTGCTCATCGACCGCACCGCGCCCTTGCACGCGGCATAGGCGAAGACGTCCTTGTAGCCCATGATCGCCGTGGTCGAGGCCATGTTGATGATCGAGCCCGGCCTGCCGTTCCGCTTGATGGTCTCGATGCCGTATTTGAGGCCCAGATAGGTGCCGTCCATGTGGATGCGCTGGTGCAGCTGGTAGTCCTCCCAGCTGCAGGTCTCCACATTGCCGGGCTTGACCATGCCGGCATTGTTGACCACGACATTGAGCTCGCCGAAATGATCGAGCGTCCGCGCGATGACCCGTTCCCACTGGTCGCGCTCGGCGACATCGTGCGCGATGAAGATGGCGTTCGCGCCCGCCTGGTGGACGGTTTCCTCGCCGCCCTGACGGTTGATGTCGGTGACGACGACCTTGGCGCCCTCGCGCGCCAGCGCCAGCACGTCCGCCCGCCCCAGGCCCGAGCCGCCGCCCGTGACCAGACACACCTTGTCCTGCACCCGTCCCATGAACCGACCTCCCTCGTTTCCCGAACAGGCATTCATGCTATGGGCGGACACCTGATGCCGCAATCGGGAACTCCGGCCCGGAACCCGCCGACGAAGCGCGGACGGTGCAAGCCGCTCCCCCAGAGGGGAGAATCAACAACGCTGGTAGGTTCAAGGGGGATAATGGTGGGCGCAGCAAGGTTCGAACTTGCGACCCCTACGATGTCAACGTAGTGCTCTACCACTGAGCTATGCGCCCCTCGGGATCGGCGCGGACTATAAGCAAAACGTCCGGTGGCGCAAGACCTGTGTTGCCGGAATGGCGCGCCTGGACGGTTTCGCGCGGCCGGTTGCTCCGCCGACAAAATCCGTCATACTTCAACGCGGAAGTGCCTTGCCGTAGGCGCATCCGGCACCGGATGATCGGACGATGACCCCCAGCGAACCCGCACGCAAAGTCCAGGCCGCGCCCGTCACGGAGGCCGGACCGCCTGCATGCCTGGTGACCGAGCCGGCGCGCCAGACCGCGCCGCTGGTGTTCTCGTCGCCGCACAGCGGCCGATATTACCCGGCCGATTTCGTGTCGTCGTCGCGGCTCGACCCGCACACGCTGCGCGCCTCCGAGGACGCCTATGTGGACGAGCTGTTCGGCGCCGCGCCCCATCTCGGCGCGCCGCTCATCCAGGCCACCTACGCCCGCGCCTATCTGGACGTGAACCGCGAGGCGTGGGAGCTGGACCCGGAGATGTTCGACGGGCCGCTGCCCGAATTCGTCAACGCCCGTTCCGGCCGCGTCGCCGCCGGGCTCGGCACCATCGCCCGCGTGGTGGCGAGCGGCACCGCCATCTACCGGGGCCGCATGCCGTTCGCCGAGGCCGAGCGCCGGGTGTCGGCGGTCTACAAGCCCTATCACCAGGCGCTGTCGCGGCTGCTCGACCGGACCCGCGGCCAGTTCGGCTGCGCCGTGCTCGTCGACTGCCATTCCATGCCGTCGGTTGGCGGCTCGTGGGGCGACATGCCGCTGAAGAGCACCGGCGCCATGCCCGACTTCATCCTCGGCGACCGTTACGGCCGGAGCTGCCACGGCGAGGTCATGGCCGCGGCGCAACAGGCGCTCGCCGACCAGGGCTACCGCGTGGTCCGCAACGATCCCTATTCGGGCGGCTTCAACACCCGGCACTACGGCGTGCCGCGCGAGGGCCGCCACGCGCTGCAGATCGAGATCAACCGGGCGCTCTACATGGACGAGGCGACCATGGGTCGCGCCGACGGCTTCGCGGCGCTCCAGGGCGCCATGAGCGCGCTGATCCTGGCGCTGGCCGCGCTGCCGCCCACGCTGCTCAAGGCGGTGTGATCCGCCTGGCGGGATCAAAAAAGAGCCACTCCAGTTGCCTGGAGTGGCCCAAGTTTAGGGAGGAAACGCCCACGAAGGGCAGTACCTTCTCGCGAGAAACGCGGCCGAAGGTACGAGGCTGATTTTAAGACTCCCCGGCCGTGAATCAAGGCAATTCGGGAAATCTTTCATGAACAATGGGTTACAGGCCGGGTTCGCCGAGAAACACTGTTACCCCGCTACCACGGGCGCCTTCACGGCGTGATCACGACCTTGCCCGTGGACTTGCGGGTCACCACCGATTCCAGGCCCTCGACGGCCCGCTCCAGCGGGAACGTCTTCGACACCAGCGGCCTGATCCGGCCCTCGGCCAGCCAGCCCAGCAGTTCCTCCTGGCTGCGGCGCGACACCTCCGGCGCCAGCGCGTCATAGGCCGGGCGGTTGACGCCGATGATATCGACGTTCTTCACCATCACATGGTTGGCCGGGATCTGCGGCACCCGTCCGCCGGCGAAGCCGATCACCAGGATGCGGCCCTCGAAGGCGACGCAGCGCAGCGAGGCGTCGAACACGTCGCCGCCCACCGGATCGTAGATCACGTCGGCACCGCGCCCGCCGGTCAGCGCCTTCACCCGCTCGCGGATGTCCTCGGCCAGATAGTCGATGGCCTCGTCGGCGCCGGCGGCGCGGGCGATCTCCAGCTTGTCCGGCCCGCCCGCCGTGGCGATGACCCGCGCGCCCATGATCTTGCCCAGCTCCACCGCAGTCAGGCCGACGCCGCCCGCCGCGCCGTGCACCAGCAGCGTCTCGCCCGGCTGCAGCCGCGCCCGGTGCGCGAGCGCCACATGGCTGGTGCCGTAGGTGACGGCGAAGCTGGCCGCCTGCTCGTAGCCCAGGCCGCCGGGCAGTTTCGTCAGCCGGTCGACGTTCACCGCCGCCAGCTCGGCATAACCGCCGCCGGTCAGGCCCATCACCCGGTCGCCGACGGCGAACCCGCCCACGCCCTCGCCCAGGGCGACGATGTCGCCGGCGATTTCCGAGCCGGGGATGAACGGCAGCGCCGGCTGGTTCTGGTACTTGCCTGCCGCCATGATGCTGTCGGCGAAGTTGATGCCGCAGGCGCGGATGCGCACCAGCGCCTGGCCTGGCCCGGCGACAGGATCGGGCACCTCCTCCAGCTTCAGCACGGACAGGTCGCCGAATTCACGGCACATGATGGCTTTCATGGGTAAATCCTCAGTCGAATCGGTCGGGGTCGTAGGTGGCGGCGGTGACGCCGAAGCCTTCCAGCTCCCCGGGCATCATGCGGTCGACGATCAGGCTCTCGGCGAGGCGTCCCATCATCGGCGCGGTCTGGATGCCGTAGCCGCCCTGGCCGACGAACCAGAAGAAGCCCGGCCCCTGGCTGTCGAAGCCGACGACGGGCGTGCGGTCGGGTGAGAAGGTGCGCAGGCCCGCCCACTTGTTCTCGATCCGGCGCACCGGGATGTCGGCCGCCCGCTGGATGCGGTCGACGGCGATGGCGACGTCGATCTCCTCGGGCTGGGCATCGACCGGGTCGCTCGGCGTCTCGTCGGCGGGCGAGGCCAGGATGCGGCCTGATTCCGGCTTGAAGTAGAACTGGTCGTCCACATCCAGCACCACCGGCCAGTGAGGCGAAAACAGCGGCGGCGGCGGCAGGATGACGATGGTCCGCCGCAGCGGGCGCATGCCGATGGGCTTGAGGCCGGCGAGTTCCGCCACCTGGTCGGCCCAGGCGCCCGCCGCGTTGACCAGCACCGGCGCGCGCCAGGTGCCGGACGGCGTCTCGACCACCCATTTGCCGCCCTCGCGGACGATGGACCGGGCGGTGGCGTCGGTGGCCACGCTGCCGCCGCGCTGGCGCAGGCCGCGCAGGAAGCCCTGGTGCACCGCGTTGACGTCCAGGTCCGAGCATTCCGGTTCCAGCAGCGCCGAGGCGACGTAGTCCTCGCGCAGCACGCCGCACAGTTCGCGGGCGCCCTTGCCGTCCATCCGGACGATGTCGGGCTCCAGCGGCCGCAGCGCCGCCTCGAACGCATCCAGCGTCGGGATCTGGTCCTCTCGGGCGATGTAGAGCGCCTGCCGGTCGCTCAGCAGCGGCGTCGGCGCGAAACCTTCCGGCGGCTGGCGCAGGAACGCGCCCGAGGCGATGGTCAGCGGCCTGATGCTGGCGCCGCCATAGGACGGCGCGTAGAACGCCGCCGACCGGCCCGTGGTGTGATAGCCGGGCGCGCTTTCCCGCTCCAGCAGCGCCACGGAGCCGTGGCGGCTGAGGAAATAGCCGGCGCTCGCCCCGGCGATGCCGGCGCCGATGATCACGAAGTCGCAGTCGCGGGCGGCCACTTGGGTGCTTCCCCTGTTGGAACGGAGTGCCTAACCTAGGCAGCCGAACATCGCACGCAAGGGGAAATCCGTGACCGGCACCGACGGCAGGGAGCGACTGAGCGACGCCGAGGCGCGCGAGCTGCTCGCCTTCGCGCACACGCTGGCCGACGCCGCCGGCGCGGTGATCAGGCCGCTGTTCCGGTCGGCCGGCGCCATCGACAACAAGCGGCCCGCCGACTTCGATCCGGTGACCGCCGCCGACCGCGACGCCGAGACCGCCATGCGCGCGCTGATCGCCGCCCGCTACCCGGACCACGCCGTCTATGGCGAGGAGCACGGCGCCGAATGGGGCGAGCGGTTCACCTGGGTGATCGACCCGCTCGACGGCACGCGCTCGTTCATCGGCGGCTTTCCCACCTGGGGCACGCTGATCGGCCTGGCCGAGTATGGCCGGCCCATCGTCGGCATCATGGACCAGCCGGTGACCGGCGAACGCTTCACCGGCGGCCCGGACGGCGCGTTCCTCGGCGACCGGCGGCTGCGGGTGCGGCCCTGCGCAAGCCTGGAAGACGCGGTGCTCTATGCCACCACGCCCGACATGTTCGAGCCCGAGGTGGACTGGCCCGCGTTCCAGCGGGTGGAAAAGCGGGTGAAGCTGCGCCGCTTCGGCGGCGACTGCTACGCCTACTGCATGATGGCGCACGGTTTCGTGGATCTGGTGGTCGAGGCCAGGATGCAGCCCTACGACATCCACGCCCTGATCCCCATCGTCGAGCAGGCGGGCGGCATCGTCACCAACTGGGAAGGCGAGCCGGCGTGGCAGGCGGGCCGCATCCTCGCCGCCGGCGACCGGCGGGTGCACGCGGCGGCGCTCGCGGCGCTGAAGGGCTAGGGGCCCTTTCGGCTAACGGCCCTCCGGGCGACGTGGTACTATCAGGTTCGGCTCCCGGGCCATCCGGGCACGCCGGATTGGGGAGGCGGATCATGTCATCGTTGAAAAGCGGCGTTGTGGGGCTGTTCGCTCTCGCCATGGGTTGCGTCGTCGGCGCGCCCGCGGCGTCTGCGGCATCGGATATGTACCTGAAGATCGAGGGCGTCGAAGGCGAGTCCACCGCCGACCGCCATAAGGGCGAGATCGAAATCATGTCGTGGTCGTTCGGCGCGGCGCAGCAGACGCAGGGACCGCGCTTTGGGGCGGCGCCCGGTGGTCGCGCCGCCGCCGGGAGCCAGGAACCTCCGCCCGGTCCCGGCACCGTGACGTTGTCGAAGGCCTACAGCCCGTCCTCGGTGAAGCTGATGCAGGCCTGCGCCACGGGCAAGCATATCAAGAGCGCGACCCTGACCGTCCGGAAGGCGGGCGGCGGCCAGCAGGAATACATGACGTATGAACTCGAGAACGTGATGGTCAGCAGCTATTCCATATCGTCCGGCGGCGACCGGCCCATGGAAAGCCTGTCGCTCAATTTTGCCAAGATCGAGTACAAGATGGACGACGCGAAGGAGAAGTCGGGGGCGCCGCCCAAGGCGAGCTACGACCTGGCGCCGGCCAAGAAGATCTGACGGGCCGCCCGTCCCCGATAGCGGGACGGCTGGCGTTCGATGAAGCGGCGCGCCGCCGGTCTGGCCGGCGCGGCCCGCATGGGGGCATGGGCATGGCGACACCTCGTTCGATGATGACGGCAGGCGGCACGCTGCTGCCCGCTTTGTTGCTGGCCGCCGTGCTGGTGATCGCGCCGGCGCGTGCCGAAGGCCCGGCTGCGCCTTATGCGGGCCCGAAGAAGACCGTGTTCGTCAGCACCTTCGAATCCGCCAACATGCTCTATGGCGCGGCGACGGGCGAAGGCATGTCGCAGATGCTGCTCGAGGCGATCATGAGCGACGGCCGTTTCGTGGCGGTCGAGCGCCTCGGCTTCGGCGACATCGAGGCCGAGCAGCAGCTCGGCAAGCTGGGCGCCACCACCGCGGAAACCGCGCCCAAGGGCGGCCAGCTGATCGGCGCCAGCGTCATCATCCGCGGCACGGTCACCAAGTTCAGTCCCAAGGCCAAGGGCGGCGGCATCTCGCTGGGCTCCGGCATGTTCGGCGGCAACAGCGGCGTCGGCATGAGCGGCAGCACCGCCGTGGTCGAGATCAGCCTGCGGCTGATCGACGCCACCACCGGGCAGGTCATCTCCACATCGAAGGCCGAGGGCTCGGCCTCGTCGAAGGAGTTCAACGCCACGCTCTACCAGCGGGGCGACTTCCAGGTCGGCGGTACCCAGTTCAAGGAGACGCCGCTGGGCCAGGCCGCCGAGCAGGCGATCCAGGCGGCGCTGGCCAAGATCGCCACCGGCATGGAAAACGTCCCGTGGTCGGCGCTGGTGATCGAGAACACCGACGGCGCCATCTACGTCAACGCCGGCACCAACCAGAACGTCAAGCCGGGCATGAAGCTGGCGGTCTACCGCAAGACCAAGGAGCTGGTCGATCCGGGGACCGGCGTCGTCATCGATACCCTCATCGACAAGGTGGGCGCGGTGGAGGTCGAAACCGTGCGCGAGAAGACCGCGCTGGCCAAGGCGGTCGAGGGCGCGCCGGTCCGCGGCGACGTGCTGCGCGCCGAATAACGCTAGGGCTGCGGCCCCATCGTCAGCCGCAGCAGCGCGGCCCGCTGCGGCTGCGGCGCCGCCTTCATGGCCTGATGCAGCCGCAGGGCGAACAGGCAAGCGCCCTTGCGGGTCTCCGGCGTAGTCGCCGGATAGCGGGCATAATCGGCGACATAGAGCGACAGGCGCTCGGGTCCCTGAACCAGGTCGGTGACAATCTGGTTCAGCCGGGAAACGGCTTCCTGCCGCTCGGCATCCGACATGACGGCGGCTTCGTTTTCGGCTGAGGCGACCACCGCCTCCATGGCGTCCTGCGCCTGCCGTTGCAGCCGGACCGGCAGGTCGGCCAGGCCGCCCGCTGCCGCGTCGCCGCCGCCGCTCAGATAGGCGTAGCAGACGTCGGGCGCGTGTTCGTAGCGGTCCCCGATCATGGCGAGAGCGAAGTCGAGGAACTGGTCCAGCGCCTCGGCCGAGGCCCGCGACACCACCAGCGGGAAGTACTTCTGCGACAGCTCGAACGCGACCTTCTCGGACTCCTTCAGATAGCCTTCCTCGCCGCCCCTCTCGCGGGCCTGCTCCAGCCGCTCGATGATCGTGCCGCGCAACGCGGGATCGTTGGCGAAGGCGACGCGGAACACGGCCTCGTTATCGATCTCGCGGGCGATCTGCACGGCGGCGGTGGGCGGCGGGAACACTGCCTGGCCGATGCCGACGGCAAGACCCAGGCCGGCGAAGCCGAACAGGGCCGCGATCCGCCGCCGGTTCTCCGGCGCGTGGCGCGTGGCGAGCAGGGCGATACCGGCGCCCAGCGCGGCGCCGCCCGCCGCGAACGCCAACCCCATCAGCATCTGCCCCCAGTCGATCAATGGGTCCCCTCAAACGCTGTTTTTTGACGGCTCCCGCGGCTTTTGACGGGCAGGTTTCGGCGCCGACATGGCACGCAGCGCCTGATAGCGCAGTGGCGCCTCGATGCGGCCGATGTCCTGATAGATCCGGGTCAGGAACAGGCAGGTGCCCTTGCGTTCGGCCGCTGTCGTCGCCGGCTGCCCGGTGTAGTCGCCGAAATACATCATCGCCGCCTCGTCGCCCGCGGCGATGCGGGCACGGATTTCCTCGACCTTGGCGCGGCCCGCCGTCCATTCGTCGGCGCTCATCGCCACGGGACGGGTGGTGGCCGTGGCGACGATGTTGAGCATGGCGTTGGCCAGCCGGCTGCTGACCTCCGCGGGCAGCATCGACTGGCCGGCCGCCGCCCGTCCGCGGGCGAAGGCGTAGCAGCCGTCCGGATCAGCCTCATAGGCCTCGGTAAGGTACTCGGTGGTGACCTCGAGGAAATCGGACAGCGCCGCGTCGGACGCCGTCGCCAGCAGGGTCGAGGCAAAGGTGCGCCCGATCTCCTGGCCGATGGCGTGGGCTTCCGACGACGACGCCTCCACGCCGCCCTGCGCGAACGCGGTCTTCAGCCGGGTCAGGTACACCTCGCGCAGCGACGGGTCTTGCCGGATGGCGAGCTGGAACACGGCGTTGCCGTCGAGCGCGGCCGCCAGCTCGTCCTCCGGCGTCGGGGCGATCACGATGATCCGTCCGGCGGTAATCGCCAGACCGAGCAACAGGCCCACGGCGGCCGCCGCGAGCAGCTTCAGCAGTTTCCGTTCAGGCCGTGCCTTGTCCATCCGCGCCCCCTCCGCGCCGGCAATGCGCCGGTCAAGGCCAAGTATGCCCCATCGGCGTGTCGTCCGACACGGCGTATGGCAGCGCCGCTACAGAACCCTTCCGACGAAATCGTCGAAAAACCCCCAGAACCGGTCGCGCAGTTCGTCGCGCTCCTTCAGCAGCTCGTGGCGGGCGCCGTCGATCCGGTGCAGCTCGCAGCTCGGCACCCGTTCCGCGAAGCGGTCCTGGGCGGCGTTGGACACGATCTTGTCGTCGCCCGCCTGCACCAGGCAGATCGGCGTCCGGAACAGGTCCAGATAGGCGCGGTCCTCGAACAGCTTGACCGAGCGCAGCGCCGCCTTCAGCCAGCCAAAGGTGCCGCCGCCCGACGCCAGCATCCTGTTCCGGGCGATCCAGTGATGGGCGTCCATGAAGCGGACCGGGTCCGACGTCAGATTGTTGCCCTTGAACTCCTGCTTCCACGGCCCGTAGTCCTTCGCGCCCGGCGCATAGGCCTCGCCGAAGCCCAGGCTGACCGCGCCCTTGACCATGCCGGCGATCGCCCAGCGCAGTTTCGCCGGCAGGGCGATGTCGACCATCGGTGCCGACAGCACCGCGCCCGCGATCGACGGCGGCAGGTCGTGCAGGTAGCGCAGGGTGATGTGGCCGCCCATGGAATGGGCCAGGATCAGGTACGGCCCCGGCAGCGCCGGCGCCACGATCCGCTCCTGGAACTCCCGCAGGTCGTCGGCATAGCGGCGGAAGCAGGTGGCGTGGATTTTCTGCGGATTGGCGACGCTCCGCTGCGACAGCCCCTGGCCGCGCCAGTCCATGGCGGCGACGGCGAAGCCCCGGTCCAGCAGGTTCTGGACGCTCTCGAAATGCTTCTCGATGAACTCGGTGAAGCCGCCCTGCAGGGTGACCGTGCCACGGGCGCCTTCGCGCGGCCACAGCGCGTAGCGAATTTCGCCGCCGTCGCTGGCCGCGAAGCTGGCGAACGCGCCGCCCGGCGGCATGGGCGCCGGGCTCACGCCGCGCCCTCCAGATCCTCGCGCACCATCTCCAGCTCCAGCCAGCGGTCGTTCTTGCACTCCAGCAATCTTTGCGCGGTTTCCAGCAGTTTGGCCAGCCTGGCGATGCCGTCGCCGTCGAGACCCGCCGGATGGCCGAGCTGCCCCTCGATGCGGGCGATGTCGCGCTCCAGCGCCTCGATCTCGCCCGGCAGGTTCTCCAGCTCGCGCTGGTCCTTGTAGGTCATGCGCGGCTTCGCCGTGGCACGCGGCGTCTCCACCGGCTTCGGCCTGGCGGACTCGGGCTGCGGCAGGGCGGACAGGATGGCCTTCTCGCCGCCGCGCTGCATCAGCATGTCCGAATAGCCGCCGGCATATTCGCGCACCGTGCCATCGGGGTCGAAGCTGATGGTGCTGGTCACCATGCGGTCGAGGAAATCGCGGTCGTGGCTGACCAGCAGCACCGTGCCCGCATAACCGGCGACGATGTCCTCCAGCACGTCCAGCATGTCCATGTCCAGGTCGTTGGTCGGCTCGTCCAGCACCAGCACGTTGGATTCCCGGGTGAACAGCTTGGCCAGCAGCAGCCGGTTCTTCTCGCCGCCCGACAGCGCGCCCACCGGCTGGCGCGCCTGGTCCGGGTCGAACAGGAAGTCCTTGAGGTAGCCCACCACATGGCGGACCACGCCCTGTACGTTGACCGAATCGCCGCCGCCGCCGCTCTTGGTGTCGGTCAGCGTCTCCCACAGGGTCAGCTTGGGATCCAGTGTCGCGCGGGTCTGGTCGAAATAGGCGATCTCCAGGTTGGTGCCCAGTTTGATCTGGCCCGAATCCTGGCGCAGCTCGCCGGTCAGCAGCTTGATCAGCGTGGTCTTGCCGGCGCCGTTGGGACCGACGATGCCGATCCGGTCGCCGCGCATGATCCGGGTCGAGAAACCGTCGATGATGGTCTTGCCGCCATAGGATTTGCTGATGTTGCGGGCCTCGACGATGCGGCGGCCGGCGGGCGGGCCGTCATTCAGGTCCAGCTCGATCTTGTCGGGCTGCTTCAGTTGCTTCTGCCGCCGGTCGCGCAGCGCGTGCAGCTCGCGCAGGCGGCCTTGGTTGCGCTTGCGGCGGGCGGTGACGCCCTTGTGCAGCCACTCCGTCTCCTCGGCGATCTTCCTCGACAGCCGGTGCCGTACCGCTTCTTCCTCGGCGAAGACGGCCTCCGACCACTCGTCGAAGGCGCTGTACCCCTTTTCCATGACCCGCATGTTGCCGCGGTCGAGCCAGAAGCTGCGCTTGCTGACGGCGCGCAGGAAGGCCCGGTCGTGGCTGATCAGCACCAGCGCGGTGGGCGTACTGGCAAGGGTCTTTTCCAGCCAGAGGGTAATGGCGATGTCGAGATGGTTGGTGGGCTCGTCCAGCAGCAGCACGTCCGGATCGCCGACGAAGGCGCGGGCAATGGCGGCCTTGCGCAGGGCGCCGCCCGACAGGGCGCCGACAAGCGCCTCCGGGTCCAGCCCGAAGGTGCCGATCAGGTCGCGCACCCGGTACATGCGCTGCGCCCGCTCGGCCTCGTCCAGGCCGCCGGCGATATAGTCCGCGACGGACGATGCGGGGTCGGGCGTCGGGTCCTGCGGCAGGTAGGCGATCCTGGTGCCCGGCTGGACGAAGCGCTCGCCCTTGTCCACGTCGATCAGGCCGGCCAGTGCCTTGAGCAGGGTGGACTTGCCGCTGCCGTTGCGGCCGACGAGGCAGATTTTGTCGCCCGGCGACACGGCCAGCTCCACGCCGCTGAACAGCGGTTTGCTGCCGAAGGTGATGCCGGCATTCTTCAGGGCGAGGATCGGTGGGCTCATGGCGCGGGGTTTAGCAGGAAGCCAGTGCGGGCGAAAGCGCGCTCAGGCGGTCGCCTTGGCGTCTTTGTCGTGCGCATTGAACACGCTGTGGACCAGCAGGCCGAACGCCTTCTCCAGCCGCTCCCAGTCTTCCTCTGAGCGCAGCGGAACGCCCCAGAAGTCCTCGGCAACCCGCGAGCGCAGCACCAGGTGCTGGAAGCCCGAGAGCAGGATGGCGTAGACCGCGTCGGCGTCGATGCCCTTGGGCGGCTCGACGCCGTGCATGAACCTGCCGGTCGAGGCGCGCGCGGCGCCGCGGCGGGCGCGGGCCAGCGGCTCGATCAGCTCGGGCGCGGCCGTCAGTTCCGACGCCATGATCTCCTGCATCATCGGGCGTCGGCGCAGGATGCGCGTGTAACAGGTGATGGCCAGGCGCACCAGCTCGGCATAATCGTCGGTCTGCCTGCCGCCGGTCTCCTGCTGCGCCTCGGCCGAGATGTCGGCGACGGCCAGCCAGAAGTGGGCGTCCTTGCCGAACTCCTCCAGCAACGGCGCAAGACCGCCGAAATAGCGGTAGATCAGCGGCTTGCCGATGCCGGCTTCCTTGGCGATGGCGTTGACGCCAAGCCCGGTGAAGCCGTCCCGGGACAGCACCCGGCCGACGGCTTGGAGAATGTTCTTGCGGGTTGCCTCGGCGTCTCGGTGAGCCATCTTGTGGGGCTGCGGCTTGTTCTTGTTACCGGTAGTTTACACCAGAGTCTATGCGCCGCGCCATGGCCTCGGTTGGCTCGCCCGAACATTGGCCATGGCGGGCGGCGGCCGGGTTTCCCGGTCGGTAACCGGTATTCACGCCGCGCGAAACCACTCTATAGTGTGCGCCGACAATGCCATCAAGGAGACACCATGACCCAGACCGGGCCATCCCTCGATATTCTGGCCAGGCTGCTGGATCTCGCCAGGCGCGCGGGCGCCGAGAACGCCGACGCCATGCTGCTGGAGAACGCCTCGCTCGGCGTGTCCTGCCGCCTCGGCCAGATGGAGGACCTCGAGCGCTCGGAAGGGCGCGACGTGGGCCTGCGGGTGCTGATCGGCCAGAAGCAGGCCATCGTCTCGGGCAGCGACGTGGCGCCCATGGCGCTGGGACTCCTGGCCCAGCGCGCCGTCGACATGGCGCGCTACGCCACCGAGGACCCGTTCGCCGGCCTCGCCGACCCGGCGCTGCTGGCGCGCAGCTGGCCCGACGACCTGGACATGATCGACACGTCCGAGCCCGGCGCCGAGGAGCTGATCGAGCAGGCCCGCGCCACCGAGGACGCGGCCCGCGCCGTCGCCGGCATCACCAATTCGGAAGGCGCCAGCGCCAGCTGGAGCCGGGGCCGCATCGCCCTCGCCACCTCGCACGGCTTCGCCGGCAGCTACGAGAACACCAGCTTCGCCGTCGGCGTCTCGGTGCTGGCGGGCGAAGGCACCGCCATGGAGCGCGACTACGAATATGACAGCGCCCGGCACCGCGCCGACCTGGCGGACCCCGCCGAGATCGGCCGCAAGGCCGCCGAGCGCACCATCCGCCGCCTCGGCGCCCGCAGCGTCAAGCCGACCAAGGTTCCGGTGGTCTACGATCCCCGCGTCGCTGGCGGCCTGCTCGGACACCTCACCGGCGCCATCTCCGGCAGCGCGGTGGCGCGCGGCACCAGCTTCCTGAAGAACAGCCTGGGCGAGGCGATCTTCGCGCCGGGCATCCATGTCATCGACGATCCGCTGCGGCCGCGCGGCCAGCGCTCCAAGCCGTTCGACGGCGAGGGCGTGGCGACCAGGCGCCAGAGCATCATCGAGGACGGCAGGCTGACGACCTGGCTGATGGACAGCGCCTCGGCCCGTCAGCTCAACATGGCGAGCACCGGCCACGCCAGCCGCGGCACCGGCCTGCCCGCGCCCGGCCCGACCAACTTCTACATGGCGCCCGGAACGGTGAGCGCCAAGGACATGATCGGCGCCGTCGACGACGGCTTCTACGTCACCGAGATGATCGGCATGGGCGTCAACGGCGTCACCGGCGACTACAGCCGCGGCGCGTCGGGGTTCTGGATCGAGAAGGGCGAGCTGGCCTATCCGGTCGCCGGCCTCACCATCGCCGGCAACCTGAAGGACATGTTCAAGGCGATCGTCCCGGCCGACGACCTGGTGTTCAAATACGGCATCAACGCGCCCACCCTGCGCATCGACGGGATGACCATTGCCGGAAGCTGACCACAGCTTTCGCCGCGAGGTCCTGCTGGCCGCGGTGCGCGAGGCGGGCGCGCTGGCCATGGACTATTTCCGCAAGGGCGCCCGCAAGTGGGAAAAGGCGGCCGACGATCCGGTCACCGAAGCGGACCTGGCCGTCGATGCGCTGCTGCGCGAACGGCTGCTGGCCAGGCTGCCCGACGATGGCTGGCTGTCGGAGGAATCCGAGCGGGCGCCGCACACGCCGGGCCTGCCCTTCACCTGGGTGGTCGACCCCATCGACGGCACCCGCGCCTTCATCGAGCGCAAGCCCCACTTCACCATCTGCGCCGCGCTGGTCCATGGCGAGCAGGCGGTGCTGGGCGCCGTGTTCAACCCGGCGACCGACGAGTTCTTCGAGGCCGGACTGGGCGCCGGCGCGTTCTGCAACGGCAGCCCGATCCATGTCAGCGGTCATGCCGAGCTGAAGAACGTGCGGATGATCGGCTACCGCGCCATGTTCGACGACCGCCACTGGCGCACGCCCTGGCCGCCGGTGAAGATCCACATGGTCAACTCCATCGCCTACCGGGTGGCGCTGGTGGCGCGCGGCGACCATGACGCCTGCATCAACCTCAAGCCGCAGAACGACTGGGACATCGCCGCCGCCGAGCTGATCCTGCGCGAGGCCGGCGGCATCTGCACCAACCGAGACGGCCAGCCCTACGTCTTCCACGGCAAGGGCGGCAAGAACCAGAACGTCATCGCCGCCAACCCGGTGCTGCAGGAAAAACTCGTCGCCAAGCTGCGCGAATTCGAGCCGAAGATCCCGAAGAAGGATTGATCCGCCCGTTCTCTCCACTGTCATCCCCGTCAAGCGAAGCGCGAGCGGGGACCCATGTCGATGCAGGCAAGTTGCCCGATCCTCAGGCGATTTTTCCTGTCCAGGCATGGATCCCCGATCAAGTCGGGGATGACATCTCGGGGGATGGGCGGGGAGGTTCCCCCAAAAAGAAAAGTGCCCGGAACCTTGCGGTCCCGGGCCCAGTTGGGAGAGAAGCTGGCTAGCTTATCTAACGAATTAGAATGCCCGGCTGATCATCGCAGTGAACTGCTCGTCGCAGCGCAGCGCCTTGCAGGCGATGCCGTCCAGGCTGGTGTCGTGATAGCGCAGGTCGATGTTGAACCAGTCGGTGATCGCCACGGTCAGGCCGATGTTCCAGTTGAAATAATCGTCGTGGATGCCGTCCCAGGTCACGCCGGTCTCGGTGAACACGTTGTAGCCGACCTGGCCGCCGATGCTCAGGCCCCAGGTGTCGCTGCCCAGCGGGATCGGGATGCTGAAGTTCAGCGGCACGTTGATCATGTCGCCGGTGTTGGCGAAGAAGTCGGGCGAATAGACGAAGCCGGTGCCGAGGGTCATGAAGCCCAGGTCGGCGTTCAGCTTGGCATAGAATTCCCAGTAGTCGTAGCCGGTGCCGGCGTCGCCGGGATAGGCGTAGAAGATGGCGCCAACGTCATAGCTGAAGATGCTGTTGCCGAAGGTACCCTTGTAACCGGCGTAAAGGTCGATCTCGAACGTCGAGTCGTTCAGGCCGGTGGCGCCGTCCTTGAACTCGACGTTCGACGCCCAGACGCCGGCGTACAAGCCGCTGGAGTGGGCCAGATCCATGCCGCCCTGCACCGCGAAGTCGCCGTTGGTCTGGCTGAAGCCGCGGAAGATGTAGTTGTTGGTCAGGGCGATGTTGCCGGTAAAGGTGAAATCGGGCGTCGGCTCGGCCGCGGCGTCCTGGGCCATGGCGGGCGCGCTCGTCGCGATGAACCCGGCGGCCAGTGCGGCCAGTGCGATTGCCTTCGTAAACTTCATCATGTGTCCTTCCTTACCCTTGGGGCGCGTTTTTCTCGTGTCTCAGAGCAGGTGTCTGCGCTCTGCATTCTCTTATTCAAGAGACGTGCCAACGCGGCATGTCGCATTGCGGGATGCCGCATATCCCAAGGTAGGTCAACGATTTATGGACATTTCATGATATTTTTTGCTGCATTTGCGCCTCGCTGTTGCAGCATTGCAACAGCCCAGAATGCACATAAATTAACCAACAGCTGCAACAAAGAAGAAATAATAGGCAGTGTCCGCGGGGTTGCGGCGGTTAATTTTCAGGCACGGGCGAAACCAGCAGCGCCGGATCGAGGCGGACGCCGTTCCAGTTCATGCGCCAGTCCACATGGGGACCGGACGCCCGTCCCGCCGCCCCCAGCAGCCCGATTCGCTGGCCCTGCGCGACCGCGTCGCCGGCCCTGACGTCGACCCGCTCCAGGTGGATCAGGGTGGAGGACACGCCGTAGCCGTGGTCGATGATGACGATGCCGCCCTCGTAGTAGAAGTCCGGCTCGGCCAGGGTGACGGTGCCCGCGCCCGGCGCCGTCACCGGCGATCCCTTCGGTCCGGCCACGTCGACCCCATAGTGCGGCTGCTTCGGCGTGCCGTTGAGAATGCGTTGGCTGCCGTAGACGCCCGAGATGCGCCCCTTCGCCGGCCAGGCCAGCCTGTCGGCCCAGAACAGGGCGTCCGAGGTGTGCTTGCGGGCCGCGCCGATGGCTGCGCGTTCCTTCGCCAGCCGCGCGTCCAGCGCCAGGTCGGGCGTCACCTTGGAAGGCGGCAGGCCGTCGATGCGCTGGATGTCGTAGGTGCGCTGCGCGATGGCGAGCGTGCGCTGTTCGGTAGGGCCGCCTAGCGGCGTCACTTCCAGCACGGCCGACGGCGGCGCCTCGCGGCCGAAGCCGAACACGAAGCGGCCGTCCGGCGCCACGCGCACGGGCTGGCCGTCCAGCCTCACCGACGCGCCCGGTTCGCCATAGCCGATGATCATGCCGCCCTGGGTCATCGGGCCGTCGAGCCGCAGCTCGGCGCGCGCCGGCAGGATGGCCACAAGGGAAAGGACAGCGGCGAGCAGAAGCCTCAGAACAGGTCTCCCTGCGGCACCGCGGGCAGCGGCTTCTTCTTCGGCGGCCGGGGCGTGTCGTCGCCCGCCGCCAGCACATGGGTCCGGCCGTCGGCGAACTCGATGCTGAGCGCGTCGCCCGGCGACACCGCCCGGCTTTCGGTCACCGGCTTGTCCGCCGCGTCCCGGATCACCGCATAGCCGCGCTTCAGCACGTTGTGATAGCCCAGGCTGTCGAGCACCCGCGCGGCGGCGGTCAGCTCCCTGTCCTTCTGCTCGACCACCCGCCGCGCCGCCGGCAGCAGGCGCGCCGCCCGGTCGTCCGCCACGCGCCTGGCGTCGCTCACCCGGCCGCGCAGCAGC
>JALHLV010000009.1:5000-139383 GCA_022844405.1 Sphingomonadales bacterium | reverse complement strand
GGCTCGGCGAGCGGCGGCGGCGCGACGGCGGGTGGAGGGACGGGTGCCGGCGTCGGCTGGACTACCGGGGCCGCGGCCGGCGGGGCGGCAGTTGCAGCCGGTGGCGCGATGCCCGACTGCTTCAGTTGCGCGATTTCCCGGCGCAGCGCGAGAACCTCGCGCTGCAGGGTTCCGGTGCGCGACATGGCGACCAGTGCGATCACCGGCAGGCCGAGGCCGTAGAACAGGCCGATGAGTACGCCGAACAGGATCACGACAGTCCCTCGGTCGCCACTGGCGACCAGCAGCATGAAAGTCCGCGCGCCCTCGCCGGACGCGCGGAGTCAGGACGGAGCCGGGCGGCTCCGGAACTCAGGCGGCCGGAATGGCCAGCGGCAGCGGGTCCTCGCCGAACTGGTTCGGGCCGATGGTGCCACGCTGGACGAAGAAGTAGATCAGGATCAGGCCACCCACGAACGGCACCAGACCGATCAGCAGCCACCATCCGGACTTGTCGATGTCATGCAGCCGGCGGATACCGACCGCGATCGTGGGGACGATGACGGCCAGCACCACCAGCAGCGGCAGAAACATGCCGATCCTGCCAAGCATGCTGCCGATGATCGCCGCGACGATGTAGACGATCGCGTAAGCCAGCACCCACCACCAGTATTCCGAGCGCGGCGCCCGGCCGTTGAAATCGGCGTATTTCTGCTGAAGGACAGTTCTCACGGCGGTCTGGAAGTCCATTGTCACCCTCCCGAGGTTTGCGGACCCTGACGAAACTCGTGCGTTGCCGGACAACGCGGAACCGGCGAAGAAAAGCCTATGCTTTTAATGGCTTGTGGGCAAGGTAATGTGCCGGTTCCGCAACCGTCCGGTCACGGGCGTGTGTACGCGGCGTTGCTCAGTGGAAGCGGATGATGCCGTCGACCGCGCGGAATTCCGCCGGGGTCATCAGTTGCGTCGACGCGACCCGCACCGAATGCAGCGGCCCGTCGAGGTTTTCCTCCCAGAATCGCAGGAATTTGCACAGCACGGGAAAATCGGGGGCGATGTCGAAGTCCTGCCAGACGAAGGCTTGCAGGAAATCCAGGTTGTCGGGCATTCGGTACAGGATTTCGGCGGTGGCCAGTCGATACCCCTTGAGCACCAGTTCTATGTCGCGATGGTCGCGCACCTGCCCGACAGCCATGGAGCCTCCTTTCGCCCGTCACGGTTTAGCCAGTCACAAAGCGATAACGCACTTGCAATAAAAGTGTGCCCGAGTCGGGGTGGGTTGGCAAGGTCGCCGCGAATTTTTCTGTTTTGAATCAGTTTGTTAGCACTCAATGCGATCTGCTGCCAAAAAATTCTGGCACTCCTCTTGATCGACTGCTAAACCCTTCCCACATCAGCGCTGGCAGGCGTTCCCCAAATCCGCAGGGGAAACGGGGAGCAGCGCCTCGATCCATTCAGGGCTTCACATGAGGAGGACAATCCAATGAAGTTCAAACCGCTTCAGGACCGCGTCGTCGTACGCCGCATCCAGGAAGAAGAGAAGACCCCCGGCGGCATCATCATCCCGGACACGGCCAAGGAGAAGCCGTCCGAGGGTGAAGTGATCGCGGTCGGCCCCGGCGCGCGCAACGACAAGGGCGACATCGTCCCGGTCGAGGTGAAGGCCGGCGACCGCGTGCTGTTCGGCAAGTGGTCCGGCACCGAGGTCAAGATCGACGGCCAGGAGCTGCTGATCATGAAGGAATCCGACATCATGGGCATCATCACGCCCGTCACGGCCGCGAAAGCCGCCGCTTAATCATTTTCGGGAGATAGAACAATGGCTGCCAAGGAAGTCAAATTCGGCGCGGATGCGCGCCAGCGGATGCTGCGCGGCGTCGACATCCTCGCCGACGCGGTGAAGGTGACGCTGGGTCCCAAGGGCCGCAACGTCGTGCTCGACAAGAGCTTCGGCGCGCCGAAGATCACCAAGGACGGCGTCACCGTCGCCAAGGAAATCGAGCTTGCCGACAAGTTCGAGAACATGGGCGCCCAGATGGTGCGCGAGGTTGCCAGCAAGACCAACGACATCGCCGGTGACGGCACCACCACCGCCACCGTGCTGGCCCAGGCCATCGTGCGCGAAGGCGCCAAGGCCGTCGCCGCCGGCTACAACCCGATGGACCTGAAGCGCGGCATCGACCTGGCGGTCACCGCCGTCGTCGCCGACCTGAAGGCCCGCTCGAAGAAGGTCTCGTCCAACTCGGAAATCGAGCAGGTCGGCACCATCTCGGCCAATGGCGACAAGGAAGTCGGCGAGATGCTGGCGCGCGCCATGGAGAAGGTCGGCAACGAGGGTGTCATCACCGTCGAGGAAGCCAAGAGCATGGACACCGACGTCGACATCGTCGAGGGCATGCAGTTCGACCGCGGCTACCTGTCGCCGTACTTCATCACCAACGCCGAGAAGATGCAGGTCGAGCTCGACGACCCCTACATCCTGCTGCACGAGAAGAAGCTGGCCAATCTGCAGGCCATGCTGCCGATCCTGGAGCGCGTGGTGCAGTCGGGCCGTCCGCTGCTGATCATCTCCGAGGACGTCGAGGGCGAGGCGCTCGCCACGCTCGTCGTCAACAAGCTGCGCGGCGGCCTGAAGGTCGCGGCCGTGAAGGCGCCGGGCTTCGGCGACCGCCGCAAGGCCATGCTCGAGGACATCGCCATCCTGACCAACGGCCAGGTGATCTCCGAAGACCTCGGCATCAAGCTCGAGAACGTCACCATCGACATGCTCGGCCAGGCCAAGCGCGTCACCATCGGCAAGGACGACACGACCATCGTTCATGGCACCGGTTCCAAGGATGCCATCGACGCCCGCGTCGCCCAGATCCGCGCCCAGATCGAGGAAACCACCTCGGACTACGACCGCGAGAAGCTGCAGGAGCGCCTGGCGAAGCTGGCCGGCGGTGTCGCGGTGATCAAGATCGGCGGCGCCACCGAGGTCGAGGTGAAGGAGCGCAAGGACCGCGTCGAGGACGCCCTGAACGCTACCCGCGCCGCGGTCGAGGAAGGCATCCTGCCGGGCGGCGGTACCGCCCTGCTGTACGCCACCCGTGCGCTCGGCGACATCAAGTTCGCCAATGACGACCAGCGTGTGGGCGTGGACATCATCCGCCGCGCCCTGCAGGCTCCCGTCCGCCAGATCGCCGAGAACTCCGGCGTCGACGGTGCCGTGGTCGCCGGCAAGCTGCTCGAGAGCACCGACACCAACTTCGGCTTCGATGCCCAGACCGAGACCTATGTCGACCTGGTCAAGGCCGGCATCATCGACCCGACCAAGGTCGTGCGCACCGCGCTGCAGGATGCGGCCTCGATCGCCGCGCTGCTGATCACCACCGAAGCGATGGTGGCCGATCGTCCGGAGCCCAAGGGCGCCGGCGGCGGCATGGGCGGCGGCATGCCCGACATGGGCGGCATGGGCGGCATGGACTTCTAAGCAAGTCTCACGCCGTTCCCCGCTGAAGGGACACGGAAAGGGCCGCCTGAAAGGGTGGCCCTTTTTTTGTTTTCGCAGTTATCAACTTCAGAATTGGGAGGCAGGACACCAGCCAGGCGTCAAATATCGGATGTAGATAAGGTTGTCTCACCTTTAGATCAGGAGAAGGTCATCTGATATCGCGACGGGTAGATTGTAGTGGCGTGTCACGCCTTCCACGAATTGGCTCTGGCCGCCATAGCTTGGATGCCTAACACTGCGCGCGTCTATACCAAGGTCGGTAAGTGCAGCCTCTGCATCTCGCCCGATCGCCAAGATCGAGTTGGGTGCCAGAAGTTCCAGAAGAGTCACCATGATATGTCGGCAAGCCTGTCGTTCAGCGCGAGTGTGACATCTATTTGACATTGGCTTATCCGGCTCGTGAGGATGGAGCGGAAACACGTTCCAAAGGAATATGGGCTGACGGATCGACATCAACATTCGCCAGACAACCTTCGCCGTGCGTTCGGCGCTAGCCGGTCCGTTGGTCGATCGCGCAAGCGAAACTGTGCCGAACAAGCGTGAGTGCGCATCGAGGTGGGACTCGTCGGTCAAGGCGAGACCTGTCCGCCGTCCGCCACGATATCCAAGGTCGCGCGCGACCCAAACTGAACTCACTCCGCGGTCTAGGGCGGCTTCGAGGACACGTGTTAGGTTGTCACGACGGATGGCGGCTGCGTTCGGTCGGTCGAAATCCGGACAAATATCGGAATAGGGGTTGAAAGCATTATCGAATCTAAGGTTGGCCAACGAATCAACGAATTTCTTGGCGGTCTCCCAGTGATGGGTCATTGATTTTCTCGAACCCTATGCTGCGACTATTGAGGTCGATCGCCACAACACCGCTGCGATGTTCTCTGAGCTCGCGGAAAACCCGGAAGCCTTCGAGAATGGCGCGCTCCCACTGCCACAATGGGCGCTGCTCGACCTCGTATCCCTTCACCAACTCGTGTACGGCCTTCAACAAGCCGTAGTCGAGCGATTTCGCGTTCCTAAAGGCGCCGTGGCGTAGCCCGTGGTTGAAGATCCAGGTAGAGACTCCTTCTTCGATGATGCTGGCGCGTGCTCCATCTTCGTTTTCATCGATCTCCGGACGGCTCTTGCGTTTGATGCGTAGGAGAGCCCGAAGCGTTGGTGACCACCCCAAAATGGCGGCAAAGGCCAGGTGCAAGACATCGTGGTATCGATAGTTGTCAGGTTGATGCCGGTTGTCGGTCAGCGGGTTCCCGAGGTTGACACCGTTGTAACGCATGACGACGTGCCGTCGTTCCCCCACGGAGCGTTCGATGAACTCGACACGCATCACGCGTGGCAACTGTTCGTACTCAGGGAAGTCTTCATCGAAAAGCGATCCCCAAACCTGCTTTTCTGGCCAACGCCCCAAGCTCTTAACAACATTGTGTTGAGCGGCAATATCAAGACTGACTTGTGCGTCGTCGGCAGCCACTAACAGCGCGCGGAAAATCTCCACCAAGTCGGCAGATAACCGGTCGCCGTTTCCCCGGATTCCGCCACCACTCCAGTCGGAAAGCAACACGCCCACCCGACCCGCCAAGGCTAGCAGGCTACGCTCAACAAGATCGCCTTCTACTGGGCCTTCGAATAGGCTTTCATGCTGCTGTAAGTCGACGAAGGTGGTAGCGCCGGCCACCCCACGATAGTTCCAATCTGCCAAGGATAGGCGAGCACGTTCGGCGATCTGGCTGAGTGGCAAGCCCGCACGCAATGCCCCGTTCGCGAAGTACCACAGCGCATCGCCTAATTCTTCAATGACTTCGTCGTGGTACGAGACGAAAGCATCCTTGTCGCGCTGCTTCTTCTTGAGCGCGCTTAGTAGGCTGCCCACCTCGCCGAACAATCCAAGGAGCACGAAACCCATCCCAGCGATGTTTGGTTTGCCGCTCCTGTCGGTCTTGGCAGTAAACTGTTGGTACTCATCCAGCCCTAATGGGCTGTCCGCTTCTGCAAACAAACTCCCCTGCTGCCGCATTAACGCTCTGGCATCCGTTGTCATCTTTGAATCCCTAGCCAATATCGTGTGGTTGGCATTACTGTTTCAAGGTTGGAATGTAGTTACTTAGTATTAAAATTATCTCCATCTGCGCAAAAACCCGATCATTCGGCAAGCCTGCTAATGCTCACCACGCCGGTGTTCACGCTATTCTATCCATCTCCCCGGAATAACGCGCACCGCTCTGGTTGAATTGGAAGGGATTGGCCAAGACCATGTTCCAGTTGCCGGCCCCTTGTTCTTCGATCCACTCTAGCAGTGACCGGCACTGCGAATGCTTGAATGTTCTGTGGTTTCGAACGTTCTCGTAACCGATTTCCTGAAGAATTCTTAGTGGCACATCTGGCGCATCTTCTCCGAAATAGACAAAGTGCGTGGAATAGAGTATACGATCCGTCCTAGTGTCGTTCTCCACATTCCACCGCTCTGGACTGCCATCCGCCCTGCTGTGGTGCGAATTCTCTTGGGTCCAAGCGTCTCCTTCGCATTCGCGATGATAGATGTTGTCGCCTAGCATGGCCATCCGTGAGCCATTGCGGGCCGGCCGCTTACATTTGAAATCTGGATGTGACCAGTAGTCATTAAACGACATCGCGCCGGTCACTTGCATGAAGTAGATGCACTTGCCGGTCGCAGCCAGGCCTTCCCCGCCCATACCCACGACCCAGTCACCCTCCCGTGCGACACTGCGAATTTTCGGCTTGCAGGTCGCGAGGGTGCAGACACCATGAAAAGGATTGGGCGCGAAACCGAAGTCACGCGCCACCACGTACATATAAATCTTCGTCATACGGCTAGCACCGAGAGTTCGCACCTTCGTGGACGGGCTGGCGCTGTTCTCCGGTAGGCGTCTGGAAGCTGTTCTCGCCTTCCACAGCCGCGATAATGCTATCGGCGTTCCAATTCACGATGGCGCTTGCGTAGTTCTCGATACCGGCGGGTTTGTCGTTTTCGGTGCCACCGCGCTCGTAAACACCGACGATACGCTTGCCTTTCTTGTGGGCGGTTTGGATTTCCCAATCGACCCACGGCCGATTGGCGGTGTTCTTGCCAATCACCACGATGACAGTCGAGGCCCAGCTGATCTTCATTCTAAGAAGACGCTTAATGGTATTGTCGCTGACTAGACCCTTTTCGAGACGCCGTTGGTTGGCGGGCTTAGCCCTAATCGAACTGTTGCGGATTTCGTACCCTCTTCGCGCAAGCATGCTGGTCATGTTCGACACGGCTTGGTCGTCGGCATGGTGGTGGCTAATGAAAACGTGGCGCCTGGACGGCATGGTCTTCCCCCACAAATTGGTTTAAATTCTGGGCCTTCTTTTGTTCCCTCTTTGGACCCTTACTCCCACATGGGATTGCCAAGGGGCTTTGTAAAGGGCGGTCAGACGTTGACAGGTGAATTTCGTTCATATTTGCTTGGCAAGGGGAGCGCCGCGATAAATCTTTCACGTCAATAATCTTTGGATTCTACGGACAAAGCAGACATGAAGCTCACTACAAATCAGTCGGCTGAGATTTCGGATTATCTCAGGATCGCGATCGACAAGGACTTTGCGCTTACGGTGCACGTTAGTATCCTTGCCATATTTGCCGTGATCGCACTGGTATTTGCGTTTCTAGTTTTCCAACGCTTCGTCCTACGGCGGCACTTTAGAGATTTCGAGATCGAAGCCGCTGAATTTGGCTTGGGTGATCAGAAAATTACATTGAAGCCAAATGATCTTGACCGTACGGTTGCTTACCGCATCTGGGTGGAGCTGAGCACCCGCAAAATCGGGTTGAAAATCGACCTTGATGATGACGTTATTGAAGAGATTTATAATAGCTGGCACGAGTTCTTTTCTGTAACGCGTGAATTAATTAAGGATGTCCCGGTTAACAAAGTGCGCAACGACTCAACGCGTAAAATCATCCATCTATCCATTGAAGTGCTTAATGAAGGTCTGCGACCCCATCTGACCCGTTGGCAAGCGCGCTTTAGGCGTTGGTATACCTACCAGCTCACGAAAGACGCTGAGGCAGCTCTACATCCGCAGGAAATTCAACGGCGGTTTCCGGCTTATGACGAGCTATCCAAAGAGATGCTTGAGATCAACAGCAGGCTCATGGCGTATCGGGCCAAGATGTACGAACTCGTTATTCAGAAGGCCTAATTCCAGCGCGCTGGTGCCGGCCTGCGGTTTTTGGCTCAACTTTGCTGCCTCGGAGCGGCTACGATCGGCGCGGGGAGAGCCTCGATGCCATCCGCGCTTGCGGTTAAAGCCGGCTTCGTCACACCTTCATGAATCCGCGAACTTGTGTGTTCGCGAAAGCCAGACCGTTCACGCCCTGTTGCAGGGCGGACCACTTCACAGGGGAGACACCACCGATCATGGTTAACGAAGACATCATCGCGCGCCAGAAGGCGCTGCAGAAAACGCCCATGCTGGAGCGCGTCGCCTCCATCAAGGACCAGCTGGCCGCGGCGGGCGACGAGGCGCAGCGGCTGCGGCATCTGCCGGCCTGGGCGTCGAATTTGATGGCCGATATCGGCATCTACCGCTACGTGCTGCCGCCCGAGCTGGGCGGCGAGGATTTGCGGGCGCGCGAGCAGATCGAGATCATCGAGGCGTGCTCGGCCATCGACGGGTCGGTGGGCTGGTGCGTGCAGATTTCTTCGGAGATCAACGGCCTGGTCATCCGCCAGATGGGGCCCGAGCTGGCGAAGACGATCTTCGACGACTGGTACGCGCTGGTGTGCTCGGGCCTCGGCCCGCCCAACGGGCCCAATCCCGGCCGCACCTGCCGGCGCGACGGCGACGGCTGGCGGGTGACCTACCAGGGCAGCTTCGCCAGCGGCTCGCCCAACGCCACCTGGAACTACCTGATGGCCGCCATGGTGGTCGACGAGGCGACCGGCAAGCCGGCCGAGGCGTCGTTCATGTTCCCCAGGGGCGAGTTCGAGATCGTCGACACCTGGGACACCTCGGGCATGCGCGGCTCGGGCAGCCACGACGTGCGCATGGTGAACCAGTACGTGCCGCCCGAACATTTGCTGCCGGCGCGCTCGCTGGCGCCCAGCGAGCTCTATGCCAATCCCACCTACCGCAATCCCACCCACGCCATCTACAACAAGGCGGCGGTGGCGCTGGGCGTGTGCCGGGGCGCCATCGACAATTTCATCCAGTTGGCCATGGGCAAGGTGCCGTGGGGCCTGTCCACCACGCTGAAGGACCAGGCCGTGGTGCAATACCGGGTCGGCGAGGCGCAGGCCAAGCTGATGGCGGTGCGCGCCTTCGTCATGGACACCCAGGACAAGCTGGAGGCCCATCTGGGCCCGCTGCCGAAGGACGGCGGGCGGCTGGTGCCGGAATGGGAGTATTTCTGGCCGGCGCTGCTCGCCTGCGCCCACGCGGCGCAGACCTGCCGGGAAGTCGTCAGCATGATCAACAACACGGCGGCGACGACCGGCTGCCGCATGGACAGCCCGCTGGAGCGGCAGCTGCGCGACGCGCAGCAGGCGGCCAACCACGCGCTGATCTCGTACCGGCACTACGAGAACATCGGCAAGACCTTCTTCGGCCACGAGCCGGCCGACAGCTACAAGGTGCTGATCCAGCCGGTGTGAGGCGCCGCTCACCCCTCATCCGGCGCTTCGCGCCACCTTCTCCCACAAGGGGAGAAGGGTAGAGCGGCGCCGTCAGAATCCCCTCTCCCCTTGTGGGAGAGGGTGAGGGTGAGGGGTACCGCGAAGCGGTCCGAAACAGCCCGGGAACCTCAGGGGCGCATGTCCGCCAGCGCCCCGCCATCCTTCTCCTCTTCGAGGAGGACGGCCGCGCCGCCCGCGGCCGACAGGCGGACCTTGTTGCCTTCGACCTCGGCCACCAGCGCGCCCGAGATGTAGTGGTGGTGGTCGCTGTGCGAGCCGCTGTCGGCCTTGGTCATCCTGATGCGATCACCCACCACCTTGTCGACGGTGCCGATGTGGACGCCGTCGGCGCCGATGATTTCCATATGCTGTGATACGCGGCTGAGATCGGACATGGCTGTCTCCGTTAATGGGTACGCCCCGTTAACGCCCGCGCGCGGCGAATGGTCCCGCGTTCAGCCCAGCGTCGCGACCGCCTTCACCTCGACCAGCGCGCCGGGCATGGCGAGGCCGGTGACGCCGACGGCGGTCCAGGCCGGCGGGTTGCCGGGCAGGTGCCGTTTCATGGCGGCGGCGAAGGCCTGCACGTGCTGCGACACGTCGCCGACATGGAACGAGCCGATCTCGACGATGGCGGTCATGTCGCGGTCCACCTCGGCCAGGATGCGGGCGATGTTGGCGAACGCCGCGTCGATCTGCGCCTCGAGGCCGTCGGCCAGCACCCGGTTGTTCGTGCCGAGCTGGCCGGAGATGAACAACAGGTTGCCCGCGGTGCGGCCGGGGACGAAATGGAACGCCTCGACCACCTTCTCGGTGCCGGCGGGGATGATTGGCTTGCTCATGGGGATGCCTCGTCGGTTGGTTTTTCGCGCGCTACCCTAAGGGCTGGCGCGGGAAGATCAAGGGTGGTGCGATCACCACCAATACCTCGTCATCCCCGCGCACGCGGGGACCCAGCTCTTCGTAGGGCTGGTTGCGTGCGGCAGCAATAAGGGTTTCTTCGTGACCGAGCGGTCGAGAGGCCACGTGACGGCCCCGACTGGGTCCCCGCGTGCGCGGGGATGACAACTTTTTTTGAGGTTGGGGCGCTATTTCCCCACCGCGTCCCGGTTCTTGCAACTTTCCGGCAACCCGCCTTCCGCCAGGGTCTTCAGCACCTGCGCGGTCAGCGCCGGGCCGGCGGCCTGGGCTTCCTCGTTGTGGCCGATGGCGTGCGGGGTGAGGATGACGTTGGGCAGGTCGCGCAGCGGGTGATCGGGCGGGCACGGCTCGGTCTCGAACACGTCGATGGCGGCGGCGCCGAGCTGGCCGGATTTCAGCGCCTCGACCAGCGCGGCCTCGTCGATGATGGCGCCGCGCGCGGTGTTGACCAGCAGCGTGCCGGGGCGGATTTTGGCGAACTGCGCGCGGCCCAGCATGTGCCTTGTCGACGGGTTGAGGCTGGTCAGCACCAGGATGGCGTTGCTGCGCTCCAGCAGATCGTCGAGCGGGACGAAGGTCACGTATGGCAGGGGTTCGGCCGCCGAGCGGCTGTGGACGAGGAAATGGCAGCCCCATGCCGCCAGCCGCGCGATCACCGCGCGGGTGATGCCGCCATAGCCGATAATCCCGACGGTCCGGCCTTTCAGGATGTGGCGCCGCAGCGGGTCGCCGGTGGCGTTGGTCCGGAGCAGCGCCTCGGTCTCGTGCAGGCGGTAGAGCAGGGCGAGCAGCAGCATGATGGTCGCCTCGGCCATGCCCTCGCGGTTCTCGGCGACCTCGGTGTTGCACACCGCGATGCCGCGACGGCTGGCCTCGCCCGCGTCGATCCAGTCATAACCCAGCACGGGCGAGACGATGGCGCGCAGCCCGGGCATCCGGTCCATGTCGGCCGCGCGGCACGGCACGCCGGTGGACAGCAGAATCTCGACGCCCGACAGGTCGGCGATCTCGTCCATGCGGGAAACGTCGTGCCGCACGCAGTCCAGGCCAAGGCCGCGCAACGCCTCGGCGATGGCGTCCGACAGCCCGGCCGCGCGCGGAACGCCGACGAGCGCGATCCTGGACATCACACCGCCGGCAGCCCGCCGACGCCGTCGTCGAGCTGCACGCGCACGGTCTTCAGCGTGTAGCAGACCAGGGTGTACTGGCCGACGGTGAAGATGATGTCGAGCATCTGCCTGTTGTCGTAGTGCTTGGCCAGCGCGGCCCAGGTGGCGTCGCCGATCTCCGAGTTGCGGAACAGCTCGTCGGTGGCCTGCAGCAGCAGCGTTTCCTGCTCGGTCCAGGCGCCGCCCTTGGGCCAGGTGGCGATGGCGTGGATTTCCTCGTCGCTCAGGCCGGCGTTGCGGCCGATGATGACGTGCTGGCCCCATTCATAGTCGGACTGGTGGTTCCAGCCGGTGCGCAGGATCAGGATTTCGCGCTCGCGGCCGTTGAGGGTGCTGCTGAAGCCCATGATGTGGCCGGCGAACCGGTTCCACGGCTTCAGCAGATCCTCGTGATGGGCCAGCGTCTTCATGATGTTGACGCGCAGGATCTCGGGGCCGTTGCGCATCCAGTCGGGAAGCTGGTCGACGGGAAGCGGTTCGATGCGGGCGGGGGATTTTATCGCCATCTGTCGTCTCCTCAGCGGAACTTGCCGTAGCTGCCCAGTTCGTAGCGCATGGCGCTCACGCCCTTGACGGTGATGCCCTTCATGCCTTCCTGGAAGTCGGCCATGTGCTGGGTCTTGAAGTGCTCGGCCAGCGCCTCGTCGGATTCCCACACCTCGAACGCGCGCACCAGGCCCGGCTCGTTGAAGTCTTCGGAGAAGGCATAGGCGATGCACGGACCCTTCTCGAGGGTGTTGGTCTTCTCGACCATGACCGCCGCGAACTCGCGGATCTTCGGCATGTCGGCGGGGTCGATGCGCAGTTCGGCGCTGATGATGATGGCCAAGGTTTCCTCCTCGATTGACAGGTCACGAACCCTGCTGCGCGGCACCCGATAAGTCAACGGCGCAGGCGTCTTTACCTTCCGGTAACGCCAGGTCTTGCCTTGCGCGCGGCGGGCGGTTAATCCGGGGGCGGCAATCGAACCAAACAGGGAAGAACCATCATGAAACTGCAGGGACAGTCCGCCATCATCACCGGCGGCGCTTCGGGTCTGGGCGCGGCGACGGCGCGCGAGCTGACCGCCAACGGCGTGAAGGTCACGCTGTGGGATCTGAACGAGGAGCTGGGCAACAAGGTCGCGGCCGAGATCGGCGGCGCGTTCGCCCGGGTCGAGGTGGCGTCCGAGGACGACGTGCTGGCCGGCATCGAGGTGGCGAAGAAGGCGCACGGCATCCCGCGCATCCTCGTCAACTGCGCCGGCATCGGCAAGGCCAACAAGATCGTCGGCAAGGACGGACCGATGCCGCTCGCCGACTTCCAGCGGGTGGTGAACACCAATCTGATCGGCCACTTCAACTGCTCGCGCCTGGTGGCCGCCGAGATGCAGACGCTGGAACCGCTGGAAGACGGCGAGCGCGGCGTGATCGTGCAGACCGCCTCGGTCGCGGCGTTCGACGGCCAGGTCGGCCAGATCGCCTACACCGCCACCAAGGCCGGCATCGTCGGCATGACCCTGGTGATCGCCCGCGACCTGGCGAATGTGGGCATCCGCTGCAACACTATCTGCCCGGGCATCTTCGCCACGCCGCTGATGCTGCGTGCCCGCGACGAGGTGCTGCAGTCGCTGGCCAACTCGATCCCGTTCCCCAAGCGCCTCGGCAAGCCCGAGGAGTTCGCCTCCATGGTCCGCGAGATCTGCACCAACACCATGCTGAACGGCGAGACCATCCGCCTGGACGGCGCGATCCGCATGGCGCCGCGCTGATATGGCTGTTTGACGGCACCATGGCCATGGTGCCGTGGGCGCGACTTGCGCTCGCGGGATTTTCGCATAACACTCGTCGCACTAACGGGGGCCTCATGGTCCCTGTTTTCGCAAACGGGAGAGTGCGATGGCCGAGACCAGTTGGGACCATGAAACCGACCTGCTCGTGGTGGGGACGGGCGCCGCGGGCCTGACCTCGGCGGTCGTCGCCGCCAACGAGGGCCTGAAGGTCCTGGTGATCGAGAAGACCGACATGTATGGCGGCACCACCGCGTTTTCCGGCGGCGTGGCGTGGATTCCCAACAACCCGCTGATGAAGGCGGCCGGCATCCCCGACACGCCGCAGGACGCGGTCACCTACCTGAAGCACAACATCGGCAACCGGGTCGCGCCGGCCAAGCTGGAAACCTTCGTGGAATACGCGCCGGTCATGACCCGCTACATGACCGACAACAGCGAGGTGAAGTTCCAGATGATGGAGGACTTCCCCGACTACCGGCCGGAGACGCCGGGCGGCTGCAAGGGCGGAAGGTCGATCGATCCCAAGGTGTTCTCCGGCCGCAAGCTGAAGGACTTCGACAAGCTGCGCAAACGCCCCGGCAGCCTTCCGGGCGGCGTCGTCGGCTCGGTCAAGGAGCTGCGCCGGCTGGCGTTCTTCAAGTCCGATCCCATGGGGCTGCTGGGCGTCTGGACCGTGATCCCGCGCAACATCTGGAACCGCATCGCCGGCCGCCAGCACATCTCCAGCGGCCGCGCGCTGGTCGCCCGCCTGCGTTATACGCTGCAGGAAAAGACCGTGCCGCTGTGGCTGAACACCGGCCTCGACGAGCTGATCACCGAAGGCGGCGCCGTCGTCGGCGCGCGGGTGACCAGGGACGGCAGGAGCCAGACCATCCGCGCGAAGAAAGGCGTGGTGATCGCCGCCGGCGGCTTCGACCACAACAGCGCCATGCGCAGGCAGTATTTCGACAAGGCCACCGAAAAGTGGGTCGCGGGCGCCTACAGCTCGGGCGCGCCCGGCAGCATGGGCGACGGCATCCGCGCCGGCCAGGCCGTCGGCGCGGCGCTCGACCTGATGGACGACATGTGGTGGATGCCGTCGTCCAACGAGCCCGGCGCGCAGGCGCCGACCATCCACGTGTTCGAGCGCGGCCTGCCGCATGTGATGATCGTCAACAAGCGCGGCAAGCGCTTCGCCAACGAGGCGCGGCCCTACAACGAACTGGGCCGGGTGATCTACGAGAACGACGCGCCGCCCGCGTTCATGGTGTTCGACAACGATTACCGCAGCCGCTACACGGTGGGGACCATGCTGCCGGGCATGACGCCGGAACGCTTCATCCGCGACGGCTACATCAAGCGCGCCGACACGATCGAGGACCTGGCGCGCCAGACCGGCATCGACGCCGAAGGACTGAAGCAGCAGGTCGTCCGGTTCAACACGATGGCCGAGGCGGGCAGGGACGACGACTTCCACAAGGGCGAAAGCGCCTTCGACCGCTATGCCGGCGACAAGTCCCACAAGCCCAATCCGTGCCTCGGACCCATCGCCAGAGCGCCGTTCTACGCCATCGAGATCAACGCGGGCGACCTGGGCACCAAGGGCGGCCTGCTGACCAACGAGCGCGCCCAGGTGCAGCGCGAGGACGGCACGGTGATCGGCGGGCTGTACGCGGTGGGCAACAGCTCGGCCTGCGTGGTCGGCGACTTTTATCCGGGCGGTGGCGGCACCATCGGCGCGGCCATGACCTATGGCTACCTGGCCGCCATGCACGCCGCCGGCAAGGTGGGCGACCCGGCGAAGGCGCTCTCGGCGGCGGCGGAGTAGGCCCGGTACGCGACCAGGCTGGTAACCTGCTCGTGCGGGAGTAATCCTATCCATGTCCCTGAGCCTGTCGAAGGGCCTGCACGAACACCTTTGCAACGCCCTTCGACAGGCTCAGGGACACGGCGAAAATTTGGCTTTGCAGCGAGCAGATTGGGAGTCCGATCGATGAGCATCTATGTCGTCGCCAACATGAAAGTCCTGGACCCGTCGTTCCTCGAGCCTTACGGCGCCATCGCCGGTCCGCTGGTGAAGCAGTATGGCGGCGAGTACGTGGCAATGAGCGCGGCGCCGGAGATCGTCGAGGGCGACTGGCCGGCGGGATTCCAGACCATCGTCCTGCGCTGGCCGTCCCGCGAGGCGTTCAGGGCGTTCTGGGACTCGCCCGAATACGCCAGGGCCAAGGAGATCCGAAAGGGCAAGGTGATCCTCAACAACGTCATTCTGGAGGATGCAGGGTAGGCCTTATCCGACCTTGCGGTATCCGGGCATGGACAGCATCCGCTCGCGGTACCAGACATAGAGGCCGCAGGCGACGATGATCGCCGCGCCGAGCCACGTCCATTCGTCGGGGAACTCGCGCCAGAACAGGTAGCCCAGCGCCGTCGACCAGATGATCTGGCTGTAGGCGAACGGCGCCAGCACCGACGCGCCGGCATAGCGCAGCGCCCGGATCATCAGGAACTGGCCGGCGGTGCCGCCGATCGACATGGCGACGAGCAGGCCGACGGCCGCGAGCGTCGGCGTCACCCAGAAGAACGGCAGCATCAGCGAGCAGCCGATGAAGCCGACGATGGCCGTCAGCATCAGCGTGGTCAGGGTCGAATCGTCGCGCTGCACCAGCCGCGTGGTGATCACCGCCACCGACCAGCCGCAGGCGCCCGCGACCGCGAACAGCGACGCCCAGTGGAAGCTGTCGCCGCCCGGCCGGATGATCACCAGCGCGCCGGCGAAGCCGACCAGGATGGCGATCCAGCGATGCTTGCCGACCTTCTCCTTCAGGAAGACGATCGACAGGATGGTGACCACGAACGGGCCGACGAAATTGATCGCCGTCATGGTCGCGAGCGGCAGGAAGTGCAGTCCCGAGATGAAGAACACGCCCGCCACCAGCATGCCCAGCCCGCGCAGGAACTGGCTGCCCGGATGGCGCGTTTTCAGCACTGAAACGCCGCCCTGCATCACCACCAGCGGCAGCAACAGCACGATCTGCGACAGCAGCCGGCCCCAGGTGATGAACACCGCGGGATAACCCATGGAACCCAGCAGCTTGGAGATCGTGTCCATGCACGAGAACGTCACGAACGCCGCCATCATCAGCATGATGCCGCGCATGGAATTCTCGGCGGGATCGGGGATGTGGGGGTGGGTCACACAGGCTCCGGCAGGCAGGCGTGGCCGTATATGGCAGCCAGCCGGTTGGGTTGTCACGCCGATTGTGGGGCGTTGACCGGGGGCGCCGGCCGGTCCGTGGCAGCGCCTTCCGTCTTCCCGTTGAACTTTGTCTCGACCATCGGCCCGATCACCGGCATGTTCCCCCGCATGCCCCTCACCGCTATCATGACGATCATCTTCGCCGGTTCGGAGCAGGCGCGGGGAGCCGCGGCGCTCATGTTGGCTTACGGCGACAGCAAGGATATCCAGGATGCTCCAGCGTACCTCTAGCGGTCCCGATCCGGTGCGGCAGACCATCGACCTGCCGGGGCGCGGCTCGTTCTCGGCACTGCGCTGGGATGGCGATCCTGCGAGGCCGCTGCTGGTGTTCGCCCACGCGACCGGCTTCAATGCCGGTACCTACCGCGAATTGCTCGGGCCGCTCGCCGAAAGCTTCCGCATCGTCGCGCTCGACCAGCGCGGCCACGGGCTGTCGACGGCGGACGCGGAGCCGGACGGGTTGCAGACGTGGGACACGTTCCGCGACGACCTCGTCGCCTGTCTGGACGTGCTCGGCGAACCGACGTTCCTGTCGGGCCATTCCATGGGCGGCCGGGTTGCCATGCTGGCCGCCGCGAAGCGTCCCGACGCCGCGCGCGGGCTGGTGATGGTCGACCCGGTGCTGATGCATCCCGAGGCATCGCGGCTGCTGGCGGCCGCGCGCCGTTTCGGACGGTCGCCGCCCAATCCGCTGGCGCAAGGAGCGGCGCGCCGCCGCGCCGTGTTCGGCACAAGGCAGATGATGTTCGACGCCTACAAGGGCCGCGGCGCCTTCGCCACATGGCCCGACCAGGTGCTGCGCGACTACATCGACGGCGGCAGCCGCGACCTGCCCAACGGGGAAGTCACGCTGTCCTGCGCGCCGGCCTGGGAGGCCGCCACTTTCGCCTCGGCCGGGCAACCGTTCTGGCGGGTGCTGGGCCGGGTGCGCTGCCCGGTGCGCGTGCTCCATGCCGAGCATGGCTCCACACTCCGCGAAGGCGTGGCCGACCTGATCCGCGAACGCCAGCCCGGCTGGACCCTCGAGCTGGTCCCGGGCACCACGCATTTCCTGCCCATGGAGCGCCCGGAGCTGGTGCGGGACGCGATCCGCGAGATCGCGGGTTGACCCCTCTCTTCATCTTGGTGGATGCGCGACACCTCCATCTGTTATGTTTCTCGCTGGTAACTCAGGGAGAATTTCATGGCGTCGTTCGACAGCATCCGGGAAACATTCGAGCAGCGGGTTTCGACCGTCATCTGGGCGTCGGTGACGACCCAGGACACCAAGGGGCGCATGCGGGCGCGCATCCTGCACCCGGTCTGGGAATTTCCCGACGGCAAGCCGCAGGGCTGGATCGCCACCGGGCGCCAGAGCCTGAAGGCCAAGCATCTGGCAGGCAATCCCTACGTGTCGCTGTCCTACTGGACGCCGCAGATGGAGCACGTCATCGCCGATTGCAAGACGGAGTGGGCAGAGGACCTGGCCGAGAAGGACCGGGTGTGGAAGCTGTTCGGCTCGACGCCCGAGCCTTATGGCTACAACCTCAGCATGTTCTGGAAAAGCGTCGACGATCCCACCTACGGCGCGCTGAAGCTGGTGCCGTGGCGGATCGAGACCTGGTCCATCGCCGATCTGGGGCAGGGCAAGCCGCCGGGGATTTGGACACCCTGAGCGAGGCGCCCGGACGCTTGCGCGCATCCGCGTCGCGGACGAAGATGCGTGCATGAACAGGGAAGCACCGATCGACCAGGTCCACCCCGGCGCGCCGGAATGGTTCCGCAAGGCGCTGGCCGTCCCGTACCGCGACCGCACGGTCGAGGTCGAGGGATGCCCGATCCACTATCTGCACTGGGAGCGGCCGGGCAAGCCTGGCCTGCTGCTGGTCCATGGCGGCGGCGCCCACGCCCATTGGTGGCGCTTCCTGGCGCCGTTCTTCACCGACCACTACAGCGTCGCGGCCATCGACCTGTCGGGCGCGGGCGACAGCGGCCGGCGCGACGCCTATTCGGGCGAGCTGTTCACCGCCGAGCTGATGGGTGTCTGCAAGGACGCCGGGTTCGACGACAAGCCGATCATCGTCGGCCACAGCTTCGGCGGTTTCGTCACCCTCCATGCGACGACGCTCATCGGCAGCCAGCTCACCGGCGTGGTGCTGGTCGATTCGCCGGTGCGACCGCCTGACTACCAGTGGCAGCGCGACCGCAAGCGCGCGCCGATCCGGCCGAAGAAGATCTATCCGGATTTCGAGACGGCGCTTGGCCGTTTCCGGTTGATGCCGCCGCAGGACTGCGCCAACGACTATCTGGTCGACTATATCGGCCGGCATTCGGTGACGCCGTCGGAAGGCGGCTGGAGTTGGAAGTTCGACGACCAGCTGTTCGGCAAGTTCCGCTTCGGCGACATGCGCGAGGCCTTGAAGAGCATTCCCTGCCGCGTCGGCGTGATGTACGGCGACCGCAGCCAGCTGTTCACCCAGGAGATCGCCGACTACATGTTCGAGGTGCTGGACAGCTCGGTGCCGTTCGTCGCGATCCCCGAGGCCGACCACCACCTGTTTCTCGACCAGCCGCTACCGTTCGTGGCGGCGCTGCGCGCGCTGCTGGCGGAGTGGCGGCATTCGCGGCCGAACCGGGGCGGGTGAGCCGCTTCGCGGCGACCCCTCATCCGCCGCTTCGCGGCACCTTCTCCCACAAGGGGAGAAGGGTAAACCGCTGGTTCTGCTTCATAAATCCCCTCTCCCCTTGTGGGAGAGGGTTAGGGTGAGGGGTGTGTTTCCGCGTGACGGATCACGGCCGGATGGAATACCCCGTCGGCCCCTTCTGCGCCTCCAGCAGCGGCGCAACCCACTCCAGCCACGCACATAACCGCGCCCGCGTCTCGCGCGGGTCGATCAATTCGTGGACGTTGAACTGTTCGCCGCGCGGGAAGGCGCCGTTGGCGGCGGCCATCCTGGCTTCCAGTTCCGCGCGCAGCGCGTCCGGGTCGTCGGCCTCGGCAAGCTGGCGGGCGAAGGCGACGGCGACGCCGCCCTCGACGGGCAGAGCGCCCATTTCCGCCGACGGCCACGCCAGCACCAGGCCGTCCGGCCCGTAATGGGCGGCGGCGGCCACGCCGAAGCTCTTGCGGACGACGACCGACACCCACGGCACCCGGCTCTGCATCACCGCCAGCACCAGCGCGGTGCCGTAGCGGATGGTGCCGGCCTGCTCGGCGTCGGGGCCGATCATGAAGCCGGGCTCGTCGACGACGCTGAGGATCGGCAGGTGGAACGTGTCGCACAGATCGACGAAGCGGCGCACCTTCTGCGAGCCGTGCGCGGTCATGGCGCCGGCCGCGAACCGGCAGTCGGCGGCGATCACGCCGACCGGCCTGCCGTCGAGCCGGGCGAGGCCGACGATCTGGCCCGGCCCAAAGCGGCGGCCCAGCTCGAAGAAGCTGCCGAGATCGACGACATGCTCGACCAGCTTGCGGCCGTCATAGGGTTTGCGCCGGTCGCGCGGGATGATCTCGAGCAGCGCCTCGTCGGCGCGGGCGGGATCGTCGCCGGTTTTCACGACCGGCGGCAGCTCCCAGACGTTCTGAGGCATGTAGGACAGGAAGCGGCGGACCTGGGCGAAGGCATCCGCCTCGTCCTTCGCCAGATTGTCGACGGTGCCGTTCTTCAGGTGCACCTGGTGGCCGCCCAACTGTTCCTTGGTCATGGACACGCCGAGCGCCCGTTCGACCACCGCGGGTCCCGCGACAAGCACCTGGGCCGTGTCCTTGACCATCACCGAAAAATGCGAGGCGGCGAGGCGCGCCGCCGGAAAGCCGGCGACCGGTCCGCAGGCCGCGGCGGCCACCGGCACGATCGCCATGGCGTCGGCCAGCGACTTGAAGCGCGGCCGGTCATACACCGGCGAAAACGACAGGCCCTTGCCGCTGGCGCCTGAAACGCTGCCGCCGCCGCCTTCGAGGAAGCGCACCAGCGGCACCCGGTAACGGATCGCCATGTCCTCGGCGAACACGCTCTTGCGCAGGCCCGCCGCGTTTGGCGAGCCGCCGCGCAGGGTGAAATCCTCGCCGCCGACGATGACCCGGCGGCCGTCCAGCTTGCCGAAGCCGAGGATGTAGTTGGCGGGCTGGAAGCCGGTCAGGTTGCCGTCGTCGTCCAGCTCGGCCTGCCCGGCGGTCTCGCCTTGCTCCTCGAAGCTGCCGCCGTCCACCAGTCCGGCGATGCGCTCGCGGATGGTCAGTCGGCCCTTGGCATGCTGGCGGGCGATGCCGTCGGGTCCGCCCAGACCCTTGGCCAGCTCGCGCCTTTTGCGGATCTGCTCCGCCTCGTCCTTCCAGCTCATCCGCTCATCCTTCAAGTACACCGGGACTGTAAACTTGACGTTGCCGGGCGGGCAACCGCACACTCCCGGAATGGCGCTTGGCGATCAGGAAACGGTGATATCGGCCAACGAGGCGTTCTATGACGCGTTCGCCGCCGCGGACGTGGCCGCGATGGAGGCCATCTGGGCCCATGACGCGGATGTCACCTGCCTGCATCCCGGCTGGCCCAAGCTGGAAGGCCGCGAACCGGTGCTCCAGAGCTGGCGCGGCATCCTCGCCCATCCCGGACGGCCGCGGATCGAATGCGTCCATCCGTCGGCCATCGTCCACGGCGATACGGCGATCGTGCTCTGCTACGAGCTGATGCAGTCGGCCTGCTTGCTGGCGACCAACGTGTTCGTGCGCGAAGCGGGCACCTGGCGGCTCGCCCACCACCACGCGGGCGGCCCGGTTCCGGCGCCGGACTAAATTGGTTCCCGGGCATACAGACGGGGAACCACCCCTGATGCTCTTTGATGGCATTTGCGCGCTGTGCAGTGGCTCGGCGCTGTTTGTTGTTCGACACTCGCGTGATGTTTCCGTCTGCACCATGCAGTCTGTGCCGGGGCAGGAGATGCTGCAACGCCTCGGCCTGCCGCTCGACGGTTTCGACACTTTCGCCTTTTATGAGGATCGGCGAGTCTGGGAGAAGTCCGATGCGGTTATAAAACTTGCGCGGCATCTGGACTGGCCCTGGCGCATCGCAAGCGTAATCCGTGTGCTGCCACGGCATTGGCGTGATGCCCTGTATGACCGGATAGCCCGAAACCGTTATCAGATATTCGGAAAACGAGATACCTGCCTGATCCCAACCGCCGAACAGCGGGGCAGGTTTATCGGTTAGTGCGTCTGGGTGTGGATTGGCTCGTAGGAGCCGTTTTCCATCTCGGCGAACATCTCGGTCACCTGCGGATGGTGCACCGGTTCGCCGGACTCGTCGGGCAGCAGGTTCTGCTGCGAGACATAGGCGATGTAGGTGCTCTCGTCGTTCTCGGCCAGCAGATGGTAATAGGGCTGGTCCTTCGCCGGGCGCATGTGCTCGGGGATCGACTGCCACCATTCCTCGGTGTTGCTGAAGGTGGCGTCGATATCGAAGATCACGCCCCGGAACGGGTAGAAGCGATGCTTCACCACCTGGCCGATCCGGTACTTCGCCTCACGCTGTAACACGGCGTTCCTCATGCGTGGCCCAGGATCGCGTGCGGGCGATAGGGCTCTTCCAATGATTTTATATCGGATTCTACAAGGGTCAGATCAAGCGCGGCAATTGCATCGTCGAGATGCTCCAGTTTCGTAGCACCTATAATGGGCGCCGAAACCGCCGGTTTCGACAGGATCCAGGCCAGCGCCACCTGCATCGGCTTGACGCCCAGGCGGCCCGCCACTTCCACGTTCCGGTCGGCCACCTTGAAGTCGTCATCGGCATAGTAAAGCTGGGTGGCGAAGTCGTCCGAGGTCGCGCGCGCGGTCTCGCCGCCGCCCTGGCGGTGCCGGTTGCCGGCCAGGAAGCCGCGCGCCAGCGGGCTCCACGGGATCAGGCCGACGCCCTTGGCCGCGCACAGCGGGATCATTTCCCGCTCTTCCTCGCGGTAGACCAGATTGTAGTGGTTCTGCATGGAGACGAACTTCGCCCAGCCGTTCTTTTCCGCGAGACTCAGGTACTCGCCGAACTGCCACGCGAACATGGACGAGGCGCCCAGATAGCGCACCTTGCCGGCGCGCACCAGGTCGCTCAGCGCCTCCATGGTCTCTTCCATGGGGGTTTTGTAGTCGAAGCGGTGGATCTGGTAGAGGTCGATGTAATCGAGCCCCATGCGCTTGAGCGACGCGTCGCACGACGCCATGATGTTCTTGCGCGACAGGCCGTGGCGGTTGAGCTTGCCGTTGTGGGTGCCGCCGAAGCACTTGGTGGCGATGACCACGTCCTCGCGGTCGGGCACCAGATCCCTGATCGCCCGGCCCAGGATTTCTTCGGTGACGCCGTTGCAGTAGACGTCGGCGGTGTCGAAGAAGTTGATGCCGGCCTCGATCGCCTTCTCGTAGAACGGCCGCGCCGCCGTCTCGTCCAGCACCCAGGCGCGCTGCGCCGGATCGCCGTAGGACATGGTGCCCAGGCACAGCCGCGACACGCGCATGCCGGTCGATCCCAGACGGGTGTATTTCATCGCCGATCCCCCTTTTGCTGGGGATCATATTAGCGGATGGGGCGGTGGTGTCGATGGTGGTGGCTGACGATTGCAAACATCGTGAACCGCTTCGCAGTCCCCCTCACCCTAACCCTCTCCCCGGCGGGGCGAGGGGACGCTGCCATTGATGATGGCCTCATTTTCCCTTCTCCCCGCCTGGGGAGAAGGTGGCCGCGCAGCGGCCGGATGAGGGACCTTCCGGCTCAGTTCGCCCCCGTCGGCACCTTGTTGAACGGGATGCCCTTGTCGGCGCGGATATCCGGTGGCAGGCCCAGCACGCGCTCGGCGATGATGTTGCGCAGGATCTCGTCCGTGCCGCCGGCGATGCGCAGGCCCGGCGAGCCCATATAGGCCTCGGCGAACTGGCGGCGGAAGCCTTCCAGTTCCGGGTCATAGGCGATGCCGGCCGTGTCCAGCAGGTCGAGGCCGAAGGACGCCATGTCCTGCAGCATGGATGCGAACACCGCCTTGTTGATCGACGCTTCGGGGCCGGGCCGGGCGCCCTGCGACAAGGCGGTCATGGTGCGGTAGCGGCCGTTGCGCAGGCCCATGTACTTGGCGTACCAGCCGGCGAGCTGCTCGCGCACCGCCTTGTCCTGGATGGCCGGGCCGCGGCCGCCGTCAACGGCGTTGGCCAGTTTCATCAGCGCCTCGAAATTGATGCCGCGCTGGGAGTTCTCGCTGATCGACAGGCGCTCGTTCATCAGCGTGGTCAGCGACACCTTCCAGCCGTCGCCGACGGCGCCGAGGCGCTGGCTGTCGGGGATGCGGACATTGGTGAAATAGACCTCGTTGAAGCCGCGTCCGCCGGATGCCTGCTTGATCGGCTTCACCTCGACGCCGGGCGACTTCATGCTGAGGAAGAAGAAGGTCAGGCCCTCATGCTTGGCCACGTTGGGATCGGTGCGGGTAACCAGGATGCCCCAGTCGGAGAACTGCGCGCCCGAGGTCCAGATCTTCTGGCCGTTGATGACCCAGTCGTCGCCGTCGCGCTCGGCCTTGGTGCGCAGCGCCGCCAGGTCCGACCCGCCGGCCGGCTCGGAGAACAGCTGGCACCAGATTTCCTCGCCGGCCAGCGCCTTGGGGACGAACCGCTTCTGCTGCTCGGGCGTGGCAAAGGCCATCATGGTCGGCATGCACATGCCCAGGCCGATGGAGAACACGGCGGGCGGTAAATTGTAGTCGGCTTCCTCCTGCTCGAAGATCACCCGCTGCATGGGCGTGCCGCCGAGGCCGCCGACTTCCTTCGGCCAGGTGATGGCGGCATAGCCCGCCGCGGCCTTCTTCGCCTGCCAGGCCTTGGCCATTTTCAGCGTTTCCGCCTCGGTCATGTTCTCGGGCAGGGGCTTGCGGTACTCGGCGGCGTTCGCGGCGAGCCAGGCGCGTGCTTCGGCGCGGAATTTGGCCTCTTCGGGCGAATCCTCGAAATTCATCAGGCGGCTTCCTCGAGCGGTCGAAGGTGGATCGGCAGGCCGTCCTTGGGTTTGGGGATCGGCATGATCTGGAAGTCGGCCTCGTAACCGTCGTCCAGGTGGAATTCGTAGTTGAGCAGCAATTGGTACATGAACACCTTGGTCTGCATATAGGCGAAATGCAGGCCGATGCACATATGCGCGCCGCCGCCGAACGGCACCCAGGCGAACTTGTGCTTGCGGTCCTCGGCGCGCTGCTCCGAGAAGCGGTCCGGCTCGAAATTCTGAGGGTTCTCCCACAGCTCGGGCATCTTGTGGGTATAACCGGGGCTGATGTTGACGGTGGTGCCGGCGGGAATGGTGTAGCCGCCGAACTGGAACTCGCGGACCGCCGTGCGCGGGATCGACGGCACCGGCGGGTTCATCCGCAGCGCCTCCTTGAAGCACCACTCGATGATCTGCAGCTCGGCCAGATGCTCATAGGGCAGGTTGTCGGGCGGCAGGTTCAGCGCGGCGCATTCCCGGCGGGCGGCGTCCTGCCACTCGGGATGGCGGCAGAGTTCGTAGATCAGGGTGGTGATGGAGCTGGTCAGCGTGTCGTGCGCCGCCATCATCAGGAAGTCCATGTGATCGACGATGTCGGAGTCGGTGTAGGTGTTGCCTTCCTCGTCCACCGCGTTGCACAGCAGGGTGAACATGTCGGTGCCCGCGGTGCCGCGGCGCAGCGGAACCTGTTCCCGGAAGAACTGCTCGAGGTATTTGCGGCCCTGCACGCCGCGCCACATCTTGGTGCCCGGGATCGGCGTCCGGATCACGGCGACGGCGGCCTGTACGCTGTCGAAGAATGCCTGGTTGATCCGGTCGGCTTCCTTGCCCAGCGGCATGCCCAGGAACACCGAGGCGGCGGTGTTGAGGGTGAGTTGCTTGATCGCCTCGTAGAAGCGGAAATCGCCCTTCTCGCGCCATCGGTCCAGACCCTGGCGGATGCCCTCGTTCAGCTTCGCCACGTAGTTCTGCATGGCCGGCTGCTTGAACGCCACCTGCATGATGCGGCGATGGGCGCGGTGATCGTCGAAATCGCGCAGCATCAGGCCATTGGGGAACAGCAGGCCGAGCAGCGGATTCCAGCCGCCCGCCGACGAGAAATTGCGCTCGCGGTCCATCAGCACGAACTCGTTGGCGTCCGGACCCAGCATGCTGACATTGGTGCGGCCGAACGCGTTGGACCAGTAGACCTGGCCGTACTTGCTCACCATCTCATGGCTGACCTTGGCTGGATTGCGCAGGAGGGCCAGCGACTTGCCGAACACCGGCCATCCGGGTTCGCCGGGAACGCCGTTCTTGCGGTAGCTTCGGGCCATGCGCGATCTCCTGTGATCCTGGAGACTATCTAATGCGGATTACTGTTACCAACAAGTAACCATTCGCGACCGGCGATCCGTCCCAATTTGGGCACGATCAGATCCGTCCGAGTTGCTGCCGGCGCAGGCTGTCGGCCTTGAACAGGAGGGCGATCATCAGAATGCCGCCGACCACGATGCACCCCGCGACGAACCATCCGCTGGCCGCGAAATTGCCGGCCCAGTCGCGGATCGCGCCGCCGGTCAGCGGCGCGGCGGCGCCACCCAGGGTGACGAAGGCGGGGTGCGCGCCCGCCAGCTTGCCGCTGGGATCGACCCGCACCAGCGCGCCCAGCAGGATGGGCATCATGGCGATGGGCGCGAAAGCGTAGATCGGCGCGGCGACGAAATAGCCCAGCGGCGTGGCCGCCTGGCCCAGCAGCACGGCGAAGATGGCGACGATGACCAGCACGATGACGGTGGGCGGCGTGGCCGGGAATTTCGCGCCGAGGAAGCCCGCAACGAGCGGCAGCACGATACCCATGAGGGCGGCGATGCTGAAGACGAAACCGATGGTGGCGGGTGACAAACCGACGCCCTTGCCGACATCGACGATGTAAAGCGCGAGTACGCCGTGACCGAAGAACACGATGCCCATGCCGATCAGCGCCAGCCAGCCGATCAGCGGCGGCGCGGCGGTGGATCGTCCGCCTTCGCCCGCCAGCGCCGCGCGCGGCGGCACGGGAACGGAGCGGACGAAAAAAAGGGCGGCGATCGCGGCTACCAGATAGACCAGGAACAGGCCGTCCGCCTCGCTGAACCCGGATGGCGCGCCCGGCATCAGGTAGAGCCTGCCGGCCTGCGGCAGCAACAGCGACAGGATGATGCCGAGAACGCCGACGAAGCTGTTGATGATGCCGAAGGTCTTCTCCGGAGTCCGGCTGTGGCCGGCGGTGTACATCACCATGGCGGTCACCGATCCGGCCGCCAGGCCCGCGATGCCGCGGACGACGAACAGGGCGGCAATGCTCGGCACGAAGATGGTCGCGGCATTCATCAGCGCGATGGCGCCGATGCCGAACAGGTAGACCTTGCGCGGCTGCAGCTTTGGCGCGAGCTGGGAAAACAGCAGCGAGCTGATCGCGATGCCGCCCAGCTCTATGGTGGCGACGGTACCCGCCTCGGTGAACGAGACATCGAACGAGGTGACGAAAGCGGCGATGTTGAACGACATCGCGACGGCGGCGGAAAACACCAGCAGCAACAGGCAGGTCAGTGCGATCAGGCGCAGGCCGCCAATGTCCATCCTGCCGTCTGAAAGCGTATCGGTGGCGCTGGACATGCGCGTTCCTCCCCAAGATCGCGTGATGCAACGGTACGGCAAGGACGCTAGCATAGGCGCCGGGAAGCCGTTATCGAAAAAGGGGAGAGCCTAGATGACGCAACAGGACGCGCGAATCCAGTTGGCGATCGATCTGTTCAAGGCCTGGAGCAGCGGCAACCCGGACGCGCCCGAACGCTATCTGGCGCCCGGTTGCGTGCTGGAGGACATCGTCGGCGGCACCCACACGGGCTGGCCCGACATCAGGGCATTCTTCGCCGACGGCCTCGGCCGCTGGCCGGACCTGAAGCTGGTGCCGGAGAAGTTCTGGGTGAGCGACGACGGCGTGGCGCTGACCTGGGAAATGAGCGCGACCCAGCGCAACGACGATTTCGGCCGCGAGGCGGTCGGCAAGGTGTGGCGCTCGCCGGGCATGAGCTACCTCGTGATCAAGGATGGTGTGGTGGTGCACGAGGTCGACTATCACGACCGGGTCAACGTGCCGCTGTCGCTGGGCGTGAAACCCTGAGCGACGGCGCGGCAACCCGGCACGGTCGCCGTGACCGGCGGCACGGCCTATATCTTCGGGGGACAAGGTGAACGGAGAGCGCCGATGAGGGGGCACGGGATCATGGCATTCAGGCGGCTGCGGCCATTGCTGGCGGCGGCGGCGATGGGCTTGCTGGCGGGTTGCGCGGTCTATCCGGACGAGGTCTCGGACGGCTATGGCGGGGCCTATTACGGCGGCGGCTTCTACACCTATCCCGGCCACTACTATTCCTACTATCCGGGCTACTACGCCTATTGTCCGCCGGTGTACGTACCCCGGCATTACTGGAGCCACTGGCGCAAGCACCGGCACTGGCCGGACGGCTGGAATCAAGGGCATGGCGGCCACGATCACGCGGGCTACGGGCATCGCGGCCGTGATCGTGACAAGGATCGGCCTGGCCGCGAACCGGACAATGACGGTGCGGAGGGCCAGCAGGATCGGGACCGGATCGGCTACAAGGGCAAGCCGAACGATCCGCAGACCGCGCAGGCCGGCGGCTACCGCATGCCCAGACTGGCAAACAATCCGGCGCAGGTACGCGGCCAGTTCAACCGCGCACAGGCGGCGGCGCGCCACGAGTGGGCCGCCGGCCGGGCCGCGGGTGGAGACGGGGCGTGGCGGGCTAGCGGCAATGCCGACCGCGCCGCGTCGAAGGCCGAACGCAAGGCCGACCGCGCGGCGGCGAAGAGTTCGGGCAATTATCGCTCCGACGGCGGATCGCGGGCGACCAGCGCGGGCGGTGGACGCGGCGATGGCGGTTCCCGCGGCTCGGGCGGCAGCTACCGCGGGTCGAGCGGCTCCGGCGGCGAGGGCTGGCGCGGCGGCTCGGGTGGCGGAGGCTCTCGCGGAGGCGGCGGACGCGGTCGATAAGGAAACGGGGCGCCTGGCGCCCCGTTCTCGCATCCGGTCCGGAAGCTCAGCCCAGGTGCTTGAAGACGTCCTTGCCGTCCCAAGTCTCGGCGGCTTCGCGGATCATGGCGTACATGCCGCGCACGCCCGCGTGGTCCTGGTACAGCTCGATCATGTGGCCGAGCGCCTTGCGGGTGTCGGTGTAGCACAGGAAGGTTGTTTCGCTGGTCTGGAACTCGTTGGCGATGGGGAAGCCCGCCGCCTCGAACGCCTTCTTCTCGGCGTCGTAGTCCTTGCAGAAGATGGCGGTGTGATGGAAGCCCTCCTCGCCGGGCTTGAACATGTCGCGGTAGCAGCTCGGGCCGTCATTGTGCTGCTGGATGAACTCGATGTTGAGGTCGCCCGACTGGACGAAGGCGGCCGAGATGTCGAGCGGCGCCGCGTTGCCCCGGTACCAGTTCTTCACCAGCTGGATGTGGTCGAACACGAAGAACGGCCCGACGCCGTAGACCTCGTTGTAGCGCTTGCAGGCTGCGCGCAGGTCGTTGACGACATAACAGTTCTGCACGACGGGCGCGCGATTGAGCAGCGGCATGACGGTTCTCTCCCCAGAGATGTTGCGAGTCGGGGGTCATACTAGCCACGCCCCATGCACGGATAAAGGGAACATTGGGACAGTACCGGCATTGAAAGCATGTGCGCGCGCGGCCAAGCCCCTGTAGAATCGGTTGATGTTCCCACTTTTCGACGACAATCCGCACGGCCGCCGTTCCTATGTGACCTGGACCGTCATCGTCGCTTGCGTGCTGGTCTATGTCTGGCAGGCGGGCCTGAGCGAACAGGACGGACAGGAGGCGGTCTACGTCTTCGGCATGATTCCGGCCGTGCTGTTCCAAAGCCTGCGGCTGCCCGAGGAGATCGCCGTCGTTCCGGCCTGGGCGACGCTGTTCACCTCCATGTTCATGCATGGCGGCTTCATGCATCTGGCCGGCAACATGCTGTATCTGTGGATCTTCGGCGACAACGTGGAAGCGGCACTGGGGCGCGGGCGCTTCCTGCTGTTCTACCTGCTGTGCGGGGTGGCCGCCGCGCTCACCCACGCGCTGCTCGATCCCGGATCGAAGATTCCGATGGTCGGTGCCAGCGGCGCGATTTCGGGCGTGCTCGGCGCCTATTTGCTGCTGTTCCCGCGCGCCAACGTGAAGGTGCTGATGGTCCCGTTCGGCCTGGTGTTCGTGCCGGCGCTGATCGTGCTGGGGCTGTGGTTCCTGCTCCAGCTGCTGGACGGCCTGCGCGGGCCGTCGGGCGAAGGCGGCGTGGCGTTCTGGGCGCATGTGGGCGGCTTCGTCGCCGGCATGGTGTTGCTGCCGCTGTTCAAGCCCGGTCACATCCCCTATTTCGCGCGCGGCCATCACCGCCCGTTCAGCGTCATCCGCAAGAAGCGCGACCCGGCCGACGGGCCGTGGGGCCGGCGCTGACCGGTGGACACCGGAACGCGGGACGCATAGCCTGTCCAGGGGACGATGGTGGGGAGGCCAGCCATGAAATTTCAGACGCTAGCGGTGAGCGCCGTGCTGGCGATGGCGGCTGCCATCCCGGCACGCGGCGAGCTTCCCGACCAGGCGGGCATTCGGGCGCAGGCAAAGGCGGTCGATCCGCAGGTGATCGCCTGGCGCCGAGACATCCACCAGCATCCCGAACTGGGCAACCGCGAGACCCGCACGGCGAAGATCGTCGCCGAGCATCTGCGCTCGCTCGGTATGGAGGTGCGCACGGGCGTCGCTCACACGGGCGTGATCGGCATCCTCAAAGGCGGCAAGCCGGGACCGGTCGTGGCGCTGCGCGCCGACATGGACGCGCTGCCGGTGACCGAGCCTGAAGGGCTTCCTTTCGCATCCAGGGTGAAGACCGAATACAACGGCCAGCAGGTGGGTGTCATGCACGCCTGCGGCCACGACGCGCATACCGCGATCCTGATGGGCGCGGCCAAGATCCTGGCCGGCATGAAGGCGGACCTTCCAGGCACGGTCGTGTTCCTGTTCCAGCCGGCCGAGGAGGGCGTGCCCGCCGGCGAAACCGGCGGCGCCAAGCAGATGATCGCCGAGGGCGCGCTGGCCAACCCGAAGGCCGACGTGGTGTTCGGCCTGCACACCTGGCCCGGGCCGCCCGGAAGACTGACGGTGCGCAACGGCGGCACCATGGCCGGCTCGGACCAGCTCTCCGTCACCGTGAAAGGCAGGCAGACCCACGGCGCCATGCCGTCGAAGGGCGTCGATCCCGTGACCGCCTCGGCGCAGGTCATCCTGGCGCTGCAGACCATGGTGACGCGGCAGATGGATGCGGCGGCGGCGCCGGTGGTGATTTCGGTCGGCAGGATCAACGGCGGCATCCGGCACAACATCATCCCGGACAAGGTCGAGCTGTCGGGCACCATCCGGCATCTCGATCCCGAGACCCACGACCAGTTCCTGGAACGCATCCGCAAGACGATCACCGGTACCGCCGAGGTGGCGGGCGCCAGCGCCGACGTGACCATCGAGCCCTACGCGCCGCCGGTGTTCAATCCATCGGATCTGGTGGCGAAGATGATGCCGACGCTGGAGCGGGTCGGCGCCGGCGCCGGCGGCGTGCTGCGCGATCCGCCGGCCACCATGGGCGCCGAGGACTTCGCCTGGTACCAGAAGGAGGTGCCGGGCATGTATTTTTTCCTGGGCATCAACAAGGCCGAGGTCGGCATGGGCGAGGCCGCTCCCAACCACTCGCCCGACTTCTTCATCAACGAGGACGCGCTGAAGACCGGCGTCGAGGCCATGGTCAGCCTCACCCTCGATTACATGGCCGGCGGCAAATGAAAAATGGCCCCGGCGGGAAGGCCGGGGCCAGTCGGGAACGGCACGGTGCGGGAAGCGTCTGGCGGGTATGCTCAGTGTACCGTTCCGGAGGTCCCACGCGGGATGGTTACCGCGTGACAGGGGAACCAGACACCGGTCCGGCATCGCGGTCATTGATCGCGATCAATGGGCCGCCTGCAAGACGCCGGCCATCGAATGGGCGGGCATGTCACGGTTCGGGCACATTCCGGAAGGCGCGCCGCAGGAACCGGCGGTTTGCGCCACTTCTACCACCGGTTGCATCGCCAAATTGTCGGCGCTTTCCCGCGCTAGGATCGCGCAAGCCGAAATCGTGGGGAAGAGCGGATGCAGAACTTGCTGGGGATCGTCTCCGTGACGGCGCTTTGCGCCCTGGCCATCGGGGCGCCGTCCTGGATCGCGGATGGCACACTGCCGTCGCCGTTCGAGGTGAGGCAGGGCGCGATCATGCAACTCGTCGACCTCGCCGAGACCGATGATGTGAGGATCTGCCTCGATGCCGACGCGAAGGCGACCGCGCGGATCAGTTACGACGGCAACGAGGGCGCGGTGGGTTATGGCGACTGCGTCATGGTCCAGGCCCGCAACGTGGCGATCCGGGCCGCCGACGACATGCCCGAGGGCACCGTGCTCACCGGCATCTACGCCATCGACTAGAGTCATTCGGCGGGCGCGGGACGCCACCGCAGCAGGCGGCGCGCCAGCCGCTTCACCGGCGTGCCGGCGTCGGCCATCAGCGTATAGGCGACGGGCACGATCAGCAGCGTCAGGAAGGTGGACGACAGCAGGCCGCCGATCACCAGCACACCCATCGGACGGCGCCATTCGGCACCGTCCGAGGTGGCCAGCGCGATCGGGATCATGCCGAATACCGCCGCCAGCGCGGTCATCAGGATCGGCCGCAGCCGCAGCGGGGCGGCGGCGCGCATGGCATCGGCCGCATTGAGGCCGCGCTCGCGGAACTGGTTGGCGTACTCGACCAGCAGGATGCCGTTCTTCATCACCAGGCCCATCAGCACGACGAGGCCGATCTGCGCAAACAGGCTGAGGCCGCTGCCGTCGAGCCAGATCAGCAGAAACGCGCCGATGAAGGCGAGCGGCGCGCACAGCATCATGATCGCCGGCTGCACGAAGCTGTCGAACTGGCTGGCGAGGACCATGTAGATCACCAGCAGCGCCATCAGGAAGGCGAAGCCGATGGCGGCTGTGGACTCCTTCATGGTCTTGACCATGCCCTCCGACCGCACCGAATAGCCGGCGGGGATGTCCATCTCCGACACCAGCCGGTGCAGCTCGGCGTCGGCCTGGCCCAATGTGATCCCGGTGCTGTTGGCGCCGGTTACCCCGACCATGCGGCTGCGGTCCATGCGCGTGATTTCGACGGGTCCGTTGCCGATGGTCAGGCTGGCCACGTTGTCGAGGTCGACCAGGTCGCCCCTCGCATTGGGGACCTGCAGCAGGCTCAGCCGCGCGAGGTCGTCGCGCTGCGCTTCCTCCAGCCGCACCCGGACGTCGTAGCGCTCGCCGCCCTCCTGGTAGGTGCCGACGTCGACGCCGCCGACCAGCGCGCGCACCGTGCCCGCAAGCCGATCGACCGACACGCCCAGATCGGCGGCGGTCTGCCGGTCCACATGCACCTGAAGCTCGGGCTTGCCGGCCTCGAACGACGTCTTCACGTCCTGGAAGACGGGCAGGGGGCGCATCTTCGAGGCCAGCTCCTGCGCCAGCCGGTCCAGCTCGCGCAGGTCCTGGCCCTGGAACATCTGGTCGATGGGCTGCGCCGCGCCCGCGCCGCCCGAAACCCATGGAATCTCGGCCAGCTTCACCGACTTCAAGGCGCCGCCATGCCGGCGTATGGCCGAGCGGACCTTGTCCATGATCTGGAACTGGGTGAGGTCGCGGTCATGCTTGGGCGCCAGGCCCACATAGAAATCGGCCTTGTTCACCTTGTTCTGCACGCCGGCGCCGACGGTCAGGAACACCGACGTGACGCCGTCGATTTTCTCGACGTCGCGGGCAATGGCCTGCGCCACCTGGCGGGTCTGCTCGAGGCCGGTGCCAAGCGGCAACTGGATCTCGGCGGTGAACTCGCTCCGGTCGGTCTGCGGCATGAACTCGTTGGGCACCTGAAGGGCGACGACAATGCCCAGCGCGACCGCCACGAACAGCGCCACCATGGCGACCCAGCGGCGGCGCAGGGTCGCGTCGAGCATGCGGCCGTACATCTGCTCCAGCCGCACATGAAGGCCCTCGAGCCGCTGCAGCAGGCCGCCGTGCCCATCGTGCTTCTTCAGAAAGCGCGAGCTGAGCATGGGCGTCAGCGTCATCGACACCAGGAACGATACCGCCACCGCGAACGAGACGGTGAGGCCGTACTGGAAGAAAAACGATCCGACCAGGCCATCCATGAAGGCGATCGGCACGAACACGGCGATCACGGTGAGGGTGCCCGCGAGCACCGCCGCGCCGACCCGGCGCACGCCTTCGGCGGCGGCCTCCATGGGCGGCTTCCCCTCCTCGATCAGCCGGTGGATGCTCTCGACCACGACGATGGCGTCGTCGACCAGCAGGCCCACCGAGACCGACAGCGCCATCATGGTCAGCATGTTGAGGGTGAAGCCGCAGACATAGAAGGCGAAGAAGGTCGAGACGATCGACGTGGGAATGGCGATGGCGACGATCACCGTGCTGCGCGGGTTGAGCAGGAACAGGAAGGTGATGACAACCGCCAGCAGGCCGCCCAGCACCATGTCCATCGTGACGTCGCGGATCGACGACTGGATGAAGCGGGCCACGTCCTTGGCGACGACCATTCGCACGCCCGCGGGCGCTTCCGCCTGGAGTTCGTCCAACGCCGCGCGCACGGCCTCGGCGACGGCCACCGTGTTCTTGCCGGACTGCCGCCTGATCTCGAGCGACACCCCGCGCTTGCCGCCCAGCTCGGCATAGGTGCGCTCGTCCTCCATGCCGTCCTCGACCCGGGCGACGTCGCGCAGCCAGATCGGCGACCCGTCGCGGAAGGCGACCGCCACGTTGCCGAACTCGGCGACGGATTCGACCTCGCCCTTGGTCTTGACCGAGAATTCGCGGGTGCCGCCGCCGGACTCGAGCCGGCCGCCGGGAATCTCGGCGTGCTCCGAGCCGATGGCGGCGATCACCTGCTGGGCCGAGACGCCGAATCCGCGCAGCTTGTCGATGTCGAGCCAGACCCGCACCTCGCGGTCGCGGCCGCCGACCAACTCCACCGAGCCGACACCGGGAATGCGCTGCAGGGCCTCCTTCACCGTGTCGTCGGCATAGAGGGTGAGGTCGCGAATCGGCAGATCGCCCGCCACCAGCACCGACATGATCGGTTCGGAATCCGGATCGACCTTGTCGACGATGGGAGGCTCGGTTTCCTTCGGGATGTCGCCCCGCGCCAGCGCGATCTTGTCGCGAACCTCCTGGCTCTTGGTGTCGACGTCCTCCGACAGCTCGAACTCGATGAAGATCTGGCTCAGGCCTTCCGAGCTGACCGAGCGCATCGTCTTGATGCCGGCAATGGTGTTGAGCTTCTCCTCGATCGGATCGGTGACCTCAGTCTCGATGGTTTCCGGCGTGGCGCCTTCCAGCACGGTCGAGACGGCGACGAACGGGTACTCCACGCGGGGGAACAGGTCGATGCCGACGCGGCCCAGCGACAGCGCGCCCAGCGCCACCAGACCCGCGATCAGCATGACCGCGAAGACCGGCCGCCTGATGCAGAAATCAGCGAGACCCATCGGCCGTCTCCCGGGTGGTGACGGGCGTGCCGTCCTTGACCTCGGCCAGCGCCGGGCCGGCCAGCGCGGCCTCGCCCGGCTTCAGGCCCGACAGCACCTCGACCAGCGCCGCGTCCACATCACGGACCTGCACGGTCTTGCGCCTGGCCACATTGCCCTGCTGCACATAGACGTAGGTGTCGCCGGCCGGACCGAGCACCGCCGCGCGCTCCAGCACGGCCGCGCGCCGCGGCGCCGGATGCAGCGTCAGCTTGGCGAACAGTCCGGGCTTGATGGCCAGGTCCGGGTTGGGCAGGTGGAGCCTGATTTCCACGCTTCTGGTGCGGGCGTCGACCTTGTCGTTGATCACGCCCAGCGTGGCCTCGACCGGCACCGGCACGCCCTCGACGGCCACCGTCACCCGCGTCTGGGACGCCAGCCTCGGCAGGTGGACGGCGGCCACCTGGGCGATCACCTCGACCGTGTCCAGCTTGGCCACCTCGAGCACCGGCGTGTTCGACGTCGCCACCTGGATCATGGTGCCCTCGTCGACGAAGCGGCCGGTGACGATGCCGTCATAAGGCGCGGTGACGGTGGCGTCGGCAAGGTTCTGGCGGGCCTGCGCCAGCGAGGCGTCGGCCATGCCCAGCCGGGCGCGGGCGGTGTCGAAGCGGGCCTGCACCTCGTCCATGCGGCCCTGCGAGACGACGCCCTTGCCGCGCAACGATACCGCGCGCTCCAGGTCGCCCGAGGCCTGCTTCAGCTCGGCCTGGGCGAGTGCCAGTGCCTGCTCCTGCTCGGCCAGGCGGTTGCGATAGTCGGCCTGCCGCGTCCGGAAAAGCGGCTGGCCCATGGTCACCCGGTCGCCCACGTCGACGAACACGGCGTCGATGGTGCCGTCGACCCTGGGCTTGATCTCGGTGATCTTGTCGGCATGGACCTCGCCGGTCGCCAGGATCGGGTTGACCACGTCCTCGGCGCGGACCATGGCGGTGCCCAGCATCACCGGCTCGGCGGCGGGCGCCGTCGCGGACTGGCCGTCACCGCAGGCGGCGGCGAGGGCGGCGAGCAGAAGCACGGCAGCGTGGCGGATCATGGGTGCGGCCTTTCCATGCGGCCAAGCAACTCCTCGGCCAGATTGTCGGCCAGCACCGAGGTATCGGTGGTCAGCGTCGGATCGAGCGCCGGGAAGATCGGCGCGAACACGCAATAGCCGTGGATCAGCGAGATCAGGTAGGCGGCGGTCTGCGCGCCGTCGCCGCCGGGGGCCAGTTCGGTCAGCAGCGCCGTCATGTGCGCGAATGGCCGGCCAAACACATCGGCCACAAGCCGCTCGAACCGCTTGATGTCGCCGTCGAGCAGTTCGCGCTGCAGCAGCCGCGCGGCGACCGGATCGCCGGCCGTCGCCTGCACCAGCGCCGACACCATCGCCTTCAGCCGCTCGCGCGGCGCACCGGTTGCCCTCAGCGCGTCCTCGACCAGCGCGGCGCGCCGGCTGAAGACCTGCGCCAGCGCCGCGAAATAGAGCGCTTCCTTGTCGGCGTAGTGGTTGTAGAGGCTGGCCGCCTTGATGCCGACCGCCTCGGCGATGTCACGCATGGAGACGCCGGCGAAGCCGCGTTCGGAGAACAACGACGCCGCGACGGCGGCGACGCGGTCGCGGGTCGAAAAGTCGGATGCGATCACGGTGGACATGCTCAAGCCTAACTAACGTTCGTTAGTGTCACTATGCGGCGGAAGTGGAAACGCTGTCAACCGCACCGATTCCAGCAATGTTGCCGATTTACCGGACCCCTTGCTGTCCCTAGACTGGCGCTGAACCGAAACGGGTCCGGCTGCGGGCGAGGAAGGGGATTGGATGGACGGCAAGGGGAAGGTGGCGATCGTCACGGGTTCGGCAACGGGCGTGGGCGCCGAGGTGGCGCTGCAGCTGGCGAAGCGCGGCTGCAACGTGGTGATCAACTACACCAGGAGCGAGGCCGAGGCGAAGGAAGCGGAGGCCGCGTGCAAGGCGCTTGGCGTGGAGACGCTGATGGTGCAGGCCGACGTGTCGGTCGACGCCGACTGCCGCCGCATGGCGCAGGCCGCGCTCGACAAGTGGGGCCGCATCGACGTGCTGGTCAACAACGCCGGCACCTCCAAGTTCGTCGCCCATCATGACCTCGAGGGCCTGACCGCCGACGACTTCCAGCGCATCTACGCGGTCAACGTCATCGGCCCCTATCAGATGACTCGCGCCGTCGTGCCGGCCATGCAGAAGCAGGGGGCCGGTTCGGTGGTCAACGTGTCGTCGCTGGCGGGCGTGCGCGGCGTCGGCAGCTCCATCGCCTATGCCGCCTCGAAGGGCGCGCTCAACAACATGACCCTGTCGCTCGCCCGCGCGCTGGGACCGGAAATCCGCGTCAACACGGTGTGCCCGGGCTTCATCGACACGCGCTGGCTGCGCACCGGTCTGGGCGACGAAGCCTTCGAGAAGCTACGCGCCTCGGTGGCGAAGGCCAACCCGCTCAAGGAAGCCAGCACGCCTGTCGAGGTGGCCGAGCCTATCGTCTATTTCGCGTTGAGCGCCCGCCACACGACGGGCGAAACCCTCCTCGTCGATGCCGGCACCCATCTGGGCGCGTCGATGCGGGTCGAACGCTAGGCGGTGCGATTGGCGAGGAAGCGCGGCCTCATCTACTGGATCGGCCCGCTTCTGGGTGCGGCCGCCGTCGCCCTGGTCGCCTGCACGCAGGACGATCCCTATGTGGAGGCGCCCGCCACCCACGAGGCGCTGGCGCAGGTGCATCTGCCGCGAATCCTGACCCGTCAGGAATTGTTCGGCGAGCAGCGCGAGCCCCACGCTTGGCGGCTGTCCGACAACGGCCAGATGCTGGCGTGGCTGGAGCCGGCCCAGGACGGCCGCACGCACCTGATCGTCGAGACGCTGTCGTCGCGCCAGCGGCGGGCCATCGACCTGCCGATGAAGCCGCAGGACCTCAGCTGGGGTCCCGGAACGACGACCCTGTTCCTCGACGTCGATACCATCGGCAATGAGCACTTCCGGACATATTTCGTCAAGCTCGAGGATCCCGACCCGCTGCCGCTGCCGCTGGCACCCGAGAATGTCACCGCCGAGATCGAGCAGTACTGGGGCAGCGACCTGCTGGTCAGCGACAACCGGCGCGACCGCGACCTGATGGACGTCTATCGCCGCAATCTGCGGGACGGCAAGGAGGCCCGGATCGCCCGCAATCCGGGCGACGTGATCGACTGGCACGCGCTGCGCGACGCCGGGCTGTTCGCCCGCACCAGGCGTGTGCCGTCGGGTGGCGTCGCCATCGACGTGCTGCGCGGCGGCCAGTGGGTCAAGCAAGCCGACGTGGCGGTCGAGGAGACCTTCGAGTTCATCGGCAACCGGATCGTCGGCGGCGGCGTGCTGGCGCTGTCCAACCGGGGCCGCGACAAGGTGGCGCTGGTCCGGTTCTCGCTGGCCGACGGCAAGGAGAAGGTGCTCTACGCCGAGCCCGACGCCGACGTGGAATGGGTCTGGCGCACCGGTCCCGAGAATCGTCCGGTGGTGGCCGAGGCCTATCCGGCGCGCCGGGCGGCGCACTATTTCGACACCGTGCTGGGCAGCACGCTGGGTGACCTGGCGGGCGACGACCCGCGCGCCGTCGCCTCCATCGAGGATCTCGACGCCATGGGCCGGCGGGTGGTGGTCAACGTGGCGTCGGACCAGGGCCGGCTGGAGACCTGGCTGGTGGACCGGCAGGCCGGCGAGCGGCGCCTGCTGTACAAGGACGAGCGCGGCCGTCACACCGACGACTTCGCCAGGACCGAGCCGTTCGATTTCCGGGCGCGCGACGGGCTGAAGGTGCATGGTTACGTCACCGTGCCGCGCGGCGGCGAGGGCAAGCGCCTGCCGGCGGTGGTCTGGGTCCATGGCGGCCCGTTCGCGCGCAGCTACTGGGGCTTCGACCCGATGATCCAGTTCCTCGCCAACCGCGGCTATGTGGTGATCGACGTCAACTACCGGGGGTCGACCGGCTATGGCAAGGCGTTCATGGCCGCGGCGCGGGGCGAGTTCTCGCGCAAGATGAACACCGACCTGATCGACGCGCTGGACTGGGCCGTCGCCCAGGGCATCGTCGACAAGGACCATGTCGCCATCGGCGGCGCCTCCTATGGCGGATGGGCGGCGCTGGTCGGCCTGGCCGAGGCGCCGGACCGGTTCGTCGCGGGCATTTCCATGAACGGCCCGTCGGACCTGGCCAGCCTGGTCGCCTGGCTGTCGCCCACGGTGAGCATCTGGACCGACTTCGCCGGCAATCCGGATCGGCCGGGCGCGGTCGCCGACATGAACAGCCGCTCGCCGCTGCAGAACGCCGAGAAGATCGTCGACCCCGTGCTGATCATTCACGGCGCCGAGGATGACCGGGTGCCGATGAACCACGGCGAGCGGATGGCCCAGCGGCTGCATGCGCTGGGCCGGCCGGTGGAGACCCTGTGGGTGCCCGGCGAAGGCCACGGCATGATCACACCGGAGCGGTTCGTGGCGGTCGCCGACCGGATGGAGCGTTTCCTCGCCCAGCATCTTGGCGGACGGGTCGCCAGCCAGTAAAAGCGGCGCCGAAGCGGCCGAAGGATGACGGGCGGTTGGCGTATGCCACAATTGCCTCTACTTTCGCCCGTAGTCATCGGCCGTTCTGAGGGGGATTGGGGATTTCATGGCGTTTTCGATCAAGGTGAACGGCTCGCAGCACACTGTGGATGTGGATGGGGACACGCCGCTGCTGTGGGTTCTGCGCGACAGCCTGGGGCTGACCGGCACCAAATATGGCTGCGACGCGGGCATCTGCGGCGCCTGCACGATCCATCTGGGCGGCGTGGTGACGCGGAGCTGCGCCGTCACCGCGCAGGACGCCGGCGACCGCGAGGTCATCACCATCGAGGCGCTGGGCGACTCGCATCCGCTGCAGAACGCCTGGGTCGAGGGCGACGTCTCGCAGTGCGGCTACTGCCAGGCGGGGCAGATCATGACCGCCGCGGCGCTGATCGCGGGCGGCGCCAAGCCGACCGACGCCGACATCGACAAGGCCATGACCAACATCTGCCGCTGCGGCACCTACAACCGCATCCGGGCCGCGATCAAGCGCGCCTCGGGCCAGGTTTAGGAGCGCCGGCATGACACAGATCGTCAATGTTTCCCGCCGCACGTTCCTCAAGGGCGCGTCCGTCGCCACGGGCGGCCTCGTACTGGGCGTCTCCATCCCGGTGTTCGACGCGGTCGGCCAGCAGGTCGCGCCCGCCCAGCCGGGCCGCCTCAACACGTTCGTCCAGATCGACCCGGACGGCACGGTCACCATCACCCTGCACCAGGCCGAGATGGGCCAGGGCGTGCAGACCTCGCTGCCAATGATCGTCGCCGAGGAGCTGGAGGCCGACTGGAGCAAGATCAAGGTGGTCCAGGCCGCCGCGGTCCCGGTGAACGGCATGGAGCCCGCGGCCATGGGCACCGGCGGCAGCCGCTCGGTGCGGGTCAATTTCGAGCCGCTGTCGAAGGCGGGCGCGACGGCGCGGCAGCTGATGGTCCAGGCGGCGGCCAACCGCTGGGCCGTGCCGGTCAGCGAATGCACGGCCAAGAACGGCGTCGTGTCGCACCCCAGCGGCAAGACGGAAACCTTCGGCAACCTGGCGCGCGGCGCCGCGCTGCTGACGCCGCCGCAGAACGTACCGCTCAAGGCGGCCGCCGACCGCAAGCTGGTCGGCAAGCCGACAAACCGGCTCGATGCCCGCGCCCATGCCACCGGCGCCGCCGTGTTCGGTATCGACGTCGGCATGGCCGACCTGCTGGTCGGCACCGTGGTCCATTGCCCGGTGTTCGGCGGCAAGCTCAAAGCGCTCGATCCGGCGCCGGCCATGGCGGTCCGCGGCGTGCTGCGGGTCATCCCCAAGGACGACTATTTCATCGTCGTCGCCACCGGCTTCTGGCCGGCGAAGAAGGGCGCTGCCGCCCTCGCGCCGCAATGGGAGCCGGGTCCAAACGCCAAGAACGCCACCGCCACCATCGACACGGCCATGCAGGCGGCGTTGAAGAAGCCGGGCGCGGTCGCGGTCGACCGGGGCGATACCAAGTCGGCCGCCAAGTCGGTGAAGAAGTCCTTCAGCGCCACCTACCAGGTGCCGTTCCTGCACCACGCGACGATGGAGCCGATGAACGCGACCGCCTGGGTACAGGGCGAAAAGATCGAGGTCTGGGCGCCGACCCAGAACGCCGGCCGCGAGCGCTATTCCATCGCCGAGGAGTTCAAGGTCCGGCCCGAGAATGTCAACATCCACGTCCCGTACATGGGCGGCGGCTTCGGCCGGCGCATCGGCATGGGCTTCATCCGGCCGGCCATCGTCGCCTCGCAGGCCATGGGCAAGCCGGTCAAGGTGATCTGGACCCGCCAGGAGGACATGACCCACGGCATGCTGCGGCCCTGCGCGCTCAGCAAGCTGACCGCCGGGCTCGACGAGGCCGGCCTGCCGGCGCTGTGGGACAACCGGCTGGTGGTGCCGTCCATCGCCGAGCAGCTTACGCCGGCGCGCATCCTCAACGGCGTCGATCCGATCTCGGTCTTCGGCGCCGACGCGCCGCGTTACAGCCTGCCCAACCAGAAGCTCGACTATGCCATGCCGCAGGCCGGCGTGCCGCTGGGCTTCTGGCGGTCGGTGCCGCACAGCTACAACGCCTTCTTCATCGAAAGCTTCATTGACGAACTGGCGCGCGAGACCGGCAAGGATCCGGTGGCCTACCGCCGCTCGCTGATGACCGCCTATCCGCGTCACCTGGCGGTGCTGGAGCGGGCCGCCAAGGAGGCCGGCTGGGATACGCCGCCGCCCGCCGGGCACGGCCGCGGCATCGCGGTGCACGAAAGCTTCGGCTCGATCTGCGCCCAGGTCGTCGAGCTGACCATGCCGAGCCCGGCGACGATCAGGCTGGTGAAGCTGACGGCGGCGGTGGACTGCGGCATTGCCGTCAACCCCAGGGGCATCGAGGCGCAGATCGAGGGCGGCATGATCTTCGCGCTCACGGCCGCCATGTTCGGCCGCATCGACATCAAGGACGGCGCCGCGGTCCAGCGGGATTTCGACACCTACAGGATGGTGCTGATGCCGCAGGTTCCGCCGGTGTCGGTGCACATCATGGAAGGCGGCCCCATCGGCGGCATCACCGAGCCGGGCGTGCCGCCGCTGGCGCCGGCGCTGACCAACGCCATCGTCGCCGCCGGCGGCAAGCGCATCCGCAAGCTGCCGCTGATGGACGAGGGAATCGGCTTCGCCTGACGATCGGTGTCGCCGCCCGGCACGGGTGCTTGCACCGCCCCCCGAGCCCATGGCACGATCCAGTCTGCATGGGGGAGAGCGTGACGATGAATCGGATGTTTCTGGTCGCTGCGGGCGTTCTTGCCTGCCTGCTGTCGGCCTGCGGGGATTCTGGCAAGCCCGACGACGCGCCGGCGGCGTCCGCGCCCGCTGATCCGCCCGCGTCGACCGCCGCGCCGGCGGCGCTGAACGCCGCGACGGCCGATGCCGGCAAGTCGGTGTACCAGGCGGTGTGCGCCAGTTGCCACGAGGGCCAGGTCGACAAGGCGCCGCATATCTCCATGCTGCAGATCATGTCTCCCGAATCCATCTACCGGGCGGTGACGGCAGGTGTCATGCAGGACGAGGCCGCCAGCCTCGATGACAAGCAGAAGCGCGACGTCTCGCAGTACCTGGCCGGCCGCGCCTTCGGCAACGCCTCGGCCCAGGTCGGGCCGGCCTGCACCGGCAAGGCCGCCGCGTTCGACCGCATGGCGCCGCCCGCCACCACCAACTGGGGGCTGCAGCGCACCAACACGCGGCTGATCGACGCGCGCACGGCCGGTCTGTCGAAGACCGACCTGCCCAGGCTGAAGCTGCTATGGGCGTTCGCCTATCCGGACGCCCTGCGCGCCCGGTCGCAGCCGACGCTGGCCGCCGGCGCCGTGTTCGTCGGCAGCCATGACGGGACGGTGTTCGCGCTGGACCAGGCGAGCGGCTGCGTGCGCTGGACCTATCACGCATCGGCCGAAGTGCGGACCGGCATTGCGATCAGCCCCTGGACGTCGGGCGATGCGCAGGCCAGACCGATGCTCCATTTCGGCGACCTGCTCGGCAACGTCTACGGCATCGAGGCTTTCACCGGCCGCGAGCTGTGGCGTGTCCGCGCCGACAGCCATCCCAACGCGACGATCACCGGCACGCCGTCGCTGCATGGTGGCCGGCTGTATGTGCCGGTGTCGTCGCTTGAGGTGACGCCCGCGATCGACCCCAAGTTCGAATGCTGCAAGTTCCGCGGCTCGGTGGTCGCCTACCAGGCCGCCACGGGCGAGAAGCTCTGGCAGACCTACACCATCGAGACGCCGGCCGCGGTCACCGGCAAGAACAGGTCGGGCACCGACACGTATGGCCCGTCGGGCGCGCCGATCTGGAACAGCCCGGCGATCGACGAAAAGCGCGGCCAGCTCTATGTCGGCACCGGCGAGAACTATTCGTCGCCCGCCACCCTGACCAGCGACGCGATCTTCGCCATCGACCTGAAGAGCGGCAAGGTCAACTGGAGCTACCAGGCGACGCCGAACGACGCCTGGAATACGTCGTGCGACAGCAAGACGCCGGACAATTGCCCCAGGGAGAACGGCCCGGACTTCGACTTCGGCGCGGCCACCATTCTGGCGTCACTCAGCGACGGGCGCGACCTGGTGCTGGGCGGCCAGAAGTCGGGCGTGGTCACGGCACTCGATGCGGCCACCGGCAAGCTGGCGTGGAACGTCAAGGTCGGCCGCGGCGGCATCCAGGGCGGCATCCATTTCGGCATGGCGGCCGAGGGCGACATCCTCTACGTGCCGATCAGCGACGGCGAGGATGGCCGCACCTATCCGGAACCCCGGCGGCCCGGACTCTACGCCGTCGACATGAAGACCGGCCAGTACGCCTGGAAGTGGCCGGCGGTCGATGTCTGCAAGGGCCGCAAGTTCTGCGAGCCCGGCATCTCCGCCGCCATTACCGCGCTGCCCGGCCTGGTCCTGGCGGGCGGCATGGACGGCATGCTGCGCATCCACGACGGCGCGACCGGCGCGGTGCTGTGGGAGAACGACACCACGGCCGAGGTGACCGCCACCAGCGGCGCCAAGGCCCATGGCGGCTCGATCGGCGGCGCCGCCGGCCCGGTCGTGGGGAACGGCCGCCTGTTCGTCAATTCGGGCTATGGCATCTATGGTCACATGCCGGGCAACGTGCTGCTGGTCTTCGGTCCCGGAGACAAGTGATGACGTTCAGGGGCGTGGTCGTGCCGGCGATCCGCGAGTCGGGATTGGCCGTGCTGCTGGCCCTGTCGCTCGCCGCATGCGGCCAATCCGCCGACAAACCGCCCGAAGACGTCGAGTCGAAGGCCGAGGGGCCGGCGTTCGGCGTCGACCGCGCCGCCAGCGAGAGCATGGAGCGTCTGGCCGAGGCCAAGCGGGCGCGCGAAGCCCTGCCGGGCCACGCGATCTACAAGGAGGCCTGCGCCACCTGCCATGAGGGCGGCATGGCCAAGGCGCCGCACGAATCGATGATCTCGATGATGACGGCCGAGGCGATCATGCGGTCGCTGAACACCGGTGTCATGAAGGAGAACGCCACCGCGCTCAGCCAAGAGCAGAAGGTGCAGGTCGCCGAGTATCTTTCCGGCAAGAGGCTGGGCGAGGCCCGGATCGCCGAGCCGCCGCCCTGCAAGGCAGACAGGTCTGTCTTTGATGTCGGCGACGGTCCCGTCGGCGGCAACTGGGGCCTGGATCCCACCAATACCCGGCTGATCCCGGCCGAATCGCGGCCGCTGGCGAAAGCCGACTTTCCGTCGCTGTCGCTGAAATGGGCGTTCGCCTATCCGGGCGCCAACCGCGCCCGCTCGCAGCCCAGCCTGGCGGGCGGCGCGGTGCATGTGGGCGCGCAGAACGGCAAGGTCTATGCGCTCGACCAGCGGACCGGCTGCATGCGCTGGACGTTCGAGGCCGCGGGCGAGGTGCGCACGGCCATCGTCATCGAGCCGTGGACGGCGGGCGACAGGGCCGCGCGGCCGCGCGCCTACTTCGGCGACATCCTGGGCAACGTCTATGCCATCGAGGCCAGGACCGGCAAGCTGATCTGGCGCGACCGGCCGGACGGCCATCCCAACGCCACCATCACCGGCAGCCCGTCGCTGTTCGAGGGTCGGCTGTTCGTGCCGGTGTCGTCGCTGGAGACCGGCCCGCCGACCGACCCGAAATACGAATGCTGCAAGTTCCGCGGGTCCGTGGTGGCCTATGACGCGGCCACCGGGAAACATGTCTGGCAGACCTTCACCGTCGCTGAAGCACCGAAGCTGACCGGCAAGAACCGCTCGGGCACCGACAATTACGGCCCGTCGGGCGCGGCGGTGTGGAATGCGCCGGCCATCGACGCCAAGCGCCGCCAGATTTATTTCGGCACCGCCGAGAACCTGTCGTCGCCGGCGACCCTGACCAGCGACGCCATGTTCGCCGTGGACATGGATACCGGCAAGGTGAAGTGGACCCACCAGGGCACCGCGAACGATGCCTGGAACGGCGCCTGCGACACCGTGCACGACGACAACTGCCCGGCGGAAAACGGCCCCGATTTCGACTTCGGCGCCGCCGTCCTGCTGGTGACCCTGAGCGACGGCCGCGAGCTGGTGATCGGTGGTCAGAAGTCGGGCGAGGTGCATGCGGTCGATCCGGACACCGGCAAGGTGGTCTGGCGGAACCGGGTGGGCCGCGGCGCCATCCAGGGCGGCGTGCATTTCGGCATGGCCGCCGAGGGCGATACCCTGTTCGTCGGCATCAACGATGCGCCCGATGGCCGCACCTACCAGGAAGCCGGCCGTCCCGGCCTTTACGGCCTCGATATGAAGACCGGTCGGTTTATCTGGAAGCAACCCTACGCGGGCGCCGGCTGCGCGGGCCGCGAGTTCTGCCACGCCGGCATCTCGCAGGCGGTGACGGCGGCGCCCGGCGTGGTGCTGGCCGGCTCCATGGACGGCGTGCTGCGCATCCATGACAGCGCCACCGGCCAGATCGTGTGGCAGCGCGACACCGCGCCGCCGGTGATGACCGTTTCGGGCGAGGAAGCCCATGGCGGCTCGCTCGGCGGCTCGTCGGGCCCCATCACCGCCAACGGGATGCTGTTCGTGAACTCCGGCTATGGCCTGTACTTCCACATGCCGGGCAACGTCATGCTGGTGTACGGCAAGTAGGATGGCGGCGCCGCAACCCGGTTGGCAACACCACTACGACGAGCCACCGAAGGGCAAGGGCGGCTGCTTCTGGGCGCTGATCCTGCTCGTGCTGGTCGCCGGGCTGGTCGTCGGCCTGCTGGTGGCGTTCCCCAATGCGCCGGGCGTCAAGTACGATGCGCCGCGGCTGGTCTACCTGCTCATCCTGCTGTCCGTCCTGATCGTGAGCCTCGGCGCCAGCGTCGCCGAAAGCCCCGGCCGCACGCTCCGTCACATCGCGATCTGGGTCGCCATCGGCTCCGGCGTGGCGCTGCTCTACGCCTTCCGCGGCGAGTTCGGCATGGCGCGGGACCGGGTCATCGGCAACGCCATGCCGGCGCAGGGCGTCGCCACCATCACGCCGGCCGAGAAAGCGGTCACTCTCTATGCCCAGGGCGGCCACTTCTTCGCCGAGGCCGAGGTCGAAGGCAAGAAGATCATGTTCATGGTCGACACCGGCGCCAGCGTCATCGCGCTCAGCCGCGACGACGCGCGGCGCCTCGGCATCACGCCGTCGGAGCGGGATTTCAACCGGCTCGTCAGCACGGCCAACGGCACGACGCGCGGCGCGCCGGTCACCCTCGACAGCGTCGCCATCGGTCCCATCGACCTCCGCTACGTGGACGCCATGGTGGTCGAAGGCGACATGCAGGGCTCGCTGCTCGGCATGAGCTTCCTCAACCGGCTGTCCGGCTACCAGGTGACCGGCGACCGGCTGGTGCTGCGGCAATAGGCCGCGCTCGTCCTGCTTGCCGAACGGGCGGCAAATGAGCGAAGGTGCCGCGCGCCGATCATCGACGCCCTACAGGAAAGCCGCCCCTTGCCAGAATCCTTCGCCAATTTCACCGACACCATCTTCGCGCACGCCGCCAGCCGTCCGAAGGCGATCGCCCTCGCCGACGCCTATACGAAGCTGACATGGAAGCAACTGGCCGATCTCGTCGGCCGGGCCAGCGTGTGGCTGAACAGCCTGGGCATCGCGCCCGGCGATCCGGTCGGCGTGCGGATGACCAACAGCATCGACCATATCATCCTGTCGTTGGCGCTGATGCGCGTGGGCGCGGCGAAGGTGGAGTTCGGCACCCATGAAGGTGGCCGGAAATTCGACGGCATGATCGAGACGCTGAAGATCAGGACGCTGTTCATCGAGCCGCCGGCCCGGTCGCTGGGCGCCATCCGGTGCGTCATGGTCGGGCTGGACTGGCGCGCCGGCCTGTCGGCGTTCAAGGGCGACCACAGGCATCCGGACGGTTTCGAGCCGTTCGACATCGCGCTTTCGTCGGGCAGCACAGGCCAGCCGAAGGGCTATCCGCTTGGCCACAAACAGCAGCTTCGCCGGATGGAGGACTATCTGGAGGCGCTCGGCGCGGTCGGCGTGTTCTCCAACGACGGCACCGGCAATTTCCTGCTGACCTCCAGCATGAGCTTCGGCGGTTTCCTCTACACGCTGATGAACCGGCTGGGGAACGGCGGCCGGGTCACGGTGCTGCCCGAATACGTCAAGCTGATGGACTTCGTGCGCGCGGTGAGCGCGCAGGACGATACCGTGCTGATCCTGACGTCGGCGATGTGCGAGGATCTGATTTCCTGTGCGCCGGAGGACGGCATGCTGCTGCCGAAGGCCCGCGCGATCCTGTCCCTGGGCACGCCGCTGGCGGCGCGGGCGAAGCGGGACATGATCACCCGGGTCACGCCCAACTTTTCGGAGGCGTATGGCGGCTCGAATTTCGGCCTGATCAGCGTCTTGCGCCCCGAAGACATGCTGGATCACGCCGACAGCGTCGGACGGCTGTTCGCCGGCGTCGAGGTCGAGATCGTCGATTCCTCGGACCGGCCGGTGGCGCCGGGCGTGACCGGCTATCTGCGGTGCCGTGGATCGGGCGTCTCGCCGCATGTGATCAGCGAGGCGCCGCAGGGCCGCTTCGAGGGCTTCCGCGACGGCTGGTGCTATACCGGCGATCTCGGGGCGATCGATGCCGATGGCTTCGTCTACCTGCGCGGCCGGGTGTCGGAAGTGGTGCGGCGCCGCGGCGTCGACGTCATGCCGACGACGGTCGAACTGGCGCTGATGTCCCATCCGGGCGTGCGCGAGGCCGCGGTGGTCGGGCTGACCCGTCAGGGCGTCTCCGACATCATCGCCGTGATCATTGCCAGCGGCAAACCCGACGCCCAGGCGTTCCACAGCCACTGCATCGACAAGGTCGGCGCGGCCCAGGCGCCGGGCGGCTATCTGTTCGTCAAGCAGTTCCCGCGCACCGGCGGCGGCAAGATCGACCGGGCCAAGCTGAGGGAACAGGTCGTCAAGAAAGTCGGCGCGACGGCCGCCGGCCGCGTGGTCATCTAGCCGCGCAGGCGGCCGATCTCGTTTCGCCGCCGGAAACATCCTGGCGAAGCGGAGGAAGCCATCCATCGGAGGTCGCGGGGCCGGTGCCGCGCGGCCACACAACCGGGAAATATCGACCCCGACCCCAACACGGGCCTTGATATTCCGGCGCGGACCCTTCCAATAGGGGCCCTGCGCCATTGCCACGGGCATTGACGTCGCGCGCGTGTGCGGCTTTCGGGTCTTCGAGTGGGCAAATCCCGGCGAACGAATGCAACAAGAGGGGGAATCCCATGTCTGATTGGGCTGAAGGCTATCTGGTCGAAATCGGTTACACCTATGGCTATTACAGCGAGCTGAACCCGCTGAAGGCCCGGCTGCCGCTGCTCAAGACCGGCTATGCGCCGCCGGCCATCGGCGCCGCCTGCGAGCTGGGCTTCGGCCATGGCATCAGCGCCAACATGCACGCCGCCGCCAGCACGACGCAGTGGTACGGCACCGACTTCAACCCGTCTCACGCCGCCTTCGCCCAGGACATGGCCGCCGCCGGCACCGGCGCCAGGCTGTATGACGAGGCGTTCGCCGACTTCTGCAACCGCGCCGATCTGCCCGACTTCGACTTCATCGGCCTGCACGGCATCTGGAGCTGGATCTCCGAAGCCAACATGCGGCACATCGTCGATTTCCTGCGCCGCAAGCTGAAGGTCGGCGGCATCTGCTACATCAGCTACAACACCTATCCCGGCTGGAATACGGTGGCGCCGATCCGCCACCTGCTGACCCAGCATGCGGGGTCCATGTCGGCCCCGGGCATCGGCGTGCAGGGGCGGGTCGACGCCGCGCTCGACTTCGCCGACGCGCTGATGGCCACCAACACGCTCTACGGCAAGGCCAACCCGAATGCCGCCGCGCGCCTCAAGGGCATCCGCGGCAACGACCGCAGCTACCTGGCGCACGAGTACCTGAACGAGTGCTGGGTGCCGATGTACTTCTCCGAGATCGCCAAGATGCTGTCGTCGGCCAAGCTCAACTTCGCCTGCACCGCCACCTACCGCGAGCACATCGACGCGCTCAACCTGTCCGACGAGCAGCAGACCATGCTGCGCGACATCCCCGACGTCACCTTCCGCGAGACCGTGCGCGACTTCATGCTGAACCAGCAGTTCCGCCGCGACTACTGGGTGCGCGGCGGGCGCACCCTGCCGGCCATGCAGCAGCTCGACGTGCTGCGCGACGAGCGGGTGGTGCTGAACGTGCCGCGCGCCGACGTCAAGCTCGAGGCCAGCGGCTTCCGCGGCAACGCGACGCTCAACGAGGACGTCTACAAGCCGGTGCTCGACTTCATGGCCGACGGCCAGCCCAAGTCGCTGGGCGAGATCGAGGCGGCGGTGAAGCCCACCGGCAAGACCTTCAACCAGGTCGTGCAGGCGGCCCTGGTGCTGGTCGGCAAGGGCGACGCGTCGCCGGCGCATCCGGCCGAGACGGTCGAGGCGGCGCGGCCCAGGACCGACGCGCTCAACCGCAAGATTCTCGGCATGGCGCCGTCCGGCCGGCAGGTGAACTACATGGCCAGCCCGGTCACCGGCGGCGGCATCCACGTCAACAACATCGGCCAGCTCGTGCTGCTGGGGCGCCAGAACGGCCACAAGACCGACGCGGCCTGCGTCGACTTCGCCTACGAGCAGTTCACCGCCCAGGGCAAGCGCATGGCGCGCAACGGCGTCGCCATCAGCGACCCCGAGGAGAACAAGGCCGAGTTCCGCCGCGAGGCCCAGAGCCAGATCGACAAGACCATGCCGATCTACAAGGCGCTCGGCATCGCCTGAGCCGCGCGCCGGTCTCGCCAAGTAACGAGATCGTCATTTACTTGGGTTGCCGGCAACGGGACCGTCACCGGCCGGTGAAGCGGGCCTTGCGGCGCTCGACGAACGAGCGGACGCCTTCCTGGATGTCGTCGCTGTCGCGCAGCCGGGCGCTGGCGGCGTCGAGCTCGGCGGTGGCGGCGTCGAAGCCGTCCACATGGGCCGTGCGGCCGTTGGCGATCACTGCCCGTACCGCCAGCGGCGCCTGTTCGGCGACCCGCCGCGCCAGCACCAGGGCGCGGTCGAGAACCGCCTCGGGATCGACCACCTCCTGCACGAACCCCAGCCGCAGCGCGGTCCGGGCGTCCATCTCGTCGCCGGTGAGCAGCCAGCGCATGGCGTTGCCCCAGCCGGCGCGCTCGATCATCCGCGGCGTGCCACCACAGGTAGGCATCAGCCCGCGCTTGACCTCAAGCTGTGCGATTCGCGCGTCGGACCCGCAGATGATGAAATCGGCCGCCAGCGCCAGCTCGAAGCCGATGGTGAAGGTGATGCCGCGCACCGCGGCGATCACCGGCTTGGTCCGCAGCGGCGGGCGCAGGCCCACCGGATCGACCAGGGCGCGGTCGAACAGCGGCCTGGTCCGGTCGATGTTGGGCAGGTCGAGCCCGGCGGTGAAGTGCTTGCCGGTGCTGTGCAAGACCGCGCAGCGCCAGGGCCCGGCCTCGTAGTCGGCATAGGCCCGCGACAGCTCGTCCAGCATCTTGTTGGTGAAGCCGTTCAGCTTCCTCGGCCGGTCGATGCCGATGAGAAAGACGTCGCTTTGCACCTCCGTAACGATGCGGCCCAGCGCATCGTCGCCCCCGGAGTGCCCGGTTTCCGCCGGTTTTCCGGCCGCCGGCTGCTTGCTCGCCATGTCGATTCTCCCGTTGTGTTGTATTTGCGCCACAGTCTCGTGGGACCATGATACCGTCCGGGGCCGAAACTATGGCGAAAACATGGGCCAGGCCTCGGATTTCCGCCGCTAAGTTCATAAAATTTTTGGTATTCCCGACTTCGGGGGCTTGCAAAGCGACATTACTGCAGCGTATTAATAACGTCGACCGAAAGGCCCAAAGCCTTCGGCGCCGTGGGGTAAGGGAAGCGTTCCGCTGTTGGGTACGACCTCCGGGAGGGGTTATGAGGAGCCGATCTGCTTGATCTGTCACCGAAAGTGTCAACTTTTGGCGTTGTGTTCCATCACGCGCCATGGCCAACTGGCCGGGATATTCCAATCCGCGGCGCCCGCAAAGGGCGCTTTTGCTGCTGTTTCCGCTTAATAGGGAGTCGAGATCGATGAATCTCTCCAACGAAAAGAACACGCTGCTGAACACCGTTTCGCGCCTGGCCGTCGATGCCGGCGCGCGGGGCACCGCGAAGTTCGTGACGCGCGGCGCCATGACCGCCGTCGCTCTGACCGTCGCGACGTTCGCGTTGGTGGACAGCAGCCCCGCGATCGCCACGTGCTCGACCGCTACCGGCACCGGCGACGGCGTTGGCAATCCGATCATCTGCTCCAGCGGCGCTGGCGGATTCGACGCCGACGGCTACGACGCTTTCGACATTCGCGTGCTCGAGGACGGCGTGGCGAGCGCCGGCGTCGGCATCGACCTGGGCAGCGGCACCGATGGCACCTCGAACAACAACACGGTGTTCGTGTTCGATCTGTTCTTCGGCGGCACGACGGTGGGCACCGTCACCGGCACGGCGGGCGACGGCATCGTGATCGAGGGCGACGGCAACACCGTCAACAACGGCTTCACCAAGGCGTCGGACATCGTCGGCGGCGGCAAGATCAGCGGCACGGCCGACGGTATCGACATCGACGGCATCAACAACACCGTCAACAACTTCGACAACGGCAATGGCGCCAATTCGGGCGTGATCAGCGGCGGCGGCGACGACGACGGCGACCACGGCATCGAGGTCTCGGGCGGCACCAGCGGCAACGTCAACACCATCAACAACGGCCTGCAGGGCAAGGAAACCGCCTACATCATCTCCGGCGGCACCCCGGGCGCGGCGACGGTCGATGGCGGCGACGGCATCAACGCCAGCGGCTGGACCAACGTCAACAACGGCACGCTGGGCGAGATCCACGGCGAGGACCGCGGCATCGAGTTCACCGGCACCGGCGGCGCCACCCTGACCGTCGACAATGACGGCAAGATCATCGGCGACATCGAGGACGGCATCCTGATCGTCGGCGACAAGTCGATCGTCAACTATTCGGGCGACGGCACCGTGAAGGGCGGCGCCACCGCCGCGGGCATCGACATCTCGCCGACCAGCGACGACGTCAAGCTCACCGTGACGTTCGGTCCGGGCACCACCGGCCTGATCACCGGCGGCGCCAACGGTATCGAGCTCGGCGACACGGGCATCGCCAGCAACAACACCATCATCAATATTTCCGGCAAGGGCATCGTCGAAGGCAACGGTGCGACCAATGCCGACGGCATCCACGTCTTCGAACCCAGCTCGGGCACCGACATCACCATCGACGGCGGCGCCACCATCCGCGGCAAGGACGACGGCATCGACCTCGGCACCGGCAGCAAGCTGCTGGTCCAGGGCGCGTCGATCGTCAAGGGCGACACCGACAGCAGCGGCGGCGGCGACGGCATCCAGGGCAACGACAACAACAACATCCAAGTCACCGGCGGCTCCAAGGTCTATGGCGACCCGGGCATTCTCGTCGACGACAACAACATCATCCTGATCGACGGCGGCGCGGAGGTGAACTCCGACCCCAATGACGGCATCAACGTCGACGACGACAACACCATCACCATCGGCGGCGCCGGCGGCGCGGGCTATGTCAAGACGACGGGCGGCGGTGACGGCATTTCGCTGACCGACGGTTTCGACGGCCCTGGCTCGACCAACGACAACACCGTCACCATCGGCGACCAGGGCCAGGTGCTGGTCACCGGCAGCGGCAACGGCATCGTCGTCGGCACTGTCGGCGATGACAACGACAACAACAGCGTCACTGTCGAGGACGGCGGCCTGGTGGACGTCGAGAACGGCGACGGCATCGTCGTCAACGGCCAGGACGGCGGCGCCGACAACAACACCGTCGACATCGACGACGGCGGCGTGGTCGATGCCGGCGGCGACGGCGTGCGCCTGCTGGGCGACGACCAGGTCACGACCGGCCTCGACGCGGCCAATGGCGGCGACTTCCTCGGCGACCCCGACGGCACCGGCAACGATCTGGACAATGACGGCATCATCCGCGCCGGCGACGACGGCGTGCTGGTGTCCAACACCAACAGCGACGTCCGCAACCAGGGCGGCGAGATCTATGCCGGCGGCGACGGCGTCCGCTTCACCACCATCCACACCGACGAGGTCGACGGCGACCTGCCTGCGGGCTTCGGCGAGTTCGAATCCGGCTACCAGTCGGACAACGATTCGCTGATCGTGGCGGGCCGCGACGGCATCCACTACGACAATTATAACGACGACGGCTTCGGTTCCGACTTCAACGCCGGTCTCGGCCAGGACGTCAACGGCCTGGGCGAGATCGACGATCCGCTCGACCTGCTGTTCGGCATCAAGGGGTACTTCCCCGAGGTGGTGGACAATCAGGGCACCATCGAGGCCGGGCGCCACGGCATCCGCGTCAATGACGACTTCGCCGTCACCAACGGCGAAGACGCCGTGATCGTGGCCGGCGGCCTGCCGGGCGAGGGCCCCACCGGCGGCGACGGCATCCACGCCGACGCCAACAACTTCATCCGGAACCAGGGCATCATCGCCTCCGGCGAGGACGCCAACGGCGACAGCCACGGCATCCAGGTGATCGGCGAGAGCAACACGATCGTCAACGACGGCATCATCGACACCCGCGGCGACACCTTTATCGACGATATCGACAACACCACGCTCGAGAGCGGCGACGACGAGAACCAGGACAACGGCGCCGGCGGCGACGGCATTCACGCCAGCGTCGACGGCCTGAGCCTGCTCGGCCTGGTCAAGAACGGCTACGACCAGCAGGAAATCTACAACGGCAACACCATCATCGCGGCCGACGACGGCATCGACGCCAAGAGCGGCCTGGGCATCCCGGGCGGTGAGCAGCTCATCGACAACGACAGCGAAGCCACCATCACCGCCAATGACGACGGCATCGTCGCCGAGCATTACAACATCATCGACAACGAAGGCACCATCAACGCCGACGACGACAATGAAGGTGGCGGCGACGGCATCAATGTCGGCCACTCGAACGTCGTCACCAACAGCGGCGACATCAATTCGATCGGCGGTAACGGCATCGTCATGGACGGCCAGAAGGGTCCGTTCAGCTTCGGCAACCTGGTCACCAACGAGGCGGACGGCAACATCGTCGCCGGCGAGGACGGTATCCAGGTCAACGGCGAGCAGAACTACATCGAGAACTACGGCGACATCAAAGGCGGCACCAACGGCGTCGCCCTGAACGATGAAGAAAACGATTTCCTCAGCTTTTCCGGCCTCATCGAGGGCGGCACCGGCGCCGGCATCTATTCCGACGAGGACAACGACATCGAGCTGAGCGGCACGACCAAGGTCACCACGACGCTGAGCAAGGGCGGCGACGGCATCTTCCTCGAGGACGACAACAGCCTCGAGATCGAGGACGGCGTGACCGTGTGGGGCGACAATGACGGCATCGTGCTCGACGGCGACGACAACGACGTCGATTACGAGGGCGGCGCGGGCATCGATCCCGAGCTGAAGGGCCGCACCGGCGACGCGCTGGAGATCAACGGCGACAGCAACACCTTCGATTCGACCGACGACCTGGACCTGCAGGGCGGCGACGACGGCATCCACATCGGCGGCAACACCAATAGCGTCGATATCGACGGCGACGTGAGCGGCGAGGACGACGGCATCTACCTCGAGACCGCCACCGGCAACGTGGTCAATGTCGACGGCGACGTGACCGGCGACATCGACGACGCGTTCGGCGGCGACGGCGTCGATATCTTCGGCGGCGGCAGCAACACCGTCACTGTCGGCGGCGCCATCAGCGGCGATCCGGGCGTGGTGATCACCAACTCCAACAACAACGACGTCAGCGGCGCCTCGATCAGCGGCACCGACGGCGGCGTGGTGATCAGCAACGGCAACAACAACACGGTCGCGAGCACCGTCGGCGACATCGACGGCGACAGCGATGACGATGGCGACGGCAATGGCGTCGACATCACCGGCACCTCCAACGTGGTCACCAGCGCCGGTGCGATCTACGGCGAGGACGCGGTCGTCATCGACGGCAACGCCAACCAGGTCTCCTCGACCACCGCGATGGCGGGCACCGATGACGGCGTGGTCATCTCGGGCACCGGCAACATCGTCGACTCCGGCGCGTTCATCAGCGGCGAAGACGGCGACGGCGTGGTGATCACCGGCAGCAGCAACTCGGTCAGCGCGGCGAGCTCGATCAGCGGCGAGGACACTGGCGTCGCGATCACCGGCAACAACAACGAAGTGACCTCGACCAGCATCAACGGCGGATTCGACGATGGTGTCAGGATCGACGGCGACAGCAACCTGATCGACACCGGAGAAATCTTCGGCGGCGACAGCGGCGTCGACATCGACGGCGACAGCAACAATGTCGACGCCACGAAGGTGTCCGGCGACGGCGACGCGATCTACATCGCCGGCGACAACAACGCCATCCAGGTGGACGGCGACATCATCGGCGACGTCGAGCAGGCCGGCTACGGCCACGGCGTTCTGATCGACGGCAACAACAATACCGTCAGCGGTGAAGACATCGGCGTCAGCGGCACCGGCAGCGGCGGCGTCGTCATCAACGGCAACAGCAACACCATCGACGCCGCGACGATCAGCGGCGAGGACGGCCCCGGCGTCGGCCTGAACGGCAACAACAACTCGGTGACGACCGACGGCGCCATCCTGTCGACCGCCAATGACGGCGTTAACATCTTCGGGCTGGGCAACGACGTGCTCTCGGGCGGCCCCATCACCGGCGAAGACGACGGCGTCGAGATCGAGGGCATCAACAACAGCGTCGTGGCGTTCGGCGACATCACCGGCCGCGACGGCAACGGCGTCGATGTCTCGGGCAACAACAACAGCGTCGCCGCGGCCGGCGAGGATGCCGACATCTCCGGCGGTACCGCTGGCGTGGTGATCGACGGCTCGAACAACACCGTGACCGGCGAGGATATCACCGGTTTTGCCGGTGACGGCGTCAACGTCGAGGGTGACAACAACACCATCGAGGCCGACGGCAACGTCTCGGGCACCGATGACGGCGTCTACATCGATGGCGATTCCAACGACATCGACATCGACGGCACCACCACCGGCACGTCCGGCGACGGCATCGGCATCCTCGGCGACAACAACACCGTCGATTCCGGCACGGTCACCGGCGGTGACGACGGCGTCGCGATCGTCGGCGTGAACAACATCGTCAGGGTGGATGGCGACATCAACGGCGACAGCTTCCCCGGCGCCGGCGACGGCACCGGCGACGGCGTCGATATCAAGGGCGCGTTCAACAACGTCAGCGCCACCGGCTCGATCAACGGCGATCCAGGCGTGATCATCCTGGGCAACCAGAACAACGTGGGTGGCGCCGACATCAACGGCCTGCTCGGCGGCGCCAGCATCACCGGCAACCAGAACACGGTGACGTCGCTCGACGACATCGCCACGGTCAGCGGCGCGGGCGTCGGCATCACCGGCAACCAGAACAACGTGTTCGCCGTCGACGACATCAGCAGCGTCAATGACGACGGCATCAACATCAACGGCAACCAGAACAACGTCACCTCGAAGGACGTCATCGCCGGCAAGGACGGTATCCAGATCAACGGCAACCAGAACTTCGTCGACATCGCCGCGACCATCAACGCTGGCCAGAACGGCGTGTGGTTCGACAGCGGGACGGGCAACGACGTCGACCTGACCAACGTCAAGATCGACGCGGGCGCCGACGGCATCCTGGTGGACGTGGACGGCAACACCTTCCAACACAACGCCAATACGGTCATCAATGCCGGCGACGACGGCATCGAGTACGAGTATGGCGGGCTGGTGAATGCCTATGAATCGCTGGTCTGGCTGGGCACGATCAACGCCAAGGATGACGGCATCGTGGCCGACCAGGGCTTCTTCACCATCATCAACAACGGCACCATCAACGCCGACACCGACAAGAACAGCGACGGCAACGGCATCACCGTGACGTCGGACAACAATGTCGAGAACAACGGCACGATCACCGGCTGGAACGGCATCGTTGGCGACGACCGCAACGACATCCTCAATGACGGCATCATCACCGTCACCAACGATGGCATCGTGGTCGACGACGACAACAAAGTGGTCAACAACGGCACGATCACCGCCGGCGACGACGGCATCGTGGCGGGCGACAAGAACTACATCGAGAACAACTCGCCCGTGACGATCATCGCCAAGGACAACGGCATCGAGGCCGGCAGCCTGAACACGATCGTCAACACCGGCACGCTCACCGCCGACAGCGACGACAACAACGACGGCGACGGCATCAACGCCGTCGACAGCAACACGATCACCAACACCAGCACCGGCAACATCAAGGGCTGGAACGGCATCGTGGTGAACGACTCGAACGAGGTGACCAACAACGGCAACATCACCGGCGAGAACAACGGCATCGACGGTGACGATCTCAACAAGATCACCAACACCGACGACATCGACGCCGGCAACATCGGCATCGACGTCGACGACGGCAACACGATCACCAACTCGGGCGAAATCGACGCCGGCAACATCGGCATCAACGCCGACTTCGGCAACACGATCACCAACAGCAACTGGATCCTGGGCCAGCAGGACGGCATCGTGGCTGTCGGCAGCAACACCATCACCAACAGCGGATCCGTCAAGGGCACCACTGACGATGGCGTCCAGCTGGGCAGCGGCAACATACTGACCAACACCTCGACCGGCACCATCAACGGCGGCGATGACGGCGTCGAGATCAACGGTTCGACGAACGGGGTCACCAACAGCAACACCATCACCGGCACCAATGACGGTGTCTCCGTGCTCAGCGGTTCCGGGAACGTCGTCACCAACAACGACCTGATCCAGGGCGGTGACGACGGCGTCGACTTCGATACCGGCGGCAACAGCCTGTACAACTACAGCCAGGTGCTCGGCGGCAACAACGGCGTCGAGGCCAACGGCAACAGCAACTACATCTACAGCTCGAACCTGATCGATGGCGGTGACGACGGCATCGACATCGAGGGCGACAGCAACGTCGTCGACATCGATGGCGGCACCGTGGTCGGCGGCGATGACGGCATCGAAGTCGACGGCAACTCCAACGACATCGACAACGTCAATGGCTCCATCATCGGCGAGAGCGATGACGGCATCGAGATCGACGGCAACAGCAACTCCGTCTTCAGCACCGGCAGCATCACCGGCGAGGACGAAGGCATCGAACTCGACGGCAGCAACAACGACATCCAGAACGGCACCTCGCTCGACGACAACGCCTCGATCTGGGGCCAGGAAGGCGACGGCATCGACATCAACAGCGGCGGCAACAACGAGATCCTCAGCTACGGCTCGATCACCGGCTTCTGGGACGGCATCGACAACACCAATGGCGATCTGTTCGTCGATAACATCGGCGGCACGATCACCGGCCAGAACAGCGACGGCATCTCCTCGAACCTCGGTAGCGGCAGCTCCGTCTGGACCAACATCGAGAACCTGTCCGAAGGCTTCGGCGAGGACCTCGACGAGGGCCGGATCATCGGCAAGGACGACGGTATCGACGTCGGCGGCGAGGACCTCTTCGTCGGCAACTACACCAACTCGCTGATCCAGGGCCAGAACGACGACGGCATCCACACCACCGCCAACCGCAGCGTCGTCTACAATGACGGCAAGATCATCGGCAAGCACACCGGCATCACCGATGGCAGCGACTTCAACGGCGAGGACGGCAGCCAGTCGACCTACATCGTCAACGACACCAACGGCCTGATCACCGGCGGCGAGGCCGGCTACCTCTACGAGGACGGCCCGATCAACGGCGGCGAAGACTCGGTGCAGATCGACAACTTCGGCGAGATCAGCGCCACCGACCTCGGCACCCTGCCGACGCCGCTGGTGGACGACCCCGCCACGAAGGACGTGGACGAATCGAAGGGCGCCCTGGACTACATCAACGGCAAGGGCGCCGATCCGGTCGCGGCCATCGACACCCGTGAGGGCGAGGTGGGCCTCGAGGTCTTCATCTTCAACTGGGGTGAGATCAACGGCGCCAACACCTTCTCGGCCGAAATTCCGGCAGTCCCGGATGACCCGGCCACCAAGGACGTGAACGAAGCCAAGGATGCGGTTCCGCCGCAGCAGCTCAGCAACCGCTTCGCGATCCTGGGCGGCGAAGGCAACGAGTATGTCGCCAACTTCGCGGGCGGCACCATCAACGGCCACATCTGGACCCAGGCCGGCGACGACGTGCTGGCCCTGGAGATCGGCTCGACCCTGAACGGCGATGTCAATCTCGGCCAGACGCTGGAGACCGCCGGGGTCCTCGGCCTGATCAAGGACGACCCGACCACCAAGGACGTGGACGAATCCGCCGGCGGCACCGCCGTGGGCTTCGTATCGACCCCGAACGTGGATACCGGGCTCGACGCAGTCATCCTGTTCGGCGAAGGCTACCAGGACCTGGCCAGCAACATCACCGAAGCGGAGGTGATGTATGTGAACGACCGGCTCACCCAGGACGACATCTACAGCGTCGGTCCGGAGGACGGTATCGAGATGTCCGCTGCCATCGGCAACCCGGTGCTGGAGAACCAGCCATTCCCGGTCGGCACCTGGAGCCTCAACGGCAACGTCAAGATCGACGGCACCAACCTGTGGACGCTGGTGGATGTCGACGGCAACGGCAACGGCGTCCTCGACGAGGAAGCCGCCACCGGTGACGACACCATCGCCATGATCTCCGGCACGGTCGGCACCATCGTCGACAATGGCCGCCTCAACATCGGCGGCACGGTGATCACCGAAATCCCGGGCGAACCGACCGACGAGGAAGAGGGCGAACTGGAGCCGTCGACCTTCGACGTCAACACCAACAGCAAGGCGGTCCTGACCTCTCCGGTCGTGGACGTCCTGTCCGGCGGCATCCTGGGCGGCCACGGCACGATCGTGACCAACCCCGGCGCCAATGGCGGCAATGGCGGCGTCAACCTGAGCGGCGCCGTCCAGGGCGACAAGACCTTCCTGGTGGGCGCCGACGAAGACAACATCGTCAGCCAGACGCTGTTCTCCGAGGCGCGCGGTTCGCTGATCATCGGCACGGCTCCGGGCGATCTGATCACTCAGGGCGAGGATGGCAAGATCACCGACGCGACCAAGGGCGACGGTACTGACGACTTCAAGTTCGTTCCGGCCGAAGACGAGGAAGATCCGCCGGTCAAGGTCGACCTGCTCTACACCGTGGACGATGCCGGCAAGCTGTATCCCACGATCACCCTGCCCGCGGGCTGGGTGGCCGAGGAGTTCGCCGGACCGTTCGACTTCACCACCGACAGCCCGCGCTACGCGACGCTGGCCCCGGGCGACGAGATCACCCGTATCGGCACGCTGACCGTGGTCGGCAACGTCAAGATGGATGGCAGGGCAACCGGCGTCACCAACTACAAGATCGCGGTCGCGGATGACCCGGCCACCAAGGATGTGGACGAGTCGAAGGACGCCAAGGGCAACCAGGTCTTCAAGAACCAGGCTGGCCGCGAGGTCGTCACCAACTGGGGCAGCCAGTTCCAGGCCGACCTGAAGGATGACGGCAAGGGCGACTTGCTGCTGGTCAAGAAGTCCGGCGTCACCACCGCGTTCACCGGCTCGACCTTCGACACCAAGGGTCCGGGTCCGGTCGATCTGGTCACCCAGGGCGCCGACGGCAAGGTTACCGACGGCACGAAGGGCGACGGCGTCAACGACTTCACCATCGTTGTCGATGGCGAAACCAAGACCAAGGTCGACACCATCGTGGCTGGCAAGGGCGGTGCGGACGGTGTTCCGGACGGCGTGTCCTACAAGGTCTCCACGGTGCTCGACGGCAACGCCACGGTCGACGGCCGTCTGGATATCCGCCTCGACGGCGAGTTCGTCGACCTGGTCGACAACAGCCAGTCGCCGACCATCGTCGATCCGGACAAGACCGGCTGCGGCGATGATCCGGACGGCGCCGACTCGTGCTTCATTCCGAACCCGCTCTACGCCATCCCCGACGGCATCGCCGATGTGGACGCGAAGGGTATCGCCAAGAACAACGCCGACTTCTCGAAGGACGCGAAGGTCTGGGATATCATCGTGGCCGAGGGCGGCGTCACCGGTAAGTTCGACGAGAAGGGCTTCGACGGCGGTCCCAACGACGGCGCGGTGGTCGTTCGCTACGCGGTGGCCGACGATCCGACGACCGAGGAAGACGAAACCGTCACCGAGGTTCGCCAGCAGCTGCTGAAGGCCTATCTGCAGTACCTGCCGGACCGGGTGCGGATCATCTCGATCCCGAACTTCGAGCCCAAGGGCACCACACTCAACCAGACTCTGACCGGCGAGTATCTCGACACGCTCACCAAGTACGGCCTCAACGAGGATCCGCTGCACGCCGCCATCGCCCTGGTGGGCACGGCGACCGACATCCCGGCTGCCCTGGATGCGCTGCACCCCGAGTGGTACAACGCCTTCAACGAAGTCGGCTTCTCGATCGCCCGTGGCGCCGAGCAGCAGGCCTACATCCGGACCATCGAAGCCCAGGGCTTCTCGGGCGGTCAACAGAACCGCGTCGTGATGAACGTGGGTGACGACTCCGCGGTCGGCTCCAGCGCCAGCGACCGTCGCGCCACCTTCTGGCTCGCCGGATCGTGGGGCAACGCCAACATCGACGACGGCAGCGACGAGGGCTGGCTGGAGTACAAGTACGAGACCCTGACCGGCTATGCGGGCTTCGACTACCTGATCAACCCCAACTTCCTGATCGGTATCCTCGGCGGCTTCGGCAACTCCGACGTCGACGCCAAGAACGGCACCAAGGAAGGCGACGTCGACAGCTGGCAGGTGGGCGGCTACATCAGCTACTTCACCCAGAGCTGGTTCGTGAACGCCGGCGGCGGCATCGGTGACATGAACATCGAGAGCATCCGCAACATCCAGTTCGGCAGCGGCATCGGCAACGTCTCGCAGATCGCCACCGCCGACTATGACGGCGACATCACCTACTTCTACGGCAAGGGCGGCTACAGCTTCGACATGGGTAACTCCGGCTGGAAGCTGTCGCCTGAACTGGCCCTGTCCTACGCCAAGGTGAAGCAGGACGGCTTCTCGGAGACCGGCACCGGCAACGCGGCCGTGTTCCTCCTGGATGTCGACGGCCAGTCGGTCAAGAGTGTCCGCGGTACCGCCCAGCTGCGTCTGTCCAAGACGTTCCTGGCCGGCAACGGCGGCGGCTGGATGCCTTATGTCCGCGTCGGTATCGCCAACGAGTTCGAAGACGATCTCCGTCCGATCACCTCTGGGTTCCAGGGTGCGCCGGGCACGAGCTTCACCGTCTTCGGCCAGGTGCCGCGCGAGACCACGGTCATCTTCGGCGCCGGCGTCAGCGGCAAGGTTTCCGAGATGTTCAGCCTGTATCTCGACTACTCGGGCGAAATCGGCGGAAGCTTCAGCGAGCACGTCATCAGCGGCGGCGTCCGGCTCCACTTCTAGGACCCGGCACCACCGTCCCGACCGGACGAACCAAAACGGAAGGGCGCCCCTCGGGGCGCCCTTTCTGCGTCTGGGGGTGGGGCATCTGGTGGATGTCGGTGGCGGGGCATCGAAGCGCCGGCTACCCCTCACCCTAACCCTCTCCCACAAGGGGAGAGGGAATCCGCCGGAGCACGTCGTCAGCCCTTCTCCCCTTGTGGGAGAAGGTGGCGCGCAGCGCCGGATGAGGGGCAAGCCGCGGCAGCGGCTTCCTCCTTGAACGCCCTCAGCCCTTCGGCGGCCAGGGGATGAAGGTGCTGGTGCGCTCGGCATAGGCGCGGTATTCGGGCCTTGTCTCGCGCATGTTGCGCTCGGCCATGGGCACGCCGGAGACCCGGGTCAGCAGCACCGTCACGATGATCGGGCCGCACACCGTCAGCGCCGCCCAGGGCGACGCGCAGGCGGCCAGCCACAGGCCCCACCAGACGCAGGCCTCGCCGAAATAGTTGGGATGCCGGCTGAAGCGCCACAGGCCGCGGTCCATCACCCGGCCCGCGTGGGCCGGGTCACGCTTGAAGCGCCACATCTGGGCGTCGGCCACCGCCTCGAACACGAAGCCGAACAGGAACAGCGCCGCGCCCGCGAGGGTCAGCGGATGGTGCAGCGCGTCTTCGGGCGACAGGAAGATGCCGACCTGCAGCGGCAGCGAGATCAGCCACATCAGCGCGCCTTGCAGCAGGAACACGGTGACGTAGCTGCGCCGCGGCCAGCCCGGCCCGCCGGCCTCGCGCATGGCGCGGTAGCGGCGGTCCTCGCCGTGCAGCAGGTTGCGGCGCAGCAGGTGGAAGCCCAGCCGGAACGCCCACAGCGCGGTCATGGCGCCGAGCAGCACGGCGTGGCCGGTCGGCGCGGGCGTCAGCGCCAGCGCCGTGCCGGCGACCAGCGCGAAGCCGGGTCCCCAGAAGGCATCGACGATGCTGGCGTCGTGGCGGACCAGGCTGACCAGCCACAGCAGCGTCATCGCCGCCCAGACCGCCAACGCACTTGCTACCAGGATCCACGTCATCTTCCGGCCTCCGCAGGGGTGTTACGGACGCCGCCGCCTCACGGATGAGTCCCGCGCGGACGACCGGCGCCGGAAAAGAAAACGCGGACCCTGGGGCCCGCGTGAAGTTGAGGGTTGTGGATGGGATTGAATATAGTCATTCCGCGGCGAGATTGTGCAGCCTTTCGCGCTTCTCGCGCTGTTTTTTCAGCTCGACCTGCGCCACGGTGCGGCGATGCACCTCGTCGGGGCCATCGGCGAGCCGCAGGGTGCGCTGGCCGGCGAAGGCGCGGGCCAGCGGGAAGTCCGACGAGACGCCGCCGCCGCCGTGGATCTGGATCGCCCGGTCGAGCACCTTCATGCACATGTTGGGCACCGCCACCTTGATCTGGGCGATCTCGCTGCGGGCCACCTTGTTGCCGTACTTGTCCATCATCCACGCCGCCTTCAGCACCAGCAGGCGCGCCTGCTCGATCTCGATGCGGCTGTTGGCGATCTGTTCCTCGACCACGCCCTTCTCGGACAGCCTGGAGCCGAAGGCGACGCGGCTGTCGGCGCGGGCGCACATCAGCTCCAGCGCCCGCTCGGCGGTGCCGATCGACCGCATGCAGTGATGGATGCGGCCCGGTCCCAGCCGCGCCTGGGCGATCTCGAAGCCGCGGCCCTCGCCCAGCAGGATGTTGGACACCGGCACGCGCACGTTCTCGAACAGCACCTCGCCATGGCCGTGCGGCGCATCGTCGTAGCCGAACACCGGCAGCGAGCGCTTGATGGTGATGCCGGGCGTGTCGCGCGGGATGACGATCTGCGACTGCTGCTGGTGCTTGGGTGCGTCCGGGTTGGTCTTGCCCATGAAGATCAGCACCTTGCAGCGCGGGTCCATGATGCCCGACGTCCACCATTTGCGGCCGTTGACGACGTAGTCGCCGCCGTCGCGGACGATGCTCGATTCGATGTTGGTGGCGTCCGAGCTGGCGACCAGCGGCTCGGTCATGGCGAAGGCCGAGCGGATCTCGCCGTCGAGCAGCGGCTTGAGCCATTTTTCCTTGATCTCGTCGGAGCCGTAGCGCTCGAGGATCTCCATGTTGCCGGTGTCGGGCGCCGAGCAGTTGAACGCCTCCGACGCCAGGCCCGAATGGCCGAGCAGCTCGGCGATGGGCGCGTATTCCAGGTTGCTCAGGCCGAAGCCCTTGCGCGATTCCGGCAGGAACATGTTCCACAGGCCGGCGGCCTTGGCCTTGGCCTTCAACTCCTCCATCACCGGCGGCACGCACCAGCGGCCGCCGTCCTCGACCTGCTGGGCGTAGACCTTCTCGGCCGGCACCACATGCTCGTAGATGAAGGAGGCGACGCGCTCCTGCAATTCCTTCACTTTGTCGCTAAACTCGAAATCCATGATCTTTCCCCGAGGTGTGATTGAGAAACCGGCTCCGTCGCATCGCGCGGCGCTTCTGGTGATTCGGCGACGATGTTAGCAGATATCCACAGGGCCGCTGATGCCATTCGCGCCGCGTTCAGGGTCCGCTTGCTTGACGCTGACGGGCCGGACCAATAGCGTTCGCCCGAACGAACCAGACGGGGACTGTCCATGGCGCTGCCCAGTTTCGACCTGACCGGCAAGGTCTGCTTCATCACCGGCACCACCAGCGGCCTGGGCCGCCAGTTCGCGCTGTGCCTGGCGGAAGCGGGCGCGAAAGTGGTAATCACCGGCCGGCGCCGGGAGCGCCTCGATGCCCTGGCGAAGCAGATCGAGGACGCCGGCGGCGCCGCCTATCCGATCGTCTTCGACGTCACCGACCTGCCGGCGGGCGCCGCCGCCATCGCCGAGGCCGAGGAGAAGGTCGGGCCGATCTGGTGCCTGGTGAACAATTCGGGCATCACCATCATGAAGGCGGCCCAGAAGGTCAGCCAGGAAGAATACGACCAGGTGATGGACACCAATCTGCGCGCGCCGTTCTTCCTCAGCCAGGAGGTGGCCAGGCGGATGATCGACCGCGGCGCGCCCGGCCGCATCGTCAACGTCGCGTCGATGCACTCCTATGTGGAGCTGAAGGGCGGCATCACCTACTGCATGTCGAAGGCGGCGGTGCAGATGATGACCCAGGTGATGGCGCTGGAATGGGCGCGCTACGGCATCCGGGTGAACGCCATGAACCCGGGCTATATCCGCACCGACATCAACAGCGAGTATTACGACAGCGAAGCCGGCCAGAAGGACATCAAGGGCTGGCCCATGCGCCGGATCGGCAAGGATACGGACCTGAACGGCCTGCTGCTGCTGCTCGCCTCCGAGGCCGGCGACTTCATGACCGGCGCCGGCGTCCGCATCGACGACGGCCAGGCGCTGGGATTCTGAGGAGGCTGCGATGACCGACCTTGCCCATCTCTCCGCGATCGACCTGGTTGCCGGCTACAGGGACCGCACGCTGTCGCCGGTCGAGGTGGCCGAGGCGGTGTTCGAGCGCATCGACGCGCGCAACGAGGGCGTCAACGCCTTCATCCTGCTCGACCGCGAGGGCGCGCTGAAGCAGGCGGGGAAGTCCGAGGCGCGCTGGGCCAGATGCAAGCCCAAGGGGCCGATCGACGGCGTGCCGCTGTCGATCAAGGAGCATATCGACGTCAAGGGCTGGCCCAGCCGCAACTGCTCGCCGGTGATCCCGGCCTCGCACCGGGCGGACGCGGACGCGCCGGTCACCGCGCGGCTGCGCGGCGCGGGCGGCATCATCCTGGGCAAGACCGCGACGCCCGAATTCTGCTGGAAGGGCGTCACCGACAGCGCGCTTTACGGCGTCAGCCGCAATCCGTGGGACCTGGACAAGACGCCGGGCGGCTCGTCGGGCGGCGCGGCGGCGGCCTGCGCGCTCGGCATGGGCGCGCTGCATGTGGGCACCGACGCGGGCGGCTCGGTCCGCATTCCGGCGGCGTTCTGCGGCGTGTTCGGCCTGAAACCGACCCAGAACCGGGTGCCGAACAATCCGGGCGGCGTCTCGGCGCTGATCTCGCAGGCCGGGCCGATCACCCGGACGGTCGCCGACGCGGCGCTGATGATGAACGTCATCGCCCAGCCGGACCTGCGCGATCCGCTCGCCCTGGCGCCCGATGCCGACTTCGCCGCCGGCCTTGATGACGGCGTCAGGGGCCTGCGCATGGCATTCTGGGACGGCACGCGGCTGATTCCGTTCGATCCGGAGGTGTCCGGGGCGTTGAGGGACGCGGCGGAAACCTTCCGTGCGCTCGGCGCCGAGGTGGTCGACGCCGATCCGGGCTTCGACAGCCAGCTCGCCACCTTCCTCGCCCTCTGGCAGCCGATGTCCGCGCGCTACCTGGAGGGAGCGAGCGAGGAGGCGCTGGCGGCGAGCGACCCGCTCCTGGTGCGCTCGGCCCAGAAGGGCGCCCAGCAGCCCATCCTCCGGCATTACCAGGCCATGGCCGACCGGGGCGCGCTGGCCCAGCGCATGGCCCGGTTCCACCAGGACGTCGATCTGTTGCTGTGCCCGGTCACGCCGGTGCCGGCGTTCAAGGCCGGCCGAGGCATCTACGGCCCCGAAGGCGAGGCCTACAAGCGGACCTGGACGCCGTTCACCTTCCCCTTCAACATCACCGGCCAGCCGGCTGCCAGCGTGCCCTGCGGTTTTACTGGATCAGGCCTGCCGATCGGTCTGCAGATCGTCGGCCCGTGGCGCTCCGAAGCCCTGATCCTGCGCGCGGCGCGGGCCTTCGAGACGGCCCGTCCATTCCGTCTGCCGGGCTGAGCGACCTTGACGCGCGGGATGTTGCATTTTTCGGAAACCATGTAGTGTCCCCTCAAGGAACCGAGGGGTAAAAAGGGGTGCTGAAATCCCATTCGCAATCGCTGGTCTGGCCGGCGGTGATCGATCCGAAGCATGCGCAGGTCTTCGCCTATCTGACCCAGCTGGAGCGAAGCCAATGGATGTCGCCCGAGCGGCTGCGGCGTCTTCAGGCCGCGCAGTTGGCGTCGCGCCTGCGCCATGCCGCCGAGGCAAGCGCGTTCTTCGCGCCCAGGCTGAGAGGCCTGCAGATCGATCACCGAACCGCGTTCGACGTGCTCGGATCGCTGCCGCTGCTGACCCGTGCCGACCTGCAGGGCAACGCCGACGGCATCTATTGCGAGCCGCCAACGGCGCACGGCCCGGTCAAGACCCTGCGCACGTCGGGCTCCACCGGACAGCCGGTAGCGGTGCGCTGCACCACGGCGTGCTTCATGCTGCGCGGGGCGGTCACCATCCGCAATCTCGGGTGGCGCGACCTCAATACGCGAAAGACGTTCGCGGCGATCCGCGCCAGCATCAAGACGGGCACCGTGGACAAGCCGGTGCAATACCAGGGTTGGGGCGCGCAGCTCTCGTCGCTGTTCCATACGGGTCCGGCGATCGGCTTGCCGATCAGCGTGCCGATCAGTGGACAGCTCGAGTTCCTCGACCGCTACAAACCGGCCTACCTGCTGACCTATCCGTCGAATCTGCGCGCGCTGCTCGACAACTCGCCGGGTCTGCCGGCGGGGCTCGAATGTGTCATGACCATCGGCGAGACGCTCTCCGACGACGTCCGGGCCGATACGCGGGACCGCTGGGGCATTCCGCTTTATGACGAGTACAGCTCGGAGGAAATGGGATCCATCGCCGCCCAGTGCCCGCACGGCAACTACCATTGCGTGGCCGAGACCCTGGTCGTGGAAGTGCTCGACGCGCAGGACCGGCCCTGCGGGCCCGGCGAGATCGGCCGCGTGGTGGTGACCGACTTCGCCAATTTCGCCACTGCCATGCTGCGCTACGAGATCAGGGACTATGCCGAAGTGGGCGAGGCCTGCGGATGCAAGCGCGGGCTGCGTGTCCTCAAGCGCATCGTCGGCCGCGAGCGCAACCTGATGCGGCTGCCCGACGGGAGCAAGTTCTGGCCGCAATTCGGCATGCGCGACCCGGAGGCGACGCGTCTGGTCAAGCAGTACCAGATCATCCAGACCAGCCTGGAAAGGCTGGAGATGAGAGTGGTCGCAGACCATCCGCTGACCGGGGATGAACGGGCCTGGATCACGGCGCTGGTGCGCCAGAAGATCAAACATCCGTTCGAGGTGACCATCGAACAGGTCGAGGGCGAACTGCCCAAGGGTCCCAACGGAAAATTCCACGAGTTCATGTGCATGGTGGACTGATGAGCAAGCCCTTGGCCGCCTCCCGGGCAGACCTGACGCCCGACGACGCGGAGTTGCTGGAATCGGCGCTGCTCGCGCATGGCTGGGCGCCGGGGCTGTGCCAGCATGACCATGATGGCGGCAGTTGCGCCTGGTATCACGGCGCCTGGCAGTTCCTGAGGATGCTTGGCCTGATGTCGACCTCGGGCGTCCACGCCGAGCACTATGCCGCCGAGCTGGCGCGCTCGCGGCACGATCCGTCGTTCCGCGAGGTGCTGGTCACCGGATCGGCCGACTATTCCATGCTCAAGCTGATCGCCGATTCCCGCAATCCCTCGGACCCGCCGCTGACCTATGTGGTGCTCGACCGCTGCGCCACGCCCCTTCGGACATGCGAGTGGTACGGGGCCCGGCACGGCCTGCGGGTCGAGACACAGCATCAGGACGTGCTCGACCCATTGCCGGAAGGCGCGTTCGACGCCGTCTACACCCATGCGTTCATGGGCAATTTCGACGACCGCGCCCGCCGGCGCCTGGTGGAGCAGTGGGCGCGGGCGCTGCGGCCGGGTGGCCGGGTTGTGACGGTGCAGCGGGTGCGCGACGACTATCCTGGCGATATCGTGCGCTTTTCAGCCGCCGAGGCCGAGGCCTTCGTGGCGCGGGTGGCCGAGCTGGTCCCGTCGATGCTGCCGTCCGAAGCGGCCGCCCTGGATGTCGTCGCCATGGCCCGAGACCATGCGCGCAATTTCTGGGCCTTGCCGGTGCGCTCGGCCGACGGCCTGCGCGCGCTGTTCGAGGATGCCGGCTTCCGGCTCGACCGGTTCGAGCGCAGCGCGCAGCACGGCGTCGCCGGAGTCACCGGCCCGTCCGTGCCCAATACGAATGGCCACTATCTGATCACCGCCGAAAGACTGGCGACCGCATGACCATCAACCCGAATATCGTATCGCTGATCGACCGCTGCGAGCGGCTGTGGGCCGCCGAGGCCGAGGTGGTCCGCACCTACTGGAATTCGCCGCGCCGTACCGCCGAGACCGACCGGCTCTGGCTGGTCCGGCAGATGTACAAGGAGCTGCTCGACGGCGCACTGCCCAGCCTGCTGTGGGCGCGTGACAATTTCGACGGCGTCGGCGGCTCGGGCAGCCGGGCCGAGTTCCTCGAGGAAGTCGACGTGCTGCGCGAGGAGTTCATCCACTATATGGGCTTCGCCGAGGTGTTCGAGGCGCTGTCCGGGACGACGCCGAGCGCCGACGCCCTGCGCGACCTCGGCGCGTGGCCGGAGAACGACCGGCTGCAGGCGCTGCGCGCCCGGCACCGGCAGGAACACGGCGTGCTCGGGCTGCGCGCGCAGCGGTTCACCGAGGGCGGCTATTGCACGCTCTATTCCGAAGGCATGAAGCTGGCCTCGCGCGACGGCATCGACGGCATGATCGCCAGGGCGTGTTCCGTGGTGTTCAACGACGAATTCGGGCACATGCTGCGCGGCATCGCCGATCTGGCCGGCTCGGTCGATTCCCTGTCCGAGGCCGAATGGTCGACGCTGGGCGGGTTGGTCGAGGAACAGCTGCGGCACCGGGTCGTCATGCGCAACGCCCAGTTCTCCGGGCCGGTGGCGTCCGATCGGCTGGCGGCCATCACGTCAGGTGCCTGCGATCCGCTGCCGTTCGACTATCTGCGGGCCTTCGGCCAGACCCCGTCGCGGGCCTGACCGTGGCGGCTGGCCCCAGGCATCTCCGTTGCAGGCGCGGCGATGCGCGGTGTAACGGCGCCAGGCTGCTGAAGGGGCTGCAGGCCGCCGGCATCGCGGGACCGTATTTCCTCTACGGCAACGAGGGGGCGGCGATCGCCTGCGCCGGCGCGGAGGCGCGCCTGGTGCTGGAGCCCGAGTATCGGGGTGAGGTTTGGGCGGCGGTGGGGGATTTCCTTGCCGCTCACCAGGACCGCTATATCTTCGGCTTCTTCGGGTTCGGCCTGAACGGGCGGACCGAAGATGCGCGTCCCTCGGTCTTTCCGGACTGCTGGCTCGGCACCGCCGAGGTCGCGCTCGATGTCGGTCCCGATTCCTGGACCATCGCCGCGGGCACGCTGCCTGATGTGTCCGCGCCCGCCTGCACCTGCGGCGACCGGCCGGTCCATCTCGCCACGGCACTCGACCGGTCGGCGCCGGACGCTTACCGCCGGACGGTTGACGCCGCGCTTGCCTGGGTCGATGGTGACCCCCGCAGGCGCATGACCGTGGCCCGGCGACTGGAGCTGCCGGCGATCGACATGCTGCGCTCGGTGTCCTGCCTGCCCTCGGCGAGCGCCCACAGCCGCAGCTTTCATCTCGATCTCGGCGCGGCGGGGTTGACCGGCCAGTGTCCGGAAGTGCTGATGGTCGGAGACCGCGACGGCTTCGTGTCCTACAAGCTGTCCGGCACCTTTGCGCGGGATGCCGACCCCGAGGCCGACGCCGAGCTGCGGCGCCGCTTCGCGGCCGACGCGAAGAACCTGGCCGAGCACGCCAATTCGGCCGCGTCGTTCGGGGCCGCGCTGTCGCGGCTTGGGACGGTTACGTCGGTCGGCCCGGAAATCCTCGATCTGCGCCAGCTTCGCCACATGATGACCCGGTTCACGGTCGCCTACGGACCCGGCCGCGGCGTCGCCGACGGCATCCGCGCGGTGCTGCCGCTGGGCGTCAGTCCGGCGGCAGGCGGCTACCAGGCGCTGCTGGCCCTGGAGACGGGCGACCGCGGACCGTTCTATGGACTTGTCGGCCTGGTCAAGCCTGACGGCGGCGCGTCGATGACGCAGGTGCTGCGGACGGCGTATCGCTCAGGCGGCGAATACTACTCCTGGGTCGGCGCCGCGGTGACCAGCCAGTCCACACCCGATGGAGAGTGGGCCGAAACCCTGATCAAGCTGGGCGAGGTCGGCCTGGTGCTGGCGGACTGATCCGTTCCTAGCCGAAATCCTCGGCCGACGGGAACTTGCCCAATTGGGCGCCGCCGCTGATCTGCAGGTTGATGCCGGTAACGAAGGCCTCGTCGCTGGCCAGCCACAGCGCGGCGTTGGCGATGTCGTCGACGGTGCCCAGCCGCGGCAGCCTGGTCTCTTTCAGAAACGCCTTCGGGACGACGGGCGCGGCGGCGATGATGCCGTTGGTCATTTCGGTCGGGATGAAGCCCGGCGTGATTGCATTCACCCGGATGTTCTGCTTGCCGTATTCGTTGGCGGCGATGATCACCACATGGTCGACACCCGCCTTGGTCGCCGCATAGGCGGTCATGCCCTGCGGATGGAGCGTGGCCGTCAGCGACGAGGTCATGATGATCGAGCCGCCGGTTTCCGGCATGGCCGCCGCCATGTGCTTGATGAACAGGATGGCGCCGGTGAACTGGATGTCGATGGCGTCCTTCAGCTTGGCGGCGTCGATCTGGGCGATGGGCGACTGCACGTTGATGCCGGCGAAGTTCACCGCAATATCGACTCGGCCGAACTTGTCCACGGCCGCCTTGGCGAGGGCCGCGATCTGATCCTCCTGCGCGATGTCGCAGGCGACCGCGGTGGCGCCGATCTCGGCCGCCAACGCCGCGAGCGGCCCCAGCCGGCGCGCGGCGACCACGACCGAGGCCCCTTCCTCGACGAACCGCCGGGCGGTAGCCTGACCCATGCTGCCCTTGCCCGATGCGCCGATGATGACCGCGACCTTGCCCTCAAGACGTCCCATGATTCCCTCCTGTCCAATGGATGCGGGCGGCAGCGTAGAACCGCCAGCGCCTGATGTCGATATGGCTGTAACGGGCGCTCCGCCGGGCGTGGCTTCGGCCGCGCACTTGCTCTACTATCCTCTCGGAACGGCCGACGGGCAGGGTCAGGCCATGCTGTACCGAGAGCCTGAAGGACGGTTGACGCAATGGTCGAACGCAAGAATACCAAGTTGGCGATCGACGCCGGTTCGGCTCCCGCCAACTACGAAGAGTTGTTCCAGCTCCGCGGCGCCCCCTATGACGGCGCCATGACCCGCTTCCCCGAAGCGCGGCGCGAGGAATTCCTCAACACCATCGCCCGTGCGAACCTGCCGCAAGGCGCGCTGGTCGGCGACGTGCCGGCCGGTGGTGGCTACCTGGCGAGATACCTGCCGCAGGGCTGCACCTGGCTCGGCCACGAACCCTGTTCGTCGTTCGGTCACGGCGCCTCCGGACAGGACCGCGACCTGTTGCCGCTGCCCTGGGGCGGTGCCAGCCTCGACGCGGCGCTTTCCATCGCCGGCGTCCACCATCTCGACGACAAGATGCCGCTGTTCAACGAGCTGGCCCGGGTCATCAGGCCGGGCGGCCGGCTGGTGCTGGCCGACGTCCACGAGGCATCGGCGGTTTCCCGCTTCCTCGACGGCTGGGTCGACCGGCACAACAGCACCGGCCACGTCGGCAGCTATCTGGGCGACCACACGATCGACGAGTTGCAACGGGCCGGGTTCGACGTCGTCTCGGCCGAACGGGTGCCGTTCCATTGGCGGTTCTCCAATCTCGACGATATGGGGGAGTTCGCCCACCGCCTGTTCGATCTGCGCAGCTCGACACCTGCGGAAACCGCGCGCACCATCGCCGCCGAACTGGGGGTCGATGCCTTGCCTGGCGGTATCGGCATGCGGTGGGAGTTGTTCATGGTGGCGGCGACGCCAGCGGCGGCCGGGCGCTAGAGCGGATCCATGACCGATCCTTCAAAGGCAGGCAAGCCCTTGGGCCGCGCTGTGACGGTGAACCATAGGAAGTTCTCCGCCGGCGGATTTGGCTACGGCCTGAGGCAGGAGTTCGTGCGGGCCGTCGTGAGCGTGGCGGCGCCGCCAGATATGGCGCTGTCCGCCGTCGACGCGGCGCTATCAGCCGCGATTCCGCGGAGCGACGCGGATTCGGGGAAACTCTCGACGTTGCCCGAGCGGCTCGTAGCCTGGACCGCGGAGCTCCAGCGCGCCGCCGGCCAACCGGTGTTCGATCGGGGACGGGTCGTGGGAATGGGAGGCCCCGGACGCTACGTCCTGGCCCTGCCGGCTATCAATGTGGAGGCGGCCAGCGAGGCGTTGCTGATCGTCGCCGACCTGATCGCCGACGTCCTCGACGATGGCGTTGCGGCGGCGCGGATCGTAGAGGAGGCCCGGAAAAAGGTGGACGAATTTGTCGCGCGTCATGCCAGCGTCCGCACCGGCGGGTCGAACACCCCACACTTCCTGAGAGCGGCTTATGACAGGAAACTGCCATGGTTCAGGCTTACCGCCGAGGTCTTCCAGATCGGCATGGGCTCCAGGGCCCGCTGGATCGAAAGCACGCTGACCGACGTGACGCCGGCGATTTCCATGCGCCTGGCGCGCAACAAGATCGCGGCGGCCGACCTCCTCCGCCAGGCTGGGTTGCCGGTGCCGAAGCATGAGCTGGCACGGTCAGCCAGCGAGGCGGTGGCCGCCGCGTCCCGCATCGGCTATCCCGTGGTGGTCAAGCCGGCGGACCGTGACGGCGGCGTCGCGGTGGCGGCGGGGCTGGTGGACGACGCGGGCGTCGTCCAGGCGTATGAGACGGCGCGGCAGTTCTCGACCAACGTCATGGTCGAGAAGCATGTCGACGGGCGCGACTACCGGCTCGTGGTTCACGACGGAAGGATGATCTGGGCGCTCGAACGGGTTCCCGGCGGAGTTACCGGCGACGGCGTCAGTACCGTGGCGCAACTGGTCGAACGCCTCAACCAGGAGCCGGCCCGTGCCAAGCGGGCCGATGCGCCGCTCAAGCCGGTGGTGTTCGATCGAGAGGCCGCCGAGCTTCTGTCGGGCTACGGCATGACCGTGCAATCGGTGCCGGCGGCGGGCGATCGTGTCCGGTTGCGCCGGGCGGCCAACGTCGCCACCGGCGGTACGCCCGAGGCGGCCTTCGACCAGGTGCATCCCGATAACGCCCGCCTGGCCGAACGGGCGGCCAACGCGCTGCGGCTCGACCTGGCCGGCATCGATCTGCTGATCCCGGACATTTCGCGCTCGTGGAAGGAAACCGGCGCGGCGATCTGCGAGGTGAACGCCCAGCCGACCATCGGCAATACCACTTCCAAACACCTGTACGGCCAGATTCTGAAGCGGCTGGTCCAGGAGGATGGCCGCATTCCCATCGCCGTGGTGGCGGGAGCGGACGAGGGTTCGCCGGTGCCTGTGCTGGTCGGCCGGATACTGACCGCCGCCGGGTTGCGCACCGCGGTCGTGCCGTCGCGGGGTAGATCCGAGGACTTCTTCGACGCGGCGCGCTGGGCGCTGATCGACCGCGCCACCGATGCGCTGGTGGTCGCCGTGTCGCACCGCTCGGTCCTGACGAGGTGCCTGCCGTTCGACCGCTGTACCACGATCGTGCTGGAGGGAACCCGGTTCGAGGGCGACGACGGCAGCGAGGCAACATTCAACCACCTGGTCCGCATGCTGTTGCCGGTCAGCCTCAAGGGCGTGGTCATCGATTCCCGCCAGACGGCATGGCGTCGCGTAGCTGGTTCGCTGCGCAATGCCCGCGTCGTGCTGTCGTCGGCGGGCGCCGAGATGGCGGCGGTCCGCGAGCATGTCGGCGCGGGGCATGACGCTGTGGTCGTCGACCGGAGCGACGGCGGCTACCGGCTCCTGGTGGGCGGCGAAGCCATCGACCTCGCGAGCCTGGCGCGCGACGGTGGCCAGCGCATCGACTGCGCGCCGGAGGACGCCGCCCTCGCCGCGGCGGCGGCCTTCAGCATGGGCTATGGCGCCGACGTCATCCGCCGTGGTCTTGCAGACGTGAACCTGACCAAGGCGGGCGCTGCGGCCTGACGGCTACGCCAGCAGCCGCAGCGCCGCGCCGGCGCCGGCGCATCCCGCGAGAACCGGCAGCACGCCCCATTTGAAACGAAGCAGCGCGATCATGGCTGCGGCGGTGAGCAGGAGTGCGAGCGGATCCAGCGACGCGGGAACTGGAAGCTCCAGGGCCAGCGGACCCAATGCCACCGGCGCGTGCGCGGCAAACAGCACGTGCAGGCCGAACCACAGCGCCAGGTTGAGGATCACGCCGACCACGGCCGCGGTCACCGTCCCCAGCGCCAGCGCCAGGGCGCGGTTTGCCAGCAGCCGCTCCACATGCGGCGCGCCCAGCAGGATCCACAGGAAGCACGGCGCGAAGGTGACCCAGGTGGCGAGCAGCGCGCCCAGCAGCCCGCCGGTCAGCGGATCGAGGCCCGACGCATCGCGGAAGCCGGCGATGAAACCGACGAAGGTCAGCACCATGATCAGCGGCCCGGGCGTGGTCTCGGCCAGCGCCAGGCCGTCGAGCATTTCGCCGGGGCGCAGCCAGCCATAGGTGCCGACGGCTTCCTGCGCCACATAGCTCAGCACCGCGTAGGCGCCGCCGAAGGTGACCACGGCCATCTTGGAGAAGAACAGCGCGATGGGCGTAAAGTCGCTGTCCCAGCCGAACAGGACGATCAGCAGCAGGGGCAGGCTGGCCCATATGCCGATCCACACGGCGGTGATGCCGAGCGCCCGCCGCCAGGTAGGCAGGACGGGCGCAAGTGCGTCTACGATTTCGGCCGCGGCAGGCTCGCCGTGCGGGGTTGCCGGTGCCAGCAGGTCCGGCCTGACCCGCGCCACCAGGAAGCCGCCCAGACCCGCCGCCGCGATGACCAGCGGGAACGGCACCTGGAACAGGAACAGCGCCAGGAACGCCAGCGCCGCCACCGCCACCATCAGGCGTGTTCCCAGCGCCCGCCGGGCCACCCGCAGCAGCGCCTCGACGACGATGGCGAGCACGGCGGCCTTCAGCCCGAAGAACACGGTATCCAGCCACGCGGTCTGGTGGAACAGCATGTAGACCGTGCTGAGCGCGACGATGACGAAGAAGCCCGGCAGGATAAACAGCAGCCCGGCGGCGAGGGCGCCCGGCGTCCGGTGCATCATCCAGCCGATATAGGTGGCGAGTTGCTGCGCCTCGGGGCCGGGCAACAGCATGCAGTAGTTGAGCGCGTGCAGGAACCGGCCTTCGCCGATCCACTTCTTCTCGTCCACCAGCAAGCGGTGCATCAGCGCGATCTGCCCGGCGGGCCCGCCGAAGCTCAGCAGGCCGATCTTGCCGAAGGTGCGGAGCAGCTCGCCGAAGGAAACGCGGGGCGTCCCGGGCGTGCTCCCGGCGGGGCTTTCCTGATTCATGACCTGCACCATGGCGGCCTTTCATGACGGGCGGGTGACAGCCTTCCCTCCGGATAGGAAGATTTCTATGCTGGCGCCGCGTTCGCTCGGAGGGAAAACGGCAATGACGGAAAAGGTAGCATTTCTGGGCCTGGGCGTGATGGGCTATCCCATGGCCGGGCATCTCAGGGCGGCGGGCTATGACGTCACCGTCTACAACCGTACGGCCGCCCGCGCCGACGCGTGGGTGGCGCAGCATGGCGGCCGCGCCGCGGCAACGCCCGCCGAGGCGGCCGAGGGCTGCGCCATGGTGTTCTCCTGCGTCGGCAACGACGACGACGTGCGCCAGGTGATCCTGGGGCCGGACGGCGCGTTCGCCGCCATGAAACCGGGCAGCATCCTGATCGATCACACCACGGCCTCGGCCATGCTGGCGCGGCAACTCGACGAGGCGGGCAGGGCGCGCGGCATCGGCGTGCTCGACGCGCCGGTCTCGGGCGGCCAGGCCGGCGCCGAGAACGGCAAGCTGACGGTGATGGTCGGAGGCGATCCGGGGGTGTTCGCCAGGGCCGAGGCCGCCATGACCGTGTTTGCCAAGGCGGTGCGGCTGATGGGGCCTGCGGGCCACGGCCAGCTCACCAAGATGGTCAACCAGATCTGTATCGCCGGTGTGGTGCAGGGATTGTCGGAGGGCATCCATTTCGCCAGGCAGGCGGGCCTGGATCCGCGCGCCGTCGTCGACGTCATCCGCCACGGCGCGGCGCAGAGCTGGCAGATGGAGAACCGCTACGAGACCATGACCGACGGCCGCTTCAACCATGGCTTCGCCGTCGACTGGATGCGCAAGGATTTGGGCATGACGCTCGAGGAGGCGCGGCGCAACGGCGCCCACCTGCCGCTCACCGCGCTGGTCGACCAGTTCTACGGCGAGGTGCAGGGCCTGGGCGGCGGCCGCTGGGACACCTCCAGCCTGCTCGCCCGGCTCGAGGCGCTGACCCGGCGCGACTGATGGACCTGTTCAGGCGCATGTTCGATGCGGCGGTCACGGCCGCGCAGCCGGCGCATTGCCTGCCGCCGCATCTGCCGCCTCCGCCCGCGGGGCGTACTGTCATCGTCGGCGCCGGCAAGGCCAGTGCCGAGATGGCGCGGGTGCTGGAAGCGCACTATCCCGCGGCGGGAGAGGGCCTGGTCGTCACCCGCTACGGCCACGGGGCGCCGACGCGGGCCGTCGAGGTGGTCGAGGCGGGCCATCCGGTGCCCGACGCCAACGGCGGGCGGGCGGCGCGGCGCATTCTCGACATGGTGAGCGGGCTGACCGCCGATGATCTGGTCATCTGCCTGCTGTCGGGCGGCGGATCGGCGCTGCTGCCGCTGCCGGCGCCCGGCCTGACGCTGGCCGACAAGCAGGCGGTGACGGCGGCGCTGCTGAAGGCGGGGGCCAGCATCGCCGAGATCAACTGCGTCCGCCGCCACCTGTCGGCGATCAAGGGCGGAAAGCTGGCACAGGCGGCCAGGCCCGCGCGGCTGTTGACGCTCGCCATATCGGACGTGCCCGGCGACGATCCGCTGGTGATCGCGTCCGGGCCGACGGTGCCAGACCCCTCCAGTTTCGCCGATGCGCGCGGGATGCTCGACCGCTACCGGATCAAAGCGCCGGCCGCGGTCCGCCGTCACCTCGAGGCGGGCCGCGACCTGTCCGTCGAACGCTGGGGCGACTATGTGCTGGTCGCCAGGCCGGCCGATGCGTTGGCCGCGGCGGCCGCGGTCGCCGCCGAAGCGGGCTACAGGCCGGTACTGCTGGGCGACGCGGTCGAGGGTGAGGCGCGCGACGTGGCGGCGGCGCACGCTGCCCTCGCGAAAGACGTCCTGGCGCGCGGCGAGAAGGTGGCGTTGATTTCCGGCGGCGAGTTGACGGTCGCCGTCGCGGATGGCGGCATAGGCGGTCCGAGCCACGAATATGTCCTGGCGCTGATGCTGGCCTGCGGCGGCGATCCGGCGCTGGCGGGCATGGCCGGCGACACGGACGGGATCGACGGCGGCACCGCCGCGGCGGGTGCCTGGTTCGATGGCGGCACGCTGGCGCGCGCGGCCTCGGCCGGCGTCGATCCGGCCGAGGCGCTCCGGCGGAACGATACGGGCAGATTCTTCGAGGCCATCGACCGGCAGATCGTCAGCGGCCCCACGCGCACCAACGTCAACGACCTGCGGGTGATCCTGATCGACGGTGGCGGGCCAGGTTGAGTGTCGCGCCGGATTGACCGCCAGCGCGGATATCGGAGATGCTGGCGCTGCTGGACGGGTGGATGCATGGCGCTTTACGACGATATTGGACGCGGCTACGCGGGACTTCGCCGTCCGGACCACCGGATCGCCGCTGCGATCGATGCGGCGCTCGGAGACGCTGCGAGCGTGGTCAACATCGGCGCCGGAACGGGCTCGTATGAGCCGAAGAACCGGATCGTACTGGCGGTTGAGCCATCCGACGTGATGATCCGGCAGCGTCCGGCGGACGCCGCGCCCTGCCTGCGCGGGTCCGCGGAGGCGCTACCCCTGGAAACCGCCTCCGTCGATGCGGCGATGGCGGTTCTCAGCGCACATCACTGGACAGACATGGCACGCGGGCTCGCCGAGATGGCGCGGGTCGCGCGCAGGCGCGCCGTTCTGCTGACGTGGGTTCCCGATCGCCCGCAATTCTGGCTGACGGAGGACTATTTTCCGGAGATTGCAGCCTACGACCGTAGGGTTTTTCCTGATTCGACCGCCCTAGTCGCGATGCTGGAACGCACGATCGGACGGGTGCATCTGGAGCCGGTTCCCATTCCCCATGATTGCACCGACGGCTTCCTCTGCGCGTACTGGCGCAGGCCGGAATCCTACCTCAGCGCCGACGTGCGCAGCGCCATGTCGAGCTTCGCGCGGATCGACGCCGAAGCCGGCCTGGCAAGGCTTCGCGCCGACCTTTCCAGCGGGCGCTGGGCCGAGCGCAATGGCCATCTTCTGGCGCTGGATGCGCTGGATCTGGGCTACCGCATCGTTTCCTGCGACATTGGCGCCAGGGACTCCTGAACGCATCATTGACCCGCGACCCTGCAGACGCGCGAGATGACAGGGAGATATGTTCCTGTTATGTTCCGATTCGGGTGGGGCGAAAGGAAAACGCGATGCTTAAACTCTACTGGGCTCCGCAGAGCCGCGCGGTGCGGGCGCTGTGGATGATGGAAGAAGCCGGGCTGCCCTATGAACGGGTGCTCGTCGATATCCGCTCCGGCGACCAGTCCAAGGCGGATTACGCGAAGATCAATCCGATGATGAAGGTTCCGGCGCTGTCCGATGGTGACGTCAGCATGGCCGAGTCCGGCGCCATCTGTGCCTACATGGCCGAGAAGGCGGCTGGCGCGAACCTGGCGCCGCCGGTTGGCAGCCCGCAGCGCGCCCGCTATCTGCACGCCCTGTTCTTCGCCGCCGGCTGCATCGAAGGCGCGTTCGCCGAAAAGTTCGGCAATATTCAGATCCCGACCCTGCAGGCGGGATGGGGCAGCTTCGACCGGGTGATGGACGTGCTGGAGGATTGGCTGAGGCAAGGGCCGTGGGTGCTGGGCGACCGCTTCAGCGCCGCCGACGTGATGATCGGCACGGACCTGCACTTCGGCGTGAGACTGTTCAACATTATCGACAAGCGGCCGGTGTTCGTCGAATACCTGGACCGCTGCATGCAAAGGCCCGCGTGGCAGCGGGCCCAGGCAATCGACGCGGCAGGGGTGTGACCCGCCGCCAGGACGTCATTCCGCGGCGCGGGGCGCCATCACCGGGCGCAACTCGCGAAGCCGGGTCTCGAGATAGTCCAGCATCCGCTCGCTGTGTTCGTTCGGGCGGCGGTCTGCCAGGTTCAGGGCCATGCCGTCGAGCGTGTACTGCAGCAGGTCCAGCGCCATCTCCAGGCGTTCGGGTTCGTCATGCCAGTCTGGGAACAGCTCGCGGGCCGTGCCGGTCCACTCCCCGTCGAACGCGGCCTGGGCCGGGTCGAGGATATCGGCCAGTTCCGGATCGGTGCGGGCGTTTACCTTCAGGTCGACGAAGGCGAAGAACAGCGGGTGGATGACGTCGGCCCAGTAGACTCGCAGCACCCTGCGCAGCCGGTCGTTGCCCGGCTGGATCGCCGCGATGGCCTTGCGGAAGGCCCGCAGACGTTTGGTGTGCAAATAGTCGATCGCCGCCTTCACCACCTCGTTCCTGGACGGGAAATGATGCAGCATGGCGCCGCGCGACAGACCGGCGCGGTCGGCGATCAGCGTCGTCGTCGTCCGGGCGTAGCCCACTTCGATGAAACATGCGATCGCGGCTTCCAGGACACGGCGTTGGGTCGCTGCGCTCTTTTGCGCTTGCCAACCCAGGGTGGCCGACTGGCCATTGTCCAGATCAAGGTCGCGCCGGCGGGCTCGTCTCATCACGGGCACCTGGGCCCTCCATTCAAACAAATCCGTCAGGAATGTCTAAAAAAGACAATCTAACGAGAATGTAGCTTTTTCCGGTGCGCTCGACCAGCAAAACATGCCGGTCCATGCGCATGGCTGTGTTGAAGTATCGCCGTCACGCATGACAGCACGGTTAATGTGCGGGGGCGGCGGTGCAGGACCCAGAACAAAACTCTTGGACATCAATGTCCGAGGCTCTAGTTTCCCACGATGGCGGCGCGACGCGGCCCGGCGCATGTCATTGGAGAGCATTCCGGCATGGATATGAACGGCGAATACCGCATCCCGGCACCGCGCCAACGGGTGTGGGAAGCGCTCAACGATCCGGAGACGCTTGGGCGGTGCATTCCGGGCTGTGAATCGATCCAGAAGACGTCCGATACCGCCCTGTCGGCGGTGGTCCAGGCCAAGGTCGGGCCGGTCAGCGCCAGGTTCACCGGCGACGTGACGCTCGAGGACATCGACCCGCCCAACGGCTACACCATCCGCGGCGAAGGCAAGGGCGGCGTGGCCGGCTTCGCCAAGGGAACCGCCAGAGTGGCGTTGGCGGACGACGGCGACGGCACGCTGCTGACCTATGCGGTCGAGGCGCAGGTCGGCGGCAAGCTGGCTCAGGTCGGCGCGCGGCTGGTCGCGGGCACCGTGAGGAAGATGGCCGACGAGTTCTTCGGCACCTTCACGCAGATCGTTGGCGGCGCGCCGCAGGTTCAATCCCAGTCGCAGCCGGCGCCGGCTGCCGAGGTCGCGCCCGCGGTCCCGGCGCCGCCCGCGGCGAAGAAAAGCTGGGCCTCGCCGCTCACCATCGGCATCCTCGTGATCGCCGCGATTCTGGTGATATACTTTCTGGTAACGTGACGGGATTCGGGGACTTTCTCAGGGAATTCGGGGACAGTATGACGGTCAAGGTAACGACGACGGTGAACGGCAAGCCCGTATCGGGCGACGTGGAGCCGAACACGCTGCTGGTGCATTTCGTGCGCGAGAACCTGGGGCTTACGGGCACCCATGTAGGCTGCGACACCAGCCAGTGCGGCGCCTGCACGGTGCATTTCGACGGCAGGCCGATCAAGGCCTGCACCATCCTGGCGGTGCAGGCGGAAGGCCATCAGGTGGTCACCATCGAGGGCATCGGCCAGCCTGGCAACCTGCATCCCATGCAGGCGGCCTTCCAGGAGAATCACGGACTGCAGTGCGGCTTTTGCACGCCGGGCATGATCATGGCCGGCATCGGCATCGCCGAGCGGAACAAGGGCGCCACCCTGTCCGAGGAGACCATCCGCGCGGAGCTGGAAGGCAACATCTGCCGCTGCACCGGCTACCACAACATCGTCAAGTCGATCGCAGCCGGCGCCCGCGACATGTAGGCACCGGACGGCGAACCGGAGTTTCGCCGAAGCCTGAAACTGGGCCGAAGACTCAAACGGGGAGCGGGCGATGACGGTACAGACCGGAATCGGCGCGCGGGTCAGGCGCAAGGAAGACGTGCGGTTCATCACCGGGCGCGGGCGCTACACCGACGACATCAACCGTCCCGGCCAGCTCCATGCGGTGTTCGCGCGTTCGCCCCATGCCCATGCCCGCATCGGATCGTTGGACATCACTAAGGCGGAAGCCTCGCCCGGCGTGGTCGCGGTGCTGACCGGCGCCGACCTGGCCGCCGACGGCATCGGTCCGCTGCCCTGCGGCTGGCTGATCCATTCCCGCGACGGATCGCCGATGAAGCAGCCGCCCCATCCGGCGCTGTCGCAGGGCACCGTGCGCTATGTGGGCGAGCCTTATGCCGTGGTGATCGGCGAGACCCGCGAGGCGGCGCAGGCAGGCGCCGACCTGCTCGATCCGGATTTCGAGGAGTTGCCCGCCAATGTGGACACCGCCTCGGCGCAGGGCGTCGCGCCGATCCATGACGGGATCGCGAACAATCTCTGCTACGACTGGACGCTCGGCGACGAGGCGGCCACCGATGCGGCGCTGGCGTCGGCGGCGCACGTTGTCGAGCTCGACATCGTCAACAACCGGCTGATCCCCAACGCCATCGAGACGCGCGCGGCGCTGGGCGACTACGACGCCGGCACCGACATGCTGACGCTTTACACCACCAGCCAGAATCCGCATCTGGCGCGCCTCGTGCTGTCGGCGTTCGTCGGCCTGGCGCCGGAGCACAAGCTGCGGGTGGTGTCGCCCGACGTAGGCGGCGGCTTCGGCTCGAAGATCTTTATCTATTCCGAGGAGACGGTCTGCGGCTGGGCGTCGAAGAAGCTGCGCCGGCCGGTGAAGTGGACGGCGGACCGCTCGGAAGCCTTCCTCAACGACGCGCACGGGCGCGACCATGTGACGAAGGCTCGGCTGGCGCTCGATGCGGGTGGAAAATTCCTTGGCCTGAAGGTGTCGACCGTCGCCAATCTGGGCGCCTACATGTCGACGTTCTCGTCGTCGATCCCGACCTATCTCTACGGCACGCTGCTGGCCGGCCAGTACACCACGCCGGCGATCTTCGTCGAGGTGCGCTCGGTGTTCACCAACACCACGCCGGTCGATGCCTATCGCGGCGCGGGCAGGCCGGAGGCCACGTTCCTGCTGGAGCGCATCGTCGAGACGGCGGCGCGCGAGCTGGGCATGGACCCGGCGGAGCTGCGGCGAAAGAACATGATACCCAAGGACGCCTTTCCCTACGCCACGCCGGTGGCGCTGGTCTACGATACGGGCGACTACCAGGCGTGCCTCGACAAGGCGCTGGCGCTGTCGGACTATGCCGGCTTTCCGGCGCGCAGGGCGGCGGCGAAGGCGCGCGGGAAACTCCGCGGCATCGGCCTGTCCTGTTACATCGAGGCCTGCGGCCTGGCGCCGTCGCGCCTCGCGGGCCAGCTCGGCGCGGGTGTCGGCCTCTACGAGTCCGCCGAGATCCGGGTCAACCCCACCGGCAATGTCACCGTCTTCACCGGCACCCACAGCCACGGCCAGGGCCACGAAACCACCTTCGCGCAGGTGGTGTCGAGTCGGCTGGGCATCGGTCTCGACCAGATCGAGGTGGTGCATGGCGACACGTCGCAGGGCCAGTTCGGCCTGGGCACCTACGGCTCGCGCTCGCTGGCCGTGGGCGGTTCGGCGCTGATGAAGGCCAGCGACAAGATCATCGCCAAGGGGCGGAAGATCGCGGCGTACCTGCTGGAATCCAAGCCCGAGGACATCGATTTCGAGGACGGCGTCTTTCGCGTGAGGAACACCAACAAGGCCAAGAGCTTCGGCGAGATCGCCTTCGCCGCCTATGTGCCGCATCACTATCCACTGGAGGAACTGGAGCCGGGCCTGCAGGAGACCGCGTTCTACGATCCGCAGAACTTCACCTATCCGGCCGGCGCCTATGTCTGCGAGGTCGAGGTGGACCCGGACACCGGCGTCACCCGAATCGTCAAGTTCACCGCCGTTGACGATTTCGGCCAGGTCATCAACCCGATGATCGTCGAGGGCCAGGTGCATGGCGGCATTGCCCAGGGCATCGGCCAGGCCATGCTGGAAGCCTGCCGCTACGACCGGGAGAGCGGGCAGTTGCTGACCGGCTCCATGATGGATTACGCCATGCCGCGCGCCGACGACCTGGTGAATTTCGACCTGGACGTGGTGCGCACCGACTGCACCCACAATCCGCTGGGCGCGAAGGGCTGCGGCGAGGCGGGCGCCATCGGCTCGCCGCCCGCTGTGATCAACGCCATTACCGACGCCATCGGTGTTCGGACACTCGACATGCCCGCCACACCGCTTAAAGTATGGACCGCATTGCAGGCCGGGAGCGCGGCCGCCAAAGGGAGCTGAGAATGTACAACTTCACCTATCACCGGGCCGGAAGCGTCGACGCGGCGGCCGCCAAGCTGGCCGAGAGCGGCGATGCCAAGCTGCTGGCCGGCGGCATGACCCTGCTGCCCACCATGAAGCAGCGGCTGGCCCAGCCCAGCGACCTGATCGACCTCAACGAGATCGCCGGGCTCAACGGCATCACGGTAGCGGGCGGCACGGTCACCATCGGCGCCATGACGCGGCATGCCGACGTGGCGGCCTCGGCCGAGGTGAAGCAGGCGATCCCGGCGCTGGCGAAGCTGGCGGGCCTGATCGGCGATCCGGCCGTGCGCAACCGCGGCACCATCGGCGGCTCCATCGCCAACAACGACCCGGCGGCCGACTATCCGGCGGCGGTCGTCGGCCTGGGTGCCACGGTGGTGACCAACAAGCGCGAGATCGCCGGCGACGACTTCTTCACCGGCATGTTCGAGACCGCGCTGGACGACGGTGAGATCGTCACCGCCGTGCGCTTTCCCGTGCCGCAGAAGGCGGCCTATTTCAAGTTCCCCAATCCGGCGTCGCGCTACGCGGTGGTCGGCGTGATGGTGGCCAAGACCGCGGGCGGCATCCGCGTCGCCGTGACCGGCGCCGGACCCTGCGTGTTCCGCCAGCCCGACATGGAACGCGCGCTGTCGGGCAACTTCAGCGCCGACGCGCTGTCCGGCATCAGCCAGAAGGCCGACGGCCTGAACGAGGATATCCACGCCTCGGCCGAATACCGGGCCAGCCTGGTCGTCGTCGGCGCGAAGCGGGCGGTGGCGGAGATCGCATAGCTCTCCCGCCGCTTCCCGGACGCCGCGAGGGAGGCAGCATGCGGAAGTTCGGTATCGGCCAGCCGGTGCGCCGGGTGGAGGACGTACGGTTCCTCACCGGCGCGGGTGCCTATACCGATGATCTGACTCTGCCCGGGCAGGCTTTCGGCTGCGTGCTGAGGTCGCCCTGGGCGCACGCCGTAATCAGGTCGATCGATGTCTCCGCCGCTCTTGCCGCCGATGGTGTGCTCGGCATCTGGACCGGAGCCGATCTTGCCGCCGCCGGCATCGGCGATCTTCCCTGCGCGATCAGCAGTGTGCTGCGGAACCGGGACGGATCGGTGCTCGACGTCGCCGGCCGCGCGGTCCTCGTCCGCGACCGGGCGATGCATGTCGGCGATGGCCTGGCGTTCATCGTCGCCGAGACCCTGGCGCAGGCGAAGGACGCCGCCGAGCTGATCGCCGTCGACGCCGAGGAACTGCCGGCCGCCGCGAATCTTGCCGATTCGGTGCGAGAGTCCGCGCCACGCCTTCGCGACTCCGCGCCCGGCAATATCTGTTTCGACTGGGAAGGGGGCGATGCCGCCGCGGTCGAGGCCGCTTTCGCCCGGGCGGCGCATGTGACCGCCATCGATCTGGTCCACAACCGCCTGGCACCCAGCCCGATCGAGCCACGCGCCGCGCTGGGCCAGCACGAGGGCGGGCGCCATGTGCTACGCACCTCGACTCAGGGCGCCAACCTGTTCCAGCGGGTGATCGCTCCCGTGCTGGGGATCGACCAGGACTCCCTGCGCATCGTCACCGCCGACGTCGGCGGCAGCTTCGGCATGAAGGAGTTCATCTATCCGGAGCACATCCTGGTGCTGTTCGCCGCGGAAAGGCTGCGTCGGCCGGTCAAGTGGACAGGCGACCGTTCGGAGGCCTTTCAGAGCGACCTGCATGGTCGGGACGTGATGAGCCATGCCGAAATCGCGTTCGATGCCGACGGCCGCGCCACGGCCATGCGCGTCCATAACCGGGCCAACATGGGCGGCTATGTGTCGCTGTTCGGGCCGGGAATCCAGACGCTGGGCGGCGCACGATTGACCGGTGGCGTCTACGCCATCCCGGCGATCAGCGTCCGCGTCACCGGCTATTATTCGAACTCGGTGCCCGTCGATGCCTATCGGGGCGCAGGCCGGCCGGAGGCGGCTTACGTGATCGAGCGGCTGATGGACAAGGCGGCGCGAGAGCTTGGGCTGGCCCCTGACGAGATCCGGCGCCGCAACTTCATCGGCCAGCATGTGCTGCCCTACCGCCATCCGCTGGGTTTCGTCTTCGACAGCGGCGCGTTCGAGGCGAACATGGACGAGGCCATGCGGCTCGCGGACTGGACATCCTTTCCCGCGCGCCGAGCCGCGGCGCACGCACGCGGCAGACTGCGGGGCATCGGCATGTCTACCTACATCGAGAGCTCGGTCGGCTTCGGCTACGAAGCGGCCGAGATTCGCTTTCCCGAGGATGGAACGGTCGAGATCGTCGCCGGTACCATGTCGGCCGGGCAGGGCCACGAAACCGTCTGGGCCCAGATCGTCACCGACCAGCTCGGTGTGCCGTTCGAGGCGATCCGGCTGGTCCAGGGCGATACCGACCGGGTGAAGACCGGCGGCGGCACCGCCGGCTCGCGCTCCACCTACATGGTGGCGGGCGCATTCCGGCTCTCGGCGGATCAGGTCATCGACAAGGGCAAGACGCTCGTCGCGGAACTGCTCGGCGAACCGCGTGAGGCCATCGAATTCTCCGACGGCATGTTCCGGTCGGCCGGCTCGAACAAGTCCCTGTCGATCATGGAAACGGCCGCCGCTGCGCGCCGTGACGGCGAGGGGCTGGGTTCCGGCGCTACCTTCAACCACGACATTTCGACCTTTCCGAACGGCTGCCATGTCTGCGAGGTCGAGATCGATCCGGACACCGGCAAGGTCGAGGTCGTCCGGTATCTGGTGGTCGACGATTTCGGCCGGATCGTGAACCCCATGGTGGTCGACGGCCAGGTCCATGGCGGCATCGTCCAGGGTCTGGGCCAGGCGCTGATGGAGCACAGCCTGCATGATCCGGAAACCGGCCAGCTGATCACCGGCTCGTTCATGGACTACGCCCTGCCGCGCGCCGACGATCTGTGCACCATCGAGTCGAGCTACAACGAGGTGCCCTGCACCACCAGTCCCTATGGCGTGAAGGGCTGCGGCGAGGCCGGCACCACCGGCGCCTGTCCGGCGATCATGAACGCGGTCCTCGATGCCCTCGCCGAGCGCGGGGTGACCGAACTCGACATGCCGGCAACGCCGCTCAGGGTCTGGCAGGCGTTGCGCGCCGCCCGGTAGGGATCAGTCCGATTCCTCGAACGCTTCGGGCGTATCGAAGTCCCGCAGGATGCCGGTGTCTTCCATCGGCACCTCGCACAGCTTGTCGGCGTAGGTGTGCAGCAGCTCGCGGGCGCCCTTGTCGCCGGTGATGGCCAGCATTTCCGCGAAATAGCGTCGCGACCATAACACCGGGTTGCCCCATTTTCCGTCATGGGTGGGAACGCAGATCGTCCGGCCTTCATCTTCGTCATAGGCGGCGATCAGCCGGTCGATGTGATGGGCGGTGACGAACGGCATGTCGCCCAGCGCCACCACGACGCCGTCGGCGTCGTCCGGCACCGCAACGATGCCCACCTTCAGGCTGCCGGCCATGCCCGCCGCGAAATGCGGATTGTGAACGAAGCTCACGTCGAGGCCAGAGAGCGCCGCCCTGATTTCGGCTTCGTCGCGGCCGGTCACCACGGTGGCCGGGCGCGCGCCGCTGGCCAGCACCGCGTCCACGCTCCGGCGGATCATCGGCATGCCGCCGATCTCGCGCAGCAGCTTGTTCCGGCCGCCCATGCGGCTCGACATGCCTGCCGCCAGCACCACGGCGGCGATGCGCGGCGCCCGTCCGGTGGTGGGCGCGTCGCCGGTCGCCTGGGCGCGGGGCAGGGGGCGCACGCCGATCTCCTTCAGCAGACCGCCCGCGCCCATGCGCATGATGTCGCGCGGCGTCACCGTCAGCCCGGCGGCCAGCCGCTGCAGCACGAAGTCGAAGCCGTTGACCTTCGGCGACCGCGCGCAACCGGGCAGGCCGATCACCGGCACGTCGCCGATATGGCCAAGCAGCAGCAAATTGCCGGGATCGACCGGCATGCCGAAATGGTCGATCACGCCGCCCGCCGCGACGATGCCGGCCGGCACCACGTCGCGCCGGTCGGTGGTGGCGCTGGCGCCTGCGATCAGGACGAGGTCGCAGCCCGACTCAAGTTGCAGCCTGACGTTGTCCGCGACGTCGCCGGCATCGTGCGAGCATTGCGCCGACCCGAGCAGGCTGGCGCCGACGCCTTCGAGCCGTTCGCGCGTCACCTTCACCAGCTTGTCCGACGGCTTGTTCCGGCCGCCGGGAATGATCGTCTCGATCAGCCCGGCCCGCAGGCCCTTGTAGGGCGCGACCGAGAAGAGGTCGCCATCGGCCAGCAGGTCCATGCTGCGGGCCAGCACATCCCGCGGCACGGCGAACGGGATGATCTTGACCGTCGCCAGCATCTGGCCGTTGCGCACCGGATCGTAGGGCGGCAGCGCGGCGATGGTCACCGCCTCGTCGAGCAGGTTGAGCTGATCCAGCTTGTCCCGGTCATAGACCAGCACGCCGTCGGCCTCGGCGAACAGGTTGCAGCGGCCGGTGAACGCGGCGCTTTGCCGGATGAGCGCGCCGGCGCTGATCGCGGCGACCCGGCCCGCGGCCTCGTCCTCGCCCACATCGCCCGGCTCGAGCCGGAACCCGGCCACCGAGACGATGCCGGCCGCCTTCAGCGCGGCGATGTCGGCGGCGGAGACCCTGTGGCCTTTTTGAAGCTTGCGCGAACCGGCGAACTGGCCGTGGGCGAGAATGGCACCCTCGGCCTCGTCGACAGGCATGTCGGCGTAGATCATGGGGTCTTCCGTTGCCGCTTGCGCGGCGGCCCCTCACCCCAACCCTCTCCCACAAGGGGAGAGGGGGCGCCGGCATTGAGGCGGATACCTTCTTCCCCTCTCCCCTTGTGGGAGAGGGTAGGGTGAGGGGTGTGCCTCGGCCGGGACAAACCTGTCCGGATCGGCCTCATTTCATCGCGCCGCGCTGGACGGCGATGATCTGGGCGAGGATGGAGACGGCGATCTCGGCGGGCGACTGGGCGCGGATGTCGAGGCCGATGGGGCCGTGGATGCGGCCGATCTGCGCGTCGGTGAAACCGGCCTGCGTCAGCCGCGCCACCCGTTTCGCCTGGGTGCGCGTCGAGCCCAAGGCGCCAACATAGAACGCATCCGACGCCAGCGCCACGTCGAGCGCGGGATCGTCCAGCTTCGGGTCGTGGGTCAGGGTGACGATGGCGGTGCGCGGGTCGATCTCCAGGTCGCGCATGGCCTTGTCGGGCCATTCGGTCGACAGCTTCACGTTTGGGAAGCGCTCCGGGCTGGCGAAGGCCTGGCGCGGGTCGATCACCGTCACGTCGAAGCCGGCGCGTGTCGCCATCGGGACCAGCTCCTGGGCGATATGCACCGCGCCGACGATGGCGATGCGGCGCGGCGTGTTGAACACGCGGACGAAGCCGTGTTCGTCTAGCTTCTGGCTCCTGTCGTCGCGCATGGCGTCGCGGATCGGCTCGGTCGCGCTGGCCGTGTCGAAAATCTGGTGGGCGCCGGTCTCCAGGTCGGTGGTCAACGCCACCGACTGCTTGCGGTCGGCGGCGTCGAGCACCGTGTCGATCTCGGCGGGGGCCGGCTCGACGAACACGCGGATGGTGCCGCCGCAAGCCAGGCCCACTTCCCAGGCCTGGTCGTCGGAGACGGAGAATTCCAGGTTGCGGATTCGGCCGTCCCTGATGGACTTGCGCGCCTCGCCGATCACCGCGCCCTCGATGCAGCCGCCCGAGACCGAGCCGACGAAATTGCCCTGGTCGTCGGCGGCGAGCTGGCTGCCGACAGGAAAGGGCGCCGAGCCCCAGGTGCTCGATACGGTGGCGATGGCGACGCCGCGCCCCTGCTTGCGCCAGTCCCGCGCGGTCTTGAGGACCTCGATGGACATGGCAGGTTGCCTACTCCGCCGCCTGCCGCGTGCCGGCCTGGACGGCCTTCCACACCCGCAGCGGCGTGGCCGGCATGTCCATGGCGGTGACGCCGTAGGGCAGCAGCGCGTCGACGATGGCGTTCATCAGCGACGGACACGCGCCGATGGTGCCGGCCTCGCCGCAACCCTTGATGCCGTAGGGGTTGGTCTTGCACAGGATCTCGTTGTACGAGAAATCGATGTGGCACATGTCGTCGGCGCGCGGCATGCCGTAGTCCATGAACGAGCCGGTGATCAACTGGCCGCTGTCGCTGTCGTAGAGCCAGTCCTCGGTCAGCGCCTGGCCGATGCCCTGCACCACGCCGCCATGCACCTGGCCGGCGACCAGCAGCGGGTTCACCAGCTTGCCGAAATCGTCCACCACCGTGTAGCCGACGATGTCGACCTTGCCGGTGTCGGGATCGACCTCGACCTCGCAGATATGGCAGCCGTTCGGGAAGGTGGAGTTGTTGTACTTGTAGCTGGCGGCGCTGTTGAGGCCGTTGACGAACATTTCCCTGGTCTCGGCGGGCAGGTCGAGTTCGTTCGCCCGGCGGGCCTTGGCCGCCACGTCCATGATGCCGACCGACTTGTTGGTGCCGGGGACGCGGAACAGTCCCTCGTTGAAGTCGATGTTCTGCGGCTGGTCGTCCAGCATCAGCGCGGCGATGATCTTGCCCTTCTTGATGACGACGTTGGATGTCTCCTGGAACGCGCCCGCCGCCATGTAGAGCGAGTGCGAGCCGCCGGTGCCCTGGCCGGACTTCACCCGGTCCGTGTCGCCCTGGACCAGCCGGATGTTCTCGAACGGCACGCCGAGCTGCTCGGAGACGACCTGCGCCCAGGCCGTCTCATGGCCCTGGCCGTTGGACATGGTGCCGGTGACGATCTCGACGGTACCGTCCTCGAGGAACAGGATTTCGGCCGCCTCGGTGGGCATGCCCAGCGTGGTTTCGATGTAATAGGCCATGCCGATGCCGCGGGCCTTGCCCCTGGCGCGGGACGCCGCCTTGCGCTCGGCGAGCGTCGACCACTTGGCATTGCGCTTGGCGTCCTCCATGTTGCGCTCGAACTCGCCGCTGTCGAACACGAAGCCGAACGGATGCTGGTAGGGCATCTGTTCGGGCGTGATGAAGTTGATGCGACGGAATTCGTCCGGCGCCACGCCCAGCTCGCGCGCCGCCTGGTCCATGGCGCGTTCGATGATATAGGCGGCCTCGGGGCGTCCGGCGCCGCGATAGGCGTCCACCGGCACCGAGTTGGACATGTAGCCCTTCACGTTCACGTAGACGTTCGGGATGTTGTAGACGCCGCCCAGGATGCGGGCGTGGGCGATGGTCGGGATGAACGGGCCGTTCGCCGACATGTAGCCGCCCATGTTGGCCTCGTTGACGACGCGGAACGCGGTGATCCGGTTGTTCGCGTCGATGGCGAGCTGGGCATGGGTGAACATGTCGCGGCCGCCGGTGTCGCTGGTGAAGGCCTCGATGCGCTCGCCGTTCCATTTCACCGGCCGGCCGAGCGCCTTGGCGGCGAACAGCACCAGCACATGCTCGGGATAGATGAAGGTCTTCATGCCGAATCCGCCACCCACGTCGGGCGTGAAGATGCGCAGCTTGGACGGATCGATGCCGAACACCGCGCCGGCGATGCCGGCCTGCATGCCGTTGGCGCCCTGGGTGCAGGTGCGCAGCACGTAGCGGTCCTCGCCGGTATTGAACTCGCCGATGGCCGCGCGCGGCTCCATGGCGTTGGTGGCGATGCGGTTGTGCACGAGGTCGATCCTGGTGACGTGCTTGGCGCCCTTGAACGCCGCCTGCGAGGCTGCGTCGTTGCCCATCTCCCAATCGAACGCCAGGTTGCCCGGCGCGCCGTCCCAGATGGTATGTGCGCCCGGCGCGACGGCGTCCTTCAAATTGGCGGCCGACGGCAGGTCCACGACATCGACCTGGATCAGCTCGGCGGCGTCCTTCGCCTGGTTGACGGTCTCGGCGACGATGAAGGCGATGCCGTCGCCCACATAGAGCAGGCGGTCCTTGGCGAGCGCGGGACGGCCGGGCGCGAAGATGTCGCTGCCGTCCTTGTTCTTGATGAAGCCGCCGGCGAAGCACGGGATGTCGTTGACGCCCGCCGCCGCCAGGTCGGCGGCGGTGAACACGCCGATGACACCGGGCGCGCGCTTTGCGTCCGCGGTGTTGATCGACGTGATCAGCGCATGGGCATAGGGCGACCGCAGCACATAGCCATGCGCCTGCCCGGGGATGTTGATGTCGTCGGTGTAGGCGCCGTTGCCGGTGACGAAACGGACGTCCTCGGTGCGGCGGACCGGCTGGCCGATGCCGAATTTCTGCATGTCGAAGTGCTCCCCTGGAGGTATCAAGCGGCCTGAGCCGTTGGTGCGTAGTTTGCCCCGCGCGCAGGCGGATTGCCAAGTATTCCTTTGAACGGCGGTTCCGCGTTTTCGCACGGGAATCAGCGAGCGCGCCGAATGCTTTGCGAGTTCCGGTGCCCTTGCGTTACTATCGGTTCGCTTGGGGCGCTCAGCGCGGGGGGCGCGGCGTATGACGGGTGCGGCGGACATCTTCATCAGCTATGCCAGCGAGGATCGCGGCGAGGCGGAAAAGCTCGCCCGCCGGCTCGAGGCCTTCGGCTGGACGACCTGGTGGGACCGGCGCATCCCGCCCGGACAGGACTATGCCAGGGTCATCGAGAACGCACTGAACAGCGCGCGCTGCGTCATCGTGCTCTGGTCGACCGATTCCGCCGCGTCGCGCTGGGTGGTGAACGAGGCTGGCGCCGCCGCCGACCGGGGCATCCTGGTACCGGCACTGATCACGCAGACCGACATTCCGTTCGAGTTCCGCCGCATCCAGGCCGCCGACCTGATCGGCTGGGAACCGTCGGCGCGGAACGAATCCTTCAACCAGCTGGTCGACGCCGTCGCGGCTATACTCAAGCAGCCCCGTCCGCCACAGCCGCCGCCCACGCCTACCCCAACACCGGCTCCCACTCCCACTCCCACTCCCACTCCCACGCCGCCGCCCGTGCGCAAGGGCAACAAGAAGACCTGGCTGCTTATCGGTGCCGCCGCCAGCCTGCTGTTCTCGCTCGGAAGCTGCGTCGAGGTGATGTCGACAGGCGATTCGGAAACCCTGCTGGGCGCGCTGTTCTTACTGGGATTGTCGGTGTGCCTGTTCGTCATGGGCCTGAGGGCGAAATGACCATGGATAGCGGCTACGAGCGGCTTGAGGACCAGATCGCCTGGTACGATCGCAAAAGCCTGTGGCACCAGGCCCAATACAAGATACTCAAGGTCATCAGCATGGTGGCCGCGGCCCTGGTGCCGCTGACGGCGGCGGTCACGGACTGGCCCTTCATCCCCGGCGCGCTCGGCGTCGTCGTGGTGATCGTCGAGGGGCTGCAGCAGATGAACCAGCATCACCGCTATTGGGTCCAGTACCGGCAGACCTGCGAGCAGCTCCGGCGCGAGAAGTTCCTCTATATGGGTCGTACCGGCAGCTACAACCTGCCCGAGGCCAAGGCGCTCCGGCTGCTGGTGGAGAATGTCGAGGCGCTGGTTTCCGACGACAACGCGTCATGGATGCAGGGCCGGCGCGAGTCCGAGCAGAAGCCTCGGGACCAGGACGCCGACCACGAGACTTCGGCGGCCGTGACGAAAGCGACCTAGGGAACCGTGGGCGCCATCGTCCGCAACCGGTAGACGACGGCGTGGAGCGACGCCATCACCGTGATCGCAAGCACCGAGAACAGCCCGGCGGCCACCTTCGCCGTCAGCGTCGCGCCGACCAGGGCAAGCCCGCCGGATACCACCGTCTGGACCAGCAGCAGCAGGAAACTCGCGGCGGCGAGAAGCGCGGCGAGGCGGAAGTGGTCCTCCATGGTGACGGCGGTTCGACCCTGTCCCTTTGGAATATCCATGGAGGCGACCACCAGCCGCCGCGACAGCAGCGCGAACAGGAACGAGATCGCCAGCGTCGCCAGCAGCTGCGTGAACATGCCGAGCGGCAACAGCGCGACGACGCCGCCCAGGCTGGCGACCGCGAACAGCCCGATGACCCGGAGGATGCGGATCGGCCATCTCGCCGGATCGCCCAGCAGCGCGGCGCGCGCCCCGATCAGGGTCACGCGGACCCAGAGCACGAAGATCGCCGCGCTGAGGACGATGACCGCGACGAAGCTGGCCATGAAACTGCCGCGCAGCGCGCCGTCGATTTCCTGCATGCGCTCGGGCGGGATCTTCGAAATCTCGATCATCGCCGGGCCGAGGCCGAAGATCAGCGGCGGCGCGTAGGCCGCGGTCATGGCGAACAGCATCAGCACGTGCCGCCAATGGAGTTGAAACACCTCGCCGAGGATCGCGACGATGGGAAGGAACTTTGGCAGTGGCTTGGTCATCGTCCTCGGCTTCAGGTTACGGCATACATCCTGTAGGCCAGCCCGGTTTCGGTATAGCGCCCGGCGCCGACGGCCACCAGATTGTTCAGCCAGCCAAACTCCCGCGACGCGGTCTCGAACACCGGCGCGACCCGCCAGTAATAGTCCTTCGGATCCACCGCATGGTTGCGCGCCGGGTCGAACAGGACCTGTTTCAGATGTGGCGGCGTCACCAGGCGGCCGAAGTAATACACATAGATAAGGTCGCCATTGTCGGCCTGCCAGACCGACCGGACGTCCAGCGCGACGGTCGTGGTGTCGTTGCGCGCGGTGATGGGATAGTCGCTTCCGGAATGCACCGTGCCGCCGAGGCGCGGACCGTCGAATCGCCCGCCGCCGATATGGAACACCGAGCGGGTGGCGAACGGGCCAGTGGTTGTCAGCCCGACCGTGTTCGGCGCCAGGTCGATGGACACGTCGCAAAGAGGCTCCAGCCTGGCCGCAAGGCCATCGAACAACGTGGTTTCCACTGGCATCCTCCCCAGGTTCCGGTTTCTTCTTGCGCGCAGGATAGGCCAGGACACCGGCGAAGGGGATAGCGGTGACCATGATCACCATCAGGAAGGCCCGGCAGGGCGAAGCGCCGCTGCTTCAGGGGCTGCAGCTGGACGCGGGCGAATTGTTCCGGTCGGTCGGCATGGACGACGTGGCGGACAATCCGCCCAAGGGCGCCGCCGAACTGAACGACGCCATCGCCGCGGGGTTGCTGTGGGTCGCCTGCGGACCGGATGACACATTGCTGGGTATGGCGCAGGTGCTCGATCACCGAGGTATTGCGCATCTGGAGGAAATCTCCGTGCGCAGGGCCGCGGGTCGCAAGGGCGTCGGCACCACCCTGTTGGTGGCGGTCATGGACGCGCTGCGACGGTGCGGCTACCGGCGCATGACGCTATCGACCTTCTCCCACCTGCCGTGGAACCGGCCGTTTTACGAGAAGCTGGGTTTCACCGTCATCGCCCAAAGCGAGTGGACGCCACCGCTATGGCAGGTGCGACGCAACGAGGCGGCCATGGGCCTCGACATGGAGGCGCGGGTGATCATGGCCGTCGCACTGTAGGTCAGAGCGTCGTGCCGCCGTCCAGCACCAGCTCGGTGCCGTTGGCGTAGCGGGACTCGTCCGAGGCGAGGAACAGCACGCCGGCGGCGATGTCCTCGGCGGCGCCCAGCACGCCGAACGGGCTGACCTGGCCCGGCTTGAACTGGGTGTGGGCGCCCTGGCCCATGGCGCCGTCGAGCACGTTGTTGGTCATCGGCGTCAGGATCGGGCCCGGGAAGATGCCGTTCACGCGGACGCCGTTGCCCGCCTCCTTGCAGTACTTGGCCTGCGAGCGCATCAGCGAGCGCACCGCCGCCTTCGACCCGCAATAGCCGACGAGGCCCGGCGACGCCGAATAGGAGGCGATGGAGCAGAACTGGATGAGCTGGCCGCCGCCGTGCTTGGCCAGCAGCGGAATGCTGTACTTGCCGGCGAGGAAGCTGCCGTCCACATTGATGCGGAATACCCGGTTCCAGTCCTCCAGCGGCATGTCGACCGGATTGCCGGTGACGACCACGCCGGCGCAGTTCACCACGATGTCGAGCCGGCCGAAGTGGCTGCGGGCGGCTTCCAGGTTGGCGGCCCAGTCGGCTTCGCTGGTCACGTCGTGCCTGAGGAAGATGGCCTTGTCGCCGAACGGCGCGGCGGCTTCCCGGCCCGCGGCCTCGTTGATGTCGGCGAGGGCGACCCGTGCGCCCTCGCGCACCAGCCACGCCGCGGACTCCTTGCCGATGCCCGACGAGCCGCCGGTGATGTAGATGACCTTCCCGTCGCAGCGTCCCATCATGTTCTCCCCAAATTTGGAACAGAGTTCAAATTAGCCGGTGGAAGCGGGAAGCGGAAGCCTAGAAGCTGAACCCGACGCCGCCGAACAGCGTCCTTGGCAGACCGGGCTTCAGCTCCTGACCGCCGAAGGCGGTGTAACGGCTGTTGGTCGCATAGCGTTCGTTGGTCACGTTGTGCAGGCGCACGAACACCTCGACATTCTTCACCACGAACATGTTGGCGGCCAGATGCATCAGGTCGTGGCCTTCGTAGACCTGGGTGTTGTCGTCGTCCATGAAGTACTTGCCCGCGTGTTCCCACGACACCTCGAACCGGCCGCCATTGAGAAAGGACGGGCGCCAGACCACGCGGGCGTTGCCCACGTCCCTCGGCGACCGGTTGATCTTGTTGCCCGACAGGTCGGCGGTCGCCACCGGGAACCACTCGATGAAATGGTTGTCGGTGCGGGCATAGGACACCGAGGCGCTCAGCGTGTCGGTGATATCGACGCTGACGCCGAGTTCGACGCCCTTGTGCCTGGTGTCGCCGGCGTTCTGGATGTCGCGGACGCCGGTGGCGTTGTTGGTGAACACCAGGATGTCGTCCTTGATCTGCATGGTGTAGACCGACAGGTCGAAGCTGACGCGCTCCCAGCCGCCGCGCAGGCCCAGCTCGAAGCTCTCGGCCTTTACCGGCTTCAGGTCGGTCGAGCGCGACGAAGTGCCCGGCCGGAACAGCTGGGTCGTGGTCGGCACCCGGAACGCCTGCCGGTACGAGAAGAACGCGTTCAATCCGTCGGTGATGTCGTAGGTGACGCCGGCCTTCGGGGTGAAGTTGTTGTAGTGGAAGCTCTGGCTGGGCGGCCGGTTGTGCGGGGCGCGCGGGTTGACCACGGTCGACAGGTTGTTGGTGTAGTCGTAGTGGGTGTAGTCGTAGCGCACGCCCGCGGTGGCGCGCAGGCGGTCGGTGATCTGCCATTCGCCGTGAACGTAGGGCGACAAGGTCAGCGCCTTGGCCTTGAAATCGTAGATGGTGCCCAGTTCGGTGAAGGAGACAAAGAACCGGCCGTTGCGTACCGGACGGATCTGGGTGTCGACCCGGCTGCCGGTGGTGTAGTCCACATCGCTGCCGGCGATCAGCCGGAGCCGATCCGAAAAGTCGTGGCGGAACTTGAGCTGGGCGCCGACCGAGGTGGCGTTCTGGTCGAAATAGGCCGGATCGAACGCCAGCTGGAAGAACGGCATCAGCTTGGTCCGACCCCAGCGTACATAGGGGTTGAAGCTGAGCAGGCTGTCGCCCAGGTCATAGTCGATCCGGCTATGGAACCGCACGCCCTCGACCAGCCGGAAGTCGATGGGCGACAGGTTGATCTTGGGCGTGTTCTTGTATTCCGTGCGATTCAGGTTCGAGCCCGGCGAATCCTGGTTGACGCGAGTCAGGATCAGCGTGTTGCGCACCGTCAGCTTGCCGCCATTGTCGACGTTCCAGGTGAGGGTGCCCATCTGGTGGTCGGCCTGGGTTTGGTCGCGCCAGCCGCTGTCGTGCGCCAGGTTGATGTCGGCGCGCAGCCCGTGGGCGCCGGTGGTGCCGCCCAGCGAGATCAGCGCCTGCTTGAAGCCCCGGGTGCTGCCCTGGAGCTGGACGCTGCCGGAGAAATCCTCGGGCGGCGGCAGGGTGAAGACGCTGATGACGCCGGCGACGGCGTCCGAGCCGTAGAGCGCCGTGCCGGGTCCCTTGGTGACCTCCATGCGCGAGATCTGCGACACGTTCATGTCGAACATGGCGTTGGTCTCGAAGAACCCCGGCGCCTGCTTGGGGATACCGTTCTCCAGGTAGAGATAGAGCGGGTTGAAATTGATCGGCTGGCGGATCGCGGTGACGTGGTGGTTGCCGCTCAGCCAGGCCTGGTAGACACCGGGAATGCGCCCCATGATCTCGGACGGATGCACCACATGGGCTTCCGCCAGCGCCTTGTCGTCGATCACGCCGGTGTTTTCCGGCACGTTCGTGCGTTTGGTCGCCTCGCGGGTGGCGGTGACAACGACCTGCTCGGCGGGCGCGGGCGGGGAGGCGGCGGGTCTGGCGTCCGGCGCCGTCGGCTCGTCGGCGAAGGCGCCGTGAGCCAGCGCCGCCATGACGGCAGCCGTTACGATCGATCCCAGGACCTGCTTGATGTTCCGCTCCCCATTCGTTGGCGCAGAGTTAAGGGGACGGACTAAAAGGTGTCAAGGCACACGCCCGGTTACCGGCCGGTCATTCGGACTCGCGGGAAACTGGCCGCGGGGCGAAATGGTCCGTGCGGCTGCCTAGGCGATAGGGCGGCCTTCGACATGGTCGGGGCGGGCGACACCGAGCCGTTCGAGGATCGTCGCTGTGACATCCGGCGTGCTGATGCCGTCCAGGCGAAGGCCGGGCGTGAACCCCGGGCCGCGGGCAATCACGAAGCCTTCGGTGGCGTGGCCGCCGCTGCGGAAATAGGGGATCGGGCCGATCTGGCCCAGGTGCGGATGCTGGACCGAATCGGCCGTGAGGTCGTCATGCCAGAGCACCATCAGGTCGGCGGGCGACCTGTCCGCAGCATCTTCCCAGGGCGTCGACCGCACCCTCAGCACCTGCTCGACGACGGCCCGCCCGGTTCTCGGGTCGACGACTTCGGAGACGAGCTGTTCGATCTCGCCGCAGACCTTGTCGAAGTCGGCGGGATCGATGCCGTCGGGGCCGTCCCGTCCTGCGACGTTGACGCGGATCAGGCCCTCGGAATAGCCGGGCATGGTGAAGGCGCGCATCATCGGCCAGACGCGCCGATACCAGTTGCCCGGATCCCAGTCCAGCGGATCGCGCCGTGCTTCCTGCTCGGCGGGAGACTCGAGCACCGCGTCGCCATGTGCCGACCTCAGGTCCCAGATTTCCTCGCTCCAGTGACGCCGGAAGTCGAGCTGAGGCGCCGGGACGGCGCCGCCCGACGCCCGGCCACGGAACGCAGCCTCCCCGGTGCTCCAGCGGTAGAGCAGCTCGGGCAGGAAGAACATGGAATAGAGGTCGATGGAGTTCGCCTGCATGCCATGGGGCGAGAACAGGAACAGCTGCGTATCCTCGGGCATCTCGTCGATCAGCAGCGCCAGATCGGCATCGATGGCCTGCATAATGTCGAGCAGGAAGTCGCCGCCGGCCAGCGGTTGCACGGCGTCATGGAGCGGGTGAGGCTGGCTGAGGTGCCAGAACATGTGGCCGGCGGTGTGGATTTCCGCATACACCGCCATCAGGAAATCCCAGCGCCCCTGCCACATCAGGTCGCGGATCATCGCGGTGCGCTGATGGGTTGCCGCGATCAGCTTGTCGCGGGTCGCCCGCTGCGCGTCCATGTCGTAAAGGCAAGGGATGCGGTAGGACAGGGTTTCAGTGCCGTCATCGGCGTTGGTGATCGTATCGTAGAGCGGGTGCCGTCCGTGGCGCTCGATCATTCGCGCCATCAGGTCCGGCGGCGAAGACTCGCGCAGGATCTGGTTGACCTCGGTGCCCCATCCCAGCAACTGGACTCCATTGACGCCCTCGACCAGTCCGGTCAGCGGCACGTCGAAAACCGCGACCCGCTTCTGGTCGCCCAGCGCGTAGAAGGGCGGGTAGCGCTTGAACGCGTAGCTCGCCCTTTCCGTGAACTCGTAGTTGCCCTCATCGTAGTCCTGATGGCCCCATTCATGGCTCGTCTCGGCCGAGCAGCCATGCAGCAGGGTGAGCCAGCTGTTCTCGGTCCGGTAAAGGCCGAAGTTCCGCTGCCTTGCATAGAGGCTCTGCGCCATGAGCTTGGCCATGGTTGGCAGCTTGCCTTCGGCGGTCCAGGCTTCCAGCAGGCCGGGCGCCAGGGCATCGAGGCCGATTGCGATCACGGGGGCTGGCATGCGCGGGTCTCCGACGTCAGTAGGGAAACAGGTAAGGTGTTATGGCATCGAGGCTACCACGGGCGGCGTTGTCCGCGGCGCTTTCAAGCCAGGGTTTCAGGCGAAAGTTGACCCTCATCTCGAAGTCGTCGGCGACCTGGCGGTGATATTGCCGCGCGTTCTCGACGACCGCTTGCGTTTCGGCACGCTGGCCGCGCGCGGCGTGGATCGACGCGAGGATCATCGATGCGTTCAGCGACTCGGTGGGGAACAGTGCCGGACGCCCCTCATGCACCGTCCGCATCAGTGCCTCGGCCTCGGCGATGCGCCCGAGCCGGTACGCCATGTAACCGCTGAACCAGTGGTAGCGAAGCCAGTCCGGCTCGCGGCGGCGCGCGCAGTCGAGGCGCCAGGCGTACCAATCGTCCTTCTGCCGTATGCCCGGCAGGCTTGGATAATGCCGGATGCGCAGCAGCGATGACCAGCAAGCCGACTCTCCGGTCTCCCGGAGGCTCGGTTGCGCGGTGTCGTGAACCAGACCGCGGTGGCGGTGATGCTGGCGAAACAGAATGAGCTTGTAATCCTCCACGATCCGGTCCGGCCCAAATTCGGTATCCCATGCGAAGATGATGCCCGCTGGCAGGTCGCTGTCGTCGAGCGCGATCACCGCCTCCAGCTCCGCGCGGTCGAGCCGCTCATCGGCGTCGAGCGTCATCAGCCAGGGCGTCGCGAGCCGCTCGAAGCCGAGATTGCGCGGGCTCGACAGAGCGCAGCAATCGTTGGGGTCGAGCGGCATGAACAGCGGCTCGATGCCGAGGCGGTCGCGCAGAAGTTCCCTTGTCCCATCGGTTGAGCCCGTGTCGATGATCACCACTTGCGCGAACAGGTCGACAATGTCCATCAGGCAGTCGGCGAGGTTGTCCACCTCGTCCTTGACGGTCATGCACAGTCCAATATCAAGCATGGGCGAGCTTCGCGGCGCGCCGCCGGGGTCCTGGAACCATTAGATGGGAGACGGTCGGCTCCATCAGGTCACCAACTGTTCGGCATGGGGCTTTATCATGGGGACAAGCGTTGCGAGCTCGCGTTTGTGGGTGTCCGCGCTGCTGTCCCGGCCGAAGACGCGGATGGACCGGAAACGGCTCGCGGGCAGGCCCTTGTCGATCACATCCTGTGCCGAGACGATGCAGAGCGCCGACCGGGCGGTCCGTTCGCTGAGCAGGATCGTCGCGGCATGGTACGCGTCGCCGGGTTGTCCGACGATGCGCCGGCCATCGATCCAGACGCCTGAACGCGTCGAAAGCCCGTGGCACCCCAGTGCGCTGGCGCCGCGAACCGCGTCGGCGTGATCGATCTCGGTTCCCGATGTGGCGACGACGAGATGGGCCGGGATGCGGCCGCCATCGGCTACCAGCCCGGAAAGCACCTCGCGGTAGATTTCCGGGGTGGTGCGGACGCCGATCTGGGGCTGGGCGTTCACCTCGCAGATCAGCGCGCCCGTCTCCAGCCAGGAGTTCCTGATATCAGGGATGAGCAGGTCGATCCCGGCGAAATCGAGCCGGAGGATCTCGGCCGCCCTGATCGCCAGCGAGACATTGTCCGGATGCGCGTCGTCGACGCCGATCCTGATCTGTAGTCCGCCCGTCGACACATTGTTCTTGCGCCGAAGCACCACATAATCACCCGCGGGTGGAATGCTTTGCGGTGTCAGGCCGGATTCGCCCAGAAGGCCCAGGGCTTCGGCGTCGAGGCTGAGCGGTACCTTGCCGCTGTCGCGAAGAAACTTTCGGAAGCGCGGCGTGTCCAGCGCAGCGCGCACCAGCGCCTCGATCGTGGAAACGCCGTCCCCCTCGACACCGCCGGCGATGCGGTTCTCGATCTTGATGACGTTGCCTCGCGCCACGGTGAGGCGGTAGTCCTTGCCGTGAAAGTGTTTCTCGACCAACAAGCTCTTGGAAACCGTCTGGGCCTCGGCGAACGCCGCGAGGACCGCGTCGGCGGTGCCCAAATTGGCCGCAACGCCGCGCCCCTGTTCCTGATCGGTCGGCTTTACGACGACCGGATAGCCAAGCGTTTCGGCCGCCCGGACGGCCGCGGCCCCATCGGCGACGAGCATGTGAACCGGCGCGGGCAGGCCGGCGCGCCGCAACATGACCGCCGTCGACATTTTTTCGTGCGCGATCTTGACGCCGAGGTTGGGCGTCTGGTCGGTGATCGTACTGTTGAGCCAGCGCGTGCCGGCGCCCATGCCGAAGCTGAAGATGTTCGATACCAGACCGCTGAAGGGAACGTCCATGTCGAGGGCGGCCTGGAGGAAATGGAACATGTTGGTTCCGCCCACCGAATAGGGCTTGAAGGCGACCTTGAGGTCCTCCAGGTCCAGCACGGTGCGAATGCTTTCGGTATTCTCGGAGGCGGCGAGAATGGCGTTGATCGCCGCGATCACCCGCGAGAGACAGCCGTCGCTCGCCCCCCTCGCGTAGCACGGCGCGGCGATGGCCACCTCGCTCCAGCCGTCCTCGACCATGGCGGGCGTGCCGACCCGGTGGACGTCCGAAACCGGGATGTTGTGGAGAACCTGCAGGGCGGTCATCCACCGGAGCGCCCGGTCTGCCAGTCCCGCAACGGCGGAAGGCGCCGTCGGCGGTTCGTAGCGCGTATCGTCCAGGGTCGAGGCCACGACCGAATCCAGCGCCTCGAAGGAGTAATCCGGCGCGATCCGGATATGGAACCTGCCCGTCAAGGTTGCCTGCCTGACACCGTACAGGAACCCCGGCCTGACCCTCCAGGGCGAAGGGAGTCTTATTCCGGGTTGATCGGATTCATGCGGCATCGTCGGTTGGGTTCGTGTCGTGCGCCAGACTTGGTGGGCTGTATTATCACACCTTGTCGAAATGGATATGGAGTTGTTTCAGGCCGCGCAGGGTGAAGCCGGGCAGGTGGCTGTAGTCGTTCCTGCCGGGCGCCGGTCGGATATTGTCGAGCCGGTCGAGGAGGATTTCAAACGTGCAGAGCTGCTCCAGCCGCGACAACGCCGCGCCGGGGCAGTGATGTTCGGCCTGGCCGAACGCCAGGTGCGCGGCGGCGTTCTTGCGGTCGAGGTGCGGACAGGCGGCGTCGGGGAACTGCTCCTCGTCCCGGTTGCCGGCGGCGAAGCGCAGGTTCAGCACCGAGCCCTTGGGGATCTTGACGCCCCTGATCTCGGTGTCCGCGGTGGCGCAGCGCATCAACCCCATGGTTGGGCTCTCCATCCGCAGCACCTCCTCGACGAAGTTGCGCACCTTCGACCGGTCGGCCTTCAGTTCCTCGTAGATGCCGGGGAAGCGGAACAGCAGCCAGACACCCGAGGTGAGCGCGAAGGTGGTGGTCTCGTTGCCGCCGATCAGCAGATTGTCGGTGATGCCGATGATCTCGTTGTCGGTCAGCGGCCGCTTGTCGGCGCCTTCGCCGACGGTGCCGCTGACCAGCGCGGTCAGCACGTCGTCGCGCGGGCTGCGGCGGCGCTCCTGTGCCTGCTCGTGGATGTAGTGCTGGAACTCGACGCCCATTTCGGCGACGTATTTTTCCTGCTCCAGGCTCAGGCCGCGCGCGAACGGCCGCACCCAGACCTCCGACCAGTGCTTCAGCCGCGGCAGGTCCTCCATGGGGAAGCCCAGCATCTTGGTGATGACGTTCATCGGCAGCGGCATGGCGAAGTCGCGCACGAACTCGCACTCGCCCCGGCCGATCCAGCCGTCGATCAGCCCATTGATGAACTGGCGGATGAACGGCTCCATCACCTTCACGCCGCTGGGGCTGAAATAGTGGTCGAAGTTGCGCCGGTACTGCTTGTGGATCGGCGGGTCGGTGACCATGGGCTGGAACCGCGGCCAACCCCGCGTCTCGTAGATCTCCACCGCCTCGGGGAACTTGATCAGCGGGTCGGAACTCAGGCGCGTCGCGAAGGTCGAGAACAGGTTGGGCTCGCGCGAAACGGCCTGGATGTCGGCATATTTGGTGACGACGAAGAAGCCGCCTTCCTCGCACCAATAGACTGGTGCTTCGTCATGCAGGATCTCGTAGGCCGAGTACCAGTCCTCCTGAACCGCCGGATCGAACAGGCTCAGTTTCTCGAGTGCTTCGCTCATCGGTTCGCTCTCCCCCGTGTCCGGTCGCCCTGCAGGTCGCTCGCGAGAGTCGTTGCGAATGTGACAGATTGGCGGTTGCCGTGCGCGCTCGATGCACGATAAATTAGCCCCCAATTCAGTTAAGATAAAGTCGAGTCTGACTTTTGAGTCAGGCGAACGGCAGGGAGTGGGTTCAAGACATATGGCGACTTCAGTGGCACTGTCCAGCGCGCGCCGCAGACGGGTACGCAGTCTGGCGACCCGGCAGGAAATCATCGAGGCGACGATTTCGTGCTTCGTCGACATCGGCTATTTCCGGACCACCACGACCGAGATCGCCAAAAAGGCCGGCGTCACCCGCGGCGCCGTGCAGCATTATTTCCCGACCACCCAGCATGTGCTCGAGGCGTCGATCGACTATCTTCGCGAACAGTGGCTGGAGCGCTATTTCGAGGGCGCGCACCGGACGCCCGTCGGCAAGGACTATATCGACCAGGCCGTCGACAACATGTGGGAGCTGGTCAACTGCCGCCTGTCGGCCGCCTGGCGTGAACTGATCGCGGCCTCGCGCACCGACGCCGAGCTGCGCGCCATCGTCGAGCCGGCGGCGGCCGAATATGAGCGGGCCCGCCTCGAGGCCGGCCGCCGCGCCTATCCGGATTACGCGCTCGCCCTGCGCGACGTGTTCGAGCGCTGGCGCGACACGCTGGAGTTCGTTGCCGAGGGCATGAAGAACTCGACGATCGTGCACGACCGCGAAAAGCGCATCAAGGTGCAGCTCGACTGGATGAAGAAGGAGCTGCACGAGGTGTGGGAGAAGCAGGGCGACAAGGTCCGCATCCGCTAGGGCGGCCCGAACGGAGTCGAAGGCCGCGCCGGCGGAGGCGCGGCCTTTTCGATTCCTACAGCAGCTTGTCCTGCCAGGCTTCGGCATCCTTCAGCGCCCGGCGGAAATAGCGCAGGCCGAAACCGAGGCAGATCGCGGCAATCGAGTAGTTGATGGCGGCGAGGATCGAGATCGACACACCCAGCGTATCCTCGCGGCCGTAGATCAGCAGGTCGAGCGCCGGCGGCAGCGACGGCGCGATGGCATAGGAGATGAAGTTCACCGCGATCATGTAGAACGCGATCATCTGGCCGCGCAGCTCGTTGGGCGCGATGGCCTGCAGCGCCGACGAGATCAGCCCCGGCGGCATGGCCATCATGAACGTCACCGGCACCAGCAGGGCGATGGCGGCCCAGGCGTTCGGCAGCAGGGTCAGCGCCACCGCGCTGGGTCCGAGCAGGCAGGTGCCGATGAATACCAGCCGTAACGTGCCGTCCTTGCGCCCCTTGCCGATCCAGTAACCCGCGAAGCCACCCGCGAACACGCTGCCCATGATGCCGGCCACCATCGAGATGGTGCCGTAGGTCAGGCCGAATTCGGTCCGCGTCCAGCCGTGCTGGCGGATGAAGAACTCGTAGATCCACAGCATCAGCGACCAGCCCTGGGTCGAAAGGCAGAGATAGCCGCCGAAGATCAGCGCGAAGAACGCGCCGCGGCTCTTGATGAAACTCCAGACCACGCTGAACGGGATTCCGGCACCTTCGGCCTCGGTCTTGCCGTGGCGCTTGGGTTCACGCAGGGTGAAGAACAGCAACGCCACCAGCAAGCCGGGCAGGCCAACGATCCAGAACACCGCCTGCCAGGAATAGATGTCGCCCAGCACCGGCACGTCCATGTGCGGCCGGGCTTCCAGGTAATCGATCAGCGGCCCGCCGACCAGGCCCGCCAGCCCTTGCCCCAGGAACGGTGCCGCGCCGACCACGCCGATGGCCAGCGGCAACCGGGCGGCCTTGAAGGTGTCCGACAGGGTCGAGTACGCGGCCGGCGCCAGCGCCGCCTCGCCGACGCCCACGCCCATGCGCGCGGCGAACAGCGTCCAGTAGGAGTGCGACATGCCGCAGAGCATGGTCATTAGGCTCCACGAGGCGATGCCCGCCGCCATCAGGTTGCGCCGGTTATACCGGTCGGCGATCCAGCCCGCCGGATAGGACATCAGGTTGTAGAGCACGGCGAACGCCAGGCCCATCAGCAGACCGACCTGGGAATCGCTGATCTGCAGGTCGCGCTTGATCGGACCGATCATGACGTTGAGGATCTGCCGGTCGATGATCGAGAACGTCGACGCGAGGGTGAGCATGAACACCACCCACACGAGATAGGCGTTGCTGCCCCTGGACGCGCCCGCGCCTTGTGCCTGACTGCTCACTGACGCTGGCTCCCCTGGTTCCCGTTGGCCGGTTTCGTGCAAGCCTAGCGGGCCGGAGGGCGCGGTCAACCACATTCGGCACGGCTGCTGGAAGCGGGCCTTTCCGGTAGACCGGGCGCGGCTTCCCAAGTATATGCGCCGGACGACGAAAACGGAGGCGGTTGATGATCAAGGCGGTAATCTGGGATTTCGGCGGGGTGCTGACGACGAGCCCGTTCGAGGCGTTCAGCCGCTACGAGGCCGAACGCGGCCTGCCGCCCGACCTGATCCGCACCATCAACGCCACCAATCCGGACACCAACGCCTGGGCGCTGTTCGAGCGCAACGAGGTCAGCATCGACGAGTTCGACCGGCTGTTCGACCTGGAGGCGCACCAGCGCGGCTATCACCTGCCGGGCAAGGATGTGGTCGCGCTGCTGTCGGGCGACCTGCGGCCGAAGATGGTCGAGGCGCTGCGCCGGATCAGCGAGCGGCTGGTTACCGGCTGCATCACCAACAACGTCCGCCACGGTGCCGGCGCCGGGATGGCCCGCACCGAGGACAAGGCCGCCGCCGTCCAGCAGGTGATGGGCCTGTTCAAGGTGGTGATCGAAAGCTCCAAGGTCGGCGTGCGCAAGCCAAGCCCGGAAATCTACCGGATGGCGTGCGACGCGCTTGAGATCGAACCTTCGGAAGCCGTTTACCTGGACGATCTGGGCATCAACCTGAAGCCCGCCAGGGCGCTGGGCATGCGGACCATCAAGGTCATCGAGCCGGACGTGGCGCTCCGGGAGCTACAGGACATCGTCGGCTTCCCGCTGTCCTGAAGCGCTTTTGGCCAAGGCGGAAGCGCCTTGGCGTCCGAAAGCCGCGACCACGAATGCTGAACCGACTTACGGCAACCGGTCCAGCGTCTCCAGCCTCGGCGGCTCTTCGGCCCAGCGGCCGGCGCGGCCGAATTCCTCTCCCGCCTCGAACAGCGGTCCCATCTCGTCCGACTTGAATTCGATCGGGCTGGTGTCGGGCATGTCGTCCGGCACGAAGGCCAGGTGGAACCGGGCCTTGGCCTGCCGGGCGCGCACATAGGTGCGGTAGACGCTGGCGTTGGTGTTCGCCTTCATCATCTCGAGGATCGCGCGGGGCACGGTGCTGGTGAGGTTGGCGTCGGCGATTCCGTCGCGGCGGGCATAGTCGATCTTGCCGTTGATGATGGTCCACACGTCCTGGCTGCCGCCCTTGGCCAGCATGAACGAGTGGAACAGGATCGACGAGTGGATGGTGCCGTCGACGTGCAGCGAGGGCATCCGGCTGTTGCTCTGGATGTAGACCGGCCTGAACAGGCCCGGGATGGCGGCCGACGCCAGCAGGATCTTGCGGTAGAGCGCCGCCCTGCCGGGTGACGGGCTTTCGGCGATGCCGCACATGTCCCACACCACCTGCAGGCCCTTGTCCAGATTGGTGGTGGCGATGAACAGCCGGCGGCCTTTCGCGCATTCCCCGGCGACCCGGGCGAGCACCGTGTCGCTGATCTCCTGCTCGAGCTGCCGCGCCAGCGGCTTCTGGTCGAACGCCGCTCCCTTCAGCAGGCCGCCCAGCCCGCGCTCCTTGTAGATCTCGCCATTCTCCACACTGGTGTAGAGGTGGCGCAGCGCGCCGTCGAACTCGGTGCCGAGGAAGGCGAACGTGGCCATCAGCGCGCCGGTCGAGACACCGGTGACGATATCGAACTGCGGACGCTGCCCCGACGCCGTCCAGCCCACCAGCACGCCGGCGCCGAACGCACCGTGGGAGCCGCCGCCCGACAGCAGCAGCACCTGCTGGTTTCGCCCGGGCACCGCTTCGGGCGCCAGATCGCGCGCCACGGGAAGCGGCGTGCCGTCGCCGCGGTTGACCGCCACCTTGGCCGACAACGCGAGGGTCAGGTCGTCGCCGGTGTCCTTGGGGCGCGACGCGCAGGCGGCGAGGCCAAGCGCCACGGCAAGGATCGCAATTCGTCCGAAGCTGTTTTTCACGAGTGCTCTTTCCGGCCGTGGGGAGTGGTGCGGACCATGTTACCGCGACTAACGCCGCCGCACTGGATGTAGGTCCCTCGCGTGGCTAATCTCTTTGCGCATGGAAAACCCGCTGCTGCCGCATCACTTCGCCCGCGTCGACGAAACGCCGGATACCTGGTTCTACCAGCCGCCGCGGATCGTCACCCATATCGACGAGCCGGCCTGCGCGGCGCTGGCGCTGTTCTACCGGGAACGGCTGCCGGCGAGCGGACGCATCCTCGACCTGATGTCGTCCTGCGTGTCGCACCTGCCGACGGATGTGGTCTACGACAGGGTGATCGGCCACGGCATGAACGTGACCGAACTCAACGCCAATCCGCAGCTCACCGGCGGCTTCGTCCAGGACCTCAACAAGAGCCCGGCGCTGCCCTTCGCCGACGCGACCTTCGACGGCTGCACCGCCGCCGTATCGGTGCAGTACATGACCAGGCCGGTGGAAATCTTCGCCGAGGTGGCGCGCATCCTGAAGCCGGGCGCGCCGTTCATCCTGTCGTTCTCCAACCGCATGTTTCCCACCAAGGCCGTGGCTATCTGGCGGGCGCTGGACGACCAGCAGCATGGTGGGCTGGTGAACCTCTATTTCAGGCTATCTGAAGGCTTCGGCCCGGCCGAGTTCGTCGACATATCGCCGTTTCCGGGGCGATCGGACCCGCTTTATGCCATGGTCGCGGCGCGGGCCTGATCCGTCAGTCCGGACGCGGCGCGCCGGGGGCCAGATCGTTGGGGCCGGGGATGTGGGTTACCGGCTGGGTCACGTAGGGCGCTTCCAGGATCGCGATCTCCTCGGCTGACAGCTTCGTCCCCACTGCCTTGAGCGGGTCCTCGAGCTGTCCGAGTTTGGTCGCGCCGATGATCGGTGCCGTCACGCCCGGCTTGGACAGCAGCCAGGCGATCGCCACCTGCGCCGGGGTTTCGCCGCGCGCGGCCGCGACCTGCTTGACCGCGTCGAGCACCGCATGGTCGGCGGGCCGGTTGTAGCGCGCGCCGCCGCCCATGTTGGACCTGGAGCGGGTGGTGCCGGCCTCGCGGCTGCCGGCCAGGATGCCGCCGGCCAGCGGGCTCCACGGGATCAGGCCGACGCCTTCCTCGGCGCACAGCGGGTTCATCTCGCGCTCTTCCTCGCGGTAGAGCAGGCTGTACTGGTTCTGCATGGTGACGAAGCGCGACTTGCCCAGGCTGTCGGCCTTGTTCAGATACTTGGCGAACTGGTAGCCGAGCATGGAGCTGGCGCCCACATAGAGCGCCTTGCCCGCCTTCACCACCTCGTCCAGCGCCTCGATGGTCTCCTCGATGGGCGTGTGATAGTCGAACCGGTGGATCTGGTAGAGGTCCACATAGTCCATCCCCAGCCGCTTCAGGCTGTCGTCGATGGAGTGGCGGATATGCTTGCGCGACAGGCCGCCCCGATTCGGGCCCTTGCCCATGGGAATGTAGACCTTGGTCGCGACCACGATTTCCTCGCGCTTGCGGGCGTATTCCTTCAGCGCCTTGCCCAGGATGGTCTCGCTCTCGCCGCGCGAATAGACGTCGGCGGTGTCGAAGAAGTTGATGCCGCCTTCGATCGCCCGCTTGACGATGGCGAAGCTGGCCTCCTCCGGGATCATCCAGTCCGCCATGCTGCCGAAGCTCATGGCCCCCAGGCACAGGCGCGAAACCTGCGTCCCGGTCGCCCCCAGTCTTACGAAGTCCATCTGCTTCCCCTGTTCCCGTTTTGGCGGCGCATGGGCCGTGGACCGACATCTTCGTCCAAAATCATCGGTTTGGCGACCGGTCAAGCGCTGGTCATCAGACGGCCGCGCCCTTACTTTTCATAGGCGGACAACAGGGATGGCATGACCATGATCGACCACTTCTCGCTTCCCGTGAGCGACCTGAGGAAATCCAAGCCGTTCTACGAGGCGGTGCTGGGCGCGCTCGGCTATCTGTCGCTGCAGGCGCAACTGTTCGACGGCTATTCGGCGTTCGGCTTCGGCGACGATCCCGATGGCGAGCCGCCGTTCTGGATCGGCGGGCCGACCGTGGACGGCGTGTCCAAGCCGGTGACGCCGGATGGCCAGCACATCGCATTCGCCGCGCGCAGCCGGACCATGGTCGATGCGTTCCATGCGGCCGGGCTGGCGGCGGGCGGCACCGACAACGGGCCGCCGGGGCTGCGCCCGCACTACCATGCCGATTACTACGCGGCGTTCCTGCTCGACCCCGACGGCCACCACATCGAGGCGGTGTGCCACCGGCCGGAATAGGCTGAAATTTCTTCGAAGCGTCCCATATCCACTCGCGTTGAACCGTCACGCGGGACCGTTAGGCTGCGTGGCCCGGCAAACGAGGAGAGACCTGATGTGGACCGAGCGGGAAATGGACGACTTCTATGACGAGTTCGAAGCCCTGCTGCTCGCCCACACCATTCTCGTGCGCACGCTGGTCAAGCAGGGGGTGCTGGACCAGGACCAGTGGAGCAGCGACATCCGCCTCGCCACCGACGACGAGAAGCTGCGTCCGGAAGTCCGCGCGACGCTGGGCCGCATCCTCGCCAGCGTGAAAAGCACGCGACTGTCGCCGGTCAACTGATCCCCCAGTTGCGGAACCGGTCCGGCATCGCCTTGTAGTACGGGAAGTACTGGAAGAACGGCTGCGCTTCCCTGAGGACACGGTCGACGGACGGCCGCGCCAGCAGCCGCTCGAAATAGGCGTCCAGGTTCGGGAAGGCGCCGAACGGCTCCAGCATGGACGTGTAGAACAGGCCGGGCGCGGCGGCGCAATCGGCGATGGAGAACGCATCGCCGATGGCCCAGGTCCTGCCGGCCAGTTGCGGGGAGGGACTATCCGACAGTCAGCATCGGCGTTCAATCGCAAGAAACCGCCGTCATTGCGAGGAGCGCAGCGACGCGGCAACCCAGAAACAACGGCGAAGCTACACCAGCGCCTGGGTTGCCGCGTCGGCTTCGCCTCCTCGCAATGACGAGGAAAACTTGGCGGGTGGCGTGAATCCAGTTAGGCACTAGCGACACAACAACCAATCGAACGGAATCCCATGACCGCACCCGCCATCCGCCTCAATCCGCGCATGCATATGCGGGTGCTGTCCGGGCATCCGTGGATCTATTCCAACGAGATCGGCATGGACGCGGCCATCCGGTCGCTGCCGGCGGGGTCCATCGTGCGGTTCCAGTCGGCCGAGGGCAGGGCGCTCGGCACCGGCTATTTCAACCCGCACACGCTGATCGCCGGGCGCATCCTGGCCCGCGACCCGGAGCAGCAGGTCGACGCGGCGTTCTTCCGCGCCCGGTTCGCCGCGGCGCTGGCGTTGCGCGACAAGCTGTTCGACAGGCCGTTCTACCGGCTGGTCCATGCCGAGGCCGACGGATTGCCCGGCCTGATCGTCGACCGCTTCGGCGGTGTCGTTGTGGTCCAGGCGAACACAGCGGGCATGGACGCGCTGATCGAGCCCGTCTTCGCCGCGATGAAGGAAACGGTGAAGCCCGACGCGATCGTGCTGCGCCTCGACACACCCGCCCGCCAGACCGAAGGGCTGGGCCAGGAAGTCCGCGTGGTCCACGGCAAGGTCGATGGCCCGGTGCGGCTGGAGGAGAACGGCGCCGCCTTCTTCGCCGACCTCGCCGGTGGCCAGAAAACCGGCTGGTTCTACGACCACCGCGACAACCGGGCGTTCGTGTCGAAATTCGCGAAGGGCGGCAAGGTGCTCGACCTCTATACCTTCGCCGGCGCGTTCGGCGTGCAGTGCGCTGCGGCGGGCGCGAAGGAAGTGGTCGCCATCGACCGGTCGGAGCCGGCGCTGGCGCTGGCCAGGCAGGCGGCCGAGGCGAACGGCGTCGCCGGGATCATGGATATCCGCCGCGCCGAGGCGTTCGAGGCGATGGAGAGCATGGGCCAGGGCGGCCGCAAGTTCGACGTGGTGATCGCCGATCCGCCCGCCTTCGTGAAGTCGAAGAAGGACCTGAAGCCGGGCCTGAAGGGCTATCGCAAGATGGTCAAGCTGGCCGCGCCGCTGGTGCGCCCGGGCGGCGTGCTGCTCGTCGCCTCGTGCAGCCACAATGTCAGCGCCGAGGCCTTCGCCGAGGAGGTGGCGCGCGGCCTGGGCGACGCGCGCCGCGGCGGCCGCATCCTGCGCTCGGCGGGCGCCGGCCCGGACCATCCGGTGCACCCGCTGCTGCCCGAAAGCGCTTACCTGAAGTGCCTGGTGCTGCAACTCGACTGACGCCGCGGAATGGTGCATAAGGATTTTCCGCACGCGCGCTTAATCTGCGCGCTCGAACCACGGGGAGACGGCACATGACCGAGGTCTGCATCATCGGTATCGGCATCCACAAGTTCGGGCGCACCGACGGCAAGTCGGGCCGCCAGCAGGGCGCCCATGCCGTCCGCGACGCGCTGCGGGACGCCGGCCTCGAATGGGCCGACATGCAGTTCGCCTTCGGCGGCTCGGCCGCCTCGGGCAACGCGGATTCGCTGGTCAACGAGCTGGGCCTCACGGGCGTGCAGTTCGTCAATGTGTCGAACGGCTGCGCCACCGGCGGCAGCGCGCTGATCTCGGCCTACACGGCGATCAAGTCGGGCCAGTACGATCTCGGGGTGGCCGTCGGCTTCGACAAGCATCCGCGCGGCGCGTTCAATTCGGACCCGGCCAGCCGCGGCCTCGAGCACTGGTACGGCGACACCGGCCTCAGCCTCACCACCCAGTTCTTCGCCATGAAGATCAACCGCTACATGGCCGATTACGGCATCTCGCACGAGACGCTCGGTATGGTGGCACAAAAGGCGTTCCGCAACGGCGCGCTCAACCCGAACGCCTGGCGCCGCGAGCCGGTCGATCTCGACACGGTGCTGAATTCGGAGATGCTGTCCTATCCGCTCACCAAATACATGTTCTGCTCGCCGGCCGAAGGCGGCGTGGCGCTGATCCTGGCCAGCGAGGAGGCCGCGCGCCGCTACACCAACCGGCCGGTGCAGCTACGCGCCTGCACCCTGCGCACCCGCCACTACGGCGCGTTCGAGGTGTTCAGCCCCTACCTGGCGCTGGAGCGCGCGCCCAGCCCGACCGTGTTCGCCTCGAAGGCCGCGTTCGAGATGGCGGGCATTGGTCCCGAGGACATGGACGTGATCCAGATCCAGGACACCGAATCCGGCGCCGAGATCATGCACATGGCCGAGAACGGCTTCTGCAGCGACGGCGATCAGGAAAAGCTGATCCAGGAAGGCCACACCGAAATCGGCGGCAAGATGCCGGTCAACACCGACGGCGGCTGCATCGCCAATGGCGAGCCCATCGGCGCGTCGGGCCTGCGACAGGTCTACGAGGTGGTGCTGCAGCTCCGCGGCGAAGGCGGCGCCCGCCAGGTCCCGAACAGCCCCAAGACCGGCTACACCCACGTCTATGGCGGCCCGGGCGTGTCGGCCTGCACCGTGCTGCAGGTCTGAGCCGCCATAAGGGGTTGCGCTTTGGCGAACGGGCCGGTACCCGGTGGTCCGAACAACAAGGCCGGAGAACACGGATGCCGCGCATCCTCTACATCGAACATGACGGCACCGAGCACGAGCAGGAGGTGCCGGTCGGCTGGTCGCTGATGGAAGGCGCCTCGAGGAACGGCATACCCGGCATCCTCGGCGACTGCGGCGGCTCATGCGCCTGCGGCACCTGCCACATCTATGCCGACGAGCGCTGGCTCGGCCGCCTGCCGGCGCTCGACGAGGGCCAGGACATGATGCTGGAATACGCCGTCGACCGGCGGCCCAACAGCCGGCTCGCCTGCCAGATCACGGTGACCGCCGACATGGACGGCTTCGTCGCCCGCACGCCCATCCGCCAGCACACCGAATAGCCTATCGGTCCAGACCGGCGATCACCTTTTCCAGGAACGCGACGTGCCCGGGCACGTCTTTCGCGCCGGTCGCCATGGAGTGCAGCGACACGTGGGTGACGCCCTCGGCGCGCCAGACCTCGATGTCGTGGAAGGCGTCGTCGAGGGTCGAGACCCGGCCGCCGAAGTCGGGCCGGTCGGCGGGATGGGTGAAGACGACCGCCTCCATGCCGAAGCCGTCCATGGAGCGGCCTTCGTACTCCATCACCTTGCGGAAGGCGTCCATCATCGCCGGTGCTTCCACGGCCGGCGCGTAGGGAATCCAGCCGTCGCCGGTGCGCGCGGCGCGGCGCATGGCGGGCGCGCTCGTGCCGCCGATCCAGATCGGGATGACGCGGTTCGGCGGCAGCGGGCAGATGCCGGCGTCGGTCACCGTGTGGAACCGGCCCTTGAAGCTGACGGCGCTGTCCGACCACAGCGCGCGCATCAGCTCGATCTGCTCGTCCATCACCGCGCCGCGGTTGGCGAAGTCGGCGCCCAGCGCCTCGTACTCGGCCTCGTTCCAGCCGCTGCCGACGCCCAGCCTGATCCGGCCGCCCGCCAGCACGGCGCAGATGGCCGCCTGCTTGGCGACCAGCGCCGCCTGTCGCTGCGGCAGGATCAGCACCGCCGAGAAGAACTCCAGCCGCCGGCTGATCGCCGCCATGTGCGCGAACAGGGTGAGCGGGTCGTAGAACGGCGACAGGTGGGTGAACGGCATGTCGAAACCGGGCCGGCTGGCCGGATTCGACCCCAGCACGTGGTCGTAGACGACGATATGGTCGTAGCCCAGGTCGTCGATCGCCTGGACGAAATCGCGGATCGCATACGGATCGTCGTTGATGTCGGTGAACGGGAACACGGCGCCTAGCTTCATGCATCCTCCCCGGGATTTTCTTCAGGATAGCCGGAATCCCCCATCCCGTCTGGTAAACGTGCCGTCTGGCAAAGCCGCGCCTTTCCTGCCATTCTGCAAAATAAGCGCATGTGAATGGGGAACTGCCATGAACGTCCAGAACCCGGATAAGCTGAAGCCCGGCGAAGCCCGCTGCCCCGGCCCCAGCACCCGCGACCTGATCCTGCGCGACGGCTGGGACGTGCCGGCCGAGCTGGTCACCGAGAGCTACGAGTTCCTGGGCGACGAGGACATCCCGTTCGAGCGCTACACCTCGAAGGAGATCTTCGAGCTGGAGATGCGCAAGCTGTGGCCGAAAGCCTGGCAGTGGGCCTGCCGCGAGGAAGTGATTCCCGAGGTCGGCGACTATCACGTCTACGACATCGGCCCCTATTCCATCCTGGTGGCCCGCGTCGCGCCGGACGAGATCAAGGCGTTCGTCAATTCGTGCCTGCACCGCGGCACCCAGCTGCGCCCGTCCGACTCGACCGGCAGCGTTCAGCATTTCCGCTGCCCGTTCCACGGCTGGACCTGGAACCTGGACGGCTCGCTGAAGGAAATCCCCTGCCGCTGGGATTTTCCCAAGGTCACCGACGAGGCCTTCAGGCTGCCCGAGGTCAAGGTGGCGCGCTGGGGCGGCTTCGTCTGGATCAACATGGACGAGAACGCCGGCCCGCTGGAGGAATGGCTCGAGGTGCTGCCAAAACACTTCGCCAACTGGCCGCTGGAGAAGCGCTACACGGCGGTGCATGTGCAGAAGGTGCTGCCTGCCAACTGGAAGGCGACCCAGGAAGCCTTCGCCGAGGCCTACCACGTGCTGGAGACCCACTCGCAGGCGCTCTACACCGCCAGCGACGCCAACGCCCAGTACGACGTGTTCGGCGAACGCACCAGCCGGTTCATCCATACCGTCGGTATCCCCAGCCCGCACGTCACCGAGCAGGTCAGCGAGCAGGACATATTGAGCCGCATGCGCGGCGGGCAGGGCGGCATGGACATTCCCGAGGGCGGCACGGCCCGTTCGGTGGTCGCCGACCATCTGCGCTCGGCGCTGAGCGAAGCCTACGGTATCGACCTGGCCGGCGTCAGCCCGTCCGAGCTGATGGATTCCATCCAGTACCACCTGTTCCCCAACACCTACCTGCATTCGGGCGTGGTGCTGCCGCTGATCTACCGGTTCCGGCCCAACGGCATGGACGTGAACAGCACCATCTTCGACATCCTGGTGCTGCGGCCCATCCCGGAAAACGGCGAGGCGCCGGACGCGGCCGAGACCCATTACCTGAAGCCGGGCGAGAGCTACACCACGACGCCCGGCCTCGATCCGGGCCTCGCCACCGTCTACGACCAGGACACCGGCAACCTGGAGATGCAGCAGCGCGGCTTCCAGGGCGCCGGCTACGGCCTGGGCAAGCAGGGCGAGACGCTGGGCAACTACCAGGAAATCCGCATCCGCCGCATCCACAAGACGCTGGAGAAGTTCCTCGGCGCCTGAAGCGGTCGAAACACTCGGCGGGTTGGCCGGACCGCCGGACCGGGTTACACTTTCCGAACAGCGTCGGCCGGGGTTCGCCCGTATCAGACGATCGGGGCTACAGATGGTCAATCGCGAAGTCCGGGGCATGCCCGAGTACGACGACATCCAGCAACAAACCGTTGCGGCAGGCCGCGGCGGCGAGTCACCCGCTGCCAGGATCGGCCTGGAACCCGATGTTTCGCCCGGCGCCCGCGCGGGCGCCGGCCGTGATCGCATGCCGCCTGTTGGGAGCGCCGCATGAAGCTGGGAGAATTCCTCGTTGCCCGCCGTATCATCACGGAGGAGCAGGTGCAGCAGGCGCTGTCGCTGCAACGCGCGCAGGGCGGCCAGATCGGCGAGAAGCTGATCGCCATCGGTGCGATCACCCACGACCAGCTGTTCGACGCGCTCAACTATTTTCCGCAGCCGCCGCGGACGCTGGAGGACACCGGTCTCGGCGCCACGTTCATCCTCAACCACGCCATCAAGGTGTTCCATTCGCTGGGCCTCGAGACGGTGAACGACCTGACCGACGCCATCAAGCTGCCGACGCTGCTCTGCGGCCAGTTGCTCGACCTCATGCGCGAACGCGGCCTGGTCCAGGTGCTCGGCACCGGCGGCGCCGGGCCGGACATCCGCAGCACCCTGACCACGCGGGGACGCGAGCTGGCGATCGAGGCGCTGGAGCAATGCTCCTATGTGGGGCCGATCCCGGTGACGCTCGACCACTGGATCGCCCAGGTGCGCAAGCAGTCGATTCTGGGCGAGTCGATCAACCGCGAGGTGCTGGCGGCGAATCTCACCCACATGATCCTGCCCGACGGCTTCGTCGACGAAATCGGCCCGGCGGTGAACTCGGGCCGGTCGATCCTGATCTACGGTCCGCCCGGCAACGGCAAGACCACCATGGCCGAGGCCATCGGCGCCGCCTTCGCCAGCGTGGTGTTCGTTCCCTACAGCATCGAGGTCGACGGCCAGGTCATCAAGATGTACGACGCCACCATGCACAAGGCGTCGTCCGAGGAGGTCGCGCCGGCCGCCGCGTCGGGCCTGATCAGGCGCCGCACCGAAACCCTCGACGCCCGCTGGGTGGCGTGCCGGCGGCCGATGATCGTGGCCGGCGGCGAGCTGTCGCTCGACATGCTGGACATGTCGTTCAACACCATCGCCAGGTTCTACGAGGCGCCGCTGCACATGAAGGCGACCAACGGCGTCCTGCTGATCGACGATTTCGGCCGCCAGCGGGTCGAGCCCAGGGACCTGCTCAACCGCTGGATCGTGCCGCTGGAGAAGCGGATCGACTACCTGACCCTGCACACAGGCAAGACCTTCCAGATTCCGTTCGACGAGCTGCTGGTGTTCTCGACCAACCTCAACCCCGAGAGCCTGATGGACGACGCGTTCCTGCGCCGTATTCCCTACAAGATCGAGATCGACCACCCGTCGCGGCGCATGTACGAGGACATCTTCAAGCTGGTTTGCCGCAACTTCAAGCTGGCGCTGCCGGACGACCTCATCCCGTTCATCCACGACGTCTACTACACCCGGAACGGCAAGCCGCTCGCCTCCCACCATCCCAAATTCATCTGCGAGCGGGTGCAGGACCTCTGCCGCTACATGGGCGTGCCAACGGAGTTGAAGAAGGAATTCGTGCTCTACGCGCTGCGCAACCTGTCGTCGAACGCCGACGACGCGCGCCGACTCGCGGCGGTTGCGTGACGATTTGCCTAAAATTGCGGGCTAAAAACATTACCGGCGGATCATAACGGCATCGTATCGACGCCGTGGGTCTTTCGCGCCGGCCCGGACCGCGCGGCGCCGTCACATAGGTGACATGTTTTTCCGAAGCTTTTGCAGCACTTACGGCTGGACGCCCCCGGAGGATTGGGGTAGGTTTCGAGCATCGTAATGCCTGACACGGCCGTCCCGGATTGGGAGGGCGGCCGGGGTGGGCGGCGCCACATGGCGTTTTGAAGGGGGCTACGCCGAAGGGCTTTCGGCGAGCATTACGCATAGAGGGGGATACCTGATGCTTAAGTTGCGCGTACTCACGGGCGTGAGCGCTGTTGCGCTCGCCACCGCATTCGGCGTTGTTGGCGCGAAGGCCGATAACCTGCAGATCGACATCACGCCTCCTGGCTCGATCACCGTCGCGGCGGGTTCCAGCGACCAGGCGATCGCCAGCGAGCAGTACAACACGGGCGCGCTGTCCAGTGCGCAGACGATCAACATCATTCTGGCCGCGCCCAACAACACGCTGGCGAGCCACGACGTCAACGGCGGCACCGACACGGTGTTCGTGGGCGACAACGAAGTGTTCGCGGTTGCCGAGGGCAACGACGTCAAGAATTTCCAGGATTTCTTCCTCGCGGAAAACGGCGGCATTGCAGGCGCCAACGCGGCCTCGACCCTCGGTTCGCTGCAGATCAACGAACTGCGCGACATCACCTCGTTGGTCGACAACACCGACGTCCAGATCGATTTCATCGACCTGGGGCCGGGCAGCTCGTCCATCGTCGATAACAACAGCCTGTCGGCGACCAGCACGGCCAATATCGGCGTCAACACCATCGCCGGCGCGGTCAACATCCTGCAGAACAGCACCGAGCTGGGCCAGGCGACGCTGACCAATGGCGTGCCGGTCATCGACGCGGGCGCCACCGCGCTCGTCGGCAACGCCCAGGTCAACGCCGGCTCCGACGTGACCTCGCTGGTCAGCGACTCGCGCGTCGGCCTGCTGGTGCGCACCGACGAAGTCGAGGTGACGGCGCTCACCGGTCAAACGCTCGACGTGACCGACAACACCGTCGATGCCGAGTCCATCGGCAACACCGCCACCAACACCGTCGCCCTGACGGATGGTGGAGCTGTCTCGCTCGTGGGCACGGCAGGCGTCGCGAACGCCCAGCTCAACACCGGCGGCGTGGTTTCTGCCGAGGTGCGCAACGTGGTCATCGAAGCGGGCAACACGCAGAATTATCCCACCGACGAATACATGGCCGATCTGGCCGGCAGCGATCTGGTCGTCGTGGGTAACGAGATCACCGCCTCGGCCACAAGCAACAACGCGACCAACTCGGTCGACCTCGACGGCATCAGCCAGATCGGCGTGCCGAGCGCCCGCCTGAACAATGTGAGCTTCGCCGGTATCGACACGAGCAACGTGAACGGTGACCTGTTCATCGCCAGCGGCCAGTACACCGATGTCGCGGTTTCCGCCACGGTGGACGAAGGCGACTTCAACGTGCTGGTCGAGGACGTGACCGGTTCTTCGGTGACCGCCGACGACAACGCCGCCGGCGCGATCGCCAACGGCTCGATCGTGTCCAACGCCATCGTCGTCGATGACGCCACGGTCGCCAACGAGCTCGTCGCCATCAACTCCGTGCAGTACAACGAGGGCACGCAGACCGCGTCCACCGACACGTTGCTGACCGTCACCGCCGCCTATACCGAGGGCACCACCAAGGACGTCGTCAACAGCTCGATCTCGGTCGAAGGCAACAGCGCGTTCGGCGAGGCCACCGGCAACAGCCAGTCGTCGCGGATCGACGTGTCCGCCACCACCATCGACGGTGCCGGCAGCCTGGTCCTGAACCCGATCCTGCTCGATCGTACCGCGGAAACCGGCAGCGTTTCGGCCGATTTCAGCGTTCTGACCGCCCAGGTTCTCGATGGCGGCAGCGCCGTGGCCAACGTTCTCGCCGCGATCGACGCGAATGCGGCCGCCGACGATTTCATCAGTTCGGATCTCAGCGTCTCGACCAACGATTTCCTGGCCCGTGCCATCGGCAACCTGTCGACGGAAGCCAGCATCAGCCTCGACGGCAACACGATCCTGGCTTCGGCGGGCGTCGTGAACTCGCAGACGGTCGAAGACGACACCCAGCTGACCGCGACGCTGGCGCCGTCCGGGGGCAATAGCGCCATCATCACGGCCGATGCCGGCGGTGGCGACGTCACCTCGTCCTCGATCGACGTCGATAGCAACACCTTCGACGCGCGCGTCTGGGGCAACCTGGCCGACGCCACCACCAACTCCATCGACGTCAAGGGCACCACCGTCTCCGACGCGCAGCTCTTCCAGTCGGCCACCCAGGTAACCCGGGCGGCGAGCGGCCTGACCTTCGTCGCTCTCGACTCGGGTTATGCGCTGGTCAACGACCAGTCGGTCGAGGACCTGAACGGCGCCGTGGTGACGGCACAGATCACCGGCGACCTGATCAACGTCGTCGTTGGCGGCGCGCTGGTGAGCGACAGCGACATCTCGGCCGACAAGAACGCCGCGACCACCAGCGCGACGCTCAACCAGGCCACCAACTCCATCGGCATCGACGCGACGACGCTGGCCGCATCCAGCGGCCTGGTGAACGTCCAGACCCTCGCCGATCAGGACGGCGTGCTCGGCTCGGCCGCGATCCTGGTCGACCAGCAGAATCTGGATATCACCATCGACGTGTTCGCCATCATCGGCGACATCGACAGCTCGACCGTGACCGCCAGCGAGAACAAGGAACTGGCATCGGCCCGCATCAACCTGGCGACCAACACCGTCAGCGTGAAGGCCCAGACCCAGGAGATCGACGGCGTCATCGACAGCGCGTCGCTGAACGGCGTCGACAGCGCGACGCTGAAGGACGGCAGCACCCATGCCCAGGGCGAGACGCTGCTGGTCAACGACCAGTCGTTCCAGGACCTGGCCGATGGCGGCGTTCTCGTGCAGATGTTCGACAACGACATCACCGTCAACCTGAGGATTGGCGATCAGGACCTGGTTTCCAGCACCATCGAAGCCGACAAGAATGCCATGAACGCGATCGCGGCGGGCAACGATGCCGCCAACACGCTGACCTATGATGTCGCCAACTTCGATCTCAGCGACGGCGACATCGCCGGCTCGGCAACCACCAACGGTCCGGTGGCCACCATCGCCAACAACCAGACCGGTATCGGCGGCGGCGCCCAGGGCACCGATGGGTTCTCGACCCTGATCACCAGCGCGACGATCGCCGTCGACGCCGATAGTGGCGTTGCCGGTACCAACGACGTCATCAGCAGCTCGCTCAGCGTCGACGGCAACAGCGTCCGCGCCCTGTCACGGTCGAACAATGTCTCGAACGTGCTGACCGCCAGCGGCAATGTCGCCCCGAACGATGCATTCGACGACCCTGTCATCGAGGTTGACGGCGACAATGTGCTGGTCGAGCGCAGCACCTTCGCGATCGCCTCGCGGCAGGTGAACTCGGTGAATATCGACTCCGACGTGATCGGCACGGCCATCTCCGTCGAGGCCGGCTCGTTCACCTCCGGTGCGCTGGATGGCAGCCTTACCGACTCGACCCTGACCGCCAACGGCAACGTCGTCGTCGCCGAATCCCGCGGCAACGATGCCGCCAGCACCGCGTCGATCAACTACGTGCTGAACCAGGCCCAGGCCACCGTGGTTAACGTCCAGCAGTCCGGTGGTGGGGTTTCGTACACGGCGACAGTCAACGCCACCACGATTTCGGCGCTGTCGGACGCGGATACGACCAGCGGCAGCACCCTGACCGCCAGCGGCAACGCTGTCGGCGCGCTGGCCTCGGGCAACCGCGCCAACAACGTGCTGAACAGCGGCGGCACCAACGTCGACTTCAACAACGGCGATAACGAGTCGATCTACGACCCGGCGGGTGGTCCCGAGATCGAGACCGATGCCTCGCTGGCACTGGTGAACGTCCAGGGCACTCTCGCCAACGCCGTGCTGGTCAGTGCGGATGTAGACAATACACTGATCGGCGCGGTGGCGGCGGGCGACATCCTGGACGGCTCGGTCACGGCTTCCAACAACCTGATCACCGCCCAGGCCACCCAGCACAACGCCAGCAACACGCTGAACGTCACGGCCTCGGCCAACATCTCGTCGAACGGCAATGACGAGTCCCCGGGCGCCAGCGTGGTGTCGCTGCAGTTGATCGGCGATGGCAGCGTCACGAGCGCCAGCATCGAGCTTGCCGGCATCGGCGCAATCGCCGACGACGTCCGCACCCTCGGCAGCGTCTCCATGACCGCCACCGGAAACGACATCATCGCCTCCGCCGTCGGCGGCACGGCCAACAACACGCTGCGGGCCAACGCCGGCGCCAGCCTCAACGTTGGCAGCAACAACGACCAGAGCATCGTGGCCGGGGTGGTGACCACCGAAGCCGGTTTCGCCGTGCTGAACGCGCAGGTGGCGGACAATGCGACCTTCACCGCTTCGGTGACCAACGTCGGCATCGCGGCGGGCAGCCTCGAGGATTATCTCAACGACGTCGTGACCGTGACCGACAACCTGGTCCAGGCCGAGGCGCGTGGTCTGGTCGCCACCAACATCCTCGAGCTGGATGCCGGTGCGGCGAGCGACGCCACCGCGGTGCTGTCGAACCTGCAGGACCAGACCTCGAGCGATGCGCTGGCTACTGTGACCGGCGTGGCGATCCTCACGGGCAACATCGACGAGGGTGCGACCGACAGCGCGTTGCTGGTCGGTGGCAACACCGTCGAGGCTCTGGCATCGGGCAACAAGTCCACCAACCTGCTCGAGAGCACTGCGGGTGCCGTCATGGCCGCCAATGCCGGCGCGGGTGTGACGGTCGATGGCGACATCGACGTGACCAACTCCGACTACGCCATCCTGAATGCGCAGAGCATGGATGACAGTTCGGTGACCGCGTCGATCAGCTTCGTGGGCATCGGCATCGATGGCCTGGAGGCGACGACGGGCGTCAACGGCAGCCTGCTCAGCGTGGAAGGCAACGAGGTTCTCGCCTCGGCGGTTGGCAACGAGACCATCAATCAGTTGGTGCTGAACACCGGCACCTTCCAGCATCCGACGGCCACCATCTCCAACCTGCAGACCAACACGGGCACTCCGGTGACCGCGTCGGTTGACGGCGTGGCCATCGGCATCGGCGGCATCACCACCATCAGCGCCGCCAGCACCAACAGTTCGCTCAGCGTCCGCGGCAACAGCATCGGTGCTTCGGCGATCGGCAACAGTGCGGTCAATATCATCCGCGCTGGCGACTAAGCGCTTTCCGCGAGCCAAAAGTCAGGGCCGGAACCCCAGGGTTCCGGCCCTTTTTCTTTGGTTCATCGCGGATTAGCAGGGGTGATCTGATGATCGGCTTGGTTGTTTGCCAGCTTTCATGGTGCAGGTCATAAAATTCACCGTGTCCCTGAGCCTGTCGAAGGGCCTTGCACGAGCGCCCGAGCAAGGCCCTTCGACAGGCTCAGGGACACGGATACAGGGGGATCTGCATCCAACCCTGATTTTTGGTTGATCCGTGAAGAACCCTTTTTCCATGGTTCGCCGCGCCGCTCCGGGATGAACCGGAAAGGCACTGCCGGCTCAGACCTGAAGCGTCGTCTGGCGCCAGTCCGGCTCGGGCAGGTCAACATAGGCGTTGTGCAGCGCGTTCGACCACATGTGCCGGATGGTGTTGAAGTAGGGGTCGTCCTCGCGGATCGTGCGGTTGATGGTCAGCGCGATCCTGTCGCGCTCATAGACCGCCAGGTTGAGCGGCAGGCCGACCGAGGTGTTCGACCGCAGCGTCGAATCCATGGAAATCAGCCCGATCTTCATGGCGCCGGTCAGCGGCGTATCGTAGTTCAGCACCCGGTCGAGGATCGGCTTGCCGTACTTGGTCTCGCCGATCTGGAAATAGGGCGTCTCGACGGTCGCCTCGATGAAGTTGCCCGCCGAATAGATCTGGAACAGCCGCAGGCCGCGCCCGGCGATCTGGCCGCCCAGGATCAGCGAGACGTTGAAGGTGCGCGCCTCCGCCTCCAGCGCCTCGCCATACATGGTGTGCACCTGGCGCACCGCCGCGCCGACGAGCTGGGCGGCGCGGAACATGGACGGCACGCTCAGCAGCGTCTCGCTGGTGCCGTCCGAATCGGCGATGCCTTCCTTCAGCAGGTTCACCACGGTCTGGCTGATCGACAGGTTGCCGGCGGTCATCAGCATGATCACCCGCTCGCCGGCCTTCTCCCAGACATGCATCTTCCGGAAGGTCGAGATGTGGTCCATGCCGGCATTGGTGCGCGAATCCGACACCATCACCATGCCCGTCGAGAGCAGCATGCCGACGCAATAGGTCAAAGGGATTACTCCTCGGCGCGGTGGTGAGCACAGACTATGCCGCGCCATGCTGCAGCGCGCAATCCGTGGGACGCCGCGACTATCCGGACTGGGTCTGGGTCATCCCGCCCATGGTCTGGGTCTGCATGCCCGGCGTCTGGCCCTGGGCGGGCGTCGCGGCGGCCACCGGTTCGCGGGTCAGCAGGAAGTCCCGGGCGATCTGGACGCCCAGATTGGCGTTCCGCTCGACATAGTCGGTCAGGTACTCGTGCAGGCCCACGTCGAAGATGTGCTCGATCTTGCCGAAGCGCAGCCTGGCGTGGGCCTCGCCCGCCATGCGGTGGCATTCGTGCCGCTTGCCATAGGCCACGCCCAGCGCGTCCAGGTGGGTGACGATCTCGGCCTGGCAGTGATGGAGCGAGCGGGGCATGGCTTCCATCAGGATCAGCAGCTGGGCGACCCGCGACGGCACCACCTCCGAGCCGAACACCCGGCGGTAGTTGCGCAGCGCCGACACCGAGCGGAGCAGGGCGGTCCACTGGTAGTAATCCAGCGCGCCGCCGACCTGCTCGCCCATGGGCAGCAGGATGTGGAACTTCACGTCGAGGATGCGGGCGGTGTTGTCGCCGCGCTCGAGGAAGGTGCCCAGCCGCGAGAAATGGAACGAATCGTCCTGCAGCATGGTGCCGACGGTCACGCCGCGGAACAGGCTGGAGCGTTCCTTGACCCAGTCGTAGAACTGCTGGGCGCCGCGGCTCAGCAGCCGGTTCTGGGTCATGTCGCGAATCTCGAACCAGGTGGTGTTGACCGCTTCCCAAACCTCGGTCGGCACAGCGTGACGGATGGCGCGGCAGTTCTCGCGCGCCGCCCGCAGGCAGGAATAGATGCTCGACGAATTGTCGCGGTCGAGCGCCATGTAATAGACCGCGTTGGTCTCGTTGGGCGTGCCGTAATGCTCGGCGAAATGCGCCTCGCCGCCCGAGATGGTGATCGCCGACTGCCATTCCGTGCGGTGCTCGCCGCTCAGCGACGGCAGCAGCGACATGCGGTGGGCCACGTCCAGGATGCGGGCGTTGTTCTCGGACCGCTCGATGTAGCGGCCCATCCAGTAAAGGTTGTCGGCGGTGCGGCTCAGCATGGTCAACCCTCCAGCACCCAGGTGTCCTTGGTTCCGCCACCCTGGCTGGAATTGACCACCAGCGAGCCTTCGGGCAGCGCCACGCGGGTCAGGCCGCCGGGCACCATGCGCACCTGGTCGCCAGACAGCACGAACGGCCGCAGGTCCACGTGGCGCGGCGCCACGCCGCTCTCGACGAAGGTGGGGCAGGTGCTCAGCGCCAGCGTCGGCTGGGCGATGTAGACATGCGGCGTCGCCTTGATCCGCTTGGCGAACTCGTCGCGCTGCTCCTTTGTGGCGGTCGGGCCGATCAGCATGCCGTAGCCGCCGGAGCCGTGGACTTCCTTCACCACCAGCTCGTCCAGGTGGTCGAGCACGTATTTGCAGTCGTCGTCGTTGCGGCAGGACCAGGTCGGCACATTGTTGAGGATCGGCTCCTCGCCCAGGTAGAAGCGGATGATCTCGGGCATGTAGGTGTAGATCGACTTGTCGTCCGAGACGCCGGTGCCGACGGCGTTGGCGACGTTGATGTTGCCGGCACGGTAGGCGCTCATCAGCCCGGGCACGCCGAGCACCGAATCCGGCCGGAACGCCTGCGGATCGAGAAAGCTGTCGTCGATGCGGCGGTACAGCACGTCGACCCGCTTGGGTCCGGCGGGCGTGCGCATGTACACCGTCCTGTCGTCGACGAACAGGTCCTGGCCCTCGACCAGCTCGACGCCCATACCCTCGGCCAGGAAGGCATGTTCGAAATAGGCGCTGTTGAAGATGCCCGGAGTCAGCACCGCGATGGTCGGGTTGGATGCGCCCGGCGGCGCCACGCTCGACAGGGTGCGCAGCAGCTCGGTCGGGTAGGTGTCGACCGGAGCGATGCGCTGGGCGGCGAACAGCTCGGGGAACAGCCGCATCATCACTTCGCGGTTTTCCAGCATGTAGGCCACGCCGGACGGCGTGCGGGCGTTGTCCTCGAGCACGTAGAACTCGTTCTCGCCGGTGCGCACCATGTCGATGCCGACGATGTGGGCATAGATGTCGCGCGGCACGTCGATGCCGCGCATCTCCGGCCGGAACTGGTCGTTCTTCAGCACCTGTTCCGACGGCACCACGCCGGCGCGCAGGATCTCCTGGTCGTGATAGATGTCGCGGATGAAGGCGTTGATGCCCTTGACGCGCTGGATGGCGCCCTGCGACAGCCGGGCCCATTCCTCGGCGCCGAACACCCGCGGGATGATGTCGAAGGGGATCAGGCGTTCCGGGTCGCCGCCCTCGGTATAGACCGAGAAGGTGATGCCGAGGCGCCGGAAGATGGTGTCGGCCTCGCGCCGTTTCAGGTCCAGCCTGTCGGCCGCCGCACCGCGGAGCCACTTGTCGACGTGGTCGTAGACCGATCGCACCGACCCGTCCGGCAGGGTCATTTCATCGAAGGCAGGCGGTTTGGTCATGCGATTTTGTCGGTCACCTCTTGATCGGCCCCTGTGGTCCGGCGTCCCTGACCCGTTGAAGCAAGCTCCGTGCCAGCGGAAAAAGTCCAGCAAAACGGGCGCTTTCGAGGCGCTGTCCCGTCCTCATTGTGACGCATGATTGGCCAGAAAGATCAAGCATTAGGCGGGTCGCCCAAACGCGGACCGCCCGCCGTCGCGCCAAAAGACCGCTTCAGTCCACCTTGACGCGGCTGAAGCGGGGCGGGCGCTGCTCCAGATAGGCCTTCACGCCTTCCTTGAAATCGTCCCGCGCGGTGCTCTCGGCGATCCATTGCGTCGTCTCGGCAACCGCCTCGCCCAGCGGCATCGCGAGGTGACGGTAGACCTGGCGCTTCATCATCATCAGCGAATAGGGCGCGGCCTTGGCCGCCAGGTCCTCGATATAGGCGCGCGCCTGCGCCGCCACGTCAGCGGCGGGGAAGATCTTGTCGACCAGGCCCATTTCCTTGGCCTCATCGGCCTTGATCTTGCGCGACGTCCACAGCAGGTCGAGGGTCTTCGACACGCCGATCAGCCGCGGCAGGATCCAGCTCACGCCGTACTCGGCGACGAGCCCGCGCTGGGAGAACGAGGCGGTCAGCACCGCCTCTTGGCCCATGAAGCGGATGTCGCACAGCATGGCGAGCACGAAGCCCAGCCCGGCGCAGGGGCCGTTGACCGCGGCGATGATCGGCTTGCGCACCGCCATCAGGTAGGAGTGACCCTTCAGGAACTCCTCGCCCATCTCCGGGTCGCCCGGCTGGGCGTCGAGGCCGTAGTCCTCATCGACCCGGCTGCCGGTGCCGCCCGCCGCGCCCAGCGCCGACAGCGCCTGCATGTCCATGCCGGCGCAGAAGCCGCGGCCTTCGCCGGTGATGACGATGCCGATGACCGCGTCGTCCCTCTCGGCCTGGGCGACGGCGTGCTTCATCTCGGTCAGCATGCGGCGGGTCAGCGCGTTCAGCCGGTCGGGCCGGTTGAAGCGGATCTCGGCGACCGAGCCGGTCACCGAATACAGAATCTCCTGATACATCCCTCGTGTCCTTTTGCTCATGCGATCAGATTGAAACGGGTGCCGCCGATCAGCAGCAGGTTCTCGCCCGCGACCCGGCCGCGCCGTTCGGCCTCGCGCAGCACATGCGCCCAGTCGGCGACGGCGATGTCGATGCCGGCAAGCCCTTCGCCGCGTCCGTCCTCGGCCGCCACGAAGCGAATCGTGCCCAGGTCCAGCGGAATGGCGTTGCCCTTGCTCGGCCTGTCGAGGATGGCCGACCAGCGCGCCATCAGTGCGCCGGCATCCGGCGTCTGGATCTCGGCGGCGAGCAGGCCGGTCACGATTTCCGTGCGGCGGGCAGGGCGCCAGTGGTCGCCGGCCGGGCGCCACGAGCCGTCAGGCTGGTCGAAGCCTGGCGCCCAGTCGACCTCGAGGAACGAGCCGCCGGTGTCGCGCGGATGCATCTGCAGGCCGTCATAGTCGCCGTGCAGGCTCTGGTGCACCGTGCGGATGCCGAGCTGCTTTACGCGGGCGTCACGGCCGCGCGGGTCCTCGGTCTGCAGGATCACCATGTAGCCGCCGTCGCCGCCGCGCCGGTCCAGGTAGCGTCCGGCGGTGGTGCCGGGCTGCGTGGGCGCGACGACTTCGAGGAACTGGTTGCCGACCGGCACGACGATGTTCTCAAGCCCCCAGGTGCCGACGACCGGATCGCGGTAGGCGACCTCAAGACCGAAAATGGCGAGCAGGTCCTCCTCCACGGGCGCCAGCTCGCGCGCCACCAGGGCAAGCTGCCGCAGCTTGTAGCCGTTGCCGGCCATGATCATGCCTTGGGCGCGCCCGAAGCGTAGGGCTTCAGCGCGGTGGCGATGAACTTGTGGGTCGGCGTCGGGATGCCCAGTTCCTCGCCCCATTTGGCGACGCTGGCGCTCAGCCAGGGCAGCTCCATCTTCTTGCCGCGCTCCAGGTCGATCAGCATCGAGGCCTTGGTCTCATAAGGCGCCATCCGAACGCCCTTCTGCACCCGTGACGCGGCATTCTCGTGCAGCTCGACGCCCTTGGCGCGGCCCACGCTGACCGCTTCCTCGACGGCGGCATCGACCATGGCCGACAGGTCCGGGTCGGCCAGGATCGGGCCGATCGGCAGCCGCATCAGCGAGGTCATGCCGCTCATCACGGTGAGCGGGATGAACTTCTCCCACATGGTGGTCAGCACCTTGTCGCTGAACTCCACGTCGATGTCCGACTCCTTGCAGAGCTGCTCGAACGCCTTGCCGCGGGCGCTCATGGACCCGTCCATTTCGCCGAACACGATCCGCTGGAACGTGCCCATGTGGCGGATCACGCCGGGACCTTCCAGATGCGAGATGATGTAGGTCGAGCCGGCCAGCACCCTGTCCCGGCCCAGCACCGCGCCGATCAGGTCGGCGCCGCTGACGCCGTTCTGGACGGTGACGACATAGGCGCCTGGTCCCATCACCGGCGCGAGCTGCGCGGCCGCCTCGGTGGTGTCGTAGAGCTTGGTGGTGAACAGCACCACGTCGACCGGGCCGATGGTGGCCGGGTCGTCGGTCGCCTTGGCCGGGTCGATCTTCAGCTCGCTGGTGTCGGTCTTCACCAGCAGGCCGTTCTTGCGGATGGCGTCGAGATGCGCGCCGCGGGCGATGAAGGTGACGTCGTTGCCGGCCAGCGCCATCTTGGCGCCGAAATAGCCGCCGACGCCGCCCGAGCCCATGATGGCGATCTTCATGTTGTACTCCTCAAGTGTAGGTCAGCACGCCGCGGATCGATTCGCCGCGGTGCATCAGGTCGAAACCCTCGTTGATCTGCTCGAAGGGCAGGGTGTGGGTGATCAGGTCGTCGATGTTGATCTTGCCGTCCATGTACCAGTCGACGATCCTGGGCACGTCGGTGCGGCCTTTGGCGCCGCCGAAGGCGCTGCCGCGCCAGACCCGCCCGGTGACCAGCTGGAAGGGACGGGTGCTGATCTCCTGCCCGGCGCCGGCGACGCCGATGATGATGCTTTCGCCCCAGCCCTTGTGGCAGCACTCCAGCGCCTGGCGCATGACGTTGACGTTGCCGATGCACTCGAAGCTGTAGTCGGCGCCGCCCCTGGTCAGGTTCACCAGATAGGGCACCAGGTCGCCCTCGACCTCGTTTGGATTGACGAAGTGGGTCATGCCGAATTTTTCGCCGATGGCCTTGCGCGCGGGATTGAGGTCGACGCCGACGATCATGTTGGCGCCCACGAGGCGGCAGCCCTGTACCACGTTGAGGCCGATGCCGCCCAGCCCGAACACCACCACGTTCGATCCCGGCTTCACCTTCGCCGTGTTGATCACCGCGCCGATGCCGGTGGTGACGCCGCAGCCGATGTAGCAGATCTTGTCGAACGGCGCGTCCTCGCGGACCTTGGCCAGCGCGATCTCGGGCAGCACCGTGTGGTTGGCGAAGGTCGAGGTGCCCATGTAGTGGTGGATGATCCGATCCTTGCCCAGCGAGAACCGGCTGGTGCCGTCGGGCATCAGCCCCTTGCCCTGGGTGTCGCGGATCTTCTGGCAAAGATTGGTCTTGCCCGAGGTGCAGTATTCGCACTCGCGGCATTCGGGCGTGTAGAGCGGAATGACGTGGTCGCCCTTCCTCAGCGAGGTCACGCCCGGTCCGACATCGACTACGACGCCCGCACCCTCGTGCCCCAGGATGGCCGGGAACAGGCCTTCCGGATCGGCGCCCGACAGGGTAAAGGCGTCGGTGTGGCAGATGCCCGTGGCCTTGATCTCCACCAGCACCTCGCCGGCGCGCGGCCCGTCCAGGTCGACGGTCTCGATACTCAGCTTGTTGCCGGCTTGCCAAGCCACGGCGGCCTTCGTCTTCATCGGTGCCTCTCCCTATGGGGTCCTGGTCGAAGAATACTGCGGCAGTTGGTTCTTCAGGGCCTCGGTGAAGCGCTGGATGCGCCTCGCGTTGCGGCCCAGGTCGGCGGTGCCGGTGCGCGATGCCGACCGGATGTCCAGCACGGTGTATCCCGCTGCATTGAGCCGCACGCGGATGACGATGTCGTCGACGAAGCCGAAGATGGTCGCCCAGTCGCCGGCCTCGATGCGTCCGCGGGCCGGATCGGCGGCGAACACCGTCCAGTTCAGGTCCTTGGCCGCGGCTTCGGCCGCCACGAACACCTGGCGCAGCGATTTGTCGAAGACCAGGGTGCGAAGCTCCGGATAGGCCGACGAAACCTTGCCCTTCATCATCGCGTCATAGTCGCGGTAGGTGCTGTAGTCGCGCCCGGCATAGTGCGCGACACGCGTCACGTCGAACTCCGGCGGATCCATGGGCGAGGTGGTGACATCGTGGATTCGCGGCGCGTCCCAGCCGGGCAACACCATAAAGTGCAGGATGGCCACCAGTGCCGCGCCGCCAATCAGCGCGCTGAACACCGAGTTCAGGCCGCCCTTGACCTTGGCCGAGGGAGTCAGCGCGCGGACGATGCCCACCAGCCCGGCGGCGAACGCGCAAAGCGCCAGCGTCGCGCCGACAATGAACAGCGCGATCGAGATCAGCTCGCCGAGCAGGCCGATCCGGTACGAGAACGGCGCGCCCAGCAGCAAGAACAGCGCGCCCACCGCGAACCAGCCGGCCATGCGCGCCGCCAGCGATAGGGACGGCGGCGACGTGGTGGGCGGCGGAACGGTGCCGGCTGGCTCCATGCGGTGGCTCTCCCCTTGGTCAGAGGCGCTATTCTAGCCACTGGAGGCGGGCGCGATAGGGGCGTTTTGCCGGTCCGGCGCCTGACCGGCACCATCGAGCCGGTGCCTTGCGCTTGGCGATAATCGAGTTCACACTAATGTCCCTTCCAGCGAACGGGGAATGCGGCGATGAAAGTTGAAGCTGTACTCCAGGGCAAGGGGCGCGATGTCATCACCCTTGCTCCCACCGTCACGGTCGCCGAGGCGGTGGATGTGATTCACAAGCGCCGCATCGGCGCGGTGGTCATCATGGGATCGGACAACGGCGCCCTGGGTATCTTCTCCGAACGTGATCTGGTCCGCGGCATCGCGGAGATCGGTCCGCGCGTGCTCGAGCAGCCGGTCAGCGAGGTGATGACCATGGTCATCCACAGTTGCACCCGCGGCCATACCGTCAACGAGGTGATGGAGATGATGACCCGCCGGCGCATCCGGCACATTCCGGTGATCGAGAACGGTGCGCTGCTGGGTATCGTCAGCATCGGCGACGCGGTGAAGGCCCGTATCGCCGAGGCCGAACTGGAGGCCAGCGCCCTCAAGGAATACATCGCCGCCAACTGACGGGGCTTTCCCGGGTGTTTCTCCCTCACGCGCACGC
>JALHLV010000008.1 GCA_022844405.1 Sphingomonadales bacterium | reverse complement strand
GGGGTACAGTCTGTCGGCATCGGGGAAGTCCTCTGCAAGCGGGTAAGTGTTTGTTGCAGAATAACTTTCGCCGATTCAGAGCCCCGATGCACCTACTTTCCGTGAGAAATCCGGGTTAGGGTGAGGGTGGCCGCGAAGCGGCTCCTCTCGCCGATGAGAGGGATTCCGTCCATTGAGTTGACGCCTATGGGCCTTCGCCGGAATGACAAGATTGTTGGGGTAGAGGATAGCTATTCCGCCGCCGCGTACTGCACGGCCGGGCTGTACGGTACGCCCAGGTCGCCGCCCACGTCGTAGGCCTTGAGGCGCGGCAGCACCTTTTCCGCGAACAGCTCGTAGTTCGCCTGCGCCACGTCCTTCTCCATGCCGCCGAAGCAGAGCTGCACCAGCAGGCCGCCGGCCTGGGCCAGGTCCACGTAGCGGAGCAGCGTGTCGGCGACCTTGTCCGGCGTGCCCCAGGCCTGCAGGTCGGCCAGGATGTCGTTGAAGCCGTCGATGCCCAGCTTGTTGATCAATTTGGCGAGGCCGGCGTAGTACTCGTAGCCCTCGATCTCTGAAAATCCCACATTGTCGAACTCGTAGTGCTCGATGGTCGAGCGCGCGTAGCGCTGGATGTAGACCCGGCGCATGCGCTCGGCCTCGGCCGGATCCTCGCTGACGCAGACGAACATGGCGAGGACCGGCTTGGGCGCCTCCTCGCCGTTCACCTCAAGGAAGCGCTTGCGGTACCGGTCCAGGTCGACGATCACCTTGTCCCAGGGCTTCTGGGCGATGATCATGGCGCCCAGCCCGAGCCGGGCGATCAGGTCGAGCGAATCCGGCGAGTTGGACGAGGCGAAGCGCCGTCCCTTGAAGCTGGCATAGGGGCCGGGCCGGATGCGGGTGCGCGGCTGCTTGTAGAGCTCGCCGTCATGCTCGATCACGCCGGTCTCCAGCGCGGTGACGATGGCCTCGGTGTATTCGGTGAACCGGCGGCGCGATTCCGCCATCTTCACCCGGAAGGCGTTGAACTCTACCTGGCCGAGGCCGCGGCCGAGCCCCAGGATCGCCCGGCCCTTCGACAGATGATCGAGCAGGGTGAAGTTCTCCACCACGCGGACCGGGTCGTGCCACGGCAGCACCGTCACCATGGTGCCCAGCCGGATCGTCGTCGTCTGGCCGGCGATCCACGACAGGAACTGGGGCACATTGGGCGTCATCATGTAGTCGGTGAAGTGGTGCTCCGGCGTCCAGATGCTGTCGTAGCCCAACGCCTCGGCCCGTGCCGCGAGCCCCAGCTCGAACTCATAGACCTCGGCGTCGGACATCTTGCCGTCCAGCGCCTGGAAGTTCATGCCGAGCCCCACATGCATGGAAGCGCTCCTAGGCCTTGGGCGGGAACTCGCCCGGGAAGCCGCGGCTGAAATGCCGCTCCGGCCACATGAACTGCAGGCTGGTGCGGGCGATCTTCCACGCGCCGTTCACCTTGCGGTACGCCTCGTCGTAAAGGCCCAGCCAGATGAACGGATGGTCGTCCTTGGGCCGTCCGGTCACCAAGTCGAGCAGGTAGCGGCGGCCCACGGCGGTGGTCGGGCCGGTCAGCTCCACCCAGTGGTGCGAGTTGGCGTGCAGGGCGCTGAACGCCTCGCCGCCCATGTCCTGCTTCACCTGGGCGAAATTCTTTCGCAGCTCCTCGCGGCCGTTCCAGGTGCCGTAGGGGCCGAACTCGCACAGCGCGTCCTCGGTGAAGATGTCGGCGAGGCGGTCGAGGTAGCCGTGATCCTGCAGCTGGGAATAGAGCAGGCCCAGCTTGCGGATGTCGTCGATATCCAGCAGCGCGCGCAGCCGCTTGATCTCGTCGGCGGTGAAGTCACTCATCGGATTTTCCTTCTAGTCCAGGTCCATGCCGTCCATGCCGGCGTTCTTGCGCGCCTTGGCCACCAGCTTTGCGACCACCGGGCCGAGATTGGCGGGGTCGGCGACGGGTTCGGTGATGGGGCCGCGGTGCCAGCCTTCGGCGATGGCCAGGATGCGGCCCGAGGCCTCGAACATGCGGCCGGTGACGTCCTTCGATTCGGTGCTCGCCAGCCAGGTGACGATGGGCGCGATCCAGAACGGGTCGCCCTGCTTCTTCTCCTCCTCGGTGCGCTCGCGCAGGTTTTCCGTGAGGCGGGTGAGCGCGCCGGGTGCGATGCAGTTGACGGTGATGCCGTAGCGGCGCAGCTCGCGGGCGGCGATGATGCTGAACGCCGCGATGCCCTGCTTGGCCGCGCCGTAATTGGTCTGGCCGATATTGCCGTAGATGCCCGACACCGACGACGTATTGATGATCCGCGCATCGACCGGCGCGCCGGTCTGCTTGACCACGTCGCGCCAGTGGGCGGCGGCGTGATGGGCCGGGCCGAAGGTGCCCTTCAGGTGCACCTTGATCACCGCGTCCCATTCCTCCTCGGTCATGTTGACCAGCATGCGGTCGCGCAGGATGCCGGCGTTGTTGATCACCACGTCCAGCTTGCCCCAGGTCTCGACGGCCTGGTCGATCATCCGCTTGGCGGCCTTGAAGTCGGAAACGTCGTCATAGTTTGCGACCGCATCGCCGCCGGCGGCCTTGACCTCGTCGACCACGGACTGGGCGGGCGTCTTGTCGGCGCCCGTGCCGCTCTCGCTGCCGCCCAGGTCGTTGACCAGCACCTTGGCGCCGTGCGCGCTCAACAGTTTGGCATATTCGCGGCCGATGCCGCGTCCCGCGCCCGTGACGATACAGACACGACCCTCGCAGAGCCTGCTCATGATCCCTCTCTCATCTTCCCCAAGACAGACAGGCATGATGGCGCGGTTCCGAGGAGTTGCACAACCCCTCGCGGACGGGTCAGCCGGGCTTCTTCTTCTCGCGCGGCGGGCCGAGCAGCGCCGGCTCGAAGATCAAGGCGCAGATCAGCGTCCAGATCAGCGAGATCACCAGCACCTTGCCCATGCTGGCGGTGCCGGGGTGGTCCGACAGCCACAGGCTGCCGAATGCCGCGCCGGTCGCCAGCGCGCTGAACAGTACGGCGCGGGCCAGGCTCGACTGCAGCAGGTTCCTCTCGCCCGCGCGCCACGCCATGACGAAATAGATGTGGAACGCCACGCCGACGCCGAACAGCAGCGGAAAGGCGATGATGTTGGCGAAGTTGATCGGCAGCTGGATCAGCACGCAGGTGCCCAGCGTCAGGAAGCCCGACAGCACGATGGGCGCCAGCGTCGCGGCCACTTCGGTCACGCTGCGCAGCACCGCGAGCAGCAGCACGGTGATGGCGATCAGCGCCAGGATGCCGGCCTGCACGAACGCACCGGAGATGGTCGCGCCCGCCTCGGTCACCGAGATCGGCGGGCCGGACGCATGGGTCGCCACGCCCTGCACGGCATCGACGAAGCGCTTGAGGGTGGCGTTGTCGTTGCTGTCGCCCTTGGGGAATACCTGGACGCGGGCGCGGCCGTCCTCGTTCATCCAGTCGCGCACCAGGTCGTGCGGCAGATCGGCCATGGTGATCGGCCGGGCCATCAGCGCGGCGCGGGTTTGGCCGAGCATGACCTGTAGTGGCGCGATCACCGTCGTCTCCGCCCGCGCCCGCCTTTCGGCCGGGCCGGCGGCGAGCTTTTCCAGGGCGTCCGCCAGCCGCAACGCGGTAGCGGCATCGTCGCGCCCGCTGGCCGCCGCGCGCAACGATCTGGCGGTCGCGGTCAGGCTGGCGACGGTTTCCGCATCCCCCGGTGGCGTCGCGGCGTCGATGGGATTGATCGTTGGATCGAGCAGGCTCGCCGTGTCGCCGATCAGCGCCAGCTTGGCGTCCTGGTCCCTGGGCACGAAGCTGGAGATGGTGACCGCCTGCGACACCTCCGGCAGCGCCGCCAACGTCTTCGCCATGGCGGCGGCCTCGGCGCTGCTCGGCATCAGCACGTCGATGGTGTTCAACGTGCGGCTCGGGTCGTGCATCAGGTCGCGCAGGGTGGCGACCGATTCGCTGTCCTGGTCGCGCAGGTGCAACGGGTTGAAGTCGAACTTCACCAGCGGCAGGCCGGCGATGCTGGCGGCCATCAGCGCACCGAAAATCCACAGCACCAGCTTGCGCCGGCGCAGCAGGAACGCATCGACCGGCGCCAGCGCCTTGTTCCCGACCTCCAGCGACTGGAGCGGCGAGCGCAGCAGCAGCAGCGAGGGCAGCAGGGTGACGTTGAGCGCCAGCGCGATCGCCATGCCGATGGCGGCGATGATGCCCAGCTCCGAGATGCCCACATAGGACGTGGGCAGGAAGGCGAGGAAGCCTAGGCAGATGCCGGCGGCGGCCAGGGTCAGCGCGCCGCCCAGCGCCTCGGCGGCACGCCGCAGCGCCAGCTTGGGGTCGCGTTCGGTCAGCCGTTCCTGGCGAAAGCGGACGCTGAGCTGGATGCCGAAATCGATGCCCAGCCCGACGAACAGCGGGATGAAAGCGACCGAGATCAGGTTGAACCGCCCGACGGCGGCCAGGCCCAGCGCCATGGTGACCAGCAGTCCGGCCAGGGTGGTGATCATGATCGCGGCGACGATGCGCACCGACCGGGTGGCGAACCACAGCATCAGCAGCATGCAGCCGAGGATCGCCAGGCTCACCAGCCAGATGTTGTGGGCGAGCGAGGCGAACTCCTCGTCGGTCATCGGCACTTGGCCGGTCAGCCGGACGGTGACGCCGCGATCGGCATCGAGCCCCAGCTCATGGGCAGCGGCGCGGATCGCGTCGGTGGCCTTCTGGCCGGGCTTCAGCGACTGGTAGTCCAGCGTCGGCTTCACCAGGATGAAGCGGCGCAGCGGCGCCTGCAGCCGCGAGCCGTCATCGGCGCCCAATATCGCCTGCCACGAGAAATAGGCGGGCTTGCCAGCGTTCACCGTCTCCAGCGCGTCGGCCAGCGATGCCAGCGGCCTGTCGATCTGGGCGAAGCCGGTTTCGCCGCTTCTGATGCCGAGCAGCGTCGTATCGAACACGTCCATCACGCCCCGCAGGCTGGGGTCGTAGGCGAGCTGTCCCAGAAAGGGCTGTGCGGTCACCATGGCGTCGGTCGCCTTCTGCACGTCCTCGATCGACCCGTAGAGCAGCGCGGCGTGGGAGAAGAAGTCGCCGCCGTCCGGTCGGCGCACGCCCAGGAAATCGGTCGTATTGAGCTTCAGCCTTTCAGCTAGGCGGGCGGCGCTATCCTCCGCGAGCTCGGGTGTCTTTGCGTCGACCACGACCACGATCAGGTCGGACACCTGTGGGAAGGCCTCGCGCATCTCGTCGTTGCGCACGCGGTAGTTCACGTCCTCGGCGACCAGCTCCTCGGTTTTGGTGCTCATCCTGAAATGGCCGGAAACGTACCAAGCCGACAGGCCGCACAGCAGCACGGCAAGGAGGGTGACGAGAACGGGATGGCGGCAGCTGAACGCGACGGCGCTCGGTACGGGCGATAGCCTCAACGGCTTGTTACTCCGGTGGCTTGCGGTTCGGTGGACTGTATATAGCCGCCTGGACGGCCGCGAACCACGGGAACGTGCTCAGCCTGACACGCTCTCGAACGTTCCGGCGACGACGACCCGGTCGCGGCCGTTCTGCTTGGCCTGGTACATCGCCTTATCCGCTTGACGCAGGACGGCGTCCGGCGAACTGCCGTGCCTGGGGTAGACGGCGACGCCGATCGACATGGTGATCGGCGAGATCAGCTTGCCGTGGAACGGCACCTCGAGCTGCGCCAGTGTCCGCCGCAACTCCTCGGCCCGCTCGTGGGTCTGCTCCAGCGTCGCGCCCGGCAGCACCAGAACAAATTCCTCGCCACCGTGCCGGCAGGCGATGTCGCCCTTGCGGACGTTGCCGACCAGCACCTGGGCGACGGCGCGCAACGCGGCGTCGCCGCCGTCGTGGCCGTGGGTGTCGTTGAGCCGCTTGAAGTGATCGAGGTCGCCGACGATGACGCCGATGCCGTCATTGGCGCGCGATGCCCGGCCGAACTCCAGCACCAGGGTCTCCTCCAGGTAGCGGCGGTTGAACAGGCCGGTCAGCGGGTCGCGCAGCGACATCACGCGAAGGGCCTCGCGCAGCCGGTAGTTGGCCAGCGCCAGCCCCAGATTGCTGGCAAAGGCGTTCAGACCCTCGTCCTGTCCAGCGGCGGCGTTATCGGCCTCGATGTACAGGAGCCCGACGATGCCGCCGCGTCCCAGCAGGGGATAGCAGGCATAGCCGCCCGAGAACGTCGGCTGCACATGCTGGCAGCGCACCTCGCGGCCACCCGCCGGCATCAGGTGGGGCTGGCTGCGCCGCAACGCCCAGCAATTGTCGGGTGGAAAATCCATCTCGGTGCCGACGGGGTCGCCCCAGCTGGCGAGGACGGTCAGTAGGTTCTGCGAATTGTTCATCAGAAACAGAACGCCCGGCCGTCCCGGAACGATCTGCGGCGCATAGCCGCCGACGATTTCAGTCAACTCCTGGTCGGTCGTCGCCTCCTGCAGGCGCTGGACCATGCCGTTGAGCAGGTGGACGGACCGGCTCTGATCCTCAAGCGCGGCGGTGATCGCCTGCAGCGTCTCCTCGCGCTCATGGCTGGTGGATATTTCCCGCTCGAGCGTCTCGGTGGCGCTTTGCAGCCGGGCGATCAGCTGCTCCCGCTCGATCTGCAGCCTGGTGGTGCTCTCGATCCAACGGTGCATGCTGCGCCCGGCAACCGCGAGCACGGCCGAGAACACCAGCAGCAGCAGCGCCATCTCGACCGACCTCGCATCCCCCTTGGCGAACAGCACTATGGCCATTGGCATGATGATGGGTAGCGTGAAGCCATAGACGGCGGGCATGTAGGTGGCGTGGCTGACAACGGCTGCCAACGTCATGCCGCCCACCACGAATACCGCGAAGACGTGGTAGCCGGGATCGGGGGTTACGAACACCACGGAAGCAGTCAGGCCCCAAAGGCAACCCATCGCGATCGCGCCGGCGACGAAGCGGTGCCGCCAGTACTCGCTGTCCACGGCGGCGTCGATGCGGTGAAAGCCGTACCACAGGTGCACACGCCACGCCGCCACGAGGACGAACGCGGCAAGCCAGCCGACCAGCACGATGGCGGGATAGGCGCCGGACATCGCGGCGGCGGCGATCCCCGCGGCGAGCACGTTGAGCAACGGGACGGCCGGCGTGCGGTACATCATCCGGGTCTGCTCGATACGGACCCGGCCGTCGAGCTGCAGCGTCGCGTCGCCTAGCACCAAATGCCCACGCCCCGATTGATTGCCATCAACCTCCGATTGTAGCAGAAATTTCGTGCAGCGGGAGATTCCGGCGCGCCGGCCCTGTTCAGCCGAGCGGCCCGTCTCTAGAGTAGGTTTCTGAACCATCCGTCAGAAAGGGGAAACGCCAGATGCAACCGGTCATGAACGCCGCCAGGATCATCCAGAACTGCTACATCGTCCGCGACCTGGAGGCCGCCTGCAAGCGCTTGAACCATATGTACGGCATCGGCCCGTTCATGGGCGGCCAGGCCGGCTCGCTGACCGAACATACCTATCGCGGCCGGCCCGAGGCGCCGATCGGCATCAAGGGCGTGTTCGTCCAGTCGGGCGACCTCAACATCGAGTTGGTCCAGCTCACCTCGACGACGCCCAGTGCCTTCCACGACATGTTCCCGAGCGGCCAGGAAGGCTTCCACCACGTCGCCTGCTTCACCGACGACTACGAGAAGGAGCGGGACGCCTTCGTCGCCGCCGGCTATCCGCTGGCCAGCGAGTTCATCGCCGTCGGCAAGAAGTTCTGCTACATCGACGCCCGCGATCCGCTGGGCCACATGATCGAGCTCTATCCGCAGCACAAGACGGTCCGCGCCATGTACCAGAAGACCAGGGATATGGCCGCCACCTGGGACGGCAAGGAGCTGATCATCCCGTGGGATCTGACCGGCTACGAGATCGAGGAGAGTCTCTAGATCTCGTCGGCCATGACCAGGCCTGCGGTGGCGAATTTGCTCGGCTCGACGGTGTAGGCTTCGGTGTCCTCGACCATCGGCCGCAGGGTCTCGAAGTACCAGCGTCCGTCGCGGTAGACGAAATCGTCCTGATAGTAGCCCAGGATGCGGAAAAACTGGATGCTGCCGTCCGGCGCGTTGCCCGCATAGACCATCATCATCCGCCAGTAGCCGGTGGCGCGGTCGCCGGTCACGGCAATGTTGGGATTGGTCACCATGTGCTGGGAATTGCGGATGCGGCCCGAATTGGCCAGGCCGTCGAAGAACACGCGGCGCTCGGCGTGGCCCTTGGCGTCCACCTGCATGGCGTCGCATTTCCAGCGGCCTTCCGGCACGAAGATCGCTTCCAGCGAATCGGCGTTGTGGTTGTCGTCGCAGCCGGCGCAGTAGCGCGACTTCAGGTTCATGATCTCGGTGACGGCTTCCACCCGGTGCAACCGCTCCAGCAAGGCATTCACGTCCAGCGTTTCGATGTTCATCCGACTTCCCCTGTTTTCCGTATCCGCTAGATCAAGCCCAATCGCAGGCCGAGTCAACAATCGAGCAAGCTTGTTGGCGGCCGGGGTTCAGGCTAAGTTACCATCAGGAAACAGGAGACGCCCATGAGCCCATTGCCCGCCAACATGCCGCAGACGTCGGAAGCGGCCTTCGCCTATATCGGCACCATCGACACGCCCAGCGTCGATGACCTGAAGCTGATGGTGTGTCTCGAGGCCAGCGGCCAGAGCTTCTACCGGGCGCTCGCCGCCGGGGCGCCGTCGAAGGCGATCGGCGACCTGCTGAACGCCAACGGCCGCGAGGAGATGGCGCATGCCAAGCGGCTGCAGAAGGCGATCCAGATCCTGACCGGCGAGGTATTCGCCATCCCGACGCCGGATACGAACCCGTTCGACACGGCGCCCGCGACCCTGCCGGTCGACGAGGCGCTGCTCGACACCATGGCCCAGGGCGAGTTCGGCGGCGAGCTGATGTACGAGGGCTGGGCGGCGAAGATCGGCAACGACGAGGTAGCCGTGCTGCTGCGCCAGAACGGCAAGGAAGAGCGCCGCCACGGCGAGCGCGCCCAGCAGGCCAAGGCGCTGCTGACCGCCTGACCGTCAGTCCTTCATTCCGGTGACGACATCCTCCACAGCGCGGCGCGGGCTTGGCCGCGCCGGCCGCTCGGCATAGCCGAGGCGGAAGACGAAGGTGGGCAGCCATGCCGGATCGCCGGTCAGCGTCGCCAGTTCGCCCGCGGCGGTTGGCGGCTTGCCGAGCTGCCGCGCGCGATCGACGATCTCCACCGGCTGGTTGAGCGGGTGGGCGGCAAGGCCGTTGACGGTCGCCCACAGATGGATTCGCTGCCACAGCCGGCCCGCCTCGATGGCGTTCGCCTGGTCATAGAGGCCGCGCACGGCGATCATGCCCAGGAGCGGCGCCGTGGCCACGTGCACATCGCGGGTGCCGTCCAGCCATTGCCGATCCGCCACGGCAGGGGACGGCTCGGGAATCAACTTGGCTGCCACATTGACCAGACCGGGCAAGCCGGTCGCGTCCAGGGTGATGCCGTCCCGGTAGCGGTCGATGTCGGCGCGGCTGAATCGGAACCAGCGCGCGCTGTCGGCCGCCATTTCGGGATCGGCGATGATCGTCTCGGTCGCCGACACGATCAGCCGGCCCAGCGTGTTACGCTGGGGATCGTCGTCGAACAACAGCAGCCTCGTGTCGGCATGGTTTGCCAGCGCGCCGAGCGCGTCCTTTATCTCGGCCGACACCGCGCGCCCGGCGTAGGGGCCGCGGTTGGTATGGCGGCGGTCGATGGCCTCGAACAGCGGATCCGGCTTGCCGGCGCCTGCTTCAAGCAGCAGGCTCGCGACGGGAATCTCCCGGTTCAGTCCGCTGGTGGGATGGCCAGGCTCCGGCAGCACGACCGTGCAGTCGCCGAGCGCGTTCGCCGCCAGCACCATGTTTTCCACCGCGCAGCCCAGCGACAGGGCCATTTCGCGGCGGAAGGGATCGAAGCTTCCCAGGTTACGCACCGGATCGGCATGGAGTGAGATGGCGTTCTCGCCGATCAGGAAAGACCATGGCTGGGTGTTGTGGGCGTTGGCTGCCAGGATGCCGGCCCGCGCGATCGCCAGCTTCCCGTCCAGCCGAGCCTCGCGCCAATCGCGCCACAGCTCATAGGGTGGGCCGCCGCCCGGGTTGAACGCACCGTTGTCCCAGGCGCGCCACACCAGACCACCTGCCGCGATCACGCCTACGCCCGCGAGGCCACGTTTCAGCGCCTGACGCCTGGTCATTCTCACCCCGTCACCTCCCCGAAAAGGAGCCTTCTGGAAAGCCTATCTTGCCGGTGCGGGTTGGCCCCACGGCATGATCGGCACCGTCGAGATCGAATTCTTAGGCGAGCCATCGACCAGCTTGTCGGAATAGCTCAGATAGACCAGCGTATTGTTGGGCCGGTCGTAGAACCGCACCACCTGCAGTTCCTTGAACAGCCAGGACCGGCTTTCCCGGAACACGTCCTCGCCGTCCTCGAGCTTACCCTTGAACACGATTCGGCCGATCTGCCGGCACGACACCGCGGCGTCCGAGGTGTCCTCGGCGAGGCCGACCGCGCCCTTCATGCCGCCGGTCCGGGCGCGGCTGACATGGCAGACGACGCCGTCAACCTTGGGGTCGCGGAAGCTGTCGACGCAGACCTTGTCGTTGAGCAGGCCCAGCCCGCGGAAGGTGGTCGACACGCAGCCCACGGGTTCGGCGCGCGCCGGCGGCGCGAGCAGCGAAAGCGTGAGACAGCAAAGGGCGAGGGTTGCCAGGATCAGCGGGCGCATGGCCGCATCCTGTCACGGGGCGCCGGAAAAGACAAAGGGCGCCGGCTGGCGGCGCCCTTCGCACGAATTCGGGCCGAATCAGGCCTTCTTCAGGTTCTCGGCCGACGTCTTGCCGCGCTTCGGGTCGCGCTGCTCCTCGTAAGAGACCTTCTGGCCTTCGTTGAGGCTTTCCAGGCCGGCGCGCTGCACGGCGGAGATGTGCACGAACACATCAGGGCCGCCGGCGTCGGGCTGAATGAAGCCATAACCTTTGGTGCTGTTGAACCACTTCACGGTACCGACGGGCATCGGCGTTCTCCAATCAATTAAGTGGCACGGCGTCGGACGAGCCGTGCATCAACCTGAACGATTGGCAGCAATCCATACCCAAACTTGGCGAGACGATCGGCAAACCGCAGCAGCATGACCGAAGAATGATGGGCAGCATGGGGCGCCAACGCAAGCCAGAACTGCAGTTCGTGCAAGGCGGAAGGTCGTTATTCATCCGAAATGAACCGCATCCAGTTCTCCAGATCGCGCAAGCGTTCCCTCGGATCGAGCACGTCTTCGTCGACGCCGAAGCTCCAGCGGTCGCCCGGCGTGCCGCCGTGATCGAACGAGGCGAAGGTCTCGGCGGCCTCGCGCGCGGCCTCCTCGGTCTCGAACAGGCCGTCCTGCACCAGCACGTCGGCATGGCGGCGCATGGAGGCAGCGATCTCGCCGAAATTGTATTCCGGGTGGTACTGCACGCCCCAGAATTCGCCGCCGTCGACATGGAACGCGGCAGCCTGCACACGGGTCATGGAGTTGTAGGCCAGCACCTGGGCGTTCTCGGGCAGGGCGGTGACGATGTCCCGGTGCACGGCGATGGCGTCGAACACGGTGGGCCGTCCCGCGTAGAGCGGATGGGCGCGGCCCGCGTCGGTCAGCAGGATCTTGCGGGCCAGGCCGATCTCGCGGCCCAGCGGGTTCTTCAGCACGGTGCCGCCCGCCGCCACCACGCCGACCTGCAGGCCCCAGCAGCTGCCGAACTGGGGCACGCCCGATGAGAAGCAGGTGCGGCAGAAGGCGAGCTGGCGGTCGATCTCCGGACCGCCGTTGTAGATGTTGAGCGACGAGCCGGTCCAGGCGATGCCGTCATAGGCCTTCAGCGCCGCTGCGTCGGGCAGCACCGTGTCCGGGTCCGCCGGAAACGCCACGCCCAGCGTCAGGTCGTCGCGGATGCGCCGGAGCGAAGCGGCATAGAGCACGTTGGCCTCTTGTCCCCGCGCATCGACCGCGCGCCGGCGGCCCCCGGCGGTGTTGCCCTCGACGATGAGAATCTTCGGCATGGCTACGCCGCGTCTTCGATCCTGCCGGAAACGGCGGCGCGGAAGATGCGCTCCAGCACCGGCGCCGTCACCGCGATTGGATTGCCGCCGGCCGACGGGTCGGCCTCGGCGAAGCGGCCGATCTCGGCGGCGCGCGCGTCGTCGACGCCGATCTCCGCCAGGGTGTGCGGAATGCCGATGTGCTCGCGCAGATACAGCACATGGGCCAGCACCGCGTCGAAGCCGGGATGTGACAGGGCGAGCACGGCGGCCAGATGGCCCATCTTGCCCTCGATGGCGCGCCGGTTGTGCATCATCACATAGGGCAGCACGACGGCATTGGTCAGGCCGTGATGGGTGTCGTAGAGCGCGCCGACCGGATGGGAGATGGCATGCACCGCGCCCAGCCCCTTCTGGAACGCCGCGGCGCCCATGGAGGCGGCGGTCAGCATCCGTGACCGGGCCAGGATGTTCGCTCCGTCCTCGACCGCGCGTGGCAGGTGCTCGACGATCAGCCGCATGCCTTCCAGCGCGATGCCGTCGGCCATGGGATGGAAGCCCGGCGCGCAGAACGCCTCGAAGCAGTGGGTGAAGGCGTCCATGCCGGTGGCCGCGGTGATGTGCGGCGGCAGCTTCACGGTCAGCTCCGGGTCCGAGATGACGATGCCCGGCAGCATCTTCGGGTGGAAGATGATCTTCTTCTCGTGGGCGTCCTCGTTCAGCACCACGGCGGCGCGGCCCACTTCCGAGCCGGTGCCCGCCGTCGTCGGCACGGCAACAATGGGCGCGATGCCGTTCGGATCGGCGCGGGTCCAGCAGTCGCCGATGTCCTCGAAGTCCCAGATCGGCCTGGTCTGGCCGCTCATGAAGGCGATGGCCTTGCCCGCGTCGAGCGCCGAGCCGCCGCCGAAGGCGATCACGCCGTCATGGCCGCCCTGCCGGTAGAACGACACGCCGTCGTCGATGTTGGCGCCCACCGGGTTCGGCTTGATGTCGGAGAACGCGGCCGATTCGATTCCTTCCTGCCTGAGTCCCTCCAGCGCCGCCTGGGCGATGGGCGACGGCAGCAGCCCCTTGTCGGTGACGAACAGCGGCCTGGTGATGCCCAGCGTCCGGCAGGCCTGTGCCAGCTCGATGATGCGCCCCGGCCCGTGCAGCACGCGGGTCGGGTAGTTCCAGTTGCCGGTCAGCATGTCGCTCATGGTGTGTCCTCAGCGCGTCGCGGTGCGCAGATGGAAGGATTTGGGCCGCGTCAGGTACTGGTAGCCCAGCGCCGACAGGGTGCAGCCGCGGCCGCTGTCCTTGACGCCGGTCCAGGCCAGCGCCGGGTCCAGATAGTCGCAGCGGTTCATGAACACCGTGCCGGTGTCGATCCGGCGCCCGATGCGCTCGGCGGCGTCCACATCCTCGGTCCAGATCGCCGCGGTCAGGCCGTAGGCGCTGTCGTTCATCAGCCGCACCGCCTGCTCGTCCGAGCTGACCTTCATGATGCCGACGGCGGGGCCGAAGGTCTCCTCGGTCATGATCCGCATGGAGTGGTCCACATGCACCAGTATCTGGGGCGCGAGGTACGGCGTTCCAGGGGCGTCGGCCGGAAAATGCGCCGGATTCAGCAGCGCCGAGGCGCCCTGCCTCACCGCCTCGTCGATCTGGCCGCGCACGAACGTCGCGGCCGAGGCGCGCACCATGGGACCAAGCGTGGTCTCCGGCTTCGTGGGATCGCCCAGGATGTATTTCCGGGTCAGCTCGAACGCGCCGGATACGAAGTCGTCGAACAGGCTTTCATGGACATAGATGCGCTCGATGCCGCAGCAGCTCTGGCCCGAATTGAACATGGCGCCGTCCACCAGGTTCTCGACGGCGTGGGCCAGGTTGGCGTCGGCGCGCACATAGGCCGGATCCTTGCCGCCCAGCTCCAGCCCGGCGGCGGCGAACTTGCCGGCCAGCGCCCGCTGCACCGCATGGCCGCCCTCGACCGAGCCGGTGAAGCAGACGCCGTCGATGCGTGGGTCCGCGATCAGCGCGGCGGTGTCGGCATGGCTCAGATGCAGGTGGGTGAATACGCCCGCGGGCAGCCCGGCCGTTTCGAAGGCCTGGGCAAAGCGCTCGGCGCACAGCGGCGTCTGGTGCGAATGCTTCAGGATCACCGCGTTGCCCGCGGCCAGCGCCGGGATCACCGCGTTCACCGCGGTCAGGTAGGGATAGTTCCACGGCGCGATCACCGCGACCACGCCCAGCGGCTCGTGGGTGACGTAGCGCTTGAAGCCTTCCTTGGGCCCCGGATCGAGCGGGGCGAGCGCGCCCGCCGCCAGTGCGATCATGGTGCGCGCCCGGTCCTCGAAGCCGCGCACCTCGCCCGGCGTGTAGGCGATGGGCCGGCCCATCATCCAGGTCAGCTCGGTGGCGATCTCCGGTCCGTGCGCCACGAAGGCGTCGACCGCCGCCGACAGCAGCGCCTGACGCGCGGGCAGGGGCGTCGCCTGCCATGCCCGTTGTCCGGCGCTGGCCGTGTCCAGCGCGGCCTCGATGGCGGCCGCGTCCGCCAGCGGCCGCTCGACATAGACGTGCCCGTCGACCGGGCTCACGCATTGCAGCATCGCGGCCATCAGATGATCTCGAAGTAGCGGGCCAGTTCCCAGTCGGTGACCGCCTTGCGGAACTCGCGCTCTTCCCAGTCGCGGGTCGCGGCGTAGTGCTCGACGAAGGCGTCGCCGAACAGGTCGCGCGCGGCCTTGGACTTGTTGAGCCGTTCGGCCGCTTCCGACAGCGTCCGCGGCAGGCTGCGCGCCGCCGGGAACTCCATGGCATAGGCGTTACCGGCGACGGGATCGTCCGGCTCCACCTTGTTCTCGATGCCCCACAGGCCCGAGCCGATGGCGCAGGCCAGCGCGATGTAGGGGTTGATGTCGGCGGCGGCGATCCGGTACTCGATCCGCTGCGCCTTGGCCGACCCGCCGATGACGCGCAGCGCGCAGGTGCGGTTCTCAACGCCCCAGGTCGCGTGGGTCGGCGCCCAGAAGCCGGGGATCAGCCTTGTATAGGAATTGACCGTGCAGGCGACCATGCACAGCAGCTCGGGCATCAGCTTCTGCTGGCCGCCCACGAACCAGCGCATGACGTCCGACATGCCGTGCGGCCCGGCTGGATCGTGAAACGCCGGCTTGCCGTCCTTGCCGGTCAGCGACAGGTGCAGATGGCCGCTCTGGCCGGGCCAGTTGGGCGACCACTTGGCCATGAACGTCGCCATCCAGCCGCGCTTTTGCGCCAGGATCTTGGTGAAGGTCTTGAACAGGGCGGCCTTGTCGGCGGCGGCGAGCGCCACGTCGTGGTTGATCGCCACCTCCAGCACGCCGGGCCCCGTCTCCGTGTGCATGCCCTCGAGCGGCATGTCCATGGCGGCGCACATGTCCAGCAGGTCCTTGTAGAAATCCGAATGCACCGAACTGCGCAGCATGGAATAGCCGAAATAGCCCGGCGTGATGTTCTTCAGGTCGCGGTAGTGCTTCTCGCGCACCGAATGGGGCGTCTCGTCGAACACGAAGAACTCGAACTCGGCCGCCGCGCGCACGCCGTAGCCCAGCTTGTTGGCGCGGCCCAGCACGGTGCGCAGCACGCCGCGCGGGCAGACGCCCTCGGCCTCGCCGGCGAACTCGCCCAGGAACAGCAGCATGTCGCCTTCCATGGGCACGGCGCGGCATGAATTGGGGACGATGCGGACCATGGCGTCCGGATAGGCGGTGTGCCAGCCGGTCACCTTGACGTTGTCGTAGAGCTGGTCGTTGCTGTCCCAGCCCAGCACCACGTCGCAGAAGCCGAAATCGTGGTCGAGGGCTGAGAAGAATTTCTCCTTGGCCATGTACTTGCCGCGCATGACGCCGTCCATGTCGAACACGCCGACCTTGACGAAGTCCAGCCCCCGCTGCTCGACGATCGCCCTGGCGTCGTCGGCGGTCTTCACCTGTCTTGGATCCATGAGCTCCGCGTTGTGTCCCGGTTGTTACGGCGCGGGACCCGAGCCCCGCGCCGAAAAGCCTATCAGTCGCTGCGGCTCGACGCACCCTTGGTCATGGCGAACTCCTCTTCGGGCGACAGCACCAGGCGGTGCCGGCCGAACACCGCGAAGTAGAGGATCATGATCGCGTAGTAGCAGGCCGTTGCGATCACCGGCGTCCGGAACGCCGGGTCGGTCACCTGGAAATAGATGGTGACCAGGCCGATGATCATGGTCACGACGGCGCCCGGGATGCCGAACGGGCTGCGATAGGGCCGCTCGATATGCGGCATCTTGATCCGCAGCAGGATGAACGACACTGCCTGGTAGATGTACGACAGCATGGCGCCGAACACCGCCATGTTGAGCAGGGTGGCGCCGATCAGCGTGCCGCTGTCGTCGGGATAGAAGAACCAGATGGTCACCATCACGACGAGTCCGGCCACGCTGCCGGCGAGCAGCGCCATGTAGGGCGTCTTGTGGGTGCCGTGCGTCACCGACAGCCCGCGCGGCAGGTAGCCGGCGCGCGATAGCGAATAGATCTGCCTTCCATAGGCGTACATGATCGCGTGGAAGCTGGCGATCAGGCCCAGGATGGCGGCCAGCGCCAGCAGGTTGGCGATGCTGGTGCCGTACATGGTCCGGAAGCCCTCGAGCAGCGGCTCGCCCGACTCCTTCAGCCCCCACGAACCCGGACCGATCGAGGCGTTGAAGAACAGCACGCCGAAGCCGGTCAGGATCAGGGTGAAGATGCCAAGCCGGATGCCCTTGGGCATGTCGCGGCGCGGATCGACCGATTCCTCGGAGGCCAGCGGCAGCTGCTCGATGGCGAGGAACAGCCACACCGCGAAGGGCAGGGCGGCGAGGACGCCGTGGAAACCGTCAGGGAACCATGGCCCGCCGCCTTCGGGCAACTCGACCAGCGCGCCGTCGGGGCCAACGCCGATGTTCAGCGCCCAGCGGGCGAAGTCCACATGCGGGATCGCGCTGACGAAGAAGATCACCAGCACGGCGAGCGCGACCAGCGTCACGAACACGGTGACCCGGAACGAGAGCTCGACGCCGAACAGGTTGAGCGCCATGAAGATGACGTAGCCGCCCACCCAGTAGAGCGGCTGGATCGACGACGGCGTCCCCAGGATCGCCTCCAGATAAGTGCCGATGAAGAACACGATCACCGCCGGCGTCAGGACGTATTCGATGTTCTCGGCAATGCCGGTGACGAAGCCGCCCCACGGCCCCATCGCCGACCGGGCGAAGGAATAGGCGCCGCCGGTATGCGGCAGGGCGGGCGACATCTCGGCGATGGAATAGGTCAGGCCGAGATACATGATCGCGATGACGATGGTGGCGACGAACATCGAACCCCAGCCGAAACCCAGGCCGAAGTTCCATCCCGAGAAATCGCCCGAGATGACCGCGCCGACGCCCAGCGCCCACAGCGAGAACACGCCCGCATATCGCCGCAGGCCGCGCTTCTCGAAATACTGCCCGTCGACCGTGTTGTAGGAAACGCCCTGTGTGCCCTTGATGTCGCTCATCGCACCGTCCTCTGTTGCAGACAGACGAGCGGCGTTGCCCCGCGCCGGCTCCAATAGCAAAAGCTTCACCGAGGTTTAGCGGTGGTGTCAACCCGCGGGCGATGGCAAGTCGGGCGGTTTTCGCAATGGAGATGCCAATAAATGCCACGAGCGGTAACATGGATATTTCGATTGCTTAAATCGTGGGCAAGTGCCTCGATAATAATCGATCGCAGGACGGTGTCTGGAAACCTGATCTCCGGACGTTTTTAAGGCGGCGCGCGTCATGCCGCGGCCGGATTACTTCCTCGGCCAGCGCCCCCGAACCCGCTGAACCAGCGCTATGGCGAGACGGCCCGCGCGCGGGCGACGACGCAGAAATCGCTTTTCCGGCTGCACGTGGAAAGGATGCGGTACAGTGCCGCCAGCAGGCCGCTCGCCCTGGGATTGAAATGCCAGACGCGGAGAATCTCCAGCTCGCCAAGCTGGGCAAGGATCCGACGGTGATCCGCGCCGGGCCCGTGCACCGTCCTGAACGGGGCGTAGCCTGGCTGTCCGGCCTTCGGCGAACCCATCATCACCTTGTAGAACAACACATGCACCCAGAACGGCGAGAACCGGGTGATCAGCCCCTTGAGGGACGCGAGCACCGGTCCCTTGATGATCAGCAGCCCGCCGGGGGCGAGCGCGGCGACCATCCGCTCGATGGCGGCCTCCGGGTTTCTCAGATGCTCGAGCACGTCCCAGCAGATGACCAGATCGAACTCGCCGTAGTCCATGGTCTCGATATCGCCGAGGAGGAGCGTGGTCTCGACCGTTCTGCCGTTGCGGGCCAGCACCTCGGGGTCGATGTCGACCACGGTCACGTGGGAGCCGGCGGGGAGAGGTACGTGGGTGCGTTTGCCGCCGCCGGGCTCGAGAACCCTGATGGGTCCGGTGAAATGGCCAGCCACGACCTCGGACAACTGAGTGGACCAATCCGAAATCGGCTGCACGACGCTCATTCCCCCGAGCCAGTCACCTGCGACCGGCCTAACAGACACCCGATCCGGGACAGAAATCAAGGCGCACACGCCGCCACACGGTTCGCGGCCAGCCGGGCACGGCGTGCGGGCATCACCTGCTCGCGCGTGACTCCGGCATCGCTTCATGGTTAGCTAGCGTACTTGTATCGCGACCATGTTTGCCGAACGGGGAGAAGACGGTGAATAAGCAGGTTAAAGGCGGGCTGAAGCCCGGTGACGCGCGCAGCGTCGGACCCAGCGTCCAGCAGATCATCGACCGCGACGGCGACAACCCGCCCGCATGGTTCCATTCCGAAACCTGGGAATTCCAGGGCGACGAGAACCTCACGGTCGAGCGTTACATCAGCCAGGACTACCATAACCTGGAGATGGAGCGGATGTGGTCCCGGGTCTGGCAGATGGCCTGCCGCGAGGAGGAAATTCCCGAGGTCGGCGACAACGTCGTCTACGACATCGGCAGCTGGTCGTTCATCGTCGTCCGCTCCGGCGACAACGAGATCAAGGCGTTCAAGAACGCCTGCCTGCACCGCGGCACCCAGCTTCGGGCCGAGGACGGGTCGGTCACCCAGTTCCGCTGCCCGTTCCACGGCTGGACCTGGAACCTGGACGGCTCGCTGAAGGAAATCCCCTGCAAGTGGGATTTCCCGCATGTCGACGAGGCCAAGTACAGCCTGCCGGAAGTGAAGGTGGCGACCTGGGGCGGCTTCGTGTTCATCAACATGGACAAGGACGCCATGCCGCTCGAGCAGTGGCTGGGCGTGCTGCCGCAGCATTTCTCCACCTTCCCGCTGGAGCGCCGCTACATGACGGCCAACGTCCGGCGCATCATGCCGTGCAACTGGAAGGTGGCGCAGGAAGCCTTCATCGAGTCCTATCATGTGGTCGAGGCGCATTCGCAGGCCATGCCGGTGACCGGCGACGCCAACACGCAATACGACCTGTATGGCGACCGGATCAGCCGGCTCTACACGCCGCCCGGCGTCACCAGCCCCCACCTGCCGTCGCTCACCGAGCAGGAAATCGCCAACATCATGATGCAGTCGCCGCGCCTGATGGAGCGCGGCGGCGCCTTGCCGCTCAACCCCGGCGAGACCGCGCGCAGCCGTTACGTCCAGGCCCTGCGCAAGGATCTGGAGGACCGCTTCGGCGCCGACCTCTCGATGCTGTCGACCACGGAAATCCTCGACAACATCGAGTACTTCCTGTTCCCCAACTTCTTCCCCTGGTTCAATTTCAGCCTGCCGCTGGTCTACCGCTTCCGGCCCAACGGCAATGATCCGAACAGCTCGATCATGGACGTGATGCTGCTGCATCCGGTGCCGGACGATGGGCCGCGCCCCGATCCCGCGCCGCTGAAAATCCTGCGACCGGACCAGTCGTTCACCGAGGCACCGGAGCTCGACCAGATCTCGGCCATCTTCGAGCAGGATGTGTCCAACATGCCGCGGGTGCAAAAGGGCATGCACATGCTGGAGAACGGCGTGACCCTGGGCAATTACCAGGAATCCCGCCTGCGCCACATGCACAGGCTGCTGGACCGCTACGTCGCCACCCCGCCGGGCGCGCCGCTGGCGTCGAGGTAAGGTTATCCGCGGGTCAGTTCGTCGCGGGCCGGCCAGCGTCAGGCGGCGAGCGTGGGGATGGAACCTATCTCGTCAGCCATTGCGGCGCCCTCGACGGCCAGGTCGTAGTTACCCTGCATCCTGAGCCAGATATCGGGTCCGTTGCCGCACAGCTTGCCGATCCGCAGCGCCAGACGCGGCGTGATGGGCTGCCGTTCGTTCAGGACGTCATAGAGGGTCTGTCTCGAAATGCCCAACAAACGGGCGATTGCGGCCTTGGACTTGCCAAGCGCCGGAATGACATCCTCGCGCAGCAATTCACCGGGATGGGTTGGTTTCAAGCCAGCGAGTCGATGCGCTTTATCCTGACGTCCAGCCATGTTTCCTGACCCTCCTTGGTCAATGGTTGTCCTCGAGATCGACATCGACGGCGTCTTATCCCTTGAAGCCGAATGTCACCCGATAGCTGCCGCTGGCGTCGACCGAATACCGCTTGGGCTTGCCTTGAAGGCAGTGGAAGCGAAAACCCGGAATGTTCATCTGATCGGGGTCCGACGCCGCCGCCAGCGCCGCCAGAATACGCCTTACTCGATCCTGGTTCTGCACCGGCAGTCGTGATCCACCGCCGGTCTGTGCGAAGCGCTGCGACGCCTTGCTGCGGTAGGACCTGATCATGCCGAGAGTGTAAGGCATTGACTTACATGTTTCAGGTCACACTGCCTCGATCTCCTGCTTAGCAAGGGTTTCTTCCCGGCATCTACCGTTCCATGGATCATGCCGGACGCGAAGCACGGGCTCATGAATCACCGACCGGACAGGAACCTTTCCGCGCTTGGATCGTAGAGTGCCTCACACGGTCCGCGCGTGCTGCGCTGCGGCAAACCGGGTCAAACCTCCACCTCGCGCGGCCCTTATGGACCGCGATCGCATTGGGTATCCACATGAACGACGTCTCCGCCGTCTATGCCAGGAACAAGGTCATGCAGATCCGGGTCGGCTATGACCTCATCTATGAAGGCTGCCAGCCGACGCCGATGATCGTGACCCTCGGCATCCATCCAGACCGGGCCGACGACGTCATCGTGCCCGACACCATGGCGGCCGACCCGCAGGTACCGCTGGAAACCTATCTGGACGCGTTCGGCAACCGGTGCACGCGGCTGGTCGCGCCCGGCGGCCCGATCCGCATCTTCGCCGACGCGATCGTGCGCGACAGCGGCCTGCCCGATCCGGTGGTCGAAGATGCCCGCCAGGTGCCGGTGGAAGAGCTGCCCGACGAGACGCTGGTCTACCTGTTGGGCAGCCGTTATTGCGAGACCGACCGGCTCTCCACTTTCGCCTGGACACGCTTCGGCGACATCGTCGGCGGCTGGGCCAGGGTTCAGGCGGTGGTCGACTACGTCCACAACCGTCTGCGCTTCAGCTACCCCGATGCGCGCGCGACGCGGACGGCGCTCGACGCGTTCACCGAGGGCAAGGCGGTGTGCCGCGACTTTGCCCACCTGGCGGTCACCCTGTGCCGCGCCCTCAACATCCCGGCGCGCTACTGCACCGGATACCTGGGCGATATCGGCGTGCTGGTCGATCCGAACCCGATGGATTTCTCGGCCTGGTTCGAGGCGTATCTCGACGGCCGGTGGTACACCTTCGATGCCCGCCACAACACGCCGCGCATCGGCCGCATCGTCATCGCCCGCGGCCGCGACGCGGCCGACGTGGCGATCAGCAGCAGCTTCGGCCCCACCACCCTGCGGCAGTTTAAGGTCTGGACCGAGGAGGTCGTGGAGGCGACCTGAGCCAGCGCTTGTCGCGTGACAGCGCGGCCGATTTGCGGGAGAATCCGCCGTCCGTCGCGTCGCATCGCGGGAGTGGCCCATGGCATCGCGTTACGTGGTCTTCGCCGCCGCCGGCCTGTGGCTGGGACTGTTCGTCATCTCCTTCGTCGCGTTCAACACCATGACGCCGTCGGGCGACGGCTTCACCCGCGGCATGGACCGCGCCGGCGCGCTGCTTGCCTGGCAGGCGGCGGCCATGGTCGCGGCGGTGGCCGCGCTGGTCCTGGCCCTTCGCCAGCGGGCGCCGCGGGAGATCGGCGTATCGATCGCCGGGCTCGCGCCCATCATCGTCATGGCGCTGGAGCTGATCGCCGCCGTCGCGCTGGTGATCTGGATGGCGACCCGCGACCCCAGCGAGCGGATCGAACGGTTCTATTTCCCCAACGGCGCCCCCGCGCAGGGCTTCAACTGAGCCCAAGCGCCTCGGCCTCGATCCGGCGATAGGCATCCGCCAGCTTGTCCGCCCAGGCCGCCGCCGCCTCCGGTGTGCGGATGCCGTCCTGCCGGGTCTCGACCAGCACATGCGGATTGCCGCGCCGTTCGCCATGAACCGGGATCGAGTAATCGCTCCACGCGGCTACCGAATAGGGCTGATTGTCGCCCACCACGGTGCCGTCCGCGCGCAGCGCCGGGATCAGCAGCCGGGCGAGGCGGTCGTCGTCGCCATAGGCGATGGCAATGGGCCACGGCCGCGGCCCGTCGTCCAGTTCCGGCGTGAAGCTGTGGATCGACAGCAGCAGCGTGGGGCGCTTGCGTCGTGCATCCAGCATGTCCGCGATCGTATCGTGATAGGGGCGGTGCAGCGCGTCGATGCGCACGGCCCGGTCCTCGGGCGACACGGATGCGTTTCCCGGCACCGTGACGCCGCCGCTGACCGTGGCGATGAGCTGCGTGCTGTCCAGCGGCCGGTTGCAGTCGATCACCAGCCGGGAATAGCCGCTCAGCACCAGCGGCGCGTCGAGCAGTCGCGACAGCCGCCGCGCCATGTTCGCCGCGCCCGGATCCCAGGCGATGTGGTCGGCGCGCTCGGCGTCGCTCAGTCCCAAAGTACCCAGCGCCTTCGGAATGCGGTTCGAGGCGTGGTCGCAGAGCAGGAAGGCGGCGCTCTTGCCTTCCGGGTTCACGACCTCGACCGCCGGCGGCTCGTCCGGCTGCAGCAGGCTGTCCGTTGTTGATTGGCCCAAGACGTGACCGTCAGCATGTTGTCGTCGGAACGCTTATAGCAGATATGCGCGGCCGGACGGTCGTCATGCTGGCGCGAGCAGCGCTGGTAGCCCGCCTGCGAAAAATTCGCTTTATCTTGCGCGCCAAACCAATAACGTGGCCTCGACAGGGTCAGGTGCGCAGTGTTTTCCGGAAGGGTGTCATGAAGGCCGTTGAAGGGTTTCTCGAACGGGTGATGTTCTCCAGCCGCTGGCTGATGGCGCCGTTCTATATCGGCCTCGTGCTGTCGCTGATCCTGCTGCTGGCGAAATTCGCCCAGGAGCTTTGGCACCTGCTGCCGCGGGTTCTCGAGTTGAGCGAATCCGCCACCATCCTGGCGATCCTCGGCCTCATCGACCTGTCGCTGGCGGGCAACCTGTTGCTGATCGTGATCTTCTCGGGCTACGAAAACTTCGTCTCCAAGATCCATGTCGGCGACCACGAGGACAAGCCGGACTGGATGGGCAAGGTGGACTTCAGCGGCCTGAAGCTGAAGCTCATCGCCTCCATCGTCGCCATCTCCGGCATCCAGCTCCTCAAGAGCTTCATGAACATCAACGCGGTGCCGGAAAGCCAGCTGATGTGGATGGTGATCGTCCACCTCACCTTCGTGCTGTCGGGCGTGATGCTGGCGGTCATGGACCTGATCACGGTCAAGGCCCACAAGATGGGCGGCAGGCACTGAGCGGCGGCCGATAGTCCAACCCCTTGTGACGGAAGTGTCATGCCTGTATGAGGGTTGGGCCGGGGCAGGGAAACCGCCGCGATCGGATGCCACGCATCCGGGCGGGGGAAGAAGGCGCGAGGGGCGCCGCGCGGGGTTCGTGATCCGGCCGCATCATCCACCCATGGCAGGATCGCCCGATGTCGTCTTCAGCGGAATCCCTCGGCAAGCGCAACCGGCTCGTCATCACCGCCTCGACCCTGGGCACGGTCTTCGAGTGGTATGACTTCTTCATCTACGGCACGCTGGCGGCGCTCCTGGCGCAGCATTTCTTTCCGGGCGAGAGCGGCACCGCCGCCTTCCTGAAGTCGCTCGCCGTGTTCGGCGCCGGCTTCCTGGTGCGCCCGCTCGGCGGCATTCTCTTCGGTCACCTGGGCGACCTGATCGGCCGCAAATACACCTTCCTCGTCACCATCACCATGATGGGCCTGGCCACCTTCGCCATCGCCTTCATCCCGGACTATGCCACCATCGGCATCTGGGCGCCGATCCTGCTGGTTGCCATGCGGCTGCTGCAGGGCCTGGCGCTGGGCGGCGAATATGGCGGCGCCGCGATCTACGTGGCCGAGCACGCGCCGCCGGGCAAGCGCGGCTTCTACACCAGCTTCATCCAGATGTCGGCGGGGGCAGGCTTCCTGCTGTCGATCCTGGTCGTGCTGGCGTGCAAGGGCGTGCTGTCGCAAGAGGTGTTCGAGGACTGGGGCTGGCGGATTCCCTTCGCGTTCTCGCTGGTGATCCTGGGCATCTCGCTCTACATCCGCCTGAAGCTGTCCGAAAGCCCGGTCTACGCCGAGATGAAGGCGCAGGGCAAGACCTCCAAGAATCCGCTGAAGGACGCGTTCTCGTCGTGGCCGCAGGCGCGCCTGGTGCTGATCGCCCTGTTCGGCGTCGCCGCCGGCCACACGGTGATCTGGTACACCGCCCAGTTCTCGGTGCTGTATTTCCTGCGCGATACCATGCGGCTCGACGCCAGCCATGCCGAGATGATCATGGCGGCCTCCGTCGCCCTCGGCATGCCGCTGATGATCCTGATGGGCTGGGTATCCGACAAGGTCGGCCGCAAGAAGGTGCTGCTCGCCGGCTACGGCCTGGCCGTGCTGCTGGTGTTCCCGCTGTTCCACGCCCTCGCCGGCGCCGCCAACCCGGCCATGTCCGAGGCCATGAAACTGGCGCCGGTCACCGTCGCCTCGACCGATTGCCCCTACAGTGCCTTCGCCGAGAAGCAGACCGCCGAATGCGCCCGCGCCATGGCGTTCCTGGCCAAGCGCGGCATCAGCTACGAGCGGGTGGCGGGCGAACCGGGCAAGGAGGTCGTCGTCAGCTTCGGCGGCGTCAACATCGAGGGCTTCGACGAGCAGGCCTTGCTGGTCGCGATCACCGCCGTGGGCTATCCGCAGACCGCGGATCAGGCGCGGACCAACTATCCGCTGGTGATCGGCATCGTGCTGGCGCTGATCTTCCTGTCGGCCATCGCCTATGGTCCGGTGGCGGCGATCCTGACCGAACTGTTCCCCGCCAAGGTGCGCTACACCTCGCTGTCGGTGCCGTACCATTTCGGCACCGGCTGGTTCGGCGGCCTGCTGCCGTTCGTGTCCCAGTTCATCATCGTCTCGACCGGCGACGTCTATGCCGGGCTCTGGTACATGACCGCCGTGGTGATCGTCGGCTTCCTGGTGGTGCTGTTCTTCCTGCCCGAGACCCGCGACCGCGACATCAGGACGTAAGCGTCATCAGGGCGCGATCGTCGGGGCCGGCGGCTTGCGCATGGGGCTGCGCCGGCCGCTGTACAGGTAATAGACCAGCAGACCGATCACCACCCAGACGCCGAACCGTATGATGGTGGCGGCCGCCAGGTTGGCGAACAGCACCATGCAGCCCAGGATCGCCAAGCCGCAGACCAGCAGCGGCGCCGGGCACCGGAAGGGCCGCGGACGATCGGGCTGGGTACCGCGCAGGATGATCACCGCCATCGACACCACGATGAAGGCGAGCAGCGTGCCGGCGTTCGACAGCTCGGTGATGTCCTCGATGGGGAAGGCGCCCGCCAGCAGCGTGATCACCGCGCCGGTCGCCAGCGTCACCACATGCGGCGTGCCGCGCTTGCCGTGGACCCGCGCGAACACCGGCGGCAGCAGCCCGTCCCGCGCCATGGCGAAGAAGATGCGCGTCTGGCCGTAGATCATCACCATGATCACCGTCGGCAGGGTGATGATGGCGCCCGCGGCGATCAGGTCGCCGGCCGTGTTGTTGCCCAGCGACCGCACCAGGAAGGCCAGCGGCTCGTCGCTGTGCATGACCTTCTCGAACGGCAGCGCGCCGACCGAGACCGCGGCCACGATCATGTAGATGACGGTGCACACCAGCAGCGAGCCGATGATGCCCAGCGGCAGGTCGCGGCTCGGGTTGCGCGTTTCCTCGCCGGCCGTCGAGATCGCGTCGAACCCCAGATAGGCGAAGAAGATCAGGCTGGCCGCCGACAGCACGCCGCCGAACCCATGGGGCAGGAAAGGCTGGTAGTTGCGCGCTTCCACGTGGGGCGCGGCGAACACCACGAACAGGGTCAGCGCCGCCAGCTTGATGACGACCAGCACCGCGTTGACCGCCGCGCTCTCGCGGGTGCCGACCACCAGCAGCAGGGTGACGACGCCGGCGATCAGCATGGCCGGCAGGTTGACGATGCCGCCGTCGAACCAGCCGCTGGTCAGCACCAACGGCATGTGCCAGCCGGCGTCGGTCATCCAGCCGGTCACATAGCCCGACCAGCCGACGGCGACGGCGCTCGCCGCGATGGCGTATTCCAGGATCAGGCACCAGCCGACAATCCAGGCCGCCAGTTCGCCAAGGGTCGCGTAGGTGTAGGTATAGGCGCTGCCCGCCACCGGGATCATCGACGCCAGCTCGGCGAACGCCAGCGCCGCCATGGCGCAGACGAAGCCGGCAATGACGAAGGCCAGGATCAGTCCCGGTCCGGCCCGCTCGGCGCCGATGCCGGTCAACACGAAGATGCCGGTGCCGACGATGGAGCCGACGCCGATCAGCGTCAGGTGAACGGGACCCAGGCTCCGCTTCAGGCCGCTCTCACCGCCGCGGTCGCCCAGATGCTCGATCGGTTTGACCCGCCACCTGCCCTCAGCCATGCGCGCTCCCCTGTCATGGACCCTCGTCCACAAGACGGTAGCGCAGGCGGTCTCGCACCACGACGAGTTTCGCGGGCGGCTACCGCGATTTATCCGAGTCTCTTGGAGGTCACTTCAAACGAACGGACTGCATCCCGCGGCAACGGAGGCGGCGCGCTACGCGGCCGAGGCGCCGGCCGCGACCGGGCGATCATCATCGACCCGGTATGGGCTTCCCGTGAGGCGAAGGACTGGGCTATGATCCGCGTCAGACGAAGTCAGCCACGGGAGCCATGTCATGGATGAACCCGCGTCTCCTGCGCCAGAGACACTTGCGGACCAGACCCTCGCGCCCCAGCCTCGCAAATCCCGACCGCTCACGCCGCTGCAGAAGCGCATCTATGCGGTCCTGGCGGTGTTCGGCCTGGTTATCATCGGCCTCACCTTCTACCTCATGGACTCCAACCTGCCGGGATTCGTCATCGGCGGCATGGCTGGCGCCGGCGGTTCGCTGCTGGCGATCGGCGGCATGATGCTGTTCCACCGCCCCGACCGCTAGGCGCTCACGCCGCCGCCAGTCCGGCATAGGGTCCGGGCGCCGGCACGATGCGCCGGGCGTTCCAGCGTCCCCAGCGCAGCACCAGCAGGGTCAGCAACGTCGTCGGCCCGAGTATCTTGATGCCCAGCTCCACGAGCTGGTCGGTGTCGGCCAGGTTGCGCGCCTGCGCCACGTAGTCCTCGGTGCCCTGCATGCTGCCCCAGAACACCACGATGGCCACCGCCAGCATCACATAGGCGAAGAACAGCGACACGCGGCTGCGGCGCGGGAACAGCTTGCCGTCCACGTTGGTGATGTCGTCGCCCGACATCAGGATGTCCCACAGAATGGCGACGAAGACGATGATGGCCGCGGCCGTGACGCCGGACTCGGCGGTGCCGCGCAGCCATTCATAGACGAAGCCGTCGAGCAGCTGCAGCAGCAGGATGCCGAAGTTCATCAGCAGCAGGAGCAGGAGCGGGCGCCGCACGTCCATGTCCCAGCGGCGCCGCCACGCCCAGGCGAGCGCCGCGACGGTGCCGATGAAGGTGCAGAAGAACAGGTTGGAACTGAAGCCGCTGGTGAACACTTGGCTGTTGCCGAAGCCCGGCGCCCAGATGAAGCACAGATAGAGCCCGAGGATGACGGCAAACAACAGCGGCGGCATCATCCAGGCGAGCCGTGGCCGCTTGCCGCAGGCGCACAGCAGTGCGCCCGAGGCGATGGTGATGACGGCGCTGACCAGGAACAGCAGCCGGTCGAGGCCGTTGTAGACCATGAAGTAGGTCGGCAGGAAATAGCCCAGCACCGCGAGCGCCAGCAGCGCCCAGGGGAACCGGATCGGCCACTGCCCCTCGAAGCCTGCAGCCCGGAGCGTGGCCCAGAGCGCGCCGGCCGCCAGCGCGCCGGGGATGATCGTCAGGATCACGCCGTCGCCCGCGACCCGCAGCGTCTCGACGCCCATGAACAGGGCCGCCAGGGCGTTGAGCGCGAACAGCGCCGGCAGGCTGTGGCCGATCTTCAGCTTGCGGGTCGAGGCCCGCAGCACCTCGTCGCCGATTTCGGCCCAGTCGGTGCCCGACAACAGGAACACGAAGATCAGCGGAATGCGCAGCGCATAGAGCAGCTCGGAGAACGCCGCCGCGTTGATGCCGAACACCAGCGCGATGGGCGCGATGCCGACCGCGATCAGCAGCACCAGCACCCACATCTTGCGCCGCTCCGGGCTGTAGCGCGCCCGGTAGAGCGCCGGCAGGCCGGCCGCCAGCAGGCACCACATGAACACCAGGGCGAGGAACAGCCAGGCGTCGCCCGGCGAGTCGGTGAAGGTCGGCACGCCGAGCAGGAACACCAGCGCCAGCACGCCGATCACCAGCACCCGGCCCAGCTTGTGGGCGCCGACGATGCCGATGGTCAGCAGCACCAGCCCCGAGAACGCGCAGACATAGGCGACGGCGTAACTGATCATCGGCACGGTCAGGTCATGGACCATATGCGCCGTCAGCAGGCCGCCGGCGCCGGTACCGATTTCCAGGCGCGGACGCGCCACATCGATCATCGGCAGGTCCATCTTCGAGGTGACGATGGCGACCGCCCCGGCGATCATCTCGGCGAATACCAGGCCGGTGATCGCCCGCAGCCGCGTGTCCATGTCGCGGAACCGGATCATCCGGTGGACGATGGGCGGGACGTCCTCCTTCTCGTCCTCGGGCTCCTGCCGGAAACCCTGCAGCGTTGCCGACAGGCGCGAAGCCATCCTGCGCAGGCCCTGTAGCATGACCCTTGGCCCCCTCCCGGAACGGCGCCGCGCCGCCGCAGGCGATTGAAGCGCGATTCGCGGGTTTCGGCAACGGCGCCGCGGCGGAACACGGTCCCGGTATGGGCGTTTGTCCGTCGGATGGTAAGATCCCTGGACCGCCGCGAGTCACACGGGTGGTGCCATCGACCCGTTGCATAAAAATGTGGTAGCCCATGACACCGCTGGCGAAGATCGCCAGCAATCCGATCCGCCAGAGGGCGGCCCCGATCGTGCCGCCCGAGTAATGGAGAGACGAGATGATGAACTGGAAGACCATCGCGGCAATGGCCGGCACAGCCTGTTTCGTGCTGGCGGTCGCCGCGCCGGCCCTGGCCGGGGATGCCGTACCGCAGCCGAAGCCCGGCGGCGAAGCGACCAAGCCGGCCCCGGCGGGCGGCACCGTGGTCATGAAGGATCAGAAAGGCGAAACCGTCGGCACGATCACGCTGACCGCGGGCGAATCCGGCATTGCCATGGCCGGCAGATTCACCGGCCTGCCGCCGGGCGCGCGCGGCTTCCACATCCACGACAAGGGCATCTGCACGGGCGACTTCGCCAGCGCGGGCGGCCACTTCAACCCGGGCCACGCCAGCCACGGCATCCTCAACGATGCCGGCCGCCATGCCGGCGACCTGCCGAACCTCGACGTGCCGGCCTCGGGCATCCTCAACATCGACCTGTTTCTCACCGGCGTGTCGCTGACGCCGGGCAGCGCCGACAACCTCGACGACGCGGACGGCGCGTCCTTCGTGGTCCATGCGGGCCCTGACGACTACCGGAGCGACCCCTCGGGCAACTCCGGCGGCCGCATCGCCTGCGGCGTGCTGGAGGTTTCCAGGCCTGCGCCGCCCAAGTAGGCCATCGACACGATAGCCGGACGCAACGCAGGAGGCAGAGATGGCCAGGAAAGACGGCGGCTTCGATCATTTCGCCGGCAGGATCGCCGACGCGGCCGGCCATCCGGTGTTTTTCGCGCTGGCCTGCGGCATCATCGTCGCTTGGGCGGCGACCGGCCCGCTGTTCGGGTTCGGCGACACCTGGCAGCTGGTGATCAACACCGGCACGACGGTCATCACCTTCCTGATGGTGTTCCTGATCCAGAACACCCAGAACCGCGAGGCCAAGGCCACCCAGATCAAGCTCGACGAGCTGATTCGCGCCACCGCCGAGGCGCACAACGCGCTGCTGGACCTGGAGGATCTGAGCGAGAAGGACATCATGGAGATCAGGAAGCGCTACATCGAACTGGCGCGGCAGGCCCATGAGCAGGAAGACCGCGAGATCGGCGAGGCGCGCAAGGCCATCGAGGACGCCGAAAAACACCTCGAAAAGGCCGCGACGGCCAACTTGCCATGAGCCCGCCGCCTGACCGGCGCGATTTGGCGGTCAGACCGCCGCCAGATAGTGGATGCTGAACAGCGATTGCCGGTCCTTCCAGGTCCGCACCGCGCAAAAGCCGGCGCTCTCGGCGGCGAGGATGAACTCGGGCACCGAGTACTTGTAGGAATTCTCCGTGTGGATGGTTTCGTCGCGGGTCATGGCGATCTGCGCGCCCGCCACCTCGAACCGCTGGTCGGCGGTGGATTGCAGATGCATCTCGATGCGGCCGTCGGCCTCGTTGTAGAACGCCAGATGGCGGAATTTTCCCAGGTCGATGGTGCCGCCGAGCTCGCGGTTGATGCGCCGCAGCACGTTCAGGTTGAAGGCGGCAGTCACGCCTTCATCGTCATTGTAGGCCGGGTCGAGGATGTCGCGGCCCTTGCGCAGGTCGACGCCGACCAGGAAGCCGTCGCCTTGCGCCAGCGTGGCGCGCACGTCGGCTAGGAACTGGCGGGCATGCCCGCGTTCCATGTTGCCGATGGTCGAGCCCGGAAAGAACGCCAGCTTCTTGCCGCCGGAGAACGCCTCGGGCGGTAGCTCGACCGGTGTGGTGAAATCGGCGACGATCCCGCCCACCGTGAGATCGGCATAGTCGCGGGCCAGGTCCTCGATGGCGCGCTCCAGCGCCGCGCGGCTGATGTCGATGGCCACATAGGCGCACGGGTTCGGCAGCGCGTCGAGCAGCCGCCTGATCTTGGCGTCCGAGCCGCTGCCGAACTCGATCACCGTCACGTCGCACCCCGCGATGCCGGCGATGTCCGGGCCGATGTCCGAGAGCAGCTCCAGCTCGGTGCGGGTGACGTAATATTCCGGCGTCCGGCAGATGCGCTCGAACAGGTCCGAGCCGCGTGCGTCGTAGAAGTATTTCGGCGGGATCTGCTTCTGCGGCCTCGACAGCCCCTCCAGCACGTCGGCCGCGAAGTCGACCTTCGGCGGATGCCGGTCCAGCAGGAAGGCCGGGGCACCGCAGAGCGGGGAATCGACGACCCGCTCGGGAGCGGCGGCGTCGAAGGCGGTCTTGTCCATCATCAGTCGTCCTTTGCCAGCCGGAGTCCCGAAAACTGCCAGCGGGCGTCGGGAGGAAAGAAGTTGCGGTAGGTGGCGCGCACATGGCCCCGCGGCGTGGCGCAGCTACCGCCGCGCAGTACCATCTGGTTGCTCATGAACTTGCCGTTGTATTCGCCGATGGCGCCCTCGGCGGCCTTGTAGCGCGGATAGGGCGCGTAGGCGCTCATGGTCCATTCCCAGACATCGCCGAACATCTGGCGCAGTCCTCCGCCGGCGCCGGCGCGAGGCTCGAGGCAGGACAGATCGAGGAATTTGCCGTCGGCCGGCAAACCCCGGGCCGCCGTTTCCCACTCCGCCTCGGTCGGCAGCCGATGCCCGGCCCATGCTGCATAGGCCGCCGCCTCGTAGTAGCTGACGTGGCAGACCGGCTCGGCAGGATCGACCGGCTCGCGGCCATGCAGCGTGTACCGCGTCCAGACGCCGTCGCGCTGTTCCCAGTAAAGCGGCGCGCGCCAGCCACGCTCGCCGGCGATGGTCCAGCCCTCGGCCAGCCACAGCGCCGGATCGCGGTAGCCGCCCGCCTCCATGAACGCCAGATACTCGCCATTGGTGACCGGCCGCGACGCCAGCGCGAACGGCTCCAGGTGATGGCGGTGGCGCGGGCCTTCATTGTCGAAAGCGAAACCGTCGCCGTCATGGCCGATCTCGCGCAGGCCGCCCGCGAAGGGCTGCCAGGTCGGCGCGGGAGCGCCGGCGTCGCCGCGCTCGCGCGCGCCGTAAGGCGCGGGCTCGAGCGGGTTGAGCGACAGCGCGTGCTTGATGTCGGTCACCAGCAGCTCCTGGTGCTGCTGCTCGTGGTTCAGCCCCAGCTCGACCAGCGGCGCCAGCGGCGGGTCGAGGCGCTCCAGCAGCCGCGCCATGGCGGTATCCACATAGGCGCGGTAGTCCAGCACCTCGTCGACGGTGGGGCGCGACAACAGGCCGCGCCGGGGACGCGGGAAGGGCGCGCCGATCTGCTGGTAGTAGGAATTGAACAGGTGGTCGTAGGCCTCGTTCAGCGGCCGGTAGCCGGGCAGATGCGGCTTCAACAGGAAGGTCTCGAAGAACCAGGTGGTGTGCGCCATATGCCATTTCGTCGGGCTGGTGTCGGGCATGCTCTGGATCACCTGATCCTCGGTCGCGAGCGGCGCGGCGAGCGCGACGGTGGTCCCGCGGACGCGCGCATAGGCGCCGCGCAGGCTGTCTGGCCATGGATGGAGGGCCGGCTGGTCGGCCGACGCCGTCGGCGGCTGAGCGGTCACGGTGGTGTCCCCTGCTATCCGAAGCCAGCGCGGGCTCCGTCACGAGATCGATGAAACGTCTTGGAGCCGCCACAGGTTCCCCCCGATAACGGCCACACTTGCCCCTACTTCTTGCCTCATATGGACGCCGCTGGGCCCGGAACAAGGCCGGCGGAGGCGGCGTTCGTGCCGGCATTCGGGTCGAGGGAGGGCTGACATCGAGGAATCCGCGGAATTTCAGGCTGCGCGGCGACGGCCGGTATACATCGTCGACGGCGCGCGCACGCCGTTCCTGAGGGCGCGTGGCAGGCCGGGACCGTTCACCCCCGTCGATCTGGCGGTGCAGTGCGGACGCCCGCTGCTCGACCGGCTGGACATCGGGCGCGACTCCTTCGACAGCGTCATCCTGGGCTGCGTCAACGTCATCGCCGACGAGATGAACCCGGCGCGGGTCGCGGCGCTCCGGCTGGGCATGGGCGCGGCGACGGTCGCGTACACCGTACAGATCAATTGCGGCTCCGGCATGCAGTCCGTCGACAGCGCGTTCCGCGCCATCCAGGGCGGCCAGGCGGACCTGATCCTGGCCGGCGGCACCGAATCGCTGAGCCATGCGCCGCTGGTGTTCCGGCAGGACGCGGCGGCCTGGTTCGGGGCGCTGATGTCGGCGCGGCACCTGGGCGCCCGGGTCAAGGCGCTGGCCGGGTTCCGGCCACGGTTTCTCAAACCGGTGATCGGTCTCGAGCGCGGCCTCACCGATCCGGTGGTCGCGCTCAACATGGGCCAGACCGCCGAGATCATCGCCCATCTGTTCCGGGTATCGCGCGAGGCCTCCGACGCCTACGCCGCCGAAAGCCATCGCCGGCTGGCGTTGGCGCAGACCAGCGGTTGGCTCGATGGCGAGATCGAGCCGGCCATGGCGCGCGACGGCGGATCGTTCGGCGCCGACGACGGCGTCCGGCCCGACACCACGCGGGAAAAACTCGCCACGCTGAAGCCGGTGTTCGAGCCGCCCTGGGGCAAGGTGACGGCAGGCAATTCCTCGCAGATCACCGACGGCGCATCCTGGGTGGTCCTGGCGTCCGAGGAGGCGCTGGAGAAGCACCGGCTGAAGCCGCGCGCGGTGATCCTGGACAGCGCGTGGTCGGCGCTCGATCCCTCGATCATGGGTCTGGGCCCAACCTTGTGCGCGACCGATATCCTGAAGCGGCGGGGCATGGGCATGGCCGACATCGACCTTTGGGAGCTGAACGAGGCGTTCGCCGCGCAGGTGCTGTCGTGCCTCGCCGCCTGGAACGACGCCGACTACTGCGAAACCGTGCTCGGCCTCGACGCGCCGTTGGGCCGGATCGATCGCGACCGGCTCAACCCGGACGGCGGCGCCATCAGCCTGGGTCATCCGGTTGGCGCCAGCGGCAACCGGATCGTGCTGCATCTGGTGAACGCGCTGCACCGGATGGATCTGCGGCGCGGCATCGCCACCGAATGCATCGGCGGCGGCCAGGGCGGCGCCATGCTGATCGAGAGGATCTGACCATGCGCCCGCATTCCCGGAACGTGCTGGCGGCGCTGGAGTCCCGCGACCTGGAGCTGGGACTCGACCTGGGCTCGAGCCACATGCTGCGCCACTGGCGCTACGGCCGCGACGCGCACGGCGTCGCCTGGCTGCTGTTCGACAAGATGGACGCGGCCGTCAACACCATCGACGACGAAGTGCTGAACGAGCTGGCCGACGTCCTGCGGCGCCTGCTGCCGGAGCATCCGTCCGGCATCGTCATCCGCTCGGCCAAGCGCGCCGGGTTCTGCGCCGGCGCCGACGTCGGCCGGTTCGCCGGCCGGATCGACCCGGCCGAGGCCGAAGAGCTGGTGCTGCAGGGCCACAGGGTGCTGGACGCCATTTCCGAGCTTGCTATCCCGACGGTCGCCGTCATCCACGGCCATTGCCTGGGCGGCGGCCTGGAGCTGGCGCTCGCCTGCCGGACCCGCATCGCCGTCGACGGCGCCACGTTCGGCTTCCCCGAGGTGCTGCTCGGCCTCCATCCCGGCCTCGGCGGCACCGTGCGCGCGGTCGGCCTGATCGCGCCGGTCGAGGCCATGACCATGATGCTGACCGGCAAGACCGCCGACGCGGCGCGCGCCAGGGCGATCGGGCTGGTCGACGTGGTGACGCAGGAGCGGCACGTCGCCGCCGCCGTCCGCGACGCGGTCGCCGGCCGGATCAGGCCGCCGCAACCGACGCTGCGCGCGAAGATCGAGCGACTGCCCGCATTGCGCGGGTTCCTCGCCAACCGGATGCGGGCGCAGGCGCGCAAGCGGGCGCCGGAAGCGCACTATCCGGCGCCCTACGCGCTGATTGATCTGTGGGAGACGTTCTCCGACCGGCCAGGCGCCATGCGCAACGAGGAGATCAGGAGCTTCGCCGCCCTGCTGGCGAGCCGCACCGCGCAGAACCTGATCCGGGTGTTCTTCCTGCGCGAAGCCTTGCGCGGGATGGGCGAGACCGGCAAGCCGATGACTCACGTCCACGTCATCGGCGCCGGCGCCATGGGCGGCGACATCGCCGCGTGGTGCGCCTTGAAGGGGTTGAGGGTCACGCTGTCGGACCAGAAGCCCGAGGCCATCGGTGCCGCCATGCGACGAGCGGCCGCCCTCTACGGCAAGCGCCACGTGAAGAGCACCGATCTTCGCGATGCGCTCGACCGGCTGGTCGCCGATCCGCGCGGCCACGGCATCGCCCGGGCCGATCTGGTGATCGAGGCGGTGCCCGAGCGGCTGGAGCTGAAGAAGGCGCTCTTCGAGAGCATCGAGCCGCGCATGAAGCCGTCGGCGCTGCTCGCCACCAGCACCTCCAGCATCGCGCTGCGGGACCTGGGCGAGGATCTGCGCAATCCGGGTCGGCTGGTGGGCCTGCACTTTTTCAACCCGGTGCCGCGCATGGAGCTGGTCGAGGTCGTCGCCCATGAAGACATCTTCGACGTCACCTTCAGCCGCGCCCGCGCCTTCGTCCGGCAGATCGGCAAGCTGCCCGCGCCGGTCGCCGGCGAGCCCGGCTTCCTGGTGAACCGGGCGCTGGCGCCCTACCTGGCCGAGGCCATGGCCATGCTGGCGGAAGGCATCGCCGCGCCGACCATCGACGCCGCGGCCGAAGCCTTCGGCATGCCGGTCGGACCGGTCGAACTGGCCGACCGGGTCGGCCTCGACATCTGCCTCGCCGTCGCCGACCTGCTGCGGCAGAATCGGGGCACCCCGCCGACGCCGGGCATGGACCGGCTGCGCGAGAAAGTGGCGCGCGGCGACCTCGGCATGAAGACGGGCAAGGGCTTCTATTCCTGGAGCGGCGGCGCGCCGCGCAAGGGCCGTGCGGGCAATCCGCCCGCCGATACCGCCGACCGCCTCATCCTGCCCATCCTCAACGCCTGCGTCGCCTGCCTGCGCGAGGGCGTGGTCGCCGAAGCGGACACCGTCGACGCCGCCATGATCTTCGGCGCCGGCTTCGCGCCGGTCACCGGCGGCCCCATGCATTTCGCGCGCAGCCAGGGCGTCGAGGATATCGTCCGCAAGCTGATGGAGCTGGTCCGCCGCCACGGCCCGCGCTTCGAACCGGACGAAGGATGGATGTCGCTGAATTCGTAGCGCCGCGTTTCAGGATTCTGCATCATGGCCCAGATTGTCATCGGAGGATAACCTTGAGGACGTGGCAGGTGGAGGACGCGGAAAATCGTTTCGAGGAATTGCTCGAAGCGTGCGTGCGGGATGGAACGCAGCTCATCGCCAAACACGATGTCGAGGTGGCGGTGATGTTGCCGATCCGGGAATGGTGGAGACTTAGCGCGGCAGGTAGGCCGTCCTTGAAGGAGCTGCTGCTTTCGGAAGACGGGCCGCGAGACCTGGAAACACCCGGGCGCGGATTGCTTGATGGTTCATCACGGATTGGCCGGAGATCAGGGGTTTGATGCAGGTCACCCTATATCCGTGTCCCTGAGCCTGTCGAAGGGTCTCGCACGGACGCGGATGCAGGCCCTTCGACAGGCTCAGAGACACGGAGCGGATGATGTTCTGCTCCACGCACCAGGAACATGCTGCCCGCGCTCGCGTTTACGCCGCATGAGCCAGGAACCGGACAACCTCAATCTCCACCCCGAGAACCCGCCCGTGCTGACGGGCCAGGAAGCCCGCGGCGGCACGCTCCACGAGCGGACCAGCGGCAGGCGCTGGATGGCGTTGTTCTTCCTGCTCGCGCTGGTCGCGGCGCTCGGGGCGCTGATCTACGTGTTCGGCGGCGCCGCCGCGCCGCCGGTGCGGGGATAACGGCCAGTTTTCCGTATCGGCGGTCCGCCGGATGGATTAGCTATCGCCCGACACAGGGTGATGGTTTATGCGCCGGCTGGGCGGAACGCTGCTGCTGATGATCGCGATGGTGACGGTGTCGGCCAATCTGCGGCCGGCGATCAGTTCCGTGCCGCCGCTGCTCGACACCATCCGCGCCGCCCTCGGCCTCAGCCACGCCGCCGCCGGCCTGATCACCACCATTCCCGTGCTGCTGATGGGGATCGTGCCCGCCTTTGCCGCCTTGCTGGCCTCGCGCCAGGGCAGCGAGCGGCTCGTGCTGGCGTCCGTGCTGCTGGTCGGCGTGGGCACGCTGGCGCGGCTGGTCGAGACCTCCGCCTTCATCTACCTGTCCTCGGCGCTGTGCGGCGTCGGCATCGCCGCGGCGCAGACCCTGCTGCCCGACATCGCCAAGCGCCGGTTCGGCGACAGGGCGGCGCTGGTGATGGCGATCCAGGCCTGTGCCATGACCGCGGGCGCCGGCCTTGCGGCGGTGCTGACGCCGGGCCTTTCGGCGTCGTGGTCCATCGCGCTCGCCTGGTGGGCGGCGCCCGCCTTCATCGGCGCGGCGCTGTGGCTGGCCGCGGCCGGCGCGCCGAAGATCGCGGGCGACGCGGGCGGGCCGCGATTCGGCTTTCCCATGCGCAGCCCGATGGCGTGGCGCATCACCCTGTTCGCCGCCCTGTCGTCGGCCATGTTCTACACCACGCTGACCTGGATTCCGCCGACCTATGCCGAGGCCGGCTGGTCGAGCGCCAGGACCGGCAGTCTGCTGCTGGTGCTGTCCATCGCGGGGATGGCCGCCTCGCTCGCGGTCACCTGGTTTGCCCGCCATGCCGGCGACCGGCGCTGGCAGCTCGTCGGCGGGGCGGTGCTGGGCGCCGTCGGCTGCGCCGGCCTGGCGGCGGCGCCGCTTGCCGCGCCGTGGGCGTGGATGGTGTGCGTCGGCGTCTCGACCGGCGCCATGTTCCCGCTGTCGCTGATGCTGCCGGTGGACTATGAGGACCGGCCCGACGCGCTGCGCCGCCTGTCGGCGATGAGCCTGACCGGCGGCTATGTGCTGGCGGCGGCCGGACCGGTGCTGTTCGGCTGGCTGCGCGAAGCCACCGGCGATTACGCGCTGTCCTATCTGATGCTGGCCGGCGCGGCGGTCGGCGCCAGCCTGATGTGCCTGGGCTTTCGCCCTCGCGGGCGGCAATGACGATGAAGGTCAGAGCGTCGCCCTTCTCAGCCGCAGCGCGTTGCCGATCACGCTGACCGACGACAGCGACATGGCGGCCGCCGCGAAGATCGGCGTCAGCACGATGCCGAAATGCGGATACAGCACGCCCGCCGCGAGCGGCACGCCCATGGCGTTGTAGACGAAGGCCAGGAAGAGGTTCTGGCGGATGTTGCGCATGGTCGCCCGGCTCAGGCGGCGCGCGCGCAGGATGCCGGACAGGTCGCCCTGCAGCAGGGTGATGCCGGCGCTTTCGATCGCCACGTCGGTGCCCGAGCCCATGGCGATGCCCACGTCGGCGGCGGCGAGCGCCGGCGCGTCGTTGACCCCGTCGCCCGCCATGGCGACGACGCGGCCTTGCGCCTTGAGCTTTTCGACCAGAGCCTGCTTGTCGCCCGGCAGCACGTCGGCGTGGACCTCGTCGATGCCCAGGCTGTCCGCCACCGCCTGCGCGGTGGTCAGATTGTCACCGGTCAGCATGACGATGCGCACCTTCTGGCGGTGCAGTTCGCCGACCACGGCTTTGGCGTTGCGCTTGATCCGGTCGGCGATGGCGATGACCCCGCCGATCCGGCCGTCGATGGCGACGAACACCGCCGTGGCGCCGTGGTCGCGCAGCCGGTCGGCCTGGTGGGCGAGGCCCGACGTCACCACGCCCTGTTCCTCCATGAACGCCGCGTTGCCGATGGCGAGCGTGCGCCCCTCGACCGTTCCCAGCACGCCCTTGCCCGCCGGGCTGTCGAAATCGGTCACCGCCGGAATGACGAGTGCGCGTTCCTCGGCGGCGCGGACGATGGCGCGGGCGAGCGGATGCTCGCTGGCGCGCTCGAGCCCGGCGGCAAGGCGCAGCAACTCGGTCTCGTCGATGCCGCCGGCCGGGACTACGGCGGTCACGCCGGGCCGGCCTTCGGTGAGCGTGCCGGTCTTGTCGACCACGACGGTGTCGATCTTCTCCATGCGCTCCAGCGCCTCGGCGTCGCGGATCAGCACCCCGGCCTGCGCGCCCCGGCCGATGCCGACCATGATCGACATGGGTGTGGCCAGGCCCAGCGCGCAGGGGCAGGCGATGATCAGCACCGTAACCGCGGCGACCAGGCCGTGCGGCATCCTCGGGTCGGGTCCCCAGATCGACCAGGCGGCGAAGGCCGCCAATGCCACGCCGATCACCGCCGGGACGAACCAGGCGGCGACGGAATCGGCGAGGCGCTGCACCGGCGCGCGGCTGCGCTGGGCGGTCGCCACCATGGCGACGATGCGGGCCAGCACGGTGTCTTGGCCAACGCCTTCGGCGGTGACGGTGAGCGCGCCGCTCTGGTTGACGGTGCCGCCGATCACCCTGTCGCCGGGCTCCTTGGTCACCGGTTGGGATTCGCCGGTGACCATGGATTCGTCGACCGCCGAGCGGCCGTCGGTGACGACGCCGTCGACTGCCACCTTCTCGCCGGGCCGCACGCGGATGCTGTCGCCCCGGGTGATCTCGGCGATGCCGACCTCCTCCTCGCCGCCATCGGGCCGCAGCAGGCGGGCGGTGCGCGGCGACAGCCCCAGCAGGGCGCGGATCGCGCCCGAGGTGCGCTCGCGGGCGCGCAGCTCCAGCACCTGGCCGACCAGCACCAGCACGGTGATCACGGCGGCGGCCTCGAAATACAGAGCGACCGCGCCGTCCCGGTCCCGGAAGGTCGCCGGGAAGATGTCGGGGAAGATCAGCGCCGCGGTGCTGTAGAGCCACGCCACCAGCGTGCCCAGCGCGATCAGCGTGAACATGTTGAGGTGCCGGCCAACGACCGACCGCCAGCCGCGCACGATGAACGGCCATCCGGCCCAGAACACCACCGGCGTCGCCAGCGCGAACTGGACCCAGCCCGAAGTCGGCATGGCGACGAGGCCGTGCCAGCCCAGCAGGTGGCCGCCCATCTCCATGGTGAACAGCGGCAGGGTCAGGACCAGACCCAGCCAGAACCGGCGCGCCATGTAGGACATTTCCCGGCTGCTCGGCGTGTGCGCGGCGGGCACCATGGGCTCCAGCGCCATGCCGCAGATCGGGCAATCGCCGGGGCCGTCCTGGTGGATTTCCGGATGCATGGGGCAGGTGTAGACGGCGTGCTCGTCCGCCGGTTCGGCCGGCTTCGGCGCGGGCGACAGGTATGTCGCCGGATCGGCCTCGAACCTGGTCTTGCAGCCGCCCGAGCAGAAATAGAACGTGGCGCCGTCATGGATGGTGGAGTGCTTGGCCGTTGCGGGATCCACCGTCATGCCGCACACCGGATCCTTCACCGGCACCGGCGCCTGGACCTGCTCATGCGCGTCGGACCCGCAAGGAGCCGCCGGGTGGTGATGATGCTGAGTCTCGCCCAATGCGGTATCCCGTTCCTGCCCTGTTGCCGCTTGTCTATACCCTTGGGGGTATCAGGCAAGCCGCATGGACCTGTTCAGTGCGGCGCGATCCGTCATGGACCCCGCAGGATATAGGTGCCGATTGCGGTTAGTGGATGGTGTCGAGGCTACATCCGCAGGATCGGCTTGATCACCTCGCCGGTGACCGCGCTGTCGTGGACCGCCTGGTTGATGTCGGCGAAGTCGTAATACTTCACGAACTTGTCATAGGGGAGCTGGCCGTTGCGCCACAGCTCGGCCAGGTACGGCACGAAGGTCTGGGTGACGCTGTCGCCCATCACCACGCCCTTGATGCCGCGGCCCAGCCCGATATTGTCCATGCTGAACGGCAGCTCGATGCCGCCGGGCGTGGCGCCCACCTGGGCGCACCAGCCCGGCCGTGCGAGGCAGTCGACGGCCTGGCGCACGGCGACGGGCACGCCGGAGCATTCGGCCGAGAAATCGGCGCCGCGCCCGGTGATCTTCCGGATTTCCGACACCGGGTTCTGGCTGCTGGCGTCGATGCAGTGGGTCGCGCCCAGCTCGGCCGCCATGTCGAGGCGCGAGCGGCGCACATCGACGGCGATGATTTTCGCGCAGCCCGCCAGCCGCGCGCCCATGATCGCCGACAGGCCGACCGTGCCGACGCCGAACACCGCGACCGACGAGCCCGACGGCGGCTTCAGCGCGTTCAGCACCGTGCCCGCGCCGGTCGTCAGGCCGCAGCCCAGCGGCCCCATCAGCTCCAGCGGCAAATCGTCGGCGATCTTGTTGACGCTGCGCGCCGGCGTCAGCGAATAGGTCGCGAACGACGACTGGCCCACGAACCGGCCGCGCAACGGCTTGCCGTGCTGGTTGAGCGGCGAGGTGCCGTCGCCGCGCAGGCCCATCAGATTGCGGCCGATGAACTCGTCGCAATAGGCGGTCTTGGCTTCCAGGCAACTGTGGCAATGGCCGCAGCTGTCGCCGCTCAGCACCACGTGGTCGCCCACCTTCAGGTGCGTCACCGCGCCGCCGACCTTCTCGATCACGCCCGAGCCCTCGTGGCCCAAGACCATGGGCAGCGGGATGTTGATGTCCTGGTTCTTCACCGCGATGTCGGTATGGCAGATGCCGCTGGCGACGATCCGCACCAGCACCTCGTCGGGACGCGGATCGTCCACGTCCACTTCCTCGATGACGAAGTCCCCCTTCGCTTCCCGAACCACCGCCGCCAGCGCCTTCATCGCATCCTCCCCGTTGATGTGACCGGAGAGTAACGCAGGCCGTGGAGCAAATGCACGCGTGACTGTCATTGCGCGTCGCCGCTAGGATACCCGCCTCTGGGGAGAGGAGAGCACCATGCCGGCGGATTTTCCCGAACCGACATTCATCACCACCAATGGCATCCGCATGGCGGTTTACGAGGCCGGGCCGAAGGATGGTCCGCCGGTGGTGCTGGCCCATGGTTGGCCGGAACTGGCCTATGCCTGGCGGCACCAGCTGAAGGCGCTGGGCGAGGCGGGCTACCACGTCATGGCGCCCGACCAGCGCGGCTACGGCAAGACCGAAAAGCCCTGCGTGGTGCGCCAGTACGACATCCACCACCTGACCGCCGACATGGCCGGCCTGCTCGACGCCTTCGGCCACGACAGGGCGGTGTTCGCTGGCCACGACTGGGGCGGCATCATGGTCTGGCAGATGGCGCTGCTGCATCCGGGCCGGGTCGCCGGCGTGATCGGCGCCGGCGTGCCGTTCTTCCCGCGCAGCCGCCGCGATCCCGAGCAGGTGATGCGCGAGGCGTGGGGACCGGACTGGTACATCTGCGACTTCCAGGATTCGCGCCGCGCCGACGAGGCCATGCTGACCAATGTCGAGGCCATCTTCACCAACCAGTTCCGCAAGCTGACCCGGACCTATGCGCAATACCAGGCGCTGCCCAAGGAAGACCGCAACCGCACCATCCGCAAGCGCATCGATCCGCGCCCCGGCCGCGTCTATCTCAGCGACGCCGAGCGGCAGGTCTATATCGACACCTACCGCAAGACCGGCTTCACCTCGACCATCGACTGGTACCGCAACTGGTCGTGGAACTGGGAGAGCACCGCCGACGTGAAGCAGGAGATCCACGTTCCCTGCCTCTACATCCAGGCCGCCGACGACCCGGCGGTGCCGCCGGGATTCGGCGACGACATGGGCGAGTACATCGACGATGTCGAACGCCACAAGGTCGAGGACTGCGGCCACTGCATCCAGCAGGAGCATCCGGAAGAAGTGACGCGGGTGATGCTGGAGTGGCTGGGAAGGAAATATCCGGTGTAGGTCACATTTGTCTCCGTCTTTGCGAGGAGGCGAAGCCGACGCGGCAACCCAGTCCTTCCATGCCGCTTCATCGCAGGTCTGGATTGCTTCGCTGCGCTCGCAACGACGATTGAAGGGATGCAACCGAGTAGACGGATGGGGAGCGTTTCGTGAATCTCGAGTCGATCGACCTCTACGACCCGAAGACCCAGGCGGACTGGTTTCCCGCCTACCGGGCGTTGCACGAGCACGCGCCGGTCTACCGGATTCCCGGCAGCGACACCTATGTGATCTGCAAGTACGAGGACGTCCTCGCCGTCATCCGCGACCCGGAGACCTTTTCCAACCAGCCGGAAATCCACGGCGGCGAGCAGCTCATCGAGCACGCGCAAGCGCGCCAGTATTACATCGATCACGGCCTGGGCAAGGACACCGGCCGCGCCCGTTGGCCGCTCTTGGGCATGGACCCGCCCGACCATAAGAAATACCGGGTGCTGATCGACAAGGACCTGCTGAGCAAGACCACGCTGCGCCGCGCCCAGCCGATGATCGAGCGCACGGTCGACGAGCTGATCGACGGCTTTGCCGCGTCCGGCGAGATCGAGTTCATCCGGGACTTCGCCGTGCCGCTGCCGGTCCGCATCATCACCCTGATGATCGGCTTCCCGCTGGAGGACATCCCGCAGCTGAAGGAATGGTCCACCGCCTGGACGCTGCCCTTCATGCGCGGTCTGAGCCTGGAGCAGGAGCTGGAGGTCGCCCGCCAGGGCGTCGCGTTCCAGGACTACATCCGGCGCACCGCCGACGCGCGCCGCAAGGAGCCGAGGGACGACGTCATCACCCACCTGGTGCAGGCGCGCTACGAGGGCGAGCGCCCGCTGACCGACCACGAGATCGCGTCGATCGTCGACAACATGTATGTGGGCGGCAACGAGACCACCACCTTCACCCTGGCGTCGGGCTTGTGGCTGATGCTGCGCGATCCGGCGGTGTACGACGCGTTGCGGGCCGACCCGTCGAAGATCCCCAACTTCGCCGAGGAGGTGCTGCGCTTCGAATCGCCGACGCAGGGCCTGTACCGGATCGCCACCCGCGACACCGAAATCCGCGGCGTGCCGATCCCGAAGGGCTCGACCGTCCACATCCGCTTTGGCGCCGCCAACCGCGACGGCGACGTCTTCAAATGCCCCGACCAACTGGACATCGACCGCGACAACGCCGGCAAGCACCTGGCCTTCAGCCAGGGCGAGCACCACTGCCCCGGCGGCCCGCTCGCCCGCATGGAACTGGTGATCGCCTTCGAACGGCTGCTCGCCCGGCTGCCGAATTTAAGGCTGACGCCAGGCAGGAACGATTTCACGCACTATCCGGGGTTCGTGCTGCGGGGGTTGAAGGAACTGCACCTATCCTTCGATCCGACCTGAAAGGCCGGGTTCGGGTAGTCAGCCACCGTAAGCCAATGCTACCGTTGCTCGATATTCTTTAGGGGGCTGATTTGCAGACGCGGTCATTGCGCTTCCTGAACGTCGCGCTCATCGGGCTGGGAACCGTCGGATGGGTATTTGTCCTTCAATATCATCTTCGAATAGTAGCTGCGTTCGGCGGCGTCGGCTTTGTTCGTGCGGCCACCATGGCTTCCACCATCATCTTTGGCCCGCCATTGTTGGGCTTGTTGGCTTTGGCTGGTGCGCTATGGCTCGTTTACTGGGACCGTATGCGGGCGGCCCTTGCGGTTTCCGCGATATCCATCGTCGGCTTGCTGACGATCGGTGGTCTTCCCGCGCTGGCGGTTATGGCGTTGGGTGGAGCGCCAAAGGTTATGGATATCAGCGGGATGAAACCGCAATTGAAGATTGTGCGGAGCGAGGTCGCGCGGCGCGGCTGGAAGATTTTGTGCGAAGGCCACAGAGGTGAGGAGGGAATCCTTCGCGTGGAGGGCCCATCGGGACCATTGGCGAGCGAGAAATTCACGGCGTGGGCGGGGGAGATTGCCTCATCGATCGTTGACGTCCAAGAAAGCGAAGCCAGCAACTCGACCTGCGACAGGGAGCCCAACCAGTCCTTTTCGTCTCGCCCTCAATTCGTGTTGGCGTTTGGCACGCAGGAGCAACTCGTCAAACCAGAAGCAGTCGCTCGAGCCTGCGGATTCGCGAAGACATACATTCGTCCGTGGAAGGCCGGCGATGCTCCCGGCGTCGAGCCGAAACCTGGTTGGCTTGCGCTCGATGCGGGCGAGGACATCATGTCTAGGGATGGGCCGTTTATCTGCTTCGTGAATTTGGGACTGAAGCCGACTCAATATCCAAAATGAGTCGCCCGTCGAATCAAACGCGCTCGAAAATCGCCGCCAACCCTTGGCCGCCACCGATGCACATGGTTTCGAGGCCGTAGCGGGCGCCGCGGCGGTCCATTTCCATCAGCATGGTGGTCAGGATACGGCCGCCGGTGGCGCCGACCGGGTGGCCCATGGAGATGCCCGAGCCGTTGACGTTGATGCGCTGCTCGTGGTCCGCGTCGGTCAGGCCCAGCGCCTTGGTGCAGGCGAGCACCTGGGCGGCGAAGGCTTCGTTGAGCTCGATCAGGTCCAGGTCCTTCAGCGTCAGGCCAGCGCGCTCCAGCGCCTTCCGGGTCGCCGGGACCGGGCCGATGCCCATGACCTCGGGGCCTACGCCGGCCAGCGACCACGACTTCAACCGCGCCATGGGCTTCAGGCCCTCGCGCTCGGCGATCTCTCTTGTGGTAATGATGCAGGCCGAGGCGCCGTCGTTCTGGCCGGACGCATTGCCGGCGGTGACGGTCGAGGCCGGATCCTGCTTGATGCGGATGGGGTTGAGGGTCGCCAGCTTCTCGACGGTGGTGCCGGGGCGGACGTGCTCGTCCTTGTCGACGACGACGTCGCCCTTGCGGCTCTTCAGCGTGACCGGCGCGATCTCCTGCGCGAAGCGGCCATCTTCCATGGCCGCGGCGGCGCGCGCGTGCGAGCGGGCGGCCAGCGTGTCCTGTTCCTCGCGGGTGATCTGGTACTCGCGGCGCAAATTCTCGGCGGTCTCGATCATGCCGCCGGCCACGGGGAAATTCTTGCCGCCGGCGGTCACCCGGCCGCGCGCCAGCGCGTCCTCGAGCACGATGCCCGTGCCCTGCACGCCCCAGCGGGTCTCGGTGGTGTAGAACGGCGCCCGGCTCATGGATTCGGCGCCGCCCGCGATCACCAGGTCGCTGCCGCCGCTGCCCACCTGCATCATGCCGTAGATCACCGCCTGCAGGCCCGAGCCGCAGCGGCGGTCGATCTGCAGGCCGCCCGCCGTGATCGGCAGGCCCGCGTCGAGGGCGACGACGCGGCCCAGCGCCGGCGCGTCCATGGTCGGATAGCAGTTGGCGAACAGCACGTCCTCGACCAGCTCGGGGTTGAGCCCGGTGCGCGCCAGGATGTCCCTGACCACGGCGGTGCCCAGCTCATGGACCGGCGTGGCCTTGAACGCGCCGCCGAAGCCGCCGACGGCGGTACGCCTGGGTTCGCAAATCACAACGTCGCGCATGGTCGTTCCCCTGATCCGGTGGCTGGCGATCCTATAGGACGGCCCTCAGCGCCTGCCAACCCTCATTCTGGGCGTGGGCCGTAGCCGGGCTGCTTCGACAGGCTGTCCCATTTGCCGAGGATGTCGGGCTCGAACACCGTCGTCATCCAGTCGTCCGACGGCACGTCCTCGAACGCGACCGAAACCGATGTGTCCTTCGATCCCAGGATGCGGACGAAGTCGTCGGCGATGGCCTGCGCCAGCTCGGCCTTCTGCTCCGGCGTCTTGCCGGGCCACAATTTGACGATGACGTGAGGCATGGGTCACTCCACTCAGGTTGGTTAATACGGCCACAGTATAAAGCGGTAGCCGAGAAATCTGGTCCGCTGGTTCAGCGGCCGATGCCGTTTTGGAACCGCTTCGCGGTCCCCCTCACCTGGCCGCTGCGCGGCCATCCTCTCCCCGTTGGGGCGAGGGGATTCTGCCGGAGCAACGGCACGGCGAAACCCTTCTCCCCGCCGGGGAGAAGGTGGCGCGCAGCGCCGGATGAGGGTGGCCGCGTCAGCGGCACGCTGGTTCGACCCGGGCGGCGCTTGTACTAGCGGGCCGGTTACCGGAACGCCCACCGCAGCACTTCGGCGATGCCCCGCGTGCCGCCCTGGACGATGGGGCGCGTCAGCGTCGACGGGCGCAGGCCGTGCATGCGTCGCGCCCATTCCGGCAGCAGGTCGACCGACGCCTGGAAGGTCAGCTGCTGGATCGGCAGCGCGGCCCAGTGCTGCGGCGAATGGTTGAGCAGGATGCCGGCCACTTCCCTCGTCCGCCGGTCCACCTTCAGCCGGGGCCGCATGCTTTCTATGTAGCTGAGAGCTTCCGTCCGGCTTGTCGGCACCTCGGCCGCGCCCAGCCCGTGCGCCACCACGGCGACCTCGGCGAAATAGCGGTCCTGGTCCGCCTGAGTCATGTCCGGCTCGGCATAGCGGCGCCAGGCGTCGAGGAAGCAGACTGCCTCGGTGACATGCACCCAGGCCAGCAGCTCCGGATCGCCGGCCGAGTAGGGAGTGCCGTCGGGCAGCGTCCCGTGGACGTGGCCATGCACGGCGCGCACCCGGGCGATGGCGGCGTCGGCGTCCTCGGGGCCGCCATAGGTGGTGAGGGCGATGAAGCGGGCGGTGCGGCGCAGGCGGCCCAGCATGTCGTGGCGGAAGTTGGAATGGTCCCACACGCCCGCGAGCACGGCGGGATGCAGCATCTGCAGCAGCAGCGCGGCGACGCCGCCGACCATCATCGAGGTGAGGTCGCCGTGCACCCGCCAGGCGACGGCGCGCGGCCCGAACAGCCCGTCATCACGGCGCTGGACCGGCTTTTCGCCCTGCGACCGGTCGTTGAAGACGGCGCGGACCCGGTCGATGACCATACCCTTTACCAGCTGTCGCATAGGGCCGAGATGGGGGTTGCGGAGGCGATCCGCCAGAGCTTGTGAAGGGCGGACAATCAGATTGAGGCGCTCTCCCCGAAAAGTCGATGCGGAAGATCAGTCCTTCAGCCTGATCTTCTCCTCGATCTTCACCGCCGCCTTCTCCTCCTTTTTCCGCCGGTTGAACACGCCCCTCATATGGCGCAGGTCGCTGGCGGACAGGTGCTTCTCGGCGGCGACGAACTGCTCCTGCTCCTCCTCGCGGATATGGTGGAGATACTTCTCCTTCAGCGCCTCGAAGCGCTCGGTCCAGGCGCGGGTCGCCGTGTCGCGGGCGGCGAGATCGGCGATCATCTCGTCGATCTGCTTGTGCTCGTGCACCGCGTGCCGCCCGTCCTCGGTGGTGGCAGGATTGCGCAGCACCGTGGACCACAGCGCCTGCTCCTCGGCGGCGGCATGCCCCTTCACTTCCCTCACCAGCTCGCGGAACATCGTGTCGCGCTCGGGCGACTTGGCATCCGTGTCCTGGACCATGGCGAACAGCGCGCGGTGGCGGTCGTGGTCCTCGACCAGCCGGCCGAAGATGTCCGGATTGCCCCGGAACGTCGTCGCGGGCGTGCTGCCGATCCGTGTCGAGAGGTCGGGCGCCGAGAGTTTCGCCTTGGCGATGGCCGCGCGCTTGGCGCCGGCTTCTTTCGGAGAGATGTGTTTCGCGTCGCTTCTGGCAGTCATTCGCCGCTCCGGGATATTCAGTACCATTCAGGTAAACTGAAAGACGGCGAGCGGAGTTCCCTTGCGGGTCGCCTAGGCGGGGATGACGAGCGGCCGCTCGGGCTCCAGCTCGACCACGTCGACGGTGGCTTTCAGCGTGTGGGCGCCCGAGACGCGGATGACGCCCTTGACCGGCGCCACGTCCACATAGTCGCGGCCCCAGGCCAGCGGGATGTGGTCGTTGCCGGCGAAGCGGGCATTGGTCGGGTCGATCTCGACCCAGCCGTGTTCGTCGCCGCACCAGACGGCGACCCAGGCATGCATGGCGTCGGCGCCCTGCAGCCGCTTCTTGCCGGGCGGCGGGCGGGTGCGCAGATAGCCGCTGATATAGGCGGCGGCGAGACCCAGGCCGCGCAGGCCGGCGATCATCACATGGGCGAAGTCCTGGCAGACGCCCTTCCTGAGGTCGAACGCCTCGCGCGGGTCCGACGCCACGTCGGTCACGCCCGGCGCATAGTCGAAGCCGGTATAGATGCGGTTGGACAGCTCGGTCACCGCCTCGAGGACCGGCCGGCCCGCCTTGAAGCTGCGGGCGGCATAGGCGGTGATCTGCGGATCGAGCGACACGCGGCGGCTGGGAAACAGGAAATGCGCGGGCGAATCGGGACCCGGGTCAAGATTCCCGGCACAGGCGGCGCGGACGTCCTCCCAGGCCGGCGTGTCCCTGGGATCGGGCGGCGGAGGCGCGTCGCGCTCGACGACCGCCTGCGTGTCGATGATCAGCGCGCCATGCGGCTCCAGGAACGACAGCCACAGATTCTCGTTGCCGAAGAAGTCGAGGAACGCGCGCTGCGTCGTCGGCGTCGGATCCACGTCGATGCGCTGCCTGATCACCTTCAAACCGATCCGGTCGACCAGCGACAGCCGGACGAGCTGGGACGACAGCGCCACGTTGTTGGCGTATTCGTAGTGGGTCGTCTGGCTGATGTCGTAGCGCATGGCGACCATATCAGCCCCGCACCGACACGTTGCCCTGGACGAAGAACCGGGCGGTCAGCAGGTCGGACAGCTTCATCACCTGCATGCGCACCCAGCCGACGGTGGCGGCGTCCACGTCGGCGGCGGCGGTGGTCGCCAGTTCGGCGACCAGCAGCGCGGCGATCTTCTCCTCCTGGGTCGGCAGGCCGTCCGACTGCTGGATCGGCATGGCCGCCAGCGTCCGTGCGATGACGCCGATCTGGAACGCGACCGAGCGCGGATTGTTGCCGTCGAGCACCACCATGTCGAGCACCGCATGCCGCCCCGCCGAGGTGGCGTAGCGTACCCGGTAGGAAATCTGGCTGTCGGCGAACTCCAGCAACACGTCGAGGCCGCCGCGGACGATCTCGCCGCGGATGAAGCGCTCGACGACCGAACAGGTGGCGGCGGCGCGCTCCATGCGGCGGCCCATTTCCAGGAAGCGCCAGCCCAGCAGCCGGTTCATGTTCTCCTGGCTCAGGCCCGAGAAGCCGGCGACCCCGTCGAGCGCCTCGTCGGCGGCGTCGATGATGTCACCGTCGGTGGCGGTCGGCGGCAGCGGCTTCTCCAGATGGGCGATCAGTTTGGTCAGCTCGCGCCACGCCTGCGGCGACAGCCGCTCGCGGATGCCCGAGGCGGCATTTCGCGCCGATCGCGCCAGCGAAAGGGCGGTGCCGAATTGCTTCGGATCGTAGAGCGCCGCGACGAGGTCGCCGCTGTTCAGGCTCTGGCGCTCCTCCAGCTTGAGCGCGCCCAGGCCGACCAGCGCGCCGCGCAGCCGGGCGATCAGCCGGTTGTCCAGGTCGTCGCGGTCCGACAGGCGCTGCGCCACCGCGCGGATCAACCGCAGGCAGGCCTCGACCCGCTCCATGTAGCGGCCCAGCCAGAACAGATTGTCGGCGGCGCGGCTGGGCAATGTGCCGGCGCGGCGGGTGATCTGCACCTCGTCGGGCTCGGTCAGCAGCGTGGTCTGCGGCGTGTCGTCCTCGGCCGGAATCCACACGTCCACCGCACGGCCGCCGCTCTGCATGGTGACGGCGCGGGCGTCGAGCCGCTCGGACACGCGCGAGAACGCGCCCGGCATCACCGACCAGCCGGTGGGCGTCCGCACCGCATAGGCGCGCACCACGCAGGGGCGTGGCTCCAGCGCCTTGCCGGTCCACACCGGCGTGGTCGACAGCCGGACCACCTCCTGGCCGACGAAGTCGACGCTGCGGCGCTTGATCGCGTCGAGCACGGCCTTGCGGTCGCCGCGCGCCAGGTCGCCGGCGATGACGGGGCCGTCGTCGAAGATGTCCAGGCTGGAGGCGTTGAACGCCGGCGCGATGGCTAGGTCGTCGAAATTCTCCAGCACGTGGCCGCGCTCGCGCTCCTGGCCGCACCACCAGGTGGCAATGTTTGGCAGCGCCAGCTCCTCGCCCAGCACGTGCTGGCACAGGGCAGGCAGGAAACCCATCAGCGCGCGGGATTCCAGCATGCCGGCGCCGATGGAGTTGACCACCGTGGCATGGCCCTCGCGCACCGCCTCGACCAGGCCGGGCACGCCGAGCCGGGAGCCGGGGTTGAGCTCCAGCGGGTCGATGAAGTCGCTGTCGACGCGGCGCCAGATCACGTCGGCGGGCTGGGCCCCTTCCACCGTGCGCACCGCCAGCCGGCTATCGCGCACCACCAGGTCGGCGCCCTCCACCAGCAGGAAGCCCAGATAGCGCGACAGGTAGGCGTGCTCGAAATAGGTCTCGTTCAGCGGTCCGGGCGTCAGCAGACAGACGCGGGCGTTTTCGCGCTCGTGCAACTGGTTGAGCGTGTCGCGCAGGGTCTGGAAGAAACCCGCGACCCGGCGCACGTTCATCGCCCGGTAGATGTCGGGCAGCGAGCGCGACAGGGCGATGCGGTTCTCCAGCGCATAGCCCATGCCCGACGGCGCCTGGGTGCGGTCCGACAGCACCCACCAGTTGCCGTCGGGGCCGCGGCCCAGGTCGACGGCGTAGACCCGCAGATGATAGCCGCCCTTGGGGTCGATGCCGACCATGGGCCGCAGGAAATCCTCGCTGCCGGCGACGACCGCGGCGGGCAGGTGGCCGTCGCGCACCAGATTGGCCGGGCCGTAGACGTCGGCGACCAGCGCTTCCATCAGCTCGGCGCGCTGGGCGATGCCCGCCTCCAGCGCCTTCCATTCGACCGGATCGATAACCAGCGGCACGTGGTTCAGCGGCCAGACGCGCTCGCCCTCGCCGGATCCATAGACCCGGTGGAACACGCCCGTGTCGCGCAGATGACGGTCGGCGGTGGCGAAACGGCGCTCCAGCTCGGCGGTGCCCAAAGCGGCGAAGGACGCGACGAGTTCCTGCCAGTGCGGCCGGATCTTGCCGCCCGAATCCATCAGCTCGTCATAGGCGTCCGCCAGCGGGACGTAGCCGTCCAGCAGCTTGGCCCGCTCGCGGGCATCTCCGGTAAGGGTCTGTTCTAAGGCGCTCATCCCCTCTTCACTATTCCGCCGGACGGCGCAGGTCCAGCGTCATCGGAAATTCCTCGGTGCGGTTTTCCGGCGCCGGGAAGTACCAGCCCGGCGTATGGCCATGCGGCTGGAAGCGGGCGAGGCGGCGCGCCTCGGCCTCGTAGGCGTTGACCGGGAAGGTCTCGTAGTTGCGGCCGGCCGGGTGCGCGGCGTGATAGACGCAACCGCCCAGCGACCGCCCGTTCCACAGATCGTAGAGGTCGAAGGTCAGCGGCACATGCACCGGAATCGTCGGATGCAGGCCCGACGCCGGCTGCCAGGCCTTGAAGCGCACGCCCGCCACATACTCGCCGTGGCGGCCGGTCGAGGTCATCGGCATGCGGCGGCCGTTGCAGGCGACCACATGGCGCTTGGGGTTGAATCCCTCGGCGCGGATCTCCAGCCGCTCGACCGACGCATCCACATAGCGGACGGTGCCGCCGACCGCGCCTTCCTCGCCCATGACGTGCCACGGCTCCAGCGCCTGGCGCAGTTCCATGTGCACCCCGCCATAGTCGACCGCGCCGAAATACGGGAAGCGGAACTCGCGCTGGGCCTCGTACCAGGTGCTGTCCATGGGGTAGCCGGCCTGGTTCAGGTCGCCCAGCACGTCGAGGAAATCGGCCCACAGGAAGTGGGGCAGCAGGTACTTGTCGTGGAGCTGGGTGCCCCAGCGCACCAGGTTGCCGGTCTGCGGTTGATGCCAGAACCAGGACACCAGCGCCCGAAGCAGCAGTTGCTGCGCCAGGCTCATGCGCGCGTCCGGCGGCATCTCGAACGAGCGGAACTCGATCAGCCCGAGCCGTCCGGTCGAGGAATCCGGCGAATACAGTTTGTCGATGCAGATCTCCGACCGGTGGGTGTTGCCCGACACGTCGATCAGCAGGTTGCGGTACAGCCGGTCCACCAGCCATGGCGGGATGGTCTCGGCGTCGGCCGGTCCGGGCGTCATCGCCAGGGCGATCTCGATCTCGTAGAGGCTGTCGTGGCGCGCCTCGTCGATGCGCGGCGCCTGGCTGGTCGGGCCGATGAACAGTCCCGAGAACAGGTAGGACATCGCCGGGTGACGCTGCCAGTACAGGATCAGGCTCTTCAGCAGGTCCGGGCGGCGCAGGAACGGGCTGTCGCCCGGCGTGGCGCCGCCGATCACCACGTGATTGCCGCCGCCGGTGCCGGTGTGGCGGCCGTCGATCATGAACTTGTCGGTGCCCAGCCGGCTCTGCCGGGCTTCCTCATAGACGATGTTGGTGGTGTCGACGCAGTCCTGCCACGACGCGCCCGGATGGATGTTGACCTCGATCACGCCGGGGTCGGGCGCCACCTTGATGACGTTGAGGCGCGGATCGTTGGGCGGCAGGTAGCCCTCGATGTGGACCGCGAGATGCTGCTCCTCGGCCGACGCCTCGACCGCGGTCAGCAGTTCCAGATAGTCCTCCAGCTGCTCGACCGGCGGCATGAACACGCACAGCATGCCGTCGCGAACTTCCATGGTCATGGCGGTGCGCACGGTCGGTCCGCCGGTATATTGCTCGGTCTGCCGCTCCCGCTCGCGCTCGCGCAGGCCGGCGCGCTGGTAGGCCTGCAGCATCACCTCCGGATCCGGCAGCGGCGGCCGCTCGATCGACGGGTCGGCCGGATAGATATAGGGATACGAGCCGGCCGACACGAAGGGCAGCGAGCCCAGCGGCAGCCGGTAGCCCATCGGGCTGTCGCCCGGCGCCAGGAACAGCTTGCCGCGCCGGAAGCCCCAGCGTTCGCTGATCCAGCCGCCGCCTGCGCGGGCGTTCCAGCGCTGCACCGGCAGCACGAAGCCGGCCGGCTTGGTCAGGCCGCGCTCGAACACCCGGGCGATGCGCGCCCGGTCCTCGGCGTTCTCCAGCTTCGAGTTGGACGGGTCCACGTTCTCGGGCAGTTCGGCTTCCTTCAGCATCCAGTAGCCCGGATCCTCGTAGGCGGCCGTGACGTAGTCGGCCGACAGCCCCAGCCGGTCGGCGAAGTCCTCGATCAGGCGCCGGGCGTCCTCGGTGGTCGCGTGCTCGCGCCGGCTCTCGCGGGCGATCAGGTCCGGGTTGCGCCACACCGGCTTGCCGTCGCGGCGCCAGAACAGCGAGAACGTCCAGCGCGGCAGCGATTCGCCCGGGTACCACTTGCCCTGGCCGTAATGCAGCATGCCGCCAGGCGCGAATTTTTCCCGCAGCCGGCGGATCAGCACGTCGGCGCGGTCGCGCTTGGTGGGGCCGACGGCGGCGGTGTTCCATTCCTCGGACTGATAGTCGTCGATCGACACGAAGGTCGGCTCGCCGCCCATGGTCAGGCGCACGTCCTGGGCCTCCAGGTCGCGGTCGACCATCTCACCCACCGCGTTGAGCCGCTCCCAGGCCTCGTCGGAAAACGGCAGAGTGATGCGCGGGCGCTCGTCGACGCGGGTCACGGTCATCTCGAAGTCGAATTCGACCCCGGCCGGCTCGACGCCGCCGGCGATCGGCGCCGCCGACCGGTAATGCGGCGTGGCGGCGAGCGGAATGTGCCCCTCGCCGGTCAGCAGGCCCGATGTCGGGTCCAGGCCGATCCAGCCGGCGCCCGGCAGGTAGACCTCGGCCCAGGCGTGCAGATCGGTGAAATCCACCTCGGTGCCGGACGGGCCGTCCAGCGCCTTCAGATCGTGCCTGAGCTGGATCAGGTAGCCGGAGACGAAACGCGCGGCAAGGCCCAGGTGGCGCATGATCTGCACCAGCAGCCAGCTGGTGTCGCGGCACGAGCCGGACTGCAGCGACAGGGTTTCCTCGGGCGTCTGCACGCCGGGCTCCAGCCGGATCAGGTAGCGGGTCTCGCGCTGCAGCCTCGCGTTGAGGTCGACCAGGAAGTCGACGGTCTTGGCCCTGTGCTTCGGCAGCGTCTTGAGGAATTTGGTCAGTTCCGGTCCCGGCGGCTCCGGTTCCAGATAGGCGGCGAGATCGACCTTCAGGTCGTCGGGCAGCGTGAAGGGCAGGAACTCGGCGTATTCCTCGACGAAGAAATCGAACGGGTTGACCACCGACAGGTCGGCCAGCAAGTCCACCTCGATGGCGAACTCGGTGACCTTCTCGGGAAACACGTAACGCGCCAGCCAGTTGGAGTGCGCGTCCTGCTGCCAGTTGATGAAGTGCTTCTCCGGCGTAACCTTGAGCGAATAGCTCAGGATCGGCGTGCGCGAATGCGGCGCCGGGCGCAGCCGGATGATCTGCGGCCCGAGGGATACCGGACGCTCGTAGCGATACCGCGTCAGATGGTGAATCGCTGCCTTGATGCCCATGCGTTGGAACGCTCCGGTCTGCCGTATTGCCCGTTACGGCAATAGTAATGACCGAATCCGCCGTGCAGGAACGGGAATCTTGGCAGGCCAGCACAGTTTATTGTGCATGAGCGAAAAGCCGGTGCCGCCGACGCCGCTTGTCCTCGCCGCTACTTCTTCTGCACCCAGGCGCCGTCGGCGCCCTGGAACCACCAGCCGGCAGGCGCCGCGCTCATGATCTGCCCGGCATAGACCTTGCCGACCTCCTCGGCCGGCGCGCCCTTGGCGGTCGCCTGTTCGGCGTAGACCTTGCGGCGTTCGGCATTGGTGTCCTCGACCAGCTTGCGCACGTCGGCCGGCGCGCTTGCGTCGCGCACCACGGCGTAGCCGTCGTAGCGTTCGCCGACGACGCCGCTCGATCGCGGCGCGTCGAGCGGCTTGGCCTGCGCATAGGCGGGCGCCGCGTCGAGAGCGGCGATGCCGCCGGCCGCGGTCAGGCAAAGCGCCGCCGCCGTGAGAATGGAGAACAGGGTGTTTTTCATCGCGGTCATCCTAGAAAATCGGCTTGCTGGCGACGTCTTCCTTCGCCTGCTGCTCCAGCTTGACGCGCACATCGGCGTCCAGCTTGATGTTGAGGTTGATGGTGATCGGCTCCTTCGGGGCCTGCACCTTGACCGTCGGTGAGCACGCGGCGAGGGAAAGACCCGCCACGATCACCGCCAGCAACCCGCCACTCCGCCTAAACGATTGATCCATCACGCTTGTTCTCATTCGCTGGAGCCCGTCACAAGAAGATAGGGTATTTCGCTACGCTTCGCCAACGTCACGCGGTTATTTCTTGATGAGTTCATTTCTTGATCAGTTCCCGGGCGCCCCAGCCCAATGCGGTGTTGGCCGCGCCGGAAAGCTCGAGCAGCAGCCCGGTCAGATGGTCGAAGTCGGTTTCCAGGCTGATGTTGAACACGAAGGGCTGGCCGCCCATCACCTTGGGGTTGTTGCCCTCCAGCCGGAACATGGCCTTGCCGGCGCCGGAAAACGGCTTGTCGGTATCGATCACCATGCGGTCGTAGTGGAAGTCGGTCAGCGCCCGGAACGCCATGTCGACGTTCTCGCCATAGTTCTGGAGCTTGTCCGCCAGTGCCGTCACGCCGACCTGCAGCGTGCCGGGAACCGAGGATTCCAGGTGGCCCTTCTCGATCGCCACCTTGCCGCCCTCGATCCGCAGCGGCAGCATTCCGCCGATCCGGCCGGTGCCCTTCAGTTGCTCAAGGTCGAGCACGGCGAAGGCGGTCTCGATGTTGATGTCACTGACCTTCAGGTCGACCCGGCCGTCGCCGGTCGCTGCGTCGATCTCGGCGTTCTCGGTCTCGAACTGGCCGTCGAACACCTTGGCGGTGGCGCGCTCCAGCACAAGCTTGCCTGGGTCCAGCCGGAACGTGACGTCGAACGGCACCGCATTCAGCGTCGGCACCTGCAGCGTGCCGGACAGGCGCTGCCCGGCCGCCGAGCGGATCGGCGATAGGCTGTCGAGCCGCACGCCGCCATTGAGCGCCGACAGGTTGAGGCTTTCGCCGGCCACCGAGACGTCCTTCAGCGCCAGCGTCAGCGTGCCGGGCAGCGCGCCGTCGCCCCAGTGAACGGTGCCCTCGCCGCTGACGGTGCCGCCTGTCTTGGTCACACCGGCCGCCAGCCTGGGCGACAGCGCCTTCAGCGCGCCGTCGCCCGACAGGTCGATGGGCTTCAGCGTGACGCTGGCGTTGCCCTTGCCGCTGTCCAGGTCGTGGCTTCCCTTGGCCGTCAGGCTGAGAACCTTGCCCGCGCCGGTCAGGCCGGCGGAGAAGGCCGCCTTCGAGCCGGCAATGCGCGCGTCGAGACTGGCTTTCATGGACGAGAACAGCGCCGGTTCGCCGGTGCCGCGCAGATCGGCGATGGCGGCCTTGATGCCGGTCGCGTCGCCGGTCCGGGTGACGGTCGCGGAAATCCCGCGCGCCGCCACGCCGCTGTCGGGCAGCTCGACGCGGCCCCTGTCCAGCACCGCCTTCAGGCCGTCCTTGTCGATGGTCAGCGCCATCCGCCCGGCGCCCAGCGTCGCCTTGCCGGGTTCGGCGCCCTCGCGCTTGAGCGTCGCGGTCCAGGCGAAGGGCTGCAGCACGGCGGACGCCGCGACCGCGCCGGTCGACCGGTCCCTGGCGTAAGTCGCGCCCGGCCGCAGCACCAGCCGCGACGTGCCGGGAAGCGAGATCGTCTCGCCCCAATGGGCGTTGCGCAAGGCGAGCGCGCCGCTGTCGGCGGTCAACCCGATGGATTTGGGACCGACGTCATACTTACCCGCCAGCGCCAGTTCCGCCGACGGCAGGCTCCGGCCTTCCGGCAGCTTCAGTGCCAGCGCCGCCGTCAGGTTCAGATCGCCCGTCGCGGCGACATCCCGCGCCGACGCCAGCCACTGCGACGGATCGAGCGACGCCTCGCCCGCGACGTCGCCGCGGACGAACAGGGCAGGCGTCTCGTAGCTGACGCCGCCGCTCACCGTCAGCCTGTCGGAACCGGCCCGTGGCGTGATGGCCAGGAACGGCGCGCCCGGCGCGGGCGCGACCGACAGGGTCGAATTGCCGGCGAACAGGCTGTCCTTGGCCGCGATCGACGGGTCCAGTGTCATGCCGCTGACGGTAATGCCCTTGGGCGTGGTGACCGCCAGCGCGCCGCCCGCCAGCGTGACCTCGAGCGAGAGCACCGCGTCATCCACAGCCACCGTTCCGGGGATGCGAAGGCCGCCGACGGTGCCGTCGAGCGCGCCCTGCGCCTTGCCCAGACGCAGCCAGTCGCCCAGTCCCGACGCGAACGCCGCCTGCATGGTCGGCCCGGGAGGCGCAATCCCGGTCGCCGTCAGATGCACACCGCCGGTCGCCGGCCTGTCGGCGCCCGCCAGCGCGCTGACGAAGGCCGCGTCGGCGGTGCCTTCCATGGTGAACGGCACGCCCGCCTTCGGCATGGCGCCGTCCGCCTGCAACGAGAATGAGACCGGCTTCGACTGCAGCGACACGTTCAGCACGTTCTGCGGCTGGCGCAGCGATGCCGACAGCCGCCCCGGACCGAGCGGACCGGTGCCGCCGGAAATCTGTGCGACGCCGAACGCCCCGTCGATCAGCTCGACGCCCTGCGCGCTGGTCACCAGCCGCAGCGCACCGGTCAGCCCCTCCGCCTTCACCGTGCCGACGCCCAGGTCGCCGCCGGTGACCGTGAAGGTGCCGTCGAGTGCGCCGTCCGGTTTCATGGCGCCGGTCACCCGGCCCTTCATGCGCCCCTGCGGCGCGCGCAACGCCATCGTCAGGTTGGCGGCCATGTTGTCCTTGCCGGTCACCGTGCCCGACACGTCGGCGACGATCTCCTGGCCTTCCACGTCGAACGTCAGCGTCGAATTCCTGATCTCCAGCCGATCCAGCGGCAGGCTGATGGGCCCCTCGCTGGGCGTGATCGCCGGGACCAGCTTGCCGTCCTTCCAGGCGAAGCGGATGCGGCCGCCGTCCACGACCATGCGCTTGATCTCGCCGCGCAGCAGGTCGCCCACGCCGTACTCCACATGGATGTGCTCGATGGTCCCCGCGCCCGATGACACCAGGCGCATTTCCGCCCGTGCCAGCCCCAACTCCGTCACCCTCACCTCCGAGGGACCGAGGCCGAATCTGTCGATGCTGTCCTCGATCGCCCACTCGGTCAGCGCCGCCCGCGAAATCCACAGCAGCAGCACCGCCGAGGCGAGCACGGCGAGCGTTCCGGCGGCGATGCGGAAGGCGCGGGACCGGCGGCGCCAGGAGGAGCGGAGCGTCATGCGCTGGAGGATATCCGGATCGAGCGTCGCCCGACAGGTGGTTGCGCGCCGTTGTTTCGCGGCCGTGCCTCTTGGGAACCGCGGAATCGGCACCATATTGAGGGCAAGCGTTGAATCCCCAGAGGTATCGCCCCTTGAATGAAGATCCCTACAAGGTCCTCGGCGTCGCCCGGGACGCCAGCCAGGACGCCATTCGCAAGGCTTACCGCAAGCTTGCGAAGGAGGCGCATCCAGACCTCAATCCGGGAAACAAGAAGGCCGAGGACCGGTTCAAGACCATCTCCGCCGCATACGACATCGTCGGCGACGCCGACAAGCGCGCCCGGTTCGACAAGGGCGAGATCGACGCCTCGGGCACCGCGCGGCCGTCGCAGCAGGACTTCTACCGGCAATATGCCGACGCCGACGGCGGCCGCTACCAGTCGTCGGCCGGCTTCGACGATTTCGCCGACCTCTCCGACCTGTTCTCCGACATGTTCCAGCGCAGCGGCCGCGGCGGCGCCGCCGGACGCGGCCCGCGGCAGATGCGCGGCCAGGACCTGCGCTACCAGCTTCCCGTGGATTTCCTCGACGCGGTGAACGGCGCCAAGCGGCGGGTCACCATGCCCGACGGCAGGACGCTCGACATCGCCGTCCCGCCCGGCACCCGCTCGGGCCAGACCCTGCGGCTGAAGGGCAAGGGCATGCCCGGCATGAACGGCGCCCCGGACGGCGATGCGCTGGTCGATATCCAGGTCGGAACGCACCCGCTGTTCGAGCGCGACGGCGACGACATCGTCGTCGAGCTGCCGATCTCCATCGACGAAGCGGTGCTGGGCGGCAAGGTCGCCGTGCCCACCATCACCGGCAAGGTCAGCCTGACCGTCCCCAAGGGCGCCAGCTCGGGTCAGACCCTGCGGCTGCGCGGCAGGGGCGTGCCCGCCGGCAGGAACCGGGCGGCCGGCGACCAGCGGGTGAAGCTCAAGATCGTCATGCCGGCGGCGATCGACGATGAGCTGGAGACGTTCATGAAATCGTGGCGCGAGAGCCACGCCTACAACCCGCGCGCCGGGATGAAGGAGTGATCATGGGCCTGACGGAACAAGACGTCGTCGCCGCGGTGGGCGAGATTTCCGCCCGCCGGCTGCGCATGATCGTCCGCCGCGGCTGGGTCCGGCCGCAACGCCGGGCGGGCATGGCCGAATTCAGCGAGGCAGACGTGGCCCGCGTGCGGCTGGTGTATCTCCTCACCGAAAAACTCGAGGTGCGGGAAGAGGACGTGCCGGTCATCCTGTCGCTTCTCGATCAGGTCCACGGCCTGCGCCGCGCCCTGCGCAATCTGGGCCGCGCCGTCGAAAGCCAGCCGGACGAGGTCCGTGCCCGGATCGCGCGGACGTTCAGGGATCTGGACCGGACCAACTGACGGTTACTGGAACAGCAGAGACGCGTTTCTCTGGCCAATCGGATCAGATACGACGATGCCACCGTTCCACTTGCCGAGCGGTTCGCGATAGCGGAATTGCATTTCTTTGATCGCCGGGCCGAAGCGTTGCCTCAACGCTGCCGCGCCTGGCTGGACATGGATGTTGGACACGTGTCCTGTGCAGTACACTTCCGCCGCAATGGGATACAGCAGTGCCGAGCAGACGATATCGCACAACTGGAGGCCGGCATGGTTCTCGCTGTGCCCGAAAGTGGGAAGCTCCAGCATGCGGGCGTAAGTCGGCGACGATGCCCGAAATTTCTGGGTGAAAATGGAATGTGCAACCGAGACATTCTTGAGATGGTCCCGACTATCTGCGATGCAGAAGCCGACGCTGGTTTTGCTGGCCAGATAGTTCTCGAATGAGGAGTACATCCACTGGATAGAGGATGTGTAAATGGCTCGTCCATTCAGCGGTGCTCCCGGAGCCTTTACCCAGATACGACACAAGAGGCGAATGCCATGCGCATCGAGCATAAGGAGTATCTTGTCTAGAAAACCGATTGCGTGGCGCCGTTGATTTCTTCCTCCGCGGGTTGCTTGCCGGCGAATATCCGCGCCCTTGATCTCTGGAATAATCTTGTCGAGATGATTTGCACTTGGATAAGGGAGGCCTGGATAGAAGCGTCGCTTGAGATGGAGGAAATCCAACGTCAGGGCTTCGAGTCGCGCAGCTTCGACAATGAGAGCGCCCACTACCAGGATCGGCTGATCATTTCCGGTTGGGGCGGGGTTGGCTGGCATGGCCCCGAGATCGCCCGATTCATCGATGTAAAAAAGATGCAAAATCCCCCCGTAAGCAACTATGGCCACCCGAAGGTGGCCATAGGATTTGCTGCCCTTACGGAACAGCCAGCTTGTTAGCTACTGTTTACAGTAGTTCGAATGTAACGATTCGTCAATTTTCGCGTGCGGGTTGGCTCCTGTCTTTGCTGCTACCGCACGATCACATTCGCGAACTGCCACGGATCGTCGGCGTCGTAGTCGTCGGGGAACAGGCCGCCCTCGCGGTTGGCGAGCGGGGTCCAGTCGGTGTAGACGCCGACGACGGGACCCAGATAGGGACGCTGCACCTCGAGGCACCGCTCGAAGTCGGTTTCGTCGGCCTCGACCACGCCCCGGTCGGGGTTCTCCAGCGCCCAGACCATGCCGGCCAGCACCGCCGAGGTCACCTGCAGGCCGGTGGCGTTCTGGTAGGGCGCGATCTCGCGGGTTTCCTCGATCGACAGCTGCGAGCCGTACCAGTACGCGTTCCTGCCGTGGCCGTAGAGCAGCACGCCCAGCTCGTCGATGCCGTCGACGATGTCGTGCTCGTCCAGGATGATCCAGTCGTCCTGCCGCCGCCACTCGGCGCCGGCCATCTCGTGCAGCGACAGCACCGCGTCGTCGCAGGGATGATAGGCGTAGTGGCAGGTCGGCCGGTAGACCGCCTCGCCGCCCTCGCGCACGGTGAAATAGTCGGCGATGGAGATCGCCTCGTTGTGGGTCACCAGGAAGCCGTGCTGGGCCTGCGCCGTCGGCGTCCACGAGCGGACGCGGGTGCCGGCGCCGGGCCGCAGCAGGTAGATCGCCGCGCCGCAGCCGCCTTCATGGGTCCGGCCTTCGGGCGGCAGCGCCTTCTCGTGGGTGCCCCAGCCCAGCTCGGCCGGCTGCAGGCCTTCCGAGATGAAGCCTTCCACCGACCAGGTGTTGACGAAGATGCCCTTCGGCTTGGGATCGCGGGCGCGCTGGGTGTCGCGCTCGGCGATGTGGATGCCCTTGACGCCGACCTGCCGCATCAGCCGGCCCCACTGCTCGCGGCTGGCGGGCTTCTCGACTTTCATGTCCATGTCGCTGGCCAGATTGAGCAGCGCTTGCTTGACGAACCACGACACCATGCCCGGATTGGCGCCGCAACAATTGACCGCGGTCGGGCCGCCGGGACGGCGCGTGCGCAGGTCCAGCACGGCCTGCCGCAGCGCGTAGTTGGAGCGCTGCGACACCGACAGGCTGGTGTCGGTGTAGAAGCCCAGCCACGGTTCGGCGACGGTGTCGATGTAGAGCGCGTCCAGGTCCTTGCACAGCTCCATGATCGCCACCGACGACACGTCGACCGACAGGTTGACGACGAAGGCCCGGCCCGGTCCGGCGGTCAGCAACGGCGTCAGCAGGTCGCGGTAGTTGTCGACCCGGATGCCGTCATGGATGAAGTTCACCCCGGCGTGGGACACCATGTCGCGGTGCTCGTCCTCGGGATCGATCACGGTGAACTTGTCCCGGTCGCACTCGATATGCCGCAGGATCAGCGGCAGCGTGCCGCGGCCGATCGAGCCGAAGCCGATCATCACGATGGGGCCGTCGAAGCGGGCGTGGATGGACGATGCGTTCAAGGGGCGCCTCCTGGTTTTCTCATGGGAACGGCTCCCCTGTCCCGGCGGATAGTAGAGCCGTTCCGTGTCATTGACATGTCACGTCCCGGCCGGGACCGGAATGTGGCGCGGCCTCAGGCCGCCTGCCTGAATTCGATCAGCGCGGCGCGGCGTCGGTCGTCTCCCGCGTCAAGGCGCTTGCCGGCCTTCACCATGCCGATGGCGCCGGCAAGCGTGCCGGCCACCAGCTCCAGGCCCAGGAAACGGTCGCGTTCGAACGGGCCGGGCAGGGTGAGGCTGGCGGTCGGCGCCGGCGAGAAGCCGAACCGCTCGTAATAGGGCGCGTCGCCCACCAGGATCACCGCTCGGTGGCCCATGGCCGAGGCTTGCGCCAGCGCATGGTCCATCAGCAGCGTGCCGATGCCCAGGCCCTGGCATTCGGGCAGCACGCCGATCGGGCCGAGCAGCAGCGCGTCGCCGGCCGAACCGGCCTCGACATGCCACAGCCGGACCGTGCCGGCGAGCCTTGCGCCCTGCCAGGCGCTGAAGGCGAGGCCGTCGGCGGGAGACCTGCCCCGCCGCAGCTTCTCGCAGGTTTTCAGGTGCCGGCCGGGCAGGGCCCGGTCCAGCAGGATTTCCCGCGCCGGAATGTCCGGCGCCGTTTCGTTGCGGATCACGATCATGTCCGTGCCTTAGATGACGATCGCCTGGAGGGGCGAAAATCCGTTGAAGGCAACCGACGCATAGGTGGTGGTGTACGCGCCCGTCGCCTCGATCAGAACCTCGTCGCCGATCTCCAGGGAAATGGGGAGCGGGTAGGGGGTCCGTTCATACAGCACGTCCGCCGAATCGCATGTCGGGCCGGCCAGGACACAGGGTGCGACCGCATCGCCATCGCGCGGGGTGCGGATGGGATAACGGATCGACTCGTCCATGGTTTCCGCCAGGCCGCCGAATTTGCCGATGTCGAGATAGACCCACCGCACATTGTCCTCGTCGGACTTGCGCGAGATCAGCACGACCTCGGCCTTGATCACGCCGGCATCGCCAACCATGCCCCGGCCCGGTTCGATGATGGTCTCGGGCAGACGGTTGCCGAAATGTCGTCGCAGCGCGCCGAAGATCGCCTGCGCATAGGCGTCCACTTTCGGCACGTCCTTCAGGTACCGGGTCGGGAAACCGCCGCCCATGTTGACCATGGACAGCTGGATGCCGCGTTCCGCCAGGGCGCGGAACACCATGGAGGCGTCGGCCAGCGCACTGTCCCACGCGCCCACGTTGCCCTGCTGCGAGCCGACGTGGAACGAGATGCCGTAGGGCGACAGACCAAGGTCCCTGGCCGTTTCCAGCACGCCGACGGCCATGGCCGGGACGCAGCCGAACTTGCGGCTCAGCGGCCATTCGGCGCCGGCACCGTCGGCCAGCACGCGGCAGAACACGCGGGCGCCTGGCGCCTGGCGCGCGATCTTCTCCACCTCCTCGACGCAGTCGACCGCATAGAGGTCGATGCCGAGCGCGAAGGCGCGCGCGATGTCGCGTTCCTTCTTGATGGTGTTGCCGAACGAGATGCGGTCCGGCGTCGCGCCGGCGGCCAGCGCCATCTCGATCTCCGTCACCGAGGCGGTGTCGAAGCTCGAGCCCAGCCCGGCCAGCAGGTTCAGCACTTCCGGCGCCGGATTGGCCTTCACCGCGTAGAAGATGCGGGTTTCCGGCAGCGCCCGGGCGAACGCCAGATAGTTTTCACGAACGACGTCGAGATCGACGACGAGGCACGGGCCTTCCGGCCGCGTGGTGGCAAGATAGTCAAGGACGCGTTGGGTCGCCATAAGACCGATCCCCTACCTTCATTGCTGCCGGCAGGTTTCCGCACAGGGGACGCGATGGAGGCGCCGAACCCGCGAAGATTCCTACAGACCGAAATGGAGCGACGCCAACCGCGGCGAAGCTCCGGTGGGTGCCTTAGGTTGGAACAGGAGGACCGATCCGCACATGGGGCAAAGATGGTGTGCCTCTTCAGTGTCGCCGGCTTTTGGACAGCCGACTGAGACCAAAAAAGCCCTCACCGTCGTTGCTATATGACGCCTCATCCCGAGGGACGTTGTGCCGGCGCCTATGGGCACGTGCGACTATTGGGCAGACAGTCAAATATGAGTTTCGACCCCTGGAATCAAGCAAAAAATTTTTCGCATTTTCGCTTGGCCCGCCAAGGTGTTGCCAGGGGTTTTCCGGCGGGCGGAAAATGGCCGGTTTCCGGCATCGGGGCGACGGGGCCTCCGGCTGGCTGCCTTGTCTCCCGCGCGCCCTGCCGCTACACTCCGCCGCCGCACTCCCGCGACGCCAGCCAACCGTGAGTAGAGTCGACATGAACAGTTTCATCCGCACGACGGCCGCCGCGGCCCTGCTGGTCGCCGCCATGGCGGCCCAGGGCGCCCATGCCTCCGATCCCAAGGGCAACTACATCGTCCGCGGCATCGGCGCCCGGCCATGCTCGGATTTCATGGCCGCGGTGGACAAGAGCGCCCAGGACGTCATGCCCTACATGTCGTGGATGGAGGGCTACCTCACCGGCATCAACCGGCTGCAGGCCCAGACCTTCGACGTGTCGCCGGTGACCGAGGCGGCGGTCGTCGGCCAGATGGTGCGCAACTACTGCATGACGCAGCCGGCGCTGCGCTTCGAGACGGCGGTCGCCCAGCTGATGAACTTCTTCGCTCCCTACAAGGTGACCGAGCAGTCCCAGCTGGTCGAGGTGACGGTGGGCGACGCCCGCGCGGCGCTGCGCCAGTCCACCCTGAAGTGGATGCAGGAGAAGATGAAGGCGCAAGGCCTGTTCCAGGGCACGCCCGACGGGCTCTACGGCGCATCGAGCAAGGAAGCGCTGCTCGCCTTCCAGAAGTCGGCCGGGATCCCCGAGACCGGCGTACCCGACGCACGCACGCTGGTGGCCTTCATCCAGAAGGAAGACGCCGCCAGGAAGCCATAGTCAAATGCGAAATGCGGGGACACAATACCTGTTTGACGGCCGCGCGCCCGATCGCCAGGCGCTAGCCAGTCCGGAAGCAGGCAGGCGAGAAGTCGGTATTGTATCCTTTTGTTGACGGATGGGCGCGACGGTGACGGATTCCGCTAGGACCCACAGTTTTCCCACCGTGTCGTCGCCGCAGGCGATGCGCGACTATGCCAGCGTGCGCGACAACGAGCGTGACACCCTGCTCGGCTATGTGACGCTGGGGCCAGGGATGACGGTGCTCGATATCCAGGCGGCCGGCGGCTACCTGTCCGACGAGGTGCACCGGCGGCTGAACGGCAAGGTCACCAACGTCTGCGTGGAACCCAGCCCGGCATTGCGGGCGCGGCTCAATCCGGCTTACCGGATCATCGACAATCCGGTCGAGCATTTCTACAGCATCCCCGATCACTCGATCGACGTCGCGCTTGGCCTGATCGGCCTCCATCACAGCGGTTCGCACGGTGCGACGCTCGGCGAAGCCTATCGCGTCCTCAAGCCCGGTGCCGAACTGGCCGTCTGCGATGTCGCCGCGGGCAGCAATCTCGCCCGCTGGCTCAACGTCTTCGTGAGGGACCATTGCCCGGCCGGGCATGCGGGAAACTTTCCCGAGCCCGGAAGCATGGCGCGAATTTGCGCGATACTGGGCTTCACCGGCGTCGTCGAAGAGGTCCGCGACGTGCCATGGATCTTCCCCAGCCGGCGCGACATTCCGGTGTTCTTCAAGGGGCTGTTCGGGCTGGTGGCCAGCCTCGACGTGATAGACCATGCGCTGGACGACTATTTCACCATCCGCCAGACCCGGGACCGGTGCGTGGTCGGCTGGCAGCTCTCCTACTGCCACGCGCGCAAGCCCGCCTGAGTGCCGGATGATCAAGTTCCAGCTGCTGAAATCCTTTCGGGGACCCAATCCCTACGCAACCGAAGCGGGCGTGCTCGCCAGCCTGCTGATCGAGGACGACGACCTGCGCGTTGCCCGGTCACGAACCGACGTGATCCTCGGCGCGTTCGGCGCCTGGTTCCAGCATGAAGGACGCGCCGGGGGCGGACGGCCGCTCTCCCTCGAAACGCCGGTGGGGCTTGCCGACTTCCTCGCCGCCCTGGCTCTCGCGGCACTGAACGAGCTTCGCGGCTTCGTCCGGACGGCATCGGCGTTCGAGGATGGCGGGCAGGTGTTCGTCTACATCGGCTGCCACCATGAACGGGTCACCGCGACGGCCATTTCGGCCGTCGTCACCCTGTTCAACGGACTCGATTCGTTTTCCGATGATCGGCTGAAACACTATTTCGGCGCCTTGTGGCAGTTGTGCCGCCAGCATCATCCCGATTATCAGGCCAAGATCCTGATGCAGGGAGCGCACGGCAGGGGCATCCCCTATCTGCCGCTGCTGTCTCTCCAGAGGTTTTGGCAATATGGCTGGGGCAAGAACGGCCGAACCTTCTTCGAGTCCATGTCGATCCGGGATTCGCTGCTCGGCGGCCGGTGGGCCGGCAAGAAGCAGTTGGCCAAGGCCCTGTTCGAGGCTTTGGGCGTTCCGGTCGTTCCGCATGTGCTGGTCAATGAAGAACAGGATCTCGAAGAGGCTGCACGCCGCATTTCCTGGCCCTGCGTCGTCAAGCCCACCGATCGGGATCGTAGTGTCGGCGTGACGCTGAGAATCAGCGATATGCCTGGCCTTCGCAAGGCGTTCCACCTCGCACGCGAGCACACCGCCGCCCCGGTCATGATCGAACGGTACATACCCGGCGACGTTCACCGCCTCCTCGTGGTCCGCGGCAAGGTCGCTTGTGTTATCCGCCGTGATTCGCCGCATGTGATCGGCGACGGGGTGCGGACCCTTGCCGATCTCGTCGCGGAACGCAACGGGTCGATCGCCGCGGCACAGCGGCCGGGCGGGTTCGTCGGCGAAACCCCGCTCGATGACGATTTTCATGCCGAGCTGCGGCGCCAGGAGGTCACTCTCGCCGACGTCGTTCCGGCCGGGCACAGGATCAGCCTCCGCAAGGTGCCGCTGCTGTTGACCGGCGCCGTCTATTTCAATGTGACCGGCCAAACCCATCCGGACATTCTTCGGATGGCCGAATCTCTCGCCGATGCGTTCGGCTTCTCGATCTGCGGCATCGACTACATGACCGACGATATCGGCCGGTCCTATGTCGAGCAGGGCGCGGTCATCGAGATCAACGCCGCGCCCGGTCTGCGTATCCCGGTGATGGCGGGCATGGCTCCGGAGGCGGTCGGACGCCTGATCCTGGGCGACGAGCCGGGCCGCATACCCGTCACGCTGATCCTCTGCGACCAGGCCCTCCACGCCGAACTGCACGCTGTGGCGCCGATCCAGCCCGATACCGGCTGGGTGATCGGCGGGCGCTGCGGCGTCGGCGACACGCCGCTGGCCGCCCCCGCGGACCGGCCGGACGCGCTGCCCCATGAGCAGACCCTGCAGGTCCTGCGCAACCCGCACGCCGCGCGCATCGTCATCGTCTGCGATCCGAAGCCGATCATGGTGCACGGCCTCCCGGTGGATCGCTGCGACACCATCATCTGCTGCGGCTACAAGCCTGACGCCGCATGGCGGCGCGTGTTCGAGCAGCATTCATCCCGCTATTCGGAGGTGACGGGCGTCGATGAACTATTTCGGTGACAGTGCACTTAACCCGGCTTCGGCCCGCGCCTGCCGGGCTTGAGGGTGCGGTTGGTCGCGGCTTCGAGGCCGGCGAGGAACGCCGCGTCGCCGAGCGGCCGGCCGATGGTCTCGGCCCGGCGCAGGCCCTCGGTCAGCGCCGGATCGCCCGCGTCGGCGATGAAGCCGGCGAACGGCGAGAACCGCTCCAGCACCGGCGCCAGCGTGGTGATCCCGTCGTCGCGGCCCGACAGATGCGCGTGCACGCTGGTCCACGGCCAGTCCTCGGGCCGCGCCACCAGCCGCGCCCGCACCGGATTAAGCGCGATGTAGCGCACCGCCGCGCCGAGATGCGCCTCGTCCATGGCGGCGGCGCCGAACCGCCCCTGCCAGAAGTGGCCGGTGCGCCGCTCGCGCGCGTGCACCGCCCCGGCATAGCGCCGATGCACCGGCGCCAGCGCCCGCCGCAACCCGTCCGCGTCGGACGGCACCAGGATCAGGTGGACATGATTGGGCATCAGCACCCAGCTCCAGACCTCGACGCCCGCCGCGCGGCATGATTCCGCCAGCAGGGCGCGGTAGAGCGCGTAGTCGTCGTCGCCAAAAAACGTCGGCGCCCGCCCGTTGCCACGCTGGGTGACGTGGTGCGGCAGACCGGGAATGACGACACGGGCAAGACGGGCCATGCAGGCAGTATCGCCGGGCCAACCGGAGATGTCAATTAAATGCACTGTCACCGTAATCCATCATCGTAAACCCAAGCGTCAACCGGTCGAGACGCCTCCATCTGTCTGACCGCGTACAAACAGATGATTCTCGAGGTTTCCTTTCTCGGCAGAGATCAGGTAGATGCATTCGCCCTCGTTTAGCTCTCCCAGAGCATCCCGGATTGCACCAAGTGTTGTAGTGCCCTTGATCAAAGCGAAGGCTTGGGGCCCACCATATGCGGCTCCTAGGCCTTGCAGGGCATTCCCGAGGAAAGTTAGCCGCTCAGAATTTTCCGCCGCGACAAACAGGAAAATCAGCCCAGGCATTTCGAGTTTAAATACTTCAGAAGTCATTGAACGTTTTTACCACCGAATTGCCCTCACTCGTCTCAGACTGGATCGAACTCGAATGTTCCATCAAAATTCGACACTTGAAGCCTTCTGTTAACTACTTCGTGATTTAGCTAGCTATTGCCATCCCGAAGCCAATCCAAATGGCGTATTCGCAACTGCGACAGTGCTAAGTTCAGCCTCTCGCGCCCAATGAAGCTTGTAATCGACGAAAAAGCATAAACCTAGCTACAGTCCCAACCTCCGGCCCTGTGAGGGCCTATTGAGGTATGACGCTAACGTTCGCAGTGCTTACAGGTAAATCATCCATCATTGGGCACCCTGCCTCGATCATCGAATTGCAAAGTGCTGTATTGAGTTGCTCATCATCGATGTGAAGCATCGTGCTGCTAGAAACATTGAAGATGCAATAGCCGACTTCCAATGCGGGGGCCTTCAACAGCACCCATCCGGGCTGAGAGCCGTCCCAGAGATATGAGTAAGATTCTATATTTGCACTCATGTTAATTTCCCCTGAAATAGAACGGATTACCGACTTGTGGGACAATTTGGGATTGGCGTTGCGGAGAACCGGCTCTCCTCAGCATGTCCAGTACGTTCCGATCCGGCCCACTGGCGCGCAACGCAACCAAATTCCCGTCCAACATCTCAGGATGCGTATGGTTGATCCAGCGAACGTTCGGGGCGATTGGAACAGGCACGGTCCTATCCGTTCCTTGTATCAAATAGTAGGCTCCGCCTCTACCATTCTTGCCAGCGCCGGTAATGTAAATCTGGGAAAATTCCGTCCCATTCGCTGCCTGAAGCTCTGCCATTTGGGTTGGGGAAAGCCGACCAGACAGCACCGTCGCTTCCACGCTCCCATACGACCCGCGGATGGTAACCTTGGCTCCAGGCGCGGCAGCCTCCGCAAACTCGGGCAGTTACGGTGACAGTGCACTTAACTTCTGCTCCGGGGCGCCGGGAGTCAATTAAATGCACTGTCACCGTAATCTAGTGGTGCACTTCAAAGTTGACACCGCCGCATCGACTTGGCGAATGCGGTTTAGCTCTTCAGGGTCATTCCCACTAGGTGGTTGAGCTTGCACGATGATGATCGAACCTAACCCTTCAATCGGCACTATATTTGCCGAGGGCGGGACCGACTGAACCGCGCGTGGCACATAGATCATCCAGTCCACAAAGGGCCGGTCGGCGTCAAAGTCCCTTTCTGCCATCGCACGCTTTGACATTATCCCAGCCCACCGTGGCCGCCAAATTTTAGCGACCAGCGCGAGCAGTGAACTCGCGCTGGTGGCATCGCCTAGATTTTGAGATGCCATCGGAAGGTCTAGCAGAACGCTGTTTCCAATACGGTTGTCGGAGCACCCGCAATGCACTTTCAAGGATGCTTCACCTTCATCGCTAGCAGCACCGTTCCAAAGCCCTAGGCTATAGCCAAGCTCTTCGATGACGCCACCGCCCTCATCGTATCTGTTGCGCCCTTTTAGTAGCAGCGCTTCCAACTGTGATAGCTCGTCGCCGTCCACGGCGCGGGCAAGCGCATCCTTGCGCGAACGACTGCGTTCATACCAATGCGACAACGTCAGGTCGATGACCGCCATACCATTCAAGAGACGACTTACGCTCTTAGTGCATTCGCCAAGGCTATCGTGGCGAGCATCCCAATAAGCTCCGAGAAAAAATCGAGATTTCATGCTCATCTCCTAAGGACGTACCGTTACGGTGACAGTGCACTTAACTTCTGCTCCGGTGAACTGCTTCACGATAGAGGGTTCTCGTGACACCATCACCGCAATACTTTTCCCATTGCCGCGCCGCGGGACCGACCCGATACTCCCTGTATGTTCACGGAGCCTCGGGCGGCTCCCCAGGGAGGCCAGGATGATCCAGCCGGGCACGGATCGTCGCTCGTCGGCGGGTTTCGGCCGGAAGGCCGCGTGGCGGGGGCCATGCGCATGAAGACGACGACCAGGGCGCTCATCGAAGACCTCGCCACGACCCTGCGGCAGCGCGTGCTGCCGTCGGCGGGCGACACGGCGGCGCAGGTGCAGGGCGTCATCGCCGGGCTCGACCGGCTCGCGGTGCGCGTCGAGCTCGAGGGCGAGATCGTCTGGTCCGACATCGCCGACCAGCGGCTGATGCTTTCCGCCATCGAGCAGGAGACCCGAAACATCGAGGACGAGCCGTGGCAAGGCCTGTCCGCCGCCATCGCCAAGGAGCTGGACCGGGTCTGGCACGCGGCCGCCCACTATCCCGAAATGGCGGCGCTGGAGACCGAGAACCGGCGGCTGCGCGCGCTGATCGACCGGGCGCAGGCGGCGGTGCAGGTGGCCCCCGAGCCGCTCGGCGAAAAACGCGCCCAGCGCCTCGCCAGGGCGCTCGCCGGCTACCTGAAGCGGCAGGCCGACCGCGAGGCGCCGCTGCGCGAGCCGGCTGCCGCCGCCGAGGCCACTTGATCCCGCGATGAAAAGTCACTCATAATCTTCGCGAAGCAGGCGGCCGGACATCGAACGGTCGCTTTTGCCGCGCAGAGTGACCGCGCCGGGGATGACGCGGTTCGACACAGTTCAGGAAGGTTTCATGCAGTATCAGTCACCCGCCTCCATCGACGAGGCCGTGGCGGCATTGGCATCGATCGGCGGCGCGTGCGTTCTCGCGGGCGGCACCGATCTGCTGGTGCAGCTCCGCTCGGGCACCGCGTCGCGCGCCGCCGTCATCGACGTCAAGAACATCGCCGCCCTGCGCGCCATCGCCGAAACCGCCGACGGCTTCCGCATCGGCGCGGCGGTTTGCGGCGCCGACATCACCGAGCACGCGGCGCTGGTCGCGGCCTGGCCGGGCGTGGCCGAGGCCGCCGGCCTGATCGGCTCCACCCAGATACAGGGGCGCGCCAGCCTGGGCGGCAATGTATGCAACGCCTCGCCGGCCGCCGACACCACCCCGGCGCTGATCGCGGCGCGCGCCGTGGCCGAGATCGTCGGCCCGAACGGCAAGCGGTCCATTCCGGTCGAGCAGATCGCCACCGGCCCGGGCAAGACCTCGCTGGCCAGCGGCGAGATCGTCGTCTCGTTCCTGCTGCCGACGCGCCCGGCGCGCTCGGCCGACGCCTATCTGCGGCTGATCCCGCGCACCGAGATGGACATCGCCGTGGCCGGCGCGGGCGTCAATCTGACGCTGGGTGAAGACGGCACCATCGCCGACGCCCGTGTCGCCATCGGCGCCGTGGCGCCGACGGCGCTGGTGCTGGACGCCGCGCCGGGCATCCTCGTCGGCACGAAACTCGATGAGGCCACGCTGGCGACGCTGGCCGAGGCGGCGGGCGCCGCCGCGCGGCCGATCGACGACAAGCGCGGCACCATCGACTACCGCCGGAAGGTGGTCGGTGTACTGGCGAAGCGGGCGGCGCTGATCGCCTACGGACGGGCGAAGGGAGCGCGCTGATGGCCAAGTCTCATGTGTCCACCACGGTCAACGGCGATCCGGTCGAGTTCCTCTGCGACGCGCCCGAGACCATGCTCGACGTGCTGCGCAACACGCTGGGTCTCACCGGCACCAAGGAAGGCTGCGGCACCGGCGACTGCGGCGCGTGCTCGATCATCGTCGACGGCCGCGTCGTCTGCGGCTGCCTGATGCTGGCGGTCGAGGCGACCGGCAAGCAGGTCACCACCATCGAGGGCATTGGCGCGCCGGACCGGCTGCATCCGGTGCAGCAGGCCTTCCTCGAGGATGCCGCGCTCCAGTGCGGCTTCTGCACGCCGGGCTTCATCGTCGCCGCCAAGGCGCTGCTCGACCGCAACCCCGATCCGTCCGAAACCGAGATCCGCTACTGGCTGGCCGGCAATTTGTGCCGCTGCACCGGCTATGACAAGATCGTGCGCGCCGTACAGCACGCGGCCGCCGAGATGAAAGGGCAACCCGCATGACCTACGAACCCAAGAACCTGCGCGTCGTCGGCACCCGTCCCATCCGCCATGACGGCGCCGACAAGGTGACCGGCCGCGCCAACTACGCCTCCGACTTCACCCTGCCCGGCATGTTGTGGGGCCGCGTCCTGCGCAGCCCGCACGCCCATACCAGGGTCATTTCGATCAACACCGACAAGGCGCGTGCGCTGCCGGGCGTGAAGGCCGTCATCACCGGCGCGGACCTGACGCTGCCACCGCCCGGCATCACCCAGGCGGGCGAATCGGCGATCAACACCCAGCACCTGGCGAAGAACCTGCTGGCGCGCGACAAGGTGTTCTATGACGGCCATCCGGTCGCCGCGGTCGCCGCCATCTCGGAGGCCATCGCCCAGCAGGCGCTCGGCCTGATCGAGGTGGTCTACGAGGTGCTGCCCCACGTCATCGACGTCGACGAGGCCATGCGCGACGACGCGCCGCTGCTGCATGACGACCTGTTCACCGAGGGCGTCGAGCCGAAGCCGGAAAAGCCGTCCAACATCGCCAAGCGCATCTTCGTCGGCAAGGGCGACATCGCCAAGGGCTTCGCCGAGGCCGACATCGTCATCGAGCGCAGCTTCACCACCAAGGCGGTGCACCAGGGCTATATCGAGCCGCAGGGTGTCGTCGCCAACTACGCCGAGGACGGCCAGGCCATGGTCTGGTGCTCCAGCCAGGGCCAGTTCCTGATCCGCGACCTGTGCATCACCATGCTGGGCATGGAGGCCTCGTCGCTGAAGGTGATCCCGGCCGAGATCGGCGGCGGCTTCGGCGGCAAGACCACCGTGTATCTCGAGCCGCTGGCGCTGATGCTGTCGAAGGCGGCCGGCCGGCCGGTGAAGCTGACCATGACCCGCGGCGAGGTGCTGCGCGCCACCGGTCCGCATTCGGGCAGCTCCATGACCGCGAAGATCGGCGCCATGAAGGATGGCACCATCACCACGGCGGAAGTGGTCATCAAGTTCCAGGCCGGCGCGTTCCCCGGTTCGCCGGTGGGCGCGGCGGTGATGTTCTGCTCGGCGCCCTACGATATCCCGAACCTGTCGATCACCGGCTATGACGTGGTCGTCAACATTCCGAAGATCCATGCCTACCGGGCGCCCGGTGCGCCCAACGGCGCGTTCGCGTTCGAGACCGTGCTCGACGAGCTGGCCCGCGAATTGAAGATGGACCCCATCGACTTCCGGGCGAAGAACTCGGCGGTCGAGGGTTCCAAGTCGCCCTACGGCCCGACGCACGGCCCGATCGGCGGCATCGAATGCCTGTCTTCGGCGAAAAACCACCCGCATTACAAGGCGAACCTGGGGCCGAATCAAGGCCGCGGCGTGGCGAGCGGCTTCTGGATCAACATCGGCGGCCAGTCGGCGGCCACCGTCGTGGTCAACCGCGACGGCACCATCTCGCTGGTCGAGGGCTGCCCCGACATCGGCGGCACCCGCGCCTCGCTCGCCATGATGTGCGCCGAAGTCCTTGGAATCGTGGCCGAAAAAGTCCGCCCCTCCATCGTCGACACTACCGCCATCGCGTTCAACGACGTCACCGGCGGCAGCCGCGTCACCTTCGCCACCGGCATCGCCGTGGTCCAGGCCACCGAAGACGCCGTCCGCCAGATGCGCGAACGCGCCGCCAAGATGTGGGACATCGAGGTGGACCAAGTCGGCTGGCGCGACGGCGCGGCGCAGGAGCTGAACGGCAACCGCTCGCTGACCATCTCGCAGATCGCCCAGAAGGCGGCAAAGACCGGCGGCCAGATCATGGGCCACGCCTCGATCAACGCCCATGGCGCCGGCCCGTCGCTGACGACGCATCTGTGCGACGTGGAAGTGGACCGCGAGACCGGCAAGATCACCATCCTGCGCTACACCACCTTCCAGGACGCCGGCAAGGCGGTGCATCCGTCCTACGTTGAAGGCCAGATGCAGGGCGGGGCGGCGCAGGGCATCGGCTGGGCGCTCAACGAGGAGTACATCCACGACGCGCAGGGGCGGCTCGAGAACGCCGGCTTCCTCGACTACCGCATGCCGGTGGCGTCGGACCTGCCGATGATCGACGCGGTGATCATCGAGGTGCCGAACCCGAACCATCCGTTCGGCGTGCGCGGCGTGGGCGAGGCGCCCATCGTGCCGCCGCTCGCGGCCATCGCCAACGCCATCTACGACGCCACGGGCGTGCGCATGCGCGACCTGCCGTTCTCGCCGCCGAAAGTGCTGGCGGCGCTGGAGGCGGCCGGGAAGGCCAAGGCCAACGGCTAGTCGGTTGGCGCGCGTCGTCCTGTCCGGAGACCTGGGCCGCCGGTTCGCCGGCGGCGAGGTCGAAATCCGCGTCTCCGGCAGCAACGTGCTGCGCCTGATCAAGGCGCTGGAGGAACGCTATCCCGGCATCGCCGACGTGCTGGAGTCCGACGCCATGGCCGTCGCCATCGACGGCATCGTCTACCAGGACGCGATGCTGGAGGATGTGGGGGAGGAGTCCGAGGTGTATTTCCTGCCGGCGATCAGGGGCGGTCGTTAACTCTCTACCGTCATCCCGGCGAAGGCCGGGACCCAGACTTGACAGTCCGGCGCGCTTCGCGCCGGTCTTTTCGTAAGAATGGGACTGGGTCCCGGCCTTCGCCGGGATGACGGCTGGAGGGGGGTGGAGGTAACCGTGCTATTCGACAGCGATCACTCCAGATCAGTGGCTATCGAAATCTGCGCCGTCCGATGCAGCGACGTGTGCGTGCGGGTCAGGAAGAACCAGCGCCCGCCGGTCTTCACCAGTGCGTCGTTGTAGTAGCCGGTTGAGCTGTAGGTCCGGCCGTCGTGCAGCTCGATGTCCTCCTTGAAGTAGTTCTTGCTGGTGGCGGTGTCGCCGGTCACGTCGACCGAGACCATCATCGGGAAGAAGCTGATCGACTTCACCGCGCTCATCATTTCGGTCCAGCGGGTGACGATGGTGTCCTTGCCCTCCATGGGATTGCCGTACATCACCCAGGCCGCGCCGTCCTCGGCCCATGTCGTGCCCCAAAGGTCGGGGTCCTTCAGCATCACGGCGTCGCAGTAGCGCTCGACCAGCTCGCGGATGGCGAGGACGTCTTCTATCGGTCCGGTGGACATGGCGTCGTCTCCTGAGTTGAGGGCAGAGCCTTACTCTTTCGCGGTGCAAAGCCAAATTTCACCGTGTCCCTGAGCTTGTCGAAGGGCCTTGCAGAGGGGCTCGTGCAGGCCCTTCGACAAGCTCAGGGACACGGATAATGGGGTGAGTGGCATAGCGAAGGGTCCGCGCGCACTCATTTCAACATGTACTCGCCAAACCGCACTTTCCGCATCTCCCACCAGTAGCGGACCGTGCTGTGCGGCCAGAGCGTGGTGATCTTGCCGTTCTCGTCCTGGTACCAGCTTTTGCAGCCGGCCTGCCAGATGGTGCCGGCGAGGCCGCGCTGCATGGCGGCGTCGAACCGGGCGGCAGAGTCAGGGCGCGGCTCCATGGTGCGGCGCTCGACCAGCTTCCAGATGCATTGCAGCACATAGCGCACCTGCTGTTCGACCATGAAGATGATCGAGCTGTGGCCGAGGCCGCTGCCCGGGCCGAGCAATGTGAAGTAGTTGGGGAAGCCGGGCACGGCGACGGTCCGATGCGCCGCCATGCCGTCCTTCCAGGCCTCGCGCAGGGTCAGGCCGCCGCGGCCGGTGATCTCGGTCCTCGGCACGTCGGTAGTGCGGAAGCCGGTGGCGAGGATGATGACGTCGGCGCGGTGCAGCGTGCCGTCGGCGGTGACGATGCCGTCTGCTTCGATCCGGGCGATGGGATCGGTCACCAGGTCCGCGTTCTCACGCGTCAGCGCCAGATAGAAATCGTCGGACACCAGGATGCGCTTGCAGCCGGGCGGATAGTCGGGCGTCAGCTTCGCCCGCAGCGCCGGATCGGGCACCTGCGCCTCCAGGTGACGCAGCGCCAGTTGCTTCTCCTGCTCGTTGCGCCGGTTGCGGCGCAGGAACAGGGGAAAGCGGCTCTCCAGCATCCAGTAGAGCTGCCAGCGGTGCAACCGGCCGAGGAACGGCACGCTCCGGAACGCCCGCTTCCACGAGGCCGGATAGGCGCGGTCGAGGCGCGGGATGATCCAGTTGGGCGTGCGCTGGAACAGGTCGAGATGCGCGACCCTGTCGACGATGGACGGTACGATCTGCACCGCGCTCGCCGCGCTGCCGATCACGGCCACGCGCTTGCCGGAAAGGTCGGTGTCCTGGTTCCACGCCGCCGAATGGATGACGGTTCCCGCGAAGCCGTCCAGCCCGTCGATGTCGGGGTAGTTCGGCACGTGCAGCGCGCCGATGGCGCTGACCAGCACGTCGGCGGTGTCGTGCGCGCCGGCGCCGGCGGTCAGGCGCCAGCGGTTGGCGGCCTCGTCGAAGCGCGCCTCGGTGATCTCGCGGCCGAGCCTGATATGCGGCCACAGGCCGTACTTGTCGGCGCAACGCTCGAAATAGTGCTGGATCTCCCCGCCCGGCGAGTAGACGTGGCTCCAGTCCGGGTTGGGCTCGAACGAATAGGAATAGAGATGCGACGGCACGTCGCAGGCGACGCCGGGATAGGTGTTCTCCCACCAGGTGCCGCCCACATTGGCGCCCTTTTCGTAGATGACGAAGTCCTCGAGCCCGGCCTGCCGGAGCGCGATGCCCATGCACAGGCCGGACATGCCGCCGCCGATGATCGCGACTCTGGGACCCGCTCCCATTTGCTATCCCGCCCTCATCTGCCGCCGTCCACGGTCAGCACCGCGCCGCTGGTGTAGCTGGAGGCGTCCGACGCGAAGTAGAGCGCCGCGCCCACCACCTCGTTCGGCTCCCCGATGCGTTTGAGCGCATAACTTTTGGCGCGCGCCTCGGCCGCGTCCATGTCCCAGGCCTTCGACACGTCGGTGCGGAACGCGCCGCAGCAGATGCAGTTGACCCGCACATTCGGCCCGTAGGCGAAGGCATAGGCCTGGGTCATGGCGTTGAGCCCGGCCTTCGCCGCGGCATAGGGAATGACGCTCGCCGTCGGCCGCAGCGAGGCGATGCTGGAGATGTTGATGATCGAGCCGCCATCGCCCTTCGCCATCCGTCCGCCGACCAGCGCGCTCAGCCGGAACGGGCCTTTCAGGTTGATGTCGAGCACCTTGTCGTAGAGCGCCTCCGACACGTCCTCGGGCGATGGATAAAGCGGCGACATGCCGGCGTTGTTGACCAGGATGTCGACCTTGCCGAACGCGCCGTAGGCGGCCTCGACGAGACCGTCCAGCTCGTTCCAGTTGCCGACGTGCACGCCATAGGCCATGGCCTTGCGGCCGAATCGCTGGCGCACCTCGTCGGCCAGTGCCTCGCAGTTGGGCAGCTTGCGGCTGGCGACGATCACGTCGGCGCCGGCCTCGGCGAAGGCCAGCACCATCTCCTTGCCCAGGCCCCGGCTGCCGCCGGTGACCAGCGCCACCTTGCCCGTCAGGTCGAACCGTCCGCTCATGCATCTCTCCCCGTATGATGAACCGTGCGGGTCTCCCTCCCCGCGCGGTCAGGATGCGTCAATCCGTCGAACGGCTCCATGGATTTATCCGCGTGGCGCCCGCCCAATCCTGCGCTAAGGTTGGGCACAACAACGTATGGGGGAGAGACATGGCCCTTTCGGTCATCGGCGCGGGCTTCGGCCGCACCGGCACGCTGTCGCTCAAGGGAGCGCTCGAGACACTCGGCTTCGATCCGTGCTACCACATGATCGAAGTCATGCATCACGGCTTTGGCGGCATCTGGAGCGATATCGCCCACGGTGGCACGCCCGATTGGGAGGCGGTGTTCAAGGGCTACCGGGCGACGGTCGACTGGCCGGCCTGCAACTACTACCGCGAGCTGGCCGACCTCTATCCCGACGCCAAGGTGCTGCTCAGCCTGCGCGACGCCGGCAAATGGTACGATAGCTGCCAGAACACCATCTTCCGGGCCATGCGAATGGAACGCCCGGACGCGCCGCCCAATCTGAAAACGCAGATGAGCATGGCGCGCAAGCTGGTGGTGGAAAACACCTTCGGCGGCAACATCGACGACCGTGCCCATTGCATCTCGGTCTACAACCGCCACAACGAGACGGTGCGGCAGGTGATCCCGAAGGATCGCCTGCTGGTGTTCCAGCCATCGGACGGCTGGGAGCCGCTGTGCGGTTTCCTCGGCGTGCGCGTTCCCGACGCGCCGTACCCCAAGGTCAACACCACCGAGGATTTCCAGCAGCTTTTCAAGCAGGTTGTCTGATCGTCCTTATGGCGCGGGGCTTTACGCTCCGGGCAACTGAGTGCACTATCGCGCGAAGAGCGGCGCGCGGAGGTTTGGGCAGGGCGCGCGCCGGCCCCGCTTGAAGGCCTGCTTTGGTCCGGGAGGGTCTGGGGTTGAACTGTGGCGATGATGGCGCATGGCTTGGGCTGCGTGGGCAGTCGCGCGCCGACGCTACGCCTTGCGCCAGGGTCGCCGCATGAGCCCGGATGCGCGCCTGTTCCAGTCCATGCCGGCAAGTCCCGAGTTGTGGCAGCTGTTCCTCCGGCACATGTCGGCCTGCGTCGCCGTGCTCGACCGCGACATGCGGTACCTTGCGGTCAGCGAGCGCTGGTACGAGGACCTGGAGCTGAAGGGCAGGGAGGTCATCGGCCGGTTCCACTACGAAATCTTTCCCGACCTCGACGAGACGCGCCGCGACCGGCACCGGCGCTGCCTGGCCGGCGAGACCATGAGCCTGGGGTCGGACGACTACGTGCTGCCCAGCGGCGCGCGGCTGACGGTGAAGTGGGAATATGTCCCGTGGCACGACGCACGGGGCGAGATCGGCGGCATGATCATGTTCTCCGAGGTGCTGACCCGTCAGCGCATGCTGGAGGAGCAGGTCGCGGCCGAGGCCGATCGGCTTCACCGTGCCGAGATCGTCAGCCGGTCGGGCGCCTGGGAATGGGATGTCGCCACCAACGTCGTGACCTGGAGCGAGGGCCTTTCCATCCTGCTGGGGCTCGAACACGAGCGCGCCGCCGGCGATCGGCCGAGCTGGACCCGGCTGGTGCATCCCGACGACCGGGACGCGGTCAAGGCTCAGGTCGCGCGGGCGCTGAAGGGCGAGATTCCCTACGACATCGAGATGCGCATGCTGCGCGACGACGGCTCCATCCTCGACGTCCGCGTCATCGCCGAGATCACCCGCGGCGCCGACGGCAGCCCGCTGTCGGTGATCGGCGCCATGCAGGACGTCACGGAGCTGCGCCGCAAGGAGCGCGAGCTGTCCACGGTGCACCGTCGCTACCGGCTCGCCAGCGAGGTCTCGGGGACGGCAGCATGGGAAATCTATCCCCGCGAGCGCCGCATCCTCGGCGACGAGAATCTGGAGCGGCTGATCGGCCGCACGGGCCGGCCATCGACCGAGGACCTCGACGAATGGTTGCTCGCGTTTCCGCCGGACACACGCAGGAAGCTCCAGCGCATGCTGGAAGAGATCAGCGCCGGCCGCCGGTCGATCTACGACCTGACCCTGCGGACCCGGCTGCCCGACGGGCGCACCATCTGGCTCAGCTCCTATGGCAAGGTGCTCGGCGGCACGCAGGGCGAACCGTTGCGGATCGTCGGCACCACCCGCGATGTCACCGAGTTGAAGCGCGCCGAGACCGCGCTGCAGAACAGCGAGCGCAACCTGCTGGTAGCGCAGCAGATTGCCCAGGTGGGCAGCTGGGAGTGGGATGTGGGCAGCGAGACGCTGAGCTGTTCTCCCGAAATGTTGCGTATCTATGGCTTCCCGGCCACGCGTCAGTCGCTGCGGCTCGATGAACTGATGGGCCGGGTTCATCCGGAGGACGCGCCGCGCGTGGCGGCCAGCCTGGAAGAACTCCAGGCCGGCGAGGTCGAATGGGTCGAGACCGAGATGCGGTTGGTGCGGCCGGGCCGCGAGGGTATCTGGATCCGCTCCTATGCCCAGAGGTTCACCAACGATGCCGGCAGGCTGGTGCGGCTGAACGGCGCGGTGCAGGACATCACCGCCCGCAAGGCCGCCGACCGTGAGATCGCCCTGCGCGACAGCGCGCTGCAGACCTCGGTGGGCGCGGTCGCCATGGCCGGCATGGACGGCTATTTCGTCTACGGCAACCAGGCGTTCCTCGACATGCTCCGCATCGACAGCCAGGAGGCGCTGAGGAAGGTCAACGCGCTGGAGACCGTGCGCGATCCCGAGGCCGCCAGCGCGGCGTTCGGCGCCCTTGCCGGCGAGCCGGGCCGCTGGGACGGCGAACTGCCGATCAGGCGTACCGATGGCGAGCCCGTCGATGTCCTGGTGACAGCCACCGTGCACCGCGCCGATGGCGAGGAGCCGTTGATCATCGCCTCGTACATGGACGTGACCGAACGCAACGCGGCGCTGCGCGACCTTGCCCGCAGCGAGCGGCAGCTCCGGCAGGCGCAGGCCATGGCGCGCATGGGCGAAACCTCCTACGACGCATCGACCGGCCGCTACAGCATGCCGGCCCATACCCGCGAAATCCTGGGGCTGGGCGAGGAATACGCCTCGTTCGACGCCGTTCAGGGCCGAAAGCTGATCCACCCGGACGACTGGAAGGCCATCGACGACGGCGCCCGCGCGCTGATCAAGGGGCGGGCGGAAAAGGACGAAACCACGTACCGCTTCCTGTCGCCCACGCGCGGCATGCTGCATGTCCAGACCGTCAACTACGTCGAGCGCGACGAGGCCGGCCGCGTCACCGGCATGACCGGCATCATCCAGGACGTCACCCGCATCAAGCAGGCCGAGGACCAGGCGCGCGAGGCGCGGCGCCGGGCGGAACGCTACCTGGACATCGCCGGCGCGATCATCATCGCGCTCGATTCCGAAGCCAGGATCACCCTGATCAATCGGCAGGGCCGCGAGCTGCTGGGCTATTCGGAGGAAGAGCTGCTTGGCCTCGACTGGTACGACGTCGCCGTGCCCGCGCCGCGCCGCGCCGCGCTGGGCAAGGGCTTTCAGGAACTGATGGTGTCGACCAGCGAGGCGTTTGTACGCCGCGAAGGCTATGTCGTCACCCGCGCGGGCGAGGAACGGCTGATCGACTGGATCACCTCGCCGCTGCTGGACGACGACGGGGCCGTCGTCGGCGTGCTCAGCTCCGGGCGCGACCTCACCGAATTGCGCCAGGCCGAGCAGTCGCTGCGCGACAGCGAAGCGCGGACCCGGGCGGTCATGGAGGCCGCGTCCATCGGCATCGTCACGCTGGACGAGGACGGCCGCATGGTGTCGCTCAATCCGGAAGCCGGGCACATCTTCGGCATGGACGAGACCGTGCTCCGCGGCCGCGAACTGGCGGACCTGTTCCTGCCCGCCGAGCGCGAGACCTGCGCCGCCATGCTGCTGCCGCCGGTCGGGGACGGCGCCGGCCAGGCCAAGGCCGGCCTGGGCGTGCTGTGCGAGTTCACCGTACCGCGCGCCGACCGCGAGCCGACGCCAGTCGAGATGTCGGTCACCGCCATGGACATCGGCGGCCGCAGTGCCTTCGTCGCCGCCATCCAGGACATCACCGAGCGCAAGCGCGCCGAAGCCAAGCTGCAGCAGGTACAGCGGCTGGAGACCATCGGCCAGCTCACAGGCGGCGTCGCCCACGATTTCAACAACCTGCTGATGGCCATGCAGGTGAACCTGGAAATGCTCAAGGAGATGGTCGAGCACGACCCGGACGGCAACGAGTACGCCGACGCCGCGCTGGCCTCGGTCGCCCGAGGCGCCGAACTGACCGGCCGCCTGCTCGCCTTCTCGCGCCGCCAGCCGCTGCAGCCCAAGGTGCTCGACATCAACGGCCTGGTCATCGACACGGTACGCATCCTCCGCCGCACGCTGGGCGAACAGATCGCCGTCGAAAGCGTGCTGGAGCCCAATGTCTGGCCGGTCGAGGTCGACCGCGCCCAGCTCGAGAACGTGCTGATGAACCTGGCGGTGAACGCGCGCGACGCCATGCCGTTGGGGGGCCGGATCACCGTCGAGACCGTGAACACCCAGCTCGACGAGCACTACGCCGCGACCCATGGCGAGGTCGAGCCCGGCGACTACGTCATGCTGGCGGTCACCGACACCGGCACAGGCATGACGCCGCAGGTGCTGGCGCGGGCGTTCGAGCCGTTCTTCACCACCAAGGACGTGGGGCGCGGCAGCGGCCTGGGCCTCAGCATGACCTATGGCTTCGTCAAGCAGTCGGGCGGCCACGTGAAGCTCTACAGCGAGCCGGGCGAGGGCACGACGATCAAGATCTATTTCCCGCGCGAACGGCGCGGCATCCCGGCCGACAAGCCCAAGCCAGCCGAGCCGGCCGTGCGGACGGGCGACGAGATGATCCTGCTGATCGAGGATGATCCGGCCGTGCGCCAGACCGTGACGGCGCTGTTGCGGTCGCTCGGCTATGCCGTCGTCGTCGCATCGGACGGACCCGAGGCGATCCAGCTCGTCCAGGACGGCATCAGGCCCGACCTGCTGCTCGCCGACATCGTCCTGCCCAAGGGCATGACCGGGCGGCAGGTCTCCGATGCCATCGGCGCGCGCTTGCCGGGGATCAAGACGCTGTTCATGTCCGGCTACACCGAAAACGCCATCATCCACCATGGCCGCCTGGACGAGGGCGTGGTGCTGCTGTCCAAGCCGTTCCCGCGCAGCCAGTTGGCCGAAAAGCTTCGCGAAGCGCTTGATCCCAATAGAAACCCTTGATTTATCGTTAATTTTGTTTAATTCGCCGGGAAGCAACAAATCTTAACCATGTTTTGGCCTTTTTAGACTGATTTAGACTTGAACACATCTTCTCAGAATCCCTAAATGAAAACTGCAATTTCTTGGTTGCTACCAATGGCGAGCCGCCCGGAACGGCGGGACGCAAGGCCTCCGGCCCTGAACCGGACATTCCACCGGAAGGAATGACCCGCAAGGTCGCGGTCGCCAGACAGTTTACCGGGCCCCCAAGCGGCGGGATCCACACGAGGCCACTCCCCCCGGCCTCGACCACGGTGGATCCCGCCGGTCTTCCGTGGGTACGGGTTCAGCCGGTGGCGGCGCTGACGAAGCGGTAGCCCTTGCCGCGCACCGTGTGGATGGTGTTCTCGTTCAGGCCGACGTCGCGGAACTTGCGGCGCAGACGGGCGAGATGCACGTCGATGCTCCGATCCTCCGGATGCCATGGCCGGCCCAGCGCGAACAGGCTCAGGCTGTTCTTGTCGACCAACTCGTCCTGGCTCTGGATCAGCCGCGACAGGATCAGGGTCTCGGTCTCGGTGAGGTCGGCACGGGTTTGCTCGGCGCCGCCGAGCTGGTTGTTCACCGGATCGAGCGTCAGGTTGTTCACCCGCCACACATTGGCCGCGGTCCCGCCCTGGTTGCGTCCGGCCCGCGAGCGGCGGACCACCGCGTTGACCCGCGCGAGCAGTTCCTCTGGCGCCGCCGGCTTGACCAGATAGTCGTCGGCGCCGGAATTGAGGCCCTCGATGCGGGCGTTCACCTCGCCCTTGCCGGACAGGATGATGATCGACGCATCGGACACGCGGCGCAGATACCCCGCCAGCGACAGTCCGTCGCCGTCCGGCAGGTTGCGGTCGAGGATGAACAGATCGACATGGTGCGATCCGGACAGCGTCCTGGCGTCGCGGCACGATGCGCCGGTGACGACGGCGAAGCCCGAAACCGACAGATACTCGGACATGGCCCGCGAGAGCGCGGGATCGTCCTCGATCAGAGCGATGACAGTTCCAGCACCCACCAACGACGGCCTCGCCCTGGTATTGATGATGTCCGGGGCACTGCCGCCCCGAAGCGTCCATGCCGGTTCCGCCCCCACGGCTCCGGCGCGCCCAGTCTACCCTGCCGCGAGGCGGATGGCAAAAACCGTGCAACCGAAAGAGGTATTCGCGGAACCAGCCGCGTCGCCGGATGTTGGTGGGTCGACGAGGAGATGGCGGTTTGTGCCATCACCACGCCCGGCGCCGGACCGCTTCCGTCTCGGTCCATTGTTCCGGCGGTCGCCGATGCCGTAATATGGATCCCATGCCGAACAGGATTCCGCAACCGGCCATGCCAGATCAACCGCTCCGCGTCGCGCTGTTCTCGGGTAACTATAACTACGTTACCGATGGCGCTGCCGTTGCCCTCAACCACCTGGTCGCCCATCTCGAGCGCCAAGGCATTGAAGCGATTGTGTTTTCGCCGACCGCCGACCCGCCGGCCTTCGAGCCTGCCGGCACCCTGGTCTCGGTGCCCTCGATCGGCTTTCCGGGTCGCTCGGAATACCGCGTGGCGCTCGGCCTGCCGCGCGCGCAGCGCCGTCGGCTCGAGGCGTTCCGGCCGACGCTGTTCCATCTGTCCGCGCCCGACCTGCTGGGCTACGCCGCGCGCGGCCTGGCGCGGCGGTGGCGGGTGCCGCTGGTCGCCTCGTTCCACACCCGCTACGACACCTATTTCCGCTATTACCACATGGCATGGCTGGAAAGCGGTGTGACGCGCTATCTCCGGCACTTCTACCGGCCATGCGAGCATGTCTATGTGCCGTCCGAGTCGACCGCTCAGGTGCTGCGCGACCAGGGCATGGCCCGCGACGTGCGGATCTGGAGCCGGGGCGTCGACGCCGACCGCTTTAATCCGGGCAGGCGTGACCTGGAATGGCGGCGCGCGCTGGGGTTCGGCGACGCCGAGCCGGTCGTTGCCTTCGTCGGCCGGCTGGTGCTGGAGAAAGGCATCGATTCCTTCGCCCGAACGGTCGCCGGCCTGCGCCAATGCGGCGCGGCGCACCGGGTGCTGGTGGTCGGCGACGGTCCCGAGCGGGTCCGGTTCCGCGAGCAGCTGCCCGAGGACGCCGTGTTCACCGGCCATCTCGGCGGCGATGCCCTGGCGCGGGCCTATGCGTCATCGGACCTGTTCCTCAATCCCAGCGTCACCGAGACGTTCGGCATCGTCACCCTGGAAGCCATGGCGGCCGGCCTGCCGGCGGTCTGCGCCGACGCCACCGGGTCGCGGTCGCTGGTGGCGCATGGCGAGTCGGGCTTCCTGGTGCGGCCCGATGACGACGCCGGCTATATCGACGCGGTGAGGCGGCTGATCGCCGACCCCGCGCTGCGCGCCGACATGGGTGCCGCCGCCCACGAGCTGTCGCGCCGCTATACCTGGGACACGGTGATTGACGCGCTGGTGGAGCAGTACCGCGAAGTGCTCGACAGGCACCGCATGGACGTCGTCGGCGGTGCGCCCGAAGGCGCCGGCCGGCGTGGCGTGCTGGTCGACGACGCCGCGCTGACCTGACGCCGGGCTTCCCAAGCACCTGACAATCCAGTATTTCCCTCGGCCACTAACTACTACGAACAGCGCGCAAACACGGGGACGCGGTTGGCTTCAGGGCGGAAATCGCGGATCTTCTCGGCGCCGGCATGGAACGAGTGGCTGTCGCGCCGGTCGGTCAAGCTGGCGCTGAAGGCGCTGCAGTTCCTGCTGGTCGGCGGCGTGGTGATCTACCTGATCGGCCGCGTGTCCGAAATCGGCTGGGGCGAGGTGCGCCGCTCACTGCCCGAGTCCATCTGGTTCTACCTGCTGTTCGGGGTGATGTACTTCGTCATCCCGGTGTCCGAACTGGTCAGCTACAAGGTGATGCGCTGGCCGATCGGCTTCTCCAGCCTGCCGATGTTCGTGCGCAAGCGCGTCTACAACTACGCGGTGATGAGCTATTCGGGCGAGGCCTACATGTTCCTGTGGGCCAAGCGCCACCTGAACTTCACGGGCCGGCGGATCCTGTCCATGGTCAAGGACAACAACCTGCTGTCGGGCCTGGCGTCCAACTCGTTCACGCTGCTGCTGGTGGCGGCGTTCTTCGCCACCGGCCAGCTCGACACCATTACCCGGGCCGAGCCCGACGCCGGCAGCTACATCGCCGCCACGGTTCTCGTCGGCGTGCTGATGGTGCTGGTGGTGCTGGGGCTCAACCGCAGGATCATGGGCACACCGTTCCCGATGGCGGCCAGGATCACCTTCATCCACGCCGCGCGGGTGATGGCGATATTGCTGTTGCAGACGGCACAGTGGGCGGTCGTGTTCCCGCATGTGCCGTTCCTCACCTGGCTGCTGTTCCTGACCGCCCAGATGGTGCTGACGAGGCTGCCCTTCCTGCCCAACCAGGACCTGATGACGGTCGGCCTCGCCATGAGCCTGACCCATTATGTCGATGCGCCGGAAGCGGCCGTCGCCGGCATGTTCCTGGTGTCGGGCGCCCTGTTCCAGGCGGTGAATCTCGGCTTCTTCCTGCTGACCTCGGTGGGCGACCACGCGCCGCGCGGCGAGACCATCGACCCCGCGGACATGGTCGAGGACGACCTGGATCAGGTGCGCCCCTGAGAGCCGTGCGGGGTCAACCGACCCGGCTGGCCTGGTTCTTCCAGTAGGGCTCGCGCAGTTCGCGCTTCAGGATCTTGCCCGAGCCGGTGCGCGGGATGTCGTCGATGAAGTCCACCGAGCGCGGCACCTTGTATCCCGCCATGTGGTCGCGGGCATAGGCGATCACCTCCTGCGGCGTCAGGCGGCTGCCGGGACGCGGCACGACGATGGCGTGGACGCTCTCGCCCCATTCCTCGCTGGGAATGCCGAACACCGCCACGTCCATCACGTCGGGATGGTGCTCCAGCGCGTCCTCGATCTCGGCCGGATAGATGTTCATGCCGCCCGAGATGATCATGTCCTTCTTGCGGTCGCAGATGTAGTAGAAGCCTTCCTCGTCGAAATAGGCGACGTCGCCCACGGTCTGCTTGTCGCCCTTGCGGTCCTTCAGGAACTGGTCGCGCGCCTTGTAGTATTCCGTGAACACGCCCGGGCTGCGGATGAACAGCTCGCCCGGCGTATGCGGCGTGGTGACGATGTTGCCGTCGTCGTCGAGCAGGAAGATTTCCACGCCCGGCGCCGGCTTGCCGCACGATCCAGGCTTCGACAGCTGGTATTCGGGCGTCAGCACGGTGTTCACGCCCAGCTCGGTCGAGCCGTAGACCTCGAACAGCGACAGCGGCGGGAACTTGTCCAGATACATCTTCTTCAGCGCGTAGGACCACGGCGCCGCGTTGGCGATCAGCACCCGCATGGAGCTGACGTCGTACCGGGCGAACACCGCGTCGTCGACCTGGCAGATGCGCCGCACCGGCGTCGGCGCGGAGAAGGTGGAACTGACCTTGTACTTCTCCACCAGCCGCAGCCAGTCCTCGGCGTCGAACTTCCGTTGCAGGATCACGGTCTGGCCCATGCCCAGGCCGATGGCCATGAACGAGGCCGGACCCGAGTGATAGAGCGGACCGGTGGTGATGTAGATGTCGTCGGGCCGGTAGCCGATCAGCTCCATCAGCTTCATCGCCAGCTCGGCGTTGCCCATGTTGTCGCGGTAGGCGCCTTTGGGCCGTCCCGTGGTGCCCGAGGTGTAGATCATGGAGTTGGCCTGGCCGGGCAGCAGCCGGGGCATGATGGTGTCGGCGGTCGAGTTGGCGATCAGTGCCTCGGCGCTCAGCATGTCCTTGCCGGGCGGACCGTCGAAGATGACGATCTGGCGCACCTTGGGGATGTCCTTGCGGATCTGCTCCAGCACCGGCGCGAACTCGGCGTCGGCGAAGATGAAGTCGGCGTCCGAATTGTCGGCGATGTAGGCGACTTCCTCGGGCGCCAGGCGGTAGTTCATCGGCACCGACGTGGCGCCGCACTTGCGCCCGGCGGCCATCATGGCGACGATCCAGGGCGAGTTGCGGCCGAACCACACGACCCGGTGCTTCGGCTCCAGCCCCAGCTTGAGGAAGGCGTTGCCCAGCTTGTTGGCGTTCTCTTCCAGCTGGGCATAGGTCCAGCGGATGATCGTGCCGTCGGGCCGGTCGTCGATCACCGCCAGCTTGTCCGGCTGCGCGCGCGAGATGTCGGTCAACGGATCGTTCATCGCCAGTTCCCCTTGTTACCGTGCGGTTTTTCCCCGAACCGCAGCAGACCAGCAGGGACGGCGGGCCGTCAAGCCTCGTTCATTGCTTAACGACGAACTCCTTGACGATCATGATCTCCAGGCTCGACGGGTCCTTCATGGCAGGCGCGGCGGCATGGGCGACGCCCGGGTTGGCGAACCACGAGGAATCATAACCGCCGCAGAACGCGGGCGCGCCGCCGCGCAGCGTGTGGCGGGAATAGCGGCCGACCGCCGGCATGGCGAACACCGGCGGCACCCTGCCGGCCATGGTCCGCAGCGTGCGCAGGATCTTCATGCCTTCGCGCGGCCATTTGCCGTCCTTGACCACCTTCTCGTCGACCGGCAGCACGACCTGGCTGTCGGGATCGATGAACATGGCTTCCTGGAACGCCACTTCCTCCCAGAACGGCGAGTCCGGCTCGCGGATGAGGGCGTCGGCGCTTTCGAGCCAGACCTCGGCGACGCCGTGGAAGCGCGACGCCGCGCTCAGCGTGCCGGGCAGCGGATGGTTCTGTACGTAGCGCACCAGCCCCGGCATCCGCATGACCAGTTCGGCGTGGGTGCCGATCCAGTATTCGTGGAACTCGTCATGGCCGATATCCGGCCGCTTGCGGAAGAACGAGGCGAATTTCAGCATCAGGCCTTGATCACGTGCTCGGTCACCATCATGCGGATGGTCGCGGCGGTATCCTTGAACGCCGCCTCGTCGGCGTCCACCACCTTGTGCTCCGGCGTCGGTCCCGAAGCGCGCGCGTCGGCCAGGCTGTCGAACCAGGTGGCGCCATAGCCGTCGCAGAACACGCTGGCGCCCGCCCGGTAGGCGCCCGCCTTCACATGGTTCTGCACATGCCGGCGCACGCCCGGAATGGCGGCGACCAGCGGGCCGTGGACGTCCTTCCAGTGCCGCTGGAACGCGGCGATGTCCATGCCTGATTTATGGGTCGTGGTCTTGATGCTTTTCACGCCCGTGCGCGGCCACGCGCCGTCGACGATGACGTGCTCGTCGACCAGCAGCAATGCGAGCGACGGCCGGTCGATGAATTTCATCTCGTCGGCGACCACTTCGGGCCAGTAGCTGCTTTCGGTATTGCGCTTCAGCGCCTCGGCGCTCTCGAACCACACCTCGACGACGCCGTCGTAAAGTGGCGTCGCGCCTGCGCGCGTTTCGGTCAGCGGATGGTTCTGGGTGTAGCGGACAAGCCCCTGCAGGCCCATCACCACCCTGGAATGGTTGGTCAGCCAGTAGTCGTAGAACTCGTCGTCGGGCATGCCCGGACGCTTCCGGAAGAACTCAACGGCCTTCAGCATCGCATTCTCTCCCCATGTCCCGGTGCATTTCAGCACGCGGCCAGCATACGGTCACGCGTGAATTTCCTTGGACTCACCTCGCCGCCTGACGCATCCTTTACCGTGGATGCGAGGGGAGCGCGACCGTGGGGATGGCTTGCGCTCCGTAGACCTGCGAGGAGACCGCCGTGACCGACGTCGAAGTGAACCGCATGGCCGACCCCATCCGGCCGGATTCCCCCGAGAACGTGAACCTGCTCGACGTCGAGACCCAGGAATGCCCGTATCCCGCCTACAAGATGCTGCGCGACGAGGCGCCGATCTGGAAGGATCCTGTCACCGGCTTCTACACCGTCACCCGCTATGACGATCTGCGCCAGGTGCTGATGGACACCGAGGCGTTCTCCAGCGACCGCAGCGTCGAGGACACCCGCATCAACACCGAGCGCGCCAGGCGCATGAAGAAGCTCTACGAGGAAAAGGGCTGGCTGCCCGCCGCGACGCTGGCCGCCCGCGACGACCCGGACCACCGTGCGCTGCGCAACCTCTTCGACAAGACCTTCCGCGCCGGCAGGATCAAGGAACTGGACGGCGACGTCGAGGCGCTGGCCTACCGGCTGATCGACGACTTCATCGCCGACGGCCGTTGCGACTGGGTGCGCCAGTTCGCCGTGCCGCTGCCGCTGATCATCATCGGCAGGCAGATGGGCGCCAAGGAAGAGGACATCTGGCAGATCAAGGCGTGGACCGACGCCTGGGTGAAGCGCCTCGGCATGATGCAGACCGAGGAGGAAGAGCGCTGGTCCGTCGAGATGGAGCTGCAGCAGCAGCACTATTTCCAGCCGATCATCGAGCGGCTGCGCCGGGAACCGGACAATTCCCTGCTGTCGGATCTGGTGAACACCTTCATTCCGGAATGGGGCCGCACGCTCAACGAGAACGAACTGCACGCCGAATTGACCGGCGACACCTTCGTCGGCGGCTCGGAGACCAGCACCAACGCGCTGTCGGCCGGCATCATGCTGCTGGCCGACGACAAGGATAGCTGGCTCAAGCTGAAGGCCGATCCGGACAAATACCTGAAGACCTTCTGCGAGGAGGTGCTGCGGCTGGAAGGCCCGGTGCAGGGCCTGTTCCGCGTCGCCGCCCGCGACATCGAGATGCACGGCGTCACCATCCCGAAGGGCGCCGTCATCAACACCCGCTACGCCGCCGCCAACCGCGACGAGCGCCACTTCGAGAACCCGGACAGGCTGGACCTGGACCGCAAGAACGCCGGCAGCCATCTGGCCTTCGGCTCGGGCATCCATCACTGCCTGGGCGCGCCGCTCGCCCGCCGCGAGCTTTTCTGGGGCTTCAAGGCCTTCGTCGACAGGATCGACGACTTCTGGCTGGCGCCCGGCCGCAACAAGCTGCGCCACCAGCCGAACTTCTGCCTGCGGGCGCTCAAGGAACTGCACATCGAATTCACGCCTAGAAAATAGGAGCCGAACCAATGACCCGAGTTGCCAAGGTCGAGATCGAGAACTGGGATCCGGAACTGCGCGCCATGACCCGCGCCGACGAGGCGACGCCGCTGGAGCAGGGCCTGATGCGCATCTTCGCCAATGTGCCGGACCTGGCGAAGGCGTTCGTCAAGTTCGGCGGCGCCATGAAGATGACGCGCACCCTGTCGCCGCGCCTCGTCGAGCTGGTGCGCCTGCGCGTGGCGTTCCACAACCAGTGCCGGTCGTGCATGGCCATCCGCTATACCGAGGCCGCCAATGACGGCGTCACCGAGGACCTGGTCTGCTCGCTGGAGCGCCCGGCCCAGGCGACCAACCTCACCGAGGCGGAAAAGGCCGCCATCGACTATGGCGAGCGCTTCGCGACCAACCATCTGTCGATCGACGACGCGGTCTATGACAACCTCCGCAAACACTTCACCGAAGCGCAGATCGTCGAGCTGGGCACCACCGTGGCGTTCTTCGTCGGCTTCGGCCGCCTCGCCGCCACCTGGCACATGGTGGAAGAGCTGCCCAAGACCTTCCAGGAGAGCAAGGAAGTGATCGCGCCCTGGAAGCAGGAAGCGATTTTGGTCCGGTAACGCTCTTAACCGGGAAGCCGCTATCGCGGCTCACCCCTCATCCGCCGCTTCGCGGCACCTTCTCCCCGGGTGGGGAGAAGGGATAGGCGGTGTGCAAATGGCGCTTGCCGGGTGGATCAGGAAGCCCTGATCCGCTTGCGCTCCCAGTCGAGCGCGGTCCTGACGATCAGCTCCAGGTCGTCATGCTCGGGCCGCCAGCCCAGCACCTCGCGGATGCGGCTCACGTCGGCGACCAGTTCCGCCACGTCGCCGGGGCGGCGGGGCGCCACCTCCGTGGGGATTCGACGGTTTGCCACGCACTCCAGCGCGGCGATCACCTGCCTCACCGTGCTGCCCTTTCCGTAGCCGCAGTTCATCACCTCGCTCGCGCCGCCTGCCATCAGGTGGTCCAGCGTGCGCACATGGGCGTTCGCGAGGTCGGTCACGTGGATGTAGTCGCGCACGCCGGTGCCGTCGGATGTCGGGTAGTCGTCGCCGAAGATCGACAGTCTGTCCCGCTGGCCGGTCAGCACCTCTACCGCCAGCTTGATCAGATGCGTGGCGTTCCTCGACGCCTGGCCGCGCCGTCCCTTCAGGTCGGCGCCGGCGACGTTGAAATAGCGCAGCACCACATAGCGCAGACCGTGGGCCGCGGCCGTGTCGCGCAGCATCCACTCGCTCATCAGCTTGGAGGTGGCATAGGGCGATATGGGTTGGGTCGGGTCCGTTTCGCGCAGCGGGGTCGAGGCCGGATCGCCGTAAACGGTCGCCGTCGACGAGAAGATGAACCGGTCCACCCCCCGCTCGATGCAGGCCTGCAGCAGGCCGTGGGTGTTGAGCGTGTTGTTGCGGTAATAGCCGAGCGGGTCGGCGACCGAGTCCGGCACGACGATGGAGCCGGCGAAATGCAGCACCGCGTCGACGCCCGAACCGAGAATGTCGTCAAGCAGGCCCCGGTCGGCGAGGTCTCCCTGGACGAACCGCGCGCCGTCGGGCGCCATCGAACGGTCGCCGTTCGACAGGTTATCGAGGATGACGACGTCGTTCCCGGCATCGATCAACTGCTGCGCCGTGTGGCTGCCGATGTAACCGGCGCCGCCGGTCACGAGAACCCTGCCGCTCATGTGTTCCTCTGCCGATTGGACCGCGTATCCATGTGCCCCAAGCATGGCAACGCGCCGTGACATGTGTCGCGGAATAAAATATGTATCGTACAAACGAACACTGCCGATAGCAGGGTTTGTCAGGGCCAGCGACAAATCGGGTGTGCCTCGCGGCGCCCGAGGCAGCCAGACGGAATCTGAAGGGATTCCGCGGACCTGACTTGTAGAGGGCAAGGGGGTCCGACATGGTGACAGCGGCAAGACCTGGGATTGCGACGGCGTCGGGCGCCTTGTGGCGTGTGGCGGCGGTCGCTCCAATTCTGGCCGCGTGCCTTCTGGTCTCCCGGCCCGCCGCAGCGGTTGAATTCGGCAAGGCGGTGATCGAAAACACCGTGCAGGGCCGGGTGCAGAGCGGCTATCAACCCGTGGGCATCCGGGCGGGCAGCTTCATGTTTTTTCCCAGCCTGGACGCGAGCGGCCAGTACAACGACAACATCTTCGCCGATCGGGCCGGGAAGGTGGACGACTTCATCATCGGCATCAGGCCGCAGGTCACCGGACGCTCGCTCTGGGAGCGTCACGCGCTGAACGTGGCTGCCTATGGCGACTTCGGCATCTTCGCGGACAATTCCAGCGAGAACTACGAGGATGCGGGGGTCAGGACGGACGCCCGCATCGACATCGCCGAGCACAGCCGGCTCACCGCCACGCTGCGGGCCGAGCGCGACCACGAACGGCGCGATTCTCCCGACGACGCGCGGGGCGCCACGCCGACGATCTTATACCGGCTGACGCCCGAACTGACCTTCGACCAGCGGATCAACCGCGTGGCGTTGCGGCTGAAGGGAACCGTCGACTATCTGGATTTCAACGACGTCGAGACCGGCTCGGGCGCCGTCATCAACGAGGATGACCGCGACCGGCTGACCTGGACCGTGGAAGGCCGCGCCGGCTACGACGTGTCCGAGAACGTCCAGCTCTATGTCAGCGGGCTGATCGACCACCGCACCTATGACGAACCTGTCGACGATCAGGGCTTCAGCAGGGACTCCAAGGGTTTCGGCGTGTTCGGCGGGGTCATTGTCGAGGTGACCGGCACGATCTCGGCCGAAGCCTATCTGGGCTTCCGCCAGCAGTCGTTCAAGGACCCCCAGCTGGTCGACGTCGAGGGTGCCGCCGGCGGCTTGAATGTCATCTGGGCGCCGACCAAGCTGACCACCGTCACCATCACCGGCGAGCGGACCGTGGAGGAGACCACGGTGCTTGGCGGCACCGCGTCGCTCAACACGCTGTTCCGCCTTACCGTGGACCATGAGCTGCGCCGCAACCTGATCCTCACGGTGTCGGGAACCTACCTGAACCGGGACTACGAAGGCATCGCGCGCAACGACGACAATTGGCGCGGCAGCATCGGCATGCAGTACCTCATCAGTCGCCACTTCCGGTTGCGGGCAGGGTATAGTTACAATTCCCGCCGTTCGACCTTCGCCGGCGACGGGTTCGACATCAACAGCGCGTATGTGAACCTTCATGTCGACTACTGAGAGCGCTTTCCCGGCGGGAACGCCGCGCCGGCTGATGCGGGCGGCGGCGGCCGTGCTGGCCCTGGTCTTCCTGTCGGTCGCGCTGCCGGCGGCTGCTGGCCCCGCGGACCAGAAGCAGCAATACATCCTCGGCCCCGGCGATCAGGTGCGGCTTACCGTGTTCGGCGAGGCCGACCTTTCGGGCGAGTTCAAGGTTGGCGACGACGGCACCATTTCGCTGCCGCTCATCGGCCAGATCGCGGCCAAGGGATTGACGCCGTCCCAGCTCGAGCAGGGCATCGCCGCAATGCTGACGCCCGATTACGTGAAGAACCCCCAAGTCAACATCGAGGTGATGAGCTACCGGCCGTTCTTCATCATCGGCGAGGTGAACAAGCCCGGCAGCTATCCCTATGTCAGCGGCATGACCGCGCTCGAGGCCGTGGCCCTGGCCGGCGGGTTCACCTACCGCGCCAGGACCGAGCAGGTGCTGATCAAGCGCACGGCGGGCGCCAGCTCCCAGGAAACCCTGTTGCCGATCGAAACCGCCGTGATGCCCGGCGACGTCATCAAGATCCGCGAGCGGTACTTCTGATCATGGTGCTTGGCCTCACCATCGCTCTCCGGCGCCGTCGCGCTCGATCGCCTCGCGGCATGGCGGCCGGCCGCTTCGCGAAGCCCGCACGCCGCCGACTGGCGCGCGCAGACCAATTCGAGGTATTGTCGATCCGATGAACGAGCAGTCCGAGACGCGACGCCGCAGCATGCTGTCGCTGTATGGCATGTGGGCCGGCCGAGATCAGGACGACGCCGCGTTCCGCGATCTGTTGAGCCTGCTGTGGCGCCGGCGCTGGGTCGCCGGCGCGACGGTGGTCGTCGTCACGATCCTGACGGCGGTCGCGCTGCTGCTGACCACCCCGAAATACACCTCGACGGCGCTGGTGCTGATCGAGCCGCGGGTCAACCGGGTCGCCGATTCGACCTCGGTGCTGTCGAACCTGCCGAACGACTTCGAGACCATTCAGACGGAGCTGGAGGTCATCACCTCGCACGGCCTGCTCCGCAAGGTGGTGCGCGAACTGTCGCTGACCAGGGATCCCGAATTCAACGCCAGCCTGAAATCGGTCTGGTTCGGCAGGAGGATGCTCAACGCCCTGCTCCGGGGCGACGAGCGGCCGCCGACGCAGGAAGAACTCGAGCGCGGAGCGACGGACGCGCTGGCGGGCGTCACATCGGCGACCAGCAGCGGACGCAGCCGCGTCCTCTCGATCAGCGTCGAGGCGGAGTCGCCCGAAAAGGCCGCCCGGCTCGCGAACGCCGTCGCCGACGCCTACCTGGTGTCGCAGCTGGACGCCAAGTTCGAGGCGACACAGCGCACCTCGGTCTGGCTGAACAAGCGGCTGACCGAGCTCAAGGAGCAGGTGCGCAGGGCGGAACAGGCCGTCGAGCAGTACCGGCAGGAAGCCGGCCTCATCGAGGGCAAGGATTCGGCGCTGTCGTCGGCCGATCAGATGACCACGCTCAGCACCCAGATCGTGCTGGCGGGCACCCAGCGCGCCGAGGCGGAAGCCAGGCTGAGCAATGTGCGGTCGCTGATGAACAGCGCCGAGGGCACGGGCTCGGTGTCCGAGGTGCTGGGCAACGACCTGATCCAGCGGCTTCAGGAACAGGAAGGCACGCTCCGGCGCAACATGGCGGCGCTCAGCCAGCGCTATGGCCCGAAGCATCCGCAGATCCTCCAGGCCGAGGTCGAGCTGGCCGACACGCAGCAGAAACTGAGGGGCGAGGTGGCCAAGATCGTCGCCTCGCTGGAGGGCGAGGTGGCGATCGCCCGGTCGCGCGAGAATTCCCTGCTCGGCGCGCAACGCCGGCTGGAAGGCAACATGTCGAGCCAGAACCAGCGCGGCATCAAGCTGCGCGAACTCACCCGCGAAGCCGACGCCAACAGGGCGTTGATGGAGACCTTCCTCGGCCGCTTCAAGGAACTGAGCGACGAGGCCAACCTGCAGACCACGGACGCCCGGGTGATCTCCCGCGCCCAGCCCCCATCGGCGCCCAGCTCGCCCCGGACCATGCTGACCCTGCTGCTGGCCGTCCTCGCTTCAACGGGCCTCGGCATCGCCATCGCGGTGATGGTGGAGCGGCTGGACAGCGGCATCCATACCAGCCGCGACGTCGAACGCTGGACGGGCCTGCCGGTCCTGACCGTCGTCCCCGAGCTGAAGGGCAAGTCGGCGGTAAGTGGCAGCAGGCCAATGCAGATCGTCTCGGCGCCCCTGTCCCGCTATGCCGAAAGCTACCGAAACCTGCTCGTCGGGCTCAACCTGTCCAATGTCGACAACCCGCCGAAGATCATCGCGGTGACATCGTCCAATCCGGCCGAGGGCAAGACCGTCACCAGCATGTCGCTGGCCGCGACCGCGGCGGCGGCGGGCAAGCGCGTGCTGATCATGGATTGCGATCTGCGGCGGCCGCGGCTGCATCACGAACTGGGCGTCGAACGCGGTCCCGGTCTGGTCGATTACCTGGCCGGCCAGGTGGAGCTGGAGGCGGTGATGCGCACGGACGAGCGCTACCGGTTCCAGTACATCACCGCGGGCAGCGAGACCCAGAACGTCCTGAACCTGATCGAATCGCAGAAGCTGCGAACGCTGCTGACGCAGATGAAGCCGCATTTCGGACTGATCGTCGTCGATACGCCGCCGCTGCTGGCGGTCGCCGACGCCAAGGTGATCGCCGAGCGCTGCGATTCCGTGGTGTTCGCGGTGCGGTGGGGCAAGACCGGCCGCAACACGCTGGTCGACGGCCTCAAGCATCTTGAAGGCAATGCCGCCCCCGTCGCCGGCGTGGTGATGACGCGCGCGGACATGGACCGCCTGTCGTCCTATCAGTATGGCACGGCGTATTACGGCAACGCCTACAAGAGCTACTATTCGTCCTGATCGCCAGGGATCGAGGACCGTGACCTCCGTTGCCGCGAACGAGGAGTCGAGGAATCCGTCAGCCGGCCGGCTGGACGTGCTCTTCGTCATCACGCACCTGCAGGCGGGCGGCGCCGAGCGGGTCACGGTGCTGCTGGCCAACGAGCTGGCCGCCCGCGGCCTGAGGGTGGCCATCGCGGCCTACGTCAAGCACGGCGACTTCATCGACCAGGTCAGCACCCGGGTCCAGCTGATCGAGGTTGGCGGGGCGGGATGGGCGGCGGCGATCCTGCCGCTGGCGAGGCTGATCCGGCGGACGAGGCCGACGGCGGTCGTCGGCGTCATGGTATCCGGCAACGTGGCGGCCGTCGCGGCGGGCAAGCTGGCGATGACAGGCGCCAGGATCGTGCTTGTCGAGCACAACCAGGTCGACCGGGGCGCGGCGTATTACGGCAGCCTGTCCTACCGGGCGATCCGCTGGAGCTACCCATGGGCCCATGCGATCGTCTGCGTGTCCGAAGGCGTGCGCGACTCCCTGTGCCGCTATGCCGGCATGACGCCCGCCAGGATGCGGATCATCCATAATCCCATCGTGCCACCGGAACTGGCCGAACTGGCCGGGCGCCCGTGTCCGCATCCATGGGCCGGCGATCCGGAAGTGCCGCTGGTGCTGGCGGTCGGCCGGCTCACCCCCGCCAAGGACCACCTCATGCTGGTGCGGGCGTTCGCGCTGCTGCTGAGGCGGCGGCGCGCCCGCCTGCTGATCGTCGGCAAGGGGCCCGAGCGGGCGCGGATCGAGGCCTTGATCGGCGAGCTGGGCATCGGCGAGCATGTCGCGATGCCGGGCTATACCGACAATCCCTATGCCTACATGGCGCGGGCCGATCTGTTCGTCCTGTCGTCGCAATGGGAGGGCTTCCCGACCGTGCTGGTCGAGGCGCTGGCCTGCGGCGCGCCTGCGGTCGCGACCGATTGCCCGAGCGGCCCCCGGGAAATCCTGCTCGACGGCGACCTCGGTTCGCTTGTTCCGGTCGGCGACGAACGGGCCTTCGCCGATGCGATGCTGCGGGCCCTGGACGTGGCGCCGCGCCGCGCCGCGCTGATGGCGCGCGGCAACAGCTTCACGGTCGCGCGTGCGGCTGACACCTATGTGGCGCTTCTCCTGGGCGAAGGGGGCGTGGCGGCGTGAATGAGCGGCCTCCCATCATCGTGCTCGGCGCCAATCATTCGGGCACGCGCGTGGTCGTGGATATCTTGCGGGCGTGCGGCAGCGATGGCGGACGCATCGACAACGAGTGGCTCGAGGACCAGACGTTCCTCGACATCCATCGCCGGCTTGTCGAGCGTGTCAGCCCGAAGGGATGGACCGGGACGGTTTTCGACATGGAGTTCGTCCGCGATTTCCGGGACGACCGGCGCTGGGTGCCGGACATCCGCCACTGGCTGGAGCAGTCGCTGGCCGACGGCTTTCCGGACAGGGTGTCGCGGCCGTGGCACTGGAAGTCTCCCACGGCGGTCATGTTCTTGCCGTCATGGCTCGAGATCTATCCCGATGCCCTGTACGTCCATATCGAGCGCAACCCGGACGAGGTTGCCCGCAGCCTGGTGCGCCGCCGCCAGTTCATCGGCTTCGGCCGCGCACGCGCGTTCTACGTGGCGATGAACCGCCGCATCCTCGACGGCCGCCCGGCCATGCGGCGGTATCTGCGCCTGTCCTATGAAAACCTGCCGTCCGAGCTGCCGCTGCTCGCCGAACAGGCCGGCCTCGACCTCGGTCCCGAGACGCTGGAGCGCGTGCGCGGCGGGATCGAGCTCCGGCATCCGATGCCGTGGCGCGCGGAAAGATCCGTCGCGGGCAACCTTTGGGAGACATTGACCCATGTCCGCGCCGCCATACGCCGGCTTTTGGGGCGCTAGAGGCGATCATGAAATGGGCGGTGCTGATCATTGCCACGGCCGCCGCCGTCCTGCCCGCGCTTTCCGGCAGGGCGGCCGATCCGGTCTCGCCACCGGTCATCACCGGCGCGGTGACGCGGGGCGGCGAGGGCGGACGGGTGATCGTCGTCGACAACCTGAACGATTCAGGGCCGGGAAGCCTGCGGGCGGCGATCGACGCGGACGGGGCGCGGATCGTGCGCTTCGCGGTGGGCGGCGACATCCGGCTGGCCGGGGACCTGAAGATCAGGCGCTCGCGCATCACCATTGCAGGCGAATCCGCGCCGTCGCCCGGCATCACCCTGCGCGGCGCCTCGGTCCGCATCTGGGCCAGCGACGTGATCCTGCGGCACCTGCGGGTCCGGGTTGGCGCCGAGCCCGGGCCGCCGCCCTTCAACCGCGACGGCATCAGCATCGTCGGCGACCGCGACGGGAAGCTCAGGACCGAGAACGTCCTGATCGACCATTGCTCGGTCTCGTGGGCCATCGACGAGGGGATCAGCCTGTGGTTTCCCAACATCAGCGGGATCACGATCCGGAACACCATCATCTCGGAATCGCTGGACAAGTCGCTGCACCCGAAGGGAAGCCATTCCACCGGGCTGCTGGTCGGGCCGGGCTCGACCAACGTGCTGATCCAGGGCAACCTGCTGGCGCACAATGGCTGGCGTAACCCGGTGCTGACAGCCGGGGTGACCGCCGTGGTGGCGAACAACCTCATCTACAACCCCGGGCACCAGGCGGTGCATTTCTACGGAAACGAGGGCCGCGGGCCCTCGCTGGCCATGGTCGTCGGAAACGTGGCGCGCGGGGGGCCGTCGTCGAAGCGGCGCCAGGACATGTTCGGCATTCAGGGCATCGCCCCGTCGAGCCGCATCTACATGCGCGACAACATCTCGGACGGCATCAATGCCTTCGGCAAGGGGAAGCGGCTGCCGTTCGATCCGTTCGTCGGCCGGCCGCCGGTCACGCCGGCGCCCGCGATCCGGCTGATGCCGGCGCGGCTACTGCCGGAGGCCGTGGTGGCTAAGGTGGGCGCGCGGCCCTGGGATCGCGACGCGACGGATCTCCGCATCCTGTCCGAGGTGAAGCACCGCACCGGCCGGATCCGGGACTCGGTGCCGAAGAGCGAGCGCTGATTTCGGTTCAACGATGCGGTGCTGACTGCGCGGATCGGTGAGGCGGCCTACCCCGCCGGATCGTCCCAGTCGAATTCGGTCCCGGCGAGGGCTCGCAGCTCGCGATTGGCCGGCCTGTAGAAGTCCTGCAGACGTTCGCGCACCGCCTGGGGAATCGGGAACTTCCCATCATTGACGTTCAAGGCCAGCGGTTTCACGTCGGGCGATGGCCCCAATTCGAGAAAATCGAGCAGCCGGCGTATGGCCGCCTCGGGCCGCTCGAAGAGGTCCTCCGACTTGAGCAGCAGGAAACGATCCGCGGGAAACAGCGCCAGCCAGCGCGCCAGTTGCCGGGCGTAGAGGCCGCGTTGTTGATAGGACTGGTGCTGATGCGCGTAGCTGGCGTAGCCCGGATCGGCGAGCAGACGGTCCTCCTCGCCGGCAAGCCGGCCGGCCTCCGCGTCCAGCGCCTCGGTCAGGCCGAGCGGCTCGAAGCCGCGCTCGCGCGAATGCAGATAATGGGAATAGGCGCGCTCCACGGGATCGCGCAGCAGAACGATGAACCGCGCATCGGGCAGCGTCTCCCTGACCCGCCCGGGAACCGCCGGGTGGTAGAGGTAATAGGGCGTCGCCTCCAGCCGGATCGGGCAAGTCTCGCCCTCCGATGGCGCGGGAAAGAACGAGCGGTACCAGTCCAGCCCGTGCCGGTAATGGCGATCGAAGTAGTGAACCTGCTTGCGGGACGATCCCTGCACGCCCGGATGCTGGAGAAGGTCGCTGAACAGCGACGACGTGCCGCCCTTCTGCGCCCCCAGTATCAGGCAGTTCGGTAAGGGATTGCCCTTGTAGCGGAAAAACCGCCTGCGGATATCCGACATCCTGGCGGTCTGATCGCGCAGGATCCGCTTGTACTTGAGTGGAATGCGGCCTTGCATGGAAGCGTTGGTCACTGCTCTCGGTGGTCCTCGCCGGATCGGCGAGAAGGTAGCGGCATTGCGCCCGCCATGCATCACGAAAGGTGCGGGCGCTGGAGATCGCCGGCTCGCGCGGTTATACAGGGTTCGGGCAATCGCATCGGGCAAGAATGTTGGATTTCCGCAAGTCAGCCAGGCCGGGCAAGTCTCGTTCAGCGGCGCGCCCGCTTCGCATCGCGTTCATCGTCTCGTTCTGGTCGCGGGGCGGCGCGCCCAGCGTCGCGGCGCGGGTCGGCGCGGCTCTCCAGGCGCGCGGCCACACGGTCGAGGTCTGGTATCTGTACCGGCGTTCCGACCAGCCGCTGCCGCATGATTCGTGTTCAATCCTGCTGGACCGCGACATCAGCGGAACGCTGGGATACCTGGTGCTGCCCTGGCTGGTGTTTCGACGGCTCGTCGGCTTCCGCGCCGACGCCGTCATCAGCTTCTCGCCGCTCGCGCATGTCATTGGCCAGGTCGCGGCCGCCGCGGCCGGCGTCCGTCAGCGGATCGCGTCCCACCGGGTGGTCTGCGATCGGTACAGCCCGGGCTTGCGGGCCTGCGACCGGCTGCTGGGCAGCATCGGCGGGTACACCGGCATCGCGGCGGTGTCCGAGGCGGTTCGCGCGTCGGTCGCCGCCTATCCCGCATCGTACCGCCGCCGCGTGCGGGTCATCCACAACGGCGTCGACCGGGTGCCGAGCACCATGGCCCGCGATGACGCGCGCGCCGCCTTCGGACTGCCCCGCGACGCGCCGGTGGTGCTGGCCGTCGGCCGCATCGCCGCGCAGAAGAACTATCCGTTGCTGGTCAACGCGGTCGCCCGGCTCGAGGGCGTTCATCTGGTCATCGCCGGCGACGGGCCGTTGCGCGGCGAGATCGAGCGGCTTGCCGGCTCGCTCGGGCTCGGTGGGCGTTTGCATCTCCCCGGTCACCTGCCGCGCGGCGCCTTGTCGGATCTGTTCCGCGCCTGCGACGTCTTTGCGCTCGCCTCGGTATTCGAGGGCCAGAGCAATGCGCTGCTCGAAGCGATGGCCGAAGCCATGCCGATCGTCGCCAGCGACATACCCGAGCAGGTCGAGACCCTGCGCGACGCCGCCGGCCAGGATGCGGGCCTGCTGGTGCCGGCGCGGGACCTGGATGCGTGGATCCGGGCCCTCGGCCGGCTGGTCGGCGATCCGGATCTGCGCGCGTCGCTTGCGCACGCGGCCAGCGCACGGGTGCGTCACTTCACCGTGGACCGCATGGTCGACGGGTTCGAGCGGGCGGCGCGAGGCTGCTGACGCGCGGCGCCGCACATAGTATGTAACGGACGGACGCCCGTCGCGGCGCGGCCAATGGGAAGGGAGCCTTCTTGTCATCGCAAGCACGTGTCTGGGAGCGGGTCTACGTCGGCATCACGCTCTTCACGTGCTGCCGCGGGTTCGACCGCCTGCTGGTCATGGGCGGCGACGCCGGCGGCCAGGCATCGCTCGGCGACAGCTCGCCGGCCCGGTTCGCCCTGCTTGCCATCCTTTACGGGATCGCGTTGTGGCTGTTGCTCGTCCATCATGGGCGTGACTTCGCCAGGCTGCTCGCCCAGAACAAGCTGCTGGCCGCGGTGGTGATCTACATCGTTGCGTCGACAATCTGGGCGGTTGATCCGCCCACGACGCTGCGACGTTCCCTCGCCTATGCCCTGACGGCGACCTTCTGCGCCTACCTGGTGCTGCGGTTTTCGCCGACCGATATTCTCAAGCTCGCGGCCTGGGCCCTGTTCGCCGTGGCCGTCGCCAGCGTGATAGCCGTCGTCCTGTTTCCCGAGCTCGGCCAGGAGCCATATGGCCGCAAGCTCGGCTGGTGGCGGGGGATCTGTACCATCAACACCGCCTTCGGCCGCTTCATGGCGCTCGGCATCCTGGTGGTCTGGTGCCTGCGCCGGTCGAGCTGGGGACTGCAGCGCTACGACGTCCTCGTGTTCGGCCTGTTCCTGCTGTGCACCTATCAGGCGCACGCCGCGACCGCGCTGGCCGCGGTGTTCGCCGCCTTCGTCAGTATCGTGCTGATCTGGTCGCGCAAGCCGTTCGACCTGCCGCTTCCCGCCAAGCTGAGCGCCGGCGCGCTGTTCGCCATGGTGCTCCTGCTGACGGCACCGTTCTATTTCAACGAGGTGCTCGCCATCCTGGGACGCGACGGTACGTTGACCAACAGGGTCTTCGTCTGGAACGCGGCCTACGAGCAGGGATGGCGGCACCCGGTCCTGGGGGCGGGCTACGACTCATTCTGGATCGAGCGGCACGCGGCCACCGCGTTTTTCAACATGTTCGGCAGCGGCAACACCCGGATCGGCAATGGCCACAATGGCTATCTCGACGCGTGGCTCGAACTGGGCTTCGTCGGTCTGGCCGGGCTGTTGCTTCTCCTGATCCAGGCCTTTGTACGGACGACACGTTATTCGTTGAAACATGACGATGCCCTGAGCCAGTTCTACGGCGGGTTGCTCGTCTTCATCCTGATCTACAGCATCGCGGAAAAGGTCATCTTCGTTCACTCGGAGATGACCTGGGTCCTGTTCATGACCGGCCTGATGGCGCTGAGGTGGCGTATCGCCGAACCCGCCGGCGCCGACCTCGAGCCGGAGCCGCCGCTGGGTGCCATGGGCGCGGGCCTGCCGCACCGCCTTCAGTAGTTCTATTCGGGATGCCGCCGGGTACGGGTGGCGATCAGGTACAGCGCGTGCGGGTTGGTCGTCAGATAACGGGCGATCAGGTGCCTGGGTCCGAACATCATGCGGTGCAGCCATTCCAGCCCGGATCGCTGCATCCAGCGCGGCGCCCGCGCGTAGTCGCCGGCGAGAAAGTGGAAGCATCCGCCGCAGGTGATCATCCACCCGGCACGGATGCGGTGGCGGTTGCGCACGCAGAACCGCTCTTCCAGCCCTTTGCCCAGGCCGACCCAGACCACGTCGGCGGCGGAATCGTTGATCAGGCCGCAGATGCGCGCCTCGTCCTCGGGTCCGAAATAGCCATGGTGGCGCCCGGCGACGCCGACATCGGGATAGAGCGCCGCCAGCTTGTCGCCGGCCGCCCGGTTGATCTCCTCCGTCGACCCCAGCAGGAAGAACCGCAGCCCTCCGGCGTCCGCCGCCGCCCGCGACGCGTGATGGATGAAATCGGTGGTCGCCGTGCGTTCCGGAATGGGCGCGTGCGTCAGTCGCGAGGCCGCGACGATCACGCCGCCGTCCGCATGGATGATGTCGGCCCGCAGCAAATCGTCGCGGAACTCCCTGTCGAGGGCGGCCTTCGACACTGTATGGCCGTTGGTGCAGAACACCATCGTCGGCGAACCCCCGGGCTGTGCCCGGTGCGCCTGGCAGTCGGCGATCATGCGGTCCGCCAGGTCGCCCGAGCCCAGCACGGCGGCAGGCACGCCGCCGATGACGATATGACGCACCGGCCGCGGCGTCATGGGCGCGCGCTGATCGATCGCGTCCGTCACGCCGCGCCGCCTCCGTCCGCCCGGGCATGGCGGATCACGTTCAGGCCGAGCCGGAACGACCGGCGTCCCGAGGGGTAGAGCCAGGCGGTGCCCCAGATGATGCCGTAGGACAGTCCAAGGCAGATCAACAGGGTCAGCCACTCCGGCAGCCGGGTCGCGAGGGACACCGCGGCCATCGCGCCGGCGGCGAGCGCGGTGCCGGGCAGGAAGATGGCGATGGTCAGCCCGATGTCGCCGAGCCGGATGTACGACCCGCGGGTGGCCATGACCACGAGCACGGGCAGCATCAGCAGCAGCATGGCGCCCGCATAGGCCGTCGCGACACCCAGGCCGCCCCACGGCAGGCCCACCGCGAAGGAACCGACCGTGAGGATCGTCCTGATCACCGCCCAGGTCCTGAATTCGCGGGTGCGGTCCTCGGCGACGAACAGCCATTCCAGCATGACCATCTGGAACCGCACCAGGGCGGCGATGCCGAAGGCCTGGAAAATCGGAATCACCGCGTCCCACGCATCGCCATAGACCAGCGGGATCAGCAGGGGCGCCATCACCACCGCGAACGCCATTGCCGGTATGGCTCCCAGCAGCACCAGGCGCATCAGCCCCAGTACCGCGCGGCGATAGGCGTCGCGTCTGTCGAGCAGGCGGGCGAACACCGTCGGCGCCATGCTGGCGAGCGGCGCGGTGATCAGGCTGGTCGGCGTAACCATCAGACGATAGGCCCGGTCATAATATCCCAGCGCCACTTCGCCCCACGCCTTGCCGATCATCACCGAGTCGGCGTAGCTGGAGACGAAGTTCATGACCCTGACCGAGGCGACGTTGCCACCGAAGCCGATCATGCCGCGGACGTCGACACGCCGGTCGGGAAGGCCGGGACGCCAGCCGCTGAGCAACCAGGCCAGTATCAGCCCGGCGATGCTCCCGGCGACCGGAATGGCCACCAGCGCCCAGAACGTGTGCCACTTCGCCGCGACGAAGATGCCCACGCAGGTGCCGAACAGCGTGGCGAAGAAACGCAGAAGCCCCAGCCGTGCGAATTGCAGCCGCCTGGTCTGCACCGCGCGGTGCAGCGATCCGAGGCCGTTGATCAGGAACAGGCTGCAGTAGATGGCGGCGACGGTCGCCAGTTCGGGCCGCCCGTAGAACAGGCCGACCAGTGGGGACAAGGCAAGGAAGACGACCAGCAGCACGAGGTGATAGGCGAGTGACACCCAGAACAGGTTCGACAGTTGCGCGTATGTCAGGTCCCTGCGCTGAAGCACCGCCTGTCCCAGCCCCAGGTCGCTGATCACCGAGACGGCGACCGCGAGCGGCGCGACCATGGCGGCAAGGCCGAAGTCCGCCGGCGTGAGGAGCCGCGCCAGCACGATGGTCGAGGCGATCTGCAGGAGGATCTGGCAGACCTGCATGAGGGCGAAAGCGACGCCGCCGCGGAAGGTTTTCCGTTTCAGCTCGCCGATATCGTCGCCGAAGGCCAGTCCTTCCTCGGATTGATCGGGCTTTTGCAACGGACCGGCATCCCCTCAGTCGCGGCTGTTCGCCGGCATGGCATACACTGGCACGGTTCTCCCGCGCAATCCTGTCGCCCGCGCGTCCGCGGGGCGTTTTGACTGGCAATGGCGGATCATTGAACGCAAAATCTCCGCCATTGGACAGGAAGGCGCAGACAGGGGCAATCGCGCGTGCTTCAGACGGGTAAAGAGGGGGTCGTGATCAAGTGCGCGGCGCCGGCGGGTCAAACAGACCTCCGCTGGACGCCGCGGATGATCGAACTCGTCGCCATGGCTGGCGACGTGGCGGTCATCCTGGTGTCGGCCGGTATTGCCTCGCTGGTGCGGGTCGGCGAGTTCGCGCTGGCCCCGAGCTATCTGTTTCCGGTGATCCTGGGAGCGATCCTGTCCGTCAACATCTTCCGCTGGCGCCAGCTCTACGCGCTGGAGACTTATGCAAAGCGCGCCCGGCAGACGGTGATGCTGGTCGGCGCGCAGATGCTGGTGACGCTGATCCTGCTCGGCATCGGATTCGGCTCGAAGACGTCGGCCGACTTCTCGCGCATCTGGTTCGGCTTGTGGATGATGATCAGTTCGCTGGGGCTGGTCGCGTGGTTCTTCGTGCGCGCGGCCTTCGTCCGGGCTGCCCAGGACAACGGCGCGCTCTGCGACCGGCTGTTGCTGGTCGGCGATAACGAGCGCATCGCCAGCTTCACTGCCTGGCTCGCCACCAGGAATCCCCGGGTGCTCAAGGTCCTGGGCATCGTCTCGGTCGGTGGCGATATGCCCGCCCCGGTCGATGGCTGCCCGGTGCGCACGGGCATGGATCAACTGGCCGACATGGCTGGGACCTTGCGGCCCGACCGCGTCGTGCTGCTGTTCAATTGGCGCGAGCCCGAAATCATCGACCGCTGCGTCGCGTTGCTCCGCAGCCTGGCGCTCGATGTGGAGCTGATGCTGCCGCGGCTGGGGCACGAGTGGATCGGCCGTCCCATCACCACGCTGGGCGGACTGCCGGCTATGAATCTCATGCGCAGCCCGCTGTCCAGGCACGGGCGGGTGATCAAACTCGCCGCCGACTATCTGCTGGCCAGCGTCATGCTGCTGGCGCTGCTGCCGCTGCTCGTGGTGGTCGCGGTCCTGATCAAGTTCGATTCACCCGGCCCGGTGTTCTACGTGCAACGACGGGTCGGCTTCCAGGGACGCGAGTTTTCGATCTTCAAGTTCCGCACGATGCTCGCCGAGGGCGAATCCGGCTTCAGGCAGGCCACGCGGGGTGACCCGCGGATCACCCGGATCGGACGATTGCTGCGCGCCATGAGCATCGACGAACTGCCGCAACTGGTGAACGTGCTGCGCGGCGACATGTCGCTGGTCGGGCCGCGGCCGCATGCGGTTTCCATGAACGCCGAGTACGCCGACCAGATCGACGACTATCTGGCGCGTCACAAGATCAAGCCGGGCATCACCGGCTGGGCGCAGGTGAACGGCGCCCGCGGCGAGACCCGGACCATCGAGGATATGCAGCGCCGCATCGTCTATGACCTTGCCTATGTGGACAACTGGTCGCCTTGGCTGGACATGCAGATTCTGCTGCGCACGGCCTCGGTGGTGCTGTTCCAGAGGAACGCCTACTAGACGGCCGCCGCCCTAGCTGTCGCAGGGATCCGAAAACGACAGGGCGGTGTCGAGCCAGTCGGTGTAGCTCCCGATCTTCCGGCGGAGCCTCATCATCAGCGGCCCGGTCGCGGATTCGGCGAAATGCTTGGGGAACAGGGCGTCGAACTGACGCACGACCGGCGCGTAGGCGGCGCTCTCGGCGCGGTTGTTCCACTCCTTGCGGTCGTCGCGGTGGTCGTAGAGTTCCTCGGCGCCGGTGGCATAGCGCGTATAGCGGTAAGGCCCGTACCTAAGGGAGACCGAGCCCGGCCCCTTGACGGAGATCGCCGGATAGCGCCAGGGCGTCTCCGGTGCATGGAGCAATGGCGCCAGGTCACGCCCGTCCACATCCGCGGGCGCCGCCACATTGGCCAGTCCGCACACCGTGCGCATCAGGTCGATCGTCGACACGCACTGGTCGCAGCGCTGACCCGCCGCGCCGCCCGCCGGCGCGATGATCAGGGGCACATGGGTCGATTGCTCCCACAATGTCTGCTTTCCCCATTGCCGCTTTTCGCCCAGGTGGTGGCCGTTGTCGCTCCACAGGATGACGTGGGTGTTGCCGGCATGGGGACCGGCGTGCAGCGCATCGACAACCCGGCCGATCTGATGGTCGGCGAAGGCGATCGCCGCCAGGTAGCCTTTGATGGCGGCCCGGGTCAGGCCCTTCTTCTCGATGGGATCGCGGTAGATGCTGCTGTCATAGGCCGGATACAGCCTTTTCATCGCCTCGGGCGGATTGTCGGGCATGCCGATCGCGTCGTCGTCGATCAGGTCGATGAATGCCTTCGGCGCATACCAGGGGATATGCGGTTTGTAGAAGCCCACGGCCAGGAAGAACGGCCTGTCGCTCGGCCGGCGGAGAAGGCCTGCCGCCCAATCGGCCAGGCCCTCGTCGGGCGTCGGATGGCCCGCGGGCGCCTCGCCCCAGTCGTAGGCCCGCCGGCCGATGCCCGCCGCGGGCCATGGACTGGGCAGGCATTCGTAGTCGAAATGGTGGAACTCGTCCCAGTCCTCCTCCTGCGCGTAGTCCTCCTCCCAGGGTGCCGAGCGCCGGCCCAGCGTGTTCAGGCCGGCATAGTGGAACTGGCCATGGAACATCTTGCCGCCGCCGAGGGACCGGTATCCCGCGCGGCGGAACAGGCGGGGCAGGCTGGTGCGGGCGCGCAGCCAGCCGGGCACGGCGTCCTCGTTGACGTAGACGCCGGTGCGCATGGGAAGCAGGCCGCGCAGCACCGCCTCGCGGGCGGGCTTGCAGGCGGGCACGGGCGTATAGGCGTTGCGAAACAGCGTGCCGGCGGCGGCGAGACGGTCGATGTTCGGCGTCCGGGTGGCCGGCTGGGTGTCCAGGCAGCCGACCCACTCGTTCAGGTCATCGACGCAGATGAACAACACGTTGGCGGCGCCCCGGCCCGCCGGGGTCTGCCCCAGAGCCGGCCACGCCAGCCCCGCTGCGCCTAGCGCCAGAACGCTCCGCCTCTTCAGTTCGGCCAAGTCTCGCTCGTGAATGGCTCGTTTGCCTGCCGAGGCTAGTGGAGTCGCCCACGGTTTGAAAGCGGCACAAAGAAAAACCCGCCCGGCGCATGCCGGGCGGGTTCATTCCCGACGGTAGGGATCGAACGTCCCCTAGAAGCGGACGCTGATGAACACCTCGCTGCCGTCGTCGCGGTAGTCCGGGCGGTACCAAGTGTCGCCGTAGCGGTAATACAGGTTTCCGCCGCGATACTCGGTCTCGTAGCCCTCCGGCAGGTAGTCCACCGCCAGTCCTTCCGGCGGCTCTGTAACCACGTACTGGCCGTAGCGCGGATCCCACGCATAGTAGGTGCCGTAGTAGTAGTAATACGGCCTTCCGTCATAGTAGAGCGTGCTGTAGCCGATCGGCAGGCTGGCGATCAGCGCGCCGAACGGGGCGGTCACGACCGTGTAGCCGGCCGAGCCGCGCGAATAGTACAGGCCCTCATGGTAGTAGTAGTCGCGGTAGCCCACCCGCAGTGGACGATAGCCGCGCGGCAGGTAGCCGATCGAGAAGCCGGGCCGGTACCAGGAATAGTGCCGATGCGGCGCGCGGTGCCAGACCCAGCCGTGATCGTGCCGGTTGCGGTCGTACCAGCGGCGCTCCCAGGTATGCCGGTCGTGGCGCCAGTCGTTGCGGTCGTTCCGCCAATGGTCGTGGCGCCAGTCGTTGCGGTTGTCGCGCGCTTCCCGCCGATCGGCGCGATCCTCGCGGCGATCCTGCTTGTAGTCGCGCCGGTCGTCGCGCCGCTCCTCGCGGTAGTCCCTCCCGTCCTGCTTGCTCCAGGTGCCGTCGCGGCGTTCGTCGCGGCGGTCGGCCCGGTCCTCGCGGCGGTCCTGCTTGTGGTCCTGCCGGTCGTCGCGCCGTTCCGCCCGGTACTCTCGCTTGTCCCCCTTGTCCCAGGTGTTGCCATACGGGTTGCGGTCGTCGGCGCCACCCGGCTGCCCGTTGCGATGGTTGTTGTTCTGCCAGGCGTTGCGGCTGCCGTCGTTGCCACGGTTGTTCTGCCAGTCGCGGGCCGCGTCGCGCTGCGACGGGCTCTGCTGCTGTGGCTGGATATAGTGCCGCTGACGGTCCTGTGGCTGCTCGTAGGTGCGCCTGTTTTCGCCGCCGCGGCTATCGCCGCCGCCGCGGTTGTTCTGCCAGTCGCGGGCCGCGTCGCGCTGCGACGGGCTCTGCTGCTGCGGCTGCTGCCACTGTTGCTGCTGCTGGGCGCCGCGCGGGGTACGGTCGCCCCTGTCCTGCTGGCGTTCCTGCTGGCGTTGCTGGCGCTCCAGCTGGCGTTCCTGCTTCTGGCGCTGTTTTTCCTCGTCATCGCGCGCAAAGGCCGCCGACGACCCCATGAGCAGCGCGCAGGCCGTGCCCGAGATTAGCACCTGCTTGAGGGTGGACGTTAGACTCCTTCGCATCGGTCTCTCCCTATGCGGGTTGAAGGTGGCGGCCGGGCAGACTCTCCTGGTGTCCCGGCATCACCCATACATTGCAGTGTGCTCCGTTGGTGCTGAACCCGACGTGAACCGAAGATGGCGGATTCATGGCAACGCGATTTCAACGGAACCCCGTCCCGTGCCGCCGCGTTCTTTCACCGATCCCCCGAAACCGGGGCATACGGGAAAAGTTCCCGACAGCGCCGCTGAATTTTCCCCGTTTGCTCAATGCGATGCAAGGGGGCGCGTCAAGGCGCCACATGACGGAGGAGTCGATGATCACACTGCCTGCCTTGCCTTACGCCTATGACGCGCTGGAGCCGTGCATTTCTCGGCGGACCCTTGCCCTGCACCACGACAAGCACCACGCCGCCTATGTGGACAAGACCAACGAATTGATCGAGGGAACCGCGCTCGCCGGCGCCGATCTGGAGACCATTATCCGGCGGACGCACGGCGACGAAAGCCGCAAGCAACTTTTCAACCAGGCCGCTCAGGCCTGGAATCACGGTTTCTATTGGCGTTCCCTGTCGCCCGAGGGCGGCGGAAAGCCCGACGAGGCCTTCGACACGCTCCTGGCCGATGGCTTCGGCGGGTTCGAAGGGCTGCGCGACGCGCTGGTGGAGGCGGCGATCGGCCACTTCGGTAGCGGCTGGGCGTGGGTGACGCTGGAGGGCGGCGCGCTGCGCATCCGCGACACCCACGACGCCGTTCCCCCGTTCTGCGAGGGCGACGCGGTGCCGCTCCTGTGCATCGACGTCTGGGAGCATGCCTACTACCTGGATTACCAGAATGTCCGCCCCGACTATGTGAAGGCGGTGATCGACGAGCGGCTCAACTGGGAGTTCGCCGCCGCCAATTTGCGTGCGGCGCGCCGCTGAGCGGCGGCATCCCGTCGGGGCGTGCAGCTTCTCTCGCGCCCGGAACAGGCGGGACTTCACCGTGCTGGCGCGCGGCCCGAGCAGCTCGGCGGTATTCGCATGGGACGGGTCCTCGACGCCGAACATGTGATCATGTGTCTCGCGTCGCGGCGCGCGTTACCGCGGCGTGCCCACAAAGTTGGGGCGGGCACCAAAAACCAGCTTCGGCCCATGGCGAATTCGGGTAACGTGGCGCTGCCAAGAACAATAAGCGCGTATGACGGAAAACTGGGGAGATAGCAGCCTGGTGCGACCTGTGCACCGTCGCCGCACCGCGCGCATCGCCCTGCTCGTGCTCGGACCGCTCGTGGCGCTGGCCGTCGCCGGATATTTCTATGTCACCGGCGGGCGCTACGTGACCACCGACAACGCCTATGTCCGGGCGGGTATGGTTTCGGTGGCGGCCAATGTGAGCGGCGAGATCGTCCAGATCATGATCCGCGAGAACCAGGCGGTGAAGGCCGGGGACATCCTCTTCCAGATCGACCCGGAGCCATACGAGATCGCCGTGGCCGAGGCGGAAGCCGAGCTGGCCGAGAACAGGCTGGATGTGGAGTCGATGAAGGCCAGGCTGGACATGAAGCGTTCCGAGCTGGCGACGGCGTCGTCCGACGTGGCGTACCAGCAGAACGAGTTCGCCCGCTATTCGCGGCTCGCCCAGTCCAATACCATCTCCCGGGCCAAGCTGGAGGAAGTCGAGCACCGTCTCACCGAGGCTCGCAACCGCGCGGCGACCGCCAAACGCGACATCGACACCGTCATCGCCGAACTGGGAGCCGGCGGCGCTCCCGACCGGCATCCCAAGGTGCTGAAGGCGCGCACAAAGCTGGAGGAAGCCAAGCGCAACCTGCGCAACACCACGGTGCGCACGCGCGTCAACGGCATCGTCGCCAAGACCGGCCTGCAGCCGGGCGAGTACGTCAATGCCGGACAGACCATGTTCGCGCTGATGGCGACGGATTCGGTTTGGGTCGAGGCCAACGTCAAGGAAACCGACCTGACCCATGTCCGCCCCGGCCAGAAGGCGACGCTGGTGATCGACACCTATCCGGATGTGGAGCTGCGCGCGGTGGTGTCGGGCATCTCCCCGGCGGCCGGCTCGGAATATTCCGTCCTGCCGGCGCAGAACGCGACGGGCAACTGGGTCAAGATCACCCAGCGCGTGCCGGTGCGCCTGGAGCTGACCGGCGATCCGCACGGCGTGCCGCTGCGCGCCGGCATGAGCGCCAACGTGTCGATCGACACCGGCCGCAAGCGCGGCCTGCCGTTCGGCGGCTAGTGTCCACCGCCGCTCCAGCCGCGGCGCCCGGCCAGCCGTTCCGGCTGGGCTTCCGCAACACCATGGTGGTGGTGTTCATCATGATCGGCGCCACCATGCAGTCGGTCGATGGCACTATCGCCAACGTCGCCCTGCCCTATATGCAGGGATCGCTCGCCGCCACCATCGACCAGATCGCCTGGGTGCTGACCAGCTACATCGTCGCTTCGGCGGTGGGCACGCCGCTGGTCGGCTGGCTGGCGGCCAGGATCGGCCAGAAGAAGGTACTGCTCGCCTCGCTGGCCGGCTTCACCGTCACCTCGGTGCTGTGCGGGGTCGCCGCGACGCTCGAGCAGATGGTGCTGTTCCGCGCCCTGCAGGGCCTGTCGAGCGCGGCGCTCCTGCCGCTCGCCCAGGCGGTGATGATGCGCATCTACCCCCGCGAATACTTCGCCAAGGCCATGGCGATCATCGGCGTCGGCATGATGCTGGGGCCCATCCTGGGGCCGACCATCGGCGGCTACATCACCGAAGTGGCCAACTGGCGCTGGGTGTTCCTGGTCAACGTGCCGCTCGGCGTCATCTCGATGGCCGGGGTCTGGGTGTTCCTGGACGAGTACCAGTCGAGCACCGACACCTATTTCGACGTCTTCGGCTTCGCCATGCTGATCATCGCCATCGCCTCGTTTCAGCTCATGCTGGACCGTGGCGAGACCGTGCATTGGTTCGAGGCGACCGAGATCAAGATCTATGCGGGGCTGGCAGCGCTGGCATTCTATCTGTTCGTGGTGCAGATGGTCACCGCCGCCAAGCCGTTCGTCTCCCGCGCCCTGTTCCTCGACCGCAACTTCATCACCGGTTCGCTGCTGTTCGTGATCGTCAGCTCCAACATGTACATCACCGTCGCGCTGCAGCCGCCCATGCTGCAGAACGTCATGGGCTATCCGGCGCTGACCGTCGGCTACGTGCTGGCGCCGCGCGGCATCGGCACCATGATCGGCATGATCCTGTCGGCCAGGCTGATGAACCGCATCGACGTCCGGTGGATCGTCATCGCCGGCCTCGGCCTGGCGGCCATCGGCCTGTGGGACCTGTCCCGGCTGTCCACCGACATCAGCCAGTGGGACATCATCCGGTCGGCGACGGTTCAGGGCCTGGGCCTGGGCCTGGTGTTCGTCCAGCTCAACACCATCGCCTTCGCCAGCCTGCCGCGCCACCTGCATGTCGAGGCCGCCACCATGTTCAACCTGACCCGCGCCATGGGCACGTCGGCGGGCCTGTCGATCGGCGTGGCGCTGTTGTCCCAGTACACCCAGCTCAACCACGCCGAGCTCAGCCAGTTCATCTCGCCCTATTACGAGAGCTGGCGTCTGGCCGGCACCGGCATACCCGAGACCTTCGCGGCGCTCACCGACACCGGGTCGCTGGAGCTCCTCAACCGCGAGGTGACCCGCCAGGCGATGATGATCAGCTTCATCAACAGCTATCACTGGCTGATGTTGTCGGCGCTGGCGGCGATCGTGCTGATGCTGTTCGTGCGCATTCCGCGGGCCATGCCGGCCTCCGGTGCAAGCCATGCCGAGTTCTGATCGGGGCCTCCGCCCGGGCCGCGCCGGCGCGCCATTCTGGCATTTACTTTTGGCCCGTGGCCCATAGACTGCCCGACTCGAACGATACCAACACTTTGATGAGAGACGACCATATGGCGACCGCCGCGACCAAGGGTTCCGAACGCACGCTTCCGTTGTTCTACAAGAAGCCGGAAGTGCTCCGGGCCGACAAGCACAAGAACATCAGCCTTGTCCCCGAAGTGAGGTACGATTTCGCCCGCTCGGCCAATTCGCTGCCGATCAATGCCGCGGAAATGCCGCGCGCCGTGCGTCACTACCCGATCGTGTTCACCGACACGCCGAACCCGTTTCCCGTCGCGGTGATGGGGCTGCGCCAGGGCTCGAACCTGTTCATCGAAAGGGATGGCAGCTGGGCCAAGGGCATCTATGCGCCGGCCTATGTCCGCCGCTATCCGTTCGTGTTCATGCGCAATGCCAATTCCAAGACGCTGACGCTCTGCATCGAGCGCTTCTCGACGCGGATCATGGAGAACCGCGACAACCCGTTCTTCCTCGACGGCAAACGCACCGAGGTGACCCAGAGCGCGCTCAAGTTCTGCCAGGCGTACGAGGCCGAGTTCCAGAAGACCAGCGAGGTCAGCAGGCTGCTGAGCCAGTACGAGCTGTTCACCAGCAACCGCGGCACGTTCACCCTGGAGAGCGGCGAGAAAGTCTCGCTGAGCGGGTTCAAGCTGGTCGACGAGAAGAAGCTGAACGCCCTGCCCATCGATGCGTTCGAAGCCCTGCGCGCCGGCGGCGCCCTGCCGGTCATCTACTGCCACCTGATCTCCATGCACAGCTGGCAGAACCTGGTCACCCGCGAGGACGCCAAGGGCATCTGATTCAGCTTCCCTGAACGCGCTTTAGCGGACCTGCCCGCCATCGACGACGATGGTGGCGCCGGTCACGAAGCTGGCCCGGCCCGACGCCAGCCACAGCGCCGCGTCGGCGATCTCTTCCACCGTGCCGAAACGCTTCAGCGCCACTTCCCGGTCGATCCAGCGCTGCCATGACTCGGGCCGGCTGGCGGTGATCTTCTCCCAGTTGCCGCCCGGGAACAGGATGTTGCCGGGCGCGATGGCGTTGACCCGGATGCCGTCCTTGCCCACCAGCTTGGCCATGGCGCGGGCGGCGTGGTTGATCGCCGCCTTGGTGGCGGCATAGGGTATGGCGGTGCCCATGGCATCGACGCCGGCGATGGACGAGATCATGATCACGTTGGCGCCGTCACGGTCCCCGGCCGGCCGCTTCAGCATGCGCTTGATGGCGTCGCGCGCCAGGAACATGGAGCCTGTCAGGTTCTGGGCGATGTCGGCGTCCCAGTCCGCGTCGCTGACGTCCACGCCCAGCGGCGCCTTGCCGATGCCGACATTGGCGACGGCGCAGTGGATGGCGCCCAGCTTGGCCTCGGTACGGTCCAGCGAGCGGGCGATGTCCGCGGACTTCGTCATGTCGCCCGCCACAGCAACGACGCTGTCCTTTCCGGCAATGGCCGAAAGGGCGGCGCGCGCCTCTTCGAGCGCCTCTTCGCTGCGCCCCGTGATCGCCACCCTGGCGCCCTCGCGCGCGAACGCCTCGGCCATGGCCCGGCCGATCCCGCGCGACGCGCCGGCGATGAAAACCACCTTGTCCTGCAGCCCCAGTTCCATTCGGTCCTCCGTCTCGGTTGGCTGGCACTATGGCCCGCCGGCACGGGCGACTCCAACACAAGATGGCGGGACGGCGGCGGTGGAATGATCTAGTCTTGCGCCATGCCCGACATGCTCGCCAAGCTCTACGACCTTCCGGACCTCGACGAGGCCCTCGCCCGCATGGCGGCGAGCGGCATCGACGTGCGGCCCGCGCTGGTGCTGGAGAAACCCGCGGTTCTGGCCTGGGTGGCGGCGCTGTTCCCGGGCTGGACTGCCGAGACGGACGTGTCGTTCTCGCGTCTTCCCGTCGCGTGCCATATTGCCGTCAAGGACCGTCAGCTGCTCGGATTCGCCTGCTACGACGCCGCCTGCCGCAATTTCTTCGGCCCCATGGGGGTCGCGGAGGCCGTGCGTAGTCAAGGGGTCGGACGGGCGCTGCTGCTTTCGGTGCTTCACGCCCAGCGGTCGCAGGGCTATGCCTATTCCGTGATCGGCGGCGTGGGGCCGGCCGAGTTTTATGCACGGACGGTAGGCGCGGTGCTCATCGACGGTTCGGACAACGGTATCCTTGCACCGCTGGCCGCAGGCCGTACACTAAGCAATCCGGGCGGTTAGGGGCGAGTGGGCACCTTTCCGGCACCGGAACGGATTCGTGGCGGCTGACGCTTGCTGCGGCGCAGAATCTTTGCTGATTCCTGTTGTCTGCACTAGAGTTGATGCCGCATGGAGGTTGCCTTCCGGGATACAGGGGGGAGGCGCAGGAGGCTTGCATGACTGCAGACGGTACGGAGACGAAGTCGATCGGTCGATATCTGGTCGACGGCATGATCGGGGAAGGCGCGATGGCCGAGGTCTACAAGGCCTACGACCCCGAGATCGATCGTACCGTCGCCATCAAGGTCCTCAAGGACGCGCTGTGCGTCGACGAGGAATACATGAACCGATTCCTGCGCGAGGCGCGGGCCGCCGGCGCGATCTCGCACCCCAACATCGTCACCATCTTCGACGTGGGCCGCGTCGGACGTAAGCCTTACATCACCATGGAGTTCCTGGAGGAGCTGACGCTCAGCGACCTCCTGGAAAAGAACGAGAAGATCCCGCTCAAGCGCATCGTCTCTATCGGCATCCAGCTCGCCCAGGCACTCGACTACGCCCACCGGCTCGGCATCATCCACCGCGACATCAAGCCGGCGAACATCCTGTTCATGCGGGGCAGCGAGACGATCAAGGTGGCCGACTTCGGCATCGCCCGCCGCGACAGCGCCGACGACATGGGCAAGACCCACGCCGGCACCGTGCTGGGCACTCCGCGCTACATGTCGCCGGAACAGGCGCTGGGCGAAAAGCTCGACGGGCGTTCGGACCTGTTCTCCCTGGGCGTCATCCTCTACGAGCTGTTCACCGGCGCCAAGGCGTTCAACGCCAGCACCATGACCTCGCTGCTGCTGCAGATCACCCAGCAGGACCCGGAGCCGATCAGGAAGAGCGCGCCGGATCTGCCCGTGGGCCTGCAGCGCGTCGTCACCAAACTGCTCAACAAACGGCCCGAGAAGCGTTACCAGACCGGCGCCGAAGTGGCCGAGGCCCTGCAGCGTGAGCTGAATGTCCTGCTCGACCAGGAGCAGGAGGCCGCCGCCAACAAATATGTGCCGCTGAAGGTCAAGTGGGCCGCCAGCATGGGCGGCATCCTCGCGTTGTTCATGATCGCGGCCATGTTCACCGTGTTTCACTTCCAGGGCCGGGCGATCCAGGAGCAGGAGCTGGATTCCGGATCGTCGCTGGCCAAGTTCATCGCCACCGAGTCGGCGATCCCGGTGCTCAGCGAGGACTGGATCAGGCTGGAGACCTTCGTCCAGGACGCCAGCGAGCGCGACACCTTCGCCAATCTGTCCGTGGTCGACCACACCGGCACCATCCGGGCCGCCAGCGACCCGGCGCTCGCCGGCAAGCCCTATATTGCGCCCAAGGACATGGAGGTCCTGAAGCGGTCGCCCGACGTCACCGCGTCCACGGTCCGTCTGCCGGACGGCAACAGCGTGTTCACCTTCGACACGCCGATCCTGTTCCAGAACAAGGAGGTCGGCCGCATCTATATGAGCACCTCCAAGGCCGGGCTGGACCGCGTGATGGCGATCACCCGGCTGCTGATGATGGGCGTGGTGGTGCTCACCGTGATCGCCGTGGTGGTGATGCTCTACGTTTTCGGCGGCCTGATCGCCAAGCCGATGAAGCGGCTGCGCCAGGTCATGCTGGCGGTGGCGGCCGGCGATTTCGACCAGCGCATCTCGGAAGTCCGGCGCGATGAAATCGGCGAACTGTTCAACACCTTCAATCGTATGGCCGAGGCGCTGAACGGCCTCGTCGCCAAGCACGCCGCCGAGGGCTCCGACGTACCCGACATATCGGCCAAGCCGATCCCGGCCATGTGGCGCGACGATGACGACTCCCCGCCGACCGATGGCGACCTCACCACCATTTCGGTCGGCCCGGCGGTCCGGCCGGTGATCGACGCCACGCTGATCGCGCCCAGCGGAGCGGCCGCGCCAGCACCGACCCGCGAGAACCCGTTCCTGGAAAGCGATCCCTTCAACGAGAACGAGCCGGCGCGCGAGGACGATCCCTTCGCGGACGCGCCGGACGATCCCGGGCCGGCCGCGCGGTCGAAGAGAAAGCGTTAGTCCCATGACCATCTCGAGGATTCTCACGCGGCTGATTTCCGCGGCTGCTTTCGGGGCGATGCTGGCGGGCTGCGCCACCGAACAGGTCCGGGTCGAGGCGCCGCGCGACGCCGTCGTGGCGCGGACCGATGATTTCGTGCTGGTCCGGGCGGGTCCCAGGGACACGCTGGGCACCCTGGCGAAGACCTACCTCGACGACGAGGCCAAGGTCGCCGGTATCGTCGAGGCCAACGGCACACAGACCGTGACGCCGGGGCAGATCGTCGTCATCCCGCTGCGCGCCGGCAAGGCGTGGTCGGTCGATGCCGACGGCTACCAGGTGGTGCCGATCCTCTGCTACCACCAGTTCGGCGCGGGCAACCGGGCGCGCAACCGGATGGAGGTGTCGCAGAACGCCTTCGAGCAGCAGATGGCCTGGCTCAAGAACAACGGCTATACGGTCGTCGACCTGTCCGACATGCATGCGTTCCTGAGCGGTGCCAAGGCCCTGCCCGAGAAGGCAGTGGTGATCACCATCGACGACGGTTACCGCTCGACCTACGACATCGCGTTCCCGATCCTGAAGAAGTACGGCTTCCCGGCAACCGTCTATGTCTATTCGGATTTCGTCGGCGCCGGCATGGCGATGACCTGGGCGCAGATGAACGAAATGGAGGCCAGCGGCCTGATCGACGTGGAATCGCACTCCAAGACCCATACCAGCATGGCGCTGTTGCCCAACGAATCGACCGGCAACGCCTACAGGGAGCGGGTGGCCAAGGAGATCGTGACGCCCGAGGGCGTGCTGTCGTCGAAACTGGGCAAGCCCATCAAGCACTTCGCCTATCCCTATGGCGACACCAGCCCGACCGTGATGTCGATCCTCCGGGACCGTGACTACAGCACCGCGGCGACGGTGCAGCGCGGCGGCAACCCGTCGTTCGCCGATCCGCTGATTCTGCGGCGGGACATGGTTTACTCCGACGACAAGCTGTCGGACTTCCAGAAATATGTCGCCGTCCGCGTCGACATGAAGCTGCGGTGAACGGTCCGATGAAACAACGCCTTCTGCCGGCCGTCCTGACAGGCCTTCTGCTCGCCGCCTGCAACACAACCAACAGCAACTGGGAGACGGTTTCGGTGCCGCCGGGCAACGATACGGCACTGACCACCTTCGTCGCCGGCAAGAAGCAGCTGGCGAGAGACCTGGAGCTCAAGGGCAAGCTGGTCGAGGCCCGGCGCGAATGGCGCTACGTGTCGGCCGCCGATCCCAAGGACGAGGAGTCGCGGACCCGCATCGCCGACCTGACCGAGACCATCGACGCCCGCAAGGACGAGTACCTGAAGGAAGGCGATGCCGCGCTGGCCAGGGGACAGAACAGGCAGGCTCAGGCCGCGTTCCTCAAGCTGCTCGCGCTCGATCCCGGCGACGAGACCGCCGTCGCCCGCCTGCGCACGATCGACCGGACCGTTGCCCTCGCCAACCAGGGCAAGAAGGACAAGGAGGCGATGACCGAGTATCGCGCGACGGTGGCGCGCGAGCAGGACACCAGCGAGGAGTTCGAGGCCCAGGTCAACGTGCCGCTGAAGAAGGGCGACTACCGCAAGGTGATCGACATCTCGGACCAGTTCCTGAAGCGAAACCCTGGCAGCAAGTCGGCCGCCGGCTACCGCAAGTCGGCTTATGTCAACCTGATCGATGAAAGCCGGGCCAAGGGGCGCTACCGGGAGGCGCTGACCTATCTGGACACGGTGTCCGAGGTGGCCGACGACGACGAGAAGCCTGCGCTCCAGGAAAAGGCCAAGGTCGTGCGGCTCGAACTGGCCGGACAGCTCTACAGCGCGGGGCTCGCGGTGATGAACTCGAACCTGCCCAAGGCTGTCGAGCAGCTCGCCGAAGCAGTCAGCCTCGACCCGGAGAACTGGCGCTACAAGCAGAGCCTCAACCAGGCCCGCAAGATGCAGGAAAACCTGGGCCGCATCCGGGCCGCCAAGCCGAAGAACTGACGGCGGCGGACGCGGCTCGCCAAAGGAAAAGGACCGGCGTCCCGCGGACGCCGGTCCTTCCAACTTTCAGCCGATCACCGAAGCTTGGAGAGCTTCTCCTTCAGTTCAACGGCCTGAGCGCGCTGCAGCTTGGCGTTCTCGTGGTTGGGGTCGATCTCCAGCACCTTGTCCCACGCCTTGATCGCCGCATCCAGCTCCTGCTTGCGGAACGCCGACAGGCCGTTGCGGTAGTGGCGGTCCGCGGCCGCGGTCTTGGCCGAGGTCAACAGCTTCTGGGTGCCGGCGCCGCCGGGGTTGAGCGTGGAGGCCATCTGGGCGGCTTCCAGCGCCTTGTCCGGCTTGTCGCCCATCTTCAGATACATGTCGCCGGCCTTCTGGGCGCGCGTTCCGGCCAGAGCCGGGTTCGATCCCTGCAACGACCTGGCGCTCGCCAGGTAGGTGTCGGCGACGAAGGTCGCGTCGGCCGTCGACAGGCCCGCACCCAGCTTGTTGGCCTCGATCTCCTTGATCGCACCGTCGGTGTTGCCGGACGCGGCCATGCCGCGAATTCTTTCCATGGTGCCCTTCGGCACGGCCCTGGCGGGCGGCGGCTTGGTTTCGGCGGCGGGCTGTTCCTCCTCCTCTTCCTCGACGGCGGCGGCCAGTGCGGCCTCGGGCGCCGCCGGCTTGGCGACGATGCCCTTGTCACGCGCGTCCTTGGCCGCCAGCGTCTGCGGCGTCCGCGGGATCTTGATGGTCTGGCCCACCGAAACCTGGCTGGGATTGGCAATGCCGTTGTAGCGCGACAGCGCGTAGAACTTCAGGGCGTCGCCCAGGAATGTCTGGGACAGCGTCGAGATCGACTCGCCGGTGCCCACCACGACCGTGAAGCTTTCCGGCGGGAAGTATTCCTCGATCGGGGATTCGATCTGCGACAGCAGCGCCTGGGCGCGCCTGTTGTTCTCGGGCACGTCGACCAGATACTGCAGCAGTTCGGCCTTGGCCTGTCCGGCCTGGCCGGTCTCGAGGTCCTTGACCGCCTTCCTGAAACGCTCCTTGGGCTTCAGGTCGGGTGTCGCCGTATAGACCGGTTCGACCGCAGCGGGAGCCGCCTCGACGGGCGCTGCGACAGGCGGTGGCGGCGGCGGCGGTGGCGGCGCCGCGGCCTGCTGCGCCGCGCAAGCGCTCAACAATGCCGCAGCGACCGCGGCGCCCAATAGCGTATTGAACTGTGACACGGACACATCCCCCTTTAAGGTGATTCAAGCTAGGTCGATGCCAGCAGACCGGTACAGCCCCCCTGCTAGCGGTACGGCTTCCACTGTGGCCGATCCGCTTGCACCGTTCACGCCCGTGCTGAGCGCGGTTATGATCAGCTATCCGGCCGCAATCGTAAATGGTCTTTGTCGATGATGCTGCTTTGCAGCACGCGCACAATGCCGTGAACGGCAATCGTCGTTCCCGGTCAATCGGATGGTGCCGCGCCGTCCGATCGTCCCGCGGCACGGCGGTCGGACCGGGCAACCGGGAAGGCCGCCCTCGTTGCGTCGGCGAATCGATCGAGGCGACCCGAGGCCTCCAAGCACGCCTGCGTGAGGGACGCTACACAGCACCAAGATTATCGCATATAGTGCTTGGGCTTATCGGGGAAACTGAAGCCGTTGTCTGACCCAGGAGGGGCGGTGCGCGTTTTTGACGAGCTGAAGCGGCGAAACATGTTCCGGGTCGCGGGCGTGTACGCGCTTGTCGCAGGCAGCATGATCCAGCTCTTTCCGCCGCTGGTGGACGCGTTCGATCTGCCGAAATGGTCGACCACCTTCGTGTTCCTGATGCTCGCCATCGCGTTCCCGATCATCATGCTGGTGACATGGGCGTTCGAGCTGACGCCGGAAGGGCTGCGGCGCACCGGCGAACTGGACCATCACCGGCACGTGGCCGCCACGCAGGCCCATTACAGCGACTATGCTATCCTGATCGGCATCGTCGCGCTGTGCGCCTATATCGGCTATTCGATCCAGCAGCGCGGCGCCGAGACGGTGCAGTCGGGAATGCCGGTCATCGGCACCGTGGCCGTGCTTCCCTTCGCCAATCTGTCCGTCGAGCCCGAGCAGGAGGGCGTGTCCCGCGCCATCACGTCGGACATACGCAACCGCCTCGCCCGCGTGCAGGGTCTCAAGGTGATCGCCGGGCCGGCGTCGGCCAAGCCCGCCGAGGAAGAAGATCTGCGCCAGATCGGCAAGAAGCTGGACGCCCCCGTGGTGCTCGACGGCAGCGTGCAGCGCTCCGGCACCCGGCTGCGGGTCATGGCGCAACTGATCGACACGGACCGCGGCGTGCAGCTCTGGTCCAAGACGTTCAACCGCGAAATGGCCGACATGCTGGCGGTCCAGGACGATCTGAGCCAGTCCATCGTCGACGACGTGCGCAAGGTAATCGTGCCGGCCACGACGGCCGAAGCCGACAAGGACGGCGCTGCCATCCAGGCGCGCAAGCTGATGGACGCCGGGCAAGGCAAGCTCGCCCAGCGGACCGGCGGCGCGCTGTCGGCCGCGATCACGTCGTTCGAGCAGTCGATTACCCGGAATCCGACCTCCGCGCCGGCCTACGCCGCGCTCGCCGAGGCGCTGCTGCTGCAGGGCCGCGGATGGGAAACCTATGGCGAGGTGCCGCTGCCCGACGCCGTCGCGAAGGCGCGGCCCTTCGTGGCCAAAGCCCTGGCGCTCGACCCGACGCTGGCCGAGGCGCAGGCCGCCGGCGGCCTGATCGACCTCGCCGCCGGCGACACCGAAGCCGCCATCGCCAAGCTCAAGAAGGCGCTCGACAGGAAACCCGGCCTCGCCAAGGCCAGGCTGTGGCTTCACCACGCCTATGCATCGAGCGGCCGGCTGAGCGACGGCATCACGCAGCTCACCCGTGCCCACGAGCAGGATCCGGACTCGCTCGCCATCGGCCTCAACATGTCGCGCCTGCTGGCGGTCAGCGACCGCCGGCTCGAAGCCGACGCGCTGCTCGACCGGCTGGAGCGTCTTTATCCCGGCAACGAGAACCTGCTGGCGGCCCGCGGCGCGCGGCTTGCCGACGACTGGCGGCCGGTCGATGCGATCCAGATACTGCAGCGCGCCAGCAAGGCCGATCCGTCGGACCCCAAGGTCAGGCGGATGCTCGGCGTCGCCTATCTCGACCTGGGCGCGACCGGCGAGGCCGGACAGTGGCTCGATGGCGGCAAGGACCTCGTCCTGCTGGCGCAGGGCCGGACCGAGGATGCCCTCGCCGAAGCCAGGCGTCGCTTCGCCACCGATCCGGGCGACCCGGAGCGGCTGTTTGCCCTCGCCGACGCCGAATACGCCGCCGGACACCACCGGGCGGTCGTCGATCTGCTGGCACCGTTCGAGGCGTTTTCGAGGGACGGCGTCGGACCGCTTTACGGCCGCTCGCCCATCGTCATGCCCGCCATGGCGTTGGCCGGCGCCCGCATGGCGCTCAACGACGCGGCCGGCGCCCGGCCGTTGCTCGACGGCGCCCGCGTCTGGCTCGAGCGCCAGCGGGCGATGGGCTTCGAACATCCTTCTTTCGCCTATCTGGAGGCGCGCATCGACGCGCTCGAGGGCAAGCCCGACAAGGCCATGGTGGCGCTCCGGCGCGCCGTGTCCCGGCGCTTCGCCGGGGTATCCATGGTAAGCTGGGACCCGGCGCTCGCCTCGCTGCGCGCGTTGCCCGACTACCGCGCGCTGGTCGCCGACCTGGACACGGACCGTGGCCAGCGCCGTGCGCGGCTCAAGGACATGGGGTTGCTCGCGTCCCTATGACCGGTCAAGATTTTCAGGGAGATTGGGCTGACGTGCCGGCGCGGCGGAAACCGCGGCCCGTGCCGGAAGCGATCGAGGGAGAAGCGGCTTGACGTTGGTGAAGTTGCGCCTGACGCGTCCAGGCGACGATGGCGATGTGGTGGAGGATGAGCGGACGCTTCAGGGCGGCTCCCTGGTGCTCGGGCGCGCGCCCGACTGCGGCTGGGTCTTGGCCGACCGTGCGCGCTTGCTGTCGCGGCACCATTGCGAGATCAGCCTGGTCGGCGACCGCATCTATGTGACGGACAGGAGTTCCAACGGCATCTTCCTCAATGGCGACACCGCGCGCCTGGAACGCGGGCGCGCCATCGAGGTCGAGCACGAAGATCAGTTGCGGATCGGTGAGTACGAGCTGACCATCCTGGTCGAGGAGAGCGAGCCCGATCCGGACAGCACCCAGGGCGACCTGGACGCATTCAACCCCGACAACCCGTTCGGCGAACCGGAGCCCGAGCCGGTGCGGGCGCCCCAGCCGGTCGCGGCGCTCGCGGAGATTCCCCGCGACAGTGCGCTGGTCGCGTTCATGGATGGCGCGAGGCTCGACCTGTCGACCATGCGCGGCGCCGATGCGACGGCGGTGCTCAAGCGCGCCGGACGGCTCTACCGCCAGATCATCGGCCATGTGCACGACCTGCTGCGCGACCGGTCGGCGGTGAAGGCGCAGTTCCGCGCCGAGCAGACCATGGTCACGCCGGCCAACGCCAATCCGTTCAAGTCGTTGATGCCGGACGAACTGGCGGTGCGCCTGTTGCGCGGCGACCAGACCGGCTACCTGGCGTCCGAGGAAGCGGTCGAGGCCACGTTCCGCGACGTCAAGCGGCACCAGATCGCGGTGCTGTCGGGCATGCACCGGGCGCTGGTGGGCCTGGTGAACCGGCTCAACCCGGACGAGATCGAGGAGTTGCTGGGCAAGCGCAGCACCATGTCGATCGTCACCGCGGGCGGCAAGAAGGCGGCGGCGTGGGACACCTACCGGGCGTATTTCGAGCAGCTCGAGCGCGACATCGCCGACCTGGACCGCAGCTCGTTCATGGCGGATTTCCGGCGCGGCTACGACGACAGGCTGAGGCAACTGCAGAATGCGGATCTGTAAGCGGAATCGACATGGCGCCTTTGCGGGCGCCCCGATGAAACAAGGCTAGGGACAAGGCAACGAGGGCCATGCAGTCCAACGACCCATTCGAGTTCGACGGCAACGGCGGAGGCGGCGCGCGCGCGCCGCGCCGCGCCGCGCGCGCCGAGGCGGTGGAGTCGCTCAATCCGTTCCTGCTGGGCGGCGCGTCGGACCACGCGCCGGGCGAGGCGCTGGACAAGCTGACATTCGGCCGCGTCGAGGTGAATCTCAAGCGCGGCAACCCGCTGGTGGTGGCCGGCGCCGAGATGCTGACCCTGGCCGAAAGCCTGCGCAACAAGCCGGACGACTACCTTTCCATGGCCGATATCCGCTCGGCCGCGCAGCGCGGCCTGCAGGCCTATCGCAACCAGATCAATCGCCAGCCGGTCGATGACGGGCCGTCGCGCAACGGCGAACTGATCCTCGCCGCGCTGCTCGACGACATCGCGCTCAACGGTCCGTGGCCCGGCAAGGCCGAGTGGCGCCAGCACCTGCTGGCGGCGCAAGCACGCGACGGCCAGCAGGTGTTCGACCTGATGGAGGAGGCGCTCGCCGCGCCGGCCGGGTTCTACGACACGTTGGAGCTGATTTACGTGGCGCTGGCGCTGGGCTTCGAGGGTCCCATGCGCACCGACGCGCGCGGGCCGCTGCTGCTGATCCAGTACCGCGAGCGGCTGCTGACGGCGATCCGCGAGCACGGCCAATCCCGTCCGCGCACCTCGGTGTCGCTGGCCGCCCACAGCGGCGCGCACAAGGCGCTCGCCTATCTCAATCCGTTCACCATGGCCATCGGCCTGGTGCTGTTCGTCATCGCCTCGCTGGCCGTCGCGGTCTGGATTTTCGGCGACACCGCGCCCACGATCGTCGCCGGAGGCGCCGAGGGCGACCCCGCCGTGCTGCGCAGCGCCGAGCTTCAGCCGCAGCCGGACATGGTGCCGGGCAAGGTCCGCTCATTGCTTCAGGGCGACATCGCCACCAAGGTGGTGAACTTCGACGACAGGGGGCCGTCGCTGGTCGTCGGCGTGTCCGGCGACCTGATTTTCCACACCGGAACCGCCACGCCGGACCAGGCCAACAGTGGCGTCGTCCGTAGGATCGGGGCCGCCGCCGGGGCGGCGCGCGGGCCGGTCTATCTGATCGCGCAACGGGACCCGGCGGTGCCGGATCTCGCGGCGCAACGGCTGGCGGCGCTGGGCCGCCAGCTCGATCCCTGGGCAAGGGAAAGGGGGCAACGTCTCATGAGCATCATCACCGAGCCGATGGGGGGGCCATCGGCGCCGCCTGATGACGGCATCAAGATCGTGCTGGGAAAGGGGGTACATCCGTCATCGCTGGACAACGACGCGTACCTTCTGCCCCGATGGTATTAGCGAGAAACGGGCAAAGCAGCGCCGTGTACGGAGGAAAGCTCAGCTTCAGGTCGATCGGCAGGACGCACACCGGCAAGGTGCGTCCGCACAACGAGGATGCGTTCCTCGAACGCACCGATATCGGCCTGTGGGTGGTCGCCGACGGGATGGGTGGACACCGGGCAGGCGATGTGGCCAGCGCCATGATCATCGAACGCCTCGCCAAGGTGAAGCCGCCGATCGACGGCCGTACCTTCCTGAAGGAGGTGCGCGAGGACCTGTACCGGATCAACGACGACCTCTATGCCCAGGGCACCCGCCAGTCGCAGCAGCGAACCATGGGCAGCACGGTCGTCGCGGTGTTGATCTACCAGGACTTCTATGCCTGCCTGTGGGTCGGCGACAGCCGCCTCTACCGGCTGCGCAAGGGCGCGCTCACCCGGCTCACCCGCGACCACTCCTATGTCCAGCAGCTCGTCGACGCGGGCGAACTCAGCCAGGCCGACGCCAGCGTCCACCCGATGCGCAACGTCATCACCCGCGCGCTCGGCGCCCACCAGGAACTGCAGGTGGACACCTGCCATGGTCCGATCGAACCGGGAGACCGGCTGGTGCTGGCGACGGACGGCGTGACCGGGGTGCTCAGCGACCCCGAGCTCGCGAACATGTCCGGTATCGGCAATCTGATGGACGCCGCCGAAACCATCGAGGTGACCTGCCTCGACCGGGGCGCGCCCGACAATCTGTCCTTCGTGATCATCGAGGCGGGTTAGGGCGCTTGCGGGCAGGGGCGGTCTCGCCGTGGCGTGCGAAAGCCGCGGCGACGGATCAGTCTCGGGGAATGACCACGGTCAGGTGGTTGCGCCCGTCCGTCCGGGCGTAGGACACCGCACGCGCGGCCTTGCGCACCAGCATGATGCCCAGGCCGCCGACTTGCGCCTCGTCCAGCGACTTTGGCAGCGCCGGGTCCGGCCGTTCCAGTGGATTGAACGGACGGCCGTCGTCGCTCACCACCAGGACCACGTCGTCATCGTTGACGCCGACCGCCACATCGACGACATGCAGCTCCTCGTCGTCATAGCCGTAGCGGATGACGTTGGTGACCATCTCCTCGAACACCAGCTCGGCCTGGAAGCGGCCGCGGGCGCTGACGCCATGGGCGTCAAGCACGTCCCCGAGCTCGGTGAGGCCGCGGGTCAGTTCCTTCATGCCGCGACCGATCCGCAGCAGCGTTTGGCCGGATGTCATCGCCGCCTCCATGGGGAACCGACGCGACCGGTCACGCCACCAGCTTGAGGGCTTCCTGTTCGTCGAACACGACCGGGATGATCTGGCTCAGGGCGGCGTTGTCGAACACTTCGCTGACGAGGCTCTGCGGGTTCAGCAGCACCAGTTTGCCGTCCTTGCCGTTCACCGCGCGGCCCACCGAGATGAACATGCGCAGGCCCATCGACGCCACGAACGACACGCCCGACAGGTCGACGATGGCATGCTTGCCCTTCGGCACGATGGTGGCCGAGAAGCGGGTCTCGATCTGGTCCACGCCGGGCGTATCCAGCCGGCCGTGCAGCGCGATCTTCACCGTGTTGTTGCCCAGGTCGGTGACATCCATATCCATGATACGCCCCTTCAATAGCGCGGTCACCCGACCGCCCAGCCCGGCCCGATAGTAAGGGCCGAATGTTAATGAAATGTTACGGTCAGGATCGAAAAGTCGTCGTCGAACGGACCGGGGCGCGACAGGGCGCGCACATGAGCGTGGAGCCGCTCGGGCTCGGTCAGCATGGGATCGAGCGGCTGGCAGAGCAGGTCCTTGAATTCGTCCATGCTCCACTCCTGGCCGGCATCGGTGACGATCTCGAACACGCCGTCGCTGAACAGGTAGAGCGTGGCGCCCTCGGGAATCGTCGCCGTCTCGGACCTGAACTCGAAATCCGGCAACATGCCGATCAGCGGACCGCGGCACTGCAACGGCAGCGGCGCGGCGTCGGCGCGCCGCGCGGGCACCAGGAAGCCGGCATGGTGGCCGGCCGAGGCGAATTTCAGCACGCGGGTGCGGGTGTTGAACACGCCGTACCACATGGTGAAGTACATGTCGTCGTGCTGGTCCATGGGGAACATGCGGTTCAGCTTGCGCAGCACCTGACCCGGGTCGCTGAAGTCGGTCTCGGGCAGCGCGCGTTGGCGCAGCACGTTGAGCAGCGACACCGAATGCATGGCCGCGGCGACGCCGTGGCCCGACACGTCGACGATGTAGCCCACGAAATGCTCGTCATCGAGGCGGTAGTAACCGAACGCGTCGCCGCCCAGCCGCTCGCAGGGCAGGTAGAACCAGTCGGTGAGGATGGGACCCTCGAAGACCCGCGCGGGCAGCAGCGAGTGGACGTAGCTGCTGGCCTTGGCCAGCGCCCGGTCCAGGTCTTGTGATTCCTTGGTTTCGCGCCGGTTCCGGCGCTCATATTGCAGCACGTGCCCGCCGAGGGTGAACACCAGGCCCTCGGTCAGGGTGAATGGCTGGCTGATGCGGGTGCCGGCCACATGGGTGCCGTTGGTCGACCCAAGGTCGGTCAGGATGGCGGTTTCGAACCGCAGTTCGACCGAGCAATGCCGACGAGACACCTGGCCGTCCGGCAACACCAGGTCACACCCGGCTTCGCGGCCGATGACCAGCGGCTGGTTGCCAATCTCGAAGCGCTGGCCGGCCTGGGCACCTTCCAGGATCAACAGGTAGTGCCCCATCTCATCAGCCTCGGCGCGCACGGAACGCGCCGGCGCGGTCGAGAAGACCATGGTGCTTTCAAGCGGATCGGGTGACGGCATGACGGTCCGGAAGGTTGTTGGCCCTGCGGAATGATTAAGCTTTCTTGACGCGCCCGTAAACCGCAACCGCGCCAAAAAAAGGCCAGGTCGGAAACAGGCGATCGCCGTCCGGTTACCGCGTCTTGTCGAACGTCAGGTGAAGCTGTTTCAGCCCGCGCAGGGCGAAGTGCGGATGATGGGTGAAGTCGTTCTTGCCGTGCGCCAGCCTGATGTTGGCCATGCGGTCCAGCACGATGCCGAACGCCAGCATCATTTCCTGCCGGGCCAGCGGCGCGCCGATGCAGTGATGGTGCGCGGTGCCATAGGCCATGTGCTTGCCGGGGCTCTTGCGGTGCAGGTCCATGTCGTCCGGGTTCTCGAACTCGTCGGGATCGCGGTTGGCGGCGCCGAAGCGCATGTCGATTATGGCGTTCTTCGGGATGGTCACGCCGCGCAGCACCGACTCCTTGCGGGCGATGCGGAACAGGCTCTGCACCGGGGTCTCCAGCCGGATGATCTCCTCGATGAAATTCTTCAGCAGCGACCGGTCCGCCTGGATCTCGGCCAGCTTGTCGGGCTGCTGCATCAGCATCAGCATGCCGGCGGCAATGGAATTGGTGGTGGTCTCGTTGCCGCCGATGTTGAGCGCGAAGGTGGTGCCCAGCAACTCGATCAGGGACAGCGGCTCGCCCTGGTCGTTCTTCGCCGTCACCAGGTCGGAGATGATGTCTTCCTGCGGGTTGGCGCGCTTCTCGTCGAACTTCTTCACCAGATAGTGCTGGAACTCGGTCAGCCGGGTGGCGCAGGCGATCTCCTCGTCCTCGCTCAGTCCTTGGCTCATGGCGATGAACTGGTCCTGCGACCATGCTTTCAGCTTCGGCAGGTCTTCGCTGGGCAGGCCGAGACGGTCGGCGATGACATGCATGGGCAGCGGCACGCAGAACTGGCCGATGAACTCCACCTCGCCGTCGTCGATGAACTGGTCGATCAGGTCCTCGATCAGCTCGACGATCTTGTGCTCGCTCTTCCTGATGCGGCCGGCGGTGAAGGACGGGTCGATATAGCGGCGCAGCTCGCCATGGGTCGGCGGCTCGCGGCCGAAGCTGTCGACCTGCGGCCAGCCCTTCTCGCGGAAGATGGCGCGCACCGCGTCGGCGTTGCGCCAGTAGCCGGCGCGCTTGGTCTCGACGGTCTTGTCGTAGGTGCCCGAGATGTCGCGGGTGTAGAGGTCGTAGTTGCGCAGCACTTCCTTCAGGTCGTCATACTTGGTGACGACATAGAAGCCGGTGTTCGGGTCCTTGTAGACCGGCGCCTGCTCGCGCAGCACCTTGTAGGCCTGGTACGGACATTCCTGGATGTCCTTGTCCAGCAGGTTGACGTCCTCCGGCTTTTTGGCGTCCTCGAAACCCATCATGCACTCCCCTGCGTCCGCGACGGACGGCGACAGTAACAGGCCGCGACAGAACAGTCACGCCTGCTTGCTCAAAACACCGCCAGCGCGGCGCGGACCGTCAGCGCGAGCAGCATCAGGCTCGACAGCATGAACAGGCCGAACCGCAGCAGGATGATGTTGACCGTCGCCTGCACCAGGCTGTGCATGACCCGGAATCCCACATAGTGCCATGCCAGCGCGGCGTTCAGGATGTTGTCCTGCTCCAGCAGGCACAAGGCGATCACCACCGCATAGAACAGTGTCGGCTGCTCCAGCAGGTGGTTGTAGTTGTCCGCCTTCCAGCGCACTTCCGGCGGAAGCTGGGCGTTGAACGCTTCCTTCGGCTGGTTGGCTTCCAGCGGGACTCGCAGCCGCCGGATCGCCGGGATGCGCGTGGCGTAAAGCCAGGCCCACATCACGAATGTCCACAGCACCAGGGCGATCATCGGCGCGAGAAGATTGGTGTACATGGCGAGTCTCCGCTATTCCCAGGACAGAAGCTTAGCGGAAAGCGACCATCCGTTCAGGCCCGCGCCAGCTCGATGGTGACGGTGGCGCCGGACAATTTGTGCTCGGCCCTGTAGCCGCCGGGCACGTCCTCGTCGAAGCGAAGGTCCACGGCCAGCGTCTCGCGGCAGACATGGTCGCGGTGTTCGGCGAGGGCACCGGCCACGTTCTCCGGCACCCGGGCGGCGAGGCGGATGCGGTCGGTGACCTCAAGGCCGGCGTCCTTGCGGGTCTGCTGCACCAGGCGCACGAAGTCGCGCGCCCAGCCTTCGCGCTCCAGGTCGTCATAGACCCGGGTGTCGAGTACCACGACACCGCGGCCGCCGTCGAACGGCTCGGAATCCAGGCCCTCGCCGGTGACGACGCGCAGGGCGAAGTCTTCCGGCTCCAGCTCGATGCCGGCGATGGCGATGCGGCCGCCTTCGGTCTTCGTCCAGTCGCCGGAGCGCTGGGCGTTCATCACGTCCTTCATCTTGCCGCCGATGCGCTTGCCGATCTGCGGGTTGACCTTCAGCTGCTGCTCGCCCATGGACGCCGGATCGGTCGACAGCACGACGGACTTCACATTGACCTCGTCGCCGATCAGCGCCTGGTACTCCGCCAGCGCCCGCGCGTCCGGATGGGCGATGGTCAGGGTTCTCAGCGGCAGCCTGGTGCGCAGGCTCCTGGCCTCGCGGATCGACATCACCGCGGTGCAGATTTCGCGCACGCGGTCCATGCGCGTCACCAGCTCCCGCTCGGCGGGCAGGGCGGCGGCGTCGGGCCACGCGCTGAGGTGCACCGAGGTTTCGCCGGTCAGGTTCTTGTAGATGCGCTCGGCGATGAACGGCATCAGCGGCGCCAGCGTGCGGGTGACGTTGGTCAGCACCGTATAGAGCGTGTCGTAGGCGTCGCGCTTGTCGCCGTCGTCGGCCTCGCGCCAGAACCGGGCGCGGCTGCGGCGGATATACCAGTTGTTCAGCGCGTCGATATAGAGCGGCACGACCGCATAGGCGCCGGGCAGGTCGTTGGCGTCGAGGCGGCCCTCGATGTTCTCGATCAGCTCGCGGGTCTTGGCCAGCACGTAGCGATCCAATACGCCCTTCTGGTCGGCGCGGACCTTTGCCCGGTAGCCGTCGATATTGGCGTACAGGGTGAAGAACGAATAGGCGTTCCACAGCGGGATGATCGCCGGGCGCAGCGCCTGGGCGATGCCCGAGCCCTCGCGCGGGATCGACAGGTCGCCGCCCGACAGCAGCGGCGACGAGATCATGTACCAGCGCAGCGCATCGGCGCCGTACTCGTCGAACACCTCCATGGGGTCGGGATAGTTGCGCAGGCGCTTGGACAGCTTCTGCCTGTTCTCGTCCAGCACCACGCCGTGGCATACCGCCGTGCGGAACGGCGCCCGGTCGAACAGCGCCGTCGACAGCACCATCAGCGTGTAGAACCAGCCGCGGGTCTGGGCCACGTATTCGACGATGAAGTCGGCCGGGAAATTGGCCTCGAACCGCTCCTTGTTCTCGAACGGATAGTGCAGTTGGGCGAACGGCATGGAGCCGCTGTCGAACCACACGTCGAGCACCTCGGGCACGCGGCGCATCATGGACTGGCCGGTGGGATCGTCCGGGTTCGGGCGCACCAGCTCGTCGATCGCCGGCTTGTGCAGGTCGGTCGGGCGCACGCCGAAATCGCGCTCCAGCTCGTCGAGGCTGCCGTAGACGTCGATGCGCGGGTATGCGGGGTCGTCGCTCTGCCACACCGGGATCGGGCAGCCCCAGAACCGGTTGCGGCTGACGTTCCAGTCGCGGGCGTTTTCCAGCCAGTTGCCGAACAGGCCGTCGCGGATGTGCTCCGGGTTCCAGACGATACCCTTGTTGAGCTCGGCCATGCGCTCGCGGATCGCCGTCACCTTGACGTACCAGGCGGTGATCGCCTTGTAGATCAGCGGCGTGTCGGTGCGCCAGCAATGCGGGTAGTTGTGCAGATAGGTCTCGTGCCGGACGATCACGCCGGGCTGGGCCTTCAGGTCGCGGATGATGGCCTTGTTGGCCTCCAGCACGTTCTCGCCCTGATAGTCGGGCACCTCGGCGGTGAACCGGCCGGCTTCGTCCACCGGCACCACGATGGGGATGCCGTTGGCCAGCGCCACGTCCATGTCGTCCTCGCCGAATCCCGGCGCGATGTGGACCGTGCCCGTGCCATCGGTATCGGAGACGAAGTCGCCCGTCAGCACGCGAAAGGCGTCGAGGTGCTGGAAGTAATCGAACAGCGGCGTGTAGCGCCGGCCCTCGAGCTGCGCGCCCGTCACCGTGCCGACGCGCTCCCAGCCGCCCAGCTCGCGGTCGTAGCGCTCCAGCGCCGTCGTCGCCAGGATCACCCGCTGGCCGTCATGCTCCAGCACGGCGTAGTCCAGCCCCTTGTTGACGGCCAGCGCCAGGTTGGACGGCAGGGTCCAGGGCGTCGTCGTCCACGCCAGCAGCCGCGTCTGCACCGTCTCGCCATCCATCGGCTCCAGCAGGAAGCCCACGGTCAGCGCCGGGTCCTGCCGCTCGCGGTAGGCGTTGTCGAGCCGGGTCTCGAAATTCGACAGCGGCGTCTGCACCGCCCAGGAATAGGGAACGACGCGGTGGCCCTCATAGACCAGGCCCTTGTCGAACAGCTGCTTGAACGCCCAGATCACGCTCTCCATGAACGGCAGGTTCATGGTCTTGTAGTCGTTCTGGAAATCGACCCAGCGGCCCTGGCGGGTAACGTAGTCTTCCCAGTCCTGGGTGAACCGCATCACCGAGGTGCGGCAGTGCTCGTTGAACCTGGCGACGCCGAATTTCAGGATTTCCTGACGGCCCGAGATGCCCAGCTCCTTTTCGGAGGTCAGCTCCGCGGGCAGCCCGTGGCAGTCCCAGCCGAACCGGCGCTCGACCCGCTTGCCCTTCATGGTCTGGTAGCGCGGTACGATGTCCTTGACGAAGCCGGTGGCTAGGTGGCCGTAATGCGGCAGACCGTTGGCGAAGGGCGGGCCGTCATAGAACACGTATTCGTTGCTGGCGCCGTCCCGGACCGCGGGCCGGTCGTTCACCGAACGCTCGAAAATCCCCTCGCGCTGCCAGAACGCCAGAATCTCTCGCTCGACGGCGGGAAAGCTGGGGTTCGGCTCGGCTTCAGGATAGGGGCGTGAGGTGTCGTCCTGTCCCATGGCGGGTTGCGTTCTCGATCGGTCCAACAGCGGCTTGCCGGGAGTCCGGCGGGCACAGGAGATAAAGCGTTGATCGGACCGCGTCCAGAGCTACTCGCACGGATGGGCGACCGCCGTCTCGCTCCGGCGCGGCGCTTTCGCTGTCTGACGGCGTGACCGGTTGGTAACAAAGTCTCGTATGAGGCTTCGGGCCGATCGGCTATGCTGGCATTACCCGAATTGGGTTTTGGTCGGATGTCACGGAATAATGACGGTTCATGAGCCTGGCTGAACGCGAGTATGTGGATCTCGGCGCGCTCGATGGGCTGTTTTCAGGCGGCGCGGGAGGCGACTTCGTGCGTCTGCTGTTCGAGCGGGCGCCTTCGGCCATCGCCATGGTCGATCGGGACATGCGGTATCTGGCGGCCAGCCGCCGCTGGTACGAGGACTACGAGCTGGGCGACCAGCAGATCCTCGGCCGCAGCCACTATGACGTGTTTCCCGACGTGCCGGAACGCTGGAAGGCCGAGCATGCGCGGTGCCTCGCGGGCGAAACGCTGCTGTGCGAGGAAGATCGCTTCGAGCGGTCGGACGGCAGCGTCGTCCATATTCGCCGGGAGTTGGTGCCGCTGAAGGCGGATGCAGGCCTGCCGCTCGGCATGATCATGCTGACGGAAGTGATCACCCGGCTCGTCGAGGCCGAGGCGGCGAAGGAAGCCACCGAGAGGACCCTGGAGATCGCCCAGCAGATCGCCCATGTGGGCACCTGGGACTGGGATGTGAAGACCGACAGGGTCTTCTGTTCGCCCGAGATGTGCCGGCTGCTGGGTCTGGGCGACAAGGCGATCACCATCCGGATGAGTGAACTGGTATCCCATGTCCACCCCTCGGACGCGGCGGACGTGGCCGAAAGGGTCGCCCGCGCCCGATCGGGGCTCGAGCCGCGTCCCGAACTGATGACCCGTGTCGTCAGGCCGGACGGCGCCACCATCTGGCTGCGCCTTGCCATCCGGGCCAGCCGGGACAGCGCTGGCGAGCCCTCGCTGATCCACGGCACCGTCCAGGACATCACCGACCAGCGCCTGGCACAGCAGGAGCTGGCCTTCCGCGACCGGGCTTTCGAGACCGCCGCCAGCCCGCTCACCATGGCGACGCTCGACGGTTACTACACCTATGGCAACAGCGCGTTCGTGGAACTGCTGGGCTATTCGTCGTTCGACGATGTCGTCGGCAGCCGCTTCCTCGACTTCATCACCGAGCCTGACAAGGTCGCCGGCTCAGCCGATGTCCTGCGTGAGACCGGCCGCTGGACCGGCGAGGTGAGCATGGTGAGGGCCGACGGCAGCGAGTTCGACGTGGCGATCCTCGCCGGCGTCGTGCGCGACGAGGAGGGCGAGCCGTTCCGCGTCATCGGGTCCTACCTGGACGTGACCGAACGCAATAGGGCGCTCGCCGAACTGTCGCGGCGGGAAGGCCAGCTTCGCCAGGCGCAGGCGCTGGCGCGGCTCGGGCCCTGGCACTACGACATGGCCATGGGTTTCTACGCCATACCTGCGGAAACGCGAAAGATTCTGGGCCTTGACGACAATCATGCCGTCTACAGCGCCGAGGTGGCGATGCGGGAGGTCCATCCGGATGACCTGGAGCGCGTCGCAACAACCTTCCAGCGTCTCAGACGCGGCGATGCCGACAACGCCCAGTTGCAGTACCGCTATCTCTCGCCGAACGGCGGCGCCATCCATCTCCGGGTCATGCTGGAAACCGAACGCGATGGCGCCGGCAACGTGACCGGCCTCGCTGGTCTGCTCCAGGACGTCACCGGATTCCGCCAGCTGGAGGAGGCTCACCGCGAGACCGGACGCGCCATGTCGGCGCTGATGCGCAACCTGTCGGGCGTGGTCTATCGCTGCGACAACGACGAGCGGTGGACCATGCGGTTCGTCAGCGACGCCTGCCGCCGCGTCCTTGGCTACGAGGCTGAGGACCTGATCGACAACAAGGTGATCTCGTACAGCGAGGTGATCGACCCGCGCGACCGTCAACGCGTCTGGGACGGGATCCAGACCGCCATCGGCGACCGCCGCACCTTCCAGCTCTCCTACCGGGTCAACACCAGGCAGGGCGAATTGCGCTGGGTGCTCGAGCAGGGAAGCGCCATCCGCGACGACCAGGACAAGGTGGTCGCGCTCGAAGGTTATGTGGCCGACATCACGGCCGAGCAGAACGTCGTCGAGCAGCTGCAGGAAAGCGAGGCGCGCAACAGGGCGATCATGGAATCGGTCTCGGTCGCGCTGATCACCGCCGATGAGCGCGGCATGATCGAATCCTTCAATCCGGAGGCCGAGCGGCTGTTCTGCTATGACGCGGCCGAAGTAGCAGGTCGCGACATCGCCATGCTGATGCCCGCGTTCCACGCCGGGCAGGCGGTTGGCGCGCCGCGCGAGCTGACCGGCGTGCGGCGCGGCGGCGAACAGTTTCCCGTCGAACTCGCCGTCGGTGAAATGCGCCTCGGCGACCGGCGGGTGCTGATCGTCAGCGCCAGCGACCAGACCGACCGGAAGAAGGCCGAGGCGCGCCTGAACCAGGCCCGGAAGATGGAGACCGTCGGCCAGCTCGTCGGCGGCGTCGCCCATGATTTCAACAACCTGCTGATGGCCATGCAGCTCAACCTCGAGCTCGCCGGCATGCTGGTGACCGACCGGCCGGAAGTGTCGGAGTCGATCACCGTGGCGCTCGACGCCGTCGACCGCGGTGCCGAACTGACCAGGCGCCTGCTCGCCTTCTCGCGCCAGCAACCGCTGCAACCCCGCGTCATCGACGCCAACGAGTTGATCCGCGACATGATGAAGCTGCTGCACCGGCTGCTTCAGGAGAACATCGAGACCCGCACCCTGCTGGACCCCGCGATCTGGCCCATGGAGGTGGATCCCGGCCAGCTCGAGGCGGCGCTGCTCAACCTGATCGTCAATGCGCGCGATGCCATGCCGGATGGCGGCGGGCTGCGGATCGAGACCGCCAATGTGGTGCTCGCGCCCGCCGACACCGAGCAACACGACGACGTCTCGCCCGGCGAACACGTCCGCATCGCGGTCAGCGATACCGGCACCGGCATGCCGCCCGAGGTGCTGGCGCGGGCGTTCGATCCGTTCTTCACCACCAAGGAGGTGGGCAAGGGCAGCGGCCTCGGCCTGTCCATGGTCTACGGCTTCGTCAAGCAGTCCGGCGGCCATGTCGCCATCGACAGCAAGCTGGGCGAGGGCACGCGCGTGACGCTGCATTTTCGCCGCGCCCATGCCGCACCGGTGTCGTTGCCGTCGCGCAAGCCGGTGCAGGAGACGGTGCGGCCTGGCCGCGAGACCATTCTGCTGGTCGAGGACGATGCGGACGTGCGCCAGACCGTCGACCGGTTGCTCAAGTCGCTGGGCTACCAGGTGATCGCCGCGCCCGACGGCCCGGCGGCGGTCGAGCTGATCGTCGGCGGACTGCGGCCCGACCTGTTGCTCGCCGACGTGGTGCTGCCCAAGGGCATGAGCGGCAAGGACGTGTCCGAGGCGGTCGCCGCCCGGGTACCGTCGTGCCGTATCCTGTTCATGTCCGGCTACACGGAGGACACGGTGATGCACCATGGAAGGCTGGACGACGGCGTCGTGCTGCTGTCCAAACCGTTCCCGCGCGAACTGCTCGCCAGCAAGGTGCGCGAGCTGCTGGATGGCTGAAGACCGCTGCTGCGCCGGGGGCTGCCCGTCCCTGCAACGCGCCCGCGCCGCCGTGATGAAAAAAATGAGCACCACCAGCGGGGACCGGTGGTGCTCAGTTCCCTCAGGGAGGAGGGTAAGGGACACGTGGCGGATGCCGTGCCGTGTGTCCCCCTCCGATGCGGCAAGGGGCCGCATCGAGAAGCGCGTCAGTCGGTGGGAGAAACCCGGGACCCTGAATATTGCGCAAGTCAGCCGTTACGCACATATGTTACCGGTCGGCAACGTTTTCGGTGTATAGCTATGGCTGATCTTCTGGGTCTTGCAGGCGGTCTCCCCGGGACCGTGTTTGGCGGCGTTTCGACTGTATGACAATCGTTACACAAGGACGCTCGACCGTCAAGGCCAATCAAATCCGACTGTTATGTCAAAAAGCGGTCGGCTGTGTATAGTCGGATGTGCGGACGAAGAGGCGATGTCAATGATGGGCGGTGAAATGTCGGAACTGGTCAAGGGCAAGGCGCGTGGGCAAAACGGGCGGGAAACCTGGCAATCGCGCAAGAGCGCGGAGACCCGCACCGAAATCCTCGACGCCGTCATCCGCTCCTATATCGAGGTCGGCTATGGCCGCACCACGCTGCAGCAGATCGCCGACCGCACCGGCCTGTCGCGCGGCGCCATCATCTATCACTTCCCATCCATGGTGGACGTGACCAAGGCGGCGGTTTCCTACCTGCAGCAGAAGCGGCTGGCCATCTACCGCGATACCCTGGAGCAGATCGAGGGCGAGCAGGATTTCGTCGGCCACGCGCTCGAGACGCTGTGGCAGCAGATCTCCGACCCGCTGTTCATGGCGTATAACGAACTGACCGTCGCCGCCCGCACCGATCCCGAACTGGAGAGCATCCTGCGTCCGGCGCAGGAAGAATATGAACGGGAATGGGACCGCATCGGCCGCGATCATTCCCACGCCCTGTCCGACCAGGACGACCGGTTCGGCCTGACCGCCGACCTGGCGCAATACGCCATGATCGGCATGGCCGTCAGCTTCATGTGGACCGACGCCGACTATCGCAAGCGCCGGCTGCTCGAGGACCTGAAGGAACACATCCGCGTGCTGCTGCGCGACGGCATCCCCAGGCAGGTCGAGGAAGCCATCGCCTCCTACGACGTCAAGCGCGGCGTTCCCGGCGAATAGCTTTTCAGCCGCCCGGTTTGTGCTACGGTTCCCCGACGAAGGGGAGACCGATCATGAGTGCATCGCTCGAAGCACGGATCCAGCGGCTCGAGGACATCGAGGCGATCAAGCAGCTCAAGGCCCGCTACTGCCAGGCCTGCGACGACGACCACAATCCGGACCGGGTGGCCGCCTGCTTCGTCGAGGACGGACTGTGGGAAGGCCGGAACATCGGCGTCCACGCCAGGGGCCATGCCGCGATCAAGGAATATATCGGCGGCGTGCGCGACAGCGGCCGCATCCGCAACTGCGCCCACATGGTGTTCAACCCGATCATCGCGCCCGTGGGCGACCGCGCGACCGGCCATTGGCGCTTCGTCATGCAGTTCACCGGCAAGGTGCCGGACGGCACGCTGCAGTACCACCGGATCATCGGCTTCTACGAGGAAGAGTATGTGCGGGTGAACGGCCAGTGGCTGTTCGAGGCGCTGCACGTCACCGTCGAGGAATCCGGCGCCTACAGCACCGAGCCGAGCCGGCTGGCCTAGTCGCCGTTTAATGCGGGGACATAATACCTATTTCGACGGCGGCCAAGCGGCCGGCGGAGTGCCGGAATAGGTATTATGTCCCCGCATTTCGGTGCCCTGCTATTCCGGGATGAACCGTTTATTCGGGCCAGGTGAGGTACATGTAGACATTGAAGGCGATCACCGCCGCGGCGGCGACCAGCAGGATCAGCCGCAGGCGTTCCGGACTCACCTGGCCCTCTTGCCTTTCTTCGTCTTCGCCGCGGCCCGTTCGGCGACGCGCTGACGGGCCAGCTCGTAGACGTGGCGGTTGCCGCGGCTCCAGGTGACGGTCAGCCTCGTGCCATGGATCTTCCAGCCGAGCTTGCCGCGCTTGATTTTGTGGGTGTAGTAGCCGCCCAGCGTGTGGCTGGAATCGCCCAGGCTGTTGGGCAGGAAGTGCTCGGCCTGCATGTAGACGGTAACCGTCGCCTCGTCGCCCCTGATGTCGAACACCATGTTGGCCAGCAGGTGCTGGGTGGCGTCGAAACCCGGCAGCATGGCCTGCACGCCCTTGGCCCAGTCGTCGCCCTTCATGCGGGTGCCGGGGACGCCCGAGTAGGACGAGAAGTCGATATCGACCTCGTCGGCGAAGATCGAGCGGTAGAGTTTCCAGTCGCGGGTGTCGATGCCGGTGGCGTATTTGTTGATCAGGTCGGTCAGGTCGGCGCGGTCGCGCAGGTACTTCAGGTCGTCGTTCATCGTCTTCCCCTGGATGGCTTCAGATGGCCTTGGCGGCCAGGTGGCCTTCGCGGATGGCAGTCTGCAGGAAACGCGGCGAATTTGCATCGCCGACCACATGAACCTCGGGAATTTTCCCTCGCAGCGCGTTGAACAGGTCGCGGTTGGGCCGGTTGGCCGATACGAACACCACGGTCTCGGCCGGCACCGAAAGCGGCGCGCCTTCATAGGTGGGCTGGATGGTGGCTTCCTCGTCGCCGATGTCGGTCATCCGGTAGCGGGTGTAGACCTGGAACTTGCCCTTGTTCAGCCGTTCCAGCGCCGGCTCGGTCATCAGCGCGCTTTCCACCTTGGGGCCGAACATGGCCTGGGTGGTGATGAAGCTGACGGATGCTCCCGCCTCCATCAGATATTCGGCGACGCCGATGGCCTCGTAATGGCCGACGTCGTCGACCACCACGGCGCTCTTGCCGATGCGGTTGCGTCCGTGGGTCAGCAGGTCGATGGACGAAAGCACGTTGGGCCGCTCGAAATGGCCGATGGGCTCGCCCGGGTTGGTCGACTGGATGCCGTCCATGCGTGGCATGGAGCCGGTCGCCACGATGACCGCGTCCGGATTCTCGGCGACCACGTCGTCCATCTCCATGTAGGTGCCCAGCCGGACCTCGACGCCCAGCCGGAAGATTTCGGCTTCCTGCCACTTGGTGATGTCGGCGATGCCGTGGCGCTTGGGCAGCCTGGCGGCGAAGTTCATCATGCCGCCGAGTTCGCCGGTCGCTTCCGCCAGCACCACCCTGTGGCCGCGCAGCGCGGCGACGCGCGCGGCTTCCAGCCCGGCCGGGCCGCCGCCGATCACCAGCACCTTCTTCTTCGTCTCGGCGGTGCCGATGCGGTCGTCGCCGATGGCGCGCTCGAAGCCCACGCCCGGATTGACCGCGCAGCCCATGCGCCGCGCCGGGCCCAGCAGATTGCCGACGCAGCCCTGGTTGCAGGCGATGCAGGGGCGGATCTCCTCGACCCGGCCCTCGATGGTCTTTCGCACCAGGTCCGGGTCGGCGATGTTGGCGCGGGTCATGCCGACCATGTCGGCCTCGCCCTGGCGGATGATCTGGTCGGCTTCCTCCAGCGTGCGCACGCGGCCGATGACGATGGTCGGCACCGTCGCCACCCGGGTGACGGGCACGCTGGTCGGCAGCTCGTAGCCCATGGGCTCGTGCATGCCGCCGATCATCTTCGGGAAGCTGTTGTAGTTGCCCATGGAGACGTTGACGAAGTCCACCAGCCCCTCCTGCTGGACCCGCTCGACCGCCGCCTGGTTCATCTCCACGCCGACACCGCCGCCGGTCATGTCCGGGGCGACGCGGATGCCGACGGCGAAGCCGGGACGCACCGCGGCGCGGATCGCGCGCAGCGTCTCCACCATGAACCGGACGCGGTTCTCGAACGGCCCGCCATAGTCGTCGGTGCGCTTGTTGAGGTTGGGCGACAGGAACTGCTGCACCAGGTAGCCATGGGCGCAGTGCAGCTCGACGCCGTCGATGCCCGCCTTGTCGCAGCGCGCGGCGGTGGCCGCATAGGCGGCGATGATCTCGTCGATCATGCCCTTCGACATGGGGATCGGCACCGCGCCGCCCAGCGGATTGGGGATGTCGGACGCCGACCAGGGCGGGCTACCGTCGACCGGCGTGCCGTTGTGGCCGGCGTGCCAGAGCTGCTGGAACACCGCCATGCCGTGCGGCCGGACGGCCTCCATCAGCTTGCCGTAGCCCTCGTCCAGCGTCGGGTCGAACATGTTGAGCGGCGCGGGGCTGGTCGGGTGGACCGACAGGATCTCCAGGATCGACAGGCCGACGCCGCCGCGGGCGCGCGCCTCGTGATAGGCGATCAGGTCGTCCGACAGCGTGCCGCCGCCGATGCCGGTGGCGTGGGCGGTGCGGACCACCCGGTTCTTGATCGTCTTGCCTGCGATCCGGATCGGTTGCAGAACATGCGTGAGCGCCATGTGACTCCCCTTCAGCTGGGCGTTCGGATGCCGTCAGCGCTTGATGTACGGCGCCAGGATTGTGTAGCTGCCGGGCACCAGCTCGGTAAGCTGGACGCGGCCCAGGCCCCAGGATTCCATCTGCGCGATCTTGGCGGCGACCTTCTCCGGATGGCCGACCAGCCCGCTGGCGAAATTGCTGCCCAGCATGGCCTCCAGGCCCTTGACCGCCTCGTTCTCGCCGGCGGCCATCAGCGTGAAGTAGCCGATCGGGATGTCCGGTTTGATCTCGCGGACCCTGGCGATCATCTCCTTCACATCGTCGTCGGTGACGGCGGCCAGCGCCGCGAAGTCGAGGGCGCCGCCGCGGATGAACTCGCCGGCGAACACTTCCACCCGGTCGACGAGCGGCGTGATCTCGCGCCTTGTGCGCGGCCCGCCGGCAGAGCCCACCAGCAGCGGCTTGCCGCCGTTGGGCGGACCCATCACGGGCACGTTCACCTTGTAGTATTCGCCCTCGAACCGGCATTTGCCGGTGTCGAAGATCTCGCGGACGATGGTCATCGCCTCCTTATAGCGGCCGGCGCGCTCGCCCGGCGGTGGATAGTACTGGCCCAGCCCGCCCGACACCTCGTTCTCCGACCAGCCGGCGCCCAGGCCTGCCTCGAAGCGGCCCTTGGCCGCCTGGTGCAGGGTCAGGCTCGCCTGGGCGAACTCCACCGGCGAGCGGAACAGATTGTTGCAGAACGACGAGCCGAACCGCAGGTCCGTCGTCGCGCAGGCGATGCGGGTCAGCGTCACCCACACATGCGGATAGGGCTTGTCGCCCACCCAGAAATGGTCGCTGACGACCACGCCCGTATAGCCTTCGGCCTCGCGCGCCAGGGCCCATTGCGCCGGGTCGAGATCGATCCCGGTGTTGTAGTTGGCGAAATACTCCATCGGCCTACTCCCCAACGGCTTTAGTCGACATCCCAGGCGACAGGCAGATGGTCGAAACCATACAGCACCGACGGCGCGGTCTGCACCGCCGGACCGTCGGCGCGCAGGTTCGGCAGGCGGGTGAGGATTTCGGTCAGCGCGATGCGCGCCTCCATGCGGGCCAGCGGCGCGCCGGTGCAGATATGCGTGCCCCAGCCGAAGCCGAGCTGCTTGCGAAGTTCATTCGCGTCTCTTTCCACGTCGAATTTCTCGGGGTTGGAGAACTGCGCCTCGTCCACATTGGCCGCGGCGAACAGGCACATCACCTTGGAATCCTTGGGAATGCGCACGCCGTGCAGGGTGACGTCCTCGTTGTTGGTGCGGAACAGGCCGTGCACCGGCGCGGTGAAACGCATGGATTCCTCGGCCGCCGCCGGGATCAGCGCGGCCGGATTGGCCAGCACCTTGGCCATCTGGTCGGGATGGTTCAGCAAATGGTGGATGGTGTTGCACACCAGCATGGTCGTGGTGCCGCTGCCGGCCACCAGCAGGAACGAGATGAAGCCCAGCACGCGGGCCGGCTCCAGCTTCTTGCCGTCAACCTCGGCCGTGAGCAGCCGGGTGATCAGGTCGTCGCCCAGTTCGCCGCCGGCCTCGATGACCTTGTGGCGCTTCTGTACCTCGTTGGTGAAATAGCCGCCGAACTCGGCCTGGACGCGCTGGATCACGGCGGGATCGGCGTCGCCGAACACGCCCATGGTCAGCTCCTCGACCCAGCCGCGGAACATCAGGCCGTCATCGGGATCGACACCCAGCATGCGGGCGATGACGAACAGCGGGATGTGCATGGCGAAGTCGCGCATCAGGTCGGCGCGGCCCTTCGGCTTCAGCCCGTCGATCAGCTGCGTCACATAGCCGGCGATATCCGGCTCCAGCGCGTTGATGGATTGGCGGGTGAACGCCTTGTTGACCAGCTTGAGCTGGAAGTCGTGCTCGGGCGGGTCCACGTTGACCAGCGCGTTCGGCGCGTTCGGGTCCGCATACGTGGTGCCCGGGCCGAACTTGCTCGACCACATGGCGGTGTCGCGCAGGATTTCCTTCACGTCCTGGTAGCGGCTGACCGAATAGAAGCCGTAGCGCTCGGACTTGTGCACCGGGCATTCGGCGATCAGCCGCTTGTAGACCGGATGCGGGTTGTCCTGGAATTCCCGGTCCTTGATGTCGAAGAAGTCGTCCATGGATTCCCCAGCCAAAAAAAATGGAACGCGGTAAATTTTTAGAGGCGACGAGCAATCCGGTCAAGGGGCTGGGTCTTGAATCGCGGCGGTGCCGCCGCTACAAGCGGCGGTGAAGGCTGCAGGCCCTGCATCACCTTCACCCTCGAAACCACGGCGGACCGGCGATGACCAGGGTGGACGCGGCAACTCAGAAGCGTTCGTCTTACGCCAGCGAGGCGATGGCGCGCCGGCGCAGCCGGGTGCTCGAGGAAACCCGCCGGCTGATCGCCGAGGCCGGCTATGACGGCGTCACCATGCGGCTGCTGGCCGAGCGGTCGGAAGTCGCCTCGGCCACGCTCTACAACATCTACGGCAACAAGGAGACGCTGATCGCCACGGCGGTCTCCGAGCTGTTCGAGGAGCAGATGGCGCAGGGCCTGCGGCACAGCGGCGGCGGCCTCGACGGCGAACTCAGCCGGATCGAATGGATCGCGAGCGAAATCCTCCGCATGCCCGAATATGCCCGCGCCATGGTCACCGTGTATTTCTCGGGCAGCGCCGAGAACGTCGTGCGCGACTTGCTGCACCAGATCACCTCGACGACCTACGCTGGGCTGCTGACCGGCATGCAGCGGGACGGCGGCCTGGCGCCCTGGGTGAACGTCGGCCTGGCGGCGTCGGAACTGGCCAACCACGAATATGCCGTGGTGCATGAATGGGCGATCGGCCAGGTGCCGTCCGACACGCTGGCCGAACGGCAGAAATACGTCATGCTGCTCACCCTCGGCGGCATCACCCAGGGCGAAACCGCCGAAACCGTGCGCGCCCGCCTCCAGGCCTGCCAGGAAAAGCTGGTCTGAATCCGCGACCCCAGCGGGCGGCTACTACTTGTCAGGGGAGAAAACGAAAGGACCGTTCCATGGACATGCCTTACGGCGCAATCGTTCAGCAGGCTTATGTGGTCAATGACATCCGCGCGGCGGCGGAGAAATGGAACCGCACCTTCGGCATCGGGCCGTTCGTGCACCTGCCGCACATCAGGCTGCCGAACGTGCTCTACCGCGGCCAGCCGGCCGAGATGGAGCTGTCGGCGGCGCTCTGCCAGGCCGGCCCGATCCAGATCGAGCTGATCCAGCAGCATTATGACGGCCCGTCCTGCTACCGCGACACCTGGCCGAAGGGCCAGGAAGGTTTCCACCACGTCGCCGTGCTGTGCGAGGACTTCGAGAAGGAACGCGCCCGCTACGAGGCGATGGGCTGCCCGACGACGATGATCTTCGGCGGCACGGAGAACCGCACCTGTTACATGGACGCCCGCCACCTGACCGGCGGCATGGTCGAGCTCTACACCGACTATCCGGGTATCCGGAACCTCTACCGCGTGGTGTCGGAGCGCGCGGCGAACTGGGACGGGAAGGAAATACTCGTCGGGATGTGAATGGGACAAGGGGCATATCCCTCGTCCGTCGCCACCCGTCCAGCCGTCATCCCGGCGAAGGCCGGGACCCAGACTTGACAGTCCACGCTCTATCCTGCGGCGGTTGATCTGGGTTGCCTAGTCTGGGTCCCGGCCTTCGCCGGGATGACAAACTAAGGTGAGGCAGCCGCTGTGTATCGGCCAATAGCGTAGATGCGCTTCGTGTGCTTAACTTCGGCAATGTTCCGCCGAGTAATCATTATTGCGTTGTTTGCCAGCCTATTGGCCATCCTGGCGTTTTGCAGCACCTATCGGCCGACTACCAATCCCGTGAAACTGAGGGCGATCAGAAGCGAAGCCTTGTCATTGATGGAACGTTATCCTATTCAACCGCCCAATGATTGGGTGGAGATCCCAGCAAGCGAACTACCGCCGGTGATAGCGAGCCTCGGGCCAGCGTCCGTCTCCGTCTCCCGCACGCGCGTCGATATCTTGATGAAGCCTTTCTTCGATGGCGGCTGGGGATATGAGGTGCCGCGAACCAAGCAAGACCTAGGTAGGCCGGTCGAATGTCTTTCAGAAGCTTACCCAGGCGTTTATTGGCATGGTCCGTGCTGATCTGTTCCACCGTGCGCTGGCAGGATTGCTCGGAGATTGTCAGCTGCAAGCCACCAACAAAAAAAGGGGCGCCGAAGCGCCCCTTTTCCGAACTCCCTGAAGCAAATTACTCTGCGGCGATAGCCGTGTGCGGATTGCTCTGCGTTGCCCGCTTGCCCTTGCCTTCGATGTACTCGTCGATGACCTCGTGGTATCGGCGGATGCGCGCTTCCTGGCCGGACAGGTAGACGCCCTTGTAGGCGCGGCTGCGGAAGCCGAGCTGCTGGCCGGTGGTCACGCCCATGTCCTGGTCGATCAGCATGCCCAAGCTCTGTTCGCCATACCTGAATACCTCGTGCTCCACATCGTCGCCGGCCTTGAACACGCCGTTGGGGGTGTAGATCGGCGTGTCGAGGTCGTGCGGCACCGGCGAATACCACCAGTGATCGAACACGCTCTGGGTCGGGTCGGTCGGGTGCGGCCGGGCGCGCAGGAAGTGGAAACCGGTCGCCCACAGCGACACCGCGAAATTCGGGAACAGGAAGTAGTGGTAGACGTCGGTGAGCTGGTGGTCGCGCAAATTGTCGAAGTGGTTGTAGCCGCGCTCCTTGCCCAGCTTGCGCATGGCCTGCTGGATCGCCTCGCGGGTCTCGTATTCGCGGCCGCCGCGGAACTCGTCCGGATCCAGCTCCCACAGCCGCAGCTGGCGCTCCAGCACCGGTTCGATCTTCACCTGGCCGCCGTTCCACTCCATCTGCCTGGACGGCTTGCCCGACTGCATCCACATGCGGGCATGGCCCTCGGGCGCCATGTCGTACTGGGTCGACAGGTAGCTTTCCTCGGTCTTGCCGGCGGCCTGCGGGTGAACGGTGGGCAGGTGATAGGACTCGTTGAAGTTGTCCAGGATCACCTTCCAGTTGATCGGCGCCGTGCAGGTCTGCGCCAAGTATCGCTTCCAGTGGTCCAGCTCATAGGCCGACCACTCGTCCCATAGCGGGCCGAGATAGTCCTTCAGCGACACGCAGTCCGGGTCCATGTTGACCCAGATGAATCCGGCGAACACCTCGCAGCGGATCTCGTTCAGGGTCAGCTTGCCGCAGGGATCGCCCTCGGGGAAATCCTCCGGGTCGAGCGCGAAGGTGAGCTGGCCGTCGATCTCCCAGCGCCAGCCATGATAGGGGCAGGTGAAGGCGTCGACCGTGCCGAGGTCGTTGAAAATCAGGCGTGCGCCGCGATGCTGGCACACATTGTAGAAGGCGCGGACGGCGCCATCTTCCTGGCGCACCATCAGGATCGATTCCGGGCCGACCTCTTCCTGCTGGTAGTCGCCGGTTTCGGGAATGTCGTCGGCGCGGCCGAGCAGCAGCCACACCTTGGTCCACATGTATTCCCACTCCTTCTCGAAGAATTCCTTCGAGTGATAGCGGAAGCCCTCGATCTTGCTGCCCTTGAAGCTGGGCGCCGGATAACGCGGCGCGGGCTCCTTGGCCCAAGCGGGATTCGGTGCGGTCATGGACGTAACTCCCCGTGATCAGGTGCCGCATTATCCGCCCAGGATCGGGGACCTGTCACCTGTTGACTCTGATAGGACGGAGTCGCGCCCCACACCAGCCGTCATCCCGGCGAAGGTGTTGCGTCCCGGAGGGTTGGGTTGATAGCTTTGGTGTAGCCTGTGGCATCCGCTGGGTGGAGGAACGCCGATGCTTGTGAAGTTGCACGCGAATGCGACGACTACGCCGAAGACGAG
>JALHLV010000007.1 GCA_022844405.1 Sphingomonadales bacterium | reverse complement strand
CCAGGGTCGGCGGCGCGCCCCCGTTGATGGCGGCGCGGCCGTCGGGCGCGGCGATCACCGTGTCCGGCCCCTTGAACAGCACGACCGCGCCCGCGCGCGCCGCGGCGGCGCGCGTCCGCTCCAGCTTGCTGCCGCCCGCAAGGTCTGGGAACAGCCGGGCGAACTCGCCGTCATGGGGCGTCAGCACGCAGGGCGCGGCGATGGCGCCGAACAGGTCGGCGGGCGCGCCCTGGAAGCAGGTGATGGCGTCGGCGTCGACGACGCAGGACCGCCCGGCCCGCAGCGCCTTCAGCGCCGCGTCGCGTGTCCCCTCGCCCACGCCGTTGCCTGGCCCGACCAGCACGGCGTTGCGGCGGCGGTCGGCCAGGATGTCGGCGAAGTCGGTGAACGGCGCGGTCATCACCGCGTTGAGCTGTGACGCATGCGCCACCAGCGCGTCGGGCGGACAGGCGACGGTCACCAGTCCCGCGCCGATCCGCAGCGCCGCCCGCGCGCCCAGCCGCGCCGCGCCGCCGCTCGCCAGCGGCCCGGAGACGACGATGGCATGACCCCGCCCGTATTTGTGGCCGCCCTCGGCCGGAAACGGGAACACCGGCCGCCACAGCGCCGGACCGTTCTCCCAGCAGCGCGCGCCGATCTCGTTCAGCACCTCGCCAGGAATGCCGATGTCGCAGGCGATGACCTCGCCGCACAAAAATTTACCGGGTGCAAGAAGATGGCCGGGTTTCTTGCGAAAGAACGTGATGCTGCGCGCCGCCCGGATCGCCGGTCCCGGCACCCGGCCCGTCGAGCCGTCGATCCCGCTCGGCACGTCGATGGCGACGACCGGCAGGCCGGAGCCGTTGACCGCCTCGATCACCTCGGCTGCGACACCGTCGATGGAACGGGAAAGGCCCGCGCCGAACAGCGCGTCGACGATCAGCCCGGCGCCCGCCAGCAGATCGACCGACAGCGGCTCGACCGGGCCGGTCCAGCGCGCCGCCATGCTCGCCGCGTCGCCCTTCAGCCGTGCCTTGTCGCCCAGCAGGCCCAGCCGCACGGTCCAGCCCTGCCGCTGCAGCAGCCGGGCGACGACAAAGCCGTCGCCGCCATTGTTGCCCGGGCCGCACAGCACCGTCACCGGCACGCGCCCATAGCTTTCCGCGATGACGCGCGCGCACGCCCTGCCCGCGTTCTCCATCAGCGTGACGCCCGGCGTGCCGCGCAGGGCGGCAAGCGCGTCGGCGCGGTACATCTCCTCGGTGGTCAGCAGTTCGAGCCCCGTCATGGCGCCACTCTACGGCGAAGCGGGGCCGCCGTCACCGGCCCTCGACCGCCGCGAGTCAGACCAGCTCGACGCGAACCCGCCGGCCGAGGACCGCCGCGGCGCGCTGCAGCGTCTCAATGGTCACGTTGCCATCCTCGGGATTGAGCATGCGGTCGACCTGCGTGCGGCTGGTATTCATCATCTCCGCCAGGCGGCGCTTGCTCAGCTTGCGGTCCTTCATGGCCCGGTCGAGCTGCCAGGCGATCACTTCCTTGATGGAGCGTGCCTGGAATTCCTCCAGCACCCCCTCCTCGCGCAGGAAGTCGTCGATGCCCGATCCCAAGTGCCTGTTAGCCATTCTGAACGTCCTTCATCCTGTCGCGCGCAAGTTTCAAATCCTCGTCGGGCGTCTTGCGGGTCTTCTTCACAAAGCCATGAACCGCTACCAGTGCCCCGTCGTGAAAGCAGATGAGCACACGCGCCGTGGTCTTGCTCGGCAGGTTGGTCCTGACCTCCCAGAGACCACTCCCCATGGCCCGACAGAGCGGCATGCCCACAGGCCACCGGTACTGGACGCGCTGAAGATCGCCACCCACTTCGAGCCGGTCTTCCCGCGTCATGTCTTTCAACCAATCCCGGACCGGCTCGCCACCAGCGGCCGTGCGGTAGAAAACCAAGGGTATCCTGAGTGTCGATACGTCCTCGTCCGTCATCATGGATCCCGATCTATTGCACTATATAATGTACCATTCCGTCAAGACGAAGGTTTTTCCATGCAAAAACTTTACGGCCGCGCCATCAGACGCGAAAGCACGACCGTCAGGATACACAAAGAGGAAATTGGGGTGGCTGATGGGGATCGAACCCACGACCTCAGGTACCACAAACCCGCGCTCTAACCAACTGAGCTACAGCCACCGCAGCGGCGCAGTATCTAACCGCAATGGGCCGGGCACGCAAGATCAGAAGAACGCCTTCAGCCGGGCGATCGCCTCGTCCAGCACCGCGTCCTGCTTGCAGAAGCACAAGCGCACCATGTGGGCCGGCGGATCGGCCGGATAGAACGCGCTGACCGGGATCGAGCCGACCCGCGCCTCGCGCACCAGCATCGTGGCGAAATCCACGTCGCCGCCCTCGTTCCACAGCGGCCGGAAGTCCACATTGGCGAAATAGGTGCCCTGCGACGCCAGCACGTTGAATCCCACCTCGCGCAGCCCCGCCACCAGCCGGTCGCGCTTGCGCTCCATGGCGGCGGCCAGCCCGTCGAAATAGGCGTCCTCCTTGCCCAGGCCGTGCGCCACCGCCTGCTGCAGGCTGGGCGGCGTGGTGAAGGTGATGAACTGGTGCGCCTTGGCCACCGCGGCGATCAGCTCGGCCGCGCCGGTCAGGTAGCCGACCTTCCAGCCGGTCAGCGAGAACGTCTTGCCCGCCGAGCCGATGCGGATGCAGCGCCCTGCCATCCCCGGCAGCGTCATCAGCGGGACGTGCCGGGCGCCGGAAAAAACCAGGTGCTCGTAGACCTCGTCGCAGATCACATAGGCGTCGTGCTCGGTGGCCAGCGAGGCGATCAGCGCCAGTTCGGCGCCGGAGAACACCTTGCCCGTCGGGTTCATCGGACTGTTCATCACCAGCAGCTTGGTCTTCGGCCCGAACGCGGCGCGCAGCTCGGCCTCGGGCAGCGACCATTCCGCCACCGACGATTCTGGCGGCCGCAGCCGCACCATGCGCGCCGTCGCGCCCGCCAGCCGCACGATCGGCAGGTAGGAATCGTAGACCGGCTCGATCAGCACCGCCTCGTCGCCGGGCCGCAGCAGCGCCAGCAGGCTGGCGGTCAGCGCCTCGGTGGCGCCCGAGGTCACCAGCACCTGGCTCTCCCAGTCCACCTCGAGGCCGTAGAACCGCTTGTTGTGCGCCGCGACCGCCCGGCGCAGCGCCGGCAGCCCCATCATCGGCGGATACTGGTTCGGCCCGTCCAGCGCGGCGCGGGCGGCGGCCTCGCGCACGTCGGCCGGGCCGTCCTCGTCCGGGAAGCCCTGGCCCAGATTGATGGCGCCGTGCTCGACCGACAGCGCCGACATGACGGTGAAGATCGTGGTGCCGAGGCCGTCGATCACGTCGTTCACCGGTTTCACGGCGCCGCTCCGCTCAAAGCTGCCTGCAAATTCATCATTGTGCCTCATGCTTGTGCAATTGCCGCCGTGCCTGTGACCTCACCTATGCCATGGACACTTCGGAAACGGGAAGTTACGGTTTCACCACCACTTGGCACGCATCGTGCTTGATGCGTCGTACTACGGAAACATCCAAAACTCTGGGGATGGACGAAGGCGAGCATGAAGAAAATCGAAGCGATCATAAAGCCGTTCAAGCTGGACGAGGTGAAGGAAGCCCTTCAGGAGGTCGGCCTCAGCGGCATCACCGTCATCGAGGCCAAGGGATTCGGGCGGCAGAAGGGCCACACCGAGCTGTACCGCGGCGCCGAATACGTCGTCGACTTCCTGCCCAAGGTGAAGATCGAGGTCGTGCTCGACGACAGCCTGCTCGAGCGGGCCATCGAGGCGATCCAGCAGGCCGCGCAGACCGGCCGCATCGGCGACGGCAAGATCTTCGTCAGCAACGTCGAGGAGGCGATCCGCATCCGCACCGGCGAAACCGGGGTCGACGCCATCTAACCCAATAGCCAACAATACGAATCGGCCAGCCAACAATACGAATCGGAGAGGACTATCCATGAGTGACGTTACTGCCCTGCTCAAGCGGATGAAGGACGAGGACATCGAATATATCGACCTGCGCTTCACCGATCCGCGCAGCGCCTGGCACCACCTGTCCATGCACAAGGACGTGGTCGACGAGGACATGTTCGCCGACGGCGTGATGTTCGACGGCTCCTCCATCGCCGGCTGGAAGGCGATCAACGAGTCCGACATGGTGCTGATGCCCGATATCTCCACCGCGGTACTCGATCCGTTCTCGGCCACCAAGCAGCTCATCGTGATCTGCGACATTCTCGAGCCCGGCAGCCATCAGGCTTACAGCCGCGACCCGCGCGGCACCGCCAAGGCGGCGCTGGCCTATCTCAGCTCGACCGGCATCGGCGACGCCGCCTATTTCGGTCCCGAGCCCGAATTCTTCATGTTCGACAACGTCCAGATGGAGGTGGGCTACAACACCGCCTCCTACCGCTTCGACGACGTCGAAAGCCCGCACATGGCCGGCGTCGCCATCGACGGCGGCAACATGGGCCATCGCCCGCGCATCAAGGGCGGCTACTTCCCCGCCATGCCGGTCGACAGCGCCCACGACATCCGCGCCGAGATGCTGGGCACCATGCGCGCCATGAACGTGCCGGTCGAGAAGCACCACCACGAGGTGGCGACCGCCCAGCACGAGCTGGGCATGAAGTTCGGCACCCTGGTGACCGCCGCCGACGCCGTGCAGATCTACAAATACGTCTGCAAGAACGTCGCCCATGCCTACGGCAAGACCGTCACCTTCATGCCCAAGCCGGTGGCGCTCGACAACGGCTCGGGCATGCACGTCCACCAGTCGGTCTGGAAGGGCGGCAAGCCGCTGTTCGCCGGCAACGGCTATGCCGACCTGTCGGACGAGTGCCTGTTCTACATCGGCGGCATCATCAAGCACGCCAAGGCCATCAACGCCTTCACCAACGCCACCACCAACAGCTACAAGCGCCTGGTCCCCGGCTATGAAGCCCCCGTGCTGCTGGCCTATTCGGCCCGCAACCGCTCGGCCTCGTGCCGCATCCCCTACGCGCCGAGCCCCAAGGGCAAGCGCGTCGAGGTCCGCTTCCCCGACCCGGCGTCGAACCCCTATCTGGGCTTTGCCGCGATGATGATGGCCGGCCTCGACGGCATCGAGAACAGGATCCATCCGGGCGAGCCCATGGACAAGGATCTGTACCACCTGCCGCCGGAAGAACTGGCCGCCGTCCCCACCGTCTGCGGCAGCCTGCGCCAGGCCTGCGAGGCGCTGGACTCCGACCGCGACTTCCTCAAGAAGGGCGGCGTGTTCAACGACGACCAGATCGACGGCTACCTGGCCCTCAAGGAAGAAGAGTACATGGCGTGGGAAACGGCTCCCCACCCGATCGAATATATGATGTACTACAGCTCGTAACAGCGAAGGGAGCGCATCCCGCGCTCCTCACCTCTACACGGAAAGCCCCGGCCTCGCGCCGGGGCTTTCTCTTTGTGGGAGGTCCAACCAAAGGCTCCCACATTCGGGAACGGAACCATGACGGGCGCAATCAAAGGTACGGACGGGTACGCGCGCGAGGCCCCCGAGCTTCTCGTTCGCTACGAGGCGATTTCGTTCGCCGATGCGCATGCCGAAATCCTGCATCTGCTGCCGAAAACCCCCGGCGCGGTCCTGGATATCGGCTCCGGCACCGGACGCGATGCGGCGTACCTGGCCGGCATCGGCCACCGAGTCGTCGCCGTCGAACCGACCGAACCGCTGCGCATCGCCGCGGCGCGGCTGCACCCGTCGCCGCTGATCGAGTGGGTCGACGACGGCCTGACCGACCTCGCGCGCGTCGCCGACCGGCAAGGAAAGTTCGACCTGGTGATGCTGACGGCGGTCTGGATGCATCTGGACGTCGCCGAGCGCCAACGCGCGATGCCGGTTGTGGCCTCGCTGGTCCGCCCCGGCGGCGTCATGTGCATGACGCTGCGCCATGGTCCCGTACCCGCTGGCCGGCGCATGTTCGAGGTCTCTGCCGAGGAAACCGTCGGCCTCGCCCGGCCGGCGGGGCTCGATCTGATACTGAACAACGAGTGGGAATCCCTCCGCGAGCCGAATAAAAGCATGGGAGTCACATGGACGCGCCTGGCGTTCCGCCGGCGCACTGTCTGAACCAGCGAAACCCTCGATATGCGCCCCCATCGTCGTCATTCCCGCGCACGCGGGAACCCAGTCGGGGCCGTCACGGGGCCCATCAACCCCCCGGTCACGAAGAATCTCTTTGGGTTGCCGCAGTCACCAAGCCCTACGAAGAGCTGGGTTCCCGCGTGCGCGGGAATGACGGCTTAGGGTCGGAACAGGCGCATAAACAACGCGCTTTGCGGCTGCCGCTACACGACAATGACTGGTAAACCATCGCTTGATGCAGCGGACACCGCAAAGGGACATCGAACGAGCAACGCAACGGCTAAAGGATTGGATGACCGGACAGTGAAGACCGAAACCTTTGCCGATGCTTTCGACGCCCTGACGGCCACTCGGGCGGAAGCGGCGAACCTCAAGGCCCGGGCCGATATGATGGCCGCGATCCGCGACCGGGTGAAAAGCTGGAACGTGACGGAAGGAGACGCGGCGAAGCGCCTCGGCATCACCCGGCCTCGCCTCAACGACCTGACACGCGGCAAGCTGGAAAAATTCTCGCTGGACGCCCTGGTCAATATCGCCGCGTCAGCCGGGTTCGTGCTGCACATCGAGTTGGCGGATGTTGCCTGAAGCGGTGCGGCAGAGCGAACTGGCCGCACAAGGTGGAAGGCAATTCTTACCCGGCCGGACCATTGCCTTCATCATCATTTAGTACTCGAATGGAATCCTTAGCCCACACGATGTCCACAATGGCGGCAGGTCCGCGATATCCATAGATACGGCATATCCAGACAGCTATCGCCACGCGTCGACAATCGATGATTGCAGCGCTCACATCGCGCAAGAAACTGGAACGGTACCAGCACAAACAGCCCGTATATGAAGCACAGTATGATTAGGAACTTCCCGGCGGTCCAAACTGCGGGAAACGGCACCAGACAACCGACCAAGAGGGACAACACCGCAATCCCGAACAGGATCGGCCAGAGATTGAATATCCACCGGACTGAAAAGTAATCGCGCCCCGCGAGCATGGCTTCAACCTACCTTGTAGCTTTGCCCTCACTCTAGACGATCATTGCCGAGCCGAACAAATCATTCAAGACTCTCGAAGTGCACAACGGCAGATCGAACCGCCATATCACAACATATCGGGTGCCGCTTGCCGCCTGGATACACTATAATGCGTCGCTCCTGATTCACGCTCCGTTCCCAGGGAACCCATGAGCACCAAGCCCAACGACGATCTGTTCGCCTCCGGCGGCGCCAGCAGCGACTATTCCGCCAAGGACATCGAGGTCCTCGAGGGGCTGGAGCCGGTGCGGCGGCGGCCGGGCATGTATGTGGGCGGCACCGACGAGAAGGCGTTCCACCACCTGGCGGCCGAGGTGCTCGACAACTCCATGGACGAGGCGGTCGCCGGCCATGCCTCGCGCATCGATATCGACCTGGGCGAGGACGGCAGCCTGAGCATCCGCGACAATGGCCGCGGCATTCCGGTGGACGCCCATCCCAAGTTCAAGACCATCTCGGCGCTCGAGGTGATCATGACCACGTTGCATTCCGGCGGAAAATTCGGCGGCAAGGTCTACGAGACCTCGGGCGGCCTGCACGGCGTCGGCGTCTCGGTGGTGAACGCCCTGTCCGAATGGTGCGACGTGGAGGTGGCGCGCGACCGCAATCTGTGGCGCCAGACCTATTCGCGCGGCAAGCCCACGTCGAAGCTCGTCGACATGGGCCCGGTGCACAACCGGCGCGGCACCACCATCGCCTTCCGGCCCGACCCGCAGATCTTCGGCGGCGAGCTGGCGTTCAGGCCGGCGCGGCTTTACCGCATGGCGCGCTCGAAGGCGTATCTGTACCGCGGCGTCGAGATCCGCTGGTCCTGCGCGCCGTCGCTGCTGAAGTCGGGCGACACGACACCTGAATCCGATACCATCCACTTCCCCAATGGCTTGCTGGACTTTCTTAACCAGGAGATCGAGGACGCCGACCTGGTGACGCCGACCCCGTTCGCCGGCGCCGGCGAGCTGGAGGGCGGCGGCAAGGTCGAATGGGCGATCGCCTGGCCCACCGACCGGGACGGCTTCATCAACTCCTACTGCAACACGGTGCCGACGCCCGAGGGCGGCACCCATGAGACCGGCATGCGCAACGCGCTGGTCAAGGGCCTCAAGGCCTACGCCGAGCTGGCGGGGAACCGCAAGGCCGGCCAGATCACCGCCGAGGACGTGCTGGCCAACATCACCGCGATCCTGTCGGTGTTCATCCGCGAGCCCCAGTTCCAGGGCCAGACCAAGGAACGCCTCGCCAGCCCGGAAGCGACGCGGGTGGTCGAGACTGCCATGCGCGACCATTTCGACCATTGGCTGTCCGGCGCGCCGCAGGTCGCCGACTCCCTGCTTGCCTATGCCCTGCTCCGCGCCGAGGAGCGCATCCGCCGCAAGCAGGAGAAGGAAACCGGCCGCAAGAGCGCCACGCGCAAGCTGCGCCTGCCCGGCAAGCTGACCGACTGCGCCAACGCCGGCACCGCGGGCACCGAGCTGTTCATCGTCGAGGGCGACTCGGCCGGCGGCTCGGCCAAGATGGCGCGCGACCGCGCCAACCAGGCGGTGCTGCCGCTGCGCGGCAAGATCCTCAACGTGGCGAGCGCCGCGCAGGACAAGACCTCGGCCAACCAGGAGCTGAAGGACCTGGTGCAGGCGCTGGGCTGCGGCACCGGCAACCACTACCGCGAGGAAGACCTGCGCTACGAGAAGATCGTGGTGATGACCGACGCCGACGTCGACGGCGCCCATATCGCCACCCTGCTGATGACCTTCTTCTTCCATTCCATGCAGAACCTGATCCACCAGGGCCACCTCTACCTGGCCATGCCGCCGCTCTACCGGCTGACCCACAAGAACACCACCGTCTACGCCCAGAACGACGCCGAGAAGGACCGGCTGATCGCCGAGATGTTCAAGGGCAGCGACAAGGTCGACGTGGGGCGCTTCAAGGGGTTGGGCGAGATGAGCGCGGCCCAGCTCAAGGCCACGACCATGGATCCGGCAACCCGGACGCTGCTCCGGGTCAAGCTGCCGGAAGGCAAGGATCGCTTTATCGGACTGGAAGAAACCACCGATCTGGTTGACCGGCTGATGGGAAAACGGCCCGAACTGCGGTTCGAATACATCCAGAAACATGCTTCTACTGTAAGCGATCTCGACGTTTAGGCAGGTCGGATAGCCCGAATACGGCGTTGACTTCGCAGGCAAAGCGCCTATTTTCCCCGGCGTGAAAGACACACAAGCTGGCTCGGCCGACGGATCGCCCACATCGACGAGACTTTCAGGACACGTGGGCCGCGTGTCGTTGGGGCATGCGCGTTCAAGGGTGAAACGGTAAAGCTGACGTGAACTTCGAATATCTCGGGTTGGCCCCGGAGACGCTGCGGGCCGTAGAAGAAGCCGGTTATACAACGCCCACGCCGATACAGGCGCAGGCGATACCGGTCATATTGCAGGGCCGCGATGTCCTCGGCATCGCCCAGACCGGTACCGGTAAAACCGCCGGCTTCACCCTGCCGATGATCGACATCCTGTCCCAGGGCCGCGCCCGGGCGCGCATGCCGCGCTCGCTGATCCTGGAGCCGACGCGCGAACTGGCCGCCCAGGTGGCCGCGAGTTTCGAGACCTACGGCAAGTATCACAAGCTGAACATGGCGCTGCTGATCGGCGGCGTCAGCTTCGACGACCAGGAGCGCAAGCTGGACCGGGGCGTCGACGTGCTGATCGCCACGCCGGGCCGCCTGCTCGACCATTTCGGCCGCGGCAAGCTGATGATGACCGGCGTCGACATCCTGGTGATCGACGAAGCCGACCGCATGCTCGACATGGGCTTCATCCCGGATGTCGAGCGCATCTGCTCGCTGATCACCAAGAAGCACCAGACTTTGTTCTTCTCGGCCACCATGCCGCGCGAGATCCAGAACCTGGTCTCCAAATTCCTCACCGATCCCAAGCGGATCGAAGTGGCGTCACCCACCTCCACCGCGACCAATGTCGAGCAGTTCCTGGTGCCGATGAACACCAGCGAGGCCGGCGCCAAGCGCGCCAAGCTGCGCGAACTGCTGCGCGGCGAGGAGATCAAGAACGCCATCGTCTTCTGCAACCGCAAGCGCGACGTGGACGTGGTCTACCGGTCGCTGGTCAAGCACGGCTTCGACGCCGCCGCCCTGCACGGCGACATGGACCAGGGCTCGCGCACCGAAGTGCTGGAGAAGTTCAAGGCCGGCAATCTGCGCCTTCTGGTCGCCAGCGACGTGGCGGCGCGCGGCCTCGACATCCCGGCCATGTCGCATGTGTTCAACTACGACGTGCCCTCGCACGCCGAGGATTACATCCACCGGATCGGCCGCACCGGTCGCGCCGGACGCAGTGGGCGTACTTTCATGATCTCCACACCGGCCGACTCCAAGTGGCTCCGCAACGTCCAGAACCTGATCGGCAAAGCGATCAATACGCTGACCGGCAACACACAGGCGGGCAACACGCCGGCCAGCGGCGCGCCGAAGGTCGAATCCGTGGCCCAAGAGACGCCCGAAAGTGCTACACTGGTCGCCGAGGCGACCGGCAACGAGGCCTCGGAGGAGCGGCGCGGCAAGCGGCGGCGGCGCAACCGCGGTGGACGCGGCGGCGATGCCCAGCAGGCGGCGGTGCAGTCCGTGGCCGTTGAGCAGCCCTTGGCCACGGCGCAGCCCGTGGCCGAGGCGCAACAGCCGGCGCCGCAGGAACATCAGGCGGACGGCATGGACGAACCGCGCAGGAACAGGGAGTCGCATCGGCGCGAGAGCAGCAGCCGGGACGAGCCGCGCCGCCGGGAAGGCCGCCGCGACGAGCGCCGCCCCGACGACGAGCGCCGCCCCGATGACGGACGCCGCGACGACAGCCGGCGTGATCGCGGTCGCGACCGTGGCCGCGACCAGCGTCCCTCCCGTGATCGCGATGACGACTTCAGGCCCGTCGTCGGGCTTGGCGACCACGTCCCCGAATTCCTGCTGCGCACCTTCAAGATCGCGCCGATCCCCGCCGATGACGACGAGGACGAGACAGACCTGGAGCTCGACGTCGCCGAGACCGATGCGCCCGAGGCTATCGCCGAGACGCGCGCCGCCGATACACCGGACTCCCCTGCCGATCGCAAGTCGAAGCGCAAACGCCGGCCGCGCGGCAAGAAACCGCGGGACGCCGGCCAGCAGATGCCCGCCGTCGAGGCCGGCGCCGATGTCGCGTCTCCCGATGTCGCGCCCCCAGATGTCGCGCCCATGGAGTACCAGGCCCAGCCGGAGCTGGATGCCGGCGCGACCGTGACCGGGGAACAGCCCGCCGCCAGGCCCAAGCGCGTGCGCAAGCCGCGCGCCGCCAGGACGGTGGCCGCCGAACCCGCGGCTGCCGAGCCGATCGCCGTCGAGGCCGCGCCTGTCGCCGGGGAAGCGCCCAAGGCCAAGCCGCGCAGCCGCGCCGCCAAGCCGAAGGCCGGCGCATCCGCCCCCGTCGTGGAGACCGCCGCCGAGGCGCCGGCCGCCAGGCCGAAGCCCGCCCGCAAGCCAAGGGCGCCCCGCAAGCCGCCCGCCAAGGCGGCCTGATCCCTTCCCGTCGCTGCTGACCGCGCGCGGCCATTCCCGCCGCGCGCGATGCCGTCTTGCCCGCGCCCGGCTTCCGTTTTAAGCAGGGGCCAGCAAACAAGGGAGAGACGGCATGGAATTCGACAAGGTTTCGCTCGACATCGATGACGGCGTGGCCGTCGTGAAACTCAACGATCCGGAGGCGATGAACGCGGTCTCCCTGCCCATGCTCCAGAGCCTGAAGGAAGTTCTCGGCATCCTGGAGGACCGCGACAGCAGGGTGCGCGCGGTGGTGATCACCGGCGAAGGCCGCGCCTTCTGCGCCGGCGCCAATCTGAAGAACCGCAAGCCCGCCGATCCGGACGATCCCGACAACACGGTCGCCACCCTCGACGTCTACTACCATCCTATGCTGAAGCGCCTGCGCGACCTGAAGGCGCCGATCATCACCGCCGTCAACGGCGCCGCGGCCGGCGCCGGCATGAGCCTGGCCATCTCCGGCGACCTGGTCTATGCCGCGCGCTCGGCGTATTTCATGCAAGCGTTCATCAATATCGGCCTGGTGCCCGACGCGGGCAGCACCTTCATCCTGCCCCGTCTGATCGGCAAGGCCCGCGCCGCCCGGATGATGATGCTGGGCGAGCGCGTCCCCGCCGAGAAGGCGCTCGACTGGGGCATGATCTCCGAGGTGCTCGACGACGACAAGCTGATGCCCACGGTGATGGAACTGGCCGCGCGCATGGCCAGGGGGCCCACCAAGGCCTATTCCTTCATCCGCAAGGCGCTCGCCGCCACCTGGGCCAACAGCTACGATCAGCAGCTCGAGCTGGAATACAATCTGCAGATCCGCGCGTCCAAGACCTTCGACTACACCGAAGGCACCACCGCCTTCCGCGAAAAGCGCCCGGCGAAGTTCGAAGGCCGCTGACCGGATTCCCAAGGCCCCTCACCCTGCCCTCTCCCCGGCGGGGAGAGGGAAAAAATGAACGTCCTCAATGGCATCGTCCCCTCGCCCCGCCGGGGAGAGGGTTAGGGTGAGGGTGGCCGCGAAGCGGCTCCTCTCGCCGATGGTAGGGATTCCGCCCGTTAAGTTGACGCCTATGGGCGAAAGCCGGGACCCAGGGGATCATGGAGCTGAGCCCTTGCCGCTCCTGGGTTCCGGCTTTCGCCGGAATGACAAATAATTGGAATCATTTCTTCTTTGGCTTCTTCACGCTGGCCCTGAGCGCCTCGTCGAGCGCCTTGCGGGCCCAGTCGAGCATCTCGTCGGGCTCGTCGAACAGGGAATCGGGCGCCTCGTAATACGACATGATCCCCTGCTCGCCGTTCTTCGTCGCATAGGTGAACGGGCCGCAGCCGGCGTCCTCGAAATCGGCGCGGTTGCCGTCGCCGGACTTCAGATACAGCCGCTCTCCGGCGATCAGCCCGAACATCACGCCGTGGCAGAACAGGCCGGCGCCGCCGAACATGCGCCGCAGGCTGACGCCGCCCAGCGGCTCCAGCAACTCCAGCACGAAGGCGCAGTATTCGGCGCTGACCGCCATTCACACATCCATCATGTTGACGGTGCGGCCCGGCAGTTGCACCACCAGCCCGTCGGCCGCGTCGGTCAGCAGGATCTGGCAGCCGAGCCGCGACGTGGGCCGCAGGCCGAACGCCAGGTCCAGCATGTCGGCCTCGTCCTCGCTGGGCCTGGGCAGCCTGGCGTAGAACGCCTTGTCGACGATCACATGGCAGGTCGAGCAGGCCATGGAGCCCTCGCACACCCCCTCGATGTCGACGTCGTTGTCGTGGGCGATCTCCAGCACCGACTGCCCGGCCTTGGCGGTCACCTCCTTGCGGGTCTTTCCGTCGGCGCTGACGAAGGTCATTTTCGGCATCATGCCGCCTTTCTCAACTGGGTCACTTTCTGAATCACCGTGTCCACGGCGTAGTCGATCTCGGCGTCGGTGGTGAAGCGGCCGATGCCGAAGCGGATCGTCGCCTGGGCGAGCCGTTCCTCGACGCCCAGCGCGCGCAGCACATAGGACGGCCCGGCGACCGCCGAGGCGCAGGCCGCGCCCGACGACACCGCCAGCGCGCGGAGCTGGGCCAGCAACAGCGCGCCATCGACGCCGGGAAAGCTGAAGCTGATGTTGCCCGGGATGCGTTGCTCGCGGTCGCCGTTCAGCACCGCGCCCGGCACGCCCGCCAGGACGCCGTCGACGAAGCGGTCGAACTGAAGCCGCAGCCGTTCGCGCTCCCCATCCATTTCGCCGGCGGCGATGGCGCACGCCGCGCCCAAGCCGGCGCACAGCGCCGGCGACAGCGTCCCCGAGCGCAGGCCGCCCTCCTGGCCGCCGCCGCTCAGGATCGGATCGAATTTCAGCCGCGACCTGGCGCGGACATAGAGCGCGCCGATACCCTTGGGTCCGTACACCTTGTGGCCGGAGATGCTCATCAGGTCGATGTTCATGGCCTCGACGTCGAGCGGCATCTTGCCGACGGCCTGCGCCGCGTCGGTATGGAAGAACACCCGCCGCTCGCGGCAGATCGCGCCGATCTCGGCGAGCGGCTGGATCACGCCGATCTCGTTGTTCACCGCCATCACCGATACCAGCAGCGTCTCGCCGGTGATCGCCGCGCGCAACACGTCCAGATCGACCAGCCCGTCGGACCGCACCGGCAGATACGTGACCGACATCCCTTCCCGCTCCATGGCGGCGAAGGATTCCAGCACGCATTTGTGCTCGGTCGCGACGGTCACCATGTGGCCGCGGTGCTTGCGGTAGAATCGCGCCAGACCCTTGATCGCCAGGTTGTTGGATTCGGTGGCGCCTGAGGTGAAGACGACCTCCTTCGGGCCGGCGCCGATCAGCGCGGCGACCTGCCCGCGCGCCCTGTCGATGGCGTCGGCGGTCTCCCAGCCGAACTTGTGGCTGCTGGAATGGGGATTGCCGAAACGGGTCGTGAAATATGGCAGCATCGTGTCGAGAACGCGGGGATCCAGTGGCGTAGTGGCCTGGTAGTCCATATATATCGGTAACTGGATACCGGAAGCCATTAGCCCGCCCTCCGCCGCGCCAGGCGGTCGCGCAGCGCGATCCAGGCCGCGAACAGCCGGTCCATATCCGCTTCGGTCGTCGCCCAGCCCAGGCTGACCCGGATCGCCGAGCCGGCCAGATCCCTGTCGCAGCCCATGGCCGCCAGCACCCGCGAGGCCTTCACCTTGCCCGACGAGCAGGCCGAGCCGGCGCTGACGCCGATCCCCGCCAGGTCGAGCGCCATCACCTGCGTCTCGCTGCCAATACCCGGCAGGGCGACGCAGCTCGTGTTGGGCAACCGCGCCGCGCCGGCCGAGAGGATGACCGCCTCGGGCGCGGCTGCCCTCACCCGCGCCTCCCATAAATCGCGCAACATGTTGATTTCACTGGGCAACACGGCCAGCTCGGCGGCGATGCCGAAACCGACGATGCCTGGGACGTTCTCCGTGCCGGCGCGCCGGCCCTGCTCCTGGCCACCACCGCGCACCAGCGGCGCCACGGCGCAGACCTCGCGCACCACCAGCGCGCCGATCCCCTGCGGCCCGCCCAGCTTGTGGGCCGATAAGGTGAGATAATCCGCATCCAAATCGTTGAAATCACATGCAATTTTTCCCGCCGCCTGAACCGCGTCGCAGTGCAGCCGCGCGCCGTAGCGCCGGGCCAGCGCCGCCGCCTCGGCGACCGGCTCGATTACCCCGGTCTCGTTGTTGGCCAGCATCAGCGACACCAGCGTGCCGCCGTCGCGCGGCATCGCCGCCAGCAGCCGCTCCAGCGCCGCCAGATCGACGACGCCGTCGCCATCGACCGGCACTATCTGGACCGGCAGGCCGCTTGCCGCCGCGGTCTCGGTCACGGAATCGTGCTCGACGGCGGAAACGATCAGCCGCGCGGCGCCGGTGCGGGTGAGTGCCGCCATGTTGGCTTCCGACCCGCCGCTGGTGAACACCACCTCGGACGGCTTGGCGCAGACCAGCGCAGCAACTCGGGCGCGCGCCGTCTCGACCGCCGCGCGTGCGGCTCGGCCCGCCCGGTGGACCGAAGACGGGTTGCCGACGCGCGCCAACGCCGCCGCAACCGCCGCCGCCGCCTCCGGCCGAACGGGCGCGGTCGCGTTGTAGTCCAGATAGGTGAAGCCGGCCGTCATGATCCCTCTCGGGCCGACACCCGCGCCACCGATTGGAGTTTTGCAGCCAATGCCATGATCCGATGCTCGCATTTCGCAGAGGGTCGATGCTATATAACACGCCGCGCTGCGATTTCCGGCAAGTGCCGGGGCCAACCTCTTGCAGTCGTCAGGTTACGGGTTATCTGAGTGCCATTCCCGCGCGCTTCAAGATGCGTCAGCAATATGCTGGCTCTACTGCATTTTTGAACCGCCACCAAATGCGTTTTGGCGCCGGGTGACCGACATGAAAGACAAGCGTGGGAGTATTGTGAATGCCCGAGGTCATCTTTCCTGGCCCGGACGGCCGACTTGAAGGCCGCTATCAACCGCCGAAGGTAAAGAACGCTCCGATCGCGCTGATCCTGCACCCGCATCCGCGGCATGGCGGCACCATGAACAACAAGGTGGTCTACCACCTGTTCCACGCCTTCGCGCGCCGGGGCTTCGCCGTGCTGCGCTTCAATTTTCGCGGCGTCGGCCGCAGCCAGGGCGAGTTCGACAACGGCATCGGCGAATTGAGCGACGCGGCCTCGGCGCTCGACTGGCTGCAGACCTACAACCCGGACGCGCCGAGCTGCTGGATCGCTGGCTTCTCGTTTGGCGCCTGGATCGGCATGCAGCTGCTGATGCGCCGGCCCGAGATCCAGGGCTTCATCTCGGTCGCCCCGCCCGCCAGCATGTACGACTTCAACTTCCTGGCGCCCTGCCCGTCCTCGGGCATCATCATCCAGGGCACCGCCGACGAGGTGGTCCCCCAGGAAGCCACCGCCAAGCTGGCCGAGAAGCTGCAGGCGCAAAGGGGCATCAAGGTCGACTACGTGACCATTGCCGGCGCCAGCCACTTCTACGAGAACCACATGGAGCAGCTCATCGGCTCCGTGGACGGCTACCTGGACAAGCGCCTGAAGGCGTGATCTTTCAGAAATACGCCCTATATGATATACATCTGCCTACGTATATCATGGAGGTCGCCATGCGCGTCGCAAAATGGGGTAACAGCCTCGCCATCCGCCTGCCTTCCGCCGTCGTCGAAGCGCTGGAATTGAAAGAGGGCGACGAAATCGAAGTTCACGTCACGAACGGGCGCAGCTTCGAAATTGCAAGAGACCGAACCCGTGACCGGGCTTTGGGCGTCATTCAACGGCTAAGGCGCCCCTTCCCTGCCGATTTCAAGTTTGATCGGGATGAGGCGAATGAACGCTAAGGCGTTCTTCGATACGAACGTCGTCGTCTACGCCTTCTCCAGCACTGATCATCGCGGGCGGATCGCCTATGAATCGCTCGCGCAAGGCGGCGTCGTCAGCGTTCAGGTTTTGAACGAATTCACGCACACGGCGCGCCGCAAATTGGACATGTCATGGCCGGAGGTCTCTGCCGCGCTGGGCGCCATACGCTCGCTGTGCCCGCAGATCGTTCCCGTCACGATTGGGTTGCACGAGGATGCGTTGGCTATCGCCGAGCGGTTTGGCTATCGAATTTTTGACGCCCTGATTATCGCCGCCGCGATCAACTCAGGCTGCAAGACGCTCTATTCCGAAGACATGCAGAACGGGCAGATCATCAATGGCGTCACCATCTCGAATCCGTTTTCAGCGACACTCGGCTAACCCAGCGCGAACAGCTTTCCGCCGGTCATCGGCTCGGGCACGCCGGTCGTCGTGGGCGTGCTGAGCGGCAGGCCCTTCATGGACCTCACTGCGAGGAACGCGAACGCCTCGGCTTCGAGGAAGTCGCCCCGCCATCCCACGGATTCGACCGGGTCGACCGGCACCTGCAAGGTGCGCTGCAACCCCGACATGATCACCGGATTGTGCCTGCCGCCGCCGCAGACCAGCCATCGTCCCGGCGCCTCGGGCAGCACCTCGCGGCTGGTGGCGATGGCGGCGACCGTGACCGCCGTCAGCGTCGCCGCGCCGTCCTCCAGCGACATGCCGTCGACCATGCCGACCGGGAAATCGTTGCGGTCGAGCGACTTGGGAAACGGCTGGCCGAAATAGGGATGCCGCAGCGCCTCGCGCACCACCGCGTCGGCGACCTTGCCCACGGCGGCCCTTGCGCCGTCGCGGTCAAGCGCCTCGCCGGTATGGCGGTTCAGCCAGTCGTTGATCAGGGCGTTGCCCGGGCCGGTATCGAAGGCGATCACCGAGCCGTCCCGGTCCAGCCAGGTGACGTTGGAAACACCGCCGATGTTCAGGATGGCGATAGGCCAGTCGCCCTCCGCCAGCGCGGCCGAGCGCAGCAGCGCCTGATGATAGAGCGGCACCAGCGGCGCGCCCTGGCCGCCGGCGGCGACGTCGGCGGTGCGGAAATCGTTGACCACGGCAATGCCCAGCTCGCCCGCCAGCAGGCCGCCGTCGCCGATCTGCCAGGTCCAGCGCTCCGCCGGCCGGTGCAGGATGGTCTGGCCGTGAAAGCCGACGAGGTCGATGTCGGCGGCCGCCAGGCCTTCCTTCGCCAGCATCGCCTCGACCGCGCGGGCATGGGCCCGCGTCAGGTCCTGCTCGACGGCGTGGACGACGGGCGAGCCTACCAGGCCGCGTCCCTGTTCGGCCGCCATGTCGAGCAGCATCTTCAGCCGCATGGACTGGGCGCGGCTGTAGGGTTCGAACAAGGTCGGCCCAAGATGCTCGACGGTCAGACCGTCGGTGCGCAGCAGCGCGACGTCGATTCCGTCGAGCGAGGTACCGCTCATGAGGCCGATGGCCGTGAGTTCCGCCTTTGTGCTCATATGCTCTTGTGCTAGGTACGGGCCGCGAGTTTTCGCGGCTACCCTAACATCCGGGCACACCAATGACCGAGCCGAAATCAGACTTCCTGCGCGCCATCGTCGGCCGTGGTTTCCTGCATCAGGCCACGGATTTCGAGGGGCTGGACGCGGCGCTGTGCAAGGGTCCGGTCACCGCCTATATCGGCTTCGACTGCACGGCGCCCAGCCTGCATGTGGGCAGCCTGCTGCAGATCATGATCCTGCGCCACCTGCAGAAGTCGGGCCACAAGCCGGTGGTGCTGATGGGCGGCGGGACGACCAAGATCGGCGATCCCACCGGCCGCGACCTGTCGCGCCAGATGCTGACCGAGGAGATCATCGCGGCCAACAAGGCAGGCATCCGGCAGGTGTTCGACAAATTCCTGACGTTCGGCGACGGGCCGACCGACGCGGTGATGGTCGACAACGACGACTGGCTGTCGCAGATCAACTACATCTCGTTCCTGCGCGACTTCGGCCAGCATTTCTCGGTCAACCGGATGCTGACCTTCGACAGCGTCAGGCTGCGGCTGGAGCGCGAGCAGCCGCTAAGCTTCCTCGAATTCAACTACATGATCCTGCAGGCCTACGACTTCCTCGAGTTGAACCGCCGCATGAACGTCACCCTACAAATGGGCGGCTCGGACCAGTGGGGCAACATCGTCAATGGCGTCGAACTGGGACGGCGCGTCGACCAGGCCGAGCTGTTCGGCCTGACCTCGCCGCTGATGACCACGGCTTCGGGCGCCAAGATGGGCAAGACCGCCCAGGGCGCGGTGTGGCTCAACCCCGAGCAGCTCTCGCCCTACGACTACTGGCAGTTCTGGCGCAATGCCGACGATGCCGACGTGGCGCGCTTCCTCAAGCTGTTCACCGAACTGCCGCTGGGCGAGATCGACCGGCTCGTCGCGCTCGACGGCGCGGCCATCAACGACGCCAAGAAGGTGCTCGCGACCGAGGCGACCACCCTCGCCCACGGCCGCGACGCCGCGCTTCAGGCCGAGGAGACGGCGCGCACCACCTTCGAGCAGGGCGGCCTGGGCGACGACCTCCCCACGATCGAAATCGAGCGCACAGCGCTTGAAAAGGGTATCGGTATCCTCAATCTTCTAAGACAGGCGGGGCTGAGTGCGTCGAACGGCGAAGCCAGGCGTCTCATCCAGGGAGGCGGCGCCAGGGTCAACGACGCAAAAGTGGAGGACGAGGCGTTGATCCTCGATCTGGGCGCACTGAACTCCGACGGCGTCATCAAGTTGACGGCGGGCAAGAAGCGCCACGTGATCGCGCGTCCGGTCTAGCCCGCCCAAGAAAAACGGAGCCTGCATGCACAAGTTCATCACGACGGGACTGATCGCCGCCGCCATCGCGGCCGGCGCGGCGGCCCCGACGATGGCGGCGGACGGCGACAAGCCGCTGGTGCGCTGTATCGACATCACCCGCATGTCGAGCAGCAAGGTGGTCGACAACCAGACCATCATCCTGAAGATGCGCGGCGGTCCCGACTTCAAGATGACTCTGGCCCATCGCTGCCCCGGCCTGAAGGCGCAAGGCACTTGGCGGCACGACGCCAAGTCGCTCGCCAAGCTGTGCGAGGTCGACACGATCGAGGTGCCCGTCCACACCGCCGGCAATGTCCTCGACAGCAACTTCACGCCCTGCATCATCGACAGCATCACCGAGATTGCGAAGGACGGCGGCGCCAAGGCTCAATAGCCTCGGCGCGGCCTGATCATGGCGCGGGAGCGTCCTGGCCGGCGTCGCGGCGCGGCACCGGCTTCTCCTGCTTTTCGTCCTCCGGCGGAGTCGAGAACACGTTGAACATGTTGCGCAGGAAGCCGGGCGTCAGCGCCGACAGCGGGTTGACCGTCACGTCGGGCTTTTCGGTGGTGCCCCGCACGCCGAATCGTATGGCGATCAAGCCCTCGTTCTCCCCGCCCGAAAGAATCTGCCCGACGATCGGAACATAATCGAGAACCGTGTTCAGGGCGTAGGCCGGCGCCAGCGTGCCTTCCAGATCAAGCCTGCTCAGGTCGGCGTAGATGCGGCCCGACACACGGATGCCGAGCTGGGAGCCCAGCGCCCTGGCGTCCTTCAGGTGCAGGGTGCCCTCGCCCATGTCGAAGCCGGAGTCGAACCGGGCAAATCCGATGCCGTCGCCAGTCAGGATGTCGCGCAGTCCGCTCAGCGAACCGATGGTCAGCAACTGCGCCATCATCGGCGAATCCTTGACCCGGAAGTCCTTGGCGCTGATGGTGCCCACCGTATGCCGCTTGCCGCGCGGCCCGCTGATCGCACCGCTGATGGTCAGGCTGCCGCCGGTGACGCCGTTGAGGACGCCCAGGGTGCGCAGCAGCTCGCCGGCGTCGTCGGTCACGACGTCGATGCCGGGCTTGTCGCCTTTGAGCTGGTAGTCCACGGACATGGTCTTGCCGCTCTTGAGCAGGCCGGTGATCTGGGCGTCGATCACCTCGCCCCGTTCGATGCCGATCACCGCATCCATGTCGCGGATCGGCACACCCTCGGGCAGGATGGCTTCCTCGACATCGAGGCCAACGGTCGCGGCGAAGGTCGCCTCCTCCTCCTCCTCCTCCTCGGGCTTGTTCTTGTCCTCGCCCCCGTCCTCGAGAAACGGCCGGATATCCGCCTTTTTCCCCGATATCTTGATGTCGAACGGCCCATCCTTCGGCTTCCGGAGCAGCAGCGCGATGTCGGTTTCGCCCAGTTGCAGGCGCGGCAGGTCGATCGCGGCGAAATCACCTTCCGGCGTGAACGACAGGCGACCCGACGTGGTGAGGTCGGGCATGGAGACGCTCATCTTGCCCGGCAGCAGTCCACCCGGCTGCGACGATAGTTCCATGAACAGCGTCCCCGGCGCGCCGGCCGGCTTCTTCCATTCCATGATCGGAAAGGCGAAGGACGCGTTCCTCAGGTCGGCCTGAACCGTGCCCTGGGCGATCCTGGACCCCTTGCCGATCAGCACGGTGGTCGCATCCGCGGCGCCGCCCATTTCGAACACGTCGGGCATGCCGAGCTTGCGCGCGGCATCGGGTCCGAGGGGTCCGCGCACCGTGTAGCGCGTCGGCGCGCCGGACTTGTCGTTGAAGCTCTCGATCCATTCCACGTCGGTCGGCGATCCGAGGATGACGAACCTGCCATGCGCCACGACGCCGGAGGGATCGAGCGTCAGCTCCAGGTCGCCCGGCTGCGGCTCCAGCTTCTCCAGGCCCTGGCTCAGCAGGAACCGCTCGGCGACCAGGGCCGCCTGGTAGGTCACATCCCGCATCGCCAGCTTCTTGATCAGCGGAATCCGGAACCGCACCTTGCCGCGCATCTGGCCTGCGATCGACTGGGGACTGACGCCGAAGCTGGTCGCGTAGCCCAGCGGCTTGTAGTCCAGCAGGGTCAGCAACTGCGGAACGTCGGTGTCGATCGCCAGCAGGATATCCGCCACATGATCGACCTTCTCGTCGAGGCGGTCGATCAGGCCGTGGAGCGCCACCACGTCGACGCTCAGATTGTTGGCCGGATCGGCGATCACGCCATCGTCCACCCAGAGCTCGAAGAACTGGGGCCGCAGGCTGGCGCGCCCCCTGGCCCTGGAGATCGGCGGCATGGGACGGAGGTAGTGAGCCTCCATGCCCTCATAGTCGAAGTCGAGGCCGAAATCGACCCGGGGCGGCTCGCCCGGCGCCATGGGCTGCACGTCGACCCTGAGCTGGCCCGCGGTGATCATGCCGGCAGTGATGTTCCTGGCGAACCAGGCGCGCGTGTTGGCCTTGAACTCCGGCGGCCAGATAGCGGCGAACGTCTGGAACGGCAGATGGCGAAGCGTGGCGTCGAGGGTACCGCCCTCTCCAGCCGCCGACGTAAACGCCACCCCCTTGCCGGCGATGACCGACTTGCCGACCGTCAGCCGCATGGGGTCGAGCGTCAGCCGGCCGGACGCGCGGTCCAGGTTGCCCTTCAGGATGGCGCCGTCGACGGTGAACGGCGCCACCAGCGCCGGGAGCGTCAGCCGGCCCTTCGCCGCGGTCAGGTCGAAGTCGATGCGGTCCACGTGGCCGTCCGGCCTGGCGTTGGCGGTCACCCGTCCGCTGACCGGCAGGTTCCAGCCGCGCAACATCGTCAAGGCACCTTCCGGCCGCGCGAACATGGACGGCACAGCGCCCGTGATGTCGAGCGACAGCGCGGCCCGGCTGGTGGCGCGGACGAAATCCCCGCGCAGCGTGAATCCCGTCTGCCGGTTAGTCCCCGACAGGGTGCCGACCAGCGTCGCGGCCAGACCCTTGTCCGTGCGCCGCACGTCGAGCGTCGCGCCGCTGACCCGCCAGTTCTCCTCGCCCGCCAGGTCGTCGATGTCGAGCGCCGCATCGGTGATCGACAGCTGGCGCAGGTCGTTCCTGGCGGACGGCGGCTCGAGCATGGACTTGAGCAGTTGCTCGATGACCTCCGAGCCCTGCCGCGCCCGGTCGTCACGGCGCAGGATGAAGCTGCCGTCAGCCTTGCGCGACAGCATGATCACCGGCGAGAAGAATTCGATGCGTCTCGGCGTGTAGTCGCCGCGCAGCAGGTTCGCCGCCTTGAACCCGACGGCGAGCTGCGGCAGCTCGATGACCGGCAGGCCGTGACGGTCCTTCAACGCCACCTTGGTGATCCGCAGATCGACGGCGCGCCTCCAGCCGCCCCAGGCCAGCACCGTATGCTCGAAGTCGACGGTGAAACCGTCGAGCTGTTCGGCAAGCACCCGCTGCATGGTGGGACGCAGGAAATCGACCTCGACCGGGCCGAGCATCAGCCTTCCAACGAGCAGCGCCAGGACGACGATAGTCAGAAGAACTATCGCCGCCGCGCCCCGCCATATCCAACGAACTATCGCCAAGAACACCTATCCGTCTGCCGCCCGAGCCGGCTTGACCGGGACGGCGTAACTCAGCAGTGTCGTGCCCACACAGCCAGAAGAGCCATCTCCCGTGCAAGACTTAGCCTTGCCAATCGATCTGGACAAGCTCCCCAAGCCGTTCGACGCCGGGATGGCGCAGCAGAAACTTGCCGGCTGGCGGGCGCAGATCGCCGGCGAGCATGCCGCGCTTGCCGAGTTGGCCGCGCACCCGGCCGTGCAGGGCCTGATGCTGACGGTCTTCGGCAACAGCCCGTTCCTGTCGGCCTGTGCGCTCAAGTCGCCGGAAACACTCGACATCCTGATGTCCAAGGGGCCGGACACGGCGATGGAGGCACTGATAATCGGGCTGCGGGCCAGCCTGCCGGCGATCGACGCGCAGGAGCCGTTCATGCGGGCGCTGCGGCAGGCGCGGACCAGGGTCGCGCTGATCGCCGGCCTGGCCGACATATCCGGCGCATGGTCGCTGGAGCGGGTCACCGCCGTGCTGAGCGATTTCGCCGAACTGGCGGTCGACCACGCCGTCGCCCATGTGCTGCGGGCGCGCATGGCCGCCGGCGACCTTGAATGGACCCTGGAGAAGGGCTCTGCCGCGACACCGGACCTCGGGCGCACCGCCGGCTACATCGTGCTGGGCATGGGCAAGCTGGGCGGGCGCGAGCTCAACTATTCCAGCGACATCGACCTGATCGTGCTGTTCGACCCGGAAGTGATCCGCTACGTCGGCCGGCGCGATGCCCATGACTGCTTCATCCGCATGACCCGCGACCTGGTGAAGCTGCTGCAGGAGCGCACCGCCGACGGCTACGTGTTCCGCGTCGACCTGCAGCTTCGGCCTGATCCCGGCGCCACGCCGGTCGCCATCTCGGTGGACGCGGCGGAAATCTACTACCAGAGCGTCGGCCTCAACTGGGAGCGCGCCGCCATGATCAAGGCGCGGCCGGTCGGCGGCGACCTGAACGCGGCGCGCGGCTTCCTCGACAGGATCAAGGCCTTCGTCTGGCGCAAGCACCTGGACTATGTGGCACTGGAGGATATCCACGCCATGAAGGCGAGAATCCACAGCCATCACCGCCACCAGGGCATTCGGGTCGCCGGTCAGGACGTCAAGCTCGGCCCCGGCGGTATCCGCGAGATCGAATTCTTCGTCAGCGCCCACCAGCTCATCTCCGGCGGGCGGACGCCGGAGCTGCGGGTGAAGCAGACCGTCGCCGGGCTCGAGGTGCTGCGCCGGCTGGGCACCATTTCCGACACCGACGCGGCCGAACTGACCAGCGCCTACCGCTTCCTGCGCACCGTCGAGCACCGGCTGCAGATGATCCGCGACGAGCAGACCCACAAGGTGCCGGACAAGCCGGAGGGAGTCGCCGCCGTCGCCACCTTCCTCGGCTACGGAACACCGGCTGATTTCGAGACCGACATGCTCAGGCACCTGGGCAATGTGAGACGGCGCTATGACGACCTGTTCCACGACGCGCATACGGTCAGCGAGGACGAGCGCTGGAGCCGGTTGTTCGACGCGGCCGACCCGTCGGCCGAGATGCTCGGCGACATCGCGGCACTGGGCTTCGAGGCGCCCGACGCGGTCGTCGAGCTGGTGCGCTCGTGGTCGACCGGACGATTCCGCGCCTTGCGCACCGAACGGGCGCGGGCACTGCTGAAGATCCTGATCCCGGTGATCCTCGACGCCTTCGGCAAGACCGCCGAGCCGACCAAGGCGCTGCAGCGCTTCAACGATTTCCTGTCGCGGCTGCCGTCGGGCGTGCAGTTGCTGACCCTGTTCCAGGCCAATCCCAGGCTGCTGGAACTGGTGGCCGAAATCCTGGGGACGGCGCCGGCGCTGTCCGACTTCCTCGCCCACAACCACCTGCTGCTCGATTCCGTGTTGAGCCCCGGCTTCATGACGCGGCTGCCTGGCGAACGCGAGCTCGAGCAGGACCTGGGCCGGGCGCTGTCCGCCGCCGCCGATTTCCAGGACGTGATGGACCTGTCGCGGCGCTGGGCCAACGAGCGCAAGTTCCAGATCGGTGTCCAGCTCCTTCGCGGCATCATCGACGCCGCCGACGCCGCCGCCGCGCACACGGCGCTCGCCGAAGCGGTGGTGCGCGGCATGGTCGCGCCGGTGGAGGAGGACTTCGCCCGGCGGCATGGCCGGGTGCCGGACGGCGGGCTGGCGATCGTCGCCATGGGCTCGTTCGGCGGCTCGGAGACCACCTTCACCTCGGACCTCGACCTGATCTTCATCTACCGCACGCCGGGCCCGGACGCCGTCTCGGACGGCGATCGGCCGTTGCCCGCCAGCCAGTATTTCGGGCGGCTGGGCCAGCGGATCATCAACGCGCTGACCGCGCTGACCGGCGAAGGCCGGCTCTACGAGGTCGACATGCAACTGCGACCTTCGGGCCGCGCCGGGCCGCTCGCCGTCTCGGTCGAGGGGTTCGAGACCTACCAGCGGACCCAGGCCTGGCTGTGGGAGCACATGGCGCTGACCCGTGCGCGACCGGTCGCCGGGCCGCTCGACCTGATGGCCGACATCGACAGCCTGATCCACTCGGTGCTCGCCATGCCGCGGGATCCGGACCGGGTGCTGTTCACCGTCGCCGACATGCGACTGCGCCTCGCCGCCGAGTTCGGCACCGAGAACCCCTGGTCGGTCAAGCATGTGCGCGGCGGCTTGCTGGACCTGGAATTCATCGCCCAGTACCTGCAACTGCGCCACGGCGTCGGCAACCCGGGACTGTTCACCCCCCGAACTCCGGTCGCATTCGACAATATTCTCGGCGCCGGACTGATCCCGTCGCCGCTGGCGGCCGAATTAAAGCGCGCGTGGGTGCTGATGGACTCCATCCGCGGTTTCTCCCGGCAGACGCTGGGCGGCGATTTCGATCCCGCGCAGCATGCGTCGCCCGCCCTGCTCGCCGCCCTGACCGGGGCAACCGGCTACAGCGGCTTCGGCGCTCTGGAGAAGGCGCTGCTGGCGGCCCAAACCCGCGTGCGACATATCTTCGACGAGATGATCGCCGTCCCCGCATCCAAGCTCCCACCCCAGGAGGAAGACCATGGCAAAGCAACTTGACGTCGGCGACAAGGCCCCGGCGTTCTCCATGTCCCGCGACGGCGGCGGCAAAGTTTCGCTGGCGGACCTGAAAGGCAAGAAAGTGGTGCTGTATTTCTACCCGAAGGATGACACGCCCGGATGCACCACCGAGGCGATCGACTTCTCGCGGCTCAGGCCCGAATTCGCCAGGGCCGGCGCCGAGGTGATCGGCGTCTCTCGCGACAGCGTCGCCAAGCACGAGAAATTCGCCACCAAGCACAAGCTGGACGTGGCGCTGGGCGCCGACGAGGACGGCACGGTGACCGAGGCCTACGGCGTGTGGCAGGAGAAATCGCTCTACGGCCGCAAATACATGGGCATCCAGCGCGCCACCTTCCTGGTCGACGGCGACGGCGTCATCCGCCATGTCTGGCCGAAGGTGTCGGTGAAGGGCCACGCCGACGAGGTGCTGGCCGCCGTGAAAGCGCTCTGATCCGGCGATGACCGGCTTCGCCACGCTGACCGAGGCCGCCTGCGCCGTGCTGCGCACCGCCGACGCGCGCGACAAGGCGGCGCTGGCCCGGCGCGTGGCCCAAGCGTGGCGGACGGGCGCGCTGACGGAAATCGGCGGCGCCGTGCCGCCGGACCGCCCGTCCCGCCCGGGACGGCCGGAGCTGCTGGCGCCCGGCAGGATGGCCAAGCGGCGGTCGGCGGGGTCGGCGACGACGCGGATCGCGCTGCTGCACGCACTGGCCCATATCGAGCTCAACGCCGTCGATCTGGCCTGGGACCTGATCGCCCGCTTCGCCTCGACCGACATGCCCCGCGCATTCTTCGACGACTGGGTGACGGTGGGCGACGAGGAAGGGCTGCACTTCCTGCTGATCTCGGACCGCCTCGCCGTCCTGGGTGCGCGGTACGGCGACCTGCCTGCCCATGACGGCCTGTGGGAAGCGGCGACGGAGACCGCCCACGACCTGATGGCGCGGCTCGCCATCGTGCCGCTGGTGCTGGAGGCGCGCGGCCTCGACGTCACGCCCGGCATGATCCGCCGCTTCGACGGCGCCGGCGACACGCACAGCGCCGACATCCTGCGCATCATCCTGCGCGACGAGATCGGACATGTTGCGGTGGGGAAACGCTGGTTCGACTGGCTATGCGACCGAACCCGTAATGATTCGCTGGATATGTGGCGAAAATTGGTCAAACGGCATTTTCGCGGCGCGCTAAAGCCGCCATTCAACCTTGAAGCCCGGGAGAAGGCCGGATTTCCGCCGGATTTCGCCGACGGCCTGTGCAATGCGGCAGACGCCGGTTCGTAATGAGTCGCTTCATGCGGTGAAGTTTGTTAGAAACCCGGCTGGTTCAACAGAATGCCGATCGAGGGCTAAAGGCTTTGCAGAAACGCGAGTGGCCGCGTTTGGAAGCGCTTCGTGCATACCTCACGAAGCAGTACCAACATCACTTTCCCGAGCGTCAGATCTATTTTCGCTCGCGGGGTGTTGTGCGCTTCGTCTCGCTGTCGCCCCGGTTCCAGTCGATCTCGCTCGCCGTCGCCTTCACCGTCACCTGCTGGGTCGGCATCGCCTCGGCGACCATGATTTTCGGCAACCAGATGATCGAGAGCAAGGACCGCCAGATCGCCGACCTGCGGGAGATTCGCGGCGACCTGCACAAGCAGCTCCTGACCCTGCAGGACGACATCCTGGACCGTGCCCAGACCGTCCAGGCGCGGCAGGACATGATCGATGGTCTGCTCGCCCGTTCGAAGGACGCCATGCTGGGCAACCTGCCCAGCCGCGAGATGGCCGGCCGCTATCCGGCCATCATCGACAAGCCGGGCGTCAACGACAAGCTGCCCGTCGGCGGCCCCGAGACCACGGAAACGCCGCCCAGCCTGGTGCCGCGCGTGGGCGTGGCGCCCGACCAGCGCAAGCGCACCCAGCGGGTGCCGATCGTGCTGCGCGGCGAGCGCACCTCGGACGCCAGCGATCCGCTCGGCAGCAAGCTCGACGAACTCGAGGGCATGCAGAGCGTGCTGATTATCCGCATGGACAACCAGGTCCGCGACACCATCAACCGGTACGAGCAGGCGCTGAAGATCGCCGGCCTGAGCGCCGAGAAGGTCCTGGCCGCCGGCCCGCGCCGCATCGCCGCCGGCATGGGCGGTCCCTATCTGCCGATGCGCTGGACCGCCTTCGACGACGAGAGCCAGACCAGGGCGTTGATCTCGCTGATGCAGAACGTCGATCGCCTCAGCCTGATCTACAAGACGCTCGAGCGCGCGCCGCTGTCGCTGCCGGTCGAGGAGTTCTACATCTCCAGCACCTTCGGCGGCCGGCCCGATCCGTTCAACGGCGCCCCGGCGTTCCATGCCGGCGTCGATCTCGGCAGCCATGTGGACAATTCGCCGATCTTTTCCACCGCCCCCGGCAAGGTCTCGTTCGCCGGCCGGGACGGCGCCTATGGCCTGATGGTCGAACTGGATCACGGCAACGGCTTCGTGACCCGCTATGGGCACCTCAGCAAGATCATGGTAAGACAGGGCCAACGTGTCGCCTTGCGCGAGAAAGTCGGTGTCATGGGAAGTTCGGGCCGCAGTACCGGCACCCACCTGCACTATGAAGTCCGCTTCAACGGCACGCCCATCAATCCGGTGAAGGTCTTCAAGGCAGCACAGCATGTTCAGGCAATCTGACCCCCGCGACGGCAAGCAGCCCATCAAAGAAAGGGAAGGCAACCTAGTGTCCACCAATCCGAACCGCTCCGCCGCGAACACGCCGTCGATCATCGGCGGCGACGTCCAGCTCAAGGGCAATCTGATCACCACCGGCGAAGTGCAGTTCGACGGCCGCATGGAGGGCGACCTGCATTGCGGCTCGCTGACCATCGGCGAGAGCGCCGAAGTGACCGGCAGCGTGGTCGCCGAGACCGTGATCATCCACGGCAAGCTGAAGGGCACCATCCGCGCCCGCCGCGTGCGCCTGGAGCGCACCGCCAAGGTCCAGGGCGACGTGTGGCACGAGATCATCTCCATCGAGGCGGGCGCCCACATCGAGGGCCAGTTCGTCCATGTCGACAACCCGCTCGAGAGCGGCACCGGCCGCCCGGCCGCCAAGCCGGCCGGTCAGCCCGCCGCGTCCCCGACGACGGAGACGCCGACCAACGGCGGCGCCCCGGTCCGCCCTACGACGCCGGCGAACTGAAGAAAAGCCAGTTCGACCTGTTCAGTTAAGCGAAGGGCGGCCGAGAGGCTGCCCTTTATCGTTATTGCTCGTCGCTCCTGACGCAATCCTCAGACGAGGCAGATCGGCAAACTCAGCGATCCCATTCGTCTCGGAGCCGGTGAATTTCACCGCTGCTATCGTTACCCCATAGGCCGCAACCGGTCCCCGCCATCGAGAGCAGCGAAAGTTGGCGAGGCGAATTACTCGGGAGCTCAATGGGAACGAGGATCGCAACCGGGCAACCATGGCGCGTGATAGTCGTAGACTGACCATTCTCGGCGGCATCGAGCAGCTTTGAGAACTGGTTGCACGCCTGCTTGGCACTTTTTTGACTCACCGTATCCATCAAGCACCTCGTGTGGCCGTACCTCGCCATACCTAACCCATGGCCATGGAGTTTTTCCTCCACCCGGCAAGACAACTCGTCAAGCCCGGATACCGCCCTTTGGCGGTATGGAAGCCGAGAGTTAGCTCAGATCCTCGATCGCCTCGCCCGCCTTGCCGTCGACTTTCTGGGCCAGCGCTGCGGCGACGAAGTCGTCGATGCCGCCGTTGAGCACCAGGTCGGGCTGGGAAGATTCCACGCCGGTGCGCAGGTCCTTCACCATCTGGTAGGGCTGCAGCACGTAGGAGCGGATCTGGTGACCCCAGGCGATGTCGGTCTTGGACGCCGCCGCGGCCTGGGCCTTTTCCTCGCGGGCGCGCAGCTCGGCCTCGTAGAGCCGGCTCTGCAGCATCTTCATGGCGGTGGCGCGGTTCTTGTGCTGCGACCGCTCGTTCTGGCACTGCACGACGATGTTGGTCGGGATGTGGGTGATGCGAATGGCGCTGTCGGTGGTGTTGACGTGCTGGCCGCCCGCGCCCGAGGACCGGTAGGTGTCGATGCGCAGGTCCTTGTCGTTGATCTCGATCTCGATGGTGTCGTCGACCACCGGATAGACGCCGACGCTGGCGAAGCTGGTGTGCCGCCTGGCGTTGGAATCATAGGGCGAGATGCGCACCAGCCGGTGCACGCCGGCCTCGGTCTTCAGCCAGCCGAAAGCGTTCTCGCCCTTGATCTGGATGGTGGCGGACTTGATGCCGGCCTCCTCGCCGTCGCTGTTTTCCATCAGCTCGGTCTTGTAGCCCTTGGACTCGGCCCAGCGGGTGTACATGCGCAGCAGCATGGAGGCCCAGTCCTGGCTCTCGGTGCCGCCGGCGCCCGCGTGGATTTCCAGATAGGTATCGTTGCCGTCCGCCTCGCCCGACAGCAGCGCGTCGATGCGCTTGGCATGGGCCAGGGCCGCGAGCTCCTTGAGGGCCTGCTGGGCGTCGTCGACCATGGCCGTGTCGCCCTCGGCCTCGGCCATTTCGGCCAGTTCCAGGTTCTCGGAAAGGCCGGATTCGATCCGCCTGGTGGCAGCGACCGCCTGGTCCAGCCGGGTGCGCTCGCGCATCAGCTTCTGCGCCCTGCCCGGATCGTTCCAGAGATTGGGGTCTTCGGAAAGCTGGTTCAGCTCGTCGAGACGCCTGACCGCCCGATCCCAGTCAAAGAGACCTCCTCAGCAGTTCCAACGACTGCTCGATTGAGTCAACTTGTGCCTGAATTTCGGCTCGCATCGTCTTGATAACCTTCGATTTTCAGTTCTAGTAAAGGCCGCCGGTGCCGACCGGGGCGGATCTCTCCCCCGGCAATGGCACGCCGCCGTCCGATCCGTCAACCCCTGATCCGTCGAGGACGTTGCGCTGGCCGTTCGGTTCGGTGCCGGGCTTGAACGCCTCGAGGATCACGTTGTGGTCGTCGGGCGACGTGGGCTGGCCGGTCTTGCTGTTGACGCGCACCAGCCTGATGCCCGGCGGAATGCGGAACGGAATGGCGGGCTGGCCCTTCAGCGCCTTCTCCATGAACTCCTGGAAGATCGGCGCGGCCGAACTGGCGCCGGTCTCCTTGCTGCCCAGGGTGCCCGGCGTGTCGAATCCCACATAGGTGCCGACCGCCAGGTCGGGCGAGAAACCGACGAACCAGTTGTCGAAATTGTCGTTGGTGGTGCCGGTCTTGCCGGCGAGCGGCTTGCCGATGGCGTTGACCCGGGCGCCGGTGCCGCGCTGGACCACGCCTTCCAGCATCGACACCATCTGATACGCCGTGGCCGGGTCGACCACCTGCTCGCGGTTGTCGGGGATCACCGGAGCCGGCTGATTGGCCCAGCCCGGCGCCGAGCAGCCCGGGCACGGGCGCTTGTCATGCCGGTAGACGGTGCGGCCCCAGCGGTCCTGGATGCGGTCGATCAGACTCGGGGTGATGCGCTTGCCGCCATTGACGAACATGGCGTAGGCGTTGGTCAGCTTCATCACCGTGGTTTCGCCCGCGCCGAGCGACATGGCGAGCACCTTGGGCATCTTGTCGGTGATGCCGAAATTGTGCGCATAGGCCGATATCTTGGTCATGCCGACCTGCTGTGCGAGCCGCACGGTCATGACGTTGCGCGACTTCTCGATGCCCATGCGCAGCGTGCTGGGGCCATAGAACTCGTTGGAATAGTTCTGCGGCCGCCATTTCGGCAGGCCCGGGCCCTGGTCCATGACGAACGGCGCGTCGAGCACCAGGTCCGACGGCGTGAACCCGCTGTCGAGCGCGGCGGCGTAGACGAACGGTTTGAACGCCGAACCGGGCTGGCGGACCGCCTGCATCGCCCGGTCGAACTGGCTGGCGTTGTAGTCGAAGCCGCCCACCAGCGCCAGGATGCGGCCGGTATGCGGGTCCATGGCGACGATGGCGGCTTCCGCCTTGGGTATCTGCCGCAGGCTGTACTCGTCGGCGCCCGCGCCCTCGCCCGTCGCCTTCTCGACCACGATCACATCGCCGGGCTTGACCACGTCGGAGGGTTTCGACGGCGCCGCGCCCACGTCCTGCTCCCTCAACGCGGGCCGCGCCCAGGACATGCGCGAGAACGGGATGGTGCCGCGGTCGCCGTCGATGGTGCCGATGGCGGCGCCGTCGACGCCTACCGACAGGACGGCGGCCAGCCGCCATTCGCGCGGACCGGTCGATATCTTCAGGCCGGCCAGCTTCTTCTTCCAGTCGTCGAGCGTGATGCGGGCCATGGGACCGCGCCAGCCGTGGCGGCGGTCATAGGTCACCAGGCCATTGCGCAGCGCCGTCTCGGCGATGGCCTGCAGCCGGGAATCGAGCGTCGAGCGCACCGACAGGCCGCCATCATAAAGCGCGTCGTAGCCGTAGAGCGCGGCGATCTCGCGGCGGATCTCCTCGTTGAAATAGTCGGCGGTGAACACCCGCTCGCCCTGCGGCGCGCGCATCTTCAGCGGCTCGGCGATGGCCGCGTCGCGCTCCTTGCGGGTGATGAAGCCGTCGCTGGCCATGCGCCGCAGCACCCAGTCGCGCCGGCCCTTGGCGGCCTGCGGGTGCTTGACCGGGTGATAGTTGCTGGGCGCCTTGGGCAGGGCCGCCAGATAGGCCGCCTCGGCCAGGTCCAGCTCGGACAGCGCCTTGTCGAAATAGGACTGGGCGGCCGCGGCGACGCCGTAGGAGCCCTGCGGATGCATGCCCTGGCCCAGATAGATCTCGTTCAGATAGAGCTCGAGGATCTGGTCCTTGTCGAACGCACGCTCGATGCGGTAGGCGAGGATCGCCTCCTTGATCTTGCGCGAATAGGATACCTCGTTGGTAAGCAGGAAGTTCTTCGCCACCTGCTGGGTGATGGTCGAGGCACCCACCAGCCGCTGGCCGGTGGCCTTGTTGTAGAAGTTCTCGAACACGGCGCGGATCACGCCGATGTAGTCGATGCCGCCATGATCGTAGAAGTTCTTGTCCTCGGCGGCCATGAACGCCTCGATCACCCGCTGGGGGATCGCCTCGAGCGGCACGAACAGCCGCCGCTCACGCGCATACTCGGCGACCAGGCGGCCGTCTGCGGCATGGATGCGGGTGGTCACCGGCGGTTCGTAGTTGCGCAGCTGATCGACGTCCGGCAGCGCCGCGCCGAAGCGGTACAGCATCACGAACACCACGATCACCACCGCCAGGACAATGGCGCCGACGGTGCCCGCCGCGATCTTCACATAACGATTTACGTTGCTTGTAGCCATCGGCCCTTATGCTCTCGTCCAACGGGATTCGGGCCGGGAGACAACCGGAAAATATGGCACCCCGCGGCCCGCGACAAGCCGCCATCGGCCGCGTCCGGGCAAGGCCGCGTCACGGCGACGAAAGCCGCGAGTCATGGCGCTGGAAATAGTCGTCGATCGCGCCCGCAACCGCCGCGGCGATCTCGCGCCGGCCCTTCTCCGACTTCAGGTATCTGGTGTCTTCGGCATTTGACAGATAGCCCATCTCGACCAGCACCGACGGCACGTCGGGCGCCTTCAGCACCCGGAAGCCGGCGAAGCGGTGCGAATTGGTGCGCATCAGCACCGACCGCTCGAGATTGGGAATGAGCAGCGTCGCGAACTCGATGGAATAGTTCATGGTCTCGCGCTGCATCAGGTCGATCAGGATGTCGGTCACCTCGGGCGACTGCTTGCCCAGGTCGACGCCGGCGATGATGTCGGCCTTGTTTTCCTTGCTGGCGAGCGCGGCGGCTTCCTTGTCCGAGGCGGTCTCGGACAGGGTGTAGACCGTGCCGCCGCGGATATTCCTGTCGGCGATGGCGTCGGCATGCAGCGAGACGAACAGGTCGGCCTTGGCGCGGCGGCCGATCTCGACCCGTTCGCCCAGCGGGATGAAGATGTCGCTCTGGCGGGTCACGATCACGTTGTAGCGGCCTGTCCGTTCAAGCTGGCGCTTCAGCTCCAGCGCGACGCTCAACGTCACCTGCTTCTCGTATGTTCCGTCGCCGCTGATCGTTCCCGGATCGACGCCGCCATGACCGGCGTCGACGGCCACGGTGCGGCGGCTGTCGTCGCGCTTGTGCGGCGCCGACTGGACCGCCGCGGGTGGCCGCGGCGACGGCGCCGCGGGCGGCACCTGCACGGTCTTCATGAAGCTGGCCCGGTCGGTCGCCTCCAGGTCGAGGACGAAGCGGTAGCCATAGGCGCCCTGCGGCGGCAGCACGAACGCCTGGCGCACCGACGCGGGCTTGCGCAGGTCGAGCACCAGACGCGCGTTGCCCTGCTGGAACAGGCCGAAGCGGTAGCGCTCGACCAGGCCCTCGGTCTCGCCGGCCTGGCCCTGGCCGCCATCGGGCGCCTTCCAGTCGAGCGCCGGCATGTCGATCACCACACGGTACGGATCGGCCAGGGTGAAGACGTTGACCTGGATGTTCTCGGACAGGTCGAGCACGAAGCGGGTAGAATCCGGATGAGTGCCGATCCGGACACCGGTCACCGACGGCTGCCCCGACGCGCTGCCCAGACCGGCGAAAAACACGACAAAGACGAGCAGAATCATGCAGGCGCGGCCACCGCGCCCGGCCCCGAACGTTCCCATCGATCCGTCTTCGGACAGCCCCATCCGGGAAAGGTAATCATCATGATGCGGCTTGGCCAGAGCGAGATGGCAGGAATGGTGGCGGTCGCCGGTTTTCATTGCAATTCAGAGGCTTGTCACGCTATTGTTCGCCTGCTCTCGTCTTTCGCGGCAAACCGAAGCGGGTTTTCCGGATGCAGCAGCGGAGGCCGTCCCAGGACGGCGCCATTCCTGTCAGCGCCGATGAAACGCCGGTTGATCGCTAACCGCGGAATGAAGACAGATCGTAAGGATACTGATGAACCCGCGGCCCGTTGCTGACCTGGATTTCACGTTGAATCAAGGCGTGGCGCTTCAGAGCGAAGCGTCCTTCCGGGCCGTATTCCCCCACAACACGCCCCGGCAGGACGCGCCCTCAAGACGCGACGCCCATGGGCTTGGAGCCCGTTTTAATGTCCACACGCATGCTTCTAGATTCGGCCCACCCGGAGGAAACCCGGGTGGCTGTCGTCCACGGCAACCGCATTGAGGAATTCGACTTCGAAGCCGCCAGCAAGGCTTCGCTGAGAGGAAACATCTACCTGGCGCGCGTGACGCGGGTCGAACCCTCGCTTCAGGCGGCCTTCATCGAGTACGGCGGCAATCGCCACGGCTTCCTCGCCTTCACCGAAATCCACCCCGACTACTACCAGATCCCGGTCGAGGACCGGCGCGCCCTGCTTGCCGAGCAGGCAGCGCATGACGCCAGCCGCCGCGACGAGTTCAGCGACGAGCCGCGCAACCGCGGCGGCGACGCCAGCGAGGGCGAGGACGGCGACGACGTGGAGCAGGTCGGCGCCGACGACGGCTTCGACGATGCCGCCGAGGTGCGCCGCTCGCCCATGCAGCGGCGCTACAAGATCCAGGAAGTCATCAAGCGCCGGCAGATCCTGTTGGTGCAGGTGGTCAAGGAAGAGCGCGGCACCAAGGGCGCGGCGCTGACCACCTACCTGTCGCTGGCCGGCCGCTACTGCGTGCTGATGCCCAACACGGCGCGGGGCGGCGGCATCAGCCGCAAGATCCCCAGCTCCACCGACCGCAAGCGGCTGAAGTCGATCCTGGGCGAGCTCGAGGTGCCGGAAGGCATGGGCACCATCATCCGCACCGCGGGCGCCAGCCGCACCAAGGCCGAGATCAAGCGCGACTATTCCTACCTGCTGCGGCTGTGGGGCAATATCCGCGACCTGACGCTGAAGTCGATCGCGCCGGCGCTGATCTACGAGGAGGGCAGCCTGGTCAAGCGCGCCATCCGCGACATGTATACCGGCGACATCGACGAGGTGCTGGTCGAGGGCGCGGAGGGATACAAGGACGCCAAGGAGTTCATGAAGCTCCTGATGCCCAGCCACGCCAAGAAGGTGAAGCAGTACAAGGATCCGATCCCCCTCTTCCACCGCTTCCAGGTAGAGAGCCAGCTCGAGACCATGTACCACGCCACCGTGCCGCTGAAATCCGGCGGCTACCTGGTGATCAACCCGACCGAGGCGCTGGTTTCGATCGACGTCAACTCCGGCAAGTCGACGCGCGAGCGCAACATCGAGCGCACCGCCTTCCGCACCAACATGGAAGCCGCCGACGAAGTGGCCCGCCAGCTCCGGCTGCGCGACCTGGCCGGCCTGGTGGTCATCGACTTCATCGACATGGAGGAGAGCCGCAACAACCGCGCCGTCGAACGCCGGATGAAGGACGCGCTCAAGACCGACCGCGCCCGCCTCCAGGTGGGCCGGATCAGCACCTTCGGCCTGCTGGAGATGTCGCGCCAGCGGCTGCGTCCGGGCCTGCTGGAATCCAGCACGGTGGTGTGCCCGGTCTGCGCCGGCGCCGGTTCGGTCCGTTCGGTGGAGTCGAGCGCGCTGCAGATCATGCGCGTGATCGAGGAAGAGGGCATCAAGGGCCGCGCCCTGACCGTGCACCTGACCGTGCCGCTCGACGTGGCGCTGTACATCCTCAACAACAAGCGCCACGACCTGAACGCGATCGAGGAACGCTTCCACATCTCCGTGCAGATCTCGGGCGATAGCGCCATGCACCGGCCGCACTACGTCCTGCGCCGCGAGGGCCAGCAGGAGGTGGAGAACGAGCCGCGGGTGATCACCCAGGACAACTTCATGGTCGCCGAGGACGACGAGCCCGACGTGGCCGAGGCGGATTACGCCGAGGACGAGGCGGAGGCCGGCGAAGCCGAAGCCGGCGAGACCGAAAGCCGCGACGACGATACGCGCCGCGACGGCCGGGGCCGCCGCCGCGGCCGTGGCCGCGACCGTGATCGCGACCGCCAGAAGGGCGAGACGCCGCCACCGGTCCAGGCCGCCGAGCCGGAGGACGATTCCGCCGATGCCGGCGATGCGGCGGACCAGCCCGCCGAGGCCTCAGGGAGCGCCCAGGGCGGCGAGGGTGGCGAGGGCAGCGAGGAACAGCGCGCCAAGCGTCGCCGGGGCCGCCGGGGCGGTCGCCGCCGGCGCAAGCAGCGCGGCGACGACAATACCGCGCAGAACGCGGCCGGCACCGACGGCGAGACCGGCGAGGTCGATGGCGAGTGGGAAGCCGACGACGATGGCAAGTCGGAATTCGCGGCGGCCGAACCCTATGCGCCCGACGCGCCGCAGCCGGACTACCCGGCCTACGCCGAGGCGCTGTCGCCGCCCGCTCAGGCCGAATGGACCGAGCCTTACGAGGCGCCTGCGCTGGCGCCAAGCGTGGATCAGCCCGCCGAGTACCAGCCGGAACCCTTCGTGGCCGACGCCATGGCGGACGCACCCGCGCCCGAGCCCCATGTCGCCGAGGTGGTGACGGAAGCGGCGCCCGCCCCCGAGCCGGAACCCGCGACCGCGGACGCCGGACTGGCGGACGAGCCGAAGCGGCCGCGACGCCAGGGCTGGTGGAACCGGGGCTGAGACAAAAGCTGGTTCGCGGGCCGCGCGCGTTGACCCTTGGTCAACGGGCACCTACCTTTGTCTCAATGCTTTTACGAGGCACGATGCGGCACGCCTTCCAAACCGCGCTCTGCGCCCTGCTGATCGTCGTCTCGGCCATCGCCCCGGCGCATGCCCAGCAGATTTCGATCATCCGCGATGCCGAGATCGAACGGAACATCAAGATCTACGCGACGCCGATCTGGCGCGCGGCGGGTCTCGATCCCGACGTGGTCCGCGTCCACCTGGTCAACGACGACTCGATCAACGCCTTCGTCGCCGCCGGTCAGCGCATCTTCGTGTTCACCGGCATGCTCACGGTGGCCGAGGACCCGCTGCAGGTGATCGGCGTGCTGGCGCATGAGACCGGGCACATCACCGGCGGCCACCTCGCCCGCTTCCAGGACGGCCTGAAGGGCGCCTCGACCATCTCGATCCTCAGCCTGGTGCTGGGCGCCGCGGCCATGGCGGCGGGCGCGCCGGCGGCCGGCGCGGCGATCCTGGGCAGCGGCGGCGAGTTCGCCACGCGCTCGTTCCTGATCTATACCCGCACCCAGGAATCCGCCGCCGACCAGGCGGCGCTCGGCTTCCTGACCGCATCGGGCCAGTCCGGCAGCGGCCTGATCAGCTTCTTCGACTATCTCGGCGACCAGGAGTCGCTGATGACGGAGAACAAGGACCCGTATGTGCGCTCGCACCCGATGACCCAGGACCGCATCGACCGGCTGCGCGGCGACGCCGAGAAAAGCCCGTACTGGGACACGCCGGCCCGGCCCGAGGACATCGAACGGCTGAAGCGGATCAAGGCCAAGCTGATTGGTTTCCTGGAGCACCCGACCGTCGTCTTCCAGACCTATCCGCTCGGCGACACCAGCACCTATGCCCGTTATGCCCGCGCCATCGCCTATCACCGGCAGGCGCTGGAGACCCAGGCCATGGCGGAGATGGACTCGCTGCTGGCCGAGAAGCCGCACGATCCCTACTATCTGGAGCTGAAGGCGCAGATCCTGTTCGAGAGCGGCCGCATCGAAGAGTCGATCGAGCCCTACCGCGCCGCCGTCGCCGCCGCGCCCTACGAACCGCTGCTGCGGGTGTCGCTCGCCCAATCGCTGCTGTCGAAGGAGGACAAGGCGCGCGCCGACGAGGCCATCGAGAACCTGGCCCTGGCGACCCGGATGGAAAACGACAACGGCTTCGCCTGGCACCAGCTCGCCCTCGCCTACACCATCAAGGACGACGTCGCCATGGCCGCGCTGGCGGCCGCCGAGCGCTATACGGTCTCGGGCGAGGCGCCGAGCGCGGCGCGCCAGGCCAAGATCGCCGTCGACAAGCTGACGCCGCAATCGCCCGAATGGTTCCGCGCCCAGGACCTCTACATGATCGCGCGGTCGGCGGTCGAGGACACCTACCGCCGGCGCGGCAAGGAGCCGCCGCAGGAAGAAGACCCCGAAGAGTCGCCCGACGACGGCGGCAGGAACGAGAAGGCCGGAGGATGACCATGAACCAATTCTCGAAGGCGCTCTGCGTGGCGCTGGTCATCCTGTGCGGCCTCCAGGCCGCGCCGCCGGCATGGGCGCTGTCCGAGCGCGACAAGGCACAGGTCGAGCAGATCATCCGCGACTATCTGAAGAACAATCCCAGAGTGCTGCAGGAGATGATCGACCGGCTGCAGGCGCTGAATGCCCGCGAGGCCGCGATCGAGGCCGAGAAGAAGATCATCGCCAACAAGGTCGACGTGCTGGGCGCCGACACCGCCATGGTGGCGGGCAATCCCAACGGCGACGTCACCGTGGTGGAGTTCTTCGACTACCGCTGCGGCTATTGCCGGCTGGCCCAGCCCAGCATGGCCCGGCTGCTGAAGGAAGACCCCAACGTGCGCGTGGTGTTCAAGGAATATCCCGTGCTGGGCCCGCAATCGGTCACCGCCGCGCGCGCCGCCATCGCCTCGGCCCGGCAGGGCAAGTATGTGGCGTTCCACATGGCGCTGATGGGCCTGGAGGAGCCGCTGAACGACGAGGTGCTCTACCGCGTCGCTGGCGAGGTCGGCCTCGACGTGGCCAGGCTCAAGGTCGACATGAAGGACGAGGCGATCGACGACGTGATCGCCGGGAACCACGCGCTCGCCGACAAGCTGGGCATCGACGGCACGCCCAACTTCATCGTCGGCACGCAACTGTTGCAGGGCATGGTGCCCTATGAAACATTGACGGAAACCATCGAGAAGGCCCGCAAGGCCAAACCGTTCAAGCCGGTGGAGGGCTGACATGCGGCTGGCTGCATTGACGATCGCGCTCTGCCTGGCGGCGCCCGCCGCCTGGGCCGACGACCCACCCGAGGAGGTGCGCAACGCGCCGGCCGACGAGCCAACCACCGACGTGGGCGGCGGACCGCTCAACAGCGCCGACGGCATGACCGGCGACGACTACCAGGAAGAGGATCTGAGCCGCGGCGTCGGCAACCGGCTCAACCAGCAGCAATGCATCGCCCTCGCCCGGTATTTGCAGCAGACCCAGACGACGGTCGAGGTTCAGCAGAGCCTGAAGGGGCGGGGGTGCATTTAGCCCAGCCCGGTGGGTGAGATTGATTTACGGCGGCGCCAGCGTTGAATACTGGTTGCACTCGACTAGCGATTTAGCAGACTTTCACCGTAATCTGTAGAGGGGTGTATCGGTGAACATCGTGAACAAGTCATCGAGCCTTCGGTTATTGATCACAATAGTGCTGTTGTGTTGTCTCAACGTGGCGGGTGATATGGGTCGAGCTCACGCGGTCGAAGGCGCGCTGACCCGGGAATCCGTGGTTCAGTTCCTGCACCACTTTGAAGCTATCGGCAGGGAAAAGAACTTCGATCTGCTTGAAGACATGGTCCATGACGACGCGTTCTTTCGCTTCAACGACGGCGACTTCGTCGGCAAACAGGCCGTGCGAGGTGCATTCGAGAAAACCTGGAAGGGCAGTGCTGGCGTATCAGACGAGCGTTTCTACCTGACCGACATCGAGGTACTCAACGTGGACGGCAGGAGCGCCAGCGCTACGTACACCTACAACTGGGAAGGCTCGATGAACGGGCATGCTTTCCGGATTCAAGGTCGGGGAACCCGGGTGCTTGTTCTTGAGAACGGACGGTTGCAGATGATCCATGAGCACCTGAGTGCATATCCAAAGCCATGACGCTTCGTCTTGCATCCTGCAGTTATGGTCAGCATTGCGGTGACAACGCTTTTGGAATGCACCCCTTGAATGAGACAGAGTAATTGAATGCACTGTCACGGTAACTGATTCCAGAGCCTGAAGAGGCGGGGTTGTTTGTAGAGGGCCGCGCGCTATTATTTGGTGGTCGAGATGCTCGACAAGGTGCTGGCCCAGAACGGCCTTAGGAGACTCCCATGCCCGCCAACCCGGCCTTGATCGAGAAGCTGAACACCCTGCCCAAGGACCGACTCGCCGAGGTGGAAGACTTCGTGGATTTTATCCGCCAGCGTGACTTGGATCGCGCCTTGGTCCGCGCCGCCGGCACCGCCAGCGCACCGGCCTTCGCCGCTGTCTGGGACAATCCGGAAGACGACGCCTACGATGCCCTCTGAAGCCGGCGCGGGCAGCTCCGAGGCGGTCGCCAATCCCCAAGCTCTGAGTTTCGGCGCCATCGTTCTGGTGCCGTTCCCGTTCACCAGCCAAGCCGCCTCGAAGCAGCGACCGGCCGTCATCATTTCCAGCCGCGCCTACAACGTCGAGCGCCCCGATCTGATCATGATGGCCGTCACCAGCCAGCTACGGCCTACGCCGGCGCTCGGCGAGGTCTGGCTGCGCCACTGGCAGTCTGCCGGCCTCATCAAGCCTTCGGCCGTGAAGCCGGTCTTCGCGACCCTGGAGCAGCGTCTGATCATCCGCCGGCTCGGCACCCTCGCGGCCGAAGACCAGGACACCTTGCGCTTGGCCATCGGCCAGATCATCGGCTGAAGAAGCCGCCCGCGCCGACAGGCTGGGCATCGAGGGCTCGCCCAACAGTGCCTCCCGCACCGCAACCTTGTGTTCAGGCAAGATGCCGACGTTCCCCCTCAGCCGACATCCCGCTGAAGAGCGGGATCCAGACCTCGCTTGCGACAAACCGGCGCGCGAGCGCGCACTCGCCAAGACTGGGTCCCGGCCTTCGCCGGGATGACGGCTAAAGTATTGATATAACTACTCCCCTATGCATATCGCACCAGCGCCACCACTCCGGACTTAAGTGCACTGTCGACGTAGCAAGACCACCCAAGCCGGATCAGCGCGGCTCAGTACTCGGTCTCGCAATCGAGCCTGAACTGCCAGTCGCTCTCAGATTCGAGCACGCAGCCATGAGAGGAAAACGGCCCGATGACAAGGCGATACGGCGTCGGGCGCGGCGCACCGTAGGACATGGCGTAGGTGGCTGGCATTGCAGCAGTGACAAACGCGCGCCGTTCGGCTTTCTCCCGGGGCCATGCGCCATTGAAGAGCACGAAGCGCAGCGTATCAGAGCCGTTACGGACGGCAATGGCAGCATCGGCATGTCCGTCACCGTCGAAGTCGCCCCGTGAGTAGTAGGGCAGATAGCCGGGATTTGGCGGCCAGACCGCGCCACTTCCTGCCCAAATCTCTTTCAGTTCGTCCTGACAGTCGCAATCCTCGGTGGCAACGACACGATACCCCGCATTGGCCAGTAGCCATTGGCGGATCATCGGTGCGTCCTCGGCGGCGATGTAGCCCGGAAGCCCGTCGCCCGCTTCAGAGCGCGCTGCTCCGTAACCAGTGCTGCCGTGGGCAAGCATCATGACCAGGAGTACTATCCCATTGCCCATCCACTGACGCGTCCGGGCAGCCATGTAGTCCGCTCCCCTAAATCAACCCGCCCAGCGGCGATGACGGGTCGGCGTAGAGCTTTTTCGGCATGCGGCCGGCCAGGTAGGACAGCCTGCCCGCCTCCACCGCCAGTTTCATGGCCCTGGCCATTTTGATCGGGTCCTTGGCCTGGGCGATGGCGGTGTTCATCAGCACGCCGTCGCAGCCCAGTTCCATGGCGACCGCTGCGTCCGACGCGGTGCCGACGCCCGCGTCGACCAGCACCGGCACGTTCGCGTTCTCGATGATGATCCGCAGCGTCACCGGGTTCTGCACGCCCAGGCCCGAGCCGATCGGCGCGGCCAGCGGCATGATGGCGCAGCAGCCGATCTTCTCCAGCTCCATGGCCATGATCGGATCGTCCGAGCAGTAGACCATCACCTGGAAGCCTTCCCTGATCAGCATCTCGGCGGCGCGCAGCGTCTCGACCATGTTGGGATAGAGCGTCTTCTGGTCGCCGAGCACTTCCAGCTTCACCAGGTTCCAGCCGCCGGCCTCGCGCGCCAGGCGCAGGGTGCGCACCGCGTCCTCGCCGGTGTAGCAACCGGCGGTGTTCGGCAGGTAGGTGTATTTCTTCGGGTCGACGTAATCGATCAGCATGGGCTGCTTCGGGTCGGAGATGTTCACCCGGCGCACGGCGACGGTGACGATCTCGGCGCCCGAGGCGGCGATGGCGTCGCGGGTTTCCTCGAAATCCTTGTACTTGCCGGTGCCGACGATCAGCCGCGAGGTGAAACGCTGGCCGGCGACCACAAATCCCTCATCGGCTTCGTCCTTGCCGCCGCCGATGAAATGCACGATCTCGAGCCGGTCGCCGTCGCCGATCAGCACGTCGCCATAGAGCGAGCGCGGCACGATCTCGAGGTTGCGCTCGAGCGCCACCTTGCGTGGGTCGATGCCCAGGTCCGAGAGCAGGATGTCGAGGCGGACGGGGGCGTCGAGCTGGCGGTCCTCGCCATTGATGGTGACGTGAATCACAGGCTCCTTCCGTGCGCTTTTGACTTGGCGGTCCGAGGGATTTACAAGGTCTCCCTCTAATATAGGCGGGATCAGACCATGGCAAGCGCAGCAGCCCCGACCGTCCTGGTGCTCAACGGCCCGAACCTCAACATGCTGGGGACGCGCGAGCCGGAGATCTACGGCACCCAGACGCTGGCCGACATCGAGGCGATGGTGAAGGACCGGGCGAAGGCGCTGGGCCTGGTCGTCGACTTCCGCCAGTCCAATACCGAAGGCGAGCTGGTGACCTGGATCCAGGACGCCCGGCTGACGGCATCCGCCATCATCATCAACGCGGGCGCCTATACGCATACGTCGGTGGCGATCCTCGACGCATTGCAGGCGTTCAAGGGGCCGATCGTCGAGGTGCACCTGTCGAACATCTTCCGGCGCGAGGCGTTCCGGCAGCATTCCTACATCAGCGGCGTGGCGACCGGCGTCATCTGCGGGCTGGGCGCGCACGGGTATCTCTTGGCGCTCGACGCCGTTGCGGATAAAGTCGCGCGCTCGTGAAACAAGGCAAAGGGCCGATGGGCAAACTTACGGTCGACAAGGCACTCATCCGCGAACTGGCGGCGCTGCTCGACGAAACCGGGCTGACCGAAATCGAGATTGCGGACGACGACGTCCGCATCCGCGTAGCGCGGGGCGGTTCCGTCGTCCAAGCCGCGGCGCCCGCTGCTTCGGCCGCATCGACCGCTGCGCCGGCGGCTGCCGCGCCCGCCGGCGACGGCGTCCACGGCCATCCCGGACTGGTGACCTCGCCCATGGTCGGCACCGTCTACACCTCGGCCGAGCCGGGCATACCGCCCTTCGTGCGCGTCGGCGACAAGGTGACGGCGGGACAGACCCTGCTGATCATCGAGGCGATGAAGACCATGAACCCGGTCACCGCGCCCAAGGCCGGCACCGTCACGCGCATCCTGATCAGCAACGAGCAGCCCGTCGAATATGGCGAGCCGCTGCTGATCATCGAATAGCGCCATGTTCGAAAAGGTCCTGATCGCCAACCGCGGTGAGATCGCCCTGCGCATCCACCGGGCCTGCCGGGAAATGGGCATCCGCACCGTCGCGGTGCACTCGCAGGCCGACGAGCACGCCATGCATGTGCGCCTCGCCGACGAGGCCATCTGCATCGGTCCGCCCTCGGCCACGCACAGCTACCTGAACATCCCGGCCATCGTCTCGGCCGCCGAGATCAGCGGCGCCGACGCCATCCATCCGGGCTACGGCTTCCTGTCGGAGAATGCCGCCTTCGCCGAGATCGTCGGCGACCACGGCATCACCTTCATCGGCCCCAAGCCCGAGCACATCCGGGTGATGGGCGACAAGATCGAGGCCAAGCGCACCGCGCGCAGCCTGGGCATCCCGTGCGTCCCCGGCTCGGAAGGCGCGCTGACCACGGCCAAGGAGGCGCTGGCGAGCGCGAAGAAGATCGGCTACCCGGTGCTGATCAAGGCGGCGTCGGGCGGCGGCGGCCGCGGCATGAAGGTCGCCCGGTCCGAGAGCGAGCTGGAGCAGGCCTACTCGACCGCCCGCGCCGAGGCCAAGGCGGCGTTCGGCGACGACGCGGTCTATATGGAAAAGTACCTGGACAAGCCGCGCCACATCGAGATCCAGGTAATGTGCGACAGCCATGGCAACGTGGCGCACCTGGGCGAGCGCGACTGCTCGCTGCAGCGACGGCACCAGAAGGTGCTGGAAGAATCGCCCTCGCCCGCGCTCAACGACAGGGACCGCGCCAGGATCGGCGGCATCGTCTCGAAGGCGATGAAGAAGCTGGGCTACCTCGGCGTCGGCACGGTGGAATTTCTCTACGAGGACGGCGAGTTCTACTTCATCGAGATGAACACCCGGCTGCAGGTGGAGCATCCGGTGACCGAGATGATCACCGGCATCGACATCGTCCGCGAGCAGATCCGCATCGCCGCGGGCCTGCCGATGGAAAACATGCAGGACGACATCACCTTCCAGGGCCACGCCATCGAGTGCCGCATCAACGCCGAGGACCCGGTCACCTTCTCGCCGACGCCGGGCAAGATCACCGAATATCATCCGCCGGGCGGCCTGGACGTGCGCGTCGACTCGGCGCTCTATGCCGGCTATTCGGTGCCGCCCTACTACGACAGCCTGATCGCCAAGCTGGTGGTCCACGGCAAGACCCGTAACGCCTGCCTGATGCGGCTGCGCCGGGCGCTGGAGGAATTCGTCGTCGGCGGCGTGTCGACGACGATTCCGCTGCATGCCAGGCTGATCCAGAACCCCGACTTCATCGACGGGGTGTATCACATCCATTGGCTGGAAGAGTTTCTGGCCAAAAAGGATTAGACTCTTCTCCGGCCTATAGCCGCGCGGAAGACATGAAGCAGCTCACTCCGGAAATCGTCCTGTCGGCCTATGCGTCGGGGGTCTTCCCCATGGCCGAGAGCGCCGATACCCCTACCCTGTTCTGGGTCGATCCGGAGCGGCGCGGCATCCTGCCGCTGCGCGGCTTCCACATTCCCAAAAGGCTCGCGCGCACGGTGCGGTCGGACCATTTCGACGTCTGGGTCAACCGGGCGTTCCACGAGGTGGTGCGCGGCTGCGCCGAGCCGACCCCGGAACGGCCCTCGACCTGGATCAACGAGGAGATATTCCGGCTTTTCGTCGACCTGTACGAGCGTGGCGCGGCGCATTCGGTGGAATGCTGGCGGGGCGACAGGCTGGTCGGCGGCCTCTACGGCGTATCGCTGGGCGGCGCGTTCTTCGGCGAAAGCATGTTCTCGCGCGAACGGGACGCCAGCAAGGTCGCGCTCGTGCACCTGGTGGCACGGATGTCCGCCGGCGGCTACACCCTGCTCGACACCCAGTTCGTCACCGCCCACCTGTCAGGCTTCGGCGCCATCGAGGTGCCGCGCACAGTCTATCACCGGCTGCTGGGACAGGCGCTGTCGATCCAGGGGAACTTCCTGACGCTGCCGGTTCACATCCCCGGCGCGATGGCGTTGCAGTCGATCACCCAGACGTCATAGACCGGATGCTCCAGCGCCGACAGCGCCGGGCTCGAGGCAAACATCCAGCCGCTGAACAGCTTCTTCTTCGTGCCGTCCGGCTTGACGTCGGAGATTTCGAGGAACGCGGTCACTTCCGGTGTCTCTTCCGGCGGCCGCTTCGAGCAAGTGCGCGGCGTGATCTCCAGCGAGCCGAAGCGCAGCGGCTTGTTCATCGGCGCCCGGATGTCGGTAACCCGCGCGGTGATCTTGTCGACGCCGCGCAGGGTGACGATCTGGTCCCTGGGCACCGCCGCCTCGCGGCGCGCAAGCCCGGCCATGGCCTCGTCCGGGTCCTCGGCCAGCGCCGGCCCGGCCAGCAGGCCGAAGACGGCGGCGCCGATCAGCCCCCTCGCCAGCACCGTCGTCACTTTTCCGGATCCGCCGCCGGCGCGGCCGCGTCGGGCTTGGCCGCGTCATTGCCGCTGTCGGTGGAGCCGTAGATGAAGCGGCCGAGCAGTCCCATCAGATCGACGGCGCCCTGAGTATAGCCGATCCGGTCGCCGTCCTTGAGCAGGTCCTCGGAGCCGCCGGGCTCCAGGCTGATGTAGCTGCCGCCCAGCAGGCCGGCGGCGGCGATCTTGGCGGTGGTGTCGTCGGGCAGTTCCACGTCGGACTGGATGCCCAGTTCGATGACGGCCTCGTAGGTTTTCGGGTCCAGCGTCTGCGCCGTCACCGTGCCGATCTTGATGCCGCTGATCTTGACGTCGGCGCCGTTCGCCAGGTCGCCAACCTTGTCGAATTTCGCGGTGACCCGGTAGCCGCCGGCCGGACCCATCTCGGTGCGCGAATAGGCGAAATACAGGAACCACGCGGCGACGAGCAGCACGACGGCGCCGATCAGTGTCTCAACGAGAGTGCCGCGCATATGCTATCGAGCCGCCTTGGTTGTGGGCGCCTATTCGGGGCGCCAAGCCTCGTAATCGCCGGTTACCGCCACCCGCTCGCCGCCGGCGTTCAGGCTGCCCGGCGGATAGTAGGCGCCCGCCGTGCCCGTGAGGTTGGGAACGTGTTCCTTCTCCCATGGTTTCACCAGCGGCGGCTGTTTCGTCGGCGGCAGCACGGCGGTGTGATGCAGCCAGCGGTGCCATTCGGGCGGCACGCGCGAGGCTTCGACGGTTCCGTTGTAGATCACCCAGCGCCGTTTGCCTGCCTTGTCCTGGTAGTATCTGTTGCCCTGGTCGTCGTCGCCGACCGGCCGTCCGCGCAGCGCCGTGTGCAGCCAGGTGCCGACCGTCTGGCCGTTCCACCAGGTGAATACCGAACTCCACAGTCCCATGGCAATTCCGTGCTGTTGCGCGCCGGGCGGAATATGGCACCCGCGTTCCGGCGCGTCCAGCCCCGATGCTGGGGGCGGCCGTCCCGCGTTTTCGCCGAGACGGCGGCTCCGTTCCGCATCCGGGACATGGACCAGCGTTGCAGCGATCTGTAAAAAATCGGCGTCACGACATTGCGATTCTTCAGGAATTTCATCCGATGATTTGGCGGGTAGGCCGTTTTCCGCGCGGTTTCGCGTGAAAGCGTGGGGCTAAATCGTTGCAATCCACAACATTTGGTGTTTGCAAGAATATTTTTTCCAAAATGTAGCAAAATGGCGCTTGATACGGTCAGAATCATGACACTACCCTTTGTGCTTCCAGCCCGCCTACGACACTACATCTATGGCCAGCAATGGCGGGCTTCTCCGATTTCAGGGCCAAAGAAAGGGTTCAGGGGGAAGTACATGCGAGTCGAACGCCGTTATACGACCGAAGGCCAGTCGCCCTACGCCGGGATCGCCTTCCGCAAGGCGGTCAGCGAAATCCGCAATCCCAACGGCTCGGTCGTCTTCCGGCTGGACGACGTCGAGGTGCCCGAGGCGTGGAGTCAGGTCGCCACCGACATCATCGCTCAGAAATATTTCCGCAAGAAGGGCGTGCCGCTGGCCGCCACGGCGGTCGCCGAGGACGGCGTGCCGGAATTCCTGTGGCGGCGCGAGCCGGCGGGCGACCCTGGCAATGCGGGCGAAACCAGCGCCAAGCAGGTGTTCGACCGGCTGGCGGGCGCCTGGACCTACTGGGGCTGGAAGGGCGGCTATTTCGACAGCGCCGCCGACGCGCAGGCATTCTTCGACGAGTTGTGCTTCATGCTGGCGGGCCAGATGTGCGCGCCCAACTCGCCGCAATGGTTCAACACCGGCCTGCATTGGGCCTATGGCATCGACGGCCCGGCGCAGGGCCACTTCTATGTGGACCCGGCCACAGGCGAGGCGGTGCGCTCCGAGAGCGCCTATGAACGGCCGCAGCCGCACGCCTGCTTCATCCAGGGCATCGCCGACGACCTGGTGAACGAGGGCGGCATCATGGATCTGTGGGTGCGCGAGGCGCGCCTGTTCAAATACGGCTCGGGCACCGGCACCAACTTCTCGCGCATCCGCGGCGAAGGCGAGAACCTGTCGGGCGGCGGCACGTCGTCGGGCCTGATGAGCTTCCTGAAGATCGGCGACCGGGCGGCCGGCGCCATCAAGTCGGGTGGCACCACGCGGCGCGCGGCCAAGATGGTGGTGGTCGACGTCGACCATCCGGACATCGAGAAGTTCATCAACTGGAAGGTGGTCGAGGAGCAGAAAGTAGCGGCGCTGGTCGCCGGCTCGCGGCTTGCCGAGAAGCACCTCAACCGGATCATCGCCGCCTGCGCCGCCCATGACGACCTGACCGAGGCCGGCCGGTTCGACCCGAAGCAGAACCGGGAGCTGAAAAAGGCGATCATCGGCGCGCGGAACGCCATGATCCCCGAGAACTACGTGCAGCGGGTGATCGAGTTCGCGCGCCAGGGCTATACCAGCATCGACTTCCGCACCTACGACACCGACTGGGATTCGGAAGCCTACCTGACCGTGTCGGGGCAGAACTCCAACAACTCGGTGCGGGTCACCGACGAATTCATGCAGGCGGTCGCCGCCGACGCGGACTGGAACCTGATCCGCCGCACCGACGGCAAGGTCGCCGAGATGATCCCGGCCCGCCAGCTGTGGGACAGCATCGGCAACGCCGCCTGGGCCTGCGCCGATCCGGGGCTGCAGTTCCACACCACCATCAACGACTGGCACACCTGCAAGGCCTCGGGCGAGATCAACGCCAGCAATCCGTGCTCGGAATACATGTTCCTCGACGACACGGCCTGCAACCTGGCGTCGCTGAACCTGATGACCTTCCTGAAGGCCGACGGCAGCTTCGACGTCGAAAGCTTCCAGCACGCCACGCGGCTGTGGACCGTCGTGCTGGAGATCTCGGTGCTGATGGCCCAGTTCCCGTCGCGCGAGATCGCCGAGCTGAGCTACCGCTACCGCACGCTGGGCCTGGGCTATGCCAATATCGGCGGCCTGCTGATGGCCTCGGGCCTGCCCTATGACAGCACCGAGGGCCGCGCCCTGTGCGGCGCCATCACCGCGCTGATGACCGGCGTGTCCTACGCCACCTCGGCCGAGATGGCCGCCGAACTGGGCGCCTTCCCCGGCTACGAGCCCAACCGCGAGCACATGCTGCGGGTGATCCGCAACCATCGCCGTGCCGCCCGTGGCGAGGCCAAGGGCTATGAGGGCCTGAACACACCGCCGGTGCCGATGGACATCGCCAACTGCCCCGATCCGGCGCTGGCCGAGGCCGCGGCCGATGCGTGGGACGAGGCGCTCAAGCTGGGCGAGACGCACGGCTACCGCAACGCCCAGGCGACGGTGATCGCGCCGACCGGCACCATCGGCCTGGTGATGGACTGCGACACCACCGGCATCGAGCCCGACTTCGCGCTGGTGAAGTTCAAGAAGCTGGCCGGCGGCGGCTATTTCAAGATCATCAATCAGATGGTGCCGGCGGCGCTGCGCAAGCTGGGCTACCAGGAGTTCGAGATCGTCGAGATCGTCGACTACGCGGTGGGCCACGGTACGCTGAAGGACGCACCCGGCGTCAACCACGAGACGCTGGCGGCGAAGGGCTTCGGCCCGCAGGAGATCGAGGCGATCGAGGAGAACCTGGCCAGCGCCTTCGACATCAAGTTCGCGTTCAACAAGTTCACCCTGGGCGAGACGTTCTGCCGCCACGGCCTGGGGTTTACGCCTGAGCAGCTCGACGATTTCGGCTTCGACATGCTGGCCGAGCTGGGCTTCAGCAAGGCCGACGTCGACGCCGCCAACCTGCATGTCTGCGGCGCCATGACGCTGGAAGGCGCGCCGCGGTTGAAGGACGAGCATTTGCCGGTGTTCGACTGCGCCAATCCCTGCGGCCGCATCGGCAAGCGATTCCTGTCGGTCGACAGCCACATCCGCATGATGGCCGCCGCACAGCCCTTTATCTCCGGCGCCATCTCGAAAACCATCAACATGGCGAGCAACGCCACGGTGAAGGATTGCCTCGGCGCCTACGAGCTGTCCTGGCGGCTGGCGCTGAAGGCCAACGCGCTCTACCGCGACGGCTCCAAGCTGAGCCAGCCGCTGAGTTCGTCACTGCTCGACGACGAGGATTTGGAGGAAGACGTCGCCGCCGCCGCGCCCGCCCCTGCGCCGACGGTCGAGCGCATCGTCGAGCGCATCATCGAGAAGATCGCGCCGGCCGCGCGCGGCCGCCTGCCCCACCGCCGCAAGGGCTACACCCAGAAGGCCGTCGTCGGCGGCCACAAGGTGTATCTGCGCACAGGCGAATACGACGATGGGCGGCTGGGCGAGATCTTCATCGACATGCACAAGGAAGGCGCCGCCTTCCGGTCGCTGATGAACAACTTCGCCATCGCCATCTCCATCGGCCTGCAATACGGCGTGCCGCTGGAGGAATATGTCGATGCCTTCACCTTCACCCGGTTCGAGCCATCGGGCCTGGTCGAGGGCAACGACAGCATCAAGATGGCCACCTCGCTGCTCGACTACGTGTTCCGCGAACTGGCGGTGTCGTATTTGAGCCGCTACGACCTGGCGCATGTGGAGCCGCACGAAACTCGCTTCGACGCGATCGGCAAGGGCCAGAGCGAGGGCGAAGACCCCGCCGAACGGCCGACCACGACGCAGCAGACCATCGCGGCCATCCGCGAGGTCGCCTCGTCGGGCTATGTCCGCAACAAGCTGACGGTGGTCGAAGGCGGCATGACCGCGAAGAAGGAAACCGTCGCCCGCTCGGTGGTGATCGAGCGCGCCAGCGACATCGCCGTCGGCCAGACCGGCGATGCCCTGCTGCTGACCCGCGCCGAAGCGGTGATGACCGCCACCGTCGAACTTGCCAAGGAAGCCCGCATGAAGGGCTACGAGGGCGACGCCTGCGGCGAGTGCGGCAACTTCACCCTGGTCCGCAACGGCACCTGCCTGAAATGCAATACGTGTGGGGGAACGAGCGGCTGTTCGTGAAAGAGCGGCTAAGCTAACCTGATCCGGCCCGGGCGTCCGCCCGGGCCGTTTTCGTTTGAGCACTTTTATGAGAGTCGTTACGGCTTTTCGCATCGTTCTGGGGGTTTTGATCGTCGCAGCCGGTGCCTGGCGCATCGGCGACCAGCTCGCCTCCATCATTGGCCAGATTAGTCGCGAACCGCTTTACGGGCTGGACAGCCCGCCTCCGCCGGGTTTCCAGGCCTATGGCGGCCAGCTTATAGGTGAAATGCTCATCGCCTTCGCCGGTCTGGCGATCGTGAAGCAATGGTGGCCGGCGCTGTCCCTGATCTGCTGGTATTGCCTCGCCTATCTCATACTTGGGCGCGTCTACCAGGTGTACCTCGACGGATGGATGGGTCTTCGGCCAGCAATCGACCATGTCCTCATGCTGGCATTGGCCGCGATCATCCTTGCATGTTCGTTTGCTCCGCCGATGGACGATTCACCAGCGCGGTACCGGCGGATCGCAACCGCATTCACATTGGCGGCGGCCATTGGACTGATCGGCCGAGCGGCGTGGTTTGTGACCACGCCCGACTTCGCCGATACGGTCGACTATCTCGGCGGCGCCACCGAGTATCCCAGCAGTGATTACGCCACCGTCGTCACCAGCCTCGTCAGCCCGCTGCTTGCCTTCCTGCTCGTCGGCGCCGTTACGGTCTGGCGCCACCGCCGGACTGTGTTGCCGGTTGCGCTGGTGACCGCCGCCTGCGTCCTCACAGGCGGTCTTCTGCAATTCCTCGATGTCATGCTTGGCAGCGGACATGCCGAGTATCGGAATCTCGACCGCTACGTCTTCCAGGAAGGCCTCACCTTTCTGCTCTGCGCCGCGGCCCTGGCCGTCCTGATTCCCTGGCGGAGGAGGCGTAATGACGAGGCATAGGGCCGGGATGGTATTCCGCCTGCTTCTCGGCGGCCTCCTGATCGGGTTCGGAGCCTGGCTCTTCGCCCGGGCTATCCGCGCCATCTGGATCATGTGGGACTTTGTGCGGTCGGACCTTATGCTGGACGGGCCATCGCCTATGGGGTTCCAGGCATATGGCGAGCAACCGCTTTGGGCGTTGGTGTGCGTCGTGGCGGGACTGGCGCTGCTGACGCAGCGCTACTCGCTCGCGGCCGCGTCTGCCTGGGCGCTCATCACGGGAAACCTGTACGCCATACTGGCATTTTATATTGAGTTCGGCTGGAACATCGTCGCCGACAGCCACTGGACGGGCCATGCCGAGTTCCTGGTCCTCATTGCCGCGATCGTCACCGCCGAAATCGGAGCGGCAAAGCGTTCCATCCCGCCTCGATCGATGGTCGGCTGGAGAGCGCATCAGCTCCCGGGCGTGATTCTCGGTGCCCTCGCGGCTATCAGCTACATATGGTGCGCCATCATGGTCGCGCGGAGCCACGAGGCGTACTGGATGATCCAACACCTGCGCGGCGTTCCACATGCACTGGACTACGGCACCGATTCCTGGCTGATCTCGCACGCCGTCATCGGTGGCGCAGCCGCAACGATCTACATCACGGCGTTGGCATTCCGCGGGCGATGGGGCCGGGATGTGCCCATACGCGCCCTGGCAGTCTTGGCTAGCCTGAGCCTGATGGATGCCCTCAGCATCCTAGACTACCTGAACGGCGTTCCCCTCGGCCACAATCCTCATTTCGTGATACAGGCCGCCGCTTCCTTCTTTGCCTGCGCCGTGGCGCTTCCCGTGATGCTATCGCCTCGCAGGACACCGGCCGCCGCCGCGCCGGCGTATGAGCAACATTGAAACGGCTTGTACCTTGCAAAAACGACCCCATGATCTTGTCATGAACCTGCAGGACGATCCCGCCGAGATCACCCTCTCGCCCACCGCGCGCTATGTGCTGCTCGGCGTCGGCTGGTTTTTCCTGGCGCTGGGTGCGGTGGGCGCGTTCCTGCCGGTCATACCCACGGTGCCGTTCCTGCTGGTCACCGCCTGGGCGTGGTCGAAGAGCTCCAAGCGCCTGCACAAATGGCTCTATGGCAACAAGACCTACGGACCGTATCTGGTCGCCTGGGACAAGTACGGCGTGATTCCGCCGCGCGCCAAGGCGCTGGCGGTCGGCACCATGGCGGTGGGCTGGCTGTTTCTCACGCTGTACATCGCCAGGTCGTTCTGGCTGCCACTGATCGTCGGCGTCGTCCAGGTGGCGATCATCGTGTTCATCCTGACGCGGCCAAGCCGTGCGCCGACCGAACCGGTGGGACTGAGGGGCGTTCCACCGGTCGTTGGCGCGCAGGGGGAATAGCGGAAGACCATGGTGCTCGACGTTCGGACATTGTTGGCGGCGATGGCGGTGGGCTTCCTGCTGATGGCGTTCATGGGCGCCTACCTGTCGTACCTGCACCGCGACGAGAAGGCGATCCGTTACTGGGCGGCGGGTTGCCTGATCATCGCCCTTTCGGACACGCTGCTGTTCTTCCGGCCCGTCCTTCCCGACTTCCTGACCATCGTCGTGGGCAACACGGCGACGATCGCCGGCGGTTTCCTGCTGTATTCGGGCATCGCCGCGTTCGACCGGCTGCCCAAGCGCCTCGGTCTCGGCATCGCCCTGACCGCCACCGCCACGGTTCTGATCGCGTACTTCACCTATGTGACGCCCGATATCCGGGTCCGCATCGTCGTATCGACCGCGGCGATCGCGCTCATCATGGCCATGATGGCTGCGGTACTGCTGCGGCCCGGCATCCGGGAGCACCAGTTGCTGCGCCGCGTCCTGGGTGTGCTGTTCATCGGCATGATCCTGCTGGGCCTGGCACGCATCGCCGATGCGATCCTGCGCCAGGACAGCCCGGACATGAGCCTGTTCAGCAATTCGCCGCTGGCGACGGCGTGGCTGCTGGGCCTGCTGGCGGTGACGTTCCTGAGTTCGCTGGACTTCCTGCTGATGCCCGGCCAGCGCATGCAGCTGCAGCTGGACGAACTGGCGAGGATGGACGACCTCACCGGGCTGCTGAACCGCCGGGCGTTCAACCGCCGGCTGCGCGAGGCGCCGTCCGGCGCGACCGGCTGCGTCATGCTGCTCGACATCGACCGCTTCAAGCGGCTCAACGACGAGCACGGGCACGCGGCCGGCGACGCGGTGCTGCGCGCCTTCGCCGACCACGTCAGTTCGCAGCTCCGCCGCGAGGACGTGTTCGCGCGCTTCGGCGGCGACGAGTTCTCGGTGCTGCTGCCCATCGCCGACGTGGCGCAGGCGGTGGTGATCGCCGAACGCATCCGTGAAGCCCTGGAGCGCATGGATGTGCGCTTCGGCGACCTTGTCCTCAAGGTCACCGTCAGCATCGGCATCGCGCAGCTGGTGCCCGAAAACCTGGACCTATCGCTGGCCCAGGCCGACATGGCGCTCTACCGCGCCAAGAGTGAGGGCCGCAACCGGGTCGAAACCGATGCAGAGCAGGCCGCGGGTCAGGCCGCTTCCAGGTCGAGCGCGTAGCCGGCCGAACGGACGGTGCGGATCACGTCCGCCGCGCCGCCCTCGTTCAGCACCTTGCGCAGCCGCCTGATGTGCACGTCGACCGTGCGCGGCTCCACATAGACGTCGTGGCCCCAGACCGAATCGAGCAGCTGCTCGCGCGAGAACACCCGGTCCGGGTTTTCCAGGAAGTGGCGCAGCAGGCGGAACTCGGTCGGGCCGAGCCGCACCGGCTTGCCGCCGCGGGTCACCTTGTGGGCGCTGGCGTCGAGGGCGATGTCGGCATAGGTCAGCACCTGGCCCGAATAGGCCGGACGGACCCGGCGCAGCACGGCGTTGATGCGGGCGAGCAGCTCGCGCGGCGAATAGGGCTTGGTGATGTAATCGTCGGCACCGGTGTCGAGGCCGCGGATGCGGTCGCCCTCCTCGGTGCGCGCGGTCAGCATGATGATCGGGATGCCCGCCGTGTCCGGCGACTTGCGCAGCCGGCGGCAGACCTCGATGCCCGGCACGAACGGCAGCATCCAGTCCAGCAGGATCAGGTCGGGCGTGCGTTCCCTGGCCATCGCCAGGCCTTCCTCGCCGTCGGTGGCGTGGAGCACGTCGAACCCTTCCTTGTCGAGATTGTACTTCACCAGCTCGACAAGGCTCAGATCGTCTTCGATGAGCAGAACATTCGGCTTCATGTCGGATCTTCCTGTCACTCGATCAATCTTCGTGCGGTCGCAGCACCGTGAAGCTGGTGCGGTCGCCCTTGGGACGGGTGTCCTCGAGGATCTCGCCGTTCACCAGATAGAACACGATCTCGGCCAGGTTGGTCACGTGGTCGCCCATGCGCTCGACGTTCTTGGCGGCGAACAGCAGATGGGTGCAGGGCGTGATGGCGCGCGCATCCTCCATCATGTAGGTCAGCAGCTCGCGGAACAAACTGTTGTAGAGCTCGTCCACCGGCGCGTCGCGCTCCCATACGTCCATGGCCTTGACGGCGTCCTGGTCGATATAGGCGTCGAGCACGTCCTTGAGCATCTTCTGCACCAGATGGGCCATGTCGCCGACGGTGCGGACGATGCGGAAATTGTCCGACTCGTTGATGGCGGTGACCCGCTTGGCGATGTTCTTCGAATAGTCGCCGATGCGCTCGAGGATGCTCGACATCTTCAGCGCCGAGACGATCTCGCGCAGGTCCGACGCCATGGGCTGGCGCCGCGCCAGGATCGAAATGGCATCCTTTTCGATGGCGATTTCCAGATCGTCGAGCGCCTTGTCGGCCTCGACCACCTGCTCGGCCCGCTCGGCGCTGCGCTTGAACAGGGCATCGACGGCGCCGGCGATCTGCGTCTCGGCCAGACCGCCCATGCGGGCGATACTGGAGCGCAGGTTCTCCAGTTCCTTGTCGTAGGAAGAGACGATGTGGTCGTTAGGCATCTGGGTGCGGCCCTCGATAGGTGGGAAGCGCTAGCCGAAGCGTCCGGTGATGTAGTCCCGGGTTCGCTCCTCGCGCGGATTGGTGAAGATCTGTTCCGTGTGGCCGCGTTCGACGATCTCGCCAAGGTGGAAAAAGGCGGTCTTCTGCGACACGCGCGCCGCCTGCTGCATGGAATGGGTGACGATGACGATGGCGTAGTTCTCGCGCAGCTCGTCGATCAGCTCCTCGACCCGGGCGGTGGCGATGGGATCGAGCGCCGAGCACGGCTCGTCCATCAGGATCACCTCCGGGCTGACGGCGATGGCGCGGGCGATGCACAGGCGCTGCTGCTGGCCGCCCGACAGCGAGGTTCCCGGCTCGTCCAGGCGGTCGCTGACCTCGTTCCACAGGCCGGCCTTCTTCAGGCTAGTTTCAACGATGGCGTCGTATTCGCTCTTCTTGGATGCAAGTCCGTGGATGCGCGGCCCATAGGCGATGTTCTCGAAAATCGACTTGGGGAACGGGTTGGGTTTCTGGAACACCATGCCGACCCGGGCGCGGAGCTGCACGACATCGACCTTGCGGTCATAGATGTCGGTGCCGTCGAGCAGGATGGAGCCGGTGACCTTGGCGCCGTCCACGGTGTCGTTCATACGGTTCAGGCACCGCAGATAGGTCGACTTGCCGCAGCCGGACGGACCGATCAGCGCCGTGACCTCGTTGTTGTAGATGTCCAGGTCGACGCCCTTGATGGCTTCCTTGTCGCCGTAGAAGACATGCACGCCGCGGGTCTGGAATTTCAGCTTCGCGTCCTCGGTGCTCACTCGGATCCTCGCTTCAACGTCTGCTTCAGCCATTTTCATATCCGATCACCACTTGCGTTCGAAACGTTTCCGCAGCAACACCGCCACCGCGTTCATCAGGATGAGGAAGGTCAGCAGCACCATGATCGCCGCCGAGGTCTTCTCGACAAAGGCGCGTTCGGGGCTGTCGGCCCAGAGATAGATTTGCACCGGCAGCACCGTGGCCGCGTCGCTGATGCCACCCGGGATGTCGACGATGAACGCCACCATGCCGATCATCAGCAGCGGCGCCGTCTCGCCCAGCGCGTGCGCCATGCCGATGATGACGCCGGTGAGGATGCCAGGCATCGCCAGCGGCAATACATGATGGAACGTCACCTGGACCTTCGAGGCGCCCAGCCCCATGGCGCCGGCGCGGATCGACGGCGGGACGGCCTTCAGCGCCGCGCGGGCCGCGATGATGATCACCGGCATCGTCATCAGCGCCAGCGTCAGGCCGCCGACGATGGGCGCCGAGCGCGGCAGGTGCATGACGTTGAGATAGACGGCCAGGCCCAGCAGGCCGAAGACGATCGACGGCACGGCGGCCAGGTTGTTGATATTGACCTCGATCAGGTCGCTCCAGCGGTTCTTCGGCGCGAACTCCTCGAGATAGACGGCGGCGAGCACGCCCAGGGGAAAGGCGACCGCCAGGGTCACCAGCAGCGTCCAGAACGATCCGACGACCGATCCCCAGACACCGGCCATCTCCGGCTCGCGCGAGTCGCCGCCGGTGAAGAAGTCCGAGCTCAGGGTGCCGCGGATCGAGTCCGTTTTTTCCAAGGTCTCGAGCCAGGCGATCTGCTTGTCGTTCAGCCGCCGGTCCGACTCGGCGACATCGCGCTCCATGGAGCCGTTCACGATGGTGTGCACATCGTCCGATGTGGGCAGCCAGACCTCGACGGTGCTGCCGACGATGCCGGGATCTTCGCGCACGATCTGCGCCAGCTTCTGACGCGCGCCCGAACTGACGAGATCCGTCAGATCACGCACATCCCGGCGCTGGGTGACGTCCGGGAAGATGGATTGCAGACCGGTCCGGATCATCCCCGAGAAATCGGCGGCGGCGATGGCGGCATCCACTTCTTCGGGCGTCTTGCCCTTCAAGGAGCCGCCGAACTGCTCGGGATCGAAGCTGACCTGCAGCCGGACCTGAGTCTGCGTGAAACCGGGAATGCCGGTGACGATGATGCTGCCCAGCAGCAGCACCAGCACGCCCATGGCGAGCAGGATCGCGCCGATGCCGTACCACTTGAAGCGGCTGTCGGCGGCATAGCGGCGCGCGATGCGACGCTGCATCTCATCCGATGCCCAGTCGTTACGCTGCCCCGTGTCAGTCATATTGTTCTCTGTACTTTCGGACCACCCGCAGGGCGATCACGTTGAGCGAAAGGGTGACGATGAACAGCACCAGGCCCAGGGCGAAGGCGGCCAGCGTCTTGGCGCTGTCGAACTCCTGATCGCCGACGAGCAGCGTGGCGATCTGGACCGTGACCGTGGTGACCGCCTCCAGCGGATTGGCGGTCAGGTTCGCCGCCAGGCCCGCGGCCATCACGACGATCATGGTCTCGCCGATGGCGCGGGAAACCGACAGCAGAAACGCGCCGACGATGCCGGGGAGCGCGGCGGGGATGAGCACCGAGCGGATCGTCTCTGCCCGTGTCGCGCCAAGCGCATAGGACCCGTCCCGCATCGACTGGGGAACGGCCGTCAGGGCGTCGTCGGACAGCGACGACATGAAGGGAATGATCATCACACCCATCACGAGGCCCGCCGCAAGCGCGCTTTCCGAGGCGACGCTGAGGCCCAGAAGGCCGCCGGTGTCGCGGATCCAGGGCGCCACGACGAGCGCCGCGAAGAAGCCGTAGACCACCGTGGGGACGCCGGCGAGAATCTCCAGCATGGGCTTGGCCAGCGAGCGCACCCGGTGGTCGGCATACTGGGTCATATAGACCGCCGAAAGCAGCCCGACGGGTACCGCGACCAGCATGGCGATGAACGTGATCAACAGCGTGCCCGCGAACAGGGGGACGGCGCCGAACGATCCTTCGCTGGCGACCTGATCGGCGCGCATCGCCATCTGCGGGCTCCAATGGAGACCGAACAGGAACTCCAGCGGCGACACCTTGGCGAAGAAGCGCCCGGCTTCGAAGACGAGGGAGAGCACGATGCCGACCGTCACCAGCACGGCGACGAGCGAGCAGGCCACCATGATCAGCCAGACGACGCGTTCGACCTTGTTGCGGGCCCGCATGTCCGGCCTGATCCGGGAGAACGCGAAGAACGCGCCGGCGAGGGCGACGGCCACCGAGGCGACGAAGGTTCCCCACAGCCCGGTCAGCAGCAGCGACCGGTATGCTTCGCCGGTCTTGGCGAGAGCGGGGTCGATGTCCTCCGAGACCAAGTTGCCGGAAACGTAGTTGCGAACGTCGTTGAGAATGAGCCCGAGGCGGTCCGCGCCGATCGTCGGATCGGCCTCGTGCAGCCGGTCGACGATGATGCCGTCGACGATGGCCGGCCCGATGGCGATCCAGATCGCGAGGACCAGCAGGGCGGGAAGCAGGCACCAGACCAGCGCATACAACCCATAGTGACCGGGCAGCGAGTGAAGTTCGTGGACGCGCCCGCCGACCAGACTGAGCGCCTTGGTGCGGCTGGCGACAAAGGCGACGGCCGTGCTCATCAGGATGAGGATGAGGGCCAGGCTAAGCGGGCTCATGCGAGCGGTTTCCTCCGGGCGGTGAGCGCCGGACCGAACGCGGCGTCGCGTCGTTCGGTCCGGCTCCGGTCTTTCTGTCCTGGCAAGCCCAAAGGACTATTTGACCTCGTCGCCCGTCATCGGCGTCCAGGTCAGCACCTTGTCGCGGACCGCCTTGCGATCGGCGTCCGGCAGAGCGATCAGACCCTTGTCGGCGGCGTAGCCGTTCGGCCCGACGGCCTTGTCGCTGACGAACTCGGCCACGTATTCCTTGATGCCCGGCACGGCGCCGACATGCTGCTTCTTGACGTAGAAGTACAGCGACCGCGACACCGGATACTTGCCCGAGGAAATGTCGTCATAGTCCGGCGCGACGCCGTCGATGGTGCCGCCCTGGATCTTGTCGGCGTTCTCCTCGAGGAAGCTGTAGCCGAAGACGCCGATCAGGTTCGGATTGGCGACCAGCTTCTGGACGATCAGGTTGTCGTTCTCGCCGCCCTCGATATAGGCGCCGTCCTCGCGAACGCCGCGACAAATCGCCTCGTACTTCTTCTCGTCGGCTTTCTTCATCTCGGCCAGCTTCGGGAAGGTCTTGCAGCCGCCTTCCATCGCCAGCTCGTTGAACGCGTCGCGGGTGCCGGAGGTCGGCGGCGGACCCATGACCTCGATCTTGGTCTTCGGCAGGCTCGGGTCCACGTCGCTCCACAGCTTGTAGGGATTGGGAACCAGCTTGCCGCTCTTGTCCGGCACCTGCTTGCCGAGCGCCAGGAACAGCTGCTTCAGCGTCAGGTTCATCGGCTTGGCCTGCTTGGTGTTGGCGACGACGATGCCGTCGAAGCCGATCTTCACCTCGATCGGCGCCACGCCGTTGGCGTTGCAGCCCTCGAGCTCGGACTTCTTGATGCGGCGCGAGGCGTTGGTGATATCCGGATGCTGGACACCGGCGCCGGCGCAGAACAGCTTCATGCCGCCGCCGGTCCCCGTGCTTTCAACGATCGGGGTCTTGAACTTGCTGGTCTTGCCGAATTCCTCGGCGACCACGGTCGAGAACGGAAACACCGTCGACGAGCCGACAACGCGAATCTGGTCGCGGGCATAGGCCGCGCCGGTCGTCGCGGCGCTTACAACCGCGACGGCCGCCAGTCCGATAAGGGTCTTTTTCAACACGATGTTTCTCCGATCATCAGTTGAGGGGTGAGCCACGTCTTCGGGGCGCGGCTGGCCGCTGCCCGTGCCCGGAACCTACGGAGCAGCGGTGAAAGCAATAAGTCAGTTGCATTACAGTTTTGTTACGACGCGCCAAGTGGCTGGAAAACCGCTATTTCCCGGCCGGTTCCTCGGCGCGCGCCGGCAGGTAGACGGTGACCGTGGTGCCGACTCCAAGCTCGCTCTCGAACAGCATGCGGCCGCGGTGGCGGTTGACGATGTGCTTGACGATGGCGAGGCCGAGGCCGGTGCCGCCCTTCTGCCGCGAGCGCGCCGGATCCACCCGGTAGAACCGGTCGGTCAGCCGCGGCAGATGCTCGCGGGCGATTCCCTCGCCTTCGTTGATCACCTTGACGGCGACCCCCGGGCCGCCGGTCTCCGGCAGCCGCTCGACCACCTTGCCGCCGATCCGGATGGTGCTGCCGGCGCGGCCGTACTTGATGGCGTTGTCGATCAGGTTCTGGAACACCTGGGTGAGCTGGTCGGCGTCGCCAACCACCGCCGGCATACCGGCGTCGAGGTCCACCGCGAGGGACATCTCCCGGTCGCGGGCGGCGAGCGACAGCGCCTCGACCACGCCGTCGATCACATGCGACAGATCGACGCTGTCGGAGGGCACGACGTGCTCGTCCAGCTCGATTCGCGACAGCGACAGCAGATCGTCGATCAGCCGCGCCATGCGCGCCGACTCCAGCGCCATGATCTCGAGGAACCGCTCCTGGGCGGCCGGATCGCCCTTGGCGGGCCCCTGCAGCGTCTCGATGAAGCCGATGACGCTGGCAAGCGGCGTGCGCAGCTCGTGGCTGGCATTGGCGACGAAATCCGCGCGGAGTTGCTCGGAGCGCTTCAGCGCGGTGATCTCGTGCAGCGCGATGGCCATGGCCGGCGCCCCCTCGCCGCTCGCGGCCTTGCCCGCGATCGGCAGCGCCGCCAGCATGAAGTGGCGCTCGCCGGGACTGAGCAGGGTGATCTCCTCGCGCGAGACGGTGCCGCTGGCCAGCACCTGGTCCATGGCCTCGACGGCGGACGGATGGCGCAGCACCTGGGAAAAGTCGCGGCCCACCAGCCGCACGCCGAACAGTTCCCGCGCGGCGGAATTCGCCTCGACGACCCGCCGGTTGCCGTCGAGCAGCACCAGCGCGTCCGGGATCACGTCGATCACCGACTGGGCATAGGACATGCCGGAGGCCGATACCTCGGCGGCGGGCGCGGCCTTGAGCGAGGCGGTGTCGCGGCGCGCCATGGCCTGCCAGTAGACATAGGCGGCGGGCGCGCAGGCGATGGCGATGATCACGGCGTGGGCCACATGCAGGACGTTGGTGGCGACGAGCCCGACCAGCACCGCCGCCGGCAACGCCGGCGCGGCCTTCAACCACCCTGTCGATCCCTGTTTCACGACTCCATCGACCATCGGTTCAATCCGCCCGAAAGCGGCTCCCCACGCCGCCTTAGCGCGCGGAATCAGAACAACCACAATTTTTGCCGTCCGCGCAACCGCAGTCTCATGACAAGCCCTTGCCTGAAGGCGGGAAATGGCGCAAAAACGACAGCCGAACCGACCCGCCGGATGCAAATCAAGAGGATTCCCGAAGGATGGACCTGTCCTATTCCGATGAACAAGTCATGCTGCGCGACAGCGCCGAGCGCTTCGTCGCCGCCAATTGCGGCGCCGACAACCTCCGCAAGATGCGCGCCTCCGAAGAGGGCTTCAGCCGCGCCTACTGGAAGCAGATGGCCGAACTCGGCTGGCTGGCGCTGCCGTTCACCGAGGACCAGGGCGGCCTGGGGGGCACGGCGGTCGACACCAACGTGCTGATGGAGGCGTTCGGCCGCGGTCTGCTGCTCGAGCCCTATCTCACCACCGTGGTGATGGGTGGCGGCGCGCTGAAGGCCGCCGGCGGCCGTGACGACCTGATCGGCAAGATCATCGAGGGCGACCTGCTGCTGGCGGTCGCCTATGCCGAGCCGCAGGCCCGCTTCGACCTGTTCGACGTGGCCACCACCGCCCGCAAGGACGGCAGCGGCTGGGTCATCGACGGCCACAAGGCCGTGGTGCTGCACGGCGACAGCGCCGACAAGATCATCGTCTCGGCGCGCACCTCCGGCGACCGGCGCGGCAAGGACGGCATCAGCCTGTTCATCATCGACCGCGGCGCCGCCGGGCTGGAGCGCCGCGCCTATCCGACCGTCGACGGCTCGCGCGCCGCCGAGCTGTTCTTCAACAGCGTCAAGGTCGGCGCCGACGCGCTGCAGGGCGGCGAAGGCCAAGGCCTCGCGATCCTGGAGAAAGTGTCTGACGACGCCATCACGGCGCTTTGCGCCGAGGCGGTCGGCGCCATGAAGGTGCTGCTCGACACCACCGTCGAATACACCAAGACCCGCGAGCAGTTCGGCCAGCCCATCGCCAAGTTCCAGGTGCTGCGCCACCGCATGGCCGACATGATGATGGAGTACGAGCAGGCCAAGTCCATGGCGCTGGTCGCCGCCCTCAAGGTCGACAGCGCCGACCCGGTCGAGCGTCGCAAGGCGGTCTCTGGTGCCAAGGTGCAGATCGGCAAGAGCGGCCGCTTCGTCGGCCAGCAGGCGGTGCAGCTCCATGGCGGCATGGGCATGACCGACGAGTTGTCGGTAGGCCATTACTTCAAGCGCCTGACCATGATCGACATCCTGTTCGGGAACGTGGATCATCACCTGAAGCAGTTCAGCGCCGCGGCCTAAGTCAAAACCGGGCCAAGAGGAAAAAAAACGGGGAAGACCATGGATCTGTCGTTCACGCCCGAGGAGATTGCCTTCCAGAACGAGGTGCGGGCCTGGATGGCGGCCAACTTCCCCGCCGACCTGCGCGCCAAGGTCGAGACCGGCGAAAAGCTGTACAAGGCCGACCTGCTGCGCTGGCAGAAGATCCTCGCCGCCAAGGGCTGGATCGCGCCGGCGTGGCCCGTCGAGCATGGCGGCCCCGGCTGGACGCCGACCCAGCGCTACATCTACGCCAACGAGATGGCGCTGGCCGGCGCGCCCGACCTGCCCGCCTTCGGGCTGAAGATGGTCGGCCCGGTGATCTACACCTATGGCAACGAGGAGCAGAAGCGCCGCTTCCTGCCGCGCATCCTGGGCGGCGAGGACTGGTGGTGCCAAGGCTATTCGGAGCCGGGCTCGGGCTCGGACCTCGCGTCGCTCAAGACGAAAGCAGTCAGCGACGGCGACGACTACATCGTTAACGGCTCGAAGATCTGGACCACCGGCGCCCACGACTCTGACTGGATCTTCTGCCTGGTGCGCACCGACGACACCGGCAAGAAGCAGGACGGCATCAGCTTCCTCCTTATCGACATGAAGACACCGGGCATCGAGGTCAGTCCGATCATCGTCATCAACGGCGACCACACGGTGAACCAGGTGTTCTTCACCGACGTGCGCGCGCCGAAGAAGAACCTGATCGGCAAGGAGAACGAGGGCTGGACCTACGCCAAGTTCCTGCTGGTCAACGAACGCAACGGCATCGCCCAGGTCGGCCACAAGAAGCACACGCTGCGCCGCATCCGCAAGCTGGCGTCGGCCACCGACATGCACGGCGGCCGCCTCGCCGACGAGCCCGGCTACCGGCAACGGCTGGCCGAGACCGAGGTGGCGCTGATGGCGCTGGAGTATTCCGAGTTGCGCTTCCTGTCGGGCCAGAAGACCGACCACGCGCCGGGCACCGAGGCCAACATGATGAAGGTGGCCGCGACCCAGCTGCAGCAGAGCATGTCCGAACTGTTCATCGAGATCGCCGGCTACTACAGCTTTCCGTATGACGGCTTCCGCGACAAGAAGGGCTCCAACGAGCCGCCGGTCGGGCCGGCCGAGGCGGGCGGTGCCATGTTCGACTTCCTCTACGGGCGCGCCGCGACGATCTATGGCGGCTCCAACGAGATCCAGCGCGACGTCATCGCCAAGGTGCTGCTGAGCATCTGACGGGTGCCGTCGGAAATTGGGGGCGCCTTGAAGACCGACCGCATGCCGGGCCTGCTGGTCTCCGTGGTCTATACGGCGGCCATCTTCCTCAGCGCCGTGCTGTTCTTCTGGCTCGAGCCCATGTTCCCCAAGGCCATCCTGCCGCTGATGGGGGGCACGCCGGCTACGTGGGTGACGGCGCTGATGTTCTATCAGGCCGTCCTGCTGCTCGGTTACACCTACTGCTTCGTGCTGACCCGCTGGGCGCCGTTCCGCGTCCAGGTCGGTGTGCATGCGGCGCTGCTCGCGCTGGCGGTGGTCGCACTGCCCCCTGCCCTGCCCGCCGCGCCGGCCGGACTGGCGCAGCTGCCGGTGCTGCAGGTGCTGTTCATGCTGGCCGTGGGCGCCGGCCTGCCGCTGTTCGCGCTGTCGGCCACCGCGCCGCTGGCGCAGCACTGGTTCTCGCGCACCGGCCACCGCAGCGCCCGCGACCCCTATTTCCTCTACGCCGCCAGCAATGTGGGCGGCCTGGGCGCGCTGCTCGCCTATCCAGTGCTGATCGAGCCCCATATCGGGCTGATGGACCAGTCCCGGCTGTGGACCATCGGCTACGGCGTGTTCGCCGCGATCATCCTCGCCTGCATCCTCGCCGGCCGTCCCGTGGCGGCCGTGCCGGCGCCGTCGGCCGACGCCGGCGGTCCTGGCCGCGAGCCCGGCAGCCGCTGGATGTGGCTGCTGCTCGCGGCGGTGCCGTCCAGCCTGCTGTCGGGCACCACGACAAGGATCACCACCGACATCGCCGCCGGGCCACTGTTCTGGGTGGTGCCGCTGGCGCTCTACCTGCTGACCTTCGTGCTGGCATTCGCCCGCTGGCGCATCCTGCCGATGCGCCTCGTGCTGCTGCTGCAGCCGGTGGCGCTGGCGCCGCTGATCATCGTCATGTTCGGCGGCGAGCAGCTCATCCGCGCCTGGGACATGGTGGCGGCGACGGTCGTGCTGCTGTTCCTGTCGGCCTATATCTGCCACGCCCGCCTCGCCGACAGCCGCCCCGGCCCGGAGCGCTCCAGCGAGTTCTACCTGATGATCGCGCTGGGCGGCCTGCTCGGCGGCACGTTCAACGCGCTGGTCGCGCCCAGCGTGTTCATCGACGTCACCGAGTACCCGCTGGCGCTGGTGCTGGCCGTCCTGCTGCGCCCCAGCCAGACGCCGGGCCGCATCAGCTGGAGCCGCGACGTAGCGGTCCCCGTCGCCGCCGGCGCCGCCGCGGTGGCCGTGCTGCTGCTCACGCCGGACGACCACGTCAGGATGGTGACCGGCATCATCGGTCTGGTGTTCGCGGTGGGTCTCGTTGCCCTGGCGGGCAACCCGGTCCGGCTTGCCACCGGCCTCGCCGCCGCCTTCCTGATCAGCATGGCGCCGCGCCTGGCCCAGCCGCCGCTCGACCAGCAGCGCAACTTCTTCGGCGTGGTCAAGGTGCTGTACGACGCACCCCATGACATGACCCTGATGGTGAACGGCTCGACCTCGCATGGCGGCCAGCTCCGTGCGCCGGACAAGCGCCGCGAGCTGACGAGCTATTACAGCGCGCGCGGCCCCTATGGCGACGTCATCGCCGTGCGCACCGCTCAGGGACGCGCGCACGACATCGCCGCCATTGGCCTCGGCACCGGCACGGTCGCGTGCTCCGGCCCGCCGGAGGCGCGCTGGACGTTCTTCGAGATCAATCCGGTCGTGGTCGAGATGGCCCGCAACCCGCGCTTCTTCTCGTTCCTCGCCGACTGCCGGCCGGACGCGCGGCTGCTGACCGGCGACGGCCGCCTGCTGCTGGCGCGGGAGAACCAACGCTTCGACCTGATCGTTCTCGACGCCTTCAGCTCCGACGCCATTCCCCTACACCTGCTGACGCTGGAGGCGTTCGACATCTATTTCGCCAAGCTGAAGCCGGACGGCATGGTGGTGATCAACATCTCCAACAAGTTCGTGAACCTGAACCCGGTGCTGGCGGCGCTCGCCGAGCATCGCGGCTTCACCGCGCTCGGCCGCTTCGACGAGGTCACCGACCGGGTCATCCATGCCAGCCGCTGGGTGGTGATGGCGCGCGATCCGGCAACGCTGGCGCCGGTGCTGGCGCGCCCCGGCTGGCAGCTTCTCGCGCCCGACCGCGACCTGGTCTGGACCGACGACAAGTCGGGCCTGTTCCAGCTCCTCAACGTCCATCCGGGGATCATCAAATGAGCCGGCCCAGCCGCCGGAAGATTCTGAGCGGTGGCCTGGCGGCCATGGCCGGCGCGTCGCTCTCATGGAGCATCGCCAAAGCCTTGCCGCCGGCCGTGTCCGAAAAACTGGTACTGCACCTGGAATGGCTGCCGCAGGCCGAGTTCGCCGGCTATATCGTCGCCAAGGAAATGGGGCTGTTCAGCCGGCGCGGCCTCGACGTGGCCATCGTCCCGGGTGGCCCGGACCATCCGGCGCTGGCCAAGGTGGCGACCGGCGCGGCCGATATCGGCATCGGCCCGTCGAGCCTGATGTTCGTCGCCCGCGCCAAGTCGGTGCCGGTGAAGATCATCGCCCTGCCGCTGCAGGACAGCATCTTCCGCTTCGTGCTGAAGGCCGAAAACAGGGTCGTCTCGTTGCGCCAGCTCGCCGGCAAGCCCATCGGCCTGTGGCTCGGCGGCGACGAGGCCGAGTTCGCCGCCATGGCCATGAAGCAGGGCATGACCCTGAGCGACTTCAAGGTGATCAAACAGGACAATACGCTGACCGGCTTCCTGCAGGACCGCTATCTGCTGAGCCAGGTGACGACCATCAACGAGCTGATCCTGCTGCGCAAGGAAGGCTATCCGGAGGCCGAACTGCAGATCCTCAGCCCGTCGGACTACGGCGTCGCCATGCCGTCCGACTGCCTGTTCACGACCGACAAGGTGCTGGCCACGCGGCGCAAGGCGCTGGTGCGCTTCCTCGACGGCGCCCGCGACGGCTGGCGGGCGGCCTTCGCCGACAAGGCGGCCACAGTGAAGCTGCTGGTGGCGCGCTACCCCGAGCTGGATCCCGCCCATCAGATGGAACAACTCGAGGCCATGGAACCGCTGGTGTCGGGCCCCGGCGGCGACGTGCCGTTCGGGCAAATGGATCCGGTGTGGATGGAGCGGGTGCAGCAGGAAATGGTGACCGCCAGGCTGCTGCCGGGCGTGCAGTTCCTCAACGACGTCGTCGATGGCAGCCCGCTGCGGGAATTGCCCGCGTTGCCCGAGGGTTAGCCCTTCATCTCCCGAACGATCTCGGCGCCGGCGCGGATCAGCCCCATGTCGGATGTCACCGTCACCAGGTCGAACCCCTTGGCGATCATCTGCTTCGAATACTCGACCGTGCTGTTAACGATGGCGGTACGCAGGCCGTGCTTCTTGGCGGTCGCCAGGATGGTGTCGATGGCCTCGACGACGACCGGGTTGGTCTGGTTGAGGCGGGGCTCGCCGCCCAGCGACAGGCCCAGGTCGGACGGGCCGATCAGCAGCGCGTCGAGGCCCGGCGTGCCGCAGATTTCTTCGAGGTTTTCGAGCGCTTCCTTCGTCTCGATCATGGCGAAGGTCAGCAGGGTCTCGTTGGCCTGCTTCATGTAGTCCGGGCCGCCATAGAGGATCGCCCGGTTGGGGCCGACGCTGCGGTAGCCGTCCGGCACATAGCGGCAGGCGCCGACGAAGCGCTCGCATTCCTCGCGGCTACTGATCATCGGGCAGATCACGCCGTAGGCGCCGGCGTCGAGCGCCTTCATGATCACGCCCGGCTCGTTCCACGGCACGCGGACCAGCGGCGTGACCGGATAGCCGGAAACCGCCGTCAGCATGGCGTGCATCTCGGTGACGCCGATCAGGCCGTGCTGCATGTCGATGGTCAGCGTGTCCCAGCCTTGGCTGGCCATGGACTCGGCCACATAGGCGCTGTCGGACGCGATCCAGCAATTGGTGGCCGCCTTGCCCTGCGCCCAGAGGGTTTTGAGGGCGTTCTCGCGCATCAAAGCACCGGATCCAGCAGCACCTTGCACTGGCTGGTCGGCGTGCGCAGCGCCTCGAACGCCGACGGCAGTTCGCCGAACGAGACGACGTCCGTCACCATGCCCTCCACGTCGATGCGGTTCGCGGCGAGCATGTCGACGACGAACTGGAAGTCGGACTTGTCCTGGGCAAGAACGAACCGGATCGACAGCTCATTGGCCATGGCAAGCGCCGGCATGAAGGTATCGGGCTTGGTGCAGAAACCGACGACGATGATCTCGCCGCCATAGGGCGCGAACCCGATGCATTTTGCGATCATGCCGGGGACGCCGACGCATTCGAAGATCAGCTCCGGCGCGCCGCCGGTCAGCTCACGGAACTCGCTGATCACGTCGCCGCCGGCATCGACCAGACCGGTCGCGCCATACTTCAGCGACAGCTGCGCCCGCCCCTGGTCCAGTTCGCTGACGATGACGTGCCGGGCGCCGAAGAAGCTGCACCAGAGAGCGGTGGTCAGGCCGATCGGCCCGGCACCGATGATCAGCACGTTCTTGCCGGCCAGGCCGTTCCTGACCCCGCGAACGGCGTGCAGCGCCACCGCGAGCGGCTCGACCAGCGCGCCTTCGCGCCAGGTCACCGGCGCAGGCAGCCTGATCGCCTCGTTGAGGTGGACGCGCGTATACTCGGCCAATCCGCCAGGGACCTCCCCCAGTCCGATGATCCGTTTCGCCTGGCACTGCCAGGGCTTGCCCTGGAAGCAGGCAAGGCATTTGCCGCAACCGATGAAGGGCAGCGCGCACAGGCGGTCGCCTTCCTTCCAGCCCTCCGGCGCATCCCGGCCAATGGCGACGATCTCGCCGGCGAACTCATGGCCGAGAACGGTGCCCTCCGGCAGGCGCGCGCCATGCCGCTCGGTGGCGTGCAGGTCGGTGCCGCAGATGCCGCAATGCTTCACCCGGATCACCGCCTCGCCGATGTCGGGTGACGGATCGGGAATGGTCTCGATGACGAGCGGCTTGCCCGGCTCCTGGAAAACGGCGGCTTTCACTCTCTAGTCCTTCCTGTCGAACGTGATCCACAGCTCTTTGAGCCCACGCAGGCAGAGGTGTGGATGGTGCTGGAAACTGTTGCCGGCCGGCGCGTAGGCCAGATTGTCCAGCCGTGCCAGGATGGCCTCGAACGAGGCGATCATTTCATAGCGGGCAAGCTGGGCGCCCAGGCAATGATGGATGCCGGCGCCGAACGCCAGATGCGCGCCGGCGTTGCCGCGCTCGACGTCGAGCTGATGCGGGCAGGCGAACTTGGCCGCGTCCCGGTTGGCCGCCGCGTAGCGCAGCATCACCCGCGCGCCTTTCGGGATGGCGTAGCCGCCCAGCTCGGTGTCCTGCTTCACCACCCTGAACAGGCCCTGCACCGCGGATTCGAGCCGCAGCGTCTCCTCGACGAAGGTCGGGATGCGCAATGGGTCCTCGCGCAGCATCCGCTGCTGGTCCGGGTTGTCGATCAGCAGGGTCATGCCGGCGGCGATGGAGTTGGTGGTGGTCTCGTTGCCGGCCACCAGCACCTGCGAGATGATCGACAGCAGCTCGCCATTATCGAGCGGCTTGCCGTCGTCGTCGCGGACCTCGAGCAGCGCCGACAGCAGGTCGTCGCGCGGCGCCTCCCGGCGCTCGTCCAGGGCATCGACGAAGTATTGCTGGAATTCCAGCAGCTTGGTGGCGCTGTCGATCCATTCGTCGTCGGTCAGCATCAGGCCCAGCGGCGCCACCGAGGCATCGGACCAGATCTTGAACCTGGGCGCGTCCGAGCGCGGCACGCCGAGTTGGTCGGCGATGACGAACAGCGGCACCGGCACGGCGAATTCGTGGATCAGTTCCACCTGCCCGCGATCGATGAACTTGTCGATCAGCATGCCCGCAATCTCGTCCATGTAGGGCTTCATGGCCCGGACGCGCCTGGGCGTGAAGGCGTAGTCCACCATCTTGCGGTAGCGGGTGTGGCTGGGCGGATCGTTGGTCACCATGGTGTTGACCCTGGGCCAGCCGCGCTTCTCGATCTCCTTCACCTCCGGCGGCGGCGCGCGCATCTCGGCGGGCGCCTGGCTGCCGATGTTGGAGAACACGTCCGTGTTGCGGATCGCCTCCATCAGCAGGTCGTAACGGCTGACGATGTAGATCTTCAGGACCGGGTCGTAATAGACCGGCGCCTGTTCGCGCAGCACGTCGTAATACTCGTATGGGTTCTCCTGAACCTCGACGCTGGCAAGGGACCGGTCGCCCGGCGCGCCCGCTATGGCATCCATCGTCTTCTCCCCGTTTCGGCGTCCCGTAGCCGCACGGTTCACGCTATGGCCGCGCAAAAAACCAGTCAAGCCGCATGGCCGCGTGGTATCCATTAACGACCACCGAGAGACGGGACAATCGCTGCATGAAGATCACCGCCGCCATCGCGCAAGGACCGGACCACCCCTTCGCCATCGAGCAAATCGACATCGACGATCCGCGGCCCGACGAGGTGCTGGTGCGCCTGGTCGCGACCGGCGTCTGCCACACCGACATCTTCTTCCGCGACCTGATGCCGCAGCCCGCCGTGCTGGGACACGAGGGCGCCGGGGTGGTGGAGGCGGTCGGATCGGCGGTGAAGAAGGTGCAGCCAGGCGATCATGTGGTGCTGTCATACGGTTCGTGCGGCACCTGCCCGAGCTGCGATGCCGGCGCGCCCTATTACTGCCATGACTTCGGCGTCCACAACGCCAGCGGCGCACGGCCCGACGGCACGCCGACGCTGACGCGGGACGGCACGCCGCTGTTCGGCAACTTCTTCAGCCAGTCGTCCTTCGCCAGCCACGCGCTCGCCAACCAGACCAATGTGGTCAAGGTCCGCAAGGATGCGCCGCTGGAGCTGCTGGGGCCGCTGGGCTGCGGCGTGCAGACCGGCGCCGGCTCGGTGATGAACGGGCTGGAGCCGCTGCCCGGCGAGGCGCTGGTCGTCTTCGGCGCCGGCACGGTAGGCCTGTCGGCGATCATGGCCGCCAATCTGATCGGCTGCGAGCCGATCATCGCCGTCGACCCGGTCGCGGCGCGCCGGGACCTGGCGCTGAGCCTGGGCGCTCACCACGGCATCGACCCCACGGCGACGGATCCGGTCGCCGAGATCAAGCGGTTGACCGGCAAGGGCGCACTGCACGCGCTCGAGTGCACCGGCATTCCCAAGGTGTTCGAACAGGCAGTCGCCTGCCTCGCCCCGCGCGGCACCTGTGGCTTGATCGGCGCGCCGCCGCCACGCAGCACGGCCGCCATCGATCTCGGCAACCTGCTCGGCAAGGGCATCCGGATTCGCGGTCTGATCGAGGGCGAAAGCCAGATCGACGCGTTCATCCCGCACCTGGTCGAGCTGTTCCAGGACGGACTGCTGCCGATCGACCGGCTGGTGACGTTCTACGAGCTGGACCAGATCAACGAGGCCGTCGCCGACAGCCTGGAGGGCCGGACCATCAAGCCGATCCTCAGGATGCCCCGCTAAAGCGGCGCGTCGAACGGCAGCGACGGCTGCACCGGCCGGTCGCCCTGCGCGCCGGGCAGCGGGAAGCCCGTGATGTGGCCATAGGCGAGGACGGACGCGGCGACAAGCACGACACTCAACACAAGGTTGACGATCACCTGCGCCAGCAAGCCGAGCCAGACATACCACAAACCGAAATCCACCTCGCCGCCGAGCGGCTCGAGCGTCAGGATATCGACGAACATGACGAGCGCGATCAGGGGCACCTGCAGTGCCAGGATGAGCCCGAGACGCCAGCCGTTCCCCGTCGTCTGCCGCCAGGCGAGGCTAAGGTTGAGGTCGCGGCCCAGGATCGCCTGGATATTGAGAAACTGGACCCGCACGATGATGACGAGGCCGGCGATCCAGCCGGCGACGGCGAAGGCGTGATAGGCAAGCGCGACACCGGGCATCAGCGCCGCCTCGTTCTCCATCAGCGTCAGCATGTCGGAAAGGGGCAGCAGCATGACCGTGAAGGCGACGGACAGCGCCAGCACCGCCAGCGTGCCGGTCGGAAACTCGTCGACCGCATCGGCCCTGAGCGGCTCGCGGCCGAACATGAACAGCCGGTAGGCGGCGACGAGAAGCGGCACCAGAATCACCGCCTCCAGCACCAGCATGAGGCTTTCCAGGATGGCGACGTCGACCCAGGTTTCGGCGACATGCGCCGCGTGCCGGAAGCCGCCCTCGACGATCAGCAGCAGCACGAACGGCATCACCGCGAACCGCGCCAGCGCCGGCAGCGCCAGCCATGCGCGCCGGTAGACCCGAAGCGTCAGCTTCAGGACGGGCAGACGGCTGGGATCATGACTGGCGTGGATATCCTGCTCCGCGGCGGTTGAGCCCGCAGCACGGGCAACACCGGATTCTATACCATATGAACGTGGTTGCTGGGAGGGCAGCCGCGCGATGGTACTGATGCAGGCATCAATATATCCGTGTCCCTGAGCTTGTCGAAGGGCCTTGCACGAACGCTGATGCAAAGCCCTTCGACAAGCTCAGGGGCACGGTGAATTTTGAGCGTTGCACGTAGCAAAACTGGCGCGACCGCTCGCAATGACGAAAAAAGCGGCTTACTCGGCCGCGCGCTGGGGCACGAAGGGGCAGTATTCCTCCTTGGCGACCAGGTCGAGCACGAACGCCATCTTGTTCATGCCGCCGAGGATGGCGCCGACCATGGCCAGCTCGACGATGTCGCCGTCGGTGAAGTGCTGCTTCAGGCGCGCGTACAGCGCCGGGGTCAGCGAGCCGCCCATGTTGGTGAGCGCGAGTTGCTCGGCCAGCGCGATGGCGGCCTTGTCGGCGCCCGAGAACGGGCCGTTCTCGAAATCCTCCATGGCGTCCAGCTCGGCCTCGGTCAGGCCGGCTTCCTTCGACGAGGCGCGGTTGTTCAGGTTGCAGTAATGGCAGCCATGGATCAGCGACAGGCGGTAGCGCACCAGCTCCTTGTAGCGGCGCGGCACGTCGCCGTCGAAGAACAGCTCCTTGTAGAAGTGCTGCCCGAACATCTTCGACGCCTTGGGCGAGTTGGCGAACACCTCGAGGATGGTGGTGTCCTCGCAGATCGCCTTGGAATGATCCCAGCCGGCCTGCTGCTCGGGCGACAATTGCTCGCGCGGCACCCGGTTCATCAGCGTATTGGTCATGTCCCGTTTCCCCTGACGATTGAACGAAATTTTCAAACTTGGCCTCAACGAACATATGCTAAAAATACGCCACAATGCAATTCGGGGAGGACGCCGTGAGCAACACGCAGATCGTCAGGGACTTCATCGCCGCCTGGAACGAGAACGACATCGACAAGGCGTGCGACATGATGGCCGAGGACATCTTCTACCACAATATCCCGATGACGCCGGTCAAGGGCCGCGAGGCGTCCCGCGCCATGCTGAAGGCGATGGGCCCGCTGACCGACGTGAACTGGGAACTGCTCGCCATCGCCGAGAACGGCGAGGTGGTGATGACCGAACGGGTCGACCGCATGACCATGGGCGGAAAGAAAGTCGCCATCCCGCTGATGGGCATCTTCCGGATCAGGAACGGCGAGATCTACGAGTGGAAGGATTACTTCGACCTGGGGGATTTCCAGCGCCAGATGGCGGGGTAAGCTATACCCAAGCCGTCATCCCGGCGAAGGCCGGGACCCAGTGCCATTCTTACGAAAAGACCGGCGCGTAGCGCGCCGGATTGCCAAGTCTGGGTCCCGGCCTTCGCCGGGATGACAATGGAGGGGCGAGGAGATTACGCCAGCTCCCCCGCGCAATACCGAATCCCGCGCCGCAAAATCTCGTAGAACACCGGCTGGTCCCAGGCGCAGCGGTCGACGGTGGGCCATTCGTCCATGATCGGGATCATGTCGAACTTGCCGCGGCAGTGGCCGAGGGCGCAGTACACCACCTCGCCGGCGCCGTAGTTCTTGGTGTAGAGCATGTAGTGGCGGCCGGTGCCGCCGGTCCAGTCGGCCTCGATGAAGCCGTCGCAGCGTCCGTGCCAGTGGGTTTCCAGCAGCACGCGGTTGTCGCCGTAATACTCGGCGCAGTAGATCTCGTCATTGATGGTGAAGCTGTCGATGCCTTTCACCAGCGGATGGTTCTCCTCGCCCGGCGTGACCGTGACCTGGAAGTCCTGCAGCGGCGGATGGGCGATGAACTGGCTGCCGATCATCTCCATGAAGCGCGGCGCCTCGCGCGGCGTCGCCACGCCGCCCTCGACGAAGCGCAGCACCGAGTTGGTGCCGTGCAGCGCGAACCACTTGCCGCCCTTTGAGAGGAACTGGTGCAGCGCCTCGGTCTGGCCGGCGGTGGGCTGGACGTCGCAGGTGTAGGTGATCAGCACGTCGCAGGCGGCGATGGACGCGGTGTCGGCGTAATCCACCGAGACGCTCGCCAGATAGCGCTCGTCCTCGGCCAGCAGCTTGAGCAACTCCAGCCGCGCGAAATTGATGTCGTGGTACTTGCCCGACGCCACCAGATGGAATCTGACCGGCTTGCTCGCCATTCCCCGTCTCCCCGTTTCGACCGCCTCGAGGCGTTCGCTTGAACTCAGAAACCCTGGACGCCCGGAATGGCGAAGGGGTTCTTCGGCTTCTTCGGCGGCTCGATCAACTGTACCAGCACGTCCTCGCCCTCGACCTTCACCGGATAGACGGTGATCGGCAGCACCGCCGGCGCGCTCACGGCCTTGCCGGTTTCCAGGTCGAAATTGGCGCCGTGGTGCGGGCAGACGATCTTGCCGGCGCGGATGCGGCCGCCTTCCATGGACTTCTTCTCGTGCGAGCACTGGTTCTCGATGGCCTTGAACCCGCCATTGGGCATGTGGATGACCAGCACATTGCGGCCTTCCAGCGGAACGCATTTGGTCCTGCCCGGCTCCACGTCCGTGGTCTTGGCCACGAACCGGAACGGAATGTCGGCGGCTGGTGCGGTCATCGTCTGCCTTATGCGTCGTTGGCGGTGTCGCCGTTTATATAGCCCATCAGCGTCCTGTGCATGTGGCGGATGCGGCGCTCCTGATGGGAAATCCACAGGCCCCTGAAAGCCGACGAGTTGTTGCCCCGCTGCACATGCGGCAGGTTGACCGAGTCCTGGTCGAGCACCAGGCCCAGCGAGCGCTCGCCGTGGTTGACGTGCTCATGGTCAGGCAGCGGCGGGCGCTTCTGGCCCTGCTTGATCCGCGCGAACATCCAGACGTCGTAATACATCTTGTTCGGGTCGGTCTCGTGCGGCCGCTGGCGGAACATCATCATCCGGTCGGCGAAGGTGTTCAGCGTCAGGTTCGGGAAGATGTTGTAGTGGTAGTCGTCGGTGAGCTGGTCGTCGTTCAGCTCGGAATAGTCGACGCCCAGCTTGTCCTGGTTCTCGCGCTTGAACACCTGGATGGCGCGGCGCGCCTCGGGAACCCGGCCGCGGAACTCCTCGGGGTTCATGCCCAGAGCGGTCATCCTGCTGGCGATGATCTCCGGCACCTCGTCCAGCTCCTCGCCGAGGCGCGGGCTGTAGGTGTGGAACGGCACCAGGTAGCGGTTGTGCTTTTCGTAGAGATCGATCTGCACGTCGACGTCGTCATTGTCGTAGAGCAGCTCCGGGTGGATGCACTGGACGTGATAGACCTCGTTGAACGCGTCGACCGAGGTCTTCCAGTTGCAGTCCCAGTTGATGGTGACGTTCATCACCATCGCCATCTTCTCGAAATGATACGGGTCGAGGTGCTCGGGGATGATGTTGAGATAATCGAGCAGCGGCTCGGCGTCGGGGTTCAGGTTGAACCAGACGAAGCCGCCCCAGGTGCCGGTCTTGATCGCTTTCAGGCTAAGCTGGTCCTTGGGGCAGCCCTGGGTGAAGTCCTGTTCGTCGGGGACGTTGATCAGCCGGCCGGTCAGGTCGTATTCCCAGAAGTGGTAGGCGCACTGGAGCGTGCGCGAGTTGCCCATCTTGTCGAACTTGACCTGGTTGCCGCGGTGGTTGCAGACGTTGTAGAACGTCCGCGGCACGCCGTCCTCGCCGCGCACGATCAGCAGCGATTCCGGGCCGATCTCGGTGGTGATGTAGTCGCCGACGTCGGGGATTTCCTCCTCGCGGCAGCCGATCAGCCAGGTCTTGGTCCACATGCGCTCCCACTCGAGCTGCATGAACTCCCGGGAGACATAGCGTTCCTTCGGAATGATCTCGTTGCCGAGGTTGGGCTCGGGCGCCTTTTCCGCCGGCGTTCCCGTGCTTTCCTTCACCCTGATGACCGCGACCATTCAAAAGCTCCAAATGCTTGCTGGCGTGCGCCCCTTTTTGCCGTCAAGGACGACATGAGGCAACACCATTCATACACGACCTTTTTTATACCGAGATATAGTTCATCAGAGTTTCATGCATATGGCGGATGCGGCGCTCCTGGTTGCTGATCCACAGCCCCTTGTAGGATGACGAGCGCATGCCCTTCTGGATATGGGGCAGGTTGACGGAATCCTGGTCCAGCACCAGGCCCAGCGAGCGCTCGCCGTGCTTCATGTGCTCGTGGTCCGGGACCGGCGGCCGCGCCGCGCCGCGCGGCTGCCGGATCATGATGCTGACGTCGTAATACATCCGGCCCGGATCGCTCTCATGCGGCCGTTGCCGGAACATCAGCAACCGGTCGGCGAAGATGTTCATCGTGACGTTGGGGAAGATGAAATAGTGATAGTCGTCGGACAGCTGGTCGTCGCCGAGCCTGCCGTAGTCATATCCCGTCTCATCGGCGGTCGCCCGTTTCTGGAGCTGGAAGGCGCGGCGAATCTCGGCGACCCTGCCCCGGAACCGCGCCGGGTCCATGCCGATGGCCCGCATATCCGCGGCGATGATCTCGGGCACCTCGGTCAGTTCGCCGAGGCGCGGGCTGGGCACCTCGAACGGGATCAGATAACGGCTGTGCCGTTCGTAGAGATCGATCTGCAGGTTGATGTCGTCGTGCAGATAGGTCAGCTCCGGATGGATGCAGGAAGTGTGGTAGACCTCGTTGAAGGCGTCGACCGACGTCTTCCAGTTGCAGTCCCACTCGATGGTGACGTTCATCACCATGGGCATGTCCTCGAACCCGTAGGCATCGAGATGCGCCGGGATGATGCCGAGATAGTCCCGCAGGGATTCGCCGTCCGGGTTCAGGTTAAACCAGACGAAGCCGCCCCAGGTGTCGGTTCGGACGGTCTTGAGGCTGAGCTGATCCCTGGGGCAGCCCTGGGTGAAGTCCTGCTCGTCGGGGATGTTCACCAGCCGGCCGGTGAGGTCGTATTCCCAGAAATGATAGGCACACTGGAGCGTGCGGGAGTTGCCGGTCTTGTCGAATTTGACCTGGTTGCCGCGATGGTTGCAGACGTTGTAGAAGGTCCGCGCCTTGCCGTCCTCGCCGCGCACGATCAGCAGCGATTCGGGGCCGATGTCGGTGGTGATGTAGTCGCCGGTCTCGGGAATCTCCTCCTCGCGGCAGCCCACCAGCCACACCTTGGTCCACATTCGCTCCCATTCGAGCCGCATGAACCCGGGCGAGACGTAGCGCTCCTTCGGAATGATCGCATGGCCCATGTCGGGCTCGGGCGCCTTGGCGACGGGCGTGCCGCCCAGCTTTTCGATGCGCGCGATCGCGACCATGGATCGTCTCCCCGGTTTCGTTCCATGACCACTGTCGCAAAAAAACAGGCGGCCGACCAGATGGCCGACCGCCCGAATGCGCTAAAGATGAGCCGGCCGATTACGCGTCGTTGGCGTATTCGCCGTTGATGTAGTCCATCAGCGTCTTGTGCATGTGGCGGATGCGGCGCTCCTGGCCGGAAATCCACAGGCCCTTGTAGGCCACCGAATTCATGCCCCTCTGCACATGCGGCAGGTTGACCGAATCCTGGTCGAGCACCAGGCCCAGCGACCGCTCGCCGTGCTTGACATGCTCGTGGTCCGGCAGCGGCGGCCCCGCGGCGCCCATGAAACCGGCGGCAATCGCTTCACCGGTCTTCGGCACGGTCACATACATGGTGACATCGTAGTACATCTTGTTCGGGTCGGACTCGTGCGGGCGCTGCCGGAACATCATCATGGACTCGGCCATCACGTTCATCGTGATGTTCGGGAAGATCATGTAGTGGTAGTCGTCCGACAGCTGGTCGTCGTTGAACTGGGAATAGTCGATGCCGAGCTTGTCGCCGTTCTCGCGCTTGTATTCCTGAACGGCGCGGCGGATTTCCGGCACCCGGCCCTCGAACTCGTCCGGGTTCATGCCGATGGCGCGCAGCTCGTCGGCGAGCGCTTCCGGCACTTCCTGCAGGTCCTCATTGAGGCGCGGGCTATAGGTCTTGAACGGCACCAGGTAGCGGTTGTGGCGCTCGTACAGGTCGATCTGGATGTCCACGTCGTCGATCGTGTAGGACAGCTCTGGATGGATGCACTGGACGTGATAGACCTCGTTGAACGCATCCACCGACGTCTTCCAGTTGCAGTCCCAGTCGACGGTGACGTTCATCACCATCGACATGTTCTCGAAGTGGTACGGATCGAGGTGCTGCGGGATTACGCCCAGGTATTCGGCAAGCGGCTCGGCGTCCGGGTTCAGGTTGAACCAGACAAAGCCGCCCCAGGTCTCGGTCTTGACCGCCTTCAGGCTGAGCTGGTCCTTCGGGCAGCCCTGGGTGAAATCCTGCTCGTCGGGCACGTTGATCAGGCGGCCGGTCAGGTCGTATTCCCAGAAGTGATAGGCGCACTGCAGGGTGCGGGAATTGCCGCACTCGTCGAACTTCACCTGGTTGCCGCGATGGTTGCAGACATTGTAGAAGGTCCGCGCCTTGCCGTCCTCGCCGCGCACGATCAGCAGCGACTCCGGACCGATGTCGGTGGTGATGTAGTCACCGGTTTCGGGGATCTCCTGCTCGCGGCAGCCGATCAGCCAGACCTTGCTCCACATGCGGTCCCATTCGAGCTGCATGAATTCCTTGGAGATATAGCGCTCCTTCGGAATGATCTCCGACCCCAGGTTGGGCTCGGGCGCCTTTTCCGCCGGCGTGTAGATGCTTTCCTTGACCCGCGTAATCGCAACCATCTCTAGCTCCTTCTGAACCTCATTTCCCCTTTTGGGGGCAGCTGCTTACTCGGCAGCCTTGATCTCGTCTCTGAACTTTTCCGGCACGCCTTCGCGGCGGACCGCGCGCGTTTCCATCTCGTAGTTGTGCGCATGACACATATGGTGCAGGGCGATGACCGTATCCATGGTCGCCTGCTGGCCCATGTTGTTCTGCGCGGTGTTTACCGCCTGTTTGGTCAACTTAAGCGCGAACGCCGGTTTTTCCGCAATTCTTTTCGCCATGGCAAGGCTGAATTCCTCCAGCTCGGCGCGCGGCACCACCTGATTGACCATGCCGAGGCGGTGGGCTTCCTGCGCGCTCCACCAGTCGGACGTGAACAGCAGTTCCTTGGCCTTGCGGATGCCCAGCTCATAGGGATGGTTGAAATATTCGACGCCGCAGACGCCCATGGCCACCACCGGGTCCATGAAGCTGGCGTCGTCGCTGGCGACGATGATGTCGCAGACCCAGGCGAGCATCAGGCCGCCGGCGATGCACTTGCCCTGCACCATGGCGATGGTCGGTTTGGGGAAGTCCCGCCAGCGGCGGCACATGCCCAGGAACACTTCCTGCTCGAAGCTGTAGCGGCTGTGGACGCCGCCTTCGGTCGAGGGCACCCAGGTGCCGACCGGCGTGTCCTCGCGCGCGCCGAAGCCGCGCAGGTCGTGACCGGAGGAAAAGTGCGGCCCCTCGCCGCCGAACAGCACCACCTTGATGTCCTCGTCCCGCGCGGCGAGATCGAAGCAGGCGTTCATGTCGTAGGTCAGCCGGTTGTTCTGCGCGTTGCGCTGCGCCGGCCGGTTCTGCATGATCTTGGCGATGTGCGGCGCCACGACTTCATAGGTCGCAGTCTCGAATTCCGTCTTCATTCCCGAACTCCCTAAAGGTGCAACGCCCGCAAATCCCGTCAGAGGGCGACGGCCACCGATTTCACCTCAGTATAGGCCTCGATGCCGTCGAAGCCCATCTCCCGGCCCCAGCCGGATTCCTTGTAGCCGCCGAACGGCAGCGACATGTCGGACGCGCCGTGGCAGTTGATCCAGACGCTGCCCGCGCGGATCTGCGCCGCCAGCCGGTGCGCCCGGCTGATGTCGCGGGTCCAGATGCTGGCCGCCAGGCCGTACCGGGTGTCGTTGGCGAGCCGCGCGACCTCGTCCAGGTCGGCCACCGGCTGCACCGTGATCACCGGGCCGAAGATCTCCTCGCGGTTCACCCGCATGTTCTGGGTGGTGTTGACCAGGATGGTCGGCTCGATGAAGTAGCCTGAATTGCCGACCCGCTTGCCGCCGCTGGCGATCTCGGCGCCCTCGTCCAGGCCGGCCTGGATCATCGACGACACCTTGTCGTGCTGCTCCTGCGACACCAGCGGGCCCATGCGGGTATCGGCCGCCATGCCGGGGCCGACCTTGAAGCTCTGCGCCGCGGCCGACAGGCCCTCGACGACGCTGTCGAACGCCGACTTCTCCACATAGAGGCGCGTCGCGGCGATGCAGACCTGGCCGCTGTTGAAGAACGCGGCGTTGGCGAGGCCGGGCACGGTGCGCTTCATGTCGGCGTCGGCGAAGACGATGGTCGGCGACTTGCCGCCCAGCTCCAGCGTGACCTTCTTCAGGTTGCTCTGCGCGGCCGAGGCGGCGATGATCCGGCCGACCTCGGTCGAGCCGGTGAAGGCGACCTTGTCCACGTCCGGATGCGACGAGATCGCCGCGCCGGCGGTGTGGCCGAAGCCGGTGACGATGTTGACGACGCCGGCCGGGAAGCCGGCCTCGACGATCAGCTCGCCCAGCTTGATGGCGGTCAGCGGCGTCTGCTCGGCGGGCTTCAGCACCACGGTGCAGCCCGTCGCCAACGCCGGCGCCAGCTTCCACGACGCCATCAGCAGCGGGAAGTTCCACGGCACGATCTGGCCGCAGACGCCGATCGGCTCGCGGCGCACATAGGCGTGGAACTGCTGGAACGGGTTCGACGGCGTCACCGTCTTGCCCTCGATCTTGGTGCAGTAGCCGGCGTAGTAGCGGAACGCCTCGGCCGACGACATGACGTCGACCATCTTGGACAGCGAGAACGGCTTGCCGTTGTCGAGCGTCTCCAGCTCGGCCAGCTCTTCCAGATTGGCCTCGATCAGGTCGGCCAGCTTCCAGATCAGTCGGGCGCGCTTGGACGGCGGCATGGCGGCCCAGTCCGGCGTCTCGAAGGCGCGGCGCGCGGCCTTCACCGCCTCGTCCACATCGGCCTTGTCGGACGCGGCGCAGCGGGCGATGACGCCGCCGGTCGCCGGGTTGATGACGTCGAAGGTCTCACCGCTGCGGGCATCGACCCACTCGTTGTTGATCAGGTTCTTGCGGTTCTGGGCGAGAAACGCGCCAACCTTCGGGTTGGTCGCCGCCTGCTCGAGCGCTGCATCCGCCATCGTCTTCTCCACGTTCCGGGGAAGGCTTCGCTTCCCGCTGCCAATGTCTGGAAAAGCCGGCGTGGGTCTTCCCTCCCCACCCCGCCTCGCGCGGCAGTCTAAGGCCCGGTCAGGCCAAATTCCATATTTATCGCCTCGCCGGCTTGCTATGGTGGCCGCCGGTTTCCATGGCAAACTAGGCCATGGCGACGAAAAATCAAGCGTGAATGGAAATTTCAGGGGAGATTGTTCAATGGCCGGCAAACCCATCATTCCCGACAGCATGCGGGGAAGCTACGAGGCGTTCCAGTTCGCGCCGGCGACCCGCGTCGGCGACCTGCTGATCCTGTCGGGCCAGATCGGCGTCGGCCCGGACGGCAACGCCATCCCCGACCTGGAGGCGCAGTTCGCCCGCGCCTTCGACCTGATCGGCCAGATCCTGCACGAGGCCGGCCTGTCGTTCGACAACATCGTCGACCTGCACACCTTCCATGTGGGCCTGCAGTCGCACCTGGGGACATTCATGAAGGTGAAGGCCAGATACATCACCGAGCCGTTCCCGTCGTGGACCGCCATCGGCGTGGTCGAGCTGGCGCTGCCAGGAATCGCGGTCGAGATCAAGGCGACGGCGGCTTACAACTAGGGAGTTAACCCACCCGCCGCACATGCCCCGCCCAATACGGTTCCCGCAGCTCCTTCTTCAGCAGCTTGCCGGAGGGGTTGCGCGGCAGCACGTCGATGAAGTCGACCGATTTGGGGACCTTGTAGCCGCCGATGCGGGTGCGGGCGAAGGCGATGAGTTCCTGCTCGGTCAGCGACGCGCCCGGCTCCAGCACCACGACGGCCTTCACCTCCTCGCCCCAGCGCTCGCTGGGCACGCCGATCACCGCCACGTCGGAGATCGCCGGATGGTGCGACAGGGCGCTCTCCACCTCGGCCGGATAGATGTTCTCGCCGCCCGAGACGATCATGTCCTTCACCCGGTCGTGGATGTAGATGAAGCCCTCGCCGTCCATGTAGCCGGCGTCGCCGGAATGGTACCAGCCATTGCGCATGGCCTGCGCCGTCGCCTCGGGCATGTTCCAGTAGCCCTTCATCAGCCACGGCGCCTTGATCAGGATCTCGCCCACCTGCCCGCGCGGCAGCTCGGCATCGTTCTCATCGCCGATGATCACCTGCGAGCCCGGAAACGGGATGCCGCAGCTGCGCAGCCGCGGCGAACCGGCGACGTGCTGCTCCGGCGGCAGGTAGGTGATCGTGCCGCTCGCCTCGGTCATGCCGTAACGCTGCACGAAGGGGCAGTTGAAGGTGGCCATGGCGCGCACCAGCACGTCCTCGGGGATCGGCGAGGCGCCGTAATGCACCACGCGGACGTGAGAGAAATCGGCGGTGGCCGCCGCTTCGTGCTGCAGCATGGTGCGCAGGACGGCCGGCACCACGAACACGTTGGTCACCTTGTGCTTCTGGATCGCCTCGATGATTTTTCCGGCTTCCGCCTGGGCGAGGATCACCTGCGTGGCGCCGTGATAGAAGCCCTGGAAGCCCCAGCCCGTCCCGCCCACATGGAACACCGGCATGGGGATCATGGCCACCTCGCCGTCCTGCCACTGCGCCCAGGCCTCGCCGGTGGCCAGATAGCCCAGCCGCTGGACGATCAGGCCCAGATGCATGATCTGGACGCCCTTGGGGAGGCCGGTGGTGCCGGAGGTATAGAGCTGGACGCAGACGTCCTCGGGCACGGACGGCACCCTGGGATCGGCGTCCAGTTGCCGGTCGCGCCACCCGTCATAGTCCTCGAGGCCGTCCCGCGGCTCGCCCATGACGACGACCTTGCGCACGCCCGGCGACGCGATCCGGTGCACCAGGCCTAGGAATTCCGGCTCCACGAACAGGATTTCCGCCTGGGCGTCGCCGATGATGTATTCGATCTCGGGCGCCGCCAGCCGGGAATTGATGGCGACCATCACCACATTCGCCTTGGCCGAGCCGAACAGCAGCTGGAAATACAGGTCCGAATTCTTGCCCAGATAGCCGATTCGTCCCCGCGGCCCGACGCCGTCAGCGATCAGCCCGTTGGCGACGCGGGTGCACTGGAGGTCGAAGCCGGACCAGGACGTGATCCGCTCCTCGAAGATGGTGCACGCCCGCTCCGGCCGGAGGCGCGCCCAATGGCGGGGAATGTCGGCGAGCACGTTGATGCCGTCGATGAGCATCGTTCGGTTCCTGCGGGATGTTTGTTCGTTGCCCCTATCTACGGACAGCCGCGATGCCGGGCAATAGGCGGCATCAAGGGGCGCCGCCAATATTGATGAGCAGGAAGATATCCGCTACGTCATGCTGGAGATGGGTTGTGAGCGCGAAACCGGGAGATCGAGATGTACGACTACCTTCTCAAGGGCGGCACCGTTGTCGACGGCACGGGAAAGGCCGCCTTCGTCGGCGACGTGGCCATCAAGGACGGCCGAATCGCCGCGGTAGGCGCGTCGATCACGGAATCGGCCCGGGAAGTCGTCGATGCCGGCGGCTGCATCGTCTCGCCGGGTTGGGTGGACGTGCACACCCACTATGACGGCCAGGTGGCCTGGGACGACGAGATCGATCCGTCCGCCAGCAACGGGGTCACCACCGTGGTCATGGGCAATTGCGGTGTCGGCTTCGCCCCGGTTCCGCCCGGCGGCGAGAAAGATCTCATCGAGCTCATGGAAGGCGTCGAGGACATTCCCGGCACCGCGCTGTACGAGGGCATGCCCTGGGGCGCTTGGGAGACTTTTCCTCAATACCTGGACTATCTGGACGGGCGCACCTACGCGCTCGACATCGCCGCGCAGATCGCCCACGGGGCCATTCGCAACTATGTGATGGGCGCGCGCGGCCGGGCCAATGAGGACGCCACCGTCGAAGACGTCGCGGCCATGGGCCGGATCGTCAAGGAGGCGCTGGACGCCGGCGCCGTCGGCGTGTCGAGTTCGCGGACCATCGGCCACATGTCGATCAATGGCGGCGCCGTACCCGGCACCTTCGCAGCCGACGAGGAACTCATGGCCTTCGCCGACGCCATCAGACAGGCGGGCCGAGGCGTGTTCGAGATCATCCCGGCCGGGACGGTTGGCCAGCTCGCGCAACTGGGCGGCGAGCGCCATTCCAGCATGGAGGAAGTCGACCGGATGGCGGTGCTGTCCAAGGCCTGCGGACGCCCGGTCACCTTCACCCTGGTTCAGGTGGCCGACAATCCGGAATTGTGGCGCGACGTGCTGGCCAGGGTGACGGAGCACAACGCGGCCGGCGCGCAGCTTCGCCCGCAGGTTTGCGCGCGGCCCATCGGGATGATCAGCGGTCTCAACGGCTATCACATGTTCATGCGCCGGGAGACATTCCTGAAGCTGGCCGACCTGCCGCTCGACCGGCTGGTCGCCGAACTCCGCAAGCCCGAGGTGAAGGCCGCGATCCTCGCGGACCGGGACATTCCCCACCCGCAAGCGGGCTCGATGAAGAATATCTACGGGCTTTTCCGGCAGGCCATGTCGCACATGTTCCCCATGGGCAGCCCGGTGAACTACGAGCCGGAACCCGGCACGTCATTCGCCGCCACGGCCGCCGCCCAGGGGCGCGACACGGCGGACGTGATGTACGACTTCCTGCTGGAACACGACGGCAGGGCCTTCGCCATTCTGCTCGGCGGCAATTACCTGTACGGCAATTTCGACGTGATCCGCGAAATGCTGACCCATGATCACACGGTCACCGGGCTGAGCGACGCCGGCGCTCATGTCAGCCTGATCGTCGACGGCACCATGCCCACCTATCAGCTCACCCATTGGGTGCGGGACCGCAGCCGCGGCGAGAAACTGCCGCTCGAGTTCATCATCGCCAAGCAAACCGCCACCAATGCCGACATGTATGGGCTGGCGGACCGCGGGCGGCTGTTGCCGGGCTTGCGGGCCGACATCAACATCATCGATCTCGACCGCCTCAACGTGGACCTTCCCGTCGCGCATCACGACCTGCCGGCCGGCGGCCGGCGCATCATGCAGCCGGTGGAAGGCTATGTGGGCACATTCGTCAACGGCGTCCGCACACGCATGAACGACAAGGACACCGGCGCGCGTCCCGGCAGGGTGGTCCGGAACGCCGTCTAGACGGGGAATTTAGCCCACCCGCCTCGTCCGCCCGGCCCAATAGGGCTCGCGGAGTTCCTTCTTCAGCAGCTTGCCGGACGGGTTGCGCGGCAGGCTGTCGACGAAATCGACCGACTTGGGCGTCTTGAAGCCGGCGATCTGGGTGCGGGCGAAGGCGATCAGCTCGTCCTCGGTCACGTGCGCGCCCTTCTCCTTGACCACCACCGCCTTCACCTCCTCGCCCCAGCGCTCGCTGGGCACGCCGATCACCGCGATGTCGGCGACGGCGGGATGCTTGGACAGGGCGCTCTCGACCTCGGCCGGATAGATGTTCTCGCCGCCCGAGACGATCATGTCCTTCACCCGGTCGTAGACATAGATGTAGCCCTCGTCGTCCATGTAGCCGGCGTCGCCGGAATGGTACCAGCCGCCTTTCACCGCTTCGGCGGTCGCCTCGGGCATGTTCCAGTAACCCGTCATGATGCCCGGCGCGCGGATCATGATCTCGCCCACCTGGCCCGGCGGCTGGGCGATGCCGGCGGCGTCGCCGATGATGATCTCGATGCCATGGAACGGGATGCCGCAGCTGCGCAGCTTGCTGGAGCCGGGCACATGCGCCTCGGGCGGCAGGAAGGTGACCGAGCCGCTGGTCTCGGTCATGCCGTATAGCTGGACGAACGGACACTTGAAGGTGGCGAGCGCCCGGACCAGCACATCCTCCGGGATCGGCGACGCACCGTAGAGCACCACGCGGACATGGGAGAAATCGGCGGTCTTCGACGCCTCGTGCTGCAGCATGAACTGCAACACGGCGGGCACCACGAACACCTTGGTGACCCGGTATTTCTGGATGGTCTCGATGATCAGCCCCGGGTCGGCCTGGCCCAGGATCACCTGGGTCGCGCCATTGTAGAAGCCCTGGAAGCCCCAGCCCGTGCCGCCGACGTGGAACACCGGCATGGGGATCATGATCACGTCGTCGTCGTGCCACTTGCTCCACTCGCCGGCGATCTCGTCGCCGTAGCGCTGGACGATGAAGCCGCGGTTGGGAAGCTGCACGCCCTTGGGCCTTCCGGTGGTGCCGGAGGTGTAGAGCTGGACGCAGATGTCCTCGCCGTCGATGGGCAGCATGGGATCGGCCTCGGACTGGCCGTCGCGCCAGGAGAGGTAGTCTTCCCAGCCATGGCCGCGACCCGACATGGCCACGTAGAGCTTCACCGTCGCCAGCCGGTCGCCGATCTCGCCGATCAGGCCGAAGAACTCCTCCTCGACGAACAGCACCTCGATCCGCGCGTCGTTGACGATGTACTCGACCTCGGGCGGCGCCAGGCGCCAGTTGATGCCGACCATCACCGTGTTCGACTTGGCCGCGCCGAACAGCAGCTGGAAGTACAGGTCCGAGTTCTTGCCCAGGTAGGCGACCCGGGTCTGCGGCTTTACGCCCGCCCCGATGATGCCATTGGCGACCTGCGTGGCATAACGGTCGAAGTCCTTCCAGGACACGGCCCTGTCCTCGAACACGGTCGCGATCTTTGCAGGCCGTTGCGCCGCCCAATGGCGCGGAATGTCGGCGAGCACCTGAAGCTCAGCGATCGGCATGGTCGGTCCTCATAGGATGGTCTCCCCTCCCGCGACTGTACGAAGTCGCCGTTGTCACGGCAATACGCACCGTCGCGAATGGGGACGGCCGGTTTCCGGCGTCCGGCCCTCAGAACTTCTCGATTTCCAGGTGCAGTTCGCCCAGGCCGTGCAGCAGCACGTTGGGCAGGTAGACCAGCTCCTCGTGGCCCTTCGCCATCTTCCAGCTCTTCAATTCGTCCAGAATGATGTTGAAGGCGACGTTGAGTTCCTGCCTGGCCAGCACGTGTCCCAGGCACATGTGGATGCCGTAGCCGAACGCCAGGTGCTCCTGGCTGTTCTTGCGCTCGAGATCGACATCGTTGGGGCAGGCAAACACCTGCTCGTCCCGGTTCGCCGAATCCCAGCGGATCATCACCTTGGCGCCGGCGGGAATCATCACACCATGCACCTCGGTGTCCTCCAGGGCGATCCGCCACATGCCGGCAGACGGCGACTCCAGACGCAGAATTTCCTCGACGAACTGTCCGACCAGCGACCGGTCGGCGCGGATCCGCTCCAGCACATCGGGACGCTGGATCAAATGGACCATGCCGGCGGCAAGGGTCGCCGTGGTCGTCTCGTTGCCGGCCACCAGGATCTGCTGGATGATCGACAGCATCTCGGGAACGTCGAGCGGCCGCTCGCCCTCGATGCGGGCGTGCACGAGGGACGACACCACGTCGTCGGACGGATTGACGCGGCGCTCTTCGATTTGCCCGGCGAAGTAATGCTGATACTCGACGATCTGCTGGGCGATGTAGACGTCCTGCTCGGGCGTGGTGACCAACGAGAACTGGGCAACGGAGCAATCGGACCAGTGCTTGAACTTCGGCAGGTCGTCGCGCGGCACGCCGAGCGCATCGGCGATCACCCAGACCGGCAGCGGCACGGCGACGGCGGCGAAGAAATCCACCGGCCCGCTCCGCGGCAGCTTGGCCATCAAGTCGTGGACGATCTGCTCCATATGCGGCTTGAGTTCGCGCACCCGCTTCTCGGAGAACGCCGGATTGACCAGCGCCCGGTAGCGGTTGTGCGCCGGCGCATCGCGCGTCAGCATCGTCGCGACGCCCGGATAGCCCTTGGCATACTCCGCCGCGACGCGGGGGTCCGGCTCGGCGGACTGCATCAGCCGGCCGAATTCGCTGGAGAACTGCTTGGGCTTGCGGGCGACCAGCTTCACGTCGGCGTATTGGGTGATGAAATAGACGTCGGCGCCCGGCATCCGGTAAACCGGCGCCTCGGCCCTCGCCTTTTCATAGAAGTCGAACGGGCACTTCATCACCTCCGGGTCGAAGAAGTTGAATTCTTCGAGGGCCTTGTTCATACGCCGCTCCTGCCTTGACAAAAAGTTCACCGACGGTGCTTTTATCACACCACCGCATGTTGCCGACCGCAAAAAGCGCCGTGCGCGGCCGCGGAAGGTTCGTGCCGATATGCCGCTTGCGCCGAGGGCGCATGATCGTGCAGGAAGTGCCAGTCGCATCTGTAATGGGGAAGACCATGACCGTTATCGTCGCCGGAATTCTGGAGTTCGACCCTGCCACCGCGGAACAGTCGATTCTCAGTGCCCGCAAGCATATCGAGGGTGCCTATACCGAAAAGGGCTGCGTCCATTATGCCTGGACGCTGGACCCGCTCAATCCGGGCCGCGTCTACGTGTTCGAGGAATGGGACACCCAGGAGGATCTGGCGGTGCACCTGGCCGACCACTGGTACACCGACATGGCCGCCCATCTGGGACAGTCGGGCCTGAAGTCGGCCGCCGTGAAGAAGTACAGGGTCGATCTGTCCGAGCCCGTCTACGATCCGCAGGGCAAGCCGCGCGCGGATTTCTTCACCGCCTGACAGGCACACCGATCGAGTCGTCCCCGCCGGACCGGAGCGCGCCGCGCTCCGGACGGTTCCTGCCGCCCGGGAGTCATGAGGCATGGAAAACTATATCTATGTAGGAATCGTGAGCTGCGTGGGTTTGCTCGTCTATTACTTCACCCTGTTCAAGGCCGGCAGCGCGCGGTCGAAGTTCAAGATCAAGGCGCCGTCGCACAGCGGACCGCCCGAATATGAGTGCTATGTGCGGGCGCACCAGAACACGCTGGAGCATCTGGTGCTGTTCCTGCCCGGCATCTGGCTGTTCGCCTGGGCGGTCGATCCGCTGTGGGCCGCCGGGATCGGCGCCATCTGGCCCATCGGGCGCCTGTGGTACGCGCTCGGCTACTACAGCGCGCCGGAAAAGCGCGTCGGAGGCCTGCTGCTGACCATGCCGCCGATCTACATCCTGGTGCTGGGCGCGCTGGTCGGCTTCGTGCTGAAGCTGGCGTGACCCGGCGGCCTATCCGATGCGGATAAGCTGCTTGCCGATATTGTCGCCGGTAAACAGCCGGATCAGGCCTTTCGGCAGGTTCTCGAAGCCCTCCAGCATGTCGATGCGGTACTTCAGCTTCCCGTCGGCGATCCACTGGCCCATGATCTGGGTCCATTCCTTGTAGCGGTGGACGTGGTCGACGATGATGAAGCCGGTCATGGTCGCGCGCGAATAGACCAGGTTGAAATAGTTCTTCGGCCCTTCGATGGGTCCGGCCTTGTTGTAGCGCGAGATGCCGCCGCAGATGACGACGCGGGCGTTCATGGCCAGGTTGGCCAGCGCGATGTCGAGAATGTCGCCGCCCACATTGTCGTAGTAGATGTCGAGGCCCTTCGGGAACAGCTCCTTGACCCGCGCGGCGACGTCCTCGGTCTTGTAGTTGATGGCGGCGTCGAAACCGAGTTCCTCGGTCAGCCAGCGGCACTTCTCGTCCGAGCCGGCGATGCCGACCACCCTGCCCGCGCCCATGATCCTGGCGATCTGCCCGGCCAGCGAGCCGACGGCGCCCGCCGCGCCCGAAACGAGCACGTTGCAGCCCGGCGTCGGCTTGCCGACCTCGGCCATGCCGTAATAGGCGGTAAAGCCGGTGCCGCCGAACACGTAGAGCGCCGCCTCGCCGGACACGCCGTCCGGAATGCGACTGACCATGCCCGTGCCGTCCGACACCAGATAGTCCTGGAAGCCGAACAGGCCGAGCACACGCTGGCCCACCGCGTAGTCCGGGTTGTTGGATTCGACGACGGTGCCCGCGCCCAGCGCGCGCATCACGTCGCCGATCTGCAGCGGCGCGGCGTAGTTGGCGCGGTTCTCCATCTGGCCGCGCAGCGCCGGCTCGACGGCGACGATCTCCTGGTGGATCAGGAACTCGCCCGGACCCGGCTCGGGAACCGGCGTCTCGACATATTTGAAGTCGCTTTCCTTGATCATGCCTTCCGGCCGGGCGGCGATCAGAAACTGGCGATTGCTGCGGTTGGACATGTCCCCGCTTCCCTTCATTCGTGACTGTTGTTCCCGGCCGGGAACGTAGCACGAAAGTGGCCGTCCACAAGGCGAATTGGCTTTCAATCACGCATACCCTGTTGCCATACTCGCGCCGCGTAGCAACCCACGAAACGGGAGAAAATCATGGGACGCGTTCAGGGAAAAATCGCCATCGTCACGGGCGCCGCCTCCGATCCCAGCCTGGGCCGGACCACCGCGATGACGCTGGCGCGCGAAGGCGCCAGGCTGGTGGTGACGGACATCGACGAAACGGGCGCGCAGGACTGCGCCCGGAAGATCCGCGACGCCGGCGGCGAAGCCATCGCGCTGCGCCAGGACGTGGTGTCCGAGGACGGCTGGAAGGCAGTCATCGCCCGGACCATCGAAACCTATGGCCGGCTCGACGTGCTGGTGAACAACGCGGGCATCGCGGTCCTCAAGCTGCTCGACGAGTTGTCGCTCGATGACTGGAACCGGCAGATCAACGTCAACCTGACCAGCGTCTTCCTGGGCACCAAATACGCCGTGCCGGAAATGCGCAAGGCCGGTGGTGGCTCCATCGTCAACCTGTCGTCGGTGGCGGGCCTGATCGGCCTGCAGCGCTGCATCGCCTATTCGGCGTCGAAGGGCGGCGTGCGGCTGATGACCAAGTCGATCGCGCTCGAAGTGGGCCAGGACAACATCCGCTGCAACTCGGTGCATCCCGGCGTGATCTGGACCAACATGCAGGCCGGCGCGCGCGACAGCGCGAACAAGGAAGCCGGCCGCGCCGTGACGGCCAACTTCCCGATCAGCCGTCTGGGCGAGCCCGAGGACATCGCCAACTGCATCCTCTACCTGGCGTCCGACGAGTCGAGCTACGTGACCGGCGCGGAGTTCACGGTCGACGGCGGCATGACGGCGATGTAAGGCGTCACGTGCCCGGCCCCAGCTCGGCGAGGCACTGCTCGGAAATCCGGTCGATCATCCTCGAGGCCTTGGTCTCGAACCGGCGTCCCGCGGTCAGCTTGAAGAAGAACTCCTCCAGGTTCTCCTTCGGCACCTCGGCGCGGATGCCCTTCCATTGGCAACGGCACAGGGCATCGGCGTTGGCGTATTTCGCGCCGATATACTGGGTGCAGATCTTGACGTAGCGTTTCTCGTTCCTGGTCTCGCGCGGATTGACGCCGCAGCCGGCCAGCAGCGCGCTGGCCACCAGCACCCAGACCATCAACCGACCTTCGCGCAAGCCCATCCGTTTCCCCAAAAAACGGCAAGATTGCCGTAGCTTAGCAGGCGGGCGCGTAGCGACGTAACGGATATTCGGCAGCCACGCGCCGCCGGTCAACTGCCCGGAAACGAAGGAAGGGACCCGCGGGTCCCTTCCCGTGACCGAAAGCGGGCGACGGCTTACTCGGCGGCCTTCTTGGCGTTGTATTCGCGCGCCCAGGCCTTCGCCTCGGCCGAGCAGGCCCAGTTGATGGCCTGGCGCAGGATCTTGCGGAAGGTTTCGTTCTGGTAGGTCGCCGGACCGTCGCCGAACTGCAGATAGACGATCGGGCTGTTCTTGTAGGTCTTGATCCAGCCGACCAGATTGCTGCTGGGCGGGTGCGACCAGCCCTCGTTGGAGTAGTACTTGCCCTTCAGCGCCAGCGCCGAGGAGAAGAAGTTCTTGTCGGTGAAGTCCCACGAGCTGCGGAACAGCGGCACCACCGAGTCCTCGAACACCTCGGACATGTAGACCTCGTCGACGATGTCGAACGGTTCGATGCCCTCGGTGATCGGGTGCTTCATCACCGGCGTGACCTTGTGGGGCACGTCGATGTTGTAGCCGGAGTCCTGCTTGTCCACGCCGCGCGACTTCATCGGCACGTAGAGGAAGTGGCCGCCGACGATCTCGGACCATTCGGGCCAGGCCGGCCAGGCGGCGCAGGTGTGGTGCATGATGACCAGCGGGAAGCCTGCTTCCAGCATGGCCATGACGCCGTCCTTGTAGGACTGCGGCGGATCGACGAAGCGCGGCATGCCCTCTCCCGCGCCGTTGAACTCGATGCCGGGCATGTCGTACTGCACGTAGCAGTCGAAGTTCTTGGCGAAGTCCGGGTTGAACATCAGCTGCGCGGCCGGATGCTCCACGGCCGAATACTCGATGTCCGGGTTGGCTTCGAAGATCTTGTAAAACTGATCGCGGGCAAACGGATGGCCGCGGGTCACCAGCAGGACCTTCTTCTTGTCCTTGCCCCAGAACGTCATGCCCGTGGGCGACGACCGGCCACTCTCATGATAGTCGGCGGGATCTACGTCTGCCATTGGTCTTCCCCTTGGATGGTATCGGTTCGGTTGCAACGCTAGAACAAGCCGCCGGACCGCGCAACCGTCCGCCGCCGATTTGCGCCAGCGCGCCAGCGGCGTGTCGAGACGCTCAATACGACTTCGGCAGCCCCAGCACCCGTTCGCCGATGAAGTTCAGGATCATGTGCGGGCTGACCGGCGCGATGCGACCCAGCATGCTCTCGCGCATGTAGCGCTCCACATGGAACTCCTTGGCATAGCCGAAGCCGCCATGAGTCAGCACCGCGTTCTGGCAGGCGGTGAAGCCGGCCTCGGCCGACAGGTACTTGGCGGCGTTGGCCTCGGCGCCGCAGGGCTCGCCGCGGTCGTAGAGGTTGGCGGCCTTCAGCACCATCAGGAACGCGGCCTCGAGCTGCATCCAGTCCAGCGCCAGCGGGTGCTGGATCGCCTGGTTCTTGCCGATCGGCCGGTCGAACACGATCCGTTCGCCCGCATAGTGCGCGGCCTTGGCCAGTGCCGCCTGCCCCAGCCCGACGCACTCGGCGGCGATCAGCACCCGCTCCGGGTTGAGGCCGTGCAGCAGGTACTCGAAGCCCCTGCCCTCCTCGCCGATCCGGTCTTCCTCGGGCACCGGCAGGCCGTCGATGAACACCTCGTTCGAGTCGACGGAAGCGCGGCCCATCTTGTGGATCTCGCGCACGTCGCAATAGCGGCGGTCCAGGTCGGTGTAGAACAGGCTGAGGCCCAGCGTCGGCTTGGCGCACTGCTCGCGCGGCGTGGTGCGCACCAGGATGAGGATCTTGTTGGCGGTCTGGGCGGTCGATGTCCAGACCTTCTTGCCGTTGATGACGTAGCCGTTGCCGACCCGTTCGGCCCGGGTCTTGATCGCCGTGGTGTTGAGGCCGGCGTCCGGCTCGGTGACGCCGAAACAGGCCCGGTCCTCGCCCTTGATGATCTTCGGCAAGATGCGCCAGCGCTGCTCCTCGGTGCCGAACACCACGACCGGGTTCAGCCCGAAGATGTTCATGTGCACCGATGACGCGCCCGAGAAGCCGGCGCCCGAGCGGCTGATGGCGTGCATCATCAGCGCCGCCTCGGTGACGCCGAGGCCCGCGCCGCCCACCTCTTCCGGCATGGCGATGCCCAGCCAGCCGCCCGAGATCACCGCGCGGACGAATTCCTCGGGGAACCGGGCGTCGGTGTCGCGCGCGAGCCAGTAGGCGTCGTCGAACGGTGCGCAGAGCTTCTCGATGGCCCGGCGGACGGCCTGCTGTTCGTCGGTCAGGGCGAAATCCAAGCCGTCCTCCGCTTCGCCTCAATCAAGCCGCGTAGTTCGGCTTGCGCTTCTCCAGGAACGACCTGACGCCTTCGGCCACGTCGCCGTTGGAGACGGCCAGGATCTGGTTGCGGTCCTCCATGGCGATGGCACTGTTCAGGTCGTTGCCGTCGACGTTGGCCCAGAAGCATTCCTTGGTCATGCGCAGGCCCAGCGGCGCGGTGGCGATCATGTCGTCGGCCAGCGACTTGCCAGCGGCGACGAGCTGGTCCATGGGCACCACTTCCGACACAAGGCCCGTGCGCAGGGCACGGTCGGCGTCGATGAAGCGGCCGGTGTAGAGCAACTCGGCGGCGACCGACGAGCCGACCAGGCGCGGCAAATGATAGGACGCGCCCATCTCGCAGCCGGACAGGCCGATCTTGATGAAAGCGCAGTTCATCTTGGTGCCTTCGGCGGCGATGCGCACGTCGCAGCCCAGCGCGATCGAGAAGCCGCCGCCGGCCGCAAAGCCGTGGAGGAGGCCGATGATCGGCTGCGGGCAGCGGCGCATACGCATGATGATGCCCGAGAAATTGCGCTGGCTCTTCATGCCGGTGTTGGTTGTGCTGTCGAGCGGCCGTTCCGGATCCTTCATGTCGAGGCCGGCGCAGAACGCACGCCCGTTCCCCTTCAGCACCACGACGCGGACGTCGTAGTTGGTCTCCAGGCTGCCGAAATAGTGGTTCAGCTCGCGCACGAACTGGCGGCTCAGCGCGTTGAGGTTGTCCGGGCGGTTGAAGGTCACCCAATCGACCGCGCCGTCCTTCTCGATGATCATGTTCTTGTATTCCACGGAACTTACCTTTCTCTCTTTCCTGATGGATTCAAAGTGCTTGGACGCCGTCCTTCACCTCTTTCAGCAGCTTGAGGTGAGCGGCCACATCCGTGTTCAGGCCGATCATCGAGGTGCCGATGGCGAGGTGGGTGGCGCCGGCCTTCTTCCAGATGTCGGCGCCCTGCAGGGCCTGGTCCATGGTGGCGGCGGGCTTGTCGCGGAAGGCGTTCTGGAAGCCGGTCATCGCTTCCAGGCCGATGCTCTTCGGGTCGCGGCCGGCTTTCTCGGCGGCCCTGTGCATGATCTCGAACTGGGGCTTGAGCTGCTCCGGCGTGCCGATCGGAATCCAGCCGTCGCCGATGCGGCCGACCCGGTCGGCGACGGCGTCGGACATGCCGCCGAACCAGATGGGGATCGGCTTCTGGATGGAGTTGGGGTTGAGGCCCTGCTCGGCCATCTCATGGTACTGGCCCTTGAACGCGGTGGTCCGGTTCATCCACAGCGCCCGCATGATGGCGACCTGCTCCTCGGAGCGTTTGCCCCTGGTGTGCCAGTCCATGCCGAGCGCCGTGTACTCGCTGGCCTGCCAGCCGACGCCGATGCCCAGCCGAAGCCGGCCGCCGGACAATACGTCGACCTCGGCCGACTGCTTGGCGACCAGCACCGCCTGGCGCTGCGGCAGGATCAGGATGCCGGTGGCAAGCCCGACACGCTTGGTGCAGGCGGCGATGAAGCCGTAGAGCACGAACGGCTCGTGGAACGCGTCCTCCAGCTTGTAGGGCGCGAAGATCCTGGGATCGCCCTTGGGATCGACGCCCAGGACATGATCCGTGGTGGTGATGTAGTCGAAACCCAGGTCTTCCGCACCCTGCGCGAAGTCCCTGATGGCGCCAGGATCGTTACCGATCTCGACGCCCGGAAAACTTGCTCCGATCAGCATGGCATCCTCCCCGAAATGACTTTCACTCGTCCCCGTGGCGGATACTATAGCCAACCAAAGAATGAATGCATGCCGGATTCAGCGACGGGAGACGCACATGGCGGAGTTCGAGATCGACGTGGTAACACCGGACGGGAAGATGGGCAGCTTCGTCGTCCATCCCGACGGCAAGGGTCCGTTTCCGGCCGTGATCCTCTACATGGACGCGCCCGGCATCCGCGAGGAGCTGCGCGATTTCGCCCGGCGCATCGCCTCGCAGGGCTATTTCTGCCTGTTGCCGGACATGTACTACCGCAACGGCCAGTTGCGGTTCGATTTCTCCATGGACCGGGACAATGTATTCAAGCTGGTGATGGCGACCATGGCCACGCTCGATGTCGACCGGGTGATGCGCGACACCCAGGGCATGATCGACTACCTGGAGGCTCATCCGGCCGCCAAGGCGCCCTATGGCTGCGTCGGCTACTGCATGAGCGGCCAGTATGTGGTGGCCGCCGCCGGCACGTTCCCGGACAAGATCGTCGCCACCGCCTCGCTCTACGGCGTCGGCATCGTCACCGACAAGCCGGACTCGCCGCACCTGCTGGTCCCAAACATCAAGGGCGAACTCTATCTCGGCTTCGCCGCGCATGATCCATGGGTCAGCGACGACGTGATCCCGACCCTGACCAAGGCGCTTGAGGACCGCGGCGTGTCCTACGAATGCGAGATCCACCCCGAGACCGAGCACGGCTTCTGCTTCCCGCAGCGCCCGGCCTATGTGAAGGACCGCGCCGAGATCGCCTGGCGGAAGATGTCGGAGATGTTCGATAGAAGGCTGAAACAGTAAAGCAGCGACGCTCGCGAGGAACTCCAGCATATGTGCGCATAAACGTATTTTAGATTGGGATTCGCACATATATGTGCGATTATTGCAGGTAATGAATACGCGACAATTCATTAAGCGGGCCAAGCAGATCGGAAAGCGCGACGGCGTAAGCGTAATGGAAAGTCGCCAAGGCAAAGGGAGTCACGCCCGCCTCACCTACGGTAATCGCTTCACAATCGTTCCTTATCGAACTGGAGACATCCCGATCGGCACCATGCACGCCATGATCGAACAGCTTGGGCTTGACAAGGCCGACTTTTAGATACGGAGAGATACCATGCGTTACGTCTACGATGTCACCATCACCCCGCAGGAGGATGGAAGCTATCTCGTGCGGTTCCCTCAGATTCCCGAGGCCATCACTGATGGCGATACGGTAGAGGAAGCCCGCGAACAGGCGGTTGACGCGCTGGTGGCGGCGTTGGGCGGATACATCGAGTTCGGCCGGCCGCTCCCTCAGCCAGGATCGAGACCAGATGCCATCGCCGTTCCGCCCCTGCAGGCATCCAAGCTTGCGCTTTACGTCGCCATGAAGGCGGCGCGTGTGTCCAACACGGAACTTGCGAAGCGGTTGGGCGTGACGGAAACAGTTGTCCGGCGCTTGATCGATCTCGACCACCGGAGCCACATCGAGCAAGTCACGCGAGCCCTTGCGTTACTGGGAAAGCGGATCGTGCTGGACGTGGAAGCTGCCTGATTCACTCCGGCGACGGTTGAACCGGCGGTTGGAAGCCTATATTATGACCTCATGTAGTCACAATGAGGGTCGCCGGTGAAATCCATTCAAATCCGTGACGCCAAGGCCAAGTTCTCGGCGCTGGTCGAAGCCGCCGAGAACGGCCAGGCGACCACCATCACGCGGCACGGGCGACCGGCGGCTGTGCTGGTGCCGGTGGAGGACGCAAGGCGCCTCTATCCCGATCAGCGTCCCTCATTCGCCGACCTACTGCTCTCATTTCCCGGCGGGATCGAGTTCGAGCGCGACCGGACGCCGCCACGTGAGATCGATCTTTGAGTTCCGGCTTCCTGCTCGATACCTCGGTCCTGTCTTTGCTGGCGCCCGGGCGCGCGGCGCCCGACGACGCTCTCGTCGCGTGGGTGCGGGCCCATGGCGAAGAACTCTATGTCTCGGCGGTGACGGTTTCCGAGATCGAGCAAGGTATCTGCAAGTTACGGCGCTCCGGCGGCACGGACCGGGCTGATGGACTTGCCCGATGGCTGGATGCCCTGCTCGACGAGGGCGCCGAGCGCATCCTTTCCTTCGATGCGAGGACGGGCAGAATCGCCGGCGCGCTGTCGGACAGCGCCCTTGCCGCAGGGCGTCACCCCGGCTTCCCGGATGTCGCCATCGCCGCGACCGCCGCCGCCCATGATCTCGTCCTGATGACCAGCAACGGCAGGCACTTCGCGCCGCTGGGTATCGCGTTCAACGATCCCGCCGACGGTCTGCCCTCGACCTGAGCCCTCACGGCGGCGAGCAATGGAATTTCGATGGCGGCCTGATCCAGCGCATGAGCCTGGAGAACCCGCTCTGGGGCGCGCCGCGCATCCACGGCGAGCTGCTCATGCTCGGCTACCGCGTGGCGCAGTCGACCGTGTCCCGGTACATGGTGCCGCGCCGGGGCCGGCCCAGCCAGAGCTGGGCGACCTTCCTGCGCAACCATGCCGATGCCATCGCCGCCATCGACATGTTCACCGTGCGGACGCTCGGGTTCAAACGGCTCTATGGCTTTGTCGCGCTGGGCCTCGGCCGCCGCGTCGTCCTGCGCACCGACGTGGCCGACCATCCCACCGCCCTGTGGCTGGCGCGGCAGATCACCGAGGCGTTCCCGTGGGACACCGCGCCCGAATTCCTGGTGCGCGACAACGATGGTGCATCGGGCTGGCGTTTCGCCGGCGGGTGCGCGCCATGGGCATCCGCGACCGCCCGATCATGCCCCATTCGCCGTGGCAGAACGGCCATGTGGAACGGCTCATTGGCTCGATCCGCCGCGACTAACTCGACCATATGATCATCCTCAACGAAACCCACCTGCGCCGCGTGCTCGCGGCATATGCCGACTATTACAACAACGACCGGACGCACCTTGCTCTCGGTAAGGATGCGCCGCTTTCGCGCGCCGTCGAGGCCCGAGGGAGGCTTGTTTCGCGGCCGATTCTCGGTGGCCTCCATCGTCGATATGGACGGAAATCACCGGAAAGAGGCTATCGGAAGGGACAGGGATTTACGGCGCCCCCGAGTGCGTGGCGGCCTTTGCCGCGCGGGACTCCCGCCAGCCGCGCACCGCGAGACAGATGTTACCGGCGATCGTCGCCAGCAGAATGGCCATGTTGCGGGTTTCCGCGAGAAACACATCCGTCGGCAAGCCAGCATCTGTCCACATGTGGATCACCTGGTAATACACGAACCCCAGGAAGGCGAGCAGGACCAGGAGGCCCGCGGCGGCGGCGGCCATAGCGAGCGTCAGCAGCCGGGCGCTGAGCGCCGCCAGGGAGGCCGCACAGACAACCCCGCATGCGCTGAAAGCGATCTGGGCGATCAGCATATTCGAGGGGTGTGGCGCGACTATCGACGGGCGATCCGGCAGCAACTGGCTGAACCATACCGTGCTGAGGATGGCGATCAACACGTTGAAGAATATGACGACGCCCAGCTGGACGCGCCGGCTCGCGAGGAAGCGGAGTATTTGCCACGCACCCTGCCGCACATCCATCCTTTCTAGTCCGATTGGACGCGCCGGCCGCGCGCGACCAGGTGACGGGTGATCTTCCATTCGCCGTTGATGCGCTTCCTCAGCATCACGTCCATCAGCGCCGTACGATCGGCGATATGCTGCACGGCGTCGGCCATTGTGTGCTCAATCTGCAGGGCCCGTCTTACCTTTGGCCTTAGTCTGATAGCAGCCTACCATCGCCGCATAAAATTCGCGATCGCAGGTCGATGGAGAGGGATGCTCACCGACGCTACCGGATATTGGATTGCATTGCCAACACAGGACCACAACCACAGCCCACAGGACGATCCAGCATTAACGGCGGCGGCGGGTAGGCAGGGGCGGTTCGGTCCAGTCTGTCCGCCCTTTTGGAGTTGGTTCTTCAGGGATTTGGGGATCTGGATAGATTAAAGGACCATAATGGTAGCTCTCATAGGACCTCTTTTTTTCCGAAAACCCCAAATAAGACCTTAATTTATTCTCTAGGTACTCGTCGAACGGAACGTACTGCCTTGCTACAACTTTGCTAAACGCCCGCGGGTTTTTATAAGCGACCGCGAAGTCGGATGGTGAGGGACTTGGGCTGGTCGAGTCACGAGCTCCACCATAGCCCACTGGTTACGGTGACAGTGCACTTAATCGATTCCCCTCTCATACCGGCGAGCAGATCATCACCGGAATGTCGCGGTCCGTCCGCCGCTGGTAGGCGTCGTAGCTGGGAAAGTTGGCGACGATCGCCGGCCACAGCGCCGCCTTCTCGTCTGGCGAGGCCTGTCGGCACCGCATTCGCCGCTTCACCGCGCCGACCTGGATCTCGATGTCCGGGTACGCCACAAGGTTGTAGTACCAGAGCGGGTTCTGGGGCGCGCCGCCGAGCGAGGCGACGAGGATGACGTCATCGCCGTTCGGGTTGTACATCAGCGGGATCGTCCGCTTCTTGCCGGACTTGGCGCCGGTCATGGTGACGACGCAGATCGGCGTGCCGTACATCCGGTTCATCAGCCGCCCGCCCGACGCTTTGTAGACAAACACGTTCAGCCGCGTGAACAGGCGCATCAGGCCCTTGTTCATCACCGGCGCGACCTTCGGCTCGTTCATGCCCGCCTCCCCCGCAACCCCGCCGAAACGCTGGCACCCGCGCCGGACGGCGTCAACAAAGAGTCTTGAACGGGCCGCGCCCCGACCTTAGGTTCGCGGTTCATTCACCGGCGGCCGCGCGACGTTCGCCACTCCGAAAGGAAGCTCCATGGCCATCGCGAAGCCGGGCGACACCGTCCTGATCCATTACACCGGCACCCTCGACGACGGCAGCCAGTTCGACAGCTCGGTGGGCCGTGAGCCGCTGGAATTCACCCTGGGCGCGGGCCAGGTGATCCCGGGCTTCGACGCTGCTGTGATGGGCTTGTCGGAAGGCGAGAGCCGCACTGTCCGCATCGACCCGGAAGAGGCCTATGGCGAGGTCGACGAGCGGCTGATCCAGCAAATCGAACGCAGCCGGCTTCCCGGCCACGTCAAGGTCGAGAAGGGCCTGCAACTCCAGGCCGGCCGTGCCAGTGGCAGCCCCATGGTCGTCACCGTCACCGACTTCGACGACGACACCGTGACACTCGACGGCAACCACGAGCTGGCCGGCAAGGCGCTGACCTTCGCCGTGGAGCTGGTGAAGATCGTGTAGCGGGCGATCCGAGCCGGTACTGGTAATTTTTCTTTAAGGAATAATGCGTTAAGATGGCGGATGAAAAATTTTCGCCGCGCCTTCACCGCCCTTTTCCTGGTTTCCGCGTTGCTTCCCGGACTTGCCGTCGCCGGCGAGACCCAAGATGCGCTGCGGGTGCTCGCCCCGGCCATGGCCGCAACCCCCGCGCCCAGGATCGGCGACGCGACCCTCGCGCAGCCGGCGCTGCTCGCGGCGCTCTATGCGCAGCGCGATTACAAACCGCTGTGGACCGACCAGGACGAGCTGAAGGCGCTGACCGGCGCCATCGCCGGGGTGACCGGGGACGGCCTGCTGCCCGAGGACTATCACCTGGCGGCGCTGACCGCGCTGATCGCGGCCACGGACGGCCGCGATCCCGAGCAGGCCGCGCGACTCGACCTGGTCGCGACCGACGCGCTGGCGCGCCTCGCCATCCACCTGCACTACGGCAAGACCGATCCGCGCGCGTTCGATCCGAACTGGAACATCAGCGCGCCCACCAAGCCCGCGGATTTCCTCAAGCTGGTCGCCGAGGTGACGGCGCGGGACGACATGGTCGCGGCGGCGAAGGACCTGGCACCGCACCACTGGTTCTACGACCAGCTCAAGAAGGCGCTGGCCGCCCAGCGCGCCTATGTGGCGGAAGGCGGCTCGGGCACGGTCGAGGCCGGCGAGACGCTGAAGCCGGGCATGACCGACCCGCGTGTGGCGGCGCTGCGCATCCGGCTGGCGGCGTCGGGTGAATACACCGCCACCACGCCCGCCGATCCCAACCTGTACGACGACGAACTGGTCGCTGCGTCAAAGCGCTTCCAGGAGCTGCACGGCATCGATCCGGACGGCGCCGTCGGCAAGCGGACGGTCAGCGAGCTCAACATCACCGCCCAGCAGCGCGTCGACCAGCTCCGGATCAACCTGGAGCGCGCCCGCTGGGTGCTGAACCAGCTCGGCGACGAGTTCATTGTCGTCAACATCTCGGGCTTCCACCTCTATGTGGTGAAGGGCGGCGTGCCGGTCTGGGATACCCGTGTGGTCGTCGGCAAGACCTACCGGCAGACGCCGATGTTCAAGTCGAACATGCGGACGGTCGTGCTCAATCCGACCTGGACCGTGCCGCCGACGATCCTGAAGCAGGATTTGCTGCCCAAGATCGCCAGGGACCCGTCCTACCTGGCCTCGCACAACATCGCCGTGGTCGACGCCGGAGGCGCCGAGGTCGATCCGGGCACGATCGACTGGCAACAGGCACGACGCCGCTTTCCGTACAATCTCGTCCAGCGGCCGGGCAACGACAATTCCCTGGGTCGGGTGAAATTCCTGTTCCCCAACGAGCATGCCGTCTACCTGCACGACACGCCGAACCGCGCGCTGTTCGACCGCGCCGACCGGGCCGCCAGCTCGGGATGCATCCGGGTGGAGAACCCCATGGCGCTGGCCGATTACCTGCTGACGGGCGACACGGACTGGCCCAAGGCGCGCGTCGAAGAGGTACTGGCGGCCGGCCACACCCAGAACATCATCCTCAAGCACACGATGCCGATCGTCATTATGTACTGGACCGCCCAGCTCGACCGCGACGGCACCATGCGCTTCTTCCCCGACCTCTATGACCGCGACCCACCGTTGCTGCGCGCGCTGGGGACCGAGAAGAAGGGCTGACAGGCGCTTTCAGGGACCACCCCATCCAACTGACCGTTTGCCAGCGGCAGCTTGTCGGCTAGGGTTGCGCCGACCGATCGCGCGAGGACAAAGATGGACCTGAATCTGAGAGGCAAGACGGCGCTGGTGACCGGCGCATCCAAGGGCATCGGCCTCGCCGCCGCCGAGGCGCTTGCGGAAGAAGGCTGTAACGTTCATCTCGCCGCCCGCAGCGAGGACGCGCTGAGGGCGCATGTGGACCGGCTGCGTGCCGCCTGCCAGGTGCAGGTGACCGCCCATGTGGTGGATCTGCGCAACCGCGACGACCTGGACCGCCTCGCCGCCGAGTGCGCCGATATCGACATCCTGGTGAACAACGCCGGCGACATCCCGCGCGGCTCGATCAGCGACATCGACGAGTCGCGCTGGCGGCACGCCTGGGAGCTGAAGGTGTTCGGCTATATCAACCTGACCAGGCTGGTATATGCCGCCATGAAAGCGCGCGGCCAGGGCGTGATCGTCAACGTCATCGGGGCCGCGGGCGAACGGTTCGACTTCAACTACATCACCGGCTCGGCGGGCAACGCGTCGCTGATGGCGTTCACCCGCGCGCTCGGCGGCCGCAGTCTGCTGGAGGACAACATCCGCGCCGTCGGCATCAATCCGGGCCCGGTCGAGACCGACCGCATGGTGACCCTGTTGAAAGGCCAGGCCCAGGCCAAATGGGGCGACGAGAACCGCTGGCGCGAATTGACCGCCGCCATGCCGCAGGGACGCGGCGCCAGGCCGCGCGAGATCGGCGACCTGGTGGCGTTCCTCGCCTCGGAACGCTCGGGCTACACCAGCGGCGTGATCTACACCGTCGACGGCGGCATGAGTTCGCGCAACTGAGCATGCACGGGACCGCCGACGCGCTGGCCCTGAAGGGTGAGTTCGGCCAGGCCGCGCTGGTGCAGGACCTGGAGGCGTCGTTCGGCGTCGGTCTGCCCTTCGCCGAGACCCAGATGTGGTATTTCGTCGGCGACATCTACCGGTCGCTGATCATCCGGCTGGGACCCGCCGAGGACGGCGGCAAGGCGAATGCCGGCACGCTGGCGTACTACTATCTGCGCCGCGGCCTCCGCGAACTCGGCAAAGGCGACGCGGTGACGCCCGACATGAAGCTGCGCGAACTGGCGCCGCTTCAGCCGCGGCGGTTCCTGAAGAGTCTCGCCGCCCAGACCGGCCTGAAGCTGCCCGAGCACGAGGGCTCGCGGCTGAGCTCGGCCGCGATCATCCTCTCTCTCGCGGCCACCGTCGGCTTCGCCTTCGGCATGCCGCCGCTGCCGATGAACTGGCCGGCCGCCATGATGACCCTGGCGCTCGCGTTCTTCCTCCCGCTGTTCGACCCTGGGCGCTTCCCGGCCGGCTGCCGCACGGTCCGCGACCTTGCGGAGAAGGCCGCCGGCCTCAACTACGCCAGGCTGCGCGGCGACGGCGCGGCGGGCGACGCGGATGCGGTGTGGAAGGCGCTGCTGGGCGTGCTGTCGTCGCATACCGACAAGCCAACGCGCGAGATTACGGCGAATACGCGGTTAATGACGGCGCAGGATACTTAGCTGCTGAAAATACAGCCGTTCGAAAGCTATATTGTCGCTTATGAGCAGCCACAGCATCGTCGAAGCAAAAAGCAAGCTGTCCGAACTGATCGACCGCGCTTCACGCGGCGAGGCCATCGTCATTACGCGGCGTGGTCAACCTGTCGCTGAACTGAAGCCGATAGCGAAAACGAAATCGCCGACTCCCATGACACAAGCCGACCTGGACTGGCTGGCCGAACATCGTTCCAGACTGAAACGCAACGTCGTCGATGCAGGCACGCTGGTCAGTGACATGAGGGACGAGGAGCAGCGCTAAGCTGTATCTCGGCATCTAACTCTACCGCGCCGTCATGCCACCATCGACGACCAACTCGGTTCCGGTCATGAAGGAGCTTTCGCCGGACGCGAGGAACACCGCCGCGTCGGCGATGTCCCTGGGCCTGCCGAGGCGGCCGAGCGGATGGCCGCCGACCAACAAGCGCTGGACCTTGCCCGCATCCATGGCGCGGGCCTCCATCTGGCCGCGCGCCACCTCGACCGCCATGTCGGTGTCGATGACGCCGGGATGGATCGAGTTGACCCTGATGTTGAGTTTCAGGTCGGCGCATTCCATGGCAAGCGACTTGGAGAACAGCCGCACCGCGCCCTTGGTCATGCAATAAACGGTCTGGAACGACGCGCCGATCAGGCCGGCGACGGATGACAGGTTGATGATGGAGCCGCCGCCGTCCCAGTTTGGGGCACGCGCGGCGAGGAACGGCAGCGCCAGCTTGCTGCCCAGCATCAGCCCGACCACGTTGACGGCCAGCATGCGGTTCATGTCGGCGACGCTGGTCTCGGCCAGCGGCCTGCTGAGGAACAGGCCGGCGTTGTTGACCAGCACGTCGAGACCGCCGAATTCCTCGTTCGCGGCGTCCAGCGCGGCGCGCCAGCCATCCTCGGATGTCACGTCATGGGAAACGTAGAGCGCCTGCCCGCCTTGCACGCGGATTTCCGTGGCGGCGGCATCGCCTTCGACGTCGAGGATGTCGGTGAGCACCACCCGCGCGCCCTCGGCGGCCATGGATGCGGCGATGGCCTTGCCGATACCGCGCGCCCCGCCGCTGACCAGCGCGACCTTGCCGTCGAGCCGGGCCATGGCCTCAGCGGCTCCGCAGTTCCATGCCCTTGGCGACCAGCACCTTCACCAGTGTGGCGCCAGGCAGGAACAGGTTCGCCACCTCGGCGCCCGCGTCGAGCAGGAAGCGGGTTTCGAGAATCTTGCCGACATAGGTCTCGAAAGTGGCGCCGCCCGTCCTCACGTCGCCGGTCAGGCCGTCGAACTCGACGACCGCTTCCTTGCCCTGGCGGCGGTAGCGGAAGGCGTAGACCGGGCGGTAATACAGGTCGATGGCCTCGAAGGTCACCGTCTCCTCCAGCACCTTGTCGGCCTTGATCTTGTTGACCAGGCTGCCCAGCACCTCGCGCACGACCACCGACGAGGTGGCCTGCGGCGGCACCACGACGGTGCCGTTTTCGGTGAACGCCGCCAGGCTTTCCTCGGTCGCCGGAATGGTCGGGAAGCGCAGCCGGCTGGTGAGGTCGGCGCCCGGCTGGCCGGTCAGCGCGTCGAAATAAATGTCGCGCTTCGTCTCCTCGCGGCAGGTTTCGAGCACGTGCAGGGTCACCGCGTGATCGACCACCTGATGGGTCTCGCCGGCGATTGCCACCTGGCGCACTTCCGGCGCCAGCTTCACCGCGTGATCGCGGTGGCGCTCATAGGCCGACACGAAGGTGCACGCCACCCGCCAGAACGGCTGCAGCCGGTGCTCGCGGTAGATCAGCTCGAACTCGTCGTCCTTGGGCCGCGACAGGAAGCCGGCCACCTTGGCCAGCGCGCCGAAGGCGTCGATCTTCTTGGTCGACGCCCGGCCCTCCGCATGATCCATGTTGAACTGGTCCTGCAGGACCAGCATGCGCTCTTCCGCGAGATGAACATCCATGGCCGTGATCCGTGTCTGGCGACGCCCGCTCCGGGCGAGAAAAGCCTGGTTCGAAGGTTAAGTCCGCAGGCGGGCGGGCGTCCACTGCTAAGTGCCGGACCGGCGATGCCGGTCCCCCCTGACGCTATTTCGCGAACAGCTTGCCGAGGTCGCGGAACGCCTTGAATTCCAGCGCGTTGCCCGACGGATCGAGGAAGAACATGGTGGCCTGCTCGCCGACCTCGCCCTTGAAGCGGACATGGGGCTCGACGACGAAGCCGATGCCAGCCGCCTTCAGCCGGGCCGCCAGCACCTCCCAGTCCTCGGTCGACAGCACGACGCCGAAATGCGGCACCGGCACGTCGTCGCCGTCGACCGGGTTGTGATGGGCGCGGTTCCCCGGCTCCAGCCCAGGATGTAGATGGGCGACGATCTGGTGGCCGAACAGGTTGAAATCGACCCAGGTCTCCGCGCTGCGCCCTTCCGGGCAGCCCAGCAGATCGCCGTAGAACGCCCGTGCGGCCGCGATGTCGTGCACGGGAAACGCCAAGTGGAACGGTTGCAGCGCGTCTGCCATGGGACCGGAAAAGCAATTTCCAACCGCTGGATCATAGTGCAAAACCGCGCTCCCGCCACACGGCCATAATCCCGCCTGAATCCGTACCGAGACTGGCCGGTGGGGACGAGGGGTGGCTTCATGCAAATGATTGATCTGGCTCGCGGATTGGCGCTGTGTACAATGGCGGTGACGGCGCTGTGGCCGGCGTCGTCGCCGGCGCAGGACCCGCCGCGACACGTGCGGGAGCTCCCAGCGACCGAGGCCGTGCGGTCGCCCGAGGAGATCCGGACCCTGCGCCAGCACATCCTGCGCAACCGCGCGGTCTTGCTCGAGACGCCGGCGATCTCTCCTGAAGTGGCGGTCAGGCCGGTGGAACCCGCCGCGCCGGAAGCCGTGCCGGTTGCCCCGACCGCGCCGCTCCGGCTGGGCGACACCCGCTACATCAAGCTCGACGCCACCGCGGAGCAGACCACGAAGGACATCGTCAAGCTGTCGATTCCGGATTCCATGCGCAGCCAGGCCGCCGTCTTCCAGGGCGTGGTGCAGACCACGGATACACAGGCAAAGGAACTGATCCTGAAGGCGGTCGCGTTCCCGCGCGCCCCGCTGCGCTTCAATCCCGCGACCAACCGGTTCGAGGGCGGCATCAGCGTCGGCGTCATCCAGGTGGACGCCAGCGGCGCGAAAACCCTGGCGTCGCCCATCGCCTTCCAGGTGCTCGGCCCCGTCGCCACCGACCCGGACACGGTCAGCATCGCCCAGACCGCCCCGCCCTACAGGGACATCAAGGTAGCCGCCGAGGCGCCCGACGCCGAGGTAAAGGTCACCGTCGTCTCCAACGTGGCGCCCGCCGGCGAAGAGCTGATCCTGAAGGTGCGGCCGACGCTGGGCGTCGCCATCACCCCGCCGCGCATCCAGGGCTGGGGTCTGGAAACCGCCGATGTGCTGGTGAGCGCACAGGCGGCCGATGCCGCGCGCGACAACACGCTGCAGCTTGCCAGCACCATGGGCCGGCTGTCGGCGACCGAGGCGATGCTCGACAAGGCCGGCAACGCAAAGGTCTCGATCCGCTCGGAATCCGTCGGCACCGGCAAGGTCACCGCCCGCGGCGGCGGCCTCGACGGCGCGGCGGCCGAGGTCGAGTTCGTATTCCCATGGCGCTTCCTCGGCGCGGCGCTGGTCGGCGGCGTGGTCGGCGGCCTGCTGCGCAAGCGTTCGCGCTCGAAGACCGCCGGGGCATTCGCGAAATCGCTGGGCATCGCCGTGCTGAGCGCGGCGGTCGTCGTCGGCCTCTACGTCCTCGGCATCAACCTCGTCGGTTTCGCCCTGCCCGCCCATGGCGGCGAGGTGCTGGTGTTCGTGGTCGCGGCGCTGGGCGCGCTCTACGGCACCAGGCTGCTGGCGCCGGTGACGACGGCGAAATCCTGACGGCGATTCCTGACAGTTTCGCGGCGCGCAAAAGCGCGCTAGTTTTACCGTCACGAGTGCTTGCGACCAACGGGGAGAGTGGGATGCAGCTTGCCGAACAGATCGCGCCGAACAGCGCCAAGCCATGGGACGATCCGCTGGGGCTGATCACGCCCGCGGTGATCGAGCAGTACCGGCGCGACGGCGTCGTCTATCTGCCCCAGGCGCTGCACCCGGAATGGCTGACGCTGATCGACTACGGCATCCAGCGCATCATCGCCAGCGGCAGCCCCAACATCCAGACCTTCTTCAAGGGCCTGCCCGGCGAGTTCAGGGACATGGTGCGCCACTTCGCCGTGACGCCCGAGTTCCAGCGTCTGCTCTACGACAGCCCGATCGCCGACATGATCTCGAAGCTGATCGGCTCGGAGAATATCTGGCTACTGTTCGACCATGTCTTCGTCAAGGAAGGCGGCTTTTGCCGCAAGACGCCGTGGCACCAGGACACGCCCTACTGGCCGGTCGCCGGCGAGCAGATCGCCTCCATGTGGATCACCCTCGACCCGATCCCCAAGGAGGAATGCCTGGAGTTCATCCCCGGCTCCCACCGCCAGGTCATGTATGACGGATTCAGCCCGCCCGACGCGGCCGTCGATCCGACAAAAGGTTTCTACGGCAAGGACTTACCGCGCCTTCCTAATATAGAGGAAGAGCGTGAGAAGTGGAACATCGTCTCGTTCGACATCACCCCCGGCGACGTTGTGCTGCTGCACCCCGGCGTGCTGCACGGCGGCGGCCACACCACCAATGGCCGGCGCCGCCGCACCCTGTCGGCACGGCTCTACGGCGACGACATCGTCTTTGCCACCCGTCCCGACAGCCGCCCCACCGTGCCGCTGACGCCCGGCCTGAAGCTGAAGCTGAAGCCCGGTGATCCGCTGCGCAGCCCCTACTATCCGCGCATCCGCCCGGTGCCGGCGCGCGAAGCGGCGCTGTGGCAATAGTTACTTCCTCGGGTCGAGCTTCAGCGACGCCGAGTTGATGCAATAGCGCAGGCCGGTCGGGCCGGGGCCGTCGTCGAAGACGTGGCCGAGATGGGCATCGCATTTGGCGCACAGCACCTCGACGCGGACCATGCCGTGGCTGCGGTCGGTTTCCTCGGCGACCGCCTCTTCGTTCAGCGGCGCGGTGAAGCTGGGCCAGCCGCAGTGGGAGTCGAACTTGGCGTCGGACTCGAACAGCTCCTCGCCGCAGCAGATGCATTTGTAGACGCCGGGCATCTTCGTGCTGTTGTACTCGCCCGTCCACGGCCGTTCGGTCGCCTTTTCGCGGGTGACGGCATACTGGACGGGCGACAGCTGCGCGCGCCATTCGGCGTCGGATTTCTTGACTTTTTCGCTCATGGCACTTCTCCGTTCGGCGCGGGGCGGACCCCCAGCATACAGGCCAGCGCCCATCGCGGGCAACGTCCGGTCCGTCGATGAGGACCGCCGGTCACGGCCGTCCGATCACCATCTTCAGCGAGCCCTCGAACACGGGCTGGCGACGCAGGTGACCGAAGCGGGCATCCCATTCGCCGGATGTCAGCGCACGGCCGAGATGCTCCTCGAAGCGCGCCACCGCGGATGGCTCGACGAAGCTCCACGCCGAGCAGGCCAGACGAGCGTCGGCCCGCAACAGCATTTCCGGGCGGCCGTAATAGGCCTCGTTGAAGCCGTCCTCGCAGGCGAGCGGAATCGGCACCGGCAGGACGCGGCCGTTGCCGATCGATGCGGCGATACGATCGATGCCCGGATAACGCCTCGCCTCGGTCCCGAGCACGTCGGGGCAGTAATCGTTCAGCCAGAAGCGCTCCACCTCGGCGGGATCGCAGGTCATTACCAGGACCGGCCCACGCGCCACCCGGCGCATTTCTCGCAGACCCGCGTCCGGATCGGTCCATTGATGCACGGAGAACGTCGTCATGGCCGCGTCGAAGCTGCCGTCGGCGAACGGCAGGCTCTCGGCCACCGCATCGATGGCCGTCGGGAGATGGGACGGCCGCTGGGCGCGCATGGATGCCGAGGGCTCGGCGGCGGTGACGGTCCGCGTCACCGGCTCGTAGGAGCCAGCGCCGGCGCCAACGTTCAACACCGTGCGGGCATCGCCCAGCAGCGCCTCGATGAAGGCGGCGATGGCCGGGTCGGGCCGGCGGAATCGGCTGTAGACGTCGCGCACCCGTCCGTAATCGACATCGCCCGCGCTGCCGTCCCGGTGTCTGCCGTTCACCTGTGTCTCCTGAAATCGTGCCGCCGGCATGTGGGTCGTCGCAACGTCGGCTCCCTTGCTAATGCAGGTCCGCCAGAACGCGCGCGAAACGGTCCTCGAAGGCGGCCCTTTCCTCCAGGTAAAAACGCCTGGCGCGCTGTCCGATGGCGGCGACCTCCGCGTCGCCCATGGCAATGATGTCTTCGATGGCCGCCTCCAGCGCCGCGGGGTCGATGAAATACCCCGTGCCCACGGTTCTCGGCCTGGTGCCGCGATAGGCCGCCAGGATGCCGTGTCCGGGACGGATCAGCTCATTCATCGGAGGGCCATCGGTCGTGATGACCACGGCCCCGCAGGACAGGCCCTCGCAAAGGGCCAGGCCGAAGCCTTCGGCTTCCGAAGGACAGATGTGGACGGGGCATTCGTTCTGCAGCACCGCCACCTCCGCCGCCGACAGACGCCTGCCGATCAGGGTGATGTTCGCCGCGCCGTGCCGCGCCGGATCGATCCAGTCGTGGCGCACCACCGCGACCAGTTCCGGCCATTCCGGGTGAGCGCGCCAAAGCTCGAGAAGCGGCGCCGTCCCCTTCTGTTTGGTGGCGCCCGCCACATGCAGGAACTTGCGCCGGTGGCGGGCAATGGCGGGATCGTAGCGATCGTCAGAGGTGAAGCCGGTATAGCGGGCACTGGCGCCCAGGCCGCGGAAAATCTCCTCGGCATGACGCGACTTGCACATCACCATGTCGACCCGGTCCAGCAAGCCCACGCTGCCCGGATAGCAGAATTCCTGGTTCGGCACGAAGACATTGCGCTGGGCAAGTCCAAGCCAGCCCTGGCGGACATCCTGTATGAAGAAGTTGATCCTCGTCTCGTCGCGACCGCCCAACAGCAGGCGCGAGCGCAGACCGAGGCGCGCCGGCAGGCCATAGGCATTGCGGCGGCGGGCGTAATAGATATGGCCGGACAAGCCGCTCGCCTCGACCAGCCGCTTGATCAGGCGGGCGTCGGTCGCCAGACCGGCATTGGTCCGCGTCATGATGCTGACCGAATGCGCGGGCACATGGACAGCCACATCCCGCGCGAGAATTTCCCGGAGGTTCATCCCATCCCCATTGCCTGGCCGCCGCCGACGTTGCCTGCCGCCGGGTGTCGTACAAACACCGTGGCGGCTGACGTATTCATGGAGGTCATCCTATGGCGATACTATTGCGCAACCGGAATGGGATGCTACCTTCCATCGAGGGGGCACACTCTCATGCCGAGACACATCATGAAACAGGGAACTCTGCTTGGTTCGGCGCTTGGCGCCGTGTTCGCTCTCGCCCTCTCGGGTTCGGCTTTCGCCGCCGAGATGGACAAGAGCTCGCCCAAACTGATGGAAAAGGCGGCCGGCGGCCCGTCGTCCAGCAGTTCGGTCTGCACCGACGCCAGCGGCAAGCCGGTGACCGACGCGTCGGTCTGCGCGTCGGGCGCGTGCACCGACGCCAGCGGCAAGAAGGTGACCGACGCCTCGACCTGCGACGTCAAGTCGCCGCGCGACGCCGCCAGCGGCCTGGCCACCGGCAAGCGCCAGCACTAGCCATCAGCTCGGACGCGGGGGCCGGTCCGCCCGCTCCCGCCCCTGCTACAGGCGCTTCAGATACTCGATCAGTGCCAGCTTCTGCTCGGGCGTCAGGTCCGTACCCCAGGCATGGCCGGCATTGCCGTTGCCGCGAAGGCCGGTGTCGAAGCGGAAGCCGGCCTTCTCGGCTTCGGGGCCTGAGGACACGAACCCTACACGATCCTGGTCCACCAGGTCGTAGCCGCGCCAGAATATGCGGGGACGCTCGTGCGGCGGTGCCAGCAGATCCATCAGCGTCGGCACCGAGCCGTTGTGCAGGTAAGGCCCGAGCAGCCAGACGCCGACCAGCGCCTTGGCTACGTAGCCGGCGGCCGCGATCATCGGCGCCTCCTTGACGCCGAGCGCGGCGCCGACCTTCTTCATCCGCCGCGCGTCCTTTTCCTGCCAGGTCTTCACGTGTTCCGGATCGGTGCCGATCTCGGCGAGCGGAATCGACGTGCCGGTGCGCTCGCCGCCGATGGCGTGGCATCCAGCGCAGTGCCGGGCGAACACCGATGATCCCTCCGCCGCTCTCGCCGGATCGGTCTGGCCGGGAAATGGCGGCGGCGCCAGATCCTGGATGAAGGCTTCGGTCCAGTCGTTGTGGCGGTCGAAGCCCGGGCCGGGCAACGCGCCGGTGCCCAGCGCCGAGGTGGCCACCACGATCGACAGCTCGGTCGCCTCGCCGCCCGCGTGAAAAAGCCCGCCCTTGCGCTGGCCCAACTTCCACAGCGACGGGAAATCCGTGGTCGACAAGGTGCCGTCGTCGTCCGCCTGGGTCAGCACGAATTTCGGCAGGCCGAACGCATCGTCGCGGCCGGGTCCCCAGTCGGGCCGCTTGTCCATCCAGGCGAGCTGACGCTCGGCCTCGAGCAGCGCGGCGCGCATGCCGGGGATTAGCACCATCTTGTAAAGCGCCACGTCGGCCGCATCCATGGGGAAGTGCAACGCCATTTCGGGCAACAGCCGGTCGGCGGTGAACCGTTCGTCATGGGCGCAGGCGAACAGGAACCGCAGCAGCCGCTGAATATCGACCGTGTGCCCGGGCCCGCCGACGGCGAAGCGCGGGTTCTCGCCGGGGACGAGCCGGTACTGGGTGGTGTGGCACAGCGCGCAGTTCACGGTGACCCGCTCGAAACCCTTGCGCTTGATCGAAAAGCCCATGGGGAGGCGCTGGCCCGGCTCCCACGGCAGGCCGAACGCGCCGTAGCCGCCACCCTCGCCGATCTTGTCGGGAAACACGCGCGGCAGGATGAACAGGATCGGATAGGGAATGCCGGCGATCAGGTCGCCGCCCAAGGTGCCGTACTTGAAGCGCTGCAGATCGGCGCTGGCAGCGGTTTCGGGATCGGCGGTGAACGCCTGGTCCTCGGTCTTGAGGAACTTCCACCAGAACAGGACGCCCGCCAGAACGCAGCCCAGCAGCACGACGGCCAGCGCGATGAGGGCGCGGCGGCGCCACTTGGGCGGCGTGGGTCTCGCATCAGAAGGTCTTGAGGTACTCAACGATGGCATCCTTGTCGTCGGGCAGCAGGTCGGTGCCGTATTCAGGACCGTCATGGCCCCGGTTGCCGTTGCCAGCCCAGGGACCGGCGACGCAGCGGTTGTCCGGGAACAGGTTTTCCGGATTCAACTCCTTCGCGCAGGCGATCTTGCGGTCGGGACCGTCGACGCAGCGGGTTTCGTAACGGAAGAATGTTTCGTTGCTCTGCGACGGCAGGTCGGAGACGAAGCCCAGCTTCCGACGGTCGATCACGTCGTTGCCCCGGTAGAACACGGCGGGACGGCTCTCGGCGGGCTCCAGCAGATCGCGGATGGTCGGGACCGAGCCGTTGTGCAGGTACGGCGCGCGCAGCCAGATCCCGTCGAGCGGCATGTTGGCGTAGCCATGGGTCTTGCGGAAGCGGCGGAACCGCTCGTCCGAATAGGCGGCGTAGAGGTTCGACTGCTCGACGGCAAGCGCGTAGGTGTAGTTGTCGAGTCGGCACGGATCGGTGCGGATCTTGTCGATGGGCACCACCGTGCCGACCAAATCGCCGGAGAAATCCCGGCCGGTTGTGCCGTGGCAGGCGGCGCAATAGACGCCGTAGAGCTGCTTGCCCCGCGTCGCGCGCGCCGGGTCGATGGGAAACGGATACGCGGGCGGCACGGCCTGGTCACGCAGCCATCCGGCGATGCGCTCGACCGAGTCCCGATCGAGCGTGGTCGGTACGCCGCCGCTGCCGAACGAGGCGCTGCGGTTGCGCTCCTCGACGGAATCATTGTTGCCGTCCCAGTGCAGCCGCATGCCCTCGCGCTTGCCCTGCAGCCACAGCGAGGGATAGTCCACATTGCCGATCATCTCCTCGTCCGGCAGCGTCTCGAGCGGCCAGTTGAGCAGCGCCTTGGCGGGGTTGAAGGTGTCGAACCGCCCGACGCCGGATTCCGGCTCGCGGTCGAAGAAGCGGAAGCGGTGCCGCGCCAGGATCAGGAACTCCTTCATGACCGGCACAGCGAGGGTGAGCTGGTACTTCTCGATCGCCGAATACTGCGCGCCGGCGTCCTCGGCCGCCTGGATCACCTGCCACGGATTGAACCGCTCGTCGGCGGCGCAGGCCCCGAGCCCGCGCGCGAACCGCACGAGGTCCAGCCGGTTTGCCGGCATGCCGACCACCAGCGTCCGCTTGCCCGTGGGATCGGCACGCCAGGTGCCGGTATGGCAGGCGGCGCAGTTGAGGAACACGCGGTCGAGGCCGACCGTGCGCCGCATGGTGGTGCCCACCGGCCGGTCCATGCCGGGCTCGAAATTGAAGCCCAGCGCTTCCCAGGTGTCGCCGCCGAAATAGGGCGCGCAGAGCTTGGGCAGGCCCTTCCAGATGCCGATGGGAATGCCGGCGATACGGTCGCCGCCGGTAGAGCCATATTTGAAATGCTGCACGGGATCGTCGAATACCTGTGGCTCGTCCCGGCTGAAATGCCACCATATCCACAATCCCAGGGCGAGCAGCATCAGGACGACGGCGAGAACGATCCACCAGCGGCGGCGCCACAGACAGAGCAACAACGCGACGATCCGGTCGGCCAGCCGGGACAGCCATGTCTTCATGACGGCGCCCGCGCGATGGAGGCGGCCAGCGCGGGCGCAATCGCCGACGCCTGCAGCGGGCCGTCATCCGACAGGTCCAGCGCCGTGACGGCGTGTCGCAGGGTGGCGATGTCGTCGGTGACGGTGATTTCCGCCTTGCCGCCCGCGAGCCGCAGCGGCGACAGGCGCTCGCCGGTGGCGAGGCGTGCCGGAAATCCATAGGCGTTCTCGACGAGGTGCAACTCGCCGCCATTCTTGCCGGATAGCACCGTCAGTCCCGAGAGCGGCGCGTAGCCCTTCAATACCAGTCGGGTGACAGCGCCACCGCCGGCCGCCGCGTAGCCCGACAGGCCGAACGATGGATCGACGCACTCGAAGCGCATTTCGCCGGCCGCATTCTCGACAATGCAGGCAGCCGCGAAGCTGACGCTGTGGCCGCCCTGCCCCGCCAGCACGGCCGCCAGCCGGGCGATGGCATCCGGCGCGAAGGACTCGCCGACAATCGCGACTGCCGTCGCCAGCACATCATCCGATGGCGCGGCCAGCAGGCGCGGCGGGCGCGGTGCGGCCGGGTCGTAGACGCCTTCAGGCTCTACGACCTCCATGGGCTTCACGCCGGCGTCGAGTTCGATCAGCGGATTGCGGTCGGGCAGGCTGGGATTGGGCACCGCCAGTCCGGCGGGCGCCAGCGTCGCGACGGCAGCGTGGAGGGCTTTCGCCAGATCCGCGTCCTCGACCGCTTGCCACGGGCCGCGCGATCCGCCGAGCCGCCAGCGCAGCGCCGCGAGCAGCAGCCGGGCGCGGCAATCGGCGGGCTTCATGGCCGTTGCGGCGGCGCAGACCCGTTGCCAGTAGAATTGGGCGAGGCTCAACCGGTTGGCGCGCAACACCGCCTGGTCCAGCGCGTCGGGCTCGTCGATGCCGCGTTTCACGGGCACCCCATGAAATGCCGCGCCCAGCCCGGCCATCCGCGCGGCGATGCCGGGATTGGCGTTGGTCTCGTTCCACTGGGCGATGGGAAAGATCGGGCCGTGGCCCTGATGGCAGCTGGTGCACAATTCCCGGTCGGCGTATTCGACCAGCGGCTGGCGCGCATCCGTGTAGTTGCTGACCACCTGGAATTCGAAGCGGCCGGCCGACTCGTTGTAGCTGATCACCTCCATGGACGCCGATGCCGGCTGGTAGCCGATGAACAGCCGGTCCTTCAGATAGGACACGGCCCTTTCACCCGCCGCATCGACGCCCAGCACCACGCGCGGCGAAGCGAAATAGTCGGGGTCCGCCGACAGCCGCTGCAGCGAACGGCCCAGCGGGATCAACACCGCCCGCGGCCGCACGCCGCCATTCCGCTGCTCGATGGCGGCGCTCAGCCGCGTGAACGGATAGGGCAAATCGTAGGTTCCGCCAGGCTTGAACAGTTCATCGAAGAGCGACCGCCCGGGCGCGGGCTGCGTCTCGCCGGGCCGCGCCGGATCGGCCAGCAGCAGCGGCGCAGCGCGGGAGACGGAAGGCATTGCCAGGATCGTGGCGATTGCAGCAGCCATCGGCAAACCTCCTCCCGTCCCCTTTGCCGCCCCCTTCATGGCCGGTCAGTTCTGACCGGCCTGCGCAACCTGTTCGCCGGCCCAGCAGTCCTCCTTGATGGGTGCGCCGTCGCGGAACGCCTGCTCGCCCGCCTTGGCGTCGGCCTCGTTGTAGACGGTGAAGTTCAGCAGGAAGATCCGGTTCATGTAGGCGCGGCCCAGATAGAAGCCGGGCCGGACCATGCGCACCTCGTCGCGCACCCTCAGGCCGTTGCGGCCTGCCAGACTGTCCGGTCGCTCCTGGTAGCCCGCGATCTCGTCGCCATAGTTGTAGTCGACGATGACGGACTCGCGCCGGCCGTCCAGCAGGCTCTGGCCACAATAGAGCTTGGCCGGGAACATCAGGTAGACGGTGGTCTGCTTGTCGATCATGCCGAGCCAGCCCTTGCGGGCGATCTCGGTCTTCATCATCGCCTCCGGGTTGTCGATCAGCGCATCGAGCGATTTCGGGTCCTCGATGAAGTTCCGCAGCACGCCCTCCTCGCGGTAGAACATCTTGCCCTTCCACAAATGGCGGCCGACGTTCTCCAGCGTCTTTACCTTGGTGTCGGTGATGCGCCCGCCGATGCCGCCGACGATCTCGTCCAGCCGGGACTTCAGGTCCTCGCCTCGGGCAAAGAACAGGTCGCCCTCATGGCCGCCGTTCGGGATCGGACCGGCGGTCAGTCGGCCATAGATCTGGTCGATTTCCTCCTGGGTGAAACTCTTCAGGTTCTCCGGCGTCAGCGCCAGCCGCTGCTCGCGGGTGAGCGGGTAGTCGTGCTCGACCCGGGCCATGTCGGTGTAGAACACCTTCGTGGGATTGTCCGGGTCGCGCAGGCTGGTGTCGGTGGGCGCGAACGGGATGTCGGGCTTCCTGTCGCAGGCGGCGAGGCCGGCGGCGGCCAGCGACAGGACGACGGCAGTACGGATGAGCGCGTGCATGGCCGGCCTCCTCACAACGTCGCCATGAAGGCGATCAGCGCCTTCTTGTCGGTGGGCGACAGGTCCTCGCCGAAGCGGTGGCCCTTGTTCTCGACCCGGTCGAGCACGTTCGAATAGTAGCGTTGCACGAAGGTGTTGGGATCGCCGGTGATGTCGACGATAGCCTTCTCCCGCTCCCGCAGCAGCCGGTCGCGCAGTTCCTTGAGCCCGGTCTTCAGGTCGGCATATTGCGCCGGCGTCAGCACGCCCTTGTACTTGCCGTCCAGCCTGTCCTCGTGCCGCTCGAGCAGCACCATGTCGTGCATCAGGTCCTTGTAGCGCAGGCTGTTCAGCGCCACCGCCGGGAAGCCCTTGGGAATCTTCAGGGTCAGTCCCGTGGTGATGTCGCCGATCTTCAGCTCGGGCGCCACGTCGACGATGATGTCGTCCTGGGTGATGAACATCTTCGGCACCCGCGACGCCGGGTTCAGCAGCTCCTCCATGGACGCCTTGTAAAGCTTGTAGCGCCCTTCGACCGATGGATCGAACGGCCAGCAGGCCGGCGGATTGGCCAGCGCCTTGCCGGCGGCGTCCACATAGGGCGACGTGTAGAGGTCGTAGTCCGGATCGGTCGGCTTGCCGCAGATCTCCGGGCCGACGGCGTTGTTGTGCATGAACGGCGCATGCGCCCAGACGCTGAGCAGCGAGATGTTGCGGTAGTAGCCGCGTCCATTCCCCTTCAGCAGTTCCTTCAGGTTGGGATCGGCCGGCCGCTGGTGCAGCGTGTTCGACGCATACTGCGCCCAGACCCGGCTCTCCATGTGGTTGGCGTGCAGCGCACGCGCATTGTAGGTGCCGACCTCCGAGGCAAGCGTCGGTTCGTCGTTGCCCAGCCAGTCGACCCGCAAGGTCGGATCGGCCGGATCGACGGCGCGGAAATCGACGTTGTCGTAAGGTCCCTTCTGGCTGGAATGGCAACGGGCGCAGCTCTGGGCGAACACCTTGCGGCCCTGGGTGACCGCGCCGGGGCCGAACTCACGCTCCAGCGCCACTTCAAGGTCGCGCTCGCTGCCCATGCCGCGCGCCGTGAAGAGGTCGGTCGGACGCGCGGTGAGGAAGAACGCCACCACGTCGTCGAGCCGGTCCTCGATCGCGCGGAAGCTGGCGCAGTCGCGGCGGCACTGGCCGATGTCGAACGGCGTCTGGCCGTAGTTGCGCTGGGCCGGATCGACGGCGCGCAGGTCCGGGATATGGTTCATCCAGCACTGCTCGGCGCACGACCCGATGTTGAAGTAAACCCGCTGGATGGCTTCGTTGTAGCCGATGGAGTCCTCGCCGCCCTTCAGGACGTGAGCGACCTTCTCGGTCTTCAGCGACCGCTCCCAGCACTTGCCGGGCTTGCCCGGCTCGCACCAGCAAACTGCCGGATCGGCGCCCGAGGCGCAGGTCGAGGCCTTGCGCCACTTCAGCACCTCGTGGTCGTGCAGCGGCCGCTTCATGAAGTTGATGATGGCGTTCATGGTGCCCGGGTTGGAGGCCGTGTCCATCGGCAGCGCCGAGGTGTCGACCGTGCCGGGCCGCGCCCAGCCGATGAGCTGCCATTCCAGCCGGTGCTTCTCCATGCCCGAGGCGAGCAGCTGCGAGATGCGGCTGTACTGGTTGCCGACCAGGCCGTCGATGTTCTCCCACTCGGGATGGTTGGGATCGGCGGGCGGATTCTCCGGCTTGTAGCTGATGTGGCAGGCGCCGCAGGCCATGCCGATGCGGAACGGCGGCTCGATCGAACCATCGAACAGCCGGTTCATCCGGCTGTCCGCCTTGGCCGGGTCATTCGACAGGAACTTTCGGTAGCCGTCCCATGACGCCAGCGAGCCGTTGAGCGCCTTCCATTTCTTCGCGTCGAAGCGCGGATTGGGGAATTTCCGCAACCCGAGCGCGCCGGTCGAGGTGCCGAACCGCAGGTCGCAGGCGCTCTGGCGCTGGTCCTTGGCGCCGTGCGGCGTCGACATGTTGTAGGGGCCGTCCTGGAACAGGCAGGCGGGATCCTTGTATCCCTCCTTGCCCACATGGTTCAGCAGGTCGGAGTCGCCCGGGCAATAGGGGAAGCCATAGGTCTGCTCCAAGCTCTTGGCCGGGCAGTCGGCTTCGCCGGGAATGCAGCAATCGGGATCGGGAATGGCGCCCCAGCCTTGGAACAGCTGGTCATGATGTTCCGCCGCCAGCACCTTGTACCAGTCGATGGCGGCACCGAGGCGCTGCGGATAGGCATAGGTGAAGAAGCGGTCGTTGAACGCCGTCGCGAAGAACCAGACCTCGCGCCCTGCCCGTTCGCTTTCCGTGTACGGGGCATTGGTGGCGACATAGTCGCCGCTGAGCATGCTCTGCGCCCGGGCCTCGCCCGAGACAGCCGCACCGAACATGAAAATCGCGGCCAGAGCCGCCATCAGCCGAAACCGACACCACTGCATTGCCCATCCCCTCGCGAGCGGCACTTCACAACGATGCTGGCCTCTAAGATGCGGGACCGGCCTGCTCTCCCCCCGGAGATGCCGGTCTAGGCAGCGCGTCGGCCCAATGCGAAATATCCGCCGCGCTGCAGGACGTCAGGTTACCACGTTTCGCGCCGCCGGAAAGAGGGATGTAAACGGTAAGACTATCGACCAGACGCCTCCGGTTCCACGTGCGTCGGCAAGAAATGCGTGCGCCACTTCGCCACCGCCCGCGTTCTCCATGCCGGCTTCTCGGGCCATAACCTGCCGCCTCTGACCGCAACCAAAAAATAGTTCAGACTACTTGGCAGACGGATTGGCTGGTGGGTTCAACCCTGCCTCCTTGCCAATATCGGCCCACTTGGTCATATCGAAATGTTTACCGAAGTCAGACAATCCCGCGCTGACGCCAGGATCGTTCATGAGGCCCCGCATGGCGACCTGACCGAGCACGTTGAACGACGATTCCAGCGCGCTGCCTCCCTCATATTTCATCGCCTCGACGGCTTCCGTTCGGCAATCGACGAAGACGAGGCGCTCCATCATCGCGGCAGCCGCCTTGTTGGTTGCATCGCGCTGTTCGGGCGTGATCGTGGCATAAGGCTCTACGTCAGGGTGAAGGGCCATGGCCTGAAATACCCATTCCACCAACCTGGACTGATCCTTGGCACTCGACGATTTGACGAGGCACTTTCCCAGGTCATCCGTATACACCCCTGCCATCGCCACGGAACTGTACATATGGAAAAACAACAATCCTATTAAAATCCGAACTTTACGCACCATTCTACACCCACTCTATGAAGATATAGCCATTGTTGATCGCGTTCAAACCACGGGTGCAACAACCCGTAAACTGCAGACGTCAGGCAGAGTACACCAGCTGTTCGTGAACATCTCCAGTGTTTGGAACACTGTCCTGCTGGGACCACACCTTTCAACTGATCCCCAAGCCCTGATCTCTCGCTATTCCGATCCCTTGAAAATGCGATGGCTATCCCGCGCAGACCAGGCCGGAACCAACCGGCGGTTAAGCCGTTGCTCCTACTCACAACACAAGGAGAGAACGATGTCGGATCAGCAAGAACTATGGGATCTGCTCGACGATTTCGCGTTCTGCATGGCGACGACCCATGACGGCGACACCATGCGCTCGCGGCCCATGTCGCCGAGAGCGGACAAGGATGCCGGCGTCATCCGCTTCCTGGTCGAGAACGCCACTTCGATGACGGCGCAACTCGAGCAGGACCAGGACATCCTTCTTGCCTTCATCGCCCCCACCGACCGGAACTTCATCTCGGTTTCCGGCCGGGCGTCGGTCAGCACTGATCGCGGCCTGATCAAGGACCTCTGGAACAAGGCGGCTGACGCCTGGTTCGTCGGCGGACCCGAGCGCGCCAATGTGGTCGCGGTCACCGTGACGCCGTCCTACGCCGAGTTCTGGGACGGCACGAGCAGCAACATCAAGACCATGTGGGAAATGGCCAAGGCGCGCGGCAAGGACCGCAAGCCAGACCTTACCGAACACAAGAAACTTAATTTGTAGGTTGCCGCTCCCGTCACGGCGGGTCGCCTTGTGTTGGATCCTGGTATGCGAGTAGTTCGATTTTGAATTGAATTGGCATATCATGATGCCATGGTCAGGGTAGCGGTCGTCGGCAATGTGGGTGGTGGCAAGTCCACGCTTTCGCGCCGCCTCAGTGCGGCGCGATCGCTGCCCTATTTCTCCGTTGATATCCTGCGGTGGGCCGACAACGGGCGGTATGTCAGGGACGACGAGTTCGTCGAGATCCACGCATCGCTCCTGGCCCGGGGTACCTGGATCATCGATGGCCTTGGCCCCTGGCGCACCATCGAGACACGTTTCGACGCGGCCGACACCATCGTCATGATCGACCTTCCGCTATGGCTTCATTGCTGGCGGTGGACGAAGCGCCAGGTCGGGAGGCTGTTCCTCGGAACGCCGGTCGCACCCGGGGATTGGCCAGCTCGAACTCGCCCATTGAGCGTTGTGCGTCTCGTCTGGCATGGACATCGCCTTGAGCGTCCCAGGCTGCTGGCGGCACTTGAATCGCGCCGGTCCGCCAAGACCGTTTTCCATTTGCGGACACCGCGCGACATCGACGATTTCCTCGCGCGCTTCGCCTAGCGCCGCTGGGCGCACCCGCGTTCGCGCAGGGCGACTGCCCCGATTTAGCGCGCGACGGTTACCTCGACGGAAATACCGGTCATATGGGCCTGGTTGGACACCGGCTCGAACGTGCCCGGTCCGGACGGCAGCAGCGCGTTGGCGTTGACGCCGGCGGTGGCGCTGGCGACCCGCATGCCCGCCGCGGTGCCGTGGCCCCAGCCATGGTTGATCGCGACCACGCCCGGCATCATGTCGGCGTCGAACTTCAGCTCGATGTCCCGCTCGCCCCATTGCGACCGCACATTCACTTTTGCGCCATCGTGGAGTTGCCGGGACCTGGCGTCGTCCGGATGCATCAGCAGGAAGTTGCGGTCCCTGCCCTTGCGCTTCATCCGCGGCAGGTTGGCGTACCAGGTGTTCATCATGTAGCCGTCGCGGCGGGTGATCAGCTTGAGCTGGCCGCGCGGTTCGGCGTCGAGCTCGCGGAAGATCGCCTCCATCCGCTCGCGGGCTACGGCGAGCATGGGCGGGAAGCACTCCACCCGCTTGTCCTCGGTCTGGATGACGCTGTCGAAGAATGCCTCAGGGTCGGGCTGGGCGAGCACGATCACCTCGTCGCGCCTCAACTCGTCCATCGAATGGCCGCTGGAGCGCAGCATGGCGTTCATCCGGCCCCAGAGATCCGGGTGGTCTCCCTCGTCGAGGATTGAAGGCAGGCCCATGCGCCGGGCCAGCTGGCCATAGATCCACCATTCCGGCTTCCGCTCGAACGCCGGCGCGACGACGGCGTCGGTATATTGCACGAAGGGCTGGTGCTGCAGCCCGATACCCAGCGCGTTGACGTCCTCGCGCTCGAACGCCCCGGCGGCGGGCAGGACGTAATGCGCCATCTCGGCCGTCGGGCTGCGGTAGATGTCGACGCAGACCAGCAGCTCCAGCGACTCCAGCGCCCGGCGGGTTCGCGCCTCGCCGCCCACCGACAGCACCGGATTGCCCGCGTTGACGATCATGGCGCGGATCGGGTCCCCCTCATCCAGGATCATGTCGGCCATCAGCACGCCGGGCAGGGTGATGCCGACGCCGCCGGGCTTACGAACCGCGCCGAACGGCGTGTCCAGGTACTCGGCCTCGTCAGTGCTGCCGCGGCCCGCCGACGCGCTGCGGGTATAGAAGCCGGGCGAGAAGATGTTGCCGCCTTTGCGGCCCAGATTGCCGGTGACGAAGGCCAGCATGTTCATCAGCCAGTAGGCCTGCGTGCCCTGCCGGCCCATGTTGACGCCGGTGGCGATATGGATGCCGGCGCTGGCTGCCGCCGCGTAGTCGCGGGCCAGCGCGCGGATGGTGCCGGCGTCGATGCCGGTGATGCCCGCGACACGCTCGGCGGGATAAGCCGCCACGAAGGCGCGCAGCTCATCGACATTCCGGCCGTGCCGGGCGACCGCATCGGCGTCGAAACCCACGGTACTGTCGATCTCGTGCAGCATGGCCGCCATCAGGTAGGCGTCGGTGTCGGGGCGGATGTGGAGCACCTTGCCGGCGAAGCGGGCGGTCTCGATGGTGCGCGGGTTGACATAGACGATCCGCGCGCCGCGCGCCTCGGCCTCACGCAAGACGCCGACCGGATCGGCGATCGACATGTAGGTCATGTGGCTGACCGCCGGGTTCTCGCCGAAGATCAGCAGGAAATCCGTGTGGGCGATGTCCGGGATGGTGTGGACCGTGCGGCTGCCGAAACTGGCCTCGGCCCCGACCGGCTTGTTGGCCGCGTCCTGGGTGCCCGAGCTGAACATGCGGACGTCGCCCAGACCGGCCATGAAGCTGCCCCAGGCCGGTCCGAACAACGCATTGAACGCGGACGGATTGCCCCGGTAGCCGGCAATCGCCCGCGCGCCGTCCCGGGCGATGATGCGCTGCAGGCCGGTGGCGATCCCGTCCAGCGCTTCGTCCCAGGAAATTTCCTCGAACTTGCCGGGGCCAACCCGCCTCAGCGGGACGTTCAGCCGGTCCGGATCGTTGTGGATGTCGAGGCCGTAGAGGCCCTTGTGGCAGACGAAGCCTTTGGTGACCGGATGCTCGCGGTCAGGCTGCAGCGCCGTCAGCCTGCCGTCCTCGACGGTGGCGATCATGCCGCAGGACGGCTCGCAGACGCGGCAGAAGGTCCGCTTGTGCTGGATGGTCATGACCGTCTCCCCGTTGGTCGCGCTCCGGCCGCGACCTTACCGTCATCGGCGCTGGCTGGAAAGCCGCCCTCGAACATCTCGCGCAGCCGGAATTTCTGCACCTTCGAGGCGGACATGGGCCAGTCGGTGACGAAGCGCACATGGCGCGGCACCTTGAAGCTGGCGATGCGGCTGCGGCAAAAGCCGATGATCTCCTCCCCGGTCGCCGCCGCGCCGGGCTTCAGCTCGACGAAGGCGGCCGCCACCTCCTGCAACCGCGCGTCCGGCACGCCGATCACCTGGGCGAGCTTGACCTCCGGATGGGTCATCAGGAAGGCCTCGATCTCGACGGCGGCCACGTTCTCGCCGCCCACCTTCAGCATGTCCTTGATGCGGCCGTGGCAGGTGACGTGGCCATCGGCATCCACCGAGCACAGATCGCCGGTGTGGAACCAGCCGTCGCGCAGCACCTCGGCGGTCTTCTCGGGGTCCTTGTAGTAGCCGCCGAAGACGGAATAGCCGCGCACCTTCAATTCGCCCTTCACGCCCGTCGGCAGCGCGGCGCCGGTCTCGGGATCGATGATGGCAATCTCCATGCCGCTGAGCGGCGTGCCGCAGGCACCCATGCGCTGTTCCTCGCTGTCCGACGGGCTGCCCATGCACATGCCGCCGCCGTTCTCGGTCATGCCGTAGGCGCTGGTGTGGACCGCCCACGGCATGGCGGCCTGGAACTGGCGCAGCGTGTCGGCCGGGCCGGTATTGGAAACGCGGCGGACGCGGCCGAGGTCGCGCGTGGCGAAGTCCGGGTGGTTGATCAGGCCGGTCATCACCGTCGGGAATAGCGGGAAGAGGACGGTCGCCCGCTCCTCCTCGATCATCCGCAGCGCCGCGCCCGGCTCGAAATGCAGCATGGAGAGCATCGCCGCGCCGCCCGTGAACATGGTCAGCATGGGCAGGATCGCCGCCATGTGGAACAGGGGCAGCGGATCCCAGCAGCGGTCGTCGGGGCCGAAGAAGTATTTCTCGCGGTTCATGGCGAAGGCGTTGCGGATCACCGCCTCGTGCGACAGCAGGCAACCCTTCGGATTGGCCGTGGTGCCCGAGGTGTACATCATGACGCACGGATCCTTGAGCGCGACGGCGACCCGGCAGCGGTCCACGTCCTGATCGGTGGCGCCACTCCGCAGCGCCTCGAAATCGCGCCCGTCCATGAAACCGGGCACCGGCGCGCCAACCATCACCAGCGTGCGCAGCATCGGCGCGCCCGCCAGCGACACGCGGGGCGGATCGGCCTGATGCTTCAGGTCGGGAAACGCGCCGTTCAGGATGGCCGCGAAGTCGGCGAACTCCGAGATGGTGTCGCTGGTCAGCAGCGCGACGAGATCGGCGTTCTCGACCACATAGCCCATCTCATGCGCCTTGTAGCGGCCGTTGAGCGGCACGGGCACGGCGCCCGCCAGCGCGCAGCCGAACAGCAGGTCGAGGAAGGTCAGGCCGTTGGGCATCAGGATGCCGACATGCTCGCCGGGCCGGACGCCCAGCGCGATCAGCGACCGGGCGGTCTCGTAGCCGCGGGCGGCCAGTTGGGCGAAGGTCCGGCGGCCATCGGGAAACACCACGGCGTCGTTGTCCGGCCACCGGTCGGCGGCGCGCAGCAACAGGTCGCCCAGCGTGGTGACGTCGATGCGGTGCGGGTTCACGGGCGGTTCGTGGGTCAATCATGGCCAAGGCCGGAACCGTACATCAGCCGGAACGGCGGACCAACCGCCTTGAGCCGGCTTTCTCCGGGACCCAAGGATCCCATGGCGCGCGACGCCGCATCAACCATATGCTGACGGGGAATGAAGGAGAGAACCGCCATGCCGCCCGCCTCCGTCGACGACTACCTCGCCGCCGTGCCGGAGCCCGCCCGGTCGACGCTGCAAACCCTGCGTGCGGTGATCCGCGACGCCGCGCCGGGCGCGACCGAGCAGATCAGCTACGGCATGCCGAGCTACAAGCAGGGCCGCGCGCTGGTGTCGTTCGCGGCCTTCAAGCACCACTGCTCGCTGTTCGGCATGAGCGGCGAGTTGTTCGATGAACTGGGCCAGGCGTTGCAGGGCTGGCGGACGTCCAAGGGCACCGTCCAGTTCACCCCCGAGCACCCGCTGCCCGAGGCCCTGGTGCGCGCGATCATCGCGGCGCGGCTGGCGGAAATCGCCCGGCTCGATGCCGAAAAGAAGGCGAAGCGAAAATCCAAGTGATTGCGCCTCATGGAGATTTCCCGATTTGTGATCGTTACGTAGGCGGAAAGCCGACACTGCTGTTCTTTCAGGCAGTGGCTTTTCACCGCGCCGCCTGTATAAGCAGACAGTGATCCACAGGTGAACGGCTCCGCCGATCCCGCAAACGAGCAGGTACAACTAGCGCGCCAAGGTCGTGCGGAGGACAGCAGCTTGGATTTATCACGGCGCGCCATTCTGGGCGCAGGCATTGCAGGCATGGCAACCGCGGCTCTCGCGAGCCCCGCTCTCGCCGTCAACAAGCTGCAACCCGAAAAGTTCCCGGGCAAGGGCAGCCTCGATCCCGCCCTGCTGCGCCGCGCCCTCGCGGCGCTGGAAAAGCACCAGGCCGGCATCCCGAACAAGGACGTCATCGCGGTCGCCGATTTCTCCCAGGCCTCGCGCCAGGCGCGCTTCCACCTGGTCAATGTGGGCGACGGCAAGGTCAGTTCGTTGCTTGTCGCCCACGGCAAGGGTTCGGACCCCAGGCACACCGGCTGGCTGAAGAGCTTCTCCAACACCGTCGGCTCGGAAGCCACGTCGTCCGGCGCCTATCGCACGGGGGATTTCTACATCGGCCAGCACGGCCGCTCCATGCGGCTCGACGGCCTCGATCCTTCCAACGACAACGCCTATGACCGCGCCATCGTCGTCCACGGCGCCTGGTATGTCAGCACCGACATGATCCGCGAGCACGGCGTGCTGGGCCGCAGCCAGGGCTGCTTCGCCTTTGAGCAGGACAAGCTGAACACGGTCCTGGAACGCCTCGGCCAGGGCCGCATGATCTACGCCGACCGGGCGTAAGGCCTTCCGGACGAACCGATTAGGCGTTTTAGGCGGGCGGCGTGTAGGTGCCCGGCTTGGCCCGGCCCATGGCGTCCATGGCCTCGGCCACCGTCAGCAGCACGGTCGTGTACACCTTCCGCGTGGCGCCCGCCGAATCGGATGCCAGCGACAGCGCGGCGGCGGCCTGGTTGTCGGGAAGCTCGGCCAGGACGACGGCGTCGTAGTCGCCGAAGCTGTAGAAGAAATGAAGCATCTTGCCACCGAGCGAGGCGATGGCCTTGGCGAGCGCCTCCTCGCGGTGCTGCGGATGACCGGCCAGGCGTTTGGCGCCCTCGGCGCTGTAGTCGGCCTGGATCAGATAAAACGGCATGGTGTCATCCCCCTTCTCCGGCGCTGCGAATGGCCCGCGCCGCCGCCACAGCCTACGCAACAAGGCGGTAACGTGCCACCCCCTGAGAGCGGACGATCACCCCGCCGTGCGGCACTTCATCATCCGCAGCGGCGTGTAGACCATCACCGTCTTGCCGTCCTGCTTCTTCACCGTGTTGCGGGTGCGCACCAGGGCGCGGTCGGGGCGCTTGCTGGTGCGGCGCGCTTCGATGACCTCGACTTCCACATGCAGCGTGTCGTTGGCGAAGACCGGGCCTTCGATGTTCAGGTCCATGCCCAGGAAAGCGACGCCGGTCTGCTGGATCGAGGCGGTCATCACCAGGCCTTCGGCGACGGCGAACACCTGGGCGCCGGGGACGAGGCGCGCCGGGAAGTCGGTGTGGTTCTGCAGATAGTCCAAATTGGTGAACAGCACCTCGGTGATGCCGGTGGCGCCCAGGAAGTTGGCGATGTCGGCCTCGGTGACGGAGCGGCCCAGGGTGCGGAACTGGAAGCCCTCGTGGATGTCCTCGAAGTAGAAGCCGATTCCGATGGTTTCCATGCGCGTCGCTCCCTGCTGCGGTCTGGCGGGACACTAGACCAGCGTCCCTGCCAAAAAAACCTGATTTCTCGCAAAATCGGCTGGGGTGGGCTACCTCGCCTGGGCGATGGCGACGTTCACCGCCAGCGCGACGATCACCGTGTTGAAGAAGAACGACGCAACGCTGTGAAGCGTCGCCAGGCGGCGCAGCCCGGCGTCGGTGATCGCCACGTCGGAGACCTGGGCGGTCATGCCGATGACGAAGGAGAAATAGAGGAAGTCCCACACCTCCGGATCCTTGGTGCCGGGGAAATCCAGGCCGCCCTCGGTGCGCGGGCCGTAATACTCATGGGCGTAGTGCCAGGCCATCACCGTATGCAGGGTAAGCCAGCCCAGCGGCACGCTGGCCAGCGACAGCAGGAGCAGCGGCAAGTGCCCGGCGCCGGGCGCGTTCACCAGCCCGAAGATGGCGACGAAGCTGAGCACGACGGCGGCCAGCGTCATCAGCACGATGACGATGATGCCCTCGTCGCCGACCGCGGCGCGCTCGCGGATCACGTCGGGCGGGGACGTGTCGATGCGCCACGCCGCCGAAACCAGGTAGGCGAGAAAGAACACGTCGCCCGCCAGCGCGAGCCGCAGCGGCTGTTCCAGACGGCCAAGCACGGCCCAGGTCAGCACGCCCAGCAGCGCCGCCTGGTAGAACCACAGATGCCGCCGGAAATGATGGGACATGGTTGGCCTCGTTTCGTCTGGCGGAGTGTAGCATGCGTTTTTTCCTCCCGTCATTGCGAGGAGCGCAGCGACGCGGCAACCCAGAAGCAACGGTGAAGCGCCACCAACGCCTGGGTTGCTTCGTCGGCTTCGCCTTCTCGCAATGACGGCCAGGGTTGAGTAGCGCCGCATTCATCACTACATGCCGTCAGCGTGCTACAGTGTCGCACCCCAGGGAGAGGACCGTCCCATGATCCGTGCTTTGCTTTCCGGCCAGAAAGTGTTCCTGGCCATGGCGCTCGCCGTCGGCCTTTCGGCCTGCGGCATCAACAACGTGCCGACCTATGACGAGGAGGTAAAGGCCGCCTGGAGCCAGGTGCAGAACCAGTACCAGCGCCGCGCCGACCTGATCCCCAACCTGGTCGAGACGGTCAAGGGCTATGCGGCGCACGAACAGGAGACGCTGACCGCCGTGGTCGAGGCCCGCGCCAAGGCCACGCAGATGACGCTGCCGGCCAACATCACCGAAAATCCGGAAGCCTTCAGACAGTTCCAGCAGAACCAGTCGGAGCTGTCGAGCGCCCTCGCCCGGCTGATGGTGGTGGTGGAGCGCTATCCCGACCTGAAGGCCAACCAGAACTTCCTGGCGCTGCAGTCGCAGCTCGAGGGCACCGAGAACCGCATCGCGGTGGCGCGGCGCGACTACATCCAGTCGGTGCAGAAATACAACACCGAGCTGCGCACCATTCCGGGCCGCTGGATCGCCGGCATCTTTTATCCCGATGCCACGGTGAAGGAGACCTTCGCCGCCGACGCACAGTCCCAGACGGTGCCGAAAGTGACCTTCCAGTGACGCATACCTTGCACAAAGGCGCCTGGGCCGCGCTGGCCCTGGCGTTTTTGTGCTTCGCCCTGCCCGTGGCGGCGGCGCCGGACTATCCGAAACTGACCGGCCGCGTGGTCGACCAGGCGGGCATCCTGTCGGACGCCGCCGAAGGCAAGCTGACCAGCTGGCTGGAAGGCCTGGAGCGCGATACCGGCAAGCAGCTGGTCGTCGCCACGATCAAGAGCCTGGACGGCCAGGCGATCGAGGAATACGGCGTCGGCCTCGGCCGCGACTGGGGCATCGGCCAGAAGGACAAGGACAGCGGCGCCATCCTGCTCGTCGCGCCCAATGACCGCCAGGTGCGCATCGAGGTCGGCTACGGCCTGGAAGGCGAGCTGACCGACGCGCAGAGCCGCGCGATCATCGAGCAGCAGATCATCCCGTCGTTCAAACAGGGCGACTTCGAGGGCGGCATCGTCAACGGCACCGCGGCCATCCTCAACGCCCTCGGCTGGCAGGGCGCGCCACAGGCGCAGCCGGTCGCCGGTCCGGCCGGCGACGGCGCGGGGATTCCGTTCCTGTATTTCGGCCTGTTCTTCCTGTTCGTCATTCTGCGCATGATCTTCGGCAGGCGCGGCCGCCGGGGCATCTGGAGCACAGCGTCGAGCGGCTGGGGCGGCGGCGGATTTTCAAGCGGTGGCGGCGGGTTCTCGGGCGGCGGCGGGTCGTTCGGGGGCGGCGGCGCCTCGGGACGGTGGTGAAATGAAGCTGAACCCCGACGACCAGTCACGGATCGAAGCGGCCGTCGCCGCCGCCGAGAAACGCACCAGCGCCGAGTTCGCGCTGGTCCTCGCGCAGGTGGCGGACGGTTACGAGGCCTGGCCGGCGCTGTGGGCGGCGCTGCTGGCGCTGCTCGCGGGCGGCGCGCTGTCGCTGCTGCAGCCGGCGCTCGACGCCACCCATGTGTTCGGCGGCCAGGTGCTGGTGCTGGTGGTCGCCGGCGTGGTGCTGCATCTGCCTAGGCTGCGGCCGCTGCTGGCGCCGCCATCGCTGCGGCGCGAGGAAGCCGCCAAGCTGGCGCGGCTGCAGTTCGCCGCCGTCGTCCAGCGGCGCACCGCCGAGCGCCTCGGCGTGCTGCTGTTCGTGTCGCTGGCCGAGCGGCACATCGAGATCCTGGTCGACCGCGCCATCGGCGAACGCATCCCGGAGCAGGCCTGGGACACCGTGGTCGACGCCTTCGCCGCGAAGCTCCGCGGCGGCAGGCTGGCCGACGGCTTCGTCGAGGCCGTGGAGCGTTGCACCGCGCTGCTGGAAAAGGAGTTCCCGCCGGCGCCCGGCGACCGGGACGAGCTGGCCAACCGGGTGACGCTCATCTGAGCGCTACGCGGAAACCTTCACGCCCTTCCAGAAGGCGACGCGGCCCTTGATCTCCTTGGCCGCCGGCTTGGGGTCCGGATAGTACCAGACGGCGTCCCTGTTCTCCTGGCCGTCGACCATCAGCGTGTAATAGTGCGCCGTGCCCTTCCACGGGCACACGCTGGTGGTGTCGCTGGGCTTCAGCAGCGCGGGCGGCACCGCATCCTCGGGAAAATAGTGGTTGCCCTCGACGACCACCGTGTCATCCGAACGGGCAACGACCTTGCCGTTCCATTCCGCCTGAGCCATGCCCGTGTCTCCCGATAATCGTGCTGAGCGACTTCACTTAGATCGATGGGCGCGCGGAACCAACCGCCAGGCGATGACGTTGAAGCCCCAGTTAAAAACCGGAGGACTTTCCATGCTCAAATGGGCCCTGATCTTCGCCGTCGTGGCCGTCATCGCCGGTCTGCTCGGCTTCACCGGCATCGCCGGCGCCGCGGCCGGCATCGCCAAGTTCCTGTTCTTCCTGGCGCTCGCGATTTTCGTGATCCTGCTGCTGATCGGTCTGTTCATCGGCAAGGCGATAACGTAGCGGCGCGCCGCCTCCGCCCGACGACGGGCTTTCGCGAGCAAAAAGAGGGCGGCGGGGTTGTCCATACCCCGCCGTTTTCCCATTTGAAAGCCGCACTCGAGGCCGACCATGCCGCCGATCGACTACACGCCCCGGACCAAGCTGTTCGTGATCGTCAATGCCGGCGCCGGCAGGGACGACAAGGAAAGCACCGTCGAAACCATCGAGCGGGTGCTGACCGAGGCCGGGCGCGCGTGTGAGGTCGCGCTGGTCAGCGACCCGTCGCGGATCGGCCAGACCATCCACGGCACCATCGACCGCGCCAAGGCCGAGAACGGCGCCGTGATCGTCGCCGGCGGCGACGGCACCATCAATACCGTCGCCCAGGCGGTGCTGGGGAGCGGGTGCGCGTTCGGCGCCCTGCCACAGGGAACCTTCAACTATTTCGGCCGCTGGCACGGCATTCCGCTCGAGATCGAGGCGGCGACGCGGGCCTTGCTCACCGCGGAGCTGCGGCCCGCCCAGGTCGGCTTCGTCAACGACCGCATCTTCCTGATCAATGCCAGCGTCGGCCTGTACCCGCAATTGCTGGAGGACCGCGAGGCCTTCAAGCAGCGCTACGGGCGCGGCCGGCTCAACGCGCTGCTGGCGGGCATCGCGACGCTGATCCGCCGCAAGCACCGGCCGCTCCAGCTCACCATGGAACTGGACGGCGCCAGCCGGACCGTGCCGGCGCTGACCCTGTTCGTCGGCAACAACCCGCTGCAGATGCGGCAGGTGGGCATCAAGCTGGACCGGGCGGTCGATTCGGGCCGCCTCGCCGCCGTCAGGCTGCGCCCCGTCGGCACCATGGAGTTGTTGTGGCTGACGGCGCGCGGCATGCTGGGCAAGCTCGGCGAGGAACCCGATGTGGCCACGTTTAGTTTCCGGCGGATGACGGTGAAGACCAGCTCGCGGCCAGGGCGGCGGGTCAAGGTGGCGATCGACGGCGAGGTCGTCTGGCTGCGCGGGCCGCTGGAATTCCGCGTCGCCGACGAACCGCTCTGGGCGCTGTTGCCGCCGCCCGGCGCGGCCGAGCCGCCGAAATGAAGATCATCCAGATCTCCGACCCGCATTTCGGCACCGTCCGCGCGCCGGTCGCCGAGGCGCTGCTGCGGCTGGTCGAGGACCAGGCGCCCGACCTGGCGATCCTGTCCGGCGACATCACCCAGCGCGCCCGCACGCGCGAGTTCGACCAGGCGCGCGCCTTCGTCGACCGGCTGCACGTGCCGGCGTGGCTGGTTATCCCGGGCAATCACGACGTGCCGCTCTACAACCTGCCCGCCCGGCTGTTCGCGCCCTATGCGGGCTTCCAGCGGGTGTTCGGCGACGACCTTGAGCCGGCCTTCGAGAACGACGCACTGCTGGTGCTGACGGTCAAGACCACGCGCCGCTACCGCCACATCGACGGCGAGATTTCGAGCAAACAGATCGAACGGGTCGCCACGCGGCTGCGGGCGGCGGCACCCCGGCAGCTGCGCATCGTCGTCACCCACCAGCCGGTCTGCGTGATCCGCAAACAGGACGAGAAGGACCTGCTGCGCGGCCACGACCGCGCGGTCCGCGACTGGGCGGCGGCCGGCGCCGACATCATCATGGGCGGCCACATCCACCTGCCCTACATCAGCGCCCTGCACGAAGCGCGGCCCGGCCTGCCGCGGCCGGTGTGGGCGGTGCAGGCCGGCACGGCGCTGTCGTGGCGCATCCGTCACGAGGCCGACAATTCGGTGAATCTGGTCCGCTACGACCAGCCGGGACGCTGCGCCGTCGAACGCTGGGACTACCAGCCCGACGAAAAGCGGTTCGCGGCCGCCGCCGTCGAGGAATTGGTGCTGGACCATCCAACAACCCCGTGACTCATGCACGGATGACTTTTATGATGGCGCCTCGCACGGGCCCGGCCGCGCCGGGCCGCCGACATCGGGGAGATGACCGCCGTGAACAAGGAAGCCAACCTCAGCCCAATTACCGGCAATCAGGCCGCCGCATCGGGCTGCCCGTTCAAGTCCGCCGCCGAGATCAGCTTCATGGATCCGGTGGTGCAGGAAAACTGGTTCCCGGCCTATGACATCATCCGCGAGGAATCGCCGGTGTATTTCATGCCGCAGATCGGCATGCACGTGGTCACGCGCTACGAGGACCTGGAATACATCATCCGGCGGCCGGAGCTCTTCACCACGGCTGGCGACGTGCAGGCGACCGAGCCGCTGATCAAGTTCCCCGCGAACCGGGCGCTCTACGATGAGAAGGGCTGGCGCCGGTATACGTCGCTGGGCGAGAACATGCCCAAGCACCAGCACTACCGCGGTCTCGTCGACCCCAAGCTGACCATGGGCGCCGTGCGGCAGAAGGAGCCGTTCATCCGCGCCACCATCAACGAGCTGATCGACAGCTGGATCGACAAGGGCGAGATCGAATTCATGAAGGAATTCGCCGAGCCGCTGCCGATGATGGTCATCGCCGAGCTGCTGGGCTTCCCGCGCATGGACCTGCCCAAGCTGAAGGAGTGGTCGTTCGCCTGGGTCTGGCCGTTCTCGCGCGGGCTCACCGAGGAACAGGAGCGCTGGGCGGTCGAGAAACACATCGAGCTGCAGCACTACATCCACGACACCATCAAGGACAAGCTGAAGAACCCCAGGGACGACATCATCACCCACCTGACGAAGACCGAGCTGTTCGACGTCGAGCTGGACAGGCACCGGCCGCTGCACGAGCACGAGATCATCGGCATCATCGACCACCTGCTGATCGGCGGCAACGAGACCACCACCTTCGCCATCTCCAACGGCATGTGGCTGCTGTTCCGCTTCCCCGAGGTTTACAAGGAGCTGCAGGCGGACCTGTCCAAGGTGAAGAACTTCGTCGAGGAGGTGCTGCGCATGGAGAGCCCGACCCAGGGCCTGTACCGCTTCGTCAAGGAAGACACCGAGATCAACGGCGTGAAGGTGCCGAAGGGCGCCACGCTCAGCATCCGCTTCGGCGCCGGCAATCACGACCACCGCATGTTCCCGGAGCCGGACCAGCTTCAGCTCGGCCGCAAGAACGCGGGCCGGCACCTGGCCTTCAGCCTGGGCGAGCACCACTGCCCCGGCGCGTCGCTGAGCCGCTTCGAGCAGAACTGCGCCTGGGACATCCTGCTGCGGCGGGCCCACGATTTCCGCCCGGTGCCGGAGAAGAACACCTACGACCACGTCCACGGCATGTGGGTCCGCGCGCTGAAGGAACTGCACGTCAAGTTCGACAAGGTGGCTTAGGAAACGCGTTTCCTAAGCCATTGCGAGGAGCGTAGCGACGCAGCAATCCAGCCGCGTTAGAGAATCATGCCCCCGTCCACCGAGAACACCGCGCCGGTGGCGAAGCTGGATTCGTCCGACGCCAGGTAGAGCACGATGCTGGCGATGTCGCTGGGCTGGCCGAGATGGCCGACCGGGTGGCTGGCTTCCATGCCCTTGAGCATGGCGTCCGGGTCGGGAACCTGCGCCAGCACCTTGTCGATGATCGGCGTCCGGATCGCGCCGGGCGCCACCGCGTTGACGCGGATGCCGTAGCGCTGCTGGCCGCAATGCAGGGCGATGGACTTGGTGGCCGCGATGACGGCCGCCTTCGCCGCGTTGTAGGCCACCAGCGCCGAACTCGCCTTGATGCCCGCGCCCGACGCCATATTGACGATCGAGCCGCCGGTTTTCTTCATCAACCCGATGCCGGTGCGGCAGCCCCAGTAGACGCTCTCCACGTCGACCTCGAAGGTCTTCTTCCACGCCTCGATGGAAATGTCCTCGATGGTGCCCATCAGGGTGATGCCGGCATTGTTGACCAGCACGTCGAGCCGTCCGTGCGCCTGCTCGACGGCGCCGATGATCCGCGCCCAGTCGTCGCCGCTGGTAACGTCGTGGCGGTGGAACGACGCGCCCTTGCCGATAGCGGCGGCGACCGCTTCGCCGGCGCCCGCGTCGATATCCGTCAGCACCACGGTCGCGCCTTCCGCCGCCAGCCGCTCGGCGATGGCCTTGCCCAGCCCCGACGCCGCGCCGGTGACCAGCGCGATCTTGCCTGCAACCCTGTTCATGAACGTCCTCCCCGACGAATGCCTTTTCCGCCGATATCATCCGGCGCCGTATCATGGCAACCGTTATAAATGGGCCGCCACGATGGCCCGGCGCTCTTGCTAGGCGCGGAGAGCGACCAGCCACGCGATGCCGATGAACACCACGGTGGCCACGCCGCAAAGCGCCTGCAGCCGCAGCCGGGAAACCAGCCCGTCGCCGTAGCGGCCGAACGCCAGGCCCATCAGCCCGCCGGTCAGGAATCCGGTCACATGCGCCCAGATGTCGGTCTTCTCGCCCGCCGTCCCCATCAGCACCAGCAGCGCCAGGCCCGCGCCCGCAGGCGCCCATCGCCGGGCGCCGCGATGCCACGGCGCCGACGACGACACCTGGGTGAAGCCGGCCAGCAGCCCGATACCGCCGAATATGGCGGTCGAGGCGCCGATGGCGGTGTGCGTCGGCAGCTGGATCGCGGCGTTGAGGGCGTTGCCGAGGACGCCCGCGATCAGGATGGCGAACCACGCGACGCCCGATCCCAGCAGTTGCGCGACCAGCAGCCCGACCACGACGCCCATGCCCAGATTGCCCAGCAGATGACACCCGTCGGCATGCAGGAACAGCGCGGTGACCGTGCGCCACCATTCGCCCTGCATGATCAGCCCGGCCTGGGCCGCGCCCTTGCTCAGCCAGTCGATGCGCCACGCCGATGCGTCGGGAGCGACGAAGAAGAACAGCATCACGGCGACGAACGCCAGCGGTCCCTCGGGCTTGGGAACGAGGAGTCTGGCGCGGGACGGCTTGCGGGCGCGGCGCGCCTCTTCCTCGTCATAGGCGGCGAGCTGCCGGACCACCTCGGCCGCGTCGGTGATGGCGACATAGAGCATGATGCCGTCGTCCTCGACAACGCTGTGAGACTGGATGCCGACCGCGGTCAGCACCAGCGCATGCTGGTCCGCGTCGGTTTGTGACGGGCACAGCCGTACCGAAATCAGGTCCAAGGGTTGCCGATCAGTCGCAGAGTTCGAAACCACTTTCGAGGCACGACAGGTACATCCGCCGCGCCTGCACGATCTGGTCGGCCGTCATGCGTTTTGCAAGCTTGTTCTTGGCGTTGACCGCCAGTCTCCAGCCGGTCGAGGACGCGAAGTCGAGCCACATATAGGCGCGGACATCGTCCTGGGCGGCGCCGCGCCCGGCCTGGTACATGCCGGCCAGGCTGTAGCGCGCCGAAGGGTTGCCCAGGGCGGCGGCGCGCCGGAACCAGTAGATCGCCTCGGTATAGTCCGGGTTCACGCCCCGCCCGCCCTCATAGATGCTGGCCAGGTTGAACTGGGCCGACGCGTCGCCCTGCTCGGCCGCCAGCCGGTACAGGCGGATCGCCTCCGCCACGTCGCGGGGCACGCCCTTGCCCTCGAAATAGAGGCCCGCGAGGCTCGCCTGCGACACCGCGACACCCTGCTCGGCCGCCAGCCGGTACCAGCGCGCGGCCTCGGTGAAGTTCTGCGGCACGCCCTGCCCGCTGGCATGCATCAGGCCCAGGATCGAGAACGCCATGGGCTCGCCCTCGTCGGCGAGACCCAGATAGAGCCGCATGGCGAGCGGATAGTCGCCGCGCTGATAGGCGGCGGTTGCGTCCTCGGTCGTGCCGGCACGCACCGGCGCCATGCCCAACGCCAGAAACGCCGCGGCGGCGATCACCAATGTCAGTCTGGTCACAGCCCTTTGCCCTCGATGCGGCCCCGCGCCACAGGTAGCAGACTCCGCGCGAAATTGGGAGAGCCCGCGCGGCGGGCGCGAGACAGCCGGCCACATCCGTGCCAGTCTTGCCGCGGGGAGGACCGCCGCATGGACCATATCGAAGCCAAGGACGCCCGCGATCTGCCCGGCCTCAGGCTGGCCGTCACGAAAAACATACCGAACCCGTTCTGCGAGGCGGCGAAAAGCCTGTTCCATGTGAAGGGCATCCCGTTCACGCCGGTCGCCCAGCATGCGGCCCAGCCCAACGAGGACCTGAAGGCCTGGACCGGCCACCGCAACGCGCCGGTCGCCATCTGGAACGAGGAGCCGGCCCGAGCCGGATGGGCGGAAATCCTGATGCTGGCCGAACGGCTGAACCCCGCGCCGGCGTTGTTGCCCGCCGACCGCGTGCTGCGGGCGCTGGTGTTCGGCATCTGCCACGAAATCTGCGGCGAAGGCGGCTTCGCCTGGAACTCCCGCTTCATGATGTTCCCGCAGGAGGCCGCAAATGACACGAGCGCCGAGAAAGGCTCGTGGGACGACATCCTGCACCGGCAATACGGCGCCTCCCGCGAGCAGGTCGAAAGGGCGCCCGAGCGCGCCGCCTCGGTGCTACGCTTCCTCGCCAGCCAGCTTCATGAGCAGAAGGCAAGCGGCAGCGCCTATTTCGTCGGCGACGGCCTGACGGCGGCCGACATCTTCTGGGCCTGCATGTCGATCGGCGTCCGCCAGCTTCCGTCCGAGTGGTCGGCGACGCCTGGATTCCTCAGGAAAGTGTGGGGCCAGATGGGCGGCAAGCTGGAGGTCGATCCGATCCTCATCGAACACCGCGACCGGATCTACAGCACCTACCTGAAGCTGCCGCTGGACTTCTGAGAGTCAGCGCCGACCGCCTGGGTGCCACCGATATTCTATCCGTGTCCCTGAGCCTGTCGAAGGACCTGCATCAGCATTTGTGCAAAGCCCTTCGACAGGCTCAGGGACACGGTGAATGTGGTGTATTGCTCAACCGTCGGAACGATTGAGTGCAGTTGAACCGCTGACGCTGGGATTGCCGCGCTCGAAATAGCGCCGCAATTGATGAGCTTCCTTCGTGATGCCGATACGGATGCTGACGCCGATTTCGTCCACCGGCTTCGGCGCTTCGGCAAGCCAGATCGGCCCTTCCTGGCACATGTCTGTGCCATTGAGCTCCGGCCCGATGGCCATGGCCTGCGCCAGCCTTCCCGGCCCTCGCGCCAGATCGCGGTCGCGGACCGGACCGCGCCTTGCCTGCATCAGCTCGATGCCGTCGACCGGTTCCAGCGCGCGGAGCAGCACGCCGCCGCCGGTTCGCGGCGGCTCCGAGCTGACGTTGAGCATGAAGTGGACGCCGTAGATGAAATAGACATAGGCCCTGCCCGGCTCGAGGAACATGGAGCGGTTGGCGGCCGTCTCGCCCCGGAAATGGTGACCGCTGGCATCGCCCGGCGGATAGGCCTCGGTCTCGACGATCCGTCCGGTGCGGCGGCCTTCCGGGGTGTCGCGCACCAGCAGCTTGCCGATCAGGAAGCGCGCCATCGCCATGGTGTCGACGGGCAGTTCGGCACGGGAAATCGCTCGGGGTTTCATGGCGCGAGGCTAGCGCAGGCGCAGGGGGCTAATCCAGATAGCGTTGGCGCAGCCGGCCGCAGCGGCCGGCATCGAGGCCGAGTACATCGCGCGGAGAGACCGTGGCGCCGCCGATCGCGTTCATGGCCGGATCATGGGATGGTGACCTTACGGAACCAGGATTGGAACCGTGGGACACGCCGATTGTTCACGTGTCACCGATCACAACGCGCGGTGGCCCATGTCGCTCTCCCGTCTTTCCCTCGCCTGCACGGTCCTGCTGTTTCCGTTCGCGGTCCATGCCGCCGAGTCTGAAAAGCCGGCTGCCGACAATACGGCCGAGGAGACGTTCACAGCCGAGCAGATCAACGCCGCCGCATTCGACGGCGCGGAGATCAAGGCCGATGCGCGCAGCGCGCTCGCCCTCAGGGTGCAGGTGCTGCTCGACGGCCAGGATTTCTCGCCCGGTGTGATCGACGGCTATATGGGCGACAACGTCGCCAAGGCGCTGGCCGCCTGGGAGCAGGCCAACGGCCTGCAATCGGACGGCAAGCTGGACGCCGAGTCCTGGGCCAAGCTGTCGGCCGACGGCGCACCGGTGTTCACCACCTACACCATCACCGACGAGGACCTGAAAGGCCCGTTCGTCGCCGAGATCCCGGCCGACTATGCCGAGATGGCGAAGCTGAAGCACCTCTCGTTCACCGGCGCCGACGAGATGCTCGCAGAACGCTTCCACATGGACATCAAGCTGATAACGCTGCTGAACCCGGACGCGGACTGGAGCAAGGCCGGCACCGAGATCACCGTCGCCGCGCTGCGCCAGCGCCCGGAAACCGGCAAGGCCGCCAAGGTCACGGTCAGCCGTGCGACGTCGAGCCTGCGGGCGTTCGGCGCCGACGGCAAGCTGCTGGCGTTCTTCCCGGTCACCGTCGGCAGCGACGCGCTGCCCAGCCCCAGCGGCACCCACAAGGTGAAGGTGGTGGTGCGCAACCCCGACTATTCGTACCGCCCGGACGTCAACTTCAAACAGGGCGAGAACACCAAGGCCATGCAGATACCGCCCGGTCCGAACGGGCCGGTGGGCACCGTCTGGATCGGCCTCGACAAACCGACCTACGGCATCCACGGCACCGCCGAGCCCTCGCCCATCGGCAAGCATTTCAGCCATGGCTGCGCCCGGCTGACCAACTGGGACGCCGAGGCGCTGGCGAAGATGGTCGAGCCGGGCGTCACGGTCGTCTTCGAGGACTAGGCGGTGAAGCAGATCGGCCTGCTTTTCACCATGTTGCTGGTGGGGCTGGTCGCCGTCGTGGCGTTCACCCGGTCACCGAAGGTGCATGAGGCCGCGCCGGCGCCGATCGACGTGACGGCGCTGGAGCCTGCGGCACCCACGTTGCTGGCCGATCCACTGCCAGACGACACATCTCCGCCGCCCACACCCGTTCACGACGAAGCCCAGGCCCTGGGCTGCGAGGCGGCGCTGAGGGCGCTGGGCGTGAGGTTCGCGGTGCTGGAGCCGATCACCGGCGAGGACGGCTGCGGCGCCGAGCGCCCGCTGACGGTGTCATCGGTCGGGATCGAGCTGAAACCGGCGGTGACGACGAGATGCGAGGTGGCCAGGGCGCTCGCCTTGTGGACCAGAAACGTGCTGCTCCCGTCCGCCACACTGCACCTGAAGGCGACGCCGATCGCCATCTCGACCGGCGATTCCTATCAGTGCCGCTCGCGGCGCGGCGACGGCGAATCCAAGGTCAGCGAGCACGCACACGCCAACGCCATCGACATCGCCGGCATTTCATTCAGCGACCGCGATGCGGTGCCGATCATGGACCGGCCGGGCAGCGCCGACGACGCCCGAGCCTTCCGGGCGGCGATCCGGGGCGGCGCCTGCGCGTATTTCACCACGGTGCTGGGTCCTGGCACCGACGCGGCCCATGCGGACCATTTGCACTTCGATCTTATCGAGCGCCGGAATGGCTACCGGATCTGCGAGTGATCTTCAGATGGGGAGATGCAGTGCACCTTTTTCACCGTGTCCCTGAGCTTGTCGAAGGGCCTGCATGAACGCTGATGCAGGCCCTTCGACAAGCTCAGGGACGCGGGCAGGGTTGGACCATTGCATCAAGAATAGAACGGACCGTCAGGCCGCCACGCTGAAGTGGTGACCGCAATAGGTGCAGACCCGGCGCGTCATGTCGGCCTTGCCGTCCTTCATCTCGGGTACGACATGGTGCGAGGCGCATTTCGGGCATGCCTTGCCGCCGGCCATCTCGATGATGTCTTCCTGGGTGGAAATCGGCTGCATGTCGACGCTGTCGCCATCGGCCCAGGATGCCGTCAGGTGCACTTCCGTATGCTCGACGGCCTCGACATAGCCCTGCTGCAGCAGCCAGGTCAGGAACGTCTCCCACTTGGGCAGCGCGCCCTCGATCCCGTGGAATTCGTGGAACGCCTCGCCGACGTTGAACGGCCGCAGCGCGCGGGCCAGAAACCTGGGCACGTCATGGGACTTGCCGGAGGTGAACAGAACCACCTGACCGGGGATGCAGTTCTGTTCGGCCACGTCCTTCGTGAACATCCATGTCTCCCGTTTCGTGAGTCTTGATGTGGGCTCACGAAAGGGAAACGTCCAGCCCGCGTCACAGGTTGCCAGCCGGACTTCAACGGGCGGCGAACACCGCGTCAGGCGTCGTTGCTGTAACGGCCGTTGATGTAGTCCATCAGCGTCTTGTGATTGTGCCGGATGCGGCGCTCCTGGCTGGAGATCCACAGGCCCTTGAACGCCGCCGAGTTCATGCCCTTCTGGACATGCGGCAGGTTCACCGAATCCTGATCCAGCACCAGGCCCAGCGACCGCTCGCCGTGCTTGTGCTGCTCGTGGTCCGGCAGCGGCGGCACCGGCTTGCCTTCCGGAACATGGACGACGCGGTAGACGTCGAAGAACATCTTGTTCGGGTCGGTCGGATGCGGACGCTGGCGGAACAGGCCGAAGCTCTCGGCCATGATGTTGAACGTCAGGTTCGGATAGATGCAGTAGTGGTAGTCATCCGAAAGCTGGTCGTCGTTCAGCTCCGAATAGTCGAAGCCCAGCGTCTTCTCGTTCTCGCGCTTGTAGAGCTGCACGCCGCGGCGGATGTCGGCCACGCGGCCCTCGTACTCGGCCGGGTCCATGCCGATGGCGCTGATCTGCTCGGCGAGATGCTCGGGCACCTCCTGCAGATCCTCGCCCAGGCGCGGGCTGTAGGTCTTGAACGGCACCAGGTAGCGGTTGTGGCGCTCGTACAGGTCGATCTGGATGTCCACGTCGTCGATCGTGTAGGACAACTCCGGATGGATGCACTGGACGTGGTAGATCTCGTTGAACGCGTCGACTGCCGTCTTCCAGTTGCAGTCCCATTCCATGGTGACATTGAGCACCAGGTGCATCTTCTCGAAATGGTACGGGTCGAGATGCTCGGGCACGATGCCGAGATAATCGCGCAGCGGCTCGGCGTCCGGGTTCAGGTTGAACCACACCCAGCCGCCCCAGGTGTCGGTGTGGACCGTCTTCAGGCTCAGCTGGTCCTTCGGGCAACCCTGGGTGAAATCCTGCTCGTCCGGCACGTTGATCAGGCGGCCGGTCAGGTCGTATTCCCAGAAGTGATAGGCGCACTGCAGGGTGCGGGAGTTGCCGCATTCGTCGAACTTCACCTGGTTGCCGCGGTGGTTGCAGACATTGTAGAAGGTCCGCGCCTTGCCGTCCTCGCCGCGCACGATCAGCAGCGATTCCGGACCGATGTCCTGGGTGACATAGTCGCCGGTCTCGGGGATTTCCTCCTCGCGGCACCCCATCAGCCACACTTTGGTCCACATCCGCTCCCACTCGAGCTTCATGAACTCGGGCGAGGTATAGCGCTCCTTGGGGATGTAGTCCCCGCCCATATTAGGCTCGGGCGCCTTCTCGATCGGCGTCTTGACGGCTTCCTGAACTCGGACGATCGCGACCATGTGTTTCTCCTCGTGGCGGTCCACGGATTCGGACGCCAGTTTAAGCACGAATGATTTTTTAATGAACTGTTATCTTTCACCTGTCGGGACAACGTTGCGCGCCCGTCGCCCGAAGGCGTATCAATGCCTTCAACCGCCACTGACCGGGAGTATGTCATGACCGGCATCGAGATCGAACCGCTGGGCTCGGCCGCGGGCGCCCGCATCCACGGCGTCAACCTGTCGCGGCCCATGACCGGCAATGTGTTCGGCCAGGTGCGCCAGGCGCTGCTCGACCATCTGGTGATCTTCTTCCCGGATCAGCACCTGACGCCCGACCAGCACAAGGATTTCGGCCGCCGCTTCGGCACCCTCAACGTCCATCCGCATGTGAAGCCGCTGGACGGCCATCCCGAGGTGCTCAACATCGTCAAGGAGCCGACCGACCGGTTCAATTTCGGCGGCGGCTGGCACTCGGACATGACCTTCCAGCAGGAGCCCGCCCTGGGTTCCATCCTCTACGCGCGGGAGATCCCGGCCAAGGGCGGTGACACCATGTGGGCCAACATGTACCTGGCCTACGACGCGCTCAGCAGCGGCATGAAGCAGATGCTGGACGGCCTCGTCGCCGTCCACACCGCCGAGGACATCTACGGCACCAACGGCATCTACACCGACGACGGCCGCACCATGCGGACCATGGCCGCCGAGCAGGCGTCCGGTCGCGCCGAGCATCCGGTCGTGCGCACCCATCCGGAAACCGGCCGTAAGCTGCTGTTCGTCAACGAGGCGTTCACCACCAAGTTCAAGGGCATGACCCGCACCGAAAGCCAGCCGCTGCTGGACTTCCTGTGCCGCCACGCCACCAGCGCGCCCTTCGTCTACCGCCACCGCTGGCGGCAGGATGAGGTCGGCTTCTGGGACAACCGCTGCACCCAGCACTACGCGCTTAACGACTACCAGGGCCAGCGCCGGGTGATGCACCGGGCGACGGTGGATGGGGACAGGCCGTATTAGTTTCAGCCGTCGTCCCCTGCGGCCCGCTAGTGCGACAGCAGCACCGGCACGAAGGGCGCCTTCAGCACCTCCCGCGTCACGCCGCCCAGCACGAATTCCTGCAGGCGCGAGTGGCCATAGGCGCCCATGACGACCAGGTCGGCGCCGTTGTGGCGCGCATAGGCCTCGATCGTCTGGTGGACGGTCAGCGTGCCCTTCGCGAGCTGGTGGTATCTGGCCCCGATGCCCAGGCGTTCGAGGTGCCGCTCCAGCGCCTTGGCGCCGGGATGCCAGGACGCGCCGTCGTCCGCGACATGCACGACCGTGACGCTGGCCGCCTGGCGCAGGATGGGCATGGCATCCGCGAAGGCCCTGGCCGCTTCCCGGCTGAAGTCCCAAGTGATCAGCACATTCGCCATGGCGCTTGCCGGCGCCGCCCGCGGCAGCACCAGAACCGGCCTGCCCGAGCCGAATATGACCCCCTCGACACAGTTGCGGGCGTAATGATCGTCATCGCCCAGCACGAACATCGCCAGGTCGTGCGTCCGCGCGCGTTCCGCCAGCAGACCGGCGACCTCGCCGGCTGCCGCTCGGACGATCTCGGACTCACTGGCGACGCCGGCCACCGCGGCATGCTGTTCGAATCGACGCAGCAGATCTTCCACGCGGGTGTGCTGGGCTGCCTCGGCATCCAGAAATGCCTGGGACATGAAGACCACCGCGTCGCCGTACATGTAGACGGGCTGGGCGAAGTCGACCTCGACCGCCAGGCCCGAAACATCGCCGCCCAGCCTGGCCGCCGTCGCGGCGACTTTCTCCAGCGTGGCGCTGGCATCCGCCTCCGGCACGTTCATCAAAGGCACGAGAATGTCGCGAAACATGACAGTCCTCCCGGGTGCATTCCACCAGACCTTGGGAGTCCAGGCCCCGGCTGTCATTGATCGCCGTCAACCGGGTCCAAGGCTCCGCATCCACGACAATCCGTCCTCCGTCACCCCCTTCGGGCGATATTCGCAGCCGATCCAGCCGTCATAGCCCAGCTCGCGGACGGTACCCAGGACATGGCGGACGTCCAGCTCGCCGATGTCCGGCTCGTGGCGGTCGGGGACGCCGGCGATCTGCATGTGACGGACCACCGGCATCATCGACCGGAGACCCATGGTGACGTCACCGTGGATGATCTGGCGGTGATAGATGTCGAACTGGAGGCGGATTCCGGCGACCGCCGCGATCACCTCCACGGCGTCGTCGAAGTCGGCGAGGAAATAGCCCGGCATGTCGCGGCGGTTGATCGGCTCGATCAGCGGCGTGACGCCGTAAGGCTCGAACCGGCGCGCGGCATATTCCAGATTGGCGAGGTAGGCGGCTTCGGCCTCCGGCCCACCCGCGACGCCGGCCATGACGTGGATACGCGGACATGCCAGCGCCTCGGCGTAGCGCAGCGCGTCATCCACCGAGGCGCGGAATTCGGCTTCCCTCCCTTGCACGGCGGCGAGGCCCCGGTCGCCTGCCCTCCAGTCGCCCGGCGGCATGTTGAACAGCACCTGTTCCAGGCCGTTATCGCGGAGCCGGGCGGCCAGTTCCTTCGGGTCGTGCTCGTAGGGGAACAGGTATTCGACGCCGGTGAAGCCCGCTTTCGCGGCGCGTTCGAAGCGGTCCATGAATGCCGCGTCGCCGAACTGGAAGCTGAGGTTGGCGGCGAACCTGAACATCACCCCCGCCCGATGAACGGCATCAGCGTCGCCATGATGGTGAGCGACGGCACGTTGGTGTCGAGCGGCAGGCTGTCCATGAACACGATGGCGCGCGCCACGTCGTCCACATGCATCAGCGGCTCCGGCTTCGTCGAGCCATCCGGCTGCAGCATGCCGATCGCCATCTGGCTGGTCAGGCCGGTCGCGGCGTTGCCGATGTCGATCTGGCTGCAGGCGATGTTGTAGGCGCGGCCGTCGAGCGCCGTCGCCTTGGTCAGGCCGCTGACGCCGTGCTTGGTGGCGGCATAGGGCGACGAATGGGGCCGCGGCACATGGGCCGAGATGGAGCCGTTGTTGATGATCCGCCCGCCTTGCGGGTCCTGCGCCCGCATGATCCGGAAAGCATGCTGGGTGCACAGGAAGGTGCCGGTCAGATTGGCGCCGACAACGCGCATCCAGTCCTTGTAGCTGACCTCGTCGATGGACACCGGCACGGAACCGCCGCCCGCGTTGTTGAACAGCAGATCGAGCCGGCCGAAGCGCTGCATCAGGCCGGAAAACACGGCCTCGACCGCGTCGGGGTCGGAGACGTCGCCCGGCACGATCAGCGTCCGCTCGCCACCGGGATCCTTCGCGGCGGCGGCTTCCTCCAGCTTCTCGCGCTTGCGGCCGTTGAACGCGACCCTGTAGCCCGCGCCCAGCAGCGCCCAGGCGGTCGCCCGGCCGATGCCGCTGCCCGCGCCGGTGACCAGCGCGACCTTGCCACCCTCCGCCACCTATTTGGCCCGGTAGCCGATATGCAGTTCCTCGAGGGCGTGCACGACGAAGTTGGGCTGGTGGCGGAAGTCGTTCTTGCCGGGGATGAACCACATGTCGTCGAGGCGGTCGACGATGGCCTTGAAGCCCCAATACAGCTCGCGCCTCGCGAGCGGCGCGCCCATGCAGTGATGCACCCCGCCGCCGAACGCCAGATGCGTCGCCGCGTTGGCGCGCTCCAGGTCCAGCTTGTCCGGATTGGGAAAATGCTCATCGTCCCGGTTGCCCGCCGTATAGCGCACGTAGAGCACCGATCCCTTCGGTACGAACGTGCCCGCCAGTTCGCAGTCCTTCTGGGCGATGCGCACCATGGTGTGCGCCGGCGATTCCAGGCGCAGCACTTCCTCGATGAAGGTGCGCATGTATTTGTCGGGGTCGCCCTTCAGCAGTTGCCACGCATCCGGGTTCTCGATCAGCAGCTTGACGCCGGCCGACAGCGCGTTGGTCGTCGTCTCCGAACCGCCTCCGAAGCCGTCGGACATGATCTCGGCGTGCAACTCGTGGTCGTTCAGCGGCCGGCCCCATTCAGGGATCACCACGTTGACCAGGTCCGACAGCAGAGTGTCGTCGGGTTCGCGGCGCAGACGCTCGAAGATCGGCTGGAAATAGTGCTGCATCTCCACTTCCAGCTCGACGCTGCGCAGGTCCTCTTCCTCGGTCTGCATGCGGCCGATGCGCTTGATCCAGGCGTCGGTCCAGCGCTTGATGTCCCACATGTCCTCGATGCGGCCACCCATCTGCTTGATGATGACGATCAGCGGCAGCGGCACGGCGAAGGCCTTGACGAAGTCGCACTCATTGCCGGCGGCGATGAACTCGTCGGCCAGCTTGTAGGCGGTTTCCTCGACGAACGGATCCATGGCCTTGATGCGGCTGGCGCGGAACGCCTGCTCGAACAGGCCGCGCATCTGCTTGTGGTTGGGATCGTCGCGGCCCGCCAGCGTGCGCGCCGGCACCCAGCCCTTCTCCTCGAACTTGGCGATCATGCGCCGCATCTTCTCCTGCTGGATGGGCATGTCCTCCTGGCTCTTGGAGTTGGAGAAGTTGGCGGGGTCCATGATGACCTGGCGGATGACGTCGTAGCGCGACACCGCGAAGCCGCCCAGCTTCTCGTTCCACCACACCGGCGCCTGCTCGCGCAGCACCTTGTTGGCCATGTGCGGACAATCGAGTACGTCCCTGTGCAGCAGGTCGACCTGCTCGGGCGCGGACGGACGAACGGGATCGAACGTGGTGCTCATGACGGTATCTCCCCTGAAGTTTCTCCGGGAGGCTAGCACCGGTCGGTCGCGCAGCGCCAGAGCCGACAGTCACGGTTGATGGTAAATGCCGTCAGCGTTCCGGCGGGCGGCCATAGGCGGCGAGGAACATCTCGACGCACGCATCGAGATAGGCCTCGATCTGGGCCGCGGGGCGCGGCGGCTGGTATAGCATCGCGCGCATGAACGCCTCGCCCTTCACCATGGCGAGGAACTGCCAGGCCGCGGTCGGCGGATCGTCGATGACCAGCCGGCCGTCGTCGATCCCCGCTTGCAGGAAGGCGATCAGCCTTGCCTGCGTGGGCTCGATCGCCGACTGGAAGAACAGCTCCGGCAGGCGCGGATGGCGCTGCCCCTCGGCCATCATCACCCGGTGCAGGCTGACCGCGTCCGGGTCGGTCACCAGCGCGAGGAAGCGGCGCGCGATCGTCGATAGGCTCTGTCTGAGGTTCCGGGATGCGCGCGGCTCCAGGGTTGCGGCGTCGAGAAAGCGGCCGCACTTCTCGGTGATCGCCGCCTTGAGCAGCGCCTCCTTGTCGCCGAACCGCGCATAGACGGTGGCCTTGGCGACGCCGGCGGCCTCGGCGATGGCATCCATGCTCGTCCCTTCGAAGCCCCGGTCGAGAAACAGGCGCTGGGCCGCCAGAATGATGGCGGCGTCCTTCGATGTATCCCGGGGACGACCCCTGGTGCGTTTTTGCACAACGGCCTCGACGATCTTCCACCTCCGCGCCGGCATCGAGTCATTTGACATACTGATCCGGCTAGTATTCTAATTCTCAGGGTAAACCAGATCAGTCAACCGTACCAGATTACGGTTCAACCCCGGAACGGAGAGTTTCCGAGGATGTGGCAAGTCGCGCTCAAGATGCTGACCGGAGACCGGGCAAAGTATATCGCCCTGATTTTCGGCATCGCGTTCGCCACGCTGCTGATGAGCCAGCAGGTCTCGATCTTCATCGGCCTGATGAGCCGCACCGCCAGCCAGGTGCTCGACGTCCGCGAGGCCGACGTCTGGGTGATGGATCCGCGTGTCCGCTATATCGACGAGGTCGAGGCCCTGCCCGACGAGGCGCTTGGCCGGGTGCGCAGCATCGACGGCGTCGCCTGGGCGGTGCCGTTGTTCAAGGGCCTGGCGATGTTCCGCACGACGGACGGGCTGGTCAACCAGGTCAGCCTCGTGGGCGTCGACGACGAGACGCTGGTGGGCGCGCCGCGGGTCTGGCTGGCCGGCGGACTGGAGAGCCTGCGCGAGCCCGACGCCATCCTGTTCGACGCCCAGGGCGCCGATTTCATCTGGCCGGGCCAGGATCCGCTCGCGGCCATAGGCAAGGAAGCGGAGATCAACGACAGCCGGGTGGTGGTGCGCGGGCTGGTCGACGCATCGGCGCCGTTCATCACCTTCCCCATCGCGTATATGCGCTATTCCCAGGCGATCACCGTGACGCCACCGACGCGCAACAAGCTAAGCTTCGTGCTGGTGCGCGCCCGTGACGGCGTGACGGCGGAAGCTCTGGCGAGTCGGATCGAGGCGGAGACCGGGCTGCAGGCGCTCACCCGGGACGATTTCGCCTGGCGCAGCATTCTCTATTACCTCACGCGTACCGGCATCCCGGTGAACTTCGGCATCACCATCGCGCTGGCGGTGATCGTCGGCGCGGCGATCACCGCGCAGACCTTCTACCTGTTCGTGATCGAGAACCTGAAGCAGTTCGGCGCGCTCAAGGCGATCGGCGCCACCAACCGCCAGATCGCCGGCATGGTGCTGCTGCAGGCGGCGGTGGTCGGCGCCCTCGGCTTCTGCCTCGGGATCGGCACCTGCGCCGTCTTCTTCAGCTTCACTCAGGACGTGCCAGCGCTCGAGGGCTTCATCCTCCGCTGGCAGGTGCTGGTGGGAGTTGGGGTGGTGGTCGGCCTGATCATCGCCATCGCGTCGCTGGGCAGCCTGCTCAAGGTGTTCCGGGTCGATCCAGCCATCGTGTTCAGGGGATAGAAATGGCCCACGCGGTCCAGTCGCACGGCATCGAGATGGAGTTCGGCTCCAACGGCACGCGCACCAAGGTGCTGCACGGCATCGACTTCACCTTGGACATGGGAAGGCTGACCATGCTGGTGGGGCCGTCGGGCTGCGGCAAGACGACGCTGCTGTCGATCCTGTCGGGCACGCTGCGGCCGACCGGCGGCGACGTCGACGTGATGGGCAGGCGCATCACCGCCATGGCCGACGCCGAGAAGGTCAGGTTCCGCCGCGACCGGATCGGCTTCATCTTCCAGCAGTACAATCTGCTGCCGGCGCTCACCGCCGCCGAGAACGCGGCCATGCCGCTGGTCGCCGGCGGCATGAGCCTGGGCGACGGCGCCGGACGGGCGCGCGCCGTGCTGGAGACGCTGGGCATGGGCGCGCACGCCGACAAGCTGCCGCGCCAGCTTTCCGGCGGTCAGCAGCAGCGGGTCGCCATCGCCCGCGCCATCGTGCACGCGCCGGCGCTCATCGTCTGCGACGAGCCGACCGCGGCGCTCGACGCGCAGTCCGGGCGCCAGGTCATGGACATTCTCAAGCAGGTCAGCGCGGACCCGGGCCGCGCCGTGCTGGTCGTCAGCCACGACAACCGCATCTACCACTACGCCGACCGGATCATCGCCATGGAAGACGGGCGCATCGCGGGCGACTCGGCCGACGATACGCTGCCGGAGGAACTGCATGTCCATTAAGCCTTTCTCGCGCTTCGGCCTGCCGGTGCTGGCGGTCGCCCTGCTGACCTTCGCCATCGTCTCGACGATCAGGCCCGAGCGCGGTCGCACCGAGCCGCCCGTGGCGCCGCCCGCCTCGCCCTTCGCCACGGCGGTCGCCGGTGTCGGCGTGGTGGAACCGCGCGGCGAAATGATCGCCATCGCCAGCGACCTGCCCGGCGTCGTCCGCGAGGTCTTCGTCGTGCCGGGCCAGGCGGTCGAACGGGCCGCGCCGCTGTTCCGGCTCGACGACCGGGCCCAGCAGGCGGCTCTGGACCAGGCGGAGGCGAGCGTCGAGGCCTCCCGCGCGGCGCTGGCATCGGCCGAGGTGGCGCTGGCCGACGAGCGCCAGCGCCTGGCGATGTTCGAGGCCGTCCGCGACCCGCGCGCGGTGAGCACGGACGAGGTGGCGCGGCGCCGGTTCGGCGCCGACCGGGCCGACGCCGCGGTGAAACAGGCGCGGGCCAACCTGGGGTCCGCCCAGGCGCAGGCGGATGCCGTGCGCACCGAGATCGACCGGCTGACGGTCCGCGCGCCGATCGCGGGTACCGTGTTCCGGATCGACGTGCGGGTGGGTGAATATGCCATCGCCGGACCGGTCCAGATGCCGCTGATGACCATGGGCGTCGCCGATCCACTGCATGTCCGGGTCGAAATCGATGAAACCGACATGCCCCGCGTCGCCGCTGGCGCGAAAGCGACCGGGACGCTGCGCGGCCGCACGGGCCAGCGCATTGCCCTCGCCTTCGTCCGCTTCGAGCCTCAGGCGGTCGAGAAACGGGCGCTGTCGGGCGGCGCCGAGCGGGTCAACACGCGGGTCATCGAGGCGATCTACGCCTTCGATCCCAGGCAGTCGGCAGCCTTCGTCGGCCAGCGCATGGACGTCTACATCGACGCGGCCCCCGTCGCGGCGCGGAGTCCCTCGTGAAGCGCGCCCCGCTCCTGTTGCTGCCGCTGGCCCTGGTGGCCTGCGCCGCCATGCCGGAGACGCCCCGGCCGCGTGCCGTCCCCGCGGCCTGGACCGAGCCGTCGCTTCCGGCCGCCAACATCGACGATCGCTGGTGGCGGGCTTACGGCGATCCCGAGCTCGACCGTATCCTGGCCCTGGCGGAAGACGGCGACGACGTGGCGCTGGCCGAAGCGCGCGCCGCCGAGGCCATGGGCAGCCTGCGCTCGGCGCGCGGGGCTCTGGCGCCACGCCTCGACGCTGGGGGATCGGCGCAAACCTCGAAGCCGGGCGACGATCCGGCGCGCACGGACAGCATCGCCGGCTCGGTTTCCTTCGCCTGGACGCCGGACTTCTCGGGCGCCGAACGCAACCGGGCGCACGCCGCCCAGGCCTCGGCCCTGGGCGCGGAGGCGCGGCTGGCGGCGGCGCGGCTGGAGGTACGGCGGACGGCCGTCGGGCTCTACATCGCCGTGCGCGACGCGCGCGACCGGCGGGCGGTGGCCGAACATACGGTCGCGTCGCTGGAAGACACGCTCGCGGTGGCTCGGGCCAGGCACGCCGCCGGG